>NZ_CP187862.1:437500-1797500 GCF_050555565.1 Enterococcus sp. MSG3290 | reverse complement strand
TGTCTCAAGGGTTCGAATCCCTTACTCTCCGTAGCAAATTTACCTGGCCCGTTGGTCAAGCGGTTAAGACACCGCCCTTTCACGGCGGTAACACGGGTTCGAATCCCGTACGGGTCATTTTAATTGAATGTTGGAGGTTTAGCTCAGCTGGGAGAGCATCTGCCTTACAAGCAGAGGGTCAGCGGTTCGATCCCGTTAACCTCCATAATGAACTGGTTCCGTGGTGTAGGGGTTAACATGCCTGCCTGTCACGCAGGAGATCGCGGGTTCGATTCCCGTCGGAACCGTCGTTCTTGTTATTCAATTAATAATTTTAAAATATGGCGCGGTAGCTCAGTTGGTAGAGCAACGGATTGAAGCTCCGTGTGTCGGCAGTTCGATTCTGTCCCGCGCCACCATGGAGGAGTAGCGAAGTGGCTAAACGCGACGGACTGTAAATCCGTTCCTTAGGGTTCAGTGGTTCGAATCCACTCTCCTCCATTTTATAGGGGCATAGTTTAAAGGTAGAACAGCGGTCTCCAAAACCGTTAGTGTGGGTTCAATTCCTGCTGCCCCTGCCATGGCGAATGTGGCGAAGTGGTTAACGCACCGGATTGTGGCTCCGGCATTCGTGGGTTCGATTCCCATCATTCGCCCTTTTTATTCTTGGGGTATAGCCAAGCGGTAAGGCAAGGGACTTTGACTCCCTCATGCGTTGGTTCGAATCCAGCTACCCCAGTTTCTATAATTTATTCTTTATTTTATAGATTGATAATAGTATAATGGCGGTATAGCCAAGTGGTAAGGCAGAGGTCTGCAAAACCTTCATCACCGGTTCAAATCCGGTTACCGCCTTAGTACTAATAAATCAACTTGCCGGCGTGGCGGAATTGGCAGACGCGCTGGACTCAAAATCCAGTGCCCGTTGAGGGCGTGCCGGTTCGACCCCGGCCGCCGGTATTGACTAAGATGTCTTCATCTTAGTTTTTTATTGAGAAATTAAATAACATCTTTTATGATGGCGAATGTGGCGAAGTGGTTAACGCACCGGATTGTGGCTCCGGCATTCGTGGGTTCGATTCCCATCATTCGCCCTTTATTCTTGGGGTATAGCCAAGCGGTAAGGCAAGGGACTTTGACTCCCTCATGCGTTGGTTCGAATCCAGCTACCCCAGTTATTATTTTTAAATTTGCCGGCGTGGCGGAATTGGCAGACGCGCTGGACTCAAAATCCAGTGTCCGTTGAGGACGTGCCGGTTCGACCCCGGCCGCCGGTATAATTATCAATATAGCAACTTTCTTATAGAGAGTTGCTATATTTTTTTTGTTTTTATGTAATTACCTCCAAATCAATTCGATACAAGTAGTATCATAAAACGAGTAAAAAAGATATTGATAACGCTTTTATTATGTGTTAAACTATTTTTGTAAATTATGTAGGGTGCTACTATTCAATTAGGCACGACCTAAGAAAGGGTTCTTTCTTAGGTCGTTTTTTGTCTTTAAAAATTGTTTGGAGACAAAAATATGTATGAAGGAGTCTGCAAGTTGTTTTGTTTTATCATATAGAGGAGGTGAATTAACGGTGTATGTGATGAAAAAGCTGAATCATAATGCTGTATTGATCGATGACGATGGAATAGAAAAAATTGCGATGGGGAAAGGGATTGGCTTTTCTGCTAAAGTGAGTAAGCCATTTGATGTTGAGGATGCTGACAAATTATTTGTATTAGATTCTAAAGAAAAGATCAAACGATTCAGTGAGATAGTCTCGCAGATTCCAATCGAATTTATGGATTTTGCGGAAGAAGTGATTGAACTGATAACAGCTAGGATCTCCTCTCCATTAGATTCAAATATCTATATTACATTGACAGATCATATTTATTTTGCTATTCAACGAAAAAGAGAAGATAGAGATGTCACAGCAATTATGTTGCCAGAAATGAGATTCCTTTATCCAAATGAATATGATATAGCAGTAGAAGTGGTCGAGCGAATCAATCATCGATATCAAACCGAGTTAGGGTCAAATGAAGTAGGATTCATCACTATGCATATCATTAATGCTGAGCTAGGAGAGCCTAATAGTTTAAAGAGCTTAAAAATAGTAGAAATGACGACCACGATTTTGTCCCATCTAGAAAAATCCTATTCAAACGTTTATGATAAAGAATCACTGACTTATCATCGCTTAATGGTTCATATCAAATTCCTGGTTAAACGCTTGATTTATCAGGAAGAAACGCCAGTAGAAAATATTGGTTTTTTTACTGAAACATTTAAACATAGCAAAGCGTATTGTACAGCACTAAAGATTAAAGATATCATCGAACAGCAATTTCAACTTGCCATTCAAGAAAATGAAATCATCTATTTGGCAATTCATCTAGCACGAATCTATTAAAATAAGGGCGTAACTATCTATAGGCGCAACCAAATGACACATAGTAAATGGACTATGATTATTTGGTTGCGCCTATTTTAGTAGAAAAAAGAAGGAGAATGAAATGGGAAAAGTGATTTTTAATTCGGATGATTTTGGCTATAGCCATGGTGTGAATTATGGGATTATGGATGCTTATCAGCGAGGAATTTTGACATCAACTACATTGATGGCAAATATGCCGGGTTTCGAGCACGCTGTGAAATTAAGAAAGGAAATGCCTAGGCTAGGTGTAGGAGTCCATTTAACATTGACGTGTGGCAAACCACTTCTCAAAACTGTCGATACTCTTATGGAAAGCGGAGAGTTCAGATCCTTATCTTATTATCAGCATCCATTTAACATTGACAAAGATCAACTGTATCAGGAATGGAATGCTCAGATTCAAAAAATTTATCATGCGGGGATCATACCAACTCATTTAGACAGTCATCATCATACTCATACTTTGGATGAAAATCAGGAGGTAGTTGTTACATTAGCAAAAAAATATGATTTGCCGGTTCGGAGCAACTTTGAACGAAAAGATGAAGTTCGTCATGTCGATTATTTTGAGCCTTGTTTCGATGTCGTAGGAGAAACTGATGAAAAAAAACGACAAATCAATACGAGTGTGGAAGAATATTTGGCAAGTTTACTCATGATACTGAGAGAAGATAAAACGATCGAAGTCATGTGTCACGCAGCGTATTTGGATCAGGAATTGTTAAATGGTTCAAGTTTTGTGTATCCTCGTACCCACCAAGTCGAATTTTTAATTCATTCAGCATTTGCTCAAAAAGTGAAAAATGATCCTTTGATTGAGTTAGTAACATATGAGGATATTTAATAGAGGAGGAATAAAAATGAATGTTAAATCAAATGTGCAGAAGCTTGGAAGAGCGATGCTACTTCCAGTTGCAGCGATGCCATTAGCGGGATTGATCATGCGTTTATCAGCTGATGATATGCTGAACATCCCAGTAATTGGTGCAGCTGGAAATGCCGTTTTTGGAAACTTGGATATCTTATTTGCTATAGGAGTTGCAATCGGTTTTGTCAAAAATAAGGACAAAGGAATACCTGCACTTACTGGTTTTTTAGCGATTGCTACCTTGAAAAAAGGCTTAGAAATTATGGACCCAGAAGTGAATATGGGGATTTTTGGTGGAATTATTTCCGGTTTAGTAGCGGCATGGACGTATAATCGCTTTAAAGAACAAAAATTACCAGTAGTTTTTTCTTATTTTGCGGGCGAAAAATTCCCATTGACTATGGTGATGATTCTACAAACAATCGCAGCTGTTTTTTTGGGCTTTATCTGGCCGCTCATCCAAATTGGGATTGATAATTTTGCAAAACTGCTCGTTGATATGGGAGCATTAGGTGTGGGGATATTTATGTTTTTGAATCGTTTGCTGATCCCCTTTGGACTGCACCATGTGTTGAATACGTATATTTATTACGATTTAGGAAGCTATACATCTCCTAGCAAGGAAGTTTTCAGAGGAGAGATGACACGCTTTATCAACGGAGATCCTCAGGCTGGACTGTTTTTATCAGGTTTTTTTGTAGTAATGATGTTTGGTATACCAGCTATATGTCTAGCTATCTATAAAGCAGCTTATAAAGAAAATAAAGAGATGGTCAAAGGAATCATGGGAAGCGGTGCAGGAACTTCATTTATTGCAAATATCACTGAGCCTGTTGAATTTAGTTTCATGTTTCTTTCTCCTATGTTGTACGTGATCCATGCACTTTTTGCCGGTTTAGCAGGGATTGTCTGTTACTTATTCAATATACGAATTGGTTTTACATTCGGAGCATGTATTGTTGATTATCTCATCAATTTTCGAATCGCTACCAATGCTATTTTGATTCTTCCAATCGGAATTTTCTTTTTTGCCTTGTATTACGTTACTTTTTATTATTTGATCAATAAGAGAAACATTCAGACATTAGGACGTGAAGCTAAGGCAGAGTTTGGCAATGAAGTAACCTTAGAAGAAAAAGAGTTAGGGTTAGCAAGTAAAAATTATGAATATATGGCAACAAAAATGCTACAAGCGTTTGGAGGAAAAGCCAATATCCTGGATGTCTATAGTTGTAATACACGCCTACGGGTAGAGGTAGTGGATCCCACCATGGTCGAGGAACAGCGAATCAAGCAATTAGGGATAAGCGGGATCATTAAACCAACTGAAAAAAATTATCAAATTATCATCGGCTTAGAAGTGACTTATGTTATGGCAGAATTCAATAAATTATTAGAAGAATAGAAAGGAAAAGATGATGATGAAAAAACAGATTATCACTATAGCTGGAGGCGGGAGTACGTATACACCAGGAATCGTTCAAGCCATTTTGAACAATGAAAAACGGTTGCCATTATCTGAAATACGTTTATATGATATTGATGAAGAAAGAAATATGGATATGTACTTGATTGTTAAATTTATGCTGAAAAGAAAAGGTTTTTCAAATATTCGCATTCGTGCAACGGATGATCCAAAGCTTGCTTTTACAGGATGCGATTTTGTTTTCTCCCAAATTCGTGTTGGAGGATTGGAGATGCGAGAAAAGGACGAAAAGATTCCACTTAAACATGGATTAGTAGGACAAGAAACGTGTGGACTCGGAGGATTTGCTTATGGGATGCGCTCAATCAAAGGTTTATTGGAAATTGTTGATCATATACAAGACTATGCCCCCAAAGCATGGATTTTGAATTATACAAATCCAGAGTCGATCGTTTCTGAAGCTGTTCGTCGTAAATATCCGAATGTAAAAATGATTAATGCCTGTGATATGACTATTTCAATTGAAGAAACGATTGCAGTGAATTACGGTTATGATCGTAAGAATTGGATCGTTACGTATTATGGTTTAAACCACTTTGGCTGGTATACATCGATTTATGATAAAGAATTGCAACGAGAAATTATGCCAGAGATTATTGAAAAACTAATAACAAAAGAAATGCAAGTCGCCGATTTTAATATAGGAGACAAAACTTGGCAAAAAACCTTTCAAATGATGTCAGTCATCACGAAAAATTTTCCAAGTAATATCCCGAATAATTACTTAGAGTATTACTTATATCCTGATATGGTCGTTGAGCATACTGACAAAGAGTATACACGTGCTAATATGGTCATGGATGGACGAGAGAAAAATACCAAAGAAATGGCTGATAAAATACGCCGCGGTATTGTGGAAGAAGTATTGAACTTTAATTTTGGGGAGCATGGACAATATATCGTCGATATAGCTATTTCCTTGTTGAATGATGATCGTCGTCGCTTTATGCTAATCGTTCCTAATCAAGGGGCGATTCCGAATCTACGGTCAGATGCAGTTGTTGAAATACCGGCATATGTTGGTGCAACTGGTGTGGAGCCAATTACACTAAGAAAACCAATCAGTGATTTTCATAAAGGATTGATGGAGGCACAAGTTGCAGCAGAGAAGTTACTAGTAGATGCTTACTTTGAAGGTTCTTATCAAAAAGCTTTACAAGCATTTACATTGAATCAAACCGTACCAAATGCCAGAGTCGCAAAAAAAATACTAGATGAAATGATCAAAGTAAACAAAAAATATTGGCCAGCATTAAAGTAGAGGTGATAAAAAGTGCATTTCTTTAAAACAAGAAACATTCTAAAAGCTGTAGCTAGTGGTCAAATTATTCCATTAACAGCAGTAAAAGACGAGGTCTTTTCTTCAAAAATGATAGGAGTTGGATACGCTATAACGAATCATGATGGATATATCCATGCGCCAGTTAAAGGAATAATCGATAATATATTTCCTACCCGACATGCCATAACGATCGAAAGTGAATCTGGCAGAAAAATACTGATCCATATGGGTTTAGATACAGTTGAACTCGAAGGAAGTCCGTTTCATATACGGGTTGAAAGTAACCAGGAGGTAAAAGAAGGGACACTGTTAGCTATTATAGATTTGAAGAAGTTGGAGCAAGCACAAAAAGATACGGTGATCATTGTAGTTTCTCCAGGCATTTTTGAAGGAAATTTATTAAAACAAAACCAAGAAGTAAAGATTAAAGATAGTTGTTTTGAATTTTAGTGTACGATGAAAAAAGTTAAATAGGGTGATATTTATGGGTGAATTTACAAAATTTTTTTAAAATGATATGTTTCAATCACTAGATTTAATCATTTTGATTTTTGTTAATTATCGAATTTTTTTGTTGCTCCTATGATTTAGAAAACTTATTTTCAGGATTCTTAAAAATAAATTTGATTATTTAAGAGAATATATTGAAATAAAATTTCTTAATTATATAATTAGTTATGAACATTCTTTGCGTTGTCATGCAATGAATGGTTCATATTTTATTGAAAAGGAGTGGTTTTAGTGGAAAAGCTGATGAAATGGGTCGAAGAGAAACTTGTCCCACCAATGGCAAAAATTGGTACACAGCGTCATTTATTAGCAATTCGTAATGGGGTTGTTTCAACATTGTCATTGATTTTGATTGGGACATTTTTTATGGTCTTTATCAATTTACCGTTTCCTGGATGGAATGAATTTATTGCCCCTTATTCGGCAACGATTGTTTTACCCTTTAGGATGACGATGGGATTGATGGCTATTTATGCAACTTTTGTTATGGGTTCGGATCTAGCTAAATCATATGGATTAGATAGTGTGACAGGTGGTATATTATCTTTAGGAACGTTCTTTATGTTACAAGTTCCTGTAAACGTTTTAACTCCTGAAGAGGCACCTCTTGGCTGGGTCTTACCTATGAGTTCTTTGGGAGCATCTGGGATGTTTGCGGGGATCTTATCTATGATTTTTGCAGTGGAAGTATATCGT
The DNA here is from genome assembly GCF_050555565.1 of Enterococcus sp. MSG3290. Taxonomy (NCBI): domain Bacteria; kingdom Bacillati; phylum Bacillota; class Bacilli; order Lactobacillales; family Enterococcaceae; genus Enterococcus; species Enterococcus sp. MSG3290. The sequence goes on along the minus strand of NZ_CP187862.1, from coordinate 1,790,248 downwards.
TTCTTTAAAAATCGAAATATTACTATCAAAATGCCAGAACAAGTGCCACCTGCTGTTGCCCGTAGTTTTGAGGCATTGATTCCAGGTGCAGTCATTTTAACAATTACTTGGCTGATTCGAAGCGTCGCGGGCTTTGATGTAAACGCTGCCTTATTATCGTTATTCGAGCCTTTAACCAATATTTTAGGGAATAATTTGCTTGGTGTTTTACTACCAATGTTTTTGATCCATTTGTTGTGGTCATTTGGTATCCATGGCATGAGTATTGTAGGGGCTGTTGTTCGTCCAATGTGGCTGATCATGTTGGATGAGAATGCAAAGGCATTGGCAGATGGTACAGCTGCCACCCAATTACCCTATATCGCTCCTGAACAGTTTTATCAATGGACGGTAACAATTGGTGGTGCAGGAGCAACGATCGTGGTATCTGTTTTGTTTATATTCTTCTGTAAATCAAAATTCTTGAAAGAGGTTGGTCGTTTTTCTATTATTCCTGGTATCTTCAATATCAATGAGCCCATGATTTTTGGAGCTCCTATGATGTTGAATCCTTACATGTTCATCCCGTTCAACTTAGTTCCTTTAGTTTTGACTATTATCAGTTATTTTGCAGTCAAATTAGAAATGGTCAATAGATTTACTGTTTTGCCAACATGGACATTACCAGCTCCAATCGGCGGTTATCTTTCAGCAGGAAATGACTGGCGTGTTGTTATCTTGATCATGATCAACACATTGATAGCATTTATTATCTATTATCCATTTGTAAAAGCTTATGATAAAAAGATGCTGTCAGATGAACAAAGTCGTGGAGAAAACGAAGTCCAAACTGTCTAAGTTTGGTTTTTAGAAGGTGGGAAACAATGTATTGGCTGATTTTATTTTTTGTTTTTATCTTTTTATTAACGGCTAGTCACCTTATATTGAATATGCTAGCTACATATCATATTCAAATCAATCGATGGATTTGGGCACTGGCATCATTTTTGATCGTGATTCTTCCAAAGATCATTGTACCGCATATGAATGTTTTGTTTTCATGGGGGACATATGTACTTTGTGGAATTTTTGCTATCAATTTTATGATCGAGCAGCATAGATGGTTTGTCACATCGAAGCTTTAAATGTTCTAAAAGTGGTTGTGACAGAAGTGGTTAGCTTCAAGAAATAAGAAGAAATTTACGAAAATTGCTTCTTAAATTTTTGTGAAATGTTGGCTTATTTTTCGTTTGGTTGAACTTATTACCGCAGATGCAAGCTTTTGACCACCGTTTATTCGGAATATGGGACTGTGACAAGGCTTTTGTCACAGCCCTTTTTTACATAAAGATTATTATTGTTTTAACTGTTTTGGCAGAAAGAAGGAGGCAAAAATGAAAATTTTATCAGCAATGGATTTAGAATTAGTAGATCTACTACCAAAGTGATCAAGTCAAATATAGATTTGGGAGCTTACAACCATATAGTAGGGGCTGCAGTATGGTGTATGAATGGTAATATGTATGATGAGAGTGTTTATTCAAATCATGAAACGTGTATAGAAATAATTGCGCTGGGAATAGCAATCAGTCATGGTGAACGTGACTTTTAGTGTATCGTTGCTGACGACATAGAACATTCTGACATGATCTACTCAGCATGTGGGGATTGCTGGCAGTTTATATAGGAGTATGCATCGGATTGCGAGATCATTGTCTCAACAGAAGAGGGAGGTTGATTATCAAAGATAAAGTGGTAAATCCTACATTTGATTTAGTAATTGTTGAGGGGACTAGCAGCACAAATCTCTACAAAGCGATGCTTCTAGATCTATATGACACATTTTAAGAAAATGTATTTGCCTAATTATTATGGTCTTTCTTTTGAAGAAACGTTGAGATGATCCAACCAGAGAAAGGTGTCAAAGAATTTGACTAAGAATAAATGGCAGACGCTACCTATGCTCATTTGGATAGCGTCAGATCTTTTATTTTAAGGATGATTTTGTGTTTTTTAGACACCGTAATTTAAGTAACTCTAACTTTTCAATCCACTATTTACTTTTTTTGTATTTTCACTGTCTGGGTCTCGAATAGCGAAATTACTGTTGAGTCTCTATTAAAAAAGCTTTTTCTACTTGAAACTATATTGGGTGGTTGCTCAGGAAGGTTTCGATTTCTTGAATTGCTTGTTGTGGACCATTTATTGGAAAAACGGCTTGCAGCGTGCGTGCCTGCTGACGAATCTTGGGTGAAGAAACTTCGCGCAGAGCAATCTGCAGTTTTCTTTCAGTCACTGGTTTTGTGAGGGCGATTGAGTTTCTGTATTTTACACAATAGTCAATATTACAGCTTTGCTCAAATTGCATCCCCACACCGATAAACGGTTTGCCGGATTCACAGGCAGTTTGGACGGTCCCTTCCCCGCCGTGGATAAAAGAAAAATCAATGAATTCATGCAAAAGATGACTAGACAGATATTCTGTTATTAAAAGATCTTCTGAGTCAGATTGAATGTCATCAAGCAGATAGTCAATAGGTGCAATAACCGCTAGATCCGGTTGTTTTTGTAAGAAGAACAAAATTTTGCGTAACATACGCGGATTGCCTGAACTACCCATTGCGAAATAGATAATACGTTTTCTTTCTTGTTGCTTTCGCTGTATAAAAGTTAGCACTTCTTCAGGCAAGGAAGTACTGAGCTTAGCAAAAATTGGACCAACGATTCGATAATTTTCCGGCAGCTGTTCTTCTTCCAAAAATAGTTTAGGCGTTGTGATGAGATTTAGATCAGCATCCATCATTTGTAAACTTGTTTTTGGTAAAGGAAGCATTTCTCTTTGTGCAGCGTGTTTGAAGGCATTGGGGATCCATCGGGTATTTACTATACGCTTTTTTGTCCAGTGCCAAAGGGGATTGCTTAAAGGGCCGAAGAAACGTAACTCGTGGGGCATCAGCGCATGCTCTGATTAAAAAAAAGGTTCACTCAAAGCATAGGGCTTAACATATACTAAAGGAATCTTTTTACTGCGGGCCGATAAAAAAATTGTCACATTCGAACCTGTCACAATCAGTCGAGGCTCAAACTTAGCAATCAGACTCTGTTCACTAGTGATACGAGAGGAAACCATTTCTTTGGTAAAAGGGTTTTTAAGTGTACGCAACTGGTCAAATTTTATGATTTGTTCTTCTTGTTTTTTCGTAAGGATCGGCGCTAGTAAATGATACTCAAAGCCACTTTCTGTGATCAAAGGAGCAAAAGTTTTAGAAAAGCCAAAGAATACACAGTAATAACGGTCTTTCATAGCTTTGGCAACCTCAATCATTCGTGTTGTCTCAGCTAAATTGAATACTGCAGGAGCAAAAAGAATTGTCTTCATGAAATCCTCCTTATTGGAATGAGTCTATCCCTTCGTTTCTTACTAGTATACTAAAAAACACAGCGTTCGAGTAGCCTATGTATATTTTGAATATTAAACTGTCTCTCGCTGTTTTCACAACTTCTAAATTTAAATTTTGTAATCAAGTTGAAACTCCAATTTTCAAAAAAACACGCAACAATTTTTTGATCGATTTATATGTTGTGCCAGATAAATACGAGAAGTTGTGTCATAAAAAATAAACATGATGATTGAGAACATAAAAAAATAAAATAATTATATTAATTGATAGGTGTGCTGTCGTCATTATACACACATAAGAAAGAAATAATTATGTTTAAAAATATTCTTAGACTTTCTCGCCATGACAATTTTCACTATGTGTTATAACTGTAAACGATAATTATTCAGATAACACAAAAAGAAATCAAGGAGCAGATACGCCAGTTGTTTAATTTGAATATTATTTTAAAATTAAAATTTTTATTCTGTTCTAAACATTTTTGGTTGTTTAGAACTTTTTTTTGTGTATGATATAAAGGAGAAATAATTTTTTAAAGGGAAGGAAATTGTTTTGATTAAAGTAGATGGAGCATTACTAAAAGAATACCGAAAGAAAAAGGGGTTAACACAAGTACAATTAGCAGAAGGCATTTGTGAACAAGCAACTGTCAGCAATATCGAAAACAAGAATATGTCGCCAGGCATCAATATCTTAAGTGCGCTTTGCAAAAAGCTGAATGTCGAGATCTCCGATATATTAGTAGAAACAGAAGAAGACAAAATCAGGAAAAAAATAAATGAGATTCAATCATTGAATTCTGTATCAAAATACCAAGAATCTTATAAAATTTTACAAACGATCGATCAGGAAAAAGTAAGTAATTCTGATCTTTTAAATCAAATTTTATTTTATCAAGGACTGCTTGATCATCTTTATGCGAAAAAACCAGATGCAGCATTATTTTATTTTAATCAAGTGTTGGAACAAACGACCGAAACAGATATCCATCACTTACAAGCAGCTGCAAACGTGGCAATGATCTACTTGTCAAAAGGAGAATTAGATTTTGCGAAAGTTTATGTGGAGCGTACACTTAAAATATTGAGTGAGACTGATTTTGATAATCTGATGGTCTGCATTGTATATTATGATATCGCCACCTATTACCGTAAAATCGAGGATTATGATAAAGCAATCCAATTATGTGAGAAGGGTATTGAGTATAATAAGAAACATAAATCGACTTATGCATTGGAATACTTGCTTTATGAAATTGCTTCTTGCCATAAGCAATTAGGAGAAGATGATTATTTAGAAAGATATATGGACGCAAAAAAAATAGCGCGTTTCAACGGAAATGATTACGCGGTAAAGGTGATTGAAAACGACCTGAAATAAAGTGGTTGTGAAATCAGTGTTCTGATTTGAATACCGTTTATTCGAAAAAAGGAGGTGTGACAAAAGTCACACCTCCTTTTTTCGATATTGTTTGATTCCTATTTAGGCAACATATAACGGTTATAAAAGAAGCAATAGATTATGATGGTATCGATTGGATGGATACATCTTGGGATTCCTTTATCAATTTGAGCGTAGCGTGTTTTTCATTTATCGATAAATTTGTTATTCATTTTTTTGATAATCCTATTTACATATTTACGTCCTGGTTCTTAAAATGAATCTACTTGAATGGTTTTTATCCCCGTATTTCTGATCTCCTCTAATACTTTTTCAGAACAAAATTTATCAGTGATCAAATAATCAAAGACTGAAATATCAGCAATCTTGAACTTTGATGTCAGTCCGATTTTTCGATGATCAGCGACTAAAATCTTACATTTGATTGTCTTGTTGACCATCATTTCGTTGATCGTTGATTCATTTAATATCTTTGTTGTGACCCCATGTACTACATCGACTCCGCTACAGCCAATGATACAAATGTCTGCATTGACTGAAGAAATCGTATTTAATGCGATGTCGCCCACTAGTGCTTCTTTTGGAAAGCGCATCTCTCCACCAGTTAAAATATAACTACAATTATCTTTGTGCGGAGAGTAATTGATTTTCACGTTGTTTGTAATGACTGTCAAATGGTTAGATTGAAGAAAATCCAGTGTTTTCAACGCAGTCGAGCTAGAATTGATAAACAGCGTATCATAATCGTTAATGTATTTACTAGCTTCTCTGGCAATCGCTTGTTTAATCCTTTCAGGACCAGATTGATCAAAATCAGTCTGGTTTTTGTAATTATAAGAACAATAACCGTAATTGCGTATGATCTCGTTTTTTTCTTCTAATAAATTTAAATCTCTTCGTATCGTACTAACAGATACATCAAGGGATTCAGCTAATTCGAAAGTTGATAGTTGTTCAGTCTGCTGAAGCAGTTCCAAAATTTCTTTTTGACGTTTTTCAATATTGACAAGTGAGTTTTTCATGACTTTTGCCTCCTAAGGGACATCTTGATCCATGGATTTATTTGACTAGTTGTTCATTTAAACATTCATATCTGTCTTTATTATACTGAAACAATCATTGATTACTGAAAGAAAATCATATAAAAAACAAACGGTCATATAAAAGGGTTTTCATGGATGCTGATACACATTAATATTTACTTGTAAGTTGGAACAACGATATGGGGGGAGCAAGCAAATGAGTAAAACTGTCAATGAAGTAACAAAAGAAAAGTGGTTAGTAGAAACATTTCCTGAGTGGGGCACATACTTGAATGAAGAAATCGAAACAGAAGTAGTGGATCCTGGAACTTTTGCTATGTGGTGGCTAGGCTGTACGGGAATTTGGCTGAAAAGTCATGAAGGAACGAATATTTTATGTGATCTATGGTGTGGGACGGGAAAACGTAGTCATGGGAATGGCATGATGAAAAAAGGCCATCAGATGATGCGTATGAGTGGCGTTCAAAATATGCAGCCTAATTTACGTACTCAGCCTTTCGTAATCGATCCTTTTGCGATAAAAAATGTAGACGCTTTAATCGTTACACATATCCATTCCGATCATCTAGATATCCATACAGCCGCAGCAGTTCATCAAAATTGTCCTGAAGCAACATTCATTGGGCCAAAAGAAGTGGTTCGCACGTGGCAAAAATGGGGAATTCCTGAAGAAAAAACGATTACAGTAAAGCCAGGTGATGCAGTCAAAATCAAAGACATCAATGTAGTAGCTTTAGAAGCGTTTGATCGGACAGCGTTGGTCACTTGTGAAGATCCAGAAGAGGTATTAAAAGGAAAAATGCCTCAGGAGATGGATCAAATTGCAGTAAACTATTTATTCGAAACATCAGGAGGGAATCTTTATCATGCAGGAGATTCACATTACTCCAATTTATTTGCCAAACATGGTAATGAACACAAAATCGATGTCTGTTTAGGGGCCTATGGTGAAAATCCACGCGGTATAACAGACAAAGTTACTTCTGTTGATATGCTGCGCATGGCGGAGTCATTGAATGCAAAAGTAGTGATTCCTGTCCACTACGATATTTGGTCTAATTTTATGGCTGATCCAAAAGAGATCACTGAAATTTGGAAATTCAAAAAGGATCGCCTGAAGTATGGATTTAAACCTTATATCTGGCAAGTAGGCGGGAAATTCATCTATCCGACAAATAAAGATGATCTTGAGTTTAATTTTTATCGAGGATTTGAAGATGTCTTCTCGATTGAAAATGATACACCGTTTCCGTCGTTTTTATAAGAAAGAAGGGGAGTTTCTTGCTGAAATACTTTTTTGACCATCAATTGATTCATTACCCAGATAAAGAAATCACGGATTGGCGTGAAGCTATCGCCGAAAGCTGTCTTGTATTGATCGATAAGGAAATTATTGATGAAACGTATGTGGAGGAGATCATCCATTGTGTAGAAAAATACGGTCCTTATATTGTGATTGCACCTCAAGTAGCAATGCCACATTCTTCAGAAAAAAGTGATGGTGTTTTTGGAACGGCTATTTCATTTACCAAGTTGAAACAGCCAATCCGTTTTGAAAGTGAAGGGGAGAATGAGGAGAAAACGGCTAGTTTGTTTTTTACACTCGCAGCAAAAGATCCAGAAGAACATCTAGAAAATATCCAAAAATTATCCGAATTATTAATGACAGATGGATTGGTTGAGCGTCTCATCTCTACGAACTCCATCGATGATTACCAAGTTGTGATGGCAGAATATAATTAATTGATAGAGGAGAAAAAAGATGGGGGAATTTTTGTTAAGCATTTGGACGTATTTTGCAACAAATATCTTGACGCAGCCAGCATACCTGATTGGTTTTATAGTGTTATTAGGCTATATTTTGCTGAAACGCCCGCTTCATGAATGCATCGCTGGATTCTTAAAGGCAACGGTCGGTTACTTTATTTTGACTGTTGGCTCTGGTGGTTTGGTCAATAATTTTCGGCCAATCTTGGTTGGACTAAAGGAACGGTTCAATTTGGATGCCATGGTTACAGATCCTTATTTTGGACAAAATGCTGTGGATGCTGGATTAATGGAGACATTTGGCCGTACCTTTGGAGATGTGATGATTTTATTACTGATTGCATTTGTTTTAAATATCTTATTAGTCCGTTTTCAGAAATATACGAAACTGCGTTCCGTTTTCACTACCGGAAACGTTCAGGTTCAACAAGCAGCTACCGCTTTTTGGATTTTACTGTTTTGCTTTCCTGATCTAGGTAGGATACAAGTATTGATTTTTATGGGACTGATTTTAGGTTGTTATTGGGCAGTAGCTTCTAACTTAACAGTAGGAATCACGCAGGAATTGACAGAAGGTGCCGGATTTGCAGTGGCACATCAGCAAATGTTCGGAATCTTTATATTTGCAAAATTAGCTGAGTGGATGAAAAAGCGGGATGAAAAGAAAAATAGATCAATCAAGCAAGACAAAAAAATCGAAGATATCAAATTACCAGGATTCTTGTCGATTTTCAATGAGAATATGGTTGCTACTTCGTTACTCATGCTATTTTTCTTTGGGATCATTCTGATTGTACTAGGCAAAGATTATTTGATTCAAGCGCAATTCATGCAAGAAGGGCAGAGTTTCTTATTCTACATTATGACGACTTCTTTAAATTTTGCGGTATATCTGGCGATCTTGCAATTAGGTGTTCGGACATTCGTCGATGAACTAACTCAATCTTTCCAAGGAATCTCAAACACGATTTTACCAGGAGCTGTTCCAGGAATTGACGTAGCTGCTACTTTTGGCTTTGGTTCGCCAAATGCGGTAACGATTGGGTTCTTGTTTGGTGCTTTGGGACAGTTTTTGATGATTGGTTTACTGATTTTATTGAAATCACCAACGATCGTCATAGCCGGTTTCATTCCGTTGTTCTTTGATAATGCCGTTATAGCAGTTTATGCCAATAACCGAGGTGGATTCAAAGCCGCTTGCCTGTTCCCGTTTCTTTCAGGAATCATACAAGTAGGCGGTTCAGCATTATTCGCTACATGGATTGGGATGTCAACATACGGTGGTTATATCGGGATGTTCGACTGGGCAACAGCTTGGCCATTGTTTACAGTAATCATGAAAGTCCTAGGTTATGCTGGAATTGCCGTAGTTGTCATTGGTTTATTGGCTATTCCGCAGTTACAATATCGGAAAAATCCTGATGGTTATTTTTTGATTGTAGAAGACTATGACACATATGCAGAAAAGCAGAGAGTATAAAAGAAAATCTGATTAGACAACACTCATAATGGAGGGATTAAGATGAGAATTTTAGTATCGTGTGCAAATGGATCAGGAACAAGCTTGATGATGATGAGAAGTGTGGAAAAAGCAATGAAAGAACTAAACGTACCAATTACCAAAATCCATCATTGTGCCATTTCAGAGGGAAAAAGTTCAGCTGGCCAATACGATGTAGTTTTTACGCCAGTCAATTTTTTGAATATGTTTACTCAGGCAGAGAAAAAAGGAGTTACAGTTATCGGTATCAAAAATGTGATGTCAGCCAAAGAAATCAGTGAAAAATTTGCTGAAACAAAGTGGTACCAAAAAAACAAGTAAAGGAAGGAACTAAGATGAGCAGGCCGAATTTGCAAATTGCGTTAGATCACAATGACTTAGAACATGCATTAGGAGATGTTATGAAAGTTGGTGATGTAGTAGATATTATTGAAGTGGGCACAATTCTTTGCTTACAGGAAGGACAAAAAGCGATTCGCTGTATTCGCAGTATGTTCCCAGATAAAAAACTAGTCGCTGATACGAAATGTGCAGACGCTGGAGGAACAGTGGCGAGTAATGTTGCAAAAGCAGGAGCAGACTGGATGACAGTCATTTGTTGTGCAACGATTCCAACTATGGAGGCAGCACAAAAAGAAATAGGTGAATTGCAAGTAGAACTCTACGGCAATTGGACTTTTGAACAAGCCATGGATTGGCATAACATCGGTATCCGGCAGGTAATCTACCATCAAAGCCGTGATGCGCTGTTATCTGGTGAAACTTGGGGTGAAAAAGATTTATCGAAGATCAAAAAACTGATTGAACTAGGCTTTAATGTTTCTGTAACTGGTGGATTAAATCCACACACATTACACTTATTTGAAGGGATCGATGTGTATACCTTTATCACTGGTCGTGGTATTACAGCAGCAAATGATCCGATGAAGGCCGCACAAAACTTCAAAGATGAGATCATTCGTATCTGGGGGTAAGGAAATGGCTCAAATTGGGATTTATGAAAAAGCATTACCCAAAGATATTTCATGGAAAGAACGTTTTTCCCTTGTAAAAGAAATGGACTTCGATTTTATCGAGATGTCGATTGATGAGACGGATGAGCGGTTAGCACGATTAGATTGGTCTGAAGAAAAGATAGCTGAGCTGAGAGAAGAGATGTTCAGCTCCGGTGTACGTATCCATTCGATTTGTTTAAGTGCGCATCGGCGATTTCCGTTTGGTTCTGCTGATCCAGAAAAGAAAAAAGCAGCGAAACAACTAATGAAAAAAGCAATCCATTTGGCGCATAATCTAAGCGTCAAAGTAATCCAAATAGCTGGATACGATGTTTATTATGAAGAGAAATCAATGAATTCCAGAGAAGACTTTATCGAAGGAATAAAAGAAAGCGTAAAGGAAGCTTCTAAATATGGCATCATTCTTTCCGTGGAAATCATGGATGATCCATTTATGAACTCCATTTCAAAATTTTTAGAAATCAAAGAACAGATTCATTCCCCTTTTCTACAAGTATATCCAGACCTAGGCAATTTGTCCGCATGGCCGGAAAATAATCCGGCTCGAGAACTTGAGAAAGGGATCGATTATATCACTGCTATCCACTTAAAAGATACTTACCCTGTAACAAAAGAATATTCAGGCCAGTTTCGTGATGTTCCTTTTGGTAGCGGTTGTGTTGATTTTCTTGGATTATTAAGACATTTGAAACGTCTAGATTATGATGGAACATTTCTGATTGAAATGTGGAGTGAAAAAAGCCAAGACTTTCGAAGAGAAATCCAGCAGGCAAAAGACTACTTAAGTTCTAAATTGAAGGAGGCTGGCTATGATGTCTTGTGAAGAAAAAATTGCAGCAATGAAGCAACGTGTCCTTGAAGCAAATCTGGCTTTGCCGCGATACGGATTAGTCAAATTGACTTGGGGCAATGTGAGTGAAGTGGACCGTGAGCTAGGAGTCATCGTCATTAAGCCAAGCGGTGTCAGATATGAATGCATGCAAGCAGATCAAATGGTGGTAACAGATTTGTCGGGAAATATAATAGAAGAAGATAGCTTAAAACCATCTTCAGATCTCCCCACACATGTTGTTTTGTATCAAACTTTTGAAGATATAACTGCTATTACTCATACTCATTCCACGCACTCCGTCATATGGGCGCAAGCAGGACGCGATTTGCCAGCTTATGGCACGACTCATGCTGATGCTTTTTATGGTAAGGTTCCTTGTACACGCCAATTAACGAAAGAAGAAGTAAGAGAAGCTTACGAAGTTCATACAGGGAATGTGATTGTCGAGACGTTTAAGGAAAGAAAATTAGATCCAAACGAAGTCCCTGGAGTACTTGTCTATGGACATGGACCGTTCACATGGGGGGATTCACCTATGAAAGCAGTAGAAAACAGTTTGATCTTAGATGAAATTTGTCTGATGGCCAAAGAAAACGAGCTGATCAACCCCAATATATGTGAAATCCCGCAATATTTACTAGATAAACATTATTTTCGCAAACATGGAAAGTATGCATACTACGGGCAATAGAAATCCTGGATCAAGTGTAGAAACTCCAAAATTAATACTTGTTAAAATGAATTAGAGGTTGTGAAAAAATCTTATCACAACCTTTTTTGTATATCAAAAAGCTTATATCTTAAAAGAAAAGCTGAATTCTAAGGAATCGAGTGAATTTTTACAGGAGAATTGTAAGAGATAGACTAAATAATCAAAGACTTATATTATTAAAAAATTTTATGAATCAGTAGGATTTGTTCAAGTAAAGGAAATGGGTGGTATTTCTTATGTCATAGATACTAGAAGAAAAAAGGTGCTTTTTGGTAATGACAAATAACATATAATAACGTACAAAAGAAAAAATTCTAGCTTAGTTCTTTAGAAAAACAAGAGGATAGACTTAGTATCACTCAATCTATCCTCCAATGCTCAGCTATTTTATTTTTGTACTCACCTCTTTATCAAATACAATTTTTTGCAAATTCGAACTAATATAAAAAATGAACACATGATTTTTTTTTAAAGCAAATGCTATGCGATAATTTTTTTTATTAATTTTGACTTTCATCTCGTATATTCCTTTTGCCGAACGAGTACGCACTGGCTTTATACGAAAAAAATTATGCTCCAAATACTCTGTCACTTTGTGGGAAATTGCTTCTTTATACATGAAATGTTCTTCTTGTGGAAATTGCTTAAGTAGTTCACTGTCAAATTCAACAGTATAATCCATGTTTTATTTCCTTTCTATACTGATACATTATAAAAATAAACAATTTTATAAGTCTCTATATTTCATGATGAATGACAAGTATATTTGATTCATCTTGATATAGCTCTACGAGATCTCCAATTCCAGGATACATATTGAAATAATCATATGGTATACAAACATTTATTTTTTTTTCAATTGTCAACACTGCGTCTTCTTCTTCTAATTCTATAATCTTAGCAATTTGTACGTCGCTTTTCATGTGTGATCTTCCTTTCTATACATTGGATTTACTTTTCGATGATATCTACAACAGCTTTGCCACAAGTCAGTTCTTTTTCTAGCTCGTTCTTTATTTTTATGGCACATGGTTTGGAAAAAGGAGCAGCTTCTTTCCATGAACCAAGTAAAGGATATTCGTTACTGATACCTTTCACATATTGTTTGTTTTTGACGCCTTTTGTTTTTACTTCTACATAATACATTTGATCCTCTTCTTTCTTGCTGTTTTTAGTTAATATTCAAATATATGTAAGTGAAAATGATTATGTATCTATATCTTTATGATAAATAAAAAGAATCAATTTGAAAGTTTTTTTCACTCGATATAACTAATTTGAATAATATATATAATAAAAGGCTATTGTTCTTAAAATATAAATAGTATATAAAGAGATTGAAGGTAATGCTCGAATGAACATTACCTTCAATCTTAATGATGCTTATAACTAACGTAATAAAAACCTGAAACAAAAATAGCTCCGCCGATGATATTTCCAATATAAACGGGGATAAAATTCGAGAGAAATTCTAACCAAGTCGCTTGACCTTCAAATATGGCAGCAGGTATCACAAAACAGTTGGCCACACTATGCTGGAAACCGATTGCCACAAAAATCATGACTGGAAACCAAATCGTTAGTACTTTGCCGGCCGCATCTTTTGCTCCATATGATAACCATAACGCTAAACCGACAAACCAATTACAACCTATTCCGGAGCCTAATGCTTGCCACCAAGAAACAGCGATTTTATGATCAGCAATATGAATCACTTGGTCGAGATAGACACCTGAATGAGTTAAACCAACAAAGTGTCCAAAGAAATAGGCAACGAAAATTGCACCAATAATATTTGCAAAAGTAATCACTGACCAATTCTTAACCAGCTGTGAGAATGTGACTTTTTTATCCATAAAGGCAATCGCCACAGCCATCATATTTCCGGTGATCAATTCACCACCGCCAAGAAGGATGACCAGCAGGCCGATAGGAAAAACCGAGGCACCAACTAAACTAGTCAAGCTAGCCATAGATTCTGGGATAGAAGCAGAGACTCGTACGTATGCCAAATAACCTAGAGAAATCATGGCTCCTCCGATAAAACCTAAAATCAGTTTAGCTAAGATAGGTTTATGTATTTTTTTTGTTCCAAGATGAATACTGAGTTCCATAATTTCTTCTGGTGTGTGCATAATACTTCGATTCCTACTTTCTTAATGAATTTTCATGTGATAAAATATAGTGAAAAAATTCACATTTTCTTTGTTGATTATATCATCTTATTATTTATATGTGCATATTATTGTAAAATTTTCTATTTAATCACATTTGATTCTAAAAAAGAAACAAAAATAAAAGTCATGTATATGGTGGTCAAAAAGTAAATAATATCAGTTATCAAATTTCCTGTAAATTTTCTTGAAACTACAGCATATTATTACTTCAAAACAATCTACATTTTTTATAAAAAAGGAAATGAATAACTGAAAAAAATTATTATAGGAGAGAAAAAATGTCAAAATCTAAAAAAAATATCACCATAATTGGTTTAGGCTTAACCGTATATTTATTTACAGAATTTGTTTATAGACATGTGAATTTATTTGCAGAACCTTTATTTGTATTATACGAATCAAATTCCTCAATCGTCAGTGAACTTGCTAATTTAATGATAGCATTGCTGTTTACTCCCGTGTTGAGAGTCATAACTATTTTGGTCTGTTTAGTGCTATTGTTTTTTGTTAATAAAAAGAAATAACGTAGTATTTCAAAAGACAAAGAAGTGGGATGATGATTGCTATAGTATGTTATACGTGGTGCTAGTCAAGTGATAATAAACAAAAAAAGAAACACGCAATAAAGTTTATTTCAAAACTTTATTGCGTGTTTCTTTTTTAGATTTTTTATATCTGTTGCTTTAGTAGTTACCAATAGTTTTCGCTTAATCAATCAAAACGATTTTTTGTTTATTGTATTCTTTACGAACCTTTTCAGGAATTTCTTCTGAAATAAGATAGGTAAGGTCTTCAATTGGACCGACGATATGATTACTGATGGTGCCGAATTTATCATTAGTTATCATCCCAAGTACTTCAGTAGAAATACGTATCATCTCACGTTTAATGTCGGATTCTTGCATAGTTGGCACGCTCGTTCCAACATCTAGATCTATGTTATAAATACCCATAATATAAAGGTCGGCTCGAATGTTTTGTAGTTGCTTATAAGCTTGTACCCCAATATTGATCATAGATTGTTTATAAAAAGTACCGCCAATATTGATAATTTCCAAATTAGGATGCTGTGCTAATGCTATGGCAATCGGCGGGCTATTGGTAATGATTGTTGCACGAAAATCTTGTGGGATTTCTTTTGCTAAAGCCAAGTTAGTTGTACTTCCATCAATGATGATGACAGATTCTTCTTTTAAAAAAGGGAGGGCTTTATGAGCTAATGCAGTTTTTTGTTCGCTAGCTACAGTTTCTCGGTAGTTAAAATTGGTAATTGGCGGACCAACACGTAAAGCGCCGCTGTGTACTCTTTTTAAGAGACCTTGGCTATCCAAATCTTTCAAATCTCGTCGAATCGTGTCTTCGGATACATTGAAACGTTGACTTAAATCACTAGCGATAACTTTTTGTTCTGCGTTTAATAAATCTAGAATTTTTTGATGACGTTCTAATTTCAACATGTTGCGTGCTCCTTCTTATTTATTCTTGTTTATCATGTCATTTATGCGTTTTTATGTCAATAATTTCCGTTTTTAATACACTAAAACGGCATAAACAAGCAAAAACAAAATATTTTTATGCAGTTTTATGTTGGCTAGTATTTGTTAAGCGGTTACAATGAGGGAGTAATTAAAGGAGGGAATGTATGGAGAAAAAAATTATTTTGTCGCCTTCACTTATGTGTGGGGATCTAGCAAATTTGGAAGGAAGCATCCAAGAACTAGAAAGTATTGGGATGGATTCCTTGCATATTGACGTGATTGACGGTTCTTTTAGTCCCAGTATGCCTTTAGGGATCGAAACAATCAAAAGAATTAGAGAAATCACTTCAATGAATTTTGATGTACACATCATGGCTAAGGATAACGAATTTTTTATTGGAGAAATGTTGAAAATTGGCGTAGAGAGCATTACTTTTCATTATGAAACAAGCCTCCATATTGATCGATATATCCAGCTCATCAAGAATTCTGGAACAAAAGTAGGGATAGCTTTGAATCCAGCAACTCCGTTAAATGTATTACAATATATTTTACCCGAGATTGATAGGATTTGTTTGATGCTGATTAATCCAGGTTTTGCAACAAACAAGTCAGAAAAACAAATTTCTTACGCGCTAAAAAAAATTACAGATCTTTGCCAGTTAGTAAATGAGAAAGAGTTAGCAGTAGATATCCAAGTGGATGGACGGGTATCGTTAGAAACGATCCCGGGATTATTAGATGCAGGCGCAACAAATCTGGTATTAGGAAGTACAAGTTTGTTTCTTAAAGGAAATACATTAGCAGAAAATCAAAAACTACTTTATCAAGCGATGAAGCAATCAGTTAGGAAAAATCAATAGATGTAGTGGTCCTGAATAATAGAAATGGAGGGGAAATAGTTGAGTTATAAGGCGGCGAAACAAAATATTGTAAGAGAAATTACTGAAACATTAGACCGTATTTCTTCAAAAGATGTGGAACAATTGATAAAGAAAATTGAAAAAGCGGAACGAGTTTTTTTCGTGGGGGTTGGCAGAGTACTGTTAGCGCTAGAAGGAATGGCAAAACGCTTAGGGCATCTAGGAATTCAGACAGTAGTCGTAGGACAAATCACTGAACCGGCAATTACAGATAAAGATTTATTGATTGTTGGTTCTGGTAGTGGGGAAAGTGCTTTCCCACTAACTATTGCAAAAAAAGCAAAGGAATTTGGGTCCCAAGTTGCCCATATAGGATCAAACCCAGACAGCACAATGAAAGAATATTCAGATCTTTTTATTCGTATACCCGTACAAACAAAATTAGCGTTACCAGAGGAAATTTCTTCTATACAGCCAATGACTAGCCTGTTTGAACAAAGTGTTCTTTTGTTAGGAGATAGTATTGCTTTAGTGATGATAGAAGAAAAAGCAATTGATATGTCAAAGTTGTGGCAATACCATGCTAACTTAGAGTAGGTGAAAAATGAAAGCGGTACATTTTGGAGCAGGGAACATCGGCAGAGGGCTTATTGGACAAATTCTACATCAGAATGGATTCGATCTATGTTTTATTGATACGAATCCTGAATTGATCCATCAATTAAATCAAGATAAGGGTTATACTATCGAAATTATTGATGAAATGAACAGGAGTGATTTCATTGATCATGTTGTGGCACTGAATAGTTTATCCGAGCTAGAAGAGGTGATTACAGCAACAAAAAATGCAGATATCTTAACAACATCTGTTGGCGCAATAAATTTAGTAAAAATTGCACCGATCATTGCGCAAGCCTTAAGTAAGCGATTTGAACAAAAGCATAGCATCAATATCGTAGCTAATGAAAATGTGATAAATGCAAGTGATGTGTTGAAAAAAGAAATTTATTCTTTGCTGTCAGAAAAAGAACAAGAGAATTTTGATGAATATGCATATTTTGTGAATACGGCAATCGATCGACAATCTTTAGGAAAAGTTCTTGGAGGAAAAATGATCTCTGTTGTCGAACCTTATTATGAATGGATAATGGATCGACAGCAGTTAGATCCAACTACATCTTTTGATATGAAAAATGTAAATTTGGTTGATGATATGGAGCCTTACATTGAGCGAAAGCTTTATATCGTTAATGCTGCTCATGCGGCAGTAGCTTATTTAGGCGCACTGAAAGGATATAAGACGATTCAAGAAGCAATCCAAAATATGGAGATTTTCAATCTAGTCAAGCAATTTTTAATGGAGAATATAGAGTACTTTGTACAAAAATATCATTTTTCTAGAGAAGAATTAACATCTTTTGTGGAAAAAACATTAAACCGTCATGGGAATCAGAAACTCTCCGATGAAATTACTCGTGTAGGAAGTTCCCCTATTCGAAAATTAGGCCCTAATGATCGTTTAATTGCTCCCATAGTAAAACTAGATTCATATCATTTACCTTACGATGCAGGAATAAAAGTAATTGCTGCGGGATATCATTATCGGAATCTTGCTGATCCAGAAGCTGAACAACTACGTCGAATGATTGTAAATGATGGGTTGAAAGCAACGATTAAAAAGATTTCTCGTTTGGAAGGTAAGCTGCTGAATGAAGTTGTCGCTGCTTATGAGTCCCAGATTTAGAGGAGGAGAATATGCTAAAAGAACAATTGTCAGGAAATACAATGTTTATGGATGCGATCGATTCATGGCAAGAGGCAATCCGAGTAAGTGCGCGTCCTTTGATAGGAAAGGGAATAATAGAGGAAAGCTATGTACAAGCGATGATACAAAATGTGTTGGATAACGGAAATTATATTATATTACTGCCACTAGTAGCAATGCCTCATGCGCGTCCAGAATTTGGGAGCAAAGGGGTCGGGATGAGCTTTTTATGTTTAGATAAGCCAGTCATGTTCCCAAGTGAAGAACCAGTAAAATTCTTCTTTACCTTTTCTTCTGATTCGCCAAAGGGACATTTAGACTTAATGGCCAATCTTGGAGAATTGCTGAGTGATGAAAAAATGTATCAAAAATTATTCGATGTGAAGACAGAAAAAGCATTGTTAGATTTGATAAAGAAGTAAAGGAGAGAAGAAAATGGAGGTAGCAAACAAAAAAAAACGAGTCTCCATGCGAGCTAAAGTTCAAGCGATTGGCGGTTTCTTAACAAATATGGTATTGCCAAATATAGGCGCATTTATTGCATGGGGAATTGTTACTGCATTATTCATTCCAACTGGGTGGTTCCCAAATGAATCTCTGAATGAACTCGTAAGTCCGACAGTCAGCTATCTATTGCCGTTACTACTTGCCTATACTGGTGGTCGGATGGTTGGTGGTACACGTGGAGCTGTTTTAGGTACAATCGGAACAATAGGTTTGATTATTGGTGCTGACATACCAATGTTCATGGGAGCAATGATTATGGGGCCACTTGGTGGGTGGATGATGAAAAAAACAGATAATTTTTTAGATGGGAAAGTTCCTGCTGGTTTTGAAATGGTCGTCAATAATTTTTCTATAGGAATTATTGGTTTCATACTGATGTGCCTTTCTTATCTGGTAGTTGGACCAATAATCCAATCAGCTAATCAATTTGTAACGAGTGCAATTGAAGCATTAGTTTCAACTGGTTTTTTACCGATACTGTCCTTAATCAACGAACCGGCAAAAGTCTTATTTTTAAATAATGTTATTGACCAAGGTGTTTATTATCCATTAGGTATGCAACAAACATTAGAGGCAGGCAGATCAATTTATTTCATGGTAGCATCAAATCCTGGCCCTGGCTTAGGACTATTGTTAGCTTATTCTTTATTTGGTAAAAAGGCAGCAAAACAGACAGCACCAGGTGCAATCATCATCCATTTTTTCGGCGGAATACATGAGATTTATTTTCCATATGTATTAATGAAACCACTCACTATATTATCTATGATTGCTGGTGGAATGACAGGAATCATCACTTTTGAATTATTTGATGCGGGCCTGGTAGCAGGTCCAAGTCCAGGTTCTATTTTTTCTTATTTAGCTCTAACGCCTCGGGGAAATTTTTTGGGTGTCATGGCGGGAGTGGTCACAGCAACACTGGTTTCCTTTTTTGTAACATCAGTAATTTTAAAAGCAGATAAATCAACAGATGAAGACAGAAATTTTGAACTATCAGTTCAAAAATCGAAAACGATGAAATCAGAAGGAAGAAAATTATTAAAAGAAGAAAATGCTAGAGAAATATGTACCGAGAAAAAAGAGATGAATAAAATTTCCTTTGCTTGTGATGCAGGAATGGGAAGCAGCGCAATGGGCGCAACAATATTCAAGAAAAAATTGCAAAAAGCAGGTATTACTGATGTTGAGATAAAAAATTATCGAATTGAAGAGGTACCAGAAGATAGTGATTTGGTGATCGTACATCAAGATTTGGAGGAACGGACTAGAAAAGCACATCCTAACATGAAAATTGTGACATTAAAGAATTATTTGCAAGATCCAGTAATCAATGGATTAGCAGAAGAAATCATTGGATTAAAAACAGAAGACTAATTTATGGGAATTTTTGATTAACCTTTATTAAAATTATTTTGCCTAATATAAAAAGGTTGTGACATGGCTTGTGTCGCAACCTTTTTTTGTCGCACAAATAATTAATCGGATATTTTATGTTCATATTTTTTGTGATCAACGAGAACTGATGGGGCAAAGATACATTTTAGATACTTTTAACTGTTAATTTACAAAACAAGGTGAAACGAATAGAAAAATGAAAAAATCGATACGGAAGAATATGTTTGATTAAAACATGCATGAAGAGAAGGAGGTTGATGATACATGAAAAAAATATATTCAAAGGAAATTGATTGTTTTAGAGGCATTGCTGTTTTAGCAGTGATATTTTATCATTTGCCAAATAGTTTGCTGCCAGGCGGATTGCAAGGAGTAACGATCTTTTTTGTGGTTTCTGGTTTTTTAATGGCTAAAAATACGATAAGAGATGAAAAAAACAGACAATTCAGTTTTTTACATTTTTACTATAAGCGTATCAAACGTATTTATCCATTTTTACTGTTTTCTTTGGTCGTATTCATTTTCATACTAGGGATTAGCAACATTCGATTGATTGGAAATATTCGTAGTGAGCTACCCAGTTTGATTTTTGGCTATAACAATTGGTGGCAGCTGAATCAAGGAGTATCTTATTTTGACTCTTACTTTAATGCTTCTTTATTTAAACATTATTGGTCGCTTTCAGTTGAACTACAATTCTATTTGATATGGCCATTTTTGTTTATTGTCATTAAGCGTATGAGAAGAAAACAAGTGTTTTACTTAATCTATACATTGATTTTTGTTTCTATTCTTTTTAGTTTGTTTTTACCTTCAACTAAGGCATATTATCATACGATAGCTAAACTTTTTCCATTTTTATTAGGAGTTTGGGGGTATTTTAATCGAATAACTATTGGCCGTTTCTTTGAACAAAACACTTTTAGTAAAATCTGGCTTTTATTACTAGCTAGTCTTTGTCTGATTCTGTTCCCGATTTTTCCTTATACACTAAATGAACTACTGATCAGTATTTGTTTTGCTCTATTGTTAGCCAGTGTCGATGATATGAACATTGCAAAAAAGACCAAAATCGCTAGTACAAAACTTTCTTTTGTAGGAAAAATCAGTTATGAACTTTATTTGGTGCATTTCCCAGTATTGATTGCTCTGACAAATCTATTCAAACATCATCATTGGAAATATTTGGATATCGCAGGTCTATTCACTGTGTTTTTATGTACATTACTCATGATTACTTGCTTTAGAAAAGGAGTGCAGAAGATGAGATCACCCAAAATTTGGACAGCTATGGCACTAATGATAATCGGAGTTTCTGTACTGGTATTACGTGCTCCTGCAAATCGACTGACCGCTGACCAAAATCAGTTGCAAAGTTTATTAAAAGAAAACTCTAGTAAAGCAAATGCAGGAGAAAATCTGTTGTCACAAGAGAAGAAAATATTATTTATCGGTGATTCTGTTATGCTGGGGGCGTATCAGGAACTGAAAGAGACATTTAAAAAAGAAGCATTGGTAGATGCAAAAGAATCAAGACAAATCACTGCGTTACCAGAAATCTTAAAGGAGCATAAAGATTTAGTTTCTTACCAACAAATAGTGATCGGGTTAGGAACCAATGGTGTGATAACAGATGAAGCTATAGAACAAACAATGTCTTTGCTGAAAGATAAAAAAGTATACTGGGTAAATATAAAAGCTCCAACTGGCTGGCAAGATACGATAAATGCCACATTAGCTACATTGCCAAATCAGTATTCTAATATAACGATGATCGATTGGTATAGTGAGAGCAAAAACCATCCTGAATTTTTTTATGATGATGAAACCCATTTGAATGAAAGTGGACGTACAGCTTATGCAAAGTATATTGCTTCAGTTATTCAATAAGGTAGTGATTACGTGTGTTAACCTTACTTTTTCCTAATAGGTGAATCAATTTAAATAAAAAATACTTCATATGATAAACGGTGTTTAAGAGGAGGAGCTTTTTAATATTCGTGGTAAAAAAGAGATGGGCGAGGTCGTTAACTGAGAGCTTCTTGGAAAGAAATCGCTTTGGATTTATCCTCTTTGTTATACAGAACATGAGCGAGACGACAATACTAGGATGTATGTTCTGATCGAAGTTTTATGGTTACAAGCAGCAATCAGCTTAGATAAAATTAAGGATCGTAGGAACCAAGTAAAGAAGGCTGTTAGTAAAGAAACAAACGATCAAGTATGTTTTATTCTTAAGAAGATGCAGTGAATAAATAATAGTAATATAATGCTAGAAGGGACTATGACAAAAGACGTGTCACAGCCTTTTTTGTTATTTTAATTATCGTCTAGACTTTTTTTATAAATGATAGCTTAAGCATTAAATATTAAAAAATATAGAGTTCAAAATTACTGCACAAATTAGATGAAAAATTTGAACAACAAAAAGTGTATTTTTATACTATAATAGCTTTTGAATTTAGTTACTCTATTCAAAAGTTATGCTATGGACAAGAAAAAGAATAAATAGAGGTGAGAAAATGAATAGTTTCAAGAAAAAATTTGTGAGTAGATTTTTAAATATGAAAAATTTTTTTGAAAAAAAGGGAGATTATGATGCATATAATTATGTATTAAATCTAGAAAAGCAAACATATTATACACTACGTAAAAACGATGATAATGACTTTTGGACTATGTTACCTAAAATGCTTTCGATTGACTCTAAGCTTTCCCTTTTAGAGGAATTTATTAATTTAGACATTGAAGAATTTTGCGGGGGAAAAGAGTTAATTAATATGGTAGAGAGTGATTATCATACCTATTATAAAGAAAGTTGTGGATACAAAGTGGATGAGCAATGTCCACAATCAATTATTTTTTACATTGAGTAATATGAACTATTAAGCAGGAAAGCAACTAGAAGCTACTGATTTAGTATTTACAAATATAAACTATATTGCTAACAATTATTTTCTAGAAGGAATAAAAGAACTAAGAATCAAGACGTTATCTTGATTCTTAGTTCTTTTAACATGGAAAAGATGGATAATGCACTGTTAATTCATGATGCATCATCAGAAAAGTTGGAAGGAGAAGATAGAAATCATTAAATGATTTCTACAGATGGTAAATAAAAAAACAAAATATTAGCAAAAATTTGCCTAAATAGATAGTAACACTTTCTAAATTAAATACAAGCGCATTCATAAAATGTTTATACAAATATCTATGTGATAAAAATTGGATATGTTCACAATAAATAGGAATTAAAATAACGAATTTACGTTTGTTTTTATTTACCAATCAAATTATTTTAATGCAGGAATAAAAAATTAAATTACATATTGTTAATCATTTACATCTCCATTAATAACTCAAAATGAAAAGATGTTTTTATTTTTATTCTATATTTCAGAAAAAAATTAAACTAGATTATAATAATTCTTCATGTAAAAATAAAAACAATTACAGCTATGATGTTTAAGATAAAACAATTATGAAATCGATATCCGTTTATATACTTATCATAAGCTAGAAGCAAATAACTAGCCTATGTATGTAAGTGAGATTATATTTATTAAAAGGCTTCTTTTGTTCGATCAGTTATAGTCGAACGAGAGAAGTTTATTCTTTGATTAAAATAAACAAAAGTAACTTATTGAGGTGAAATGATGCAAACTTTTTTAACTAAAACATCTTTCAAAAAAGTAGTTTTATTAGATTATTTGTTAGAAAAAGACAATTGGTGTGCAATGGAAGAACTTAGAAATTTACTTAATGTTACGGAGAAGTCAGTCTTACACTATATAGAAGAACTAGAGGATTTATTTAAGCAATATAATGGTAATATCCTTCTGAAAAATGAAGATAATAAACGCTTTTTCATAAAAAAAGAGAAAGATTTTCCTATTTATAATATTTATCTTCATTTTTATAAAGCTTCTTATAATTATCATTTGATTGATTTTATGTATAAATATCCTAGAAGTGTTCTAAAAGATTTTGCTAAAGAGCAATTTACTAGTGTATCTACTGTTTTCAGATATGCGAAGCTCTTAATTCCATATTTTAGGCGTTATCATATAACATTTCATCCATTTCAGTTAGAATTGAATGCATCAGAGGCAAACATTCGTAGCTTTTTTTATTATTTCTATTGGAATTCTACACGTGAAAGTAGTGATAAGTGGCCATTTCATATCGAACAAAAGGAAATAGAGAAGTATATAGTTGCTTTTGAGGGGATTTATGATATTACGTTAACTATTTTTCAAAAACGTGTATTTTCTTTTTGGTTAGCCATTAATATAGAAAGAAGTTCATTTAGAAAAGTACGAGTAGATAATGAATATAAATCAGTTATCTCAGATGATCCGCATTTTAATCTTTTGAAGAAGTGGTCAAAACAAATCAATCTTTCTTTTAACAGCGATGAACTGTGTTTCCTTTATCGAATAATTTATTCTTTTGGAGTAATTGATGGAAATGCAATATATGAAAATAGTCATGCATATGCACATCAGCGACAAAATACTTGTTCTTATCGAGCAGTTGAGAATTTGGAGAAAGTTTTACAAAGCATGTTCCGTTTTTCTTTAGATATAAAGGATCCAGAACTCATATTCAATTTTATTGCATTTCATGAAAGAAGTTATCTATTTTATGGTAATCCAGATCTTTTTTTTAATCGTTCGTATATCGAAGAAATGAAAGAAGAAGAACCTCGAACTTATCACATAATGGAAAAACTCAAAAAAGAATTACAAGCAAATGCGGATTTGGACGTATCAAAGAAATTAGAAAACTGGGCACAATTATTTTTGGATTATTATTATGTGTTAGATTATTATGATTTATTTTTAACAAATGTTAAACCGATTAAGATTTTAATACAAGATGATTTACACCATACGCATCGGTTATGGTTAATGAATAAAATTAATCTGTATTTTGGGCATTCTTATGTTTTTGCTTTTTATGATTACAGGACAAATATAACTGAAGTAGATTTGGTTATTTCTAATTACTACATCGACACTGGAAAAACGCCATTACTGTTAATGAAAAATATACCTACCGAAAGAAACTGGCGTTTGTTCGAGAAAACGATTTATCAATTGAAAAAAGAAAAAGAGGTTGTGAAATCAGCGTTTTGTCCTGAGTATTAGAGAAACAAACGGAAAAATAGTTTTTCATATTTTGCCGTTTTTGAGCTAACACCGAGGGACAGCTGATTGAACACCGTTTATTGAGAGATTGTGAAAAAACTGTCCTGCATCAAGTAATAAGAACAGCCAAGTAAAAATAGCTTCTTATGTTTTTAACTTGGCTGGACTTATTACCGCAGATGCAAGCTTTTGAACACCGTTTTCCAAGAGGTCGTGAGCCTCCCGTTCATCTTCGAGTCACAAGGAACAATTTCAAAAAACAGCTTCTCATGTTTGTTGAATATTGTGACTTGTGACCGAGGAGTTGGCAAGAGAACACCGTTTATTCGGAAAAAGGGACTGTGACACTACATGTCACAGTCCCTTTTTGATTGAATTATCTCATTTGTTTTCTAATTTTTTTCTTTATTTGGGAAAATAGTTGAACTGGATAAAAAGTACTGGACGTGTCAAAATTATTTTGGATCAAATTAGATCTATTATTATTTAGGAGGAATTATAAAATGAAGAAAACAATGATCACAACTGCTGCGTTAGGTTTGTTAGCAGTAACTGCTTCGGGAAGTATGGTTTCTGCAGATATGATATCAGGGACAACTAATAAGACAGACGTTACTTTGACGGAAGGATCTGGAACAGATGTCACACCAGTTGTGCCAGATGACACACACGATGATGATCCAAGTACAGGAGACGTTGGTTCTTTATCGATTCCCTTTGCATCTAATATCACATTTGGTAAACAAGAAATCCAACAGGGAGATACGGATTACTATGCATTGAATAAAAAACCGCATGTACAAGTAAACGATACTCGTGGAGGAGCAAAAGGCTGGACATTGGGAGTTACCATTTCTCCATTTATTGGAGAAAATGGAAAAAAATTAACTGGAGCGAAGATGTCTTTGACAAATGGCCGGGTAGTAACTAAAGACAATACTTCTGAAGCTCCTAAATTAGCCAATCAAACATTTGATTTAAATGAAGCTTATCAAGATGTGATGCTTGCTAAAGAAGGACAGGGAGCTGGAGCTTTTGCTGCAGTTTTTGAAGGAGAAGATGGACATAATGAAAGCGTGAAGCTTCATGTACCACGAGCTGGAGTAGAAGCACAAAGCTATACAGCTGATTTGACTTGGGTGTTGTCTGATGCTCCAGCATAATGTTCAAAAAGGGTGGGGAAGAAGCTTTCCCCTCTTTTTTGTTGGTATAGTATTCTTTGCTTTATTCTATTTGTCTACAAACATATTCGCAGATTCAAACAAGGTATCTTTTGATGCACAAGCCATTTTACCAGATAACCAGCAGTCAGAAGCAAGTTATTATGATCTAAAGGTGACACCTGGCGCCACACAAGATTTATCACTAAAATTGAAAAACACTACTGCCAAACAAATAAAAGTAGTGGTAGAGGCCAATAATGCTTGTACTAATAAAAATGGAGCAATCGATTATTCTAACCATGAGGCTAAGTTATTGGGAAAACCTGTATTCCAAGATTTAATTTCTAAATCACAGACGATCACATTGAAACCTTCTGAGGAATGTGATGTGACCTTTCAATTGAAAATCCCAGAGAAAGGTTTTGAAGGAACCATTTTAGGAGGATTTTATTGCTATGAAGATACAAAAGGAAAAGAAGAAAAAAATGAAGGTTTTAGTCTAAAGAATAAGTTTGCATATACAATCGGTGTAAAGCTGGTTTGTTCAGATAAAAAAGTGGAACCAGGATTTGCTTTAACGAAGGTTAAACCCGGATTAGAGAATGGCTATTTGACTCTTTTTGCCAATTTAGAAAATTCAGAGCCTGTGCTTAAAAGCAAAATGGATCTACATGCAGTTATCAAGAAAAAAGGGGAAAAAGAAGCGTTACATGAATTCAACCAAAAAGTGTCTTTTGCACCACGCACACAATTTCAGATTCCTTTTAATTTGAATAATGAGCCACTGAAAAAAGGAACCTATGAATTAAGTATTCAGTTAAAAGATGATTCAGGTAAAAAATGGACACTCTATAAAGAATTCGTAATCAAAGGAGAGGACGAAACGCTCAACAAAGATGCAGTGGAAGTAAATAAAGAAAATAATGATCATTCTTTATTCTATATTCTTTTAGTTCTTTGTTTGATCATTATCATCAGTTTAATTGGGTATATTACTAAGTTACGACGAAAAAATCCATAAAAGTATTCGAATAATTTTTTAAGATTATGAAGTGGGGAAACGATCTTAAAAAATGTGTGAATAATTCATATATATAATAGATGATTTGGATAACTTTCTATAAAAATGATTGTATAAAAGATGTAGAAAGGAGACAAAAATGAAAAAAATTTTAACAATTATTTGTCTGGGATTGCTGATTGGGGCAGCAATCCCAGTGTCTGCATCAGCTAATGATCAAACAACTAGTAGAGTAGGAATTACTTTTTACCAGTCTACTAATAAGGTAGTACCTATGAAAAAAATAGTTGTACCTGATAAGCTAGATCAGATTGCGCCAAAAGAATATAACCAATTGTTACCTAAAACAAATGATAAACAAAACTTTTTTAGCAGTCTAATAGGTATAAGTTTAGTATTAAGTGTTGCATTATTTTACTATTTAAAAAAACAAATGGTGATGAGGAGAAAAAATGAAAAATAGTAAAAGTTTAACATTGTTGTTACTTATTTTTAGTGGACTACTATTTTTAACATCTAAAAAGGTAGAAGCTGCGCCACGTCCTTTAACTCAGTTAGGATACTTTCACTGGGCAAATCAGGCTAAAACGCCAGCTAATAATACGTTTATCATGCATCATGGGCAACAAACTGAGGTGATACCACTCTCTGGGAACGTCCGTGGTGAAATTCTAACAGTGGATAGAAATACTAACGTAAGTAGTTGCCTAGTTAAAAATGTAGGATATTATCATGGTGAACAGATTAATTTAAAAGTTACTATAGAAAGAAATAAGGGGAATTTAGCTGGGGGGTCTATCTACTTCTCGAAAGGTTATTTTCTAGGTATTGATATTGATGGTGAAATGATGGTAACCTATGAATTTTTAAATCAGAACAATACGCCAGTAACAGTAGAAACAGCTTTTAATTATTACGGATTAAATCCTAATAAGTATATCGGTTTTCTATCTCCAAGTACTTTGATCAAGGGATTGTATGCTAATAATCCTACTCATATTTTGTACGACGTTTGGGATGGTGGAACAGACGATTATTGGGTATATTTTAAAAATATAACGAGAGGGATTCCGTGGCGTGATCCTAGACAAAATCTAGAACTAACTACCAATCCTATTAATAAAGTGAAATTTATTGTCCACAATAATGATGCCACCACTTCATCGTTAGGTTATGTCACTGACTTCTTAGCTGAACCAGAGTTTCCTGTAGCTTACGGAGTAGATTCTTCATTTGAGAAAGCAAATCAGGACATTTATTTAAGAGCACAGCAAACGATTCCTAATATAGAAAAATGGGGAAAAAATAAATCGATGGAGTTATGTTTTAATTTACAAAAAATTTATTCTACTCATCAATATTCTTTTAAGGAAGCAAAAGTAACTAATCTCAATGGTGATGATTTAACAGACTTGTTTAAAATAAGCAATGAACCAAACGGCAATGTCGCTTTAGTGATAAACAATTTAAATGACAAACGTTTATATGACACGGTACTGCTATATGATATTAAACTAAACTGGAAAGGAATGGATTATCCTGTAGACATCGGTCTGCTTAAAGATGAAAAGTTACCATTATCATTCGACATAAAGACATTGCTCAATGATCAACCACTAGGAGAACAATCAGGGAAAAGTTCTGTAAATTACAAAGGTAAAATAATCATTCCTTTTCTTGATGAGAAAGATAATATCTTACAATCGCCTTCAGTCAAAGAGGGAATTATCACAACTCCATATGATGTTTCAAAAGATTATCCTGAAATAAAAGATTATTATCCTATAAAAAATGAGAAGGAAGATGTAGGGGTTTATTTACCAGATGAACAGACGATTGTTCATAGGTATAAGAAAGGCGAGCCAATACAATTTGAATTACTAGATAAAGAAGATCCCTTATACGTATCTCGCTTCACTAAAGATAGAGAAATTACGTTTAATTTTTCACATAAAGCTAACGAAAAGATTTATTTGATGGCTAAATGTGGGAAAGAAGAAATAACTTTGGAAAAATACTCTGAAGCGGCTGAAACAGTAAAGAATCGTACTTTCCATTTTAAAGCACCAGAAAAATGGTTGGGTCAACAAGTCTCATTTTATTTAAAAGATGAAGAAGGCCGTGTTTCTCAAGAGGAAGTAAGAACGATTCAAACAGAACCAAGTCCCCAACTCACACTTCCTGAAGATATTAATTTTGGGGTGAAAGAAATACCATCCATGAATACTGTTTCTTCGCTAGAAGAAGGAAATATTTTTAAAGTAGAAGACAATAGCAAATTAGATAAGAGCTTATGGACCATTAAACTGTCTGAAGAAACCCCATTAATGAATAGCCAAGGTAACAAACTTAATGACCGATTGTCTTTTACTACGTATGAAGGAAAAGAAGTTCATCTAAATTCTACGGAACAAATTATTTGGCAAGATAGCGGGAATGCAAAAGTCGATCTATCTGATAAACTGCATTTGAAACTACAGCCTTCGGATAACGTAGGCATCTACAGTGGTATATTAAAATGGAATTTTGAAGATGCGCCAAATTAAAATAAGGGTGGGCTGGATGAGGAAAAACGGAGGGAAAACATGTGGCATTTACTAAAAAAAGAATTTTTATTAGGTATATCTATTGTTTTTATGCTGACACTTATCTGTGTTATGGAACCAATAATAGTATGTTCTGAAGATATCCAGCCCGACTCTTCTATTTCAGATTCCTCCTTTCCAACTAAGAAAGGTAAAGAACAAGTAGTAAATTCTGATAATAACCAGAATGAAATATCAGATTCCAATAATAACAAAACAATAAGCGGCTCTAAAGAGGAGACTGATCCAACTTCAGAGTCTATTAATAAAGTAGAAGGAAAACAAAACTCTGAAAAATCGGATAGTCGTGAATCTATGCCTTCAGACGATAGCGAGAGTATTAAAGATTCAAAAGAAAATTCTAGTGTGAAAGTAAGTAATTATAAAGAATTCAAAGATGCTTTGTTGAATAAAAGTATTCGTACGATTTATTTGGATAAAGATATTAAGATACTTGAGTCGTTTAACTTTTCTAGTAATAAGGACATTTGCGGAAATGGTCATATTATTGACATGAATTTTCAAAGCATTGGCATAGCTTTAAAAAATGCTAATTGTAAAATCAGCGATATTAAATTAACCAATCAACCTATTTATCCTTTATTTTGGTCAGAATATCCTGGTGTCACAGTAGATTATACTAATGTTTCTTCAACAGGTTATCAGTTTATTTATCTAAGTGCTGGAACAGCTAATTTAGAGGGAAAAATAGAGGCTAGGGCAACTGCGGAAGAAGTATTTCAGGGAAAGCACATAAACATAAACAAGCAAGCAAACGTTTATTTTAATGACACTTCTGGCGCTAATGCTATCTATACAGGAGACGGAATCAATATAGAAGAAGGTTCAAATTTAATCATGAATGCTACGGGACTAGGTTTGTACATGTATAAGCCTAATGGAGCCATCAACATTGCTGGCAATGTGCAAATAAGTTCCCAAACTAATTCTGCTATTAGAAGTGATGCTACTGGTGGAGAAATGAATTTACAAGAAGGAGCTACGCTAAAGGCATATTCAAAAGGTACAGATGAAGAAGCTATTCTGCTATGTAATGGTAGCATCGTGGTAAAAAAACAAGCTAATTTGGAAGTTACTTCTGAAGGGTATCAATCAACGGTACAAACAGGAAATAAGCTAGAGTTATTAAAGGGTTCTAATTTCTTGATTTCTAACAGGAAAGGAAACGCTTTAGGCGCTTGGACGCAAAAAACTTCAGTAAGTCTCTCTTCTTCTAAAGGAATAGATACTTGGAAGGTAGGTAGTTCTTTATCGGAAGATCCTGATAAAACCTATAAAGGCCCTTTGACGGCTTCATTTATTTTAGATACGTACGTGCCTGCTCAGCATACTACAAACATGATATCTAACAACATAGATTTTCAAAAAAGTTTTGATTCGGGGGATGTCGGGACAATAGCTGGAGGAGACTATGTAAAAAGAAAAGAGATAGCTCCAACTACTATAGAAGAACTGACAAATGAAAGTACTGAGGTTAAGGGTACGGCAGAACCGAATGCACATATAGAAGCAAAGATTAATAATCGCTTAATAACTAGTGGAAAAGTTGACGGTAATGGGATTTACCAATTATCTATCCCTAGACAAAAAGCAGGTACAGTAATAAATGTAGTGGCTAGTATAGATGGGTTCTATTCCGAAAATAGTACAGTTGTAAAATATGTGGGACCCTCTATTTCAATTCCTAATGCTATTAATTTCGGGAAACAAGAGATTCCTCCTGTCGACAAGTTGATTACTGCCAGTGACTCACAAAGTATAGATATAACAGATAACAGTTTACTTAAAGATAGTACATGGAAACTATCAGTGAAAGAGGATCAGCGATTAATAAATGAAAAAAAAGAGCAGCTTTTTAATCGTATACTCTTTAATAAGGGAAATAAAAAAATAACTATTAATGCTCAAGACCAAATAGTTGCTGAAGGAAAAGGTAATAAGGAATTTAGTTTAGATAAACACATGTATCTATCTTTACATCCTTCAGATAAAATTGGCATGTATGAAGGGGAACTAACGTGGACATTTATTGTCGCACCAAGTTAAAAAATATAAAGTAACATCTTTTTTACTTTCTTATTCATTTTAATCCTAAGCCTAATAATATAGATTTTTAAATAAAATATTTATATAAGAAAAATAAGTTTTGGGAGGTATTTGATATATAATAAAGGAAAAGGAGGAGAGTATGACATATTATTTAGAAAACAAGGTTATTGGAAAGTACTTTCGATCAGCTACTAATCAATTTTTAGGAATTGTTCGTATCTATGGTACTTATACAGAATACCGTGTAATAGAAGGGCTCCCTGAAAAAGATGCTATGCTAGAAATCATAGATGTTCAGTCCGGTGTGCTTCTTACAAGAGTGAATAATAGTTTATTTGAAAATGGAAGAGGGTATATAGAATGTTGGTTGTGAAAATAATCGTTGGAGTAATTGTTGCAGCTTTTCTTATATGGTTATTGACTAGTACGGCAGTCGTTGTACGTCAAGGGGAAGTAAAAGTAGTAGAAAGTTTTGGGAAATATGTGAAAATTCTGGAACCAGGATTACATTTTCTTATTCCAGTACTATATACTGTTCGAGAAAGAGTATCGCTAAAACAGATTCCTTTAGAAATAGAACCTCAAAGTGCTATTACAAAAGATAATGTAATGGTTGAGATTGACGAAGCTATCAAATATCATGTTACAGATGTACGAGCATTTGTTTATGATAATGAAAATTCCGTAGTATCAATGATCCAAGATGCGCAATCGAATTTGCGTGGAATTATCGGGAAAATGGAGCTAAATGAAGTATTGAATGGTACTGAAGAAATTAACGCCTCTTTGTTTGCTTCAATTAAAGATATTACTTCTGGCTATGGTTTGGCAATCGATCGAATTAATATTGGGGAAATAAAAGTATCTAAAGAAATTGTTGAATCAATGAACAAATTGATAACAGCTTCAAGAGACAAAGAATCAATGATTACTCGTGCAGAAGGTGAGAAATCATCTGCGGTACTTAATGCTGAAGCTAATGCATCTAAAATGACCATTGATGCACAAGCAAGGGCACAACAAACCCAAATTGACGCAGAAGCAAGAGCAAAGCGTATTCGTATTGACGCAGAGGCAGAAGCTGATCGTATTGAAAAAATTACTGAAGCAGAGAAAAAAAGAATAATAATCTTAAATGAAGCAATCAAAAATAGTCAACTCGATGAGATATCCTTATCTTATTTAGGAATAGAAGCATTTAAAGAGGTAGTTTCTAGTCAAACAAATACAATTATATTACCTTCTAACATGACGGAATTAGGCAATATCCCTGTAGCAAAACAGTTATGGGAGAAACAAATAAAAGAAAATTAATTATGAATTGCATTTATATTTTAAAATAGTATAAACCTTTATCTTACTTACATTGTTACTGAAAAGGTTAGTGATACGTAACCTTTGATTTCATAGTTAGAGAAAATTCACTATCCTGTTTTATATTGTCAAAAAGTAATAGATACAATTCTCCCTCTCAAAAGTTAGTTTAACTATTAACTTAGGAGGGAGAATTTTTAATTAGATATAGATTTCAATAGATGCAGATTCAAGCCTTATGTTCAATGAATGTCACGATATCTGACTAGAGATGTTCTGAAAAAACTTTCTGCAATATAATATTTATTCTGGGCCAATACCTTTCCGGTGTTTGAATACAAGTCTTCAGTCATCAAAACCAGTTTTTCGCCTTCAGCAAACCCTCTTCTAAAACTATCGGGATTTCTTGAAGAAATAGTAATAGTTAACTTTGAATTACTCACATCTTCATAAATGTCTTTTTCTAGAAATTGAATAATTTGATTTTTATCTTCTAGATTTAGGTTGAATTTTTCAATTGTCTCTGGTAATAAAATAGAAAAAATATTTGCTATATTTGAATTGCCCAGTACATACCATACATTTAAAGTGAAATAGGAAATATCTTTCACTTCAAATAATTTATCTGTAAAAATACTACTAGGATTCTTAAAATAGTAAGCATCTTTTTTTGAAATTTGTTCTATAGGAACTGTCAAACTCTCTAAAAGAGGACAACTTAATGAGCGAAGACCTTGTTTGCTTTTTTGGGCGTGTGTAAAATTAACAAAATGGCCTTGACCATGAATACTAGTAATGATTCCATCCTCTTTTAATAAAGATAATGCAGTCCTTAATGTCACTCTACTAACAT
This sequence comes from Enterococcus sp. MSG3290, assembly GCF_050555565.1. Taxonomy (NCBI): domain Bacteria; kingdom Bacillati; phylum Bacillota; class Bacilli; order Lactobacillales; family Enterococcaceae; genus Enterococcus; species Enterococcus sp. MSG3290. Next base: position 1,756,252 of record NZ_CP187862.1, on the reverse strand, counting down.
TAAAATCACTAGTCAATTTTTCTTCCGATGGCAATTTTGAACCAGGAAGAAACTGAGAACGTTTGATCATTAATAAAATTTGGTTATAAACTTGGACATATTTTGGCGTACGATGCATATTTCACCATTCCTCGCATAAGTATATAATTAATTTTAACATATTACTTGTTTACTTAGTAAAGAGGATAGATAAATTCAATGAAATCACCAAAATGTTCACGTCCAGGAATTATATAAGCTCTTTTAGAATGGAATCCTAGATCCTTAACTAAATTTTGCATAGGAAAATTAGAATGATTCGTAATTAATTTAATATTATGAACAGTGGGCCTGATTTTTTCCTTTGTGATAATGTCTTTTAAAATCATACGAGCTATGCCTTTTCGTTGGTAACAGGAATGAACAACTAGACGTTGGATCAATAACGAACAATCGCTTGTTGTAAGAGTTACGCAGCCATAAATAGGATGACCGTAAATCCATAATTGTTGCTCTGTAATATCCTTCAAGACTGTCCCAGAACTAGGATAAGCATTAGTCCATTGATTGATACCATTTGTTATCATTTGTCGCTTTCCATCAGCAATAAGAGCTTTAATCTGTAAATAGTCTTTTACTGTGGCTAATCTTTTATCTAAAGTCATTGGTCTATTGAAAAAATAAGATAGATAGTATTAGTGATAAAATTACTCCGAATACCATTGGGACAGAAGTTCTGCGTACAATTTGCATGGGAGACAATTTTGTTGTTCCAGCAACAATCAAAACCACAGCAGCCACTGGAGAAACCGCTCTCAGTAAGTTGCCGGATAATTGCATTGGAATAGATAAAGCGACAGGGTCTATTCCAGCTGCTTTAGATAAAGGGATCATTAAAGGGATCATTGCAAATAGTAAAGCTGTTCCACTACCGCTAAGTAAAACAATAATAGCTGTAAAAGCAACCATTACAATCGGTAAAAGTATACCTGCACTATTAATATTTTCCATTGTTTTTTGTATAATCTCAATAATTCCAATCGAAGTAAGGCCTTGAACGAATACTTGAGCAGAAACTAATAATGCGACGATATTCATCACATTTCCCATACCCTCAAAAAAGTAACTAGTTTCTTTTAATACGGTATTTATTGAACGACGATTGAAGAACTCTATGATAACAGCAATCATAAAGCTAATTAAACTGACTACCTGGACACTTATATTTAACGTGGTATTTAAAACAATATTTCCTATAAACACAATTAGAAGCAAGATAATCGGTAGTAAAGGCAAAATACCATAGACAATTGCTTTGATACCTGAGTAAGAAACTTGGATCTCCTCATCAGAATTGCTGGAGCTATATAAGTTTAGCTCTTCTTCATAAGATAAAGTTTCTTTGCTCTTCTTATCTTCATGCTTTTGCCACCAGTAATGTACAAGAGCAATTGCTAGTAACGTCGGCACTGAAACGATAGCATGATTTTTAAACACATAGTCTGTAACATTGATATTTAGCAAAGATGCTATCGCTACATTATCTGATCCCAATGGTGTTGGTACAATTGTTGCTGAGGTACCAATAATTGCAGCTGCGCTTAATCTGGACATTCCAGCAGATCGCAAAACAGGATATAAAGTTGCTAACAGAATAATTGCTAAATTTGAAGCACTTGGAATAACTAATGACAATAGATTTCCGATTAAAAAAACGATGGGAATAAGGAAATAAATGGATCGAATCCTTGAAATAGGCTTTGTTAAAGCTTGTACAGTAACTTTATTTGCCCCAATATGATTCATATAAGCGCTGTAGCCTCCTAAAATCAATATAACGAAGCCTGGTCCTACTAACGTACTCGTGAATTGGTCAACAACAACTTGAAAAGGATCTAACAAAGAAGTGCCAGTACTTTCACTTATTTCTAAATGTCCACCTATTAAAATTGCAATATATAGCAGTAGTATACCTAATATTAGTAGAGTCATCTTTATATCATTTTTTTTAAGTAACATATAAACGAGGATTCCTACGGCCAATAATCCAATGAAGCAAGTCAATAAAACATTCATTTACAGCCCAACCTTTCTTTTATTAAAAAGTTTTAGCAATCGAAGCAACGAACCATTTTTCAAATTTATTTGGATCCACATGGGTAGCGACCTCTGCATTAGCAGGGAGATTGAGATACCCATTTAAATCAATTAACGATGCACCAGTAGTTAATTTACCAACTGTTTCAATTTCAACTCTTGTTTTAACAGTCTCAAACATATCTGGATTTAATATTAAACCTACAGCTAAACTATCATACATGTTGAGTCCTGTTTCGAAACTGCCACTGCGATATTTTGAAAATAGTTGATAAAACATATTACCTATTATTCCAAAATCCTTTATTTTTTTTGAAACCTCCGGCATGATTTTTGCCTGACGACCTACTTCCATGGGGGCAACTCTAATGGGAAGACCACTATCAAAAACAATTTTTGCAGCTTCCGGATCAGCAGCAAAATTAAACTCAGATAATACCCCATAATTTCCTCTTCCTAGGCTGCCACCCATGACAACGATTTCTTCTATTTTATCTAAATCATGAGGATATAGATGGATGTATAAAGCAATATCAGTTAGCGGCCCTATGCCTACTATTGTCGTTTTATTTTCTTCCTGAGTAATAGTTTCATGCATCGCTGATACAGCTGTTAATGATTGTTCGCAGTGAATAGTTGGTTCTGGGAATAGATAACCATCCATTCCAGTTTTTCCATGAACATTACTGGCATTGATCACATTTTTTAGGAGGGGATGTGCACTCCCTAAAACAACACGAGGATTTTTTTTGTATAGTGTTAGTAACTTTTCCACATTGAGTTTAGTGTATTCTAAGCCGACATTTCCAAAAATGGGACAAATTAACTTCACGTCTAGATTCTCACTGAATAATGCGAGTGCAAGGGCAACAGCATCATCTATGCCTGGATCGGTACTAATAATTACTGATTTTTTATTCATAATCTCTCTTCTTTCTTGATTTTTTTAGAAGCGCTTCCAAAAAAGATAATACAACATTGTATTATATAAGTCAAATTTAGATACAACGTTTTATTCTATATTGTTTCTAATATTTCCAAGACATGTGACTAGTATTTTATATTTAGAAAAAATATTAATTTGTAATAATCGTTAACTCTAAGTATAGTACTAGCTAAAAAGTTCTTAATAGGATATAACTATTTTGAAATAAAACAGCAAAACTACAAAGTTAGCTGAACAGTCTAACTTTGTAGTTTTGCTGTTTTTAAACATTTCACTCAAATTCTAGTGGCTTATTAAGAATATTTCTTTTTCGCCATACTAATATAATAAGTATTACCAACACAATAGATGAAACAATTATACTCATATAATCAACTGAGCTATGGTAGATAGTTTGAAAAAGTATGCCTTCGCTATCTTTTGGAGAGTTTGCTAAACCAAAAAAGTCCGACATAAAAAAGTTATAGGCTCCATGAGAGGCTGCGGCTACCCAGGTGTTAGAAAATAGAATTCTTAGTAAAGCCCAAACCATACCGATCAAAAAATAATCTAATAACTCTAGAGTGAATCCTCCAGTATTGCTAAGATGCATTAACATAAAAAATAAACTACTTACTATAACTCCCCATAAAAGATTAGTTTTTTTAGCAATTCCACCTAATACGAAACCTCGGCTAATTACTTCTTCTTGTGATCCTTGTGCTAGATAAAACACTATGCTTATTAGTAATTTAGACCAAGAAGATTTCGAAAAAACCTCTTGAAAATCAGCACCACCGACTAGGACATAGCCAGCTACAATAAAAGTAATTATAAAAGCTCCAGTAAGGTACCCAAAGAAAAAGTTTTTAAAAAAATTCTTTTTGGAGAAACCTAGTATACGTATATCTTTATAAATTATTTTAGTTAGAAGGATAAAAAGGAAACTAATCATCAAAAAAAAGAATACATCCATTATTAGGCTAACAAATAGATTTCCTTGTAAATTTGGAAATAACTGTTCATAAAAAATGGACTCTAAATAGCTTGAAATAAACAAACCAAAAAAAGCAATAAAAAAACTTAAAATGGGAGGTATTAAGATTACAACGGTTTTTTTTATTATTTTCATAAATCCAACTCCTTTTATTATTAAATTTTAATTAACTATACTTATTTAGTAAAGAGTAAAGTGAGTTCTCTAAAATATGATTTTTATTCTATCAGCACATCTATAGATAGAAATGCCGGATACTTCATGGTATTTAAATAGGATCATTATACTTTTTCAAAAATATATGTGTTTTCATAATATCTTTTGATTGTTAAATAAAATTTCTGGTCTACCATTGAAATTAGGCATATTGCTAATTGACAATACTGTTTTTTCTTCCTTAGTAACCTGCTGAAAGCAGTACATCCTTAAAAATTAAGTGAAAGCTGATTACTTTCAAAGCAGGAGACCAAGGCAGATAAATAAAGGCCGTTTATAAAGTAAATAAAGAAGAAAAATGATAGTACGAAATCATTATGAAAAGCTGTCTCAATAAAATATTGAGAGAGAATTTTAGCTCTTTGAAGTGTAAGTTTAGCGCTTGCTTAAGAGAGGTATTTGCCAAAAACATGTTCCATAATAACCGTTAAGAGAATATTTTTTATTTATAGATTTAAAAAAATTCTAAAAACAGTAAAATTTTCAAACTATTTTTATTTCTATTACTGTGACATAATTAAGTCACTATCACAGACCGTTGACAACTATCTTCCTTTTGAAAACTATTCTAAGAAGTATTTGTGATAGTACTCTTGTCATTATCATTATTCTGCTAGCACTAAACCATCTCCTATAAGTATGATGATAATGAGCTTCCGTTCAAAAGCCACTTAAAAAAGTGGTTTTTTTGTAATTGAAAAATTCATCTTTCGGGAGTGATAAAAAATTATTTTTTACATTTTGGGTTATTAGTAGTCTTACCTTAAAATTTTTGTGAAAAGAGGATTTTCTCTCATATATTGAATGAAAGTTAACCTTAGCGAAAACGCATATGTATAGTTAATTAGGTTCGAAGTTCGTTATAACTTAAAAGGAAAAGTACTACTGGTTTAGGCAGATTTACTAACAAGCTTTCTGTCACCTATTACCATCTGTTTAGAAGTAAATCAAACTGTTTAAACAGTTTGAAAAGTATAAGAAAGCTCAAGAAATGGGACTTTCTTATACTTTTCTTTTTTGGCATAGTATTTGCTTAATATAAAGTGAGGTGAAAAATATGAAAAAAAAATTTTTAGTTGCAACACATGGGCGACTGGCAAGCGGTTTTCAAAATTCAATGGCGATTTTAGCTGATAAAGGAGCAGAACTTGAAGTCATTAATGCATATTTAACAAATGAAGACTATACGCCCATCATTTCGAACTTTATAGATTCTATCGAAGAAGGAGAACAAGGAATTATCTTTACCGATCTGTTTGGCGGAAGTGTAAATCAAACAGTGGTAGCAGAACTGATAAAACAAAAAAAAGATCAATTGTTTGTCATTTCTAATAGTAATTTAGCAATTATATTATCTTTAGTCCTCACACCGGAAAATGAAGTCTTTACAAAAGAAAGTATAAACGAAGCAATTGAGATAAGCCAGGTTCGTTTAGTATCAACAGATTTGCCTACAGAAGAGACATTTTTTTAAATCAAAAGTGTAAGAAGAAACTATTATAGTAATTTGATACAAAATAAGGAGGAAAAAAGGATGATAACTCAAATACGTGTGGACGATCGACTAATCCATGGTCAAGTAGCTGTAGTTTGGACGAAAGAATTAAATGCGCCATTATTAGTGGTTGCTAATGATGAAGCAGCAAAAAATGAGGTCATGCAAATGACATTGAAGATGGCTGTACCAAACGGAATGAAACTATTAATTCGTTCGGTGGATGATGCTATCAATATATTCAATGATCCAAGAGGAGCCGACAAACGAATTTTTGTCATTGTAAATAGCGTATCCGATGCAAATAAAATAGCTCAAAATGTGGAAAACATAGAAACAGTCAATGTTGCTAACGCAGGTAGATTTGATAAATCTGATCCATCAACGAAAAAAATGATATTTCCTAGTGTGCAGTTGAATCCTAATGAATTAGCTGCAGCAAAGGAATTAGCTAAGTTAGATCGAGTAAATAGTTACAACCAGGTGTTGCCGTCAAATCCGCAATTAAGTTTAAAAGATGCATTAGAATAGGGAGGAATAAAATATGTTAATGCACGCAACTATGGCAGCTTTAGCAGTATTTATCTGTTTTGCGGGTAACTATTTGACTGGACAAAGTATGATGGAACGTCCATTAGTAGTAGGTCTCGTTACAGGTATTTTAATGGGGGACATGAAAACGGGTATTTTGATGGGAGCCTCTTTGGAAGCCGTATTTTTAGGAAATGTAAATATTGGCGGAGTGATAGCAGCAGAGCCAGTAACGGCCACAACTTTAGCTACAACTTTCGCCATCATTTCTAATGTAGAACAAAAAGCAGCAATGACTCTCGCTGTGCCAATTGGTATGTTAGCTGCATTTGTCGTTATGTTTTTGAAAAATGTTTTCATGAATATCTTTGCTCCAGCTTTAGATAAAGCTGCACGTGAAAATAACCAAAAAATGATCCTTACGCTGCATTTTGGTACATGGGTGATCTATTATTTAATCATTGCATCTATTTCTTTCATTGGAATTTTAGCGGGGAGTGGTCCGGTAAATTCCTTTGTTGAACATATCCCTCAGAGTCTAATGAATGGTCTTAGTGCAGCTGGAGGGTTGTTGCCTGCTGTTGGATTTGCCATGTTGATGAAGCTCTTATGGGACAATAAGTTAGCTGTTTTTTATATCCTTGGATTTGTTCTAACCGCTTACTTACAACTTCCGGCAGTGGCTGTTGCTGTGATTGGGGGTGTTATCTGTGTTGTCAGCGCTCAGCGGGATATTGAAATTAGAGAGGCTGGTAAAAATGGTAATAGGCACGATAAAGGGCTAATGACAAAAGCAGAAGAAGAGGAGGACTTTTTCGCATGAAATTCCAAGAAAACTTGACAAAAGAAGAAAAGAAAATGATGCGTTCTGTCTTTTGGCGTTCATGGACGATGAATGCCAGTCGTACTGGAGCAACGCAATACCACGCAGTAGGCGTCATCTATACGCTGCTGCCAGTTATCAATCGTTTTTATCAAACAAAAGAAGAACGTGCAGAGGCAATTGTTCGCCATACAACTTGGTTCAATGCAACGATGCATATTAATAATTTCATCATGGGATTAGTTGCTTCAATGGAAAAGCAAAATAGTGAAGATGAACATTTTGACGCCAGTTCAATCACTGCTGTTAAAGCATCATTAATGGGACCAATATCAGGTATTGGTGATTCATTTTTCTGGGGTATTTTACGGGTAATCGCAGCGGGTATCGGTATCTCTTTAGCAGCAACTGGTTCTCCGCTAGGTGCAATCATATTTTTATTGATTTATAATATTCCGGCTTTTCTCATTCACTATTATGCACTGTATAGCGGTTATTCTGTGGGTGCCAGTTTTATTCAACGAATGTATGAATCAGGTGGAATGAAAATTTTGACAAAAGCTTCAAGTATGTTGGGCTTAATGATGATGGGATCAATGACAGCATCGAATGTCAAATTCAAGACCATCTTAGAGGTGAGCGTAGAAGGCAGCAAAGAAGTGATGAAAATTCAAGATTACCTTGATCAATTATTTATAGGTATCGTACCATTAGCGGTGACGTTATTTGCATTTTGGTTATTACGGAAAAAAGTCAACGTAAATGTAGTAATGTTTGGTATTATGTTTTTAGGTATTATATTAGGTCTGTTAGGGATATGCTAGAAAACATTGCTGTTTTTTTCGATGTTGATGATACATTATTAGACAATTATAGTGCCTTCAAATGTACCATCCGAAAGTACTATCCTGACTATTTCCTCGAAGAACCTTTTTTAAAGCGTCTTTATCATGAATTTCGCTGTCATAGCGAAAAGATTTATAAGTTTTATCAAGAAGGAAAACTAGATACAAAAAAGAAAGACGAACGATGGTTACTAGTGATGGAAACATTAAATTTAAAGAAGAATACCAATTTATCGGAATTAGATGCTTACTATCATTTATGTCAAAGCAAACAGACTTTGTCAGTCGAAATGTCTTTGCTTTTAAATGTTTTGAAAAAAAGTGGAATTCTATGTGGAATTATAACAAATGGATTCACTCAGCAACAGCAAAGAAAATTAGAACAATTAGATCTTGATCGTTTTATCGAACCGAGATGGCAATTTATTTCGGAAAAGTTAGGTGATGCAAAACCAAGTGTAAGCTGTTTTCGAAAAGTTTCTAAACAATTGCCAGAAAAGATAACAAAAATTTACTATTTAGGGGATAGTTATCAAAATGATGTTATTCCATCTAGATTAGCCGGCTGGTGTCCGATCTGGTTGAATCATTTTGTTGACGATGAAGCAGCAGAGATTCTACAAGCTAAAACCGATAATGAAGCAGCCACCTTGATATTATCTGAATTACTACATTCGAAATAAATAGAGCCGTGTCCCATAGGAAAAACTACTGTAGCTAAGAGTATGATTTGATGCACTCTGACTGCAGTAGTTTTGGTTTTTTAATATTTCATCTGTTGTGAGGCTTTTTGGAAAATATGACATTTCCATTTCTTATCATATACTGTATTTTTTATGAGGGAGGTTTAAGTATGCGACAAGAAACGAGAGAACAGTTACTAAATTTATTATCTGAAGCAACTACTTTGACGACACAGGAGATTGCTGATTCTATCTCATTAAGTCGCTCAGCAACAAGCTTATATTTGAATGAGTTATTAGATCAAAATGAAATACAAAAAAGCGGAACAAAACCAGTGTATTGGTCAATTGCCGAATCAGAAAACAAAGGTGTGAAAGATGCGTTTGCTCAGTATATTGGAAGTAATGGCAGTGCTAGACGAGCAATTGAGACGTGTAAGGCAGCGGTATTGTATCCACCATTAGGATTACCACTTCTTTTGCATGGAGCAAGTGGAGTTGGAAAAAGTTTTTTAGCACACTTAATTTTTAAATATCTTAAAGAAAACAAGTGTAAAGGAACAAAAAATTTCTTTGTTTTCAATTGTGCAGATTACGCTAATAACCCTGAGTTATTATCTTCTATTCTATTCGGACACACAAAAGGTGCTTTTACAGGAGCAGAAAAAGAAAAGGTTGGTCTTTTAGCGCAAGCTGATGATAGTGTTTTATTTTTAGACGAAGTACATCGATTATCTCACGAGAATCAGGAAAAACTATTTCAATTTATGGATACAGGGAATTTTCGGCCTATCGGCGAAGAAGCAGAAATGATTTCTTCGAATGTTCGATTATTATTTGCAACGACTGAAACGCCTGAAGAAGCACTATTACCGACATTTTATCGACGTATTTCCGTTATTGTTGAATTACCAGCTTTTCATGAACGACCAATATTTGAGCGTATAGAGCTAGTCAAATATTTGTTTGAAAGAGAAGCAAAGCGAATAAAAAAGAATATAGTTATTTCAAACGAGAATTTTTTTGCCTTAACAACACAAGAACTTTCAGGTAATATTGGAAGCTTATCAAATCAGGTAAGGATGAGTTGTGCTGATGCATTAAGGCTGACACCTCATAGTCAAACATTATTTATAGGTCAAGATAAGAAAACAACAGTTAAAATAACTTACCCTTCTACATCTAGTCCATCTATTGAGGAATACCAGATTTTTGCAGAGAGACTGATGCCTATATTAGATATAAATGAATTTGCTGAATTAAAAGAAAAATTACAAAAATTTGATAGTCAATACTTAGAAAATGTAGTGACTTTGTCAAATGATAGTTTGTCTTTAAGTATGAAAACAAGCATCCAAAAGCAAAATCGTAGAATCATTGACAATGAAGCGATGACGCTAGAACCCCTTGAAATTGTTTGCAGGTTACTACAAATCTTAAAAGGAAAACTACCAGAAAAAAATTTAAAAGAAAAAATACATCTACTATCAAAACAGTATCCTAGAACTATACTTTTAACTACTAATCTCACAAGAGAGCTTCCTCTAGAAATTCGCCCCTTTGTTACTTTCTTCTTAGGTGTAATGCTGATCGGCAAGGTCTCAGAAGACATCCGTTACCAAGCATTACTAGTAGCTCATGGAAACGCGACTGCTAGTAGTATTCAAGCTGTGGCAAATAAAATGTGTGGAGATTACGTTTTTGATGCTATCAATATGCCTTTATCATCTTCTGCTAGAGATATTATCACAAAAGTTAATGATTGGCTTTCAGAAAGAGATACATCTGAAGGAGTGATCATGCTTGTGGATATGGGCTCATTAACTCATTTATATAAGAGCTTGAAGCCTCAAATTTTAGGAGAATTATTAGTTATTAATAATTTAACTACCTCTTATGCACTAGAGATTGGACAGCAACTAATCAATGGAAATCTTTTTTATGAGATTGCAAAAACGGCAGAAAGTGATTTTGTAACGAATATCCAGTATTTTGAAGGTTTTGCCGTAGAAAAAAATGTCATTATTTCCAGTATATCTGGTCGTGATATTGCTAAGAAAATAAAAATGATCTGTGAAAAATACTTTAATCCTGATATTAAGCTAATCGTATTAAATTACGGAGAATTAGTGAGCGCATTAGAACGCGCTTCTTCGGAAGAAGGATATTTGAAAGAGACGGCGTTGATCTTGACAACTTCCTATCTGGATAACACAACCCCGGTTCCCAGTATTAATCTAATTGATGTTTTGGATGAAGATGCAGAGAATAAATTGAATAGACAATTGAAAAACCTAATTCATCCTAGTAGTGTTCCATTATTAACGAACGAATTCATCCATTTCTTTTCAAAAGAAGGCTTATCTGAAAAACTCGAATTTTTAAACCCTGATGTAATTATCCGGCAAGTAGAAGATGTAGTAGAAAAGTGCGAGAAAAGATTCAGTCTTCAGTTGAATGCTAAAATGAAGTTCAATTTAATGATGCATCTAGCTTTGATGGTCGAACGAACGATACTTGGTGCAAAAGACTATCCAGTCCCAGAAGATATCAACCAGCTGAAAATCAACAACAAATTGTTTTATCAAAATACACAAACGATTTTCTATACCTTGGAACAGTTTTATAAAATCAAAATATCGACATGGGAATTATATATACTTTATGAAATTTTAGCGGGATAGAAAGTATGAATCCGTCTGTTTGAATATTTTTTATTTGAGTATGATCAATACCACTAAACGTGTATCATTGATTAGTTTTCTTTTATTCATTACTTTTAAATATTTATAGTCATAGATAAGCTTCATGTAGGAATTCGTCAGCCGCGTATTATTCTACATGGAGTTTAATTTTTGTATGGTGATCCAGTCAAACTTTATTTAGGATAGAACGTGTAAGCCATGATATTTTTAGAGAATATACGGTTTAAGATATTGAAAGCTGTTCTCAATTTTTTAATTTAAAAAATTTGAAAAAGCGTTTGATTATTTATATTACGACTTAGTGCAATAAAAAACGCTTTTTAACAGTACATGTAGTCGTCTTTATAATAGATAAACTCTGTAATATTAGTTAAAAAGCTATAAGTTGCACTTAGTTAAGTGCAAACATTTCATATTGTCGTTAGTTTAGAAAACGCTTATATTAGCAATGTAAGGAGAGATGATAATGCAGCAGCTAACAAAAAGAGAAAGGCAGCTTTTGATTTACTTGGTGGAAATGTCTGAACCGGTAACAATCAAAAAGTTGGCTGAAAAAGAAAATGTTAGTGTTCGGACGATAAAATACGATCTAGATGATATAAGAGAGTGGCTGAATGAGCGGAAGCAAGTCCTATATAGCAAACGTAGTCAGGGAATTTGGATGAATATTAGTAGCTCTGATCGAATCAAATTAAAAAGCGAATTGATGGATGTTAATCGTTTTGAAATATTTGCAGATCAAAGTCTCCGAATAAAACGTTTACTAATTATGCTTTTAGTAACAAAAGAAGCTATTACTGGAATGAAAATGGCCAACGCATTAGATGTCAGCAAAGATACGATCATGAATGATTTAGATGTGCTGGAAAATAATTTTCTTAAGGAAGGATTGACCTTGAATCGTCAGGCGCGAAAGGGTTTTTGGATCACAGGAGAAGAACGTCTAGTTCGATTAACGATTGAAGAGATTCTTCAAAAAGAGTTCACGGATTATGACATTTATAAATTAATGTCATTGTTATTGAATGGCGGTGAGACTGAATACTTTGAAATGTATTCTGCTACTGCTACACCTATCCAAGAGGTATTTAATCAAGTAATCATTCGAATGCGGCACTTACTGGAATTTGAAAATCTAGAGAAACTGAATTACGCGGAATTACTAAATATTCTGATTCGAGTGACAATTGCTACCGTTCGCTTACGCAAAGAGGCTACGATTGGTCGTTATCAATTGGTTGCTGAACAAGAATTAGACAAAAACGATCTTTCTTATCGCGTCATGCAGCAGGTCTTTGATTATTATCAGTTGCCACTGTTCGAGGATGAATATCATTATATCTATAGTGATACATTCGACACGATTCACCAGCAAGACGTCATGAAACTAGTTGAGAATGTGATTTATAAAGTAAGTAAAGCAATCAACCATTCTTTTTATCAAGATCCACAATTGTTGACGAATCTGTATGCTCATTTATCCATGCGATTATCGAGAAAGAAAAAATTTGTCAATGAATATAATCCTTTTAAAGAAGATATCAAGCAGAAATACCCGGAATTATTTGATGCGATCAAGCAAGCAGTTCGACAAGAAATAAGTGAACAAAATATTCTGATCAATGATTCTTTCGTGGCATATATTGCCTTACACTTTTTGGTTTCCTACGAAAGAGAAGAAGATCTACGAAGCGTTAGAGCCGTCTACATTTGTTCAACAGGGTTGGGTGTGACTAGTCTGATCAAGCAAAAGATCAATGAAGAATTAAATAATATCACTATCGTGGCATTTGCTTCAGTATTGAATGCGCAAGAAATGATTGCCACCAAAGATCCTGATTTGGTGATTAGTATTTTTCCAATCAATGGCATCGATCGTCCTTTCATCAAAGTCCATCCATTACCCACTGAACAGGACTTGAAAAAAATTCAACAAATAATAAAAAAAATACTTGCTTCTTCCAATCAGCAGGAAAGGCATAACTTGAATCTTAGAGAAACGTCCATCAATAAAGATACTTTAGAAGACTTTAGCAAGGAATTGATTTTGAAAGCTTATACGATTTATGAACGTTTACTTGTCATTTTAGAAGCAGAATTGATCCAAGAATATCGAGAAGCTTTTTTGCTTCATGTATTCTTAATGGTTCATCGTATCACATTTGATCAACAATATATGGCAGAAGGTCGTCAAATAGACCAGATTATTTTAGACAAAGGAACACTGGTAGGAAAAATCGAAGCAGTTTTTGCAGAAAATAATTTAGGAATCAATCAGTCAGAAATCAGTGCATTATTCTCATATATAAAAGAAGGAGCGTCAAGTTAGTGAAAATGTCAGACGAGGCTTTAAAAATTATCGAGGAAAGTCAAAATCGGGAAAAGTTAAAACAAGTGATTGATCTAATTGAAGAGCGATTAGCAGAACATGCTATTGTACCAACCGAGTTGCAGTGGACCATTCTAATTAATCACTTGAATGAGATGCTGAAACGTTCTCAAAGAAAGGAAACGATTCCCGTAGTCGATCGGGATTTGTTCAAAGAAGTATCCAAAGAAGCCATAACTATTTCTGATGAAATAGTTAGAAGTATCGGTAATTTAACCGATGATGAAATATATGTTTTGTCGATTCATTTTGAAACAGCAAAAAATAATTAATATTTAGGAGGAAACAATCATGATTACAGTAGTTATTGCAGACCGTATGGGTAAAGGACAAAATGTGGCCAAAGGGGTAGAAGCAGCTGGCGGAAAAGCAGTTGTCGTACCAGGAATGGGGGCAGATATGCGTTTGGGCGATGTGATGCAACAAGAGCATGCAGATATGGGTATCTCTTTTTGTGGTAGTGGTGGTGCAGGTGCATTAACAGCAGCAACAAAATATGGCTATCCAGAACGACATGGTATGCGTTCGATTGAAGAAGGGATCACAGCTATCAAGGATGGCAAAACTGTTCTAGGTTTCGGCTTTATGGATCAAGAGGAATTAGGGAAACGTCTGACAGAAGAATTTATCAAAAAGCATGGAAAATAGAAAGAGGGACATGAAATGAGCGTTCAAAAGACAATTCAGCAAAAAGTTATCGTCTCCGGTAAAGGGGAAACAAAGCAACATGCTTTTGCATCAGCGTTAGCAGAAATTCAAAACAAAATAATGGAACAATCAAACGTATTATTGCGAATCGAACCAGTCAATGTGGATATTTTAAAGGCGGTCGAAAACAAATACACAGAACGCTTTCTATTTTTCTTCTTCCCACGGCAATGTATTAGCTATGAAGTCGAACTCTCTGTTACTGTGGCTGTAACAGAAATAAAATTGGCAGACATATCGTTCAGCCAGCAAATGACTGAAGATCCAAATGGGATTGCCATTCCATTTGTAACTAAAAAAATCTAATTTTGAATCATAAGGGGGAAAGAATAACGTGGATTTCGTAATCATTCTAGTCAAATCGGTCATTATCGGGGGATTACTTGGTTTTGCAGCATCTGTCGGGGCAGCTCGAATGTTTCATGCACCTAATACACAAGGTTTAGGAGCTTTTAGAACATTAGGCGAAATGAATGCCTGCATGGGTGATCCAGCTTCTCATTTTTCATTTGGTTTAGGCTTTTTCTTTAATGCATGGGCTTCTTCAGTTGGTGCTGGTGCATTCACACAAGATGTGACGCATCGAATCATTCCCAATTGGGCAGCGGCAGCACTTCTAGCAAAAAACAAAGATGTCACCCAGACCATGCATGATCCGAAAAAAATGGGGATCATTGGAGCGGTTATCGGGGCAGTGGTGGTAGCCTTCTTAAACACAACAGCTGCAGCAATTCCAGAGGCGTTACAAGTGACGGCGGTTTCCGTTTTGGTACCAGCAGCGACGATTCTGATCAATACAGTAATGCCAGTTATTTTTTGGTTGGCAGCTTTAGACGCAGGGAAACGAACTGGTTTTTGGGGCACTCTTTTTGGTGGTATCGCGCAATTGATTATGGGAAATGCGGTACCTGGTGTTGTTCTAGGAATCTTGATTGGTAAAGGCGTCGATGAGAGCGGTTGGAATCGCGTCACGAAGAGCATGATGATCGCTATTGTTTTATTATTTATTTTCAGTGGATTTTTCCGTGGATTTGATATGGAAATGATCAAGAGCTTCCAGCTTCAAGTGCCTAATTGGCTTGATAACTTGCACAACATCTTTAGTGTGAAATAGGAGGAGAATCATGGAGACAACAGAAGAACAAGCAAAAGTATTAGAAGCAAAGCGGCAAAAGAGCTTTTGGTTTGCAGACTGGTCTTTTCCGCTAATCGTAGGAATTATGTCCGCTGCTGTATTTGCAGGAACACACATGTATGTGATGTATGGTGTGGGTGCATTCAATGAAGTTTCGATCGTGGCGATGTTAAAAGCCGGGCTGGATGGCGGATCCTATGGCGCAGCGGCAGCGTTTGGTGCTAGTTTCTTATTTGCCAGAATTTTAGAAGGCTCTTTAGTTGGGATCTTGGACTTAGGCGGTTCGATCCTAACTGGGATCGGAATTGGGGTACCAGCAATTCTCTTAAGTATGAAAATAGCGGCACCAATCGATAATTTTGCACTCTCTTTATTGACTGGTTTGGTTCTAGGTTTGATTGTTGGTGGCATCATTGTCTTGATTCGTAAATTTACGATCAATCAATCAAATTCCACTTTTGGTGCTGACGTCATGATGGGGGCAGGAAATTCATCTGGACGTTTTTTGGGTCCATTAATTATATTAAGCGCGTGTGCAGCATCTATTCCAATCGGCATTGGCGCTACATTAGGAGCACTAGGATTCTATGCTTGGAAAAAACCAATTGCTGGAGGTGCTATTTTAGGAGCAATGATTTTAGGAGCAATCTTCCCGGCAGTAAATTAATAGAAAGAGGGTCATTAAATGTTTGATACTTTGATTAAAAATGGAAGGTTGGTTGATGGATCTAAAGTAGAGGTCGCTATAGAAAAAGGCATGATTAAAGCAGTTGCAGCAGAAATAAATCAGCCGGCGCAAGAAGTAGTTGACTTGGAGGGAAAGTATTATTTATCCGCTGGGTGGATCGATGATCATGTCCACTGCTATGAAAAGATGAATCTTTATTATGACTATCCTGATCAGATAGGGGTCGAAAAAGGTGTGACGACGGTCATTGATGCTGGAACTACGGGAGCAGAAAACATCCGTGAATTTTATCAATTGACGAAATCGGTCAAGACAAATGTGTATGCGCTAATGAATATCTCTAAATGGGGCATTGTCAAACAAGATGAACTTGCTGATCTAACAAAGATTCAAGAAGATCTAGTAAGTACTGCGTTAGCAGAACTGCCGGAATTTATTGTCGGGATCAAAGCGAGAATGAGTAAGACAGTTGTTGGTGAAAATGGCATTAAGCCATTAGAATTAGCTAAAAAAATCCAGACAGAAAACAATGATCTGCCATTGATGGTTCATATCGGTTCTGCACCTCCTGAGTTAGAAGAAGTATTGTCAAGAATGGAAAGAGGCGATGTATTGACCCATTGTTTTAATGGAAAACCAAACGGTATTTTAGATCCAAAGACAGATCAAATTAAAAACTTTGTCTGGGATGCTTACAATAATGGTGTCGTCTTTGATATTGGACATGGGACGGATAGCTTTAATTTCCATGTGGCAGAAACCGCACTAAAAGCAGGAATGAAAGCTACCTCTATTAGTACGGATATCTACATCCGCAATCGTACAAATGGCCCAGTTTTTGATCTAGCAACTACTTTAGAAAAATTGAGGGTAGTCGGCTATTCTTGGGAAGAAATCATTGAAAAAGTTACAGCAGTTCCTGCACGGAATTTTCATTTGAAGAATAAGGGCCAGTTAGCTGTCAATTATGATGCAGATTTGACGATATTTGAGATTGTTGAAAATGAAAAGGAATTGAAAGATTCCAACGGATTTACACGTATAGCTAAAGAACAAATTTTACCGATTAAAACAATTATTGGAGGCGTCATATATGACAATTAGCTATGGAAAGTTTGATTTAAAAGAAGTCATTAATGCATCGGGAAAAATGACGATCCTAGGGGTTTCTAAGGTATCTGAAAGTGTCCTAGCAGCACAACGATTTGGAGGCGAGCATTTTTTTGAGATGAGTGATCTTGCCATCAAAACCGGCGCTTATCTTTCTCAATTACTGAAAGTGGAAGATGCGCAAATCGTTTCTTCTGCTTCAGCAGGGATTGCTCAATCTGTTGCTGCTTTAATCGGACAGGGCGACATGTACCATGTCTATCATCCCTATACAGAAAAAATCGCTAGACGGGAAATCATCATACCTAAGGGACATAATGTAGATTATGGGACACCGGTTGAAGTAATGGTTGCTCAAGGTGGAGGAAAAGTCATAGAAGCTGGCTATGCAAATATGTGTACACCGGAACATGTTTCCATGATGATTACGGAAAAAACTGCTGCGCTTCTATATATTAAAAGTCATCATGCAGTTCAGAAAAGTATGCTGACGGTGGCAGAAATGGTAGAAGTTGCCAAAGCTCATCGTTTGCCATTGATCGTTGATGCAGCTGCGGAAGAAGATTTATTCAAATATAGCGAAATGGGCGTTGACTTAGTGATTTACTCTGGTGCAAAAGCAATCGAAGGTCCGAGTGCCGGACTGGTCATAGGAAAAAAGAAGTATATTCAATGGATTCGGCTACAGTCTAAAGGTATTGGCCGAGCAATGAAAATCGGTAAAGATAATATTTTAGGCTTTACCCAGGCACTAGAAGATTATTTAAAAAATGGGAGCGAATCCGGTGACTCCATGAAGCAACGATTAGCGCCTTTTGTTAACGCAATCAATCAACTTCCTGACCTTTCAGCGAAAATAGTTCAAGATGGTGCCGGCAGAGATATTTATCGAGCAAGTGTAACGATTAATGGCGATAAAAGTGCGAAAGAAGTCATTCAGGAATTAAAAGCACGAAATCCAGCAGTCTACACCCGAGAATATCAAGCAAATAACGGAATCATTGAGTTCGACATTCGTTCCGTCAGCCAAAACGAAATGGAAAAAATTATAAAAAGATTGAGAGAAATCATGTAGGAGGCTTTTAAATTGTCAGTTATCCCAAATTATTATAAAAATCGTGTATGTTTAAATGTATTAGCTCATTCAGTTGAAAATGCAAAAGCATGCTATGAAGCAGCGGAAGGGCATGTCGTACTAGGTGTGCTATCGAAAAATTATGCTAGCGATGAAGCAGCAATCGAAGATATGAAAAGGTACCAAGACGCAACCAATAATGCGTTGTCAGTTGGATTAGGCGCTGGAGATCCAAACCAAAGTCAGATGGTTTCGCGTTTATCTGGGGTTTTACAACCACAACATGTCAATCAAGTATTTACTGGCGTGGGGACTTCTCGTGCTTTATTGGGCCAAAATGATACAGTCATCAATGGATTGGTTTCACCAACAGGTAAGATCGGCTATGTCAATATTGCTACAGGTCCGTTAAGTTCACAAGCGCCAGCAGCTGAAGTGCCTATTGAAACTGCCATTCAAATGCTGCAAGACATGGGAGGTACTTCAATCAAGTATTTCCCGATGAAAGGCTTAGCACATAGGGAAGAATTTAAAGCAGTTGCGGAAGCTTGCGCAAAATATGAATTCTATTTAGAGCCAACAGGAGGAATTGATCTTTCAAACTTTGAAGAAATTCTGAAAATTGCAATCGATGCAGGTGTAAAAAAAGTGATTCCTCATGTTTATAGTTCAATTATAGATAAAGAAACAGGAGATACGCGTATAGGAGACGTAAAGATACTATTAAGCATGGTAAAAAAAATTATTCACTAACTCATTAGAAAATAAGAAGCTTATTCCAGAATGAAATTAAATGGAATAAGCTTTTTATAATTAATTACGGAAATTGTTAATGTAGATAATAATTTAGATGTACGTAAGCAAAAGTACAGAAATGTAAGATTTTCCAATATTATTTTATTCAACATAATAAATTGTATATCAATTTTTTTAGCGAAATTTCTATTTATTCCAAGAATTTCAGTTATTACGGAATCATTTTGTGCTTAATAAAAAGAAACCGTTTTTATATACTATAAATGTAGAAAGGCGGTAGGAAAATGAAAAAAATTATTGCAATCACATCCTGTCCAGTTGGTATTGCCCATACATACATGGCAGCAGAAAACTTAGAGAAAGCGGGGAAAGCAGTTGGCGCCGAGGTAAAAGTCGAAACACATGGTTCCATCGGTATTGAAAATGAATTGACTGCAAGAGATATCGAAGAAGCAGCTGGTGTAATCATCGCAGCAGATACTAAAATAGATAAATCACGATTCGGCGGTAAACCTTTGATAACCGTAGGTGTGCAAGAAGGAATCCACCATGCAGATGAGTTGGTGAGAGATATTTTAGCAGGAAAAGCGCCAGTCTATAAAAGTACGGAGGCAATTATTTCTTCCGAAAATAAAAGTGAATCAGAAAATTTAGGTAAAAAAATCTATAAGAGTTTGATGAATGGCGTTTCGTACATGGTACCTTTCGTAGTTACAGGAGGGTTATTGATCGCGATTTCTTTAACATTAGGAGGAACAGCTACACCTGAAGGGATCAAGATACCAGAAGGAACGATTTGGGCAACGATGAATAGTATCGGAAGTATCGCTATGGGGTTGATGGTTCCAATTCTATCTGCATTTATTGCGCAAAGTATTGCAGATCGTCCAGGACTTGTTCCTGGATTTGTTGGTGGGATGTTAGCGGCAAACGGAGCATTATATGGTAGTGATGCGAATGCGGGATTCTTAGGCGGGATCATCACTGGATTTTTAGCAGGATTCATTGCTTTAGGAATCAAGAAAGTGCGAGTACCGAAAGCTTTACAATCGATCATGCCAATTATTGTTATCCCAATTTTAGGATCATTGGCAGTTGGTTTTGTGTTTATCTATGTTATTGGAGAACCAGTAGCTCTTCTATTTAGTTCATTGACTCACTTTTTAGCAGGGATGCAAGGAGGAAGTGAAATTGTTCTAGCTATGATCTTAGGAGCGATGATTGCTTTTGATATGGGGGGGCCGTTCAATAAAGTAGCCTTTTTGTTCGGATCTGGCTTGATTGCAGAAGGCAATTATTCCATTATGGGGCCAATTGCTGTAGCTATCTGTATCCCTCCATTAGCATTGGGGCTGGCATCATTGATTTTAAAAACCAAATTTACGAAAACAGAACGAGAAGCTGGTAAGGCGTCCTTAGCAATGGGACTGTTTGGGATTACAGAAGGCGCTATTCCGTTTGCTTCAACAGATCCACTACGGGTGATTCCAAGCATTGTAATCGGGGCAATGACAGGAAGTGTGATCGCGATGCTTTCAGGAGTGACAGATCATGTAGCTCATGGCGGTCCGATCGTAGCGGTTTTAGGAGCAGTGGATCACGTAGCCATGTTTTTTGTAGCAGTGATTGCTGGTATTGCTGTAACCGTGCTAATGTTAAGAATCCTTAAACCGACATTACAACAAACTGCGGTTGCTGCAGCAAATGGTGTGACAGTAGCAGATCTATCAGAGACTGAAACAAGTGATGTTTATACGAAAACTGAAACTTTTGATTCTATCACGGATATTATGTCAGATGAAGCAATCGTTTTAGGTGAAACAGCAACAACAAAAGACGGAGTAATCGAAGATTTAGTCCAACGTTTAGAAAAAACAGCGGCGATCACAGATAAAAACGGGTTTAAAGAAGTCATCTATGATAGAGAAAAGGAAAGTACGACGGGAATCGGCATGGGAATCGCTATTCCACACGGAAAATCAGCTTATGTTCTTAAACCAACAGTGGCATTTGCCAGAAGTCAATCTGGGGTAGATTGGCATTCTTTAGATGGAAAACCTGCACATATGATCTTTATGATTGCTGTACCTGAAAACAGCCAAGGTGATATGCACTTGAAAATACTGCAACGTCTATCACGTAAATTGATGGATGATGACTTCCGTCAAGCACTGATGGAAGCGCCAGATAAAACAGCAGTTCACCAATTATTAAGCGAAATGTAACATAAGATGAAAAATCGACCGTGATGAGACATAATAGATGTGTTATCATGATCGATTTTTTATTTAGAAGGGAGTTTCTGCACATTATGAATCAGCGTCAGCAATCTTTGATCTATCAATTAAGTGAGAACAATAATTATATAACAACAAAAAAGCTAGCAGAGCATTTCCATGTGTCAGAAAGAACGATTCATAGCGATTTGAATACCATTGAAACTTGGTTGAGAGACAAACATCTGCCTTTAATGTTTGAAAGAAAAAAAGGTACAGGTATCTTGTTGAATGGTCTGCCTCACGAAAGGGAACAACTGAAACGAGCGCTTAATGAAGAGACTCAAACAGAAATGGATAAAAAACAGCTTCGTCAGTTATTGATTTTCCATCTGCTAGTAGCAAAAGACGGATTTAGCCTTGAAGAACTTTCAGAAAAACTATATGTTGGAAAACGTACGATTCGTAAAGAATTGACAGAGTTGCAAAGCTTTTTTGAGTATCACCATTTACAGCTAGTATCCAAAACAAAACTAGGAACTTTTCTTAAAGGCGATGAACAAGAAAAAAGACAGTTGCTTGTTAAGACATTACGAAATATGCAGAAAGAAGATCCACAAAGTCCTTCGTTGAAAGAATTTTTTGCCAAAGATACGTTAAAAGTCATCCAACATACATTAAAAGAAGTTTTCTATGAAAATCATCTAGAACAACCAGGAGGACTGGCTAGTGTGGAGATTCATATCTATTTTATGCTTGAGCGAATGAAACAGTACCAGAAAGTGAAATTAAGTAAAGACGAAAATGAAGTCGTTGAGCACACCCAAGCACAGCAGTTAAGTAGTCAGATCTTAGCAAAATTAGCCACTATTTACCCAATTGAATTTTCTCCTGATGAAATCAATTATCTGGCTTTGCGTATCGCCAATCTTTTTACAAACTCACAAGCAGCCACACGATTTCAAAAGGAATCTAGTACACTTGCTGATCATTTGATTGTACAAGTGGAGCAGTTTTTAGGTTATTCATTGAAAGAAGATCAGTTACTGAAACAAAACTTAAGGTCTCATTTATCTTCGACCTATTTTCGACTCCATTATGGATTGCAGATTTCTAATCCATTGACGAAAAATGTGTTTAGTACGTACACACAACTTTTCTTAGTTTTACAGTTAATTTTAGAAGATTATTTTGAAAAGGAAAATTTTTATGTTCCACAAGAGGAGACAGCTTATTTAACGATCCATTTCCAAGCAGCGATCGAGCGACACAAACATCAGAAAAGTAGAAGATACCAAGCCGTTTTAGTTAGTGAATATTCAAAAGCTATGGCTACTTTTCTTGAAGCGCGGCTGAACAGAGAACTTCCGGAATTAACGATTATAGATTTAATTGAATATAAGCCAGAATTAAAGAGACAAGATTTTCCCTCTGTTGATTTTATCTTGGCTACGTTACCATTTAAACATATAAGCATTCCAGTAATCGAGATCTCACCAATGATCACAGAAACTGATCTAGCCTATTTGACAAAATATATGCTGGAGCATGTGCCTATCAAGAAGAAAAAAACATTTGATCTAGCAAGCTTTACTCATCCATTTCTGATCTTTCCTCAACTTGAACGGACAGACCCAGCCGATATTTTAAACTTTATGGGAAACGTCTTAGTGGAACATCATTATGTGGAGCCGGAATTCATCGATTCTGTCTTGGAAAGAGACAGTCACTCCAGTACTAGAGTAGCACCATTTGTAACAATCCCTCACGGTAATCCGCTGTATGTGAAGCATTCGATGATTTCTATTGCTACAATGAAAGAACCAGTCCTATGGCACGGGGAACAGATACGTATCGTACTGCTATTAGCAATAAAGAAAAATGATTTGAAACATGCAGAGTTCAAAAAAATATTTTCTGTTATTCACTATTTAGAAAAGCAGCCAGAACAAATGGCTCAGTTGATGCAATCCAATCATCCGCTAGAAATCTTAACGTTGTTATCTAGTTATGAATAAGTAGCGATTAAAAAACTGCCTTTATATTTATAATAATTCTATCTATTTATTTGGAAGTAGAAAACTAAATACAAAAAAAGAGGATGTGGCCAAAGTTGTGGCACATCCTTTTATTTTGAGTTTCTTATAATTTTTTATAGTTGCTTACGATGTCTTGACTACTGGTAAACGGTGTTCAAGAGACAATTTGTCGGCAATAAGGCACAATTTTGTAAAATATGGAAAGCTATTTTTTTAACATTGTTTCTTAGTGCTTGAAAAATCATTTTGAATATTTCTTTATACGATCGATGTACGTTGATTTAAGTCTAAAACTTTTCTTTTGATTCCTTCTCTGACTTTTCTGAATTCCGCTAATATTTCTTCTTCGCTCCCGACAGCTTGTGCAGGATCTTTTAGGTCCCAGTGAAGGTGTTCGTGATTGTTTGGAATGGCAGGGCACTTGTCTTTGGCATCACCACATAGTGTAATGATCAAGTCTGCCTGAGTAAAGTAATCTCTATCAATCAAATCAGACGTCTGTTTGGAAATATCGATGCCGTCTTCTGCCATGATTTTTACAGCTCTTGGATTCAAGCCATGTGTCTCGATCCCCGCACTTCTGATCTCAAACATTGAAGGAGACAAGTATTTACGCGCGTAGCCTTCTGCTATTTGACTGCGACATGAATTGCCCGTACATAAGAAATAGATTTTTTTCATTTGATTTCCTCCGTTATGGATTAGTAAATGTCACTGTTTATCTAAAGTAAACTCTATGTGATGGAGCGAAAAAAACAATGGGTTTCTTAGTTTATATATTTCTTTTTGTTCAGCGTATAAATCGATGTGTACAAAGAACTCATCTTGTCTTTTTTACCATAAATACATGTTAGAAACAATCATTTTGAGTCAAAAATCAACGATGTAACAGACTGTTAAAAGAGATTAAGACACGGCAGATGATGAAGAAAGTAGGGGTGTAGTAAGCCGATACATTTCTTGATTGTGAGGCGAGAACAATTATTCGTCTTTTAAGAAAAAAAGTAGTAGAATCAGTTCATATTAAAAATAAAAAACCTTCCATTTTTGTAGGTTTAAAGGAGGTCATTACCTTGAAAAAAATCGGCTTTTTAAGCTTTGGACATTGGATGGAGCAAGGATCGCTTGTGAAATCAGCTCAAGATGCTTATTTGCAATCGATTGATTTAGCGGTGGAAGCAGAAAAAATCGGAGTGGACGGAGCGTTTTTCCGCGTACATCATTTTGCCCCTCAGATTGGGTCGCCGTTTCCTTTGCTAGCGGCAATCGGCGCAAAGACAAGTAAGATTGAAATCGGTACAGGACTTATTGATATGCGATATGAAAACCCTTATTATATGGCAGAAAATGCCGGATTGACAGATATCATCACGCAAGGAAGAGTGCAACTAGGAGTGGGGCGTGGTTCACCTGAACAAGTTCTAGATGGCTGGAAATACTTTGGTTATGATTACAGTGAAGAAGAAATCAAAGAGGTAACACGGGAACGCACCCTTGAATTCTTGGAATTACTTGAAGGAAAACCATTTGCAGAACCAAATCCTCAACCAATGTTCCCGCAAGGATCAGGAAAATTACGGATAGAACCTTATTCAGAAGGATTACGACAAAGAATCTGGTGGGGAGCTGGTTCGCAGCAAACGGCAATCTGGGCAGCACAACATGGAATGAATCTGCAATCATCTACATTAGTCAATTACGAATCCCATGAGCCATTCCATATCCAACAAGCAAACCAATTACGTGCGTATAAAGAAGCGTGGAAGCAAGCAGGTCATGATTTTGAACCAAGAACATTAGTTACTCGCTCGATTCAGCCAATCACCACTGATTTGGATCGACGCTTATTTGGACAAGACGGTAGTCCGCAACAAGATGCTGTCGGCTATCTTGCTTATCACCGAAACCCAACGATTTTTGGAAAAACTTTTGCTGGTGAACCTGATCAATTAATCAAGGAGCTAGCTGAAGATGAAGCAATCAAAGAAGCAGACACAGTACTTGTCACGATTCCTAATACTTTAGGTGTTGAATACAACATGCATTTGCTTGAAACAATCGTAAAAGATATCGCTCCAGAATTAGGATGGCGATAAAAAGGATATTTCTGTAAGTGCAGGATACTTGAGTGAAAAAATAAACACTTCTAACAATCAGTTAGAGGTGTTTATTCATGTTTTCATGAAGTTCATAGAGAAGGAAAGTGAGTTATCCGTTTGTTCAGTGAGAATGTTCATAAGCTTCTTTTACATGTTGGGGTAAATCATCAGGAATCAGTTTCAATACGGCTTCTTCATTGCCGGTTTTTATTGCTTCTTCATAGTACCAGCTTTTGTAATTTAGCATAGCGAGTACTCTTTCTAATTTTGTTATTTCTTCTTCTACAACTTCTTTTTGCTTTTCGAATAGTTCTTTACGAACCGCAAACGTCTTACTGCCTTCTTTGCTCCATTCCATGAATTGCTTGATGTCTTTTATTTCTAAACCAGATTTTTTCAAACAATCAATGACTCTCAAAGCCTCTAATTCACTCTCTGAAAATTTTCTAATACCGGAAACACGCTGGATATCAGGAAATAATCCCTCTTTGTCGTAATAACGTAAAGTAGAAACAGGAAGTCCAAACATTTCAGATACTTGTCCAATGGAATACATAAAAAAATCCTCCTAAATTAAAATTTTACCCTTGACCTAAAGTCAGGTTTAAGTTTTATCATGATAATACATTCAAAAACAAATGTCAATTTTGATCAAAGGAGCGTTTAGAATATGAGTAAAGAATTAAATATCACCCAAGAATGGGACAAAGTATTTCCAAAAAGCGAGCAAGTCAATCATCGAAAGGTGAGCTTCCCGAATCGTTTTGGTATCACATTAGTCGCTGATTTATATGAACCAAAAGAAGTAAGTGAAGAGAAATTGCCAGCAATCGCTGTGAGCGGACCATTTGGCGCAGTAAAGGAACAATCGTCTGGTCTATATGCGCAGACGATGGCTGAAAGAGGCTTTCTAACGATTGCATTTGACCCATCGTTTACAGGAGAAAGCGGAGGAATACCACGATATGTTGCTTCACCTGATATCAATACGGAAGACTTTCAAGCGGCAGTAGACTTTTTATCTGTACAAAAAAATGTAAACCCTGAGAAGATCGGAATCATCGGTATTTGTGGATGGGGAGGTATGGCATTGAATGCGGCAGCAATCGATACACGGGTCAAAGCAACAGTCGTCTCAACAATGTACGATATGACTCGAGTAACAGCCAATGGCTACTTCGATGCTATGGATGAAGATGCCCGATATAAAATGCGTGAAGAATTAAATGCACAACGTATCATTGATTTCAAACAAGGGGACTACGCACGTGCTGGAGGTGTGGTTGATCCGTTGCCTGAAGATGCTCCTCAATTTGTCAAAGACTATCATGCGTATTATAAAACAGACCGCGGATATCATGTCCGTTCTTTAAACTCCAATGATGGTTGGAATAGGACATCAGGGTTGTCACTTATGAATGCAAAACTATTGCATTATATTCCAGAAATCCGTCATGCAGTCTTAGTCATTCACGGGGAAAAAGCTCATTCACGTTACTTTGGGGAGGACGCTTTCAAAGAACTAAAAGGTGACAACAAGGAACTCATGATCATTCCAGGAGCATCCCATACAGATCTATACGACCAGACAGACATCATTCCATTTGAAAAAATGGCAACATTCTTTGAAGAGAACCTTGTGTAACCAAAAGGATTTAATCTAAAAGAGATTATGAAAAAACTGCCCTGCATCAAGTAATAAGGACAGCCAAAAAAGCTCCTCATTTTTGACTTGGTTGGACTCATTAGCGCAGATGCAAGCTTTTGAGCACCGTTTAAAGAAGAGGTTGTGAAAAAGCCGCTTAGTTTCGAGTATTAAGAAAAATTTTGTGAAAATGGCTTTCCACATTTTTGCATAAATTTGGCTTAATACCGAGAAACTGGCTTTTGAACACCGTTTATACCAAGAGGTCGTGAGCCTGCCGTTTAACTCTGAGTCACAAGGAGCAATTTCAAAAAATAGCTTCTCATGTTTGTTGAATATTGTGACTTGTGACCGAGGAGTTGGCATGAGAACACCGTTTATTCGAAAAAGGACTGTGACACTGTACTGACCCCCAAAAGTTAGACCAAAAAATCTAACTTTTGGGGGTCGGTACACACGTTTTTTGTCACAGTCTCTTTGTATCTCATTTCATATAAACAATTATTTACTTTGTACTATTTATTTCATTTCTGTGATTTTAATGCTTTTTGCTAAATTTTTTACATCAGCTGGAATAACTTTCCCGACTTCTGATTGCTGTGCATTCGACATGCCGCAAGCCATTGCGTACCTTACACATTCTTTTAAAGGATAATTCTGTTCTAATGAATGAGCAAAACCTCCAACAGTGGCATCCCCAGAGCCTGTTGTATTAATGATAGGAATCTTAGGGATCTCAACATTCCAAAATTCTTCTTTTACTTTGACTACTGCACCATACGAGCCGCAAGAAATCATGATAACATCGATATCTTTAAATAGTTGATTTGTTTTTAGATGGTGTTTTATGTCGCTTTTTTGAGTAATTTTTTGATGGATGATATCTGAAAACTCATGGATATTAGGTTTGATGAACATCGGTTTATACTTACTTGCTAAGACTTCACGGAGATGTTGTCCAGATATATCCATTAATATATAGGTGGAAGGATCTATTTGTTCTTTGATATATTGTAATAATTTAGCATACAAAAAGGGATCTGGATTGTTAACAGAACCATTTATTGTAATGACTGAAAGGTAATTATTTTTACTGATTAGTTTGATATCATTCATTAATTTTTTGATAGTAGTATCTGCTATTTCAGGACCAGCTTCCACTAGCTCTGTCTGCGTTTCATCATCATGCATGATCGTGACGGCACCTCTTGATTCTTCTGCAATAGGTAAAAAATGCAAATCAAACAAATTTTCATTTTTCAGCATATCTTGAATCATACTGCCAAAATAACCGCCCAAAAACCCCGTTAAAATAACTGATGAACCTAGTAGAGCAGAAGCTCGTCCGCAATTGATTCCCTTGCCGCCTACATAGCGTACCGGAGAATCAAAGCGTGTCATCGTACCTAATTCAAAGTGTTTTGTAAAATAAATGGAATCAATGGATGGGTTCATCGTGATTGTCAGTATCATTTTTGGGCTCCTTTAATATTGTTAAGTATTTTGAATAATGATTGAAATCCTGTTCTGATAAATGATTATCGGTTATTAGATAATCAAAATCGGTTAATTTTCTAAAAGTATAGACGTCTGATTTATTTAATTTTGAATAATCTGCAACAATGCATTTGATTTTTGCTGCATTGAGCGCTGCGTTCTGAATATTTCCCTCAATAAATTGAGCGGTTGTCACATTGTTATCAAATATGCCGTTTGTTGCAGCGAAAGAGATATCGACATTCAAACTTTCAAAAGATCTTTCTGCAACTTCCCCAATGAACTCTTCTGTAATAGGAGAAAATTCGCCACCAGTAAGTAAAATCCGATAACTTGTATGATTCTTTAAATAGTTGAAAGCAATCAAACTGTTTGTAATTACAAATAGATTTTTCTTTTGAATGAAAGGAAGTGCATATAGGATCGTTGTTCCAGCACCGACATAAATAGTAGAATTATCGGGAATCATACTGTTCATGACTTGACCAATATATTTTTTTTCGGCTACATTCGTATCAATCTTTTCTTGAGTCGATAGTTCTCGATTATAAGGTTCCTTTCGTTCAACGCCACCATATAGCTTTTTTACTTTATTTTTTTTTGCTAATTCAGTGACATCTCGGCGTATGGTCATTTCTGATACGCCTAATTTGTTAGCGATTTCTGAATTAGTTAAATAAAAATCTTTCTCTAATAACGTAATGATTCGTTCTTGTCTTTCTTTTTTCAGCATATGAATTACTCCTTTAACATAAAAGTCAATTTTTGTTCGACTTTGTTCTTCTTAATTATATAGATAAACGATTTTATTTTCAAGTAGATCAAATTTAACAAAATAAATTTCTTTTGAAAGCGTTGACAAAACGAACTAACAGAAATATAATGTTCTTGTAAAACAAAGATGAACTTAGTAGAACAATAAATTAACAAACTTAATCAAAAAGGAGGAGGTTGGAATGAAATATAAAAAGATGTTCGTTCCTAGTTTGATTCAATTAGCGGTAGAAGTAAAAAATAAAGAAGAAGCTTTTTTAATCGCTGCACAACGATTAGAAAAAATGGGGTACGTCAATGAGAATTATTTGAATGGACTGATTGCAAGAGAAAGAGAATTTCCTACTGGATTGATTACTAAGTATTTAAATATCGCGCTGCCACATTCGGAATGTGAATATGTCGAAAAGCCATTTGTTTTTGTTATGCAGCTGAAGAACCCAATTTATTTTTATCAAATGGGGGATAATCAGGAAATGACTGTAGAAAATCTATTTTTTTTAGGAATCAAAGAACCAAAAGAACAAGTAGGATTACTTCAAGCGTTTATGAATTTATTCATGGATGAAACATTCGTGGAAAATTATAAGAAACAAGAAACACCGCAAAACATATACGAACTTATTACAAATTATATTTAGGAGGAAGAAAAAATGAAAAATCGGTTAATTGTCGCATGTGGAAGTGGAGTAGCAACGAGTCAGACAATCGCTAGTAAGATCCAAAGTATGTTAGAAGATGACGGCATCGCATTTCCTGTAGAAGCAGTTGATTACAAATCGATTCAAAATGAGCTTCTAACTGCTGGAATCTATGTGTATGTCGCACAACCTGATGAGGAAGTACTTGAACAAGCAAAAGATTTGGGTATTGAAGTATTTCCAGGAATTCCATTTTTAACTGGAATGGGTGTAGAACCTATTTATGACAGTATCAAAGAGTTAGTACAGTAAAGGAGGATTGTTGGATAAAAAAGTTGGTTCATAGTTTTATTTACTATATTTCGAAAGAAAGAAGGTTTATTTATGGAAGTTTTCCAAACCATTATCAATTATGTTTTGAACTTAGGATCAGCCATTTTTGTTCCCCTGATTATTTTGATACTTGGATTGTTGGCAGGGATGAAATTAAAAAAAGCATTCATGTCTGCTTTGACTTTAGGGATTGCTTTTAGCGGAATGTCTATGGTCATTGGCTATATGTCTAACGCAGTAAGTCCAGCATCAGAAGCATTGGCTAAAAATACGGGAATCAGTTTGCCTGCACTTGATCTTGGGTGGACAGGTGCAGCAAGCATCACATGGTCGTGGAGTTATGCTTTTATATTTTTTGCAGTAACGATTGGGGTCAATTTTGTACTGTTACTTTTTAATTGGACGAAGACGTTAAATGTTGATATGTGGAATGTTTGGGGGAAAGCTTTAACTGCTTATTTAGTTTATTATGTTTCCGGTAGTTTGGCTGCAGGCTTTCTTACTGCAATGGTCCAAGTTATATTGGAATTAAAGCTTGGTGATATGTTTCAAAAACATATACAAGATCTCACAGGGATTCCATTAGTAACAGTGACTCATTTTATGACATCTGCCGCTGTCTTGTTGCTGCCTTTCAATATGATCATGGATAAAATTCCTGCTTTAAATAAACGAGCGGATACGAATGCATTGAAGAAGAAAATTGGGATCTTCTCTGAAAACTCTGTAATGGGATTCATTATTGGATTGGGGCTTGGCTTTGCTGCTGCGTATGGCGTTTCAGGTTCTCTTAATCTAGCGATCCAAACAGCTACAGCATTAAGTTTGTTTCCTATGATCTCTAAAATGTTCATGCAATCTTTGTCTCCTCTAGCAGACGCTATGTCAGAATTTATGAAAAAGCGGTTTAAGGATCGTGAAGTATATATCGGATTGGACTGGCCGATATTAGCTGGTCGTTCAGAAATTTGGGTTACTGCTATTTTACTTGTTCCTGTGTTTATTGGTTATGCCATTATTTTGCCAGGAAACCAAGTATTACCATTAGCAGGGATTATCAACTATTCGATTGCGGTCGGCGGATTACTTTTAACAGGAGGAAACTTGGCTCGTATGCTGATCTTGGGAATCCTCACGATGCCTATTTATTTGTACGGGGCCACTTACCTTGCGCCAATACTCAGTGATTTAGCAGAAAAAAGCGGAGCAGTCGAGGGAATCAAGAAAGGACAGTTGATCACATGGTCATCCATAGAAGGGCCGGAGTTCAGGGTTTTATTTGCGGAGGCATTTAATAGGAATATTCTCGCTATTGTAGGATGCGTGATTTTTCTAGGACTGTTTGTTCTACTTTATAAATATATGATAAAAGCGAAAGTACCGAGTGAACGTTATGCTGAACTACAAAAATAGCATTGAAATGGTGGGAAAGTTATGAAAAGAGAAGAGACAGATAAAATAAAATGGACAGTCGCTCTTTGTGGTACACTTCTGCTATTTCTATATGGACTCTTTACTCAGAATATCATCATCAATCTATTGGTCATTTTTTTCGCACTAGTGATCTATAAATATGGAAATCACGTTTTATTCAGAGAGTACGATGAAAAAAGAAAACGGAAAATAGAAGAATCAATAAAAATAAAAGAAGCTACCAAAGAAATATTGAGAGAAAAAAGTTTTATAAAAAGATAATGGAGGGGTCATTATGTCAGATGGACGTATGTTATTTGAGAGAGAACGACAGGACATGGCACGTATCGTAAGAGTGATTTTCGAAAGGAAAAACACAAATGTCGCAGGAGGGAATTTTTCCTTTAAAACCACTGATGATCAAGGGAAAGACTACATCATCATGACGCCGACCATGATGTCAGAAGCCTATCTAGGAGAGATTTCTCCTGCACAGGTTCTAGTAGTAGAACCAAGAACGCGTAGAATCGTTGACGGAGTCGGTCATTTAACTCGGGAGATCAATATGCATGAAGCGATGTACGAGACTAATCCAGCTATCAAAGCTGTCCTCCATGCTCATGCGCCTAATGCAATGTTCTGGGCGACTACTGGGTTGCCTATGCCTAATTTGACAGAAGCCACAGCTAAAGTAAAAGAGATTCCTGTCATGGACTTTGAGCCTAATTGCTCTGAAGAACTTGCTGAATTGACAAGCGACTATGTAAAAAAACAGCATCTTGAATTACCGCATATGTTGCTGCTCAACTCTCATGGCGTATTGATCAACACAGGTGGAGAATCAGGAATCGAAGCTATCCATAAAGCACTGCAAATCCTTGATACAGTTGAATGGAATGCAGAAATTGCCTACAAGCAGACGATTTTTCAAGCATTAGGGATTACTGACGGTTTTTATTCAAAAGGTGAGAAAATCGGGGGATTGGAAGAGTTGAAACATAAAACGGCTATTTATAATAAATCTGTTATTGCAGCTGGTGGAGACTAACCTATCTGACACAAAAAACTACGACTTTCACAAAATCTGATCCAGATCGATATCTGCTTCAGGTTGTATTATGTAAGTCGTAGTTCTTTTCTTTTATTTAGTTAAGAGGTGGTCTGTCCATTCCCTCGCTTGCTCGATTTCGTCCATCGTCAACTGATGACCTGTTACAGTTAGCTGAATAGTCACATTTGCTTGGCGTATTTCGAATTGATCGGCCAATTCTTTAAAGGAAGCAGGGGAAACGATTGGATCGTTATCACCATAAGAAAGCCAGACGGTTTTATCCTCTAACGTGGAACGGCTTTGATGAACACCTAGAGACATCGGATGGAAAAACAACCCTTTATTTAGCTCGGTCTCACGCTCCAATAATAAATGAGCAGCGATGTTTGCGCCATTTGAATAGCCGACAAGCAGCCAATCACTTAACGGTATCAGTTCTTTTTCGCTGATTTCTTTGATTTTTTCATGGAGTTTATCTGTTTCTTTTTCCAAACTGTCCAGGTCGAATTGATTCAGTCCATTACGCTTGAAAAAACGATTCATCCCATCTTCTTGGACCGTGCCACGAAAAGAAAGCAATGTACTGTTTGGTGCAAGAAAGTGAGCGATATCCAGTAAAGAATGTTCATCGCCACCTGTGCCATGAAGTAAGATCAAATGCTTGCCACTTGTTCCTTTTTCAAAAATGTAGGTCATTTTGTTCCCTCTTTTCTGTTTCTATAGATGCAAAAAATGAAGTAGCATGAA
Organism: Enterococcus sp. MSG3290; assembly: GCF_050555565.1. Classification (NCBI taxonomy): domain Bacteria; kingdom Bacillati; phylum Bacillota; class Bacilli; order Lactobacillales; family Enterococcaceae; genus Enterococcus; species Enterococcus sp. MSG3290. Next base: position 1,722,640 of record NZ_CP187862.1, on the reverse strand, counting down.
GAGATTATTCACGTTTTTTATTTGCATCACTTGTATCGAAAGGACGGACATAGGCTTCAATGGCTTCACGACGTTCTTCTAAGAATGGAGGAAGAGATAGTTTTTCTCCTGCTGATTCTGCTGGTTCATCTTCAAGGAATCCAGGACCATCAGTTGCTAATTCAAACAGTACGTGATGAGCGGCTAGGAAGTACTCAGATTGGAAATAGAAACGATCGACGAAACCAGAATTTGGCAATTCAATCTTATTGATTACTTGAATCCAGTATTCCAATGCTTCTTTGTCTGCTACACGCAATGCTAAGTGATGGATATTTCCAAATCCTTCGATTGCTTTTGGCAAGTCTGTCCGATGTTCAATAATGATGCTTGCACCATTTCCCCCTTCACCGATTTCAAATAAGTAGAAATCTCCTGAATGGTCTGTTTCTTTGAATCCTAAGATTTTTTCAAGAATCAAGCGGATATGCTCTAATTGACTGACACGGACAAAGACAGGTCCAAGTCCTGTGATCGCAAACTCTGTCGGTACATTGCTGTTTTTCCAAGGAATGCCAGCTGCTACACCTTGATTGTTTTCGTCAGAGATCAATTGATAATACTGATTATCGAAATCTTCAAATTCGATATATTTTTTGCCGAAACGTTCATTGATTGCTGAATGAGTAACGTCATATTTTTCAAAACGTTCCAACCAAAAGTCTAATGCTGCGTCACTTGGCACACGGAAAGAAGCACGAGAGATCGTATCTGTTCCTTTTTTTCCTTTTGGCTGATTTGGAAAATCAAAGAAAGTCATATCTGTTCCTGGCGCACCAGTATCGTCTGTAAAGTAAAGATGGTAAGTTTCGATGTCATCTTGGTTAACTGTTTTTTTGATTAAGCGCATTCCTAAAATATCTGTAAAAAAGCGGTAGATTTTTGTAGCGCTAGATGTCATTGCTGTGACGTGGTGAATTCCTCTGATTTGTGTATCCATGATAAATTTCCTCCTGTTAACTTACAAAAAGTAAGTAGTTGATTTAGACATAGTATAGAGGGTGCATCTCTATTTTGCAATTAATTTGTCTTCTAAAGTATCAGGAAGGAATCAAGAATGGAAAAGAGGAGGGACGGATCAATAAAATAAAAAGACTTACGACTAGCTGTATCGATTTCAAAAAAACTAGCTTTAAAAAGCTAACTTTAGAATCATTACGGGTGGTCATAAGTCTTTTTATGCTGAGTTATTTTTTCATTTTTGAGCTAATGCTTAGGATAGGATAGAATGTTGATTTCACGATCTCTTCTTGTTACTTGAAACTGCTTACCACTGTCACGATCTCTTGGTAAACGGCTTTTTCACAACCTCTTTGGTTAAGTTGAACGCACATCCAGCACAGAATAGTTCCGAACATCAAATCGGTTTCGGCTGGAAGAATATTCAATCGGCTGTCCATCTTTGAGATAGACGACTTGCTGAACTTCCAGTACAGGATCGTTTTCTGCACAGTTCAAATATTGCTGATCATATTCATCACTTTTATCTGCAGAAATAGCACGATAAGCCCCTGCAAAATGGACATTCAATTCTTGATGAAGATGATCATAGATAGAGGCTAACAAATGTTCTTTTTTTAAACCCGGCACAAGATGGACTGGCATAAAGGTATGCTCTAAAACATATGGCTCGCCATCTAAGATCCTTAACCGGTGAATATTGTAGACAGGTTGCTCGGCATCGATCATCAATCGTTCTTGGATATATTGATTAGGGAATTCAACATCAAAATGAATGATTTGACTCTTCAAAGAACGATGTCTGCGTTTCATTTGGAGACTCAAACCTTCATACTCGTTAGCGGGCGATGTGTCTTTTTGCATAAATGGATGATTCAAGATTTTCGTTCCTGATCCTCGCTGCGAATAGACAAGTCCTTCCATTGCTAAGATATTGATGGCTTTTTTGATTGTCATCCGGCTCGCACCAAATTCTTTTACCAAGTCGACTTGATTAGGCAAAAAACTATCGGGAGGATACTCTTTTGAACGGATACGTTCTCTTAAAATATTTGCGATTTCTTCGTATTTTGGCACGTTATTCACCTCTTCTAGAGTATAACGAAAGATTATGCTTCCGACAACTCGAAGTAGCATCTGGAACATTGTTTATTCGAAAAAAGAGGTCATGACAAGTTTTTGTCACAACCCCTTAATGATCTATTAAGCAATATCTAAATCTGGTTGTTTATCTAGTACTTTCAGGAATGGGTACCAGATAAAGGCAACGATGACAAAGTCGATGACTTGCAGCATACCACCAAGCCATGAATTTGTTGCTAAGACACCGCTTGCAATGATTGGCACAGTCCATGGAACAGAGACGCCAGTTGGTGCAGGGACAAGTCCAGCAGCCATTACCAAATAATTGAACGTCGTTACGATTAGAGGTGCCACAACCCAAGGAATAAGGATTGTTGCATTCAATACGATCGGTAGACCGAAGATCGCTGGTTCATTTACATTGAAAATACCAGGTGCTAAAGCTAATCGTCCAACATCACGATACTGTTTCTTTTTAAGAACAAAGGCCATCAATAAAACGACAGCTAAAGTCATTCCAGAGCCACCAATACCAACAGTGAAGGTTTCCATGAATGGTTTTGTGATGATGTGTGGTAATTCTTTTCCATGTTGATAAGCTTCTAAGTTATCAAGCATCAGTGTATTCCAAATCGGGTCCATTACAGAGTTGACGATGATTTGTCCGTGAAGTCCGAAGAACCATAAGAATTGGACAAAGAACAAAGCAATCAATGTTGCAGGTAAACTACTTCCCAAACCAGTTAATGGTTTTTGGATCACTTCATAAACGACGTCATGTAAGTTAGCATTGAAAATACCAGTCATCACAGCATTGATTACTAAGAAAATAGTTAGTGTCACTACAGCAGGGATCAAAGCGGCAAATGATTTTGTTACTGCAGGCGGAACTCCATCAGGCATTTTGATCTGCCAGCCGCGTTTCGTGATTCTGCAGTAGATTTCTCCAGCCAAGAAAGCAGCAATCATTCCAATGAACATTCCTTTTGCGCCAAGACGATCAAGTGAAAGCACACCAGTCACATCTTCACCGCCAGCGGTTTTCATTGCAAAAGGCGTAAGAATCAAGAAGCTGGCAAAAGACACGGCACCACCGAAAATACCTTCAACGTCATAAGATTTTGATAAATAATAGCCGATACCAAAAGTAACAAAAACCGACATGATGCTCATTGTTGCATTTTGCCCATTACCGAATAAGTTCGATAAAGTTCCCTTTGTTGCGTCACTGAAAAAAGGCAAGTTATTGATAACGACAACGATCGAACCGAACATCGTTAAAGGGAAGGAAAGCATGAAAGCATCCCGCAGCACTGTAAGGTAACGATTTTGCCCTAATAAATTAGCTAAGGGCATGATTTTCTCAGAAAGCTTGTCCATAAAACCGTTCATTTTTATTCACCTCAAATTTATTTGCAATCGATTACATACAAAGTATAACGCCAAAAATTTTAAATGTCTAGTCATTTTTATAAAAAGTATTGATTTATTTTTTAGGGTTCGTTATGATTACGGTATCAAGAAAAAAGAGAGGAAGTAAAAAAATGAAAACCTACACATTCCCAGAAAATTTTTGGTGGGGTTCTGCTGCTAGCGGACCGCAAACAGAAGGAAGAGTAAGTGATGATGGTAAAGGAGAAAATATTTGGGATCATTGGTATGAATTAGAGCCTGAAAAATTCTTCGATCAAGTAGGACCTGAAAAAACTTCGCAAGTTTACACAAAATACAAAGAAGATGTTCAGTTAATGAAAGAAACTGGCCATAACACATTTCGTACATCTATCCAATGGAGTCGTTTGATTCCAGAAGGGACAGGTGAAATCAATCAAAAAGCTGTTTCTTTTTATCGAGATTATTTTACTGAATTGCTGGATAATGGTATTGAACCTTTTGTGAACCTTTACCATTTCGATATGCCACTACCACTGCAAGAAAAAGGCGGATGGTTATCAAGAGAAACGGTCGACGCTTATGTTTCTTATGCAGCAGCGTGCTTTGAACTGTTTGGAGATCTGGTCAAAAAATGGTTTACTCATAATGAACCAATCGTACCTGTAGAAGGAGGCTACTTGTATCAATTCCACTATCCAAATCATATCAATATGAAAGAAGCGGTCCAAGTAGGCTATCATGAGAATCTAGCAAGCGCAAAGGTAATCAAAGCCTACCATGAAGGCGGACATGATGGTGAGATCGGAATCATCTTGAATCTGACACCAAGCTATCCGAGAGATGAAACGAACCCAGAAGATGTAAAAGCGGCGAAGATCGCTGACGCATTCTTCAACCGATCATTCCTTGACCCTGCAGTGAAAGGAGAGTTTCCACAAGAGTTGATCGAAATTGTCAAAGAATTGGCTATAATGCCAGAGATCCATGAAGGAGACCTAGAACTCATCCGTGAAAACACGATTGACCTGCTAGGAATCAATTACTATCAGCCTCGTCGAATCAAAGCAAAAGAAACTCCAATCAATCACGAACATAGCCCCATGCCAGATGATTATTTTGATAATTACGACATGCCCAATAAAAAAATGAATCCATATCGTGGATGGGAAATTTACGAAAAAGGAATCTATGATATTTTAACGAATACAAGAGAAAACTATGGTAATATCAAATGCTATATTTCTGAAAATGGGATGGGGGTCGAAGGAGAAGAACGATTTGTTAACAGCGAAGGAACTATTGAAGATGATTACCGGATTGAGTTCGTTACGGATCATTTGAAATACGTCCATCAAGCAATCCAAGAAGGAACCAATTGTGTGGGTTACCACATGTGGACATGTATGGACAACTGGTCTTGGACAAATGCTTATAAGAATCGCTATGGCTTTATCGCTGTTGATTTGGCACAAGACGGTAAACGGACGATCAAAAAATCAGGTCGCTGGTTTAAAACGGTCTCTGAAAAAAACGGATTTGATGCCTGATATTTTTTGATAAAACGTTCACAAAATGTTTGTTCTAACACTGTAATCGTGCTACACTAACAGTGAAGGAGGCGTTTACAATGGTAGATACTTATCGTAATATTTTAGTAGCAATTGATGGTTCTGAAAAGGCAGAAAAAGCATTTCTTGAGGCAATCACGATTGCCAAACGAAATCAGGCAACGTTGCACATCCTGTATGTCAATGAAGTAACAGGCAATTACTTTGGTGATTTTGCATTTGTTACAACAAGCCTTCAGGAAGAATTGGATGAGGTTGCGGAAAACCAGATGAAAGAACATCGAAACTTGGCAATTGAAAAAGGCCTGACAGATATCGAGACATATGTTCTTTACGGTTATCCAAAGACACTGATTGCTAATTTCCATGAATCGAAAGAACCAATCGATCTGATTGTTATGGGGGCGACAGGTCTGAATGCGGTAGAACGTGCACTAGTAGGTTCCACTACTTCCTATGTAGTCAACCACGCATCATGTAACGTCATGGTTGTAAAATAAATAAATTAAGGGAACAGAAAGCAAAAAAGCATAACGCTTCTTTTGCTTTCTGTTCCTTTTATTTTTTTGTAAAAAATTACTTTACCTGATGAAGTAATCATGCTATTCTAATTACAACGACAGATGGAGTAATATGGAGGAAAGAAAATGATTTCAAGTGATGGAATACGCGGATACAATGATGCGATTATTTTATCGATCCTTAACAAAAACGATTCTTATGGATATGAAATTTCTAAAACGATTCGTGAGAGGACAAATGATTCCTATGTGATCAAAGAGACAACACTTTACTCCGTTTTTGCCCGTTTAGAAAAGAATCAACTGATTGTTTCGTATCCTGGAGAAGTGACTCATGGAAAAAAGCGGACATATTATAAAATCACTGAAATAGGGCGTAATCTTTTAGAAGAAAAAAAGCAAGAGTGGCTGACGACGAAAGACGTAGTCGATCAATTTTTGGAGGGAAATTAAATGGATACAATCCGTAATTATTTAGACAGTCTTTTTATCGGAGTACCTCAAAGTACCGAGATAGATAAGCTGAAAACTGATTTGTTGGCAAATATGGAAGACCATTATCATGAATTGATGGGAGAAGGAAAAAATGAACAGGAGGCCATCGGTACAGTAATTTCGACATTTGGTTCAATCGATGAATTATTAGAAGAACTAGATGTCGAAAAAAAACATCAAGCTGACGAGACGGAAACAAACACAGCTTCTATTTATTTAAGCGAAGCAGAAAACTACTGGAAAGAATACAGAGCGGCAAGTCTCCAAGTGGCATCAGGTGTTCTATTCATTAGCTTATCTTTTGCAAGTTTTCTTTTCTTTTGTTCAGCAGGATATGTGTTCATGGGTATTTCTTGTCTGATTTTCGGTATAGCATTAGCTGTCGGTTTTTTTATTGCTTCTGGTATGAAAATCACACGTTTAAATCACTTTTTGCACCATCGGAAAATACCTGAAAAAGTATTAGCAGAAGCAAAAGAAAAAGAAGAAGAGTATCAGCGAAGTTTTGGCTTCTCACTGATTGCAGGAATCGGATTATGTATTTTTTCACTTTTCCCACTTTTGGCTTCTTTAATGTGGTATATGAATGGTAGTATCGGTGCCTCTATATTTTTTGTTACGGTAGGAACGGGTGTCTTCTTGATCATTTATGGCAGTCTAGTCCGTCATTCTTATCGTCAATTCACTCAAAGCGCTTATTACTGGTGAATGTATTCAGATTTGTAAAAATATTCTATTTATCCGGCGTAGAAAAAAAGACTGTGACACGCTTTTGTCACAGTCTTTTTTATATATAATAATTTAAAAATTCATCATCTAAATCCGTAGAATTTTCTAGATTACTTACCCATGTAAAATCGTTATAGACAGATTTCAGTTGACTTCTGCGCCATTGTACAGGGATAAAAAGACGCATGCTATCTTCATTGAATCCGACTAATAATTTCTTTCCGTCAGTAATGATGGGACGTTGTAACAAAGTAAAATGCGAGACGATCAGATCGACAAGCTCTGAGGTCGTACATTGGTCGATTTGGTCTTTCAAATTTTTATAATCAATCGAGCGTTTAGCTAATAGATCGTCAAATCCGTTTTCTGTTAATGACAATAAATAAAATATCTCTTTCCTTGTTAAAGGCTGTTTAGGTGTGAAAATTCGTTCTCTGTAAGGCATTTGATGGTCTTTCAGCCAGTTTGCCATCAGATGGTAACTATGTGTGCGAGAAGAATAGATCGTAAGCATAAAAAAACTCCTTAAATAGTCCATTAATTTGTTAGATCTGTTGAGATAAATAATAGGTAAGGAGCTGTGCATAAGCATTGATCAAAACAACCCAAACATCATTAGAAATAACTTTCTAAAGTCTTAAACTTGCGACGAGAAACAACTAGACTAATAGAAAAAATGTCTTAGCCATTTGGCTTCCTGTTTGTTTTTTTGCTTATGCTGCAGCTCCTCGGGAAAGGGTTCTAACAATTTGAAGAAGGTTGATGATTGATCTAGTTTAAATTGTGTGAAATTTGAAATCTGGTGTTTTTACTAGATGAATCACCTAACAACTATGATTATAACTTATAGAACTTCTGTTTTGTATTCGGTTTTGTTATAGTTGTTATAAAGTTTTATTTTATTACAGAACATTTTTAATTAATAAAGAACAGTTAGAAGTTAAAATTGCTGATTCACATAGAGTTTATGACTTCTTGGAAATTCTTTTTCAATCAGTTTTTTCATCTGTTTATGAAATTCTTTTTTTTCAGTAAACATAAAGGTTTGGGTATCGTAACCTTCTTCATGTAGGAAATAGATTATTCCTTTTTCTGTGTTTTGCGTATAAGCTTTTATACTCCTGTCTTTTTTGAAAGAACAGATCGTATAGCCATCTATTTGGTCTGGTAGTCGTTTGATTTTCTTCAAAATGACTTTTTTATCCTCAAGTTTCATTTTTTTCACCTGACTTTATTTTTTTCATATGGAAATCATAGCGCCTTTGGTTATATGAAAACAAGAAGGATACTGAAATATATATAAATCAAATAGTGGTTATTTATTATTAGAATAGCGAATACAAATAAACGACCACTATTTTCTGATTTATTGCAAATGTTTTTTCAAATAAATTTGATTACCAAGAAAAGGTAGTGGTATATTTACTGAGGGATACTTTGAAAAACATATGATAGAAACAGTAACAGCATTATGAAAAATCTTTTTATAAAAATGGAGGAATCGACTTGATGGAAGATCAGTATGTACAAGCAATGACGATCGCAGGATCAGATAGCGATGGAAGCGCAGGGATGCAAGCAGATATGCATACATTCTTTACAAGAAATGTTTACGGTGTTTCTGTCATGACCGCATGTGTTGCAGGTAATTCTTACGGAATCGGAGCAAGTGTGACATTGCCAACAGATTTTATCGACAAAGAATTTGAACTGATTGCGAAGGACTTTCAAATACGTGCAGCTAAAACAGGTATGCTAGCAGATTCAAAGTTGATTGAGACAGTTGTAAAAAATTACCAAAAATATGATTTTGGACCATTAGTCGTGGATCCCGTAATCGTAACGAAACATGGAAATCTTTTACTAGAAGAATCTGCTTTGCAAAGCTTGAAAGAAAAGCTTGTCCCTTTGGCCGAAGTACTGACACCTAATTTTTATGAAGCAGAAAAGCTGACTGGACGGACATTAGCAGCTGAAGAAGATTTTGTGCAAGCAGCAAAAGAACTGCAAGATATGGGTGCAAAAAACGTTATGATCAAAGGACATCATGCTAAAGATGCGCAGCAAGAAACAGTCAATGACTACGTATTGCTCGAATCAGGAAAATCATTTTGGTTAAATGCACCATTTTATCCTACCGACCGGATCAACGGAACTGGCGATTCGCTATCTGCATGTATTGCAGCTGAGTTAGCGAAAGGAAAAACAGTTGAACAAGCGATCCGATTGGCAAAAGACTATGTAAACCGTGCAATTCGTGAAGAAATAAATGTAGGGCACAAATATGGACCCATCAATCATTGGGCAGCTGGTGAATTAGAGTAAAAGAAAGAAGTTGTGAGATCAGCGTCCTGTTCTGAGTATTAGAGAAACAAACGGAAAAATAGTTCTCATGTTTTGCCGTTTGTTTCTCTAATACCGAAGGTCAGCTGATTGAACACCGTTTAGTGAAGAGGTTGTGAAAAAGTTGCCCTGCATCAAGTAATAAGAACAGCCAAGTAAAAACAGCTTCTCATGTTTGTTGAATATTGTGACTTGTGACCGAGGAGTTGGCAGGAGAACACCGTTTGTTCGGAAGAAGGGACTGTGACAAGATTTTTGTCACAGTCCCTTTAATCTTAGTATATTTTTCTCTACTTGAATAAAAAAATTATAGGATTGGAGAAAATAATCGAGAAATTTGTTGCTTGAATAATAGCCAGTTAGACATTTCTTTGACTGTTTCAGTTGTCATGGATGAACAATGTGTCTCATCTTCTTTGAACTGAGTAGCAAGTTCTTCTAAAAACTCAGGATCGTAAATGACAGCACTTGTTTCAAAATTCAATCGGTAGCTACGAATATCTTGATTTGCTGAACCTACCATGCAGATTTCATCATCCATTATCAATGTTTTTGCATGGAGGAAGCCGTTCTCATAGACAAGGATTTGTACATTTTCCTTGATCAGCTGCCGAGCATAATATTGTGTTGCTCGATAAATAAAAGGATGATCCGGTTTGTTGGGAATCATGATTTTCACATCTACACCAGAGGCAGTTGCGATTTTTAAAGCAGCAATGACACTTTCATCAGGAACAAGGTAAGGTGTCTGTATCCAAACACGTTTTTTAGCAGAAGTAATCAATTTGATAAATGAAAGCTTGATTTGTTCCCTTTCGTTATTCGGTCCGCTTGAAACAAGCTGGATGGATGTATCAGCAAGCTTAGATTCATCTCGATCTGCTTTTTTAAAGAAATAATTCAAATGATAGCCGACCTTTTTTTCTTCAGGTACCGAGACGTTCCAGTCTGTTAAGAAGCGAAGCTGGAGCAAAGAAGAAGCGGCACCGAAAATCCGTATATGCGTATCGCGCCAATAGCCGAATTTTTTTGTTGTATTTACATATTGATTGGCAATATTGAAACCACCGGTATAACTAATCTTTCCATCGATCACAACGATTTTTCGGTGATCATGGTAATTCAATCGGAAACGAAGTAATGCCTTTTGTGAGGTAACAAATGTATGGACATGTCCACCATTTTTGATTAGACGATTGAAATCTTTTGCTTTTGTGCCATGAGAGCCAAATGCATCATATAATATTCGAACTTCCACGCCTTCTGCGGCTTTTTCTTCTAAAACATGTAAGACTTGCTGGCCGATATTATCTGTCACAAATGCGTAATATTCGATATGGATCGAATGTTTGGCTTTTTTTAGATCTTGAAGCAGTGAATCCAATTTCTCTTGTCCGTCTGTGAGAAGAGTGACAGAATTCATTCTTGTCAGCGGCATACGATTTAATGAAGAGAAGAAGTCGACAAATTGCTGTTTGTCTTTATCGCCCATGTCAGGATCGTAATGTTCAATGGTATCTCCTCTAAAAGACTGAAAGTTTTCTAATTCTTTCAAGTCACTTTGTCGGAGATAGAATTTTTTCTTATCCGTTAATCCACGTCCGAAAAATAAATATAATACAAAACCCACCCCAGGAAGGGCAAACAATACTAAGAGCCATGCCCAAATGGCTGCTACATCTCGGGGTTTGATCAAAATAGCCACCAAAGCAATAAGTGCATTTAATAGATAAAGGGCGGTTATAATACTAGATACCACAAAAATGTTCCTCCTTACATACAATAACATTAGTATAGCATGATAGAAGAAAGAAGCCTACCAAGGTGAATATACTTTTCACTCCTTTCATGAAAATGTAGGTAAATCGGGCTAAAGTAGTTGCTTTTTGTAGGTTAATAAGGTAGGATATTAGTACAGTTGAATATCTCCTTAGGGGAGTAACCGGCAACGTTTGTTGCGATAATATCAACAGTAAGTTAACCAAATGGTTTTCTGGTATTGTATGAAATGGTGAGACCTAAGACAAATGCGTATTTGTCTTAGGTCTCTTTTTTTTCAGACAGGACTAGGGCCAAGATCAAAAAATGGGGGATGAAATTTGGAAAACAAGGAACAAGCACAACAAGCGGTCTATAAAGAAACGATCGACTCGTTGATGCAGCAAACGCAGAGCTCAACCGATGGATTGAGCACCACGCAAGCGAAGGAAAAATTAGAAAGAGATGGCTTGAACCAGCTAAAAGAAAAGCCGAAGAAGCCAACTTGGAAATTGTTCTTAGAAACTTTCAAAGATGCAATGGTTATCGTATTGCTGATTGTCGCACTGATTCAGATGGTCATGGGTGACTACATCGAATTCTTAGTTATTTTTGCAGTATTGATGTTGAATTCTATAATCAGTGTTGTCCAAACAAAAAAAGCAGAAGGTTCTTTAGAAGCGTTGAAAAACCTTTCAGCGCCCGATGCTCGAGTGATTCGTGATGGTAAGGAAAAAACGATTCCGGCAAACGAACTTGTGGTAGGAGATATCGTGTTGTTAGACGCAGGCGATTATGTACCTGCTGATGGACGTTTACTAGATGCGGGATCATTAAAAGTAGATGAAGGTATGCTGACAGGAGAGTCGACTTCTGCAGAAAAAGAAGTAACGGATATCACAAGTACGGTACCAATCGGAGATCGTACAAATATGGTATTCAGTGGAACGATCGTAACTTACGGACGCGGTAAATTCTTAGTGACTTCAACTGGGAATAATACGGAGATCGGACAAGTTGCTGGCCTTTTGGAATCAACAACTGAGCAAGTCACTCCGTTACAACGAGGTCTGGATAAATTCAGTAAAAAACTAAGTTTGGCTATTTTGGCATTGTCTTTATTGATTTTAGGTATCCAACTGTTTCGTATTTATCTTGGAGAAGGTACAGGAGATATGACTGCAGATATCGTCAGCGCAGTGATGTTTGCCGTAGCCGTAGCCGTAGCTGCTATTCCAGAAGCATTACAGTCTATCGTAACAATCGTGTTATCTTTGGGAACGAATAAAATGGCAAAACGTCATGCCATTATCCGAAAACTTCCAGCAGTTGAAACACTTGGTTCGACAAGTATCATCTGTACAGATAAGACTGGTACATTGACACAAAACAAAATGACAGTTGTTGACTACTTTTTAGGTAATGGCGATACTGGGGATTTCACAAATGACCCTTCAAAATGGACAGCTGACGAACGTCGCTTGATCGAAATCAGTGTTTTAGCGAATGATGCATCGATCAGTGAAGACGGTACTAAATTGGGCGACCCTACGGAAGTAGCGTTTATCGACTTTAGTGAAAAATTAAACCAGCCTTATCAGGAAATCCGAAACAACTACCCAAGACAAGCAGAACTTCCTTTTGACTCAGATCGAAAATTAATGTCTACTGGACACACAATTGATAACAAAAATTACTTGTTTGTTAAAGGCGGACCAGATATCGTCTTCCAACGCAGTAAAAAAGTATTGCTAAATGGTGAAGTCGTTCCGATGACGGATGAATTGATGAAAAAATTCCAAGAGCAAAATGAAGCTTTTTCAACACGCGCATTACGTGTACTAGCTTTTGCTTACCGTCCACTTGATAATTTTGATTTATCATTTGAAGATGAAGACGATTTGATCCTTGTTGGTTTGCTTGCTATGATCGATCCTCCACGTGCTGAAGTGACTCAGGCGGTAACAGAAGCAAGAAGTGCAGGAATCAAAACAATCATGATTACTGGTGACCACAAAACAACAGCTGTTGCTATCGCAAAACAAATCGGGATTTTTGAAGAAGGAAACCTGGCTTTGACCGGGACGGAACTAGATGAATTGACAGAAGATCAACTAAACGAAGTTTTAGAAAAAGTCACTGTTTATGCACGTGTTTCACCTGAGAATAAAATTCGTATCGTTCGTGCTTGGCAAAATAAAGGTCATATCTCAGCTATGACAGGTGATGGTGTAAATGACGCACCAGCATTGAAACAAGCAGACATCGGAATTGCTATGGGAACGGGTACAGATGTGGCAAAAGATGCAGCAGCGATGGTATTGACGGATGATAACTTTGCTTCTATTGTCAGCGCAGTAGAAGTAGGACGTAATGTGTTTGATAATATCAAGAAAGCTATTTCTTATCTATTTGCAGGAAATTTAGGTGCGATCATTGCGATCATCTTTGCCTTAGTTGCTGACTGGTCCAATCCATTTACAGCATTACAACTGTTGTTCATCAATTTAGTCAATGATTCACTGCCAGCAATTGCATTAGGTACAGAAAAAGCTGAACCTGCTACGATGAACCGCCCGCCAAGAGATCCAAATTCAGGAATCTTTACGGACAAAACATTGATTTCTGTAACGTATCGTGGTGTGCTGATTGGGATTGCTGTTATCTTTGCTCAATGGCTTGGCATGCAGCATTCACCTGAATTCGGTGTAGCCATGTCATTTTCAACATTGATTTGGTGTCGGACATTGCAAACATTCCCAGCACGTTCAAACACACAAACAGCTATCCAAGCAGGGTTCTTCTCTAACAGAAGTGTCTTACTAGCTGTAGTTGTATGTAGCGCGCTTTACTGCTTAACAATGATCCCAGGACTGAAAGAAGTCTTCTCTATCCCATCAGCATTTGGATTGACAGAAGTCTTTACATGTATGGGAATCGCACTTGTGACAATTGTTTTGATGGAAATCACTAAATTGATCATTGTACGAGTACAAGGAAATAAATAAAACGAATCAACGAGGTTGTGAGCCTGCCGTTTAATTCTGAGTCACAAGGTGCAATTTCAACAAACAGCTTCTCATGTTTGTTGAATATTGTGACTTGTGACCGAAGAGTTGGCAGGAGAACACCGTTTAAGGAAGAAGTTGTAAAATCAGCATTTTGAGCTAATACTGAGGGTCATCTGATTGGACACTGTTTATTCGGAAAGAGGGACTTTGACACGACTTTGGTCACAGTCCCTTTTTTTATTTATGATAGACGGAAAGCCAATCATTTTATTATTCATCAAAAGAGATAGAATAGATAAAAGAGGAGAATGATTTATTCCGAAAAGTGAAAACATATAACAAAAAATTAGAGGAAATCAAATGAATGAAAAAGAATGGGATGAATTTGCTGAAGAATATTATGAAATCCAGCAAGAATCGCAAGTAACTATTGCTGAAGATGTAAAAAATTATCTGAAAACGGAGAAAGTCCTGCCTGCTGAAACAGCAGCAGACGTTGCTGGAGGATCTGGCAGATTTCTTTCCTTAGCAAAAGAAATTAATCGCTATGATTTGATCGATTTTTCTTCAGGAATGCTAGAAAATGCAAAAAAAGAAGCAGAAAAAAATGAGTTGCCAAATGTTTCCTTTATCAAACAGTCGTTAGAAGAATTTATCCAATCAAATGAGACATATGAAATGGTTTTTACAGCAGCAAATCCAGCATTGGTACATCTTATTCAATTAGAAAAATTGATGAAAAAGTCAAGCAAATGGTGCGTGATAATCAGAGTAGTGGAATCAATCGATGATGTTTTTTATCCTATCGAAAAGCAACTAGGAATGATAGAAGAAGATCCTAATACATCGCCAGTTGTAATGGATCAATTTGAAACATACTTAATTGATGAAGGATTCAAAGTGAAGAAAAAAGATTTTACTTATTTTACACAGGAATCAATTACTGAAGAATTGATGAAGCTATACTATGACGCGTACGCAAAAGATCCTGTTGTGACCAGGTACATTCGCAAACTATTCAGTGAAAAACGAGAAATCCTTAGTACGACTAAGCTGACCTATAGACTGCTCCTTTGGTCCGCAGATAAAAAAAGAACCTTTCACGACTCGTGAAGGGTTCTTTTTATGATTTTATTATATTTTGTAGTAACGAATATCATTTTCGATCTTTGTAATCGAAAAAGGTACATCTGAAGTATATTCTGCACATTCTCCGTGTTCAGGAAGCGTCTCACTGAAAATCGTTTCATATTCGTCAACAGTGATCCGTGTTCGAGAATCTAGCATCTCTTGATGAGATTGTGCGAAGAGATATTCTTGATAGTTTTCTTCCAGATAACCTGTAAAAAATTCACTTACTGCACCAGAACCGTAGCTGAATAGACCGATGCGATCTCCTGGCTGTAGTGATTTCGAATTTTCCAGTAGAGAAGTTAGCCCCAGGTATAATGAACCAGTGTAAAGATTACCGATTCGTCGGCTGTAACGGATGCTTTCTTCATAGCGAGCCATAAGACGTTCCTGATTTTCTTCGTCTGTTTGGTCTAATACGCTTTGCAATGCCTTTTTTCCCATCTTAGTATACGGAATATGGAAAGCAATCGCCTGATAATCTTCGAGTCCTCGACCCGACAATTCTTTATGTCGATTCCAAACTTTTTGGAATGATTCGATATACGTAGAATTAGATAAAGGACCATCAACAACAGGAAATTCGCTATAATCTGGACGCCAGAAATCATAGATATCTTCTGTCAGAAATACGCTGTCGTCTTCAATCGATAAAATACGCGGGTTTTGAGTGATCATCATCGCAACAGCACCGACACCTTGCGTCACTTCACCACCGCTTGCCAAGCCGTAACGAGCAATATCACTTGCTATGACTAGTACTTTTCGTTCTGGATGATTTTTGACATATTCTTTCGCCATGTGCAAAGCTGCGGTGCCACCGTAGCAAGCCTCTTTTACTTCAAAAGAACGAGCAAAAGATTGGATTTTCAGTAAATGGTGGATAATTACCGCACTCGCTTTTGAATGATCAATCCCGGATTCTGTTCCGACGATGACCATGTCGATTAGCTCACGGTCTTTTTCTGTTACGATTTTGCTGGCAGCATTTGCTCCTAGTGTAATGATGTCTTCATTTGCACGATTGACTGCCATTTGGTCTTGACCAATCCCTATATGGTATTTTGCAGGATCATCCCCACGGCTTTCTGCCAACTCTGTCATATCTAAATATAAATTAGGAATAAAAAAGGAAAGACGATCAATCCCTATTTTCATTTCAACACCTCTTTACTTATGATAAAAAACTTACTTTACTAAGGTATCATAAAAAGATTAAAAGAAATATAAAAAAGAGAATATTTAAGGATTGTTAAAATTTAATCTTAGAAAAAAACAACTGGAACAAGAGCTATTTGTTTTTACAGCAAAGAATGGTATATTTTTGTAGGAGGTGGCTTACTTGAAAGAAGTCGTTATGATAGATGCTGCAAGAACGCCGATAGGAAAGTATCGCGGAAGTTTAAGTCCATTTACTGCAGTTGAATTAGGCACACTTGTGACTAAAGGATTATTAGATAAAACAAAACTGAAAAAAGATAAAATCGATCAAGTAATATTTGGAAATGTCCTGCAAGCTGGTAATGGTCAAAATGTTGCCAGACAGATTGCTTTGAACAGCGGTCTCCCTGTAGATGTCCCAGCAATGACGATCAATGAAGTTTGCGGATCTGGTATGAAAGCAGTGATCTTAGCACGCCAGCTGATCCAATTAGGTGAAGCAGAACTTGTGATAGCCGGCGGAACAGAGAGTATGTCTCAAGCACCTATGCTGAAACAGTATCAGTCAGAAACAAATGAATATGGTGAACCAATTTCCAGTATGGTCAACGACGGATTGACTGACGCATTTTCAAATGCACATATGGGATTAACCGCAGAGAATGTTGCAACACAATTTTCTGTGAGCAGAGAAGAGCAGGATCGCTATGCCTTGTCGTCCCAGTTGAAAGCAGCACATGCTGTCGAAGCCGGTGTATTTTCTGAGGAGATCATCCCAGTCAAGATTTCTGATGAAGACGTGTTATCTGAGGATGAAGCAGTTCGTGGAAATAGTACATTGGAAAAACTGGGCACGTTACGTACAGTATTCTCAGAAGAAGGAACTGTAACAGCAGGAAATGCTTCCCCGTTGAATGACGGTGCCTCTGTGGTGATCCTTGCATCCAAAGAATACGCAGAAAATAATAATCTGCCTTATTTAGCAACCATCAAAGAAGTAGCGGAGGTCGGTATTGACCCAAGTATCATGGGAATCGCTCCAATCAAAGCCATTCAAAAATTGACAGATAGATCAGGAATGAATTTATCAACAATCGATCTTTTTGAGATCAATGAAGCATTTGCAGCTTCTTCTATCGTAGTTAGCCAAGAACTGCAGTTAGATGAAGAAAAGGTCAATATATATGGAGGAGCAATCGCATTAGGCCATCCAATTGGTGCAAGCGGTGCACGTATCTTGACTACATTAGCTTACGGATTGCTTCGTGAACAGAAGAGATACGGTATTGCTTCATTATGTATTGGTGGAGGTTTAGGCTTGGCAGTCTTGTTAGAAGCGAATATGGAGCAAACACATAAGGATGTGCAAAAAAAAAAGTTTTATCAGCTTACGCCATCTGAACGGCGCAGTCAATTAATAGAAAAAAATGTATTGACACAAGAAACTGCGTTGATTTTTCAGGAACAAACACTTTCTGAAGAGCTCTCCGATCACATGATCGAAAACCAAGTGAGTGAAGTGGAAATCCCAATGGGCATCGCGCAGAATTTTCAAATCAATGGCAAGAAAAAATGGATTCCGATGGCAACAGAGGAACCATCTGTCATTGCAGCTGCAAGTAATGGTGCAAAAATCTGTGGAAATATCTGCGCAGAAACACCTCAGCGGCTGATGCGAGGGCAAATCGTTCTATCAGGAAAATCGGAGTATCAAGCAGTGATCAATGCAGTTAATCATCGAAAAGAAGAGCTGATTCTTTGTGCAAATGAAAGTTATCCTTCAATCGTGAAACGCGGGGGCGGTGTTCAAGATATCTCTACTCGGGAATTCATGGGGAGTTTCCATGCATACTTATCTATTGATTTTTTAGTGGATGTAAAAGATGCAATGGGCGCTAACATGATCAACTCGATTCTTGAGAGTGTGGCAAACAAGTTACGGGAGTGGTTCCCTGAAGAAGAGATTCTATTCAGTATTTTAAGTAATTTTGCTACAGAATCATTGGCTTCTGCCTGTTGTGAAATCCCATTCGAACGCTTAGGGAGAAACAAAGAAATCGGTGAACAAATTGCCAAAAAAATCCAACAGGCAGGGGAATATGCGAAGCTTGACCCTTACCGTGCAGCAACGCACAACAAAGGGATCATGAATGGTATAGAAGCTGTAGTGGCAGCTACAGGAAATGATACACGTGCGGTTAGCGCTTCGATCCACGCCTACGCGGCAAGAAATGGATTATACCAAGGATTAACAGACTGGCAGATCAAAGGGGATAAACTAGTTGGAAAACTAACGGTGCCTTTGGCTGTTGCCACAGTAGGCGGAGCTTCCAATATCCTGCCAAAAGCAAAAGCATCTTTAGCTATGTTAGATATTGATTCAGCCAAGGAACTAGCACAAGTAATTGCTGCAGTAGGGTTAGCTCAAAACCTGGCTGCTTTGCGTGCATTAGTTACAGAAGGAATCCAAAAAGGCCACATGGGACTTCAAGCTCGTTCATTAGCGATCTCAATTGGGGCTATTGGTGAGGAAATCGAGCAAGTTGCGAAAAAATTACGTGAAGCAGAAAAGATGAACCAGCAGACAGCTATACAAATATTGGAAAAAATCCGGGAAAAATAAAAAAGCAATATCTTTAGAAGAATAAAGCAAGATTTACAGTTATTTTATTTACTGCAGATCTTGCTTTTTTCTCTATCAGAAAATATGTTTATTATTAGAATTTTTTATAGTTAAGGTTAGGCATCTTAAGAAATCAGGCAACTCCAAGATATCTTCAGGTAGAAGAGAAGTCGCCTAACATTGTAGGATCATAGGTGATTTGTTGGACAGGTCAAGCTGATATTTGAGCCTGATGTTAGAAGGAATTTCTTTTTACTTGCTGTAGAAATTATTATATGACTAAAAAGGCTGGGATTTTAAATCCCAGCCTTTTATGACAAATAGAATTTTTATCGATCAGTAATCGCTGTCGCTGCAAATTGTTCGATCAAAGGAATCAAAGTCAATTTGACTTTGTATTTCCGTTCGAGTGCTTTTTCGATAACGAACTCATTTTCAGTAGTCATAGAAATAGTTGCTAATTTACGAGGTTCATCAGCATTTTTTTCATTAATAACTACTTCATGTTCATTTTGTTCTGTGTAAAATTTAGGATACTCAGCAACGGCTTTTGAAAAATCAGCAAAACTTAAAGCGGCATTCGTATCAGTTGAGCGTGTATTTTCAGTTGTGTCCGCTTTTGGTTTTTCCGTTTTTTCTTCTGGCACACTGACTGTTTCTTCTGTAACTGGTGTCGCAACAGCTTGCGCAGTTGGTTCATCGTTTTTCAATCGTTGATCATTCCAGTAAGACACGATTTCAATAAGAAGATTGTCACGGAATCGTTCGAAAATCCCGTTTTCTCCTGAACGAATTCTCTTTAATACAGTATTGAAGTTGTCATCGATTGGCACGTTGATCCGTGTATCTTCATTTGTTTTCCCAGCTAATCCGATCGTTAAGATTTGACGGTTTTTGGGATCAAGCATGACTTGTAACGGCAAACCATAACGTCGCAAGCTCTCTTCTTCTAGAGAACGGAATAATTGTCCTCTTACACCATCCAATGAAGGACGGAATTGATTTAATAATTTTTGTTTCTGTTTTTTCTTCATATGTTCTCTCCTTCGCTCATACCCTTTCGATTATAAGAAAAAAACAGCCAAATGAAAAGGAGTAATGCAAAAAAACTTGCGTATACGCAAATTACAACAGAAAAATTTGCGTATTTTCCCGTTTTTTGAAAGAAAAATAAAAAATGGAACGGATTATGTATATATACATAATCCGTTCCATTCTTTCTATTTTTTCGGTATCAAGGCAAAAACAGGTAGTTCAGGTGAATAAATGACTTCATGTTCGTGCCAGGGTTTGACCATTAGCGAATGATCGAACCGTTTTTTCAGTTCTTCGATGATTTGATCATGTGTCCAGTTTCTTGCAGGAAAATGTTGGATTTTCTCTGCATCGATCAAAAAGACAAAATCGGAATGAAAAGTCTGGGTAACTTCTTCCGAGAGAGAATTCAAGCGTTCGATTGGATCCATAAAATCACCTTTCGACTTAAAATTGGGTAGTATCTGGGTCTTTTGCTTTGCCGACTACACCATCTAACTGATCGATTTGTTTCATTTCTTCTTCTGTTAATTCAAAATCAAATAATTCAGTATTTTCTTTGATTCTGCTTGGTGTCACTGACTTAGGAAGAGGAAGGAATTCGTGTTGCAGCGACCAACGCAAAGCAACTTGTGCAATCGTCTTGTCATGTGCTTCAGCGATTTGTTTCATTTCAGGCACATCGAAGATTTTACCAGTGCCTAATGGACTATATGCTTCGAGGATCATATCATGTTTTTTTGCATACTCAACTACAGTTGGCTGTAATTCGCCTGGTGCAAGGAAAACTTGATTGACCATCGGCATAATTTTTGCTGTTTTTGCTAGTGTATCTAGATGGTGGGGTAAGAAATTGCTCACACCGATTGCTTTGATTTTACCTGCTTCATACAGTTCTTCAAATGCTCGCCATGTATCTGCATTTGCTTGTTCCCAATTATCACGAAAAGCAACAGGGTTTGGCCAGTGGATCAAAAACAGATCTAAATAATCTGTTTGGAGCTTCTTCAATGATTCTTCAAAAGAAGACATCACAAGTTCATAGCTGTGGTTTGCATTCCATAATTTTGTTGTCAAGAATATCTCTTCTCTAGGAATTCCACTTTCCTTAATCGCTTGGCCGACACTTTCTTCATTCTTGTATCCTTGGGCAGTATCGATATGGCGATAACCTGCAGCCAGCGCTTCTTTAACAGAGGAAACAGCGACATCCCCATCAGGTGTTTGCCATGTGCCGAATCCTACTACCGGGATTTCGTAACCATTTGATAGACGATAAGTGCTTGTTAATGAATTCATACTTTCAGCTCCTTTTTTATTCGTTCAACTATAAGTGTAGCGCATTTTTCGAAAAAAAGAATCCATTTTGTTTCTACTCTTGAAATTTTTGTTTAAAAGAAAATGATTTTGATTCTGGTATTTTTGATTTTTTTTCCGTAAACTAAGACAGAAGGGAATGAGAAAATGGATATCTATTTAAAAAAAGCAATTCTGCATATTATTGACAGAGAAACTGGTTCTCCAGTCTTTTCACAAAAAGAGCTGGATCTGACAAAAGAATATATTCGTGATTTTCTTCAAAAGAAGATCCAAAAAATCTCTTCTGCTCAAACAAAAACTGGACAACTAGCAGAAGAAAGCATGATCGTTGAATCACTTAAAATCGCTCAAGAAAATTTTGTGGAAGCAAGTGAAGCAATCGTTCAGCGGTGGTTCGATATCTACCAAGAAAGTGAAGAAGCACCTAGTGCAGATGTATTTGTTGTTTTGTATGAATTAGATACAGTGATGTACTTATCTTTATTGAAAGTCAATTATCGTGAGGCTTACACTCACTTTGTTGAAGCAGACGAAGCAGGGATCGACAACCGCTTGATTTTGAATCGAGCAATTCTAGGGGCGAAAACACAAAAAGCAGATGAAGCATTCGCTGTGAATTTGACTGATTGGACCTACGAATTAATTGAAAAAAAATATGAGTTTTCTGGCAAAAAAGAGCTTTATTTTTCTGGAAGAGTGATCGAAAGTGTTCCTGCACCTTCTTTAGAAGAAAATGTAAAAGTGATCCAAAAAGTAGCCAAGCATCTTGGAAAAAAATTTGAGACAGAAGAATTTGATATCATGGCTGATTTGAAAGAAGCTGTCTATGATACGATAGAAGAAAAAGGTCGGTTGGATCATGAGATGATTGCGGAAAAAGTCTTCAAGGAAAACATCACGGCAAAAATGGCTTTTAAAGAAGAAGTACAAGAGCAAGGATTTGTCCCAGAAGCACCTCCTGTAAAAGAAGTACAAGAAATTTCTGAGAAAAAATTTGGAAAACAAAAATTCAAGCTATCAAACGGGATCGAACTGATCGTACCAGTAGATGTATATCGCAACCCAGATTTGATTGAATTTGTGAATAATCCGGATGGTACGATATCCGTGATGATCAAAAATGTGGATGAAGTATTGAATCGTTTATAAAAATGACTAGAACATTAGGTGTTCAAGTACCAGTGATCAGTTAAATGAATTGTGTCAAGAGAAGGATCGGAAAAGACGAATATAACAAAAAAAGAGCGTGAGACAAAAGTAAAGAACACTTTTGTCTCACGCTCTAAACACGTATAAACGGCGGAAGCAGAAGCAACTCCTTCTTATTTCTTGGAGTTAAACGCTTCTGTCCCAGCCTCTTTTTATCTAATAAAATTTTAAGACCATTTACTAATTATCGATTTTTTCTGCCGCATTTTTAGGCACTTCAGAAGCCTTTATTTCTTCCCAGCTTAATACACCTTTACGAGGATTGACTTTGAGTTTAAGATACGCATTCATCTTTAATGGATGTTCTCTTTCTTCGCGAAGCGTCACCTGTTTTTTTTCACCATCTTTATTATAAGCCGCTTGCTTGTAGGTATAAGTCGTGAATTTCTCTCCGCTATCTGCTTGGGTAGCTGACATTTCGCCATTCGTCGTGATTTTTGTATAATAAGCTTCGCCGCCGTAAAAATAATGATAAGCTGCAAAACTTCCACCGAGAAATATGCCTAAAACGACAAGTACGCCAATTAATTTTTTCATGTACTTCACCTCTTTCCTTATTATTAACGAAATAGAAGATTTCGTCTATTGAAAGTTGTTGGCAACAGCTGAATTTTAAACTTTTCCTCATTTTGTTCTTATTGCTTCAAAAGAAAGTTAAGGACTATCTTGAAGTTTTTCTCAAAAAACACATTTTTTTATTTATAAAAGGTACTTTTTTCGCGTATAAGACAAGCGAGTGCTCTTAGTTGACTTTGACCAATATTGACGTATAATAAGCTTAGTTCGAATCTTACAAAAAGTAAGTCGGACGTATTCTTTTTGATTTAGTCAAAAAAAGACTATAATAAAAAGGTGAGAGCTGAAATTTTTCAGTGATCTATATTATTTAGGAGGTTTGTAAATTATGGCAAAAGAACATTATGACAGAAGTAAACCACACGTTAACATTGGTACGATTGGACACGTTGACCATGGGAAAACTACTTTAACTGCTGCGATCACTACAGTATTAGGCAAAAAAGGCCTAGCAAATCCTCAAGACTATGCTAGTATTGATGCAGCTCCAGAAGAACGTGAACGTGGGATTACGATCAATACCGCACACGTAGAATATGAAACAGAAAAACGCCACTACGCGCATATTGATGCACCAGGACACGCGGACTATGTGAAAAACATGATTACAGGGGCAGCACAAATGGATGGTGCAATCTTAGTTGTTTCTGCAACTGACGGTCCGATGCCTCAAACACGTGAACACATTTTATTGTCACGCCAAGTTGGTGTAAAATACCTGATTGTTTTCTTGAACAAAGTTGATTTAGTCGATGATGAAGAATTGATCGATTTGGTAGAAATGGAAGTTCGCGAGTTATTGAGCGAATATGGTTTCCCAGGCGATGACACTCCTGTGATCAAAGGTTCCGCATTAAAAGCATTGCAAGGCGATCCAGATGCTGAAGCTGCTATTATGGAATTGATGGATACAGTAGATGAATATATCCCAACACCAGAACGTGATACAGATAAACCATTACTATTGCCAGTGGAAGACGTCTTCTCAATTACAGGTCGAGGAACTGTTGCCTCAGGTCGTATTGATCGTGGTGCTGTTCGTGTCGGTGATGAGGTAGAGATCGTAGGGATCAAACCTGAAACACAAAAAGCAGTTGTAACAGGTGTAGAAATGTTCCGTAAAACGTTAGATTACGGGGAAGCTGGGGATAACGTAGGCGTGTTGTTACGGGGGATCCAACGTGACGATATCGAACGTGGACAAGTACTTGCTAAACCAGGTTCCATTACTCCACATACAAAATTCAAAGCAGAAGTGTACGTGTTGACAAAAGAAGAAGGTGGACGTCATACTCCATTCTTCAACAACTATCGTCCACAGTTCTACTTCCGCACAACTGATGTTACAGGAACAATCACATTGCCAGAAGATACAGAAATGGTCATGCCTGGTGACAACGTGACGATTGATGTTGACTTGATCCATCCAATCGCTGTTGAAAACGGAACGACATTCTCAATTCGTGAAGGCGGACGGACAGTAGGTTCAGGTATCGTTACAGAGATCGAAGCATAAGAAACGCGACTCGAATATTTTGGTAATGAAAAATGTTTAAAATAAAAGAGCGGTCCAAACAGGATTTCTGTTTGGACCGCTCTTTGTTCTTCAATTGTATAAGAAGAGATTGTAGAAGCATGAACTTTCGTTTTACTTCAGTCTCTTTTATTCATCATGAGAGTGTTCATCTATCGGTATGCAGTTTTTAATACTTTCTTCGTATCCATTTTTTCAAACCACTTATTCTACCTTGTGTCTGCTCAACTGGCGCATTATCAATAATCAGCAAAGCAATCATAACATATGCAATCCAACTATCTCTAGAATATAGAGTATAACGTGAGACCCAGTTTGTAGCGTACTTGCTTTTATATTCTCTTAATCCATTGAAAGAATAAAAATGAGAACCAAACTCGTAAACCAAGTATGCAATCCTTTCCTGTAAAAAACTCTTTCTGGAAGTTCCGACATTTGAAAGAGGGGCCATCCCTAAATTGAACCATTGGATATGTTCTTCTTTCATATAGGCAAACAAATGCAAGAACAAGAAATCCATACTGCCAGAAGGTGCTTTTTTAGGATCATATCGCATCAGATCAATCGTTCCTACTTTATTGTTCGTGTAAGTAGGCATGATCGTTGCAAAAGCGACAATTTCTTCTTGGGTATTTTTGACAACTGCAATAGGCGCTCTTTGTAGATAATCTTCAGAGAAAAAGCCTAAAGAAAACCCTTTTTCCTTTCGTGAACCCAACCAATTATCAGAGATATTTTTGAAAGTACTCATTTGCTCAGTAGAAAATGGTGGTTGTAAGACATCAAATGTAAATCCTTCTCGTTCGATCCGATTCAAGACAGCACGAGTGCCCTTCATTTTTTTCCCTGAAGTTGTAAAACTATTCAGGTCTACATAAGCTTCTTCCCCCATCTTAATGAAATCGTAGCCGAATTCATGCAAAATCATAACAATCTCTTCGCTTGTTTCGTAGAAAACTGGTAAATAGCATAGTCGATCTGTTTCTTCGATAAAAGCTTCGATTGCTTCTGGAAAATCTTCTTTCTTACCAGAAGGATCACCCATTACAATACATTTATTATTGAAGCAAGCGAATTGGAGAAGAACAGTTGGTTCACCGTCTTTTTCATAGGCAAACATCCGCTTATCTTTTAAGAAGATCAATTGACTATCGGAGTTTCCTCCATAAGTTGTAAGGATCTTCAGGGCCTTTTCTTCATTAAAGGCTTCGCCAATCTGTTTCTTTTCTCCTTGAAGGAAATGAACAAATAGAACGATCATGAAACTAACAGCGATGATGGCCAACAATCCCGAAAACCAAATCTTTTCAGAAGGAAATAAGAAAAAGGAAATAAAATGGTGACGCCGATGAGGGAAATCCGGCAGATTGTATACCCCAATAACGATGTAAAGCAAGGACAGTGCACCAATAATGATTCCATCGATCGTACGCCACTCCCATGAATAGATCAATTGTTCCCGAAATAATTCGTTTTTAGAAGCAAGAATGATCAGAAGCAGAATAGACAAGAAAACCACCGGTGTGAAACTAAAATCACTTAATAAAACATAAAGTAAAGCTAGAACAATCAAGAAAATTGTAGGCAAATATGCTCGTTTCACACGTGCTGCGATCCCTCTGCCCATAATGATTAAAAGAAATCCCAATAGTATACTAGGAAATTGGATAATAAAATGAAATTTCAATGGGTTCAAACTATGAAGCCAGCGAAACTCTGTAAAAGCTTGCGGGATAGTGGCAGAAAGTACTAGCATGATTCCAGAAAAGTATAATAAGACAACCACGATTTTATGCGCAATTTCTGTTGCTAATTGTTTAGGGATACCAGAATAACGCTGATCAAAAGTGGAACCGATATTTTTGAAGAAAAAGACGATTCCAATCAAAAACGGAATGATGTAGTAGAACAGGCGATAGAGCAAGATCCACACAACGACTATTTCTCTTGGCACACCAATAGCGGACAACCCGATAATCATCATTACATCGAAACTCCCAATTTCTCCTGGAATCATAGACACGATTCCTATCACTGAAGCAGCAATGAATAACGGAATTGTTTGCCACAGATCAATCCGGATTTCCATTAAATAACCAACAGAAAGGAAACTAAACAGGACACCGGTCCATTCCAACAATGAAACTAGCAATAGCTGTCCTTGAGTTTTAAGTGAGGTACCACCAAGGAATCCTTTCTTTTTGAAAGTAGTAAATAAAAAGACGACAGGAAAATATAGACCGCCGCCGATCAACCATATCCAATATTGCTTCAAAAAAGGAGCAACTGGCGTGAAGACTACAAGTAAAAAAGAAAGCAGACTGTAAATAGAAAGTCCAGCCATCAAAAACAAGAAAACTTTCGATAATGCTTGGATCACGTTTCTGCTCTCTTTCTTTTGTCCATATAGTTCAGAGCGAAGCCCCACACTAACAAACCCGCCGAAACCGGCAATATTGTTGATTGTATTGATCAGCCAGCTTGTCTCAAACAAGTAACGAGGATTCTGCTTTTGTTCAAGCATCCGATTCAAAATAATATCATAACCAATCATAGGTAACACAGAGACAAGACCAATCAACAGCATAAGTCCGCTTTTCCATACAGGTATAGTGGCAAACGTTTCTCCTAATTGCTGGATAGATAGAGTTTTACCGATGGACATCAATTCACCGACAATAATGACAATGACAGAAATCAAAAAGATTGTTTTGAACAGTCCTAGGTGGTTTTTCAGCCATTGTATGGTATTTTTTAACAAATAAATCACCTTCTATTCCTAATAGTTATGTTTCAGAAAGAAATTGAAGAACTTCTCGATTGAAGCGTTCAGGATCTTTTCTAGCTAATTCATGTCCTTGTTCTTTCACAAGCACAAAGGAAGCTTTTGGTATAGTTTTAGCTATATACAAAGAATGTTTTAGCTTGATTACATCTTTTTTTCCCACGATGATCAAAGTGGGGGAGTTGATTTTTTTTAAATCATTTTCTGTAAGCCCGATGTCATGCAGCAAAAGTTTGATAACTAAAAGATTTTTGCGAAGACTTGGGCGAAATAAAGAGAGTAACCATACCCATGCATAATGAATATTACTGATGACTCTGGCAGAAAAACGAACGCCTTTAACAAGCGTGTTTCCAGAATTTAAAATCAATCGATGAACTTTTTTAGGGAAGCTGCTGGCAAATACCAGTGCTAGATTTGCTCCATCACTAAATCCAAGAAAATCTGCCTGATCGATTTTTTCCAGCAACATGATCGTATTCAGATCCTCGGCCATTAACTGAAAATTCAACATAGATGCTTCGTTTGTCGAACGACCATGTCCTCGGCTATCTACTAGATACACGGTATAGTAGCGTTCGAGTACAGGGACCTGTTCTGAAAAAAAGCGGCCGCTGCCGTCATTGCCATGCAGTAAAAAGAGAGGGAAGCCTTGACCGCTCTTTTCATAGTAAATTTCGCTCCCATCTGGCATTTTTGCATATTTCTTTTCTTTTTTCACATAATCACCTACTGTGTAAAGTATAACGATTATATCAGTCATTGGGCAATTGTTTTTACTGAAAAACAACGATCATTTTCGTAAGATGACAAAAAATACAGGAAAATTCATTTTTTCTTAAGGCGTACACAGAAATCAAGGAAGAAATAGCCAAGAAGATAAAGAAATAGTAAGATAAAAAAAGATGTCAAAATAACTAGGTGATGAAATGAAGCGAAAACGATTATCTATTATCCGTATTCTTTTTTACATGATCATTCTGACGGTTATTGGTGCGGTGTTGTTTTTAGGAGGAAGAACTTATCGTTCGGTAAAACGAGTGGAAAGCTATCAAATAGAAATAACAACAGCTGCAAAAAATTATCATATGGAAAACTACGAGAATTTGATCAAGGCGATAATATTGACCGAATCAAAAGGAAAAGGGACAGATCTCATGCAGAGCTCGGAAAGTCTGCATGGAGAAGCTGAGATCATTGATAATCCAGCTGACAGTATTGATCAAGGTGTCAAATATTTGGCGGAAATGATAGTAGAAGCAAAGAAACAAGGATGCGATTTATGGACAGCTGTCCAAGCATATAATTTTGGGAAAGATTATATTGCCTATGTAAAAAATCATGGCGGAGAAAACACAGTAGAATTAGCAGAAGCGTATTCTAAAGATGTGCTGAGCCCACTTTTAGGAAATGAGGAAGGGAAACAATACCGATATTGGCGGATCCAGTCCTTGCTTTACAATGGCGGCTATCTCTATCATAATGGAGGTAACATGTTTTATCCTGATATTGTCAAAATGAATGAAAAAATAATAGAGACCTATGAAAAAGTCTTTAAGTAAAATAGCAGGAAATGTTCAATCATGAATAAAATTAAATGAAAGAAGGAGTGCGCAAATAGTGGAAAAAAGGCAAAAAATGGAAAATCAAAAAGTGGGATACACAACCAAAGACTGGATGTTACGGTTTGTGAAGGGAATGTTTATCGGTTCAGGATTTATCTTGCCAGGAGTCAGCGGTGGTGCATTAGCAGCTGTCTTTGGCATGTATGAGCGGCTGATTTCTTTTTTAGCCCACCTTACAAAAAATTTCAAAGAAAATGTTTTGTTTTTTCTGCCTGTTGGTCTAGGCGGAGTGACAGGCATCTTTCTACTTTCTTTTTTAGTCAGTTTTTTATTAGGTGCGTATGAAACAACGATATTATGGTTTTTTGTCGGATGTATCGCTGGAACTGTTCCTGCGTTATGGAAAGAAGCAGGGAAAAAAGGAAGAGATACTTCTGATGTGATCATCATGGTTGTTACTTTTGTTCTGGCTTATTTGTTTTTATTATACGGCGCTCAATTATTTGACGGGCAAGTCGATCAGAATTTTGGAACATGGCTGATTGCCGGCGGATTGATTGGTTTGGGTATGATCGTCCCAGGATTGAGCCCTTCTAATTTTTTGGTGTATATGGGATTGTATAAAGCGATGGCTGACGGATTTAAAGAAGTACGACTTGAAGTGATTGTGCCGATCGGAATTGGTGGGATTCTTTGTGTTCTTGGATTGTCAAAAATCATGGATTACATTTTCTCAAAGGCATATAGCAAGCTATTCCATTTCATTTTAGGTGTAGTTTTTGCTTCAACGATTATGATCATTCCTACCGATTACGCGGGATTGGGAGTTGCTGGGGTACTAGCTTGTCCTGTTCTTTTTATAGCCGGTACAGCACTAGGTTGGTGGATGAGCCGTTTGGAGGAACAATATAAGTAAAGATAGATTGATAATAAAAACAGCACACGGGTGATTCAAACAAAAAGGTTGGCATCTTTTTTGTAAAATCATTCGTGTGTTTTTCTATAAATTTTATAAAAACAAGTTGTTTTTAATCTTGGAACACGCTAGACTTAAACACGTGATTATTTTTGAAAGTTGGCGGAAAATGGAGAAAAAGAAAATGAATGGACTTACACAGCAAGAGGTAGTTCAGAAAATGGCTTCTGGCCAGCAAAATGACTACCAGGAAGATGCATCAAAAAGTACAAAACAAATATTCAGCGATAATATATTGACGTTATTCAATTTTCTGAACTTTGGTATTGGGATTTGTCTGTTATTTGTAGGTGCGTATTCCAACATGGCGTATTTAGCAATTATTGTCGTCAATATCGTTATTGGAATTTATCAAGAAATACATGCAAGAAATCTTGTACGGAAATTGTCGATTGTTTCCCAATCAGAAGTACTAGTGATCCGGGACGGTAAAGAACAATCGATTTCTACTAAAGAGCTGGTATTAGGAGATTTGGTAAAAATCGGAGCAGGAGAACAGATACCAGCCGATTTACAGGTTATATCTGGACGGGCAGAAGCAAATGAAGCTCTTTTGACAGGCGAATCTGATTTGATTGTCAAAGAAACTGGAGCTGAATTGCTTTCTGGAAGCTTTTTGACAAGCGGTTCTGTCATGGCTGAAGTTATCCGAGTAGGTGCAGATAATTATGCTGTCCGCTTGACTAGCGAGGCAAAGACTCACAAAGCTATTCGTTCTGAACTTGTAGATTCGATTCGCAAAGTATCCAAATTCACTAGTTTCGTGATTATTCCTTTGGGGATCATACTATTTTTGGAAGCACTGTTCATCCGCGATGCTTCTATCAAAATTTCTGTTATTGCATCTGCAGCAGCTTTGTTAGGCATGCTTCCAAAGGGTTTGGTATTGCTAATAAGTATTGCATTAACGACAGGGGTAACCAAACTGGCAAAAAAACGAATCCTTGTTCAAGACATGTATTCAATTGAAACGCTGGCCCATGTCGATACATTATGCTTGGATAAAACAGGGACCATTACTGAAGGAAAAATGAGTATCCAGCGGGTAGAAGCACTACATCCGCTGTACGAGAAAGCCATCCCAGAAATTATGGGGACGTATCTGGCAGAAAGCAGTGATAACAACATCACTATGCGGGCTATGAGAGATTATTTTGAGCTTTCTAATCGGTATGATGTGACAAACAAAGTCGCATTTTCTTCTGATCGCAAATGGGGCGCGATGGAATTTCCAGAACTGGGAGTCGTGTACGTAGGAGCGCCTGAACGTTTGGTGGAAGAAGATCGGCTTCCGGACAGTCTAAAAACAGCCCAAGCGAATGGCTATCGCGTACTTATGTTGGGGATCGCTCCAAATCAGCAATTGAACGAAGAAAAACCAGCATTTGTTGAGCCGGTTGCTCTGTTTGAAATCGATGATCCAATCCGAAAAAACGCTCAAGAAACACTAGCTTATCTTCATGAGGAAGGTGTGGATCTGAAAGTGATTTCTGGAGACAATCCTTTTACTGTCTCCAATATCGCTAGACGTGCAGGATTACCGAATTATGATGCGTATGTCGATCTTTCTCAAATTACTGAAGAAATGGAAGTGCGAGAAGCTGCTCATCGCTATACGGTTTTTGGACGAGTGAGTCCTCAGCAAAAGAAATTGCTGGTAAATGAATTGAAAGAAAGCGGCAGAACGGTTGCAATGACAGGCGACGGTGTGAATGATGTTTTGGCGTTAAGAGAAGCAGATTGCAGCATTGCTATGGCAGAAGGTGATGGAGCAACACGTCAGATTGCGAATCTGGTATTGTTGGACTCTGATTTTACTACATTGCCAGAAGTCCTGTTTGAAGGACGCCGAGTGGTCAACAATGTGACGAAAGTCTCAGGCATCTTTTTTATCAAAACGATTTATTCATTTATTTTATCGATTATATGTGCCGTTACAGCAATTGGATTTCCGTTTATCCCTATCCAAATCACGCTGATTGATTTAGCGATTGAAGGGTATCCTTCCTTCTTTTTATCTTTTGAACAAGATAAAAGAAAAATCACTTACCGTTATTTGCCTACAGCACTTATTAATGCTTTACCAAATGCCTTGCTTGTAGTAGTGAATATCATTGCGGTGTATCTACTTGGAAAAACATTCGCATGGGGAAATGCTGAAACTACTACTTTGATGTATTACTTGCTGATTGGGATCAGTTGCATGGCAGTTGTAAAAGCTTGTTATCCCTTCAACCCATTGCGCATCTTCCTAGCAGTAACGACGATCGTAGGGATATATGTAGCTGCAATGCTGTTCCATGGAATTTTGGAAGTAAACTTAGGGTTGGGAGAGAGCGTAGGATACTTCTTTGTATTCATGCTCGTAAATATTGTTCTTCGAGTTTTGTACTGGAAGGCTGATATTCAAAATCAGTTACTGAAAAGAGTAGCAAATTGATGCTTAATGAGATAGAAATGTGTTATACTTGAAAAAGCAATGAAATATGATACAATCAAACATGTATAATTGTGTCCTTTAAAATCGCACTGATTTCAGTTAGTGCGATTTTTTACCGGTTATTCTCCTGAAATATCTTCTGTTAAACCCAAAAGATATCAATAGAGCAGGGGGTGAAAAAATGGCTCAACGGATTCCTCAAGAGGTTATCGAAACAGTACGCAGTCAAACGAATATCGTTGAGGTGATTGGACAATATGTCCAGTTGAAAAAGTCTGGTAAAAATTACTTGGGGCTGTGCCCTTTTCATGAAGAACGTACACCGTCTTTTTCTGTTGCAGAAGACAAGCAGATTTTTCATTGCTTTGGTTGTGGTAAGGGCGGAAACGTGTTTACTTTTCTTCAAGAACTAGAAGGTCTAAGTTTTCCAGAAGCAGTGGTAAAAGTGGCAGACTTCGAACAGATACCGTTAGAAGATCAATGGCGTCAGCGTACTATAGCTGTCCAAAATCCTGAATCTGCTACGGGGAAACTGATTGCTGCTCATGAAAAAGCAGCGGAAATCTATCATCACATGCTATTGCATACAAAAGCTGGACAGCCAGCTTTAGAATATTTGCAAAGTCGTGGGTTGTCTTTAGAATTAATTGAAGAATTCAACATAGGTTTTGCACCTAATGAGCGTTCTTTTCTTCAGCAAGTATTCAAGAATGAATCAATTTCAAATGAATTGTTAGAACGCTCTGGATTGTTTGTCACGCATGATGATGGCCGTATGTCTGATCGTTTTTATCAAAGAGTGATGTTTCCACTTCGTAATTCTCAAGGCCAGACGATCGGTTTTTCAGGACGCTGGCTTGCACCTGAAAAAGGGCAGGAAAAAGATCAGCCCAAATACTTGAATAGTCCAGAAACAGAACTGTTCAATAAAAGACAAGTTTTATTTAATCTTGATAAAGCAAGAAGCGATATCCGGAAAAACGGAGAAATTTTGTTGTTCGAAGGGTTTATGGATGTGATTGCTGCATGGCAGGCTGGTATCAAAACTGGATTAGCTTCTATGGGGACAAGTCTAACAGCTCAACAGATCCAACAAATGGAAAAGCTGACGAAAGAATTGGTCTTTTGCTATGACGGAGACAACGCAGGTTTTGAAGCAACCAATCGAGGGATTGAATTGCTTCGGCAAAACAGTCGCTTAGCACTTTCTGTCGTAGTCGTTCCAGAAAAGCTTGATCCTGATGAATATCTCCGTAAGTATGGAGAAGCATCTTTCCAAGAATTAGTGGCTCATGGGCGCGAAACAGTCTTTACTTTTAAATCACGTTATTTAAAACAAGGGAAAAATTTAGATAATGAAAAAGACAAGATCGAATACCTCGAAGAATTACTAGTTGAACTTAGCCGAGTTGTTTCACCAATCGAACAAGATATGTATCTATCTCAACTGTCAACAGAGTTTCAGATCGGCAGAGAGACGATACAAAAACAACTGCGCGATCTTCGAAGGACAAATCAGCAAAATCGTCAAGAACCTCAGGAAAGTCAACACACTCAGGTTACGAGACAAGAAACTGCACGGAAAAAGAGACCTTTGACGCAAGTAGAAAAGGCAGAGCAGATTCTATTATATCGTGCATTTAAAGAAGTTTCTGTCCGTAATATTTTAAAAGAACGAGAATTTCAGTTTATTCATGATGCATATGCAGAAGTTTATTTTTTATTCGATGCATATGTCTCACAACATTATGAATTCAACCTTGCAGAGTTTTTAGACTTTTTGCAAGATGAAAATTTAAGGCGGTTGGTGGTGGAAATCGAATATTTACCGGTGGCAGAAGAAAGTTCGCCACGAGAAATCCAAGACTTGCTAGATGTGATCAGCAAATCTGGCTTAGCTGATGAAATAACATTAAAAAAACAAATGCAGCAAGAAGCCAGACGAACTGGAAACAAACAGCTTGAGCTTGAATTGACGATTGAAATCATCAATTTAACGAAACAGTTAAAACAAGCCAAATAGCTACTCAAGGGGGGCCTTCTTTTATGGCAAATGGAACAGATAAAAAAACGTATGAAGCAGCAGTAGCAGCTTTCATCAAAGAAAACAAACCCAAACGACAAGTTGTATATGATGATTTATCCAATCAGCTTGCTACACCATTCACTTTGAATGCAGATGAAATGGACAAATTGATCCAAAAGATTGAAGACGCAGGTATCAGTGTGGTGGATGAAAATGGTGATCCATCAATTCACAGCTTGAAGAGTGCTGAGAAAAAAGCTGAACAAGCAAAAACAGAAGATCTATCTGCGCCAACCGGTGTAAAAATCAATGACCCGGTTCGTATGTATCTGAAAGAAATTGGCCGTGTCTCCCTTTTAACTGCGGAAGAAGAAGTAGCGTTAGCATTGAAAATCGAAGAAGGCGACCAAGAAGCGAAACAGCGTCTGGCAGAAGCAAACCTTCGTTTAGTAGTAAGTATCGCTAAACGTTATGTAGGACGAGGCATGCAGTTCCTTGACTTGATCCAAGAAGGAAACATGGGACTGATGAAGGCAGTTGAAAAATTTGACTACCGCAAAGGATTTAAGTTTTCAACCTATGCTACATGGTGGATTCGTCAAGCCATCACTCGAGCAATCGCTGACCAAGCACGTACGATCCGTATTCCAGTTCATATGGTTGAAACAATTAATAAATTGATACGTATCCAACGTCAATTGCTGCAAGACCTTGGAAGAGAACCTACGCCAGAAGAAATCGGTGCGGAAATGGATCTTCCAACAGAAAAAGTCCGAGAAATCTTGAAAATCGCGCAAGAACCTGTTTCACTTGAAACGCCAATCGGTGAAGAAGATGACTCTCACTTAGGTGATTTCATAGAAGACCAGGAAGCAACAAGTCCAGCAGAACACGCAGCTTATGAGTTACTAAAAGAACAATTGGAAGATGTACTAGATACATTGACTGACCGGGAGGAAAATGTCCTTCGTTTACGTTTTGGTTTAGATGATGGCCGGACGAGAACATTGGAAGAAGTGGGGAAAGTATTTGGTGTTACTCGGGAACGTATTCGTCAGATCGAGGCTAAAGCATTAAGAAAATTGCGCCATCCTTCTCGTTCAAAACAATTAAAAGACTTCTTAGAATAAGCATGAACTATTGACCAGAAGAGAAATCAGTAAAACTGTTTGGTTTATTTTAAAAGAAAAAAAGCTTGAGACTACGCAGTCTCAAGCTTTTTTTTCTATAGGAAGGAAATTCATTCATTATTTTTAAGTAAATCCTAAAAATAAGCTATTGGCGTGACGTATAGAATATGATAGATTAAATGGTAGCGTAAACCTAGTAAAGGAGCCGATCGCTAAGTGATGAAAAAATGTCCAAATTGCGGATCGAAAAAAATGGAGCAGAATACTATCTGTCCAGACTGCGGTCATCAACTAACTGCAGAAGATCAGCAAATAAAAGAAACAATCGAAGAAATAAATGCAGATGAAACTATGCAGGATAAATCAACTGAAGATGCAGTCTTTCCTGATACAGAATTAAACGATCCAATCGAATGGTCGGAATTGAAAGATTTACCTCTAGAATCTGTAATGGAATTATTCGAAAAAGCAGAACCAGAAGACGAAGAACCACCTGCTCACGATCAAGTAACTAATATAGAGAAAAATGAACAGAAGAAAGCAACTGTTCATGAGACTTCGGAAGAATCAGGAAAGAATCAAGAAGAAACCCTTGAATCAAAACAAAAAAGAAGAGTAGCTGAACTGAAAGAAATCGTCGATAATGAGGAAGAAAATTCGATACTATCCGCCTATATCAAAGCACATCGTGAAGATACAAAGGAAGAGCATGCGGAAGAGCTGCTCAAAATGATCAGTGAAAAAATTGCACAGGAAAACAAAGTAGAACCAGAACATGAAGCTGAAAAAGACACTGAAAAAGACATTAGTGGAGTAAACGCTGCAGGTAAAGAATCATTGAAAACGAATGATCTAAAAACGGATATCCCGGAAAAAACTGAAACATTGTCTGAAAAACAATCAGAAGACGAGAAATCGAATGGGTTGCCGGAAGCAGAGAAAAAAGAAATACTCGAAAACACAGACAAAAAGTCAACAGAGCCCGATGAAATAAATAGTGAATCCGATGCTGAAACTCAATCTGCAAGTGAAGATAGCACTGCTCTTGAAGCTAAAATAGAAAAAGAAGAGAACCAGCCTGAGCTGATTGAAGCAGAAACAGAACCAATAACAATCGTGCCAAATACTGAAAAAACGCCTCAAGAATCAAACCCAGAAAAAAAAGATTTAGATAAGACACAAAAGAAAAAATCAAAAAAAGTGCCGTATCTCGCTTTAGCAGCAGTTCTTCTACTAGGTGGGGGAGGCTGGGCTTATTATGACCATCATCAAAAAGTAGAAGCCGAAGTAGCAGCAGAAGCAAAAAGACAGCAACAAATGGAAGAACTTCATGAGAAACTTGCTGCCTTTTATACAGATGATCACCATCAATTTATTCGTGCAGATATGATTCATCAAGATTTATCAAAACTAAAAAATGATTTATCCAGTCTTAAGAATGAAAAAGGATATTCAGAGTTAGAAACAACTTACCAAGATATCCAATCTAAGATCCGAGATATCCAAAAAGTGAATGAGTGGTTCATAGCACCTGCCATCGTCGATGATCATCTAGCAGATGACATCAAGTTGAAAGCAGATAAAGAGATCCAAGCAATCGAAACGGATAACACAGATTTTGGAAAATTGATTCAACAAGCACAAACAGAAGCTAAAAATCAATATGCTGAATTGCAAACAGCTAAAGAAAAAACAGCTATAGTCTTTAAAGACGGAAAAGTAGTGGATTCAGCAACACGCGACCAATACAAGACGGCAAAAGAAGCAGTAGAAAAAGTGAAAAATACAGATCTATCTGCTCAGTTGAATGAACAATTGAAACAAGTAGATAAGATGCTCACTGATAAAGAGAAAAAAGAAGAAGAGGAAAAGAAAAAAGCAGAAGAAGCGAAAAAAGCAGCTGAAGAACAAGCAAAACAAGCCGCTCAAGCAGCAGCTGCAGCTCAAGCCGCTCAACAAGCTGCGGTCGCACAAGCAGCACAGCAAGAAGCGGCATCCTCGACCCCTTCCTCTTCAAACTCAGCGAATCAGCCAATCAAATCTGCCAGAGCAAGTGATATTGCCGATGCATCTAATCCAGCATGGACGTGGGCACCAGGTGTCCAAAGCAAAGTGATTGCTACATGTATCCAACGTGGATATATCGTTGAAGGAGGATACAGATTAGAAAAAGCCAGAATCGAAAATGGGGAAGGCTATTACAATCTATATGCCACTTCAACAAAATCTGCATTGATGAAAGGCATTGGAGAAAGTGCTTTGCCATTTTACATCGTAACCATCAACTGTAAAACTGGATGGTTCGGAGGAAATGGGAGCAATTAATTTTAGGCAAATGAAAGAGGCTGTGAGCCTGCCGTTTAACACCGTTTATTCGAAAAAGGGGAGTATGACACAACTGTTGTCATACTCCTTTTTTCACCTTTCCAAACAAAGGCTCAGCTATTCAAGTAGATAACATTATGTTATGATAGCAAAGAAATGTATTAAGAAAACCTTTCACTATAGAGGGAGAAAAAAATGAACGATTTATTAGCAACTATATTTACAGGTATTATTATTGATGAAAATGAAAAAAACTACTTTGTCCAAAAAAACGGACAAACCTTTGGCTTAAGCAAATCAGAAGGTGAACACAAAATCGGTGAAGCAGTTGAAGGATTCGGTTACCAAAATCAAAAACATGAAAATCGGATCACTACACAAATTCCTAAAAGCCGTATCGGTCATTACGCTTTTGGAATCGTTACTGCTACACGAAAAGATTTAGGTGCGTTTGTCGATATCGGTCTTCCAGATAAAGACTTTGTCGTATCTCTTGATGAATTGCCGACAATGACAGAGCTATGGCCTAAAAAAGGGGATCGCTTGATGATTTCCCTTAGAGTTGATGCAAAAGACCGTATTTGGGGCAGTTTAGCAGATGAAAAAATATTCAAATCTTTAAGCAAATATGGAACAGAAGAAATGAAAAACAAAGATGTGATAGGAACAGCATACCGCTTGAAATTAACAGGTACGTACGTTTTAACGGAAGATTTCTATCTTGGGTTTATCCATCCTTCTGAACGATATAATGAACCTCGTCTAGGCGAGCAGATAAAAGGTCGAGTGATTGGTGTCCGACCAGACGGTGTACTGAATCTTTCATTGAAGCCAAGAGCATATGAAGCTATATCAGATGATGCACAAATGATTTTAACCATTTTAGAACGTTCTGCAGATCAGCAAATCAACTTTACAGATAAATCGGATCCAGAAGAAATCATGAAAGCTTTTGGTATCAGCAAAGGAGCATTTAAGCGCGCATTAGGTAATCTTTTGAAACAAGGATTGATTACACAAGAAAACGGTGTGACAAAACTAGTCAAAAAATCTAATTGAGAATCCCTTGCATGTTTTTCTTAACTAGCTTATAATAATTTTAATTAACATAGTGTTATATCTTTTTTTATTTGTAATTATTATAAATTGTTGGGGTTGAGTAAATGGTCATGAATGCTATTTCGGCGATGAAAAAAACAAAACAGCAGCTACATGAAGCGGGGTTTAAGCTGACACCGCAAAGAGAAGCTACTCTGCTTGTGCTTTTGGAAAATGAGAAAGAGCATTTATCTGCAGAAGAAATCTTCTTTTTAGTGAAAAAAAAGAGTCCGGAAATTGGACTTGCTACTGTTTATCGAACCCTTGAAATCTTGACAGAATTGAAAATTGTCGATAAAGTAAGTTTTAATGATGGATTAGCCCGTTATGATTTGAGAAAAGAAGGCGCCAAACATTTCCATCATCATTTACTATGCTTGAACTGCGGCACGATCGAGGAAGTAGAAGAGGATCTTTTACTTGAAGTGGAGCAAGTAGTTGAAGAACGTTATCATTTTTTAGTAAAAGATCATCGGCTGACGTTCCATGGAATCTGTCAGGAATGCTATGAAAAAGAAAAAAGAAACCAGTCCGTCTGAGTGTCTAGACGGCTTTTTCTTTGCTCAGATTATGGAAAAAGACTATCAGAATGAAGCGGTATCTGATATGATAGAGAGGCATGAGGGGGATTATTATGAAAGAGCAAATCAACGATTATCTCCACTACTTGAATATTGAACGGGGATTGTCCGCCAATACACGACAAAGCTATGAACGTGATTTGGAACAGTACTTGCATTTTCTACAGGAGCAGAAAATTGCTTCATGGCAGGATGTCGATCGCTTTTTAGTCATCCGTTTTCTGGAGAAGTTGCATGAAGAAAAAAAAGCGACAGCAACTGTTACTCGGATGATCTCAAGTCTCAGAAGATTCCATCAGTTTTTACGGCAAGAGCGTATCACTGATCATGATCCGATGCAACATATCGATACGCCGAAGAAAGCACAGAAATTACCAAGTACATTGACTCTGACAGAAGTAGAAAAGCTGATTGAAGCACCTGATACGACAAAAACGTTAGGGATAAGAGATCGTGCAATCTTGGAAGTCATGTATGCTACAGGGATGCGCGTCAGTGAATTGATTGGATTGAAATTGGGAGATCTTCATCTTTCTCTTGGACTGGTACAGACAGTTGGAAAAGGAGATAAAGAGCGGATCATTCCTTTAGGTGATTATGCGATCCAATGGCTGGAACGCTACTTAGACGAAGCACGTCCATTACTTGTAAAGGACGCATCTGAAATGCATGTATTTGTCAATAATCATGGGAAAGGTCTTTCTCGGCAAGGAATCTGGAAAAATCTGAAGCAGCTAGTACGAGAGGCTGGGATTTACAAAGAAGTAACACCACATACGCTGCGGCATAGCTTTGCCACACATCTGCTAGAAAATGGAGCTGATTTGCGGACAGTACAGGAATTGTTAGGTCACGCGGATATCTCTACGACTCAGATTTATACACATATCACGAAGAAAAGAATGACGGATGTTTATAAGCAGCATTTTCCAAGGGCTTAGTCATAGGAAGGTGAGAAGATGTTAACACATTACCGGAAAGAAAACCGTAAAATTGCTATGGGACTATTGAGTTTCCATAAGAAACTGACAGGTAAAACTTCTTTGTTGAAGGAGATTGATACGTACGAATCTGAAGACGATTATGAACTTTTTTTCTTTACGCCAGAAGGTTCAACCAACATTCAAGGGATTATTGGTGTTTACTGGGCAACGAACGATCAGCTGATCATCCATGACATTTCTTTGAATCCGTCTTATCGCGGTGAGAATATGGGCTTTCAAATGTTAGATGAATTACAGGAAAAGTACCCGGATGTCTCCATCCGTGCAACTGAAATCACAGAGCCTTACATTGGAAAATGGCTAGCAAAGAAAAAGAAGAAAGAGTGAATGAGTTGACGGAGATCAATATTAAATTAGATGTATTCGAAGGTCCTCTCGATCTGCTGCTTCATCTGATTCAGCAAATGGAAATCGATATATATGATATACCGATCGCTACGATCACGGAGCAATATATGAATTATATCCATACAATGAAAACACTAGAGCTAGCTGTTGCAGGAGAATACTTAGTGATGGCTGCTACATTGATGGCAATCAAAAGCAAGACATTGCTTCCTGTCCAAGAATTCGTCACAGATGATGAAGAATTATGGGAAGAAGATCCTCGAGAAGAATTGGTCACTCAGCTTTTAGAATACCGTAAATATAAATATGCAGCTGAAAGACTGACAGAAAAAGCAGAGGAACGAAGTCTTTATTACACAAAAGAACCTATGAACATCGATGGGTTAGCGGATGCTGAAAAGCCGTTGAAGCGAGGACAAGTCAAAAAAATCGATTTGATCCGTGCCATGCAGAAAATCTTAGAACGTAAGAAATTTTCTCAAAAAGTGGAAAAAACGATCACGCCCGATGACACAACGATCGAAGAACGAATGGTATTTATCGAAGAGCGTATAAAAAGAAATGCGCATGGCTGTACTTTCGATTCTTTTTTTGAGTCACCTTCTAAAAGTGAAGTTGTCACTACTTTTATGGCTTTGCTAGAATTGATGAAAAAAGGGCAGATCATTGCGCAACAAAAAGAAAACTATGAATCAATTATGCTTTATCCAGCAGTAGGAGATACCGAACATGACGAAATTAAGTGAACTTGAAGCCCTTCTTTTTATTGTTGGCGAGGAAGGGATCAGTAATGAAGAATTAAGCGGACTGTTAAATCTCAGCGAAGCAGAAGTCACAAGTTTAGTGAAAGAATTAAAAGAATCTTACACTCAAAACTCGCACTCAGCTTTGCATATTTTTGAAACGGAAAGCCATTATGTATTAACGACTAAAAAAGAGCTGGCTCCCTTACTTAAGCGATATGCGCAAGGGACATCAAACACATTATCTCAAGCCGCTGTCGAAACCTTAGCAATCATCGCTTATAAACAGCCAATCACAAGAGCTGAAATCGAGCAGATTCGAGGAGTTCAGGTTTCAGGAGCGGTACAGCGTCTAGCTGCCCATAAACTGATTGAAGAAAAAGGTAGAGTAGAAGGGCCAGGTCGGCCGATATTATATGGAACAACTGGCTACTTCTTAGATTATTTTGGTTTGAAATCATTAGAAGAACTGCCTGATACACAAGAAATGGAAATTTCACTTGAAGAAGACGTGTCACCAGATCTATTCTTTGATGGAATGAATAAAGGAGAATAATTGTAATGGAAAGATTGCAGAAAGTAATTGCCCACGCTGGCATCACTTCTCGTCGAAAAGCAGAAGAATTCATCCTTGCAGGACGTGTAAAAGTAAACGGACAAGTTGTAAGGGAATTAGGGATAAAAGTTGGGAAACATGACACTGTGGAAGTGGATGAAGTCCCAATTTATCAAGAAGAATACGGTTATTATTTATTGTACAAACCTAAAGGAGTTATTTCTGCTGTTGCAGATGACAAAGGAAGAAAAGTTGTTACGGATCTTTTGCCGATGGTAAAAGAACGTATCTATCCTGTAGGTCGACTGGATTACGATACTTCGGGGATCTTGCTACTGACAAATGATGGAGATTTTGCTCAGCGCCTGACACATCCAAAACATGAAGTGGATAAAGTTTACGT
The DNA here is from genome assembly GCF_050555565.1 of Enterococcus sp. MSG3290. NCBI lineage: Bacteria > Bacillati > Bacillota > Bacilli > Lactobacillales > Enterococcaceae > Enterococcus > Enterococcus sp. MSG3290. Next base: position 1,680,169 of record NZ_CP187862.1, on the reverse strand, counting down.
TGCAAAGGTAAAAGGGATCGCTACAAAATCGATGCTTGCACCTTTGACAAAAGGAATAAAGATCGAAGGACGAAAAACATCTCCAGCTAAATTCCAAATTTTATCAGTGGATCCTAAGACAAACCACAGTATCGTGGAATTGACGATCCACGAAGGACGTAATCATCAAGTGAAAAATATGCTTCAAGCAGTTGGTCTTCCTGTGCAAAAACTAAAACGTGAAAAATACGGAGATCTGACTTTACAAGGCCTACGTCCTGGGGATTACCGTGAACTGAACAAAAAAGAAGTCAGCAGTTTGCTGAACCACTCAAAATGAACACTTACTTTTTATAAGTGTTAGATGTTGCGTTTTTTGAATAGATATGTATAATGAATATGTAAACAAAAATTATATAAGGTTCGTCTTCAGGGGCAGGGTGAAATTCCCGACCGGTGGTTATAGTCCACGACCTATTTTGCAAAAAATAGCTGAATCGGTGAAATTCCGATACCGACAGTATAGTCTGGATAAAGAAGATAGAGCTTATTTGACGACGCTTGATCAAATAACTCTAACTCTATTTTCCCTGGAAAATAGAGTTTTTTCATTTGGAGAGAAACGTCAAAAAGTTCGCTGAAGAGGAGTCCTAACAGGAGGATTTCAAATGAAGAACACCCGTGTACAGAAAATGGTTGCAGTAGCGATGTTTGCTGCGATCGCGTTAGTTTTACAGTATTTTGCTTTTCCGATCATGCCGGCTTTTAGTTTTTTGAAGATCGATTTTAGTGATATCCCGGTATTGATCAGCATGTTCTTATTCGGTCCAGCGGCCGGAGTTGCAACAGCGTTCTTGCGTTCAGTATTACATCTGCTGACTACAGGTTTTTCTCCGGATAATTTGGTAGGAGACACTGCTAGTTTCTTATCAACAACGATCTTTACATTCCCGATTTATTATTTCTTTAGTGTAAAGAAACAGCATAAAGGAAGAAACAAATTTTTAGGTGTCATTACAGGAACCATCGCTCTAACTATTTTTATGAGTATCGCAAATTATTTCGTTATTACGCCTCTTTACTTAATGTTTTTAGGGCTGAACGCAACACAGATGCTGGGCATGTCTTTAGCAAACTATGTACTGATTGGGATCGTTCCTTTCAACTTGATCAAAGGATTCATCGTGAGCGCTGTCTTTTTAGTGCTGCATGCGCAACTTCTTCCATGGTTAAGTCGAAAACAACATCAGTTCGAACAACGTCATACAGCAGTCAAATAAATATCAAAAAGATCAAGAAATTTCTTGGTCTTTTTTTTTGGAAAAAAATACAAGACATGCAATAATGTAAACGTTTTATTTGTTTGTTTTGAGTATTTTTTTGATTTATGCATAAAAATCAATCAATTCTTTACAAATGTGAAATTCTTCTCCTTTTAAAAGACGAAAATGTTTGTTTATAAAAAAAAGGAAACGCTACAATGAAAAAGAAGAAAGCTTTAAAAACCTGAAAAAAGAGGAGGGAATAGGGAAAAACGAACTTTTTGAACAAAAGTTTTACAAAATGCGTGTTATTATTTTTGTTCTGATACTCTTTTTGATAAAATAACATTAGAGCCAAAATTGTTGTCTCTAACGGAAAAGAAAGGAAGAAGAAGATGGAACAAACAAAAAAGAAAAAATTTCAAATGCCTTCAGCGTATACGGTCTTATTTATTATTATTGCAGTAATCGCTGTACTTACTTGGTTTATACCAGCTGGGCACTATAGTGTAGACGATGCAGGCAACATCGTCGCTGGATCATATGAACGAGTACAACAAAATCCTCAAGGGCTGTGGGATATTTTCATGGCGCCAATCAATGGGATGTTAGGTGTACCAGCGGGGGAGCTAACTAAAGAAACACCTGCTGCAATCCCAATCTCTTTCTTCATTTTGGTTGTTGGTGGATTTTTAGGTATTATCAACAAAACAGGGGCACTAGATGCCGGGATTGCTTCAGTTGTGAAGAAATTCAAAGGAAAAGAAAAAATGCTTATTCCAGTATTGATGCTGTTATTTGCATTAGGCGGCTCTACTTACGGAATGGCAGAAGAAACGATTCCATTCTATGCTTTACTGATCCCAGTTATGATGGCTGTAGGCTTTGATACAGTAGTAGCAGTAGCAATCGTATTAGTAGGGTCTCAAGTAGGCTGTCTAGCTTCAACGGTAAATCCTTTTGCAACAGGCGTAGCTTCACAAGCTGTTGGGATTTCGATGGGTGAAGGTATTGGTCTTCGATTCTTGATGTTCGTTATTTTGTTAGCTATTTCTATTGTATATGTGTATCGTTATGCATCAAAGATCGAAAAAGATCCAACAAAATCATTAGTATACAACCAACGTAAAGAAGATATGAAGCATTTCGATATTGAAGCAATCGGTCGTCAAGAAGTAATCACGAAAAAACAAAAACATGTTAATGTATTGTTCTTTATTACTTTTGGTATCATGATCATCAGTTTGATTCCTTGGACAACCTTGAATGCGAATTTCACGATTTTTGAATCATTGACAAACTGGTTAACAAACCTTCCGGTACTAGGTACGGTTCTAGGTAAAAGCATGCTTCCATTAGGTGACTGGTACTTCCCAGAAATTACTATGTTATTCTTAGTAATGTCCATCGTAGTAGCAATCACTTATGGCATGAAAGAGTCTGAATTTGTCTCTGAATTTTTAGCTGGTGCTTCTGATTTGATCGGTGTAGCAATCGTAGTAGCTGTTGCTCGTGGTATCCAAGTGGTTATGAACAATGGATTAATCACAGACACCATCTTACATTGGGGCGAACAAGGATTAAGTTCATTATCTTCAAGTGTATTCATCATTATTACATTTATTTTCTATATCCCTATGTCATTCTTGATTCCTTCAACTTCCGGCTTAGCTGCTGCAACAATGGGAATCATGGGACCTATGGGTGAATTTGCCGGCGTCGGTAAGGATTTAGTAATCACTGCTTATCAATCTGCATCTGGTTTAGTAAACTTAATTACACCAACATCTGCTATCGTAATGGGTGCTGTAGCAATTGCTCGTTTCGATGTTTCAGTGTGGTGGAAATTTACCGGTAAATTAATTGCGATATTATTTGTAGCCATCTGTGTGATCCTAGGTGTAGCAGCAATGTTCTAAACCTAGACAAATACAGGTACAAGGTCTATCATAAGAATGAAGAAACCGATAAACGGCTATCGATAAGCACGTGGACAAGTCAATAGCTCCATTCAGTGAGTGTTTTTTCTTTCATCATTTGTTAAGAACATTCTGCTTGCTGATGGAGCAGGCTTAAAACGTCATTATTTGAGAAGAAGAGGTTGTGTCGGAGGAATTTGACATGACCCTTTTTAACATATTAGGAGGATAATATCATGAAAAAATTTGTGACAGAACAACATCATGAACAAGCATTAGAATCATTGAGCGAATTGATCCGAATTCCTTCCGTACTAGATGAAGCAGATTCAGGACAAGGACATCCCTTCGGTAAAAAAGTGATTGAAGCTTTGGATAAAGTATTGGAAATCAGTGAAAAGCTAGGATTTAGAACATTTAAAGATCCAGAAGGCTATTACGGTTATTCAGAGATTGGCTCTGGAGATGAATTATTCGGTATCTTGTGTCATATGGACGTTGTTCCAGCAGGGGACGAAAATAATTGGGAAACAAAACCATTCGATCCAACTATAAAAGACGGCTGGTTAGTTGGTCGCGGATCCCAAGATGACAAAGGTCCTTCTATTGCGGCAATGTATGCCGTCAAAGCTTTGATTGATGCTGGCGTGGAATTCAAGACACGTATTCGTTTTATCTTTGGTACAGATGAAGAAAATTTATGGCGTTGTTTAGAAAAATATAACGAAAAAGAAGAAGGAATTACGCAAGGATTTGCGCCAGATGCTGAATTTCCTTTAATTTATGCAGAAAAAGGCTTATTGCAAGCTTACTTGACAGGACCAGGAACGAACGAGTTTTCTGTAAAAGCTGGAGGAGCGTTGAATGTTGTTCCTGATGCAGCTCCTTACTCTGGAGAAAAGCTTTCTGAAGTAAAAGAAGCATTGAAAAAACACGAATTCGATTTCGAAGAACAAGGTGAAGGCATCGTCGTTCTTGGTAAAAGTATCCACGCGAAAGATGCAGCGCAAGGAGTGAATGCTATTTCTCGTCTGGCAATTGCTCTTTCAGAAGTATTCGATTTTGGCCCAATCAATTTCTTAGGAAAATTAGTTCAAGAAAATGCAACTGGTGAAGCTGTCGTGGGCAAAACAGAAGATGAACAATCCGGCGAGCTAACGATGAACTTTGCAAGTTTGGAAATCACACCAGAACAAACAAAAATCGGTGTAGATATGAGAATCCCTGTTACATTCAAGAAAGATGATTTAGTAGCTAAATTAACTAAAACAGCAGAAAAATATGGGTTGACTTATGAAGAATTTGACTTCCTTGATTCATTATACGTGCCACTAGACAGTGAGTTAGTGAAAAATCTATTGGGGACATATCGCGATATTACTGGAGACATGACTGAACCGTTTGTATCAGGCGGCGCTACTTTTGCTCGTACGATGAACCAGTGTGTGGCATTCGGTGCGATGTTCCCTGATACTCCTGACTTTATGCACCAGGCGAATGAACGATGGGAATTAAGTAGTATGTATAAAGCAATGGAAATTTATGCAGAAGCTGTGTATCGTTTATGTGCTAAATAAAAATAAACATACAAAAAGGGCGGATATTCAAATGGATATTCCGTCTTTTTTTATTTGATGCTGGAAAGTTTGCATTTCTCTCTTATTTTTTTTAAGGTATAATCATACTTGATTAAGAAAAAGGGGTCACTCAGATAGAAAAGGTGGGAGAAAGTGAAAATATTTAGACGAATACTAATTGGCTTAGTCATCATTTTAGGATTACTCGGTGGAGCCGGTTATTACTATATACAGCAAAATACGTACGAACCATCGTCAGAAGCGCAAGTGTTGGTAAAAGAAGGAAAAAACAAAGAAGATTACTTATTTTTTGAAGGAGAGAAAAAGAATCATGGAAAGTCTCCATTACTTATTTTTTATCCTGGTGCTCTCGTAGAGCCAGAAAGTTATAGTATTTGGGCGCAAGATTTAGCAAAAAACGGCTTTTCAGTCGCTATTGTCAAAATGCCACTTGATCTAGCAGTGATGGGCGGAAACAAAGCGGATAAGGTCAAAGAAGATTTTCCAAATTCCGATTATGTGATCGGTGGCCATTCATTAGGTGGCGTAATGGCAAGTCGTTATGTCAATAAGAATCATTCAGACAAACATTTAAAAGGGGTATTCTTCATGGCAAGTTATCCCGACAAAAAAGGAACATTGACAGAATCAGCTGTCCCTGTTTTATCGATCACGGCGACAAAAGATAAAGTATTGAATCAGGAAGCTTATCAAGAAGCTAAGCAGTATTTACCGGAAAGAACAGAGTATGTATCAATCAATGGCGGAAATCATGGAGGTTTTGGCAGCTATGGTGAGCAAAAAGGAGATGGAGAGGCAGAAATTTCTAACGCAGACCAGCAAACTGTGATCGTCAATACATTGGAAAACTGGCTGAAAAAGTTGAAATAATATAAATGGGTCCTATAGGGTCCGTGAAAAAACTAGTCAATTAACTATAGATAGCAAATGAATCTTTCAAAATAAGTCGGGATTTCACGGAACAAGAGAAACAGATCCCGGCTTATTTTCAAGTTTAGAGAACTTAGTGTACGTTTTTAAAGTTTCGTTTATATTTATATTTTATTTTCTAATAAAATCGCTCGAACTGGACATTTTTGATACGCTTTTTTTACATATGTTTCTTCTTCCGGCATCACGAACTGTTGATGAGCCTCTGGTTCTTGGGCAAATAAAACGATTCCTTCTTCATCATAATCGAAAATATCTGGCGCTTCGATTTGACAAAGACCGCATGCAATACAGCGTTCAGGTACAAGTTTACATAGTAGTGACATTTCTAACCATCCTAACTTAAGGAGAATAATATGATTGTTTTTATTTTATCGCTATTTTCATCAGGACACAAGCTGCGGATTAGTTCTCTTTACCAACTCCTTGTGGGAAAACGAACGACTTCAGTACTTATTTATGGATTTACTCACGAACTTTTGTTTATCCATAACAGTTTTCCAGAATTGAAGCAGGATAAGTTTTATCAAATTTTGCAAAAAATTGCGCAGCAAGGTTGGATCGAAATAAATGAAAATGAAGCAAAGCTAACGCCTGCAGGGGCTGATATGTTGTCCGAACATCAAATAGAACATACTGGTTTGCGTTTTGACCGCTATGGCAGAACAGGGGAAACTAGTTGGCGGCTCATTAAATTTGCTGTTCAAGTAATTTCTAATCTGGCAACGGGTATTCAAGACTATCTTCCAGCAGAGACAAGTCCTTTTTATACTTTCCAACTAAAAAAATGGCTTAGTGAAAGCCAATTGCCACGTGAAATTTTGATTGATGCTGCGTATGAGAGTTTGGTGCAGCTGTTTTCGGAGATACCAGAAGAAGAAGCAGATTTTTTAGCTAACCAATTATCTGGAAATGAGCGAACAGGGCTGCTTCCTTATCAGCTGGCAAAAAACAATGATGAGTCAGCGGTTTATCTGCAACAAAGCAGATGTATCCACCTTTTGTTAGCACAAATCGAAAAACGGCCAGATTCGCTTTGGCACGCTTTGATCGATTCATTATTACAGCAAAATTTCAATCAAAGCATGATGATCACCAAGCAGATGTTTATGAATGGTCAGACAATTGACCAGATCATGGCAATCCGTCATTTAAAAAGAGGAACAGTAACAGATCATCTTATTGAGTGGGCCTTGTTTTTTGATGATTTTCCATACGAGCGGATTCTCTCTGCAGAAACAATCGAACGTTTGGAACCAAATAAGGATTCCGTGCGAGAGTGGCGCTTTAGCGAATGGAATGTAGATGGACAATTAGATTATGGAGAATTTCGTTTGTATCAAATCTATCTATTGAGAAAGGAAGCGATACAGAATGTTAATAAATGAATTAAAAAAATATTTTGGATTTGATTCATTTCGTCCCGGCCAAGAAGAAATCATTCAGGCGTTGCTTGATGGAGAAGATACTCTCGCTATTTTGCCTACAGGAACGGGAAAAAGCCTTTGCTATCAATTGACGGGGTATTTAATGGAAGGTCTGGTCATCATCGTGTCACCGCTGCTTTCTCTAATGGAAGATCAAGTGACGCAATTACAAAAACGAGGGGAGAAACGAGTAGCTGCTTTCAATAGTTTACTTTCGCAATCTGAAAGAAGATACGTCCTCCGTCATCTATCGCAATATAAATTTTTGTTTTTGAGTCCCGAAATGTTGACTAATCCTTCTCTTTTAGAGCATCTGAAAAAACAAAATATTGCGTTATATGTAGTAGATGAGGCTCATTGCGTGTCTCAATGGGGAGTTGATTTCCGTCCAGAATATCAACAGTTAGGAAAAATCCGAAAGCTTTTAGGAAACCCGGTCACACTGGCACTAACGGCGACAGCAACAGATTTAGTAGCAAGAGATATACGTCATGTACTATTTGATCGACCACCAAAAGAGATCAGACAATCAGTCAATCGGCAAAATATCTCGCTTTTTGTTCGGAAAACGCAGCAAAAAGAACAAGAACTTGAACACTTCATGGAAAGAGCACAAGGAGCGGCAATCATTTATTGTGCAACAAAAAAAGAAGTCGAACGATTGTATCATTTATTCAGGGAACGTTTTACAGTTGGATACTATCACGGTGGTCTTGATGCAGCTCAAAGAAGACAACTTCAACAGCAGTTTGTAAAAAATCAGCTGCAGTTTCTCATTGCTACGAATGCATTTGGTATGGGGATCGATAAATCTGATATCCGTTATGTGGTCCATTATGATTTGCCAGACAGTCTAGAAAACTATGTACAAGAAATCGGTCGAGCAGGCAGAGATCAGGAAGAAAGTGCAGCAATTCTTTTTTATCAAAGTGGGGATGAACGTATCCATTATTTCTTTAATCAACTTTCTAGAGAACAGCGACAAAGTTTTGAGCTTTATTTGGAATATGCCACAGAGCAAGCTCCCTTTGATGAGCTGCAAAAAAAATGGATGGAGCTGATCCAGCAGTCTGAAAAACCAGAAAATTGGGTGGAACGGCTCAAACGTCAGGAAAAAGAAAAAGAATTCCGCCTGCAGCAGATGCTTCGCTATATTAATGAAGAAAACTGCCGCAGAAAATTCATCTTAGCTTATTTTGGCGAAAAACTCTCCGAAAAGCCGCAGAATTGTTGTGATATTGATGGAGCAAAAGCAGAACTTCTGCCAAAGAGGAAGCTTTTTTCTAAGACTGAACAACTTCATTGGGAAACGATTTTACTAAATTTATTTAAAAAAAACATGGAACATTGATTTTTTAGGACAAGACACTTTTTCCTATGGTATAATACACACGATAGAGTTTAGGAGGTAAAACAGTGAGCAGAAAAGATAGACATCAATCTACAGAAAATAACGAAACACAAGAACCATGGGAACAACCAATCTACGATACAGATGATGAAGTTTCATCAAGAAGTTCTCAGAGACAACAAAAGAAAGGAAATACATTATTTCTTTCGCTATTTTTGATTTTACTGGTCTTATGTATCGCTATTCCAGCAGGTGCTTATTTCTGGATCAGAAATGGATCAAGCAACAATGCAACAGCAGCAACTTCTTCTGAAACTTCGACATCAGTAGTAGAAAGTTCTACAAGTACAACAAAAGAGGAGTCAACTGAGACTTCAACAGTAGAATCTAGTACAATCGCGGAAGAATCTACTGTGTCTCAAGATACAGGTGTAACGTCAGAAAGCAGTATTGCAGCAGAGACAACACCGACTTCCTCAAGTGAGGCAACTTATCAAGCAGGGGATTCAAGCAGCAATGCAGCAGAAACAACACCTTCTTCATCAGCTGCAGCCGGTTCAACAACGACTGTTCAAGCAGGCGAAGGTCCAAAACAAGTGGCTGAGCGTGCAGGGATCACCACTGATCAATTGTTTGAATTGAATGGCTTAGATCCAAACAACTTTATGCTTTACCCTGGTCAAGAATTAAGAATTAAATAATAATAGCCGCGCTTTGCGGCTTTTTTTTTGAGAAAAAGGAGTTATATCATGACACAAATCAGTATTGCAATCGACGGGCCTGCTTCATCTGGGAAAAGTACCGTTGCCAAGATATTAGCAAAAGAATTGAATTATATTTATACAGATACCGGTGCCATGTATCGCGCAGTAACTTATTTAGCTATTACGAACAATGTATCTTTTTCAGATGAAGAAGGGCTAGTTTCGCTGATCAAAAAGTATCCTATCTCTTTTTCGCAACAAGAAGATGGACAGCATGTATTCATAGCATCAAAAGATGTGACTTTAGAAATCCGTCAACCAGATGTCACAAAAGCTGTTTCTGAAGTCTCTGCACATGGAAAAGTCAGAGAAGAATTAGTTGCTATCCAACGAAAAATAGGGGAACGCGGTGGCGTTGTCATGGACGGAAGAGACATCGGGACAGCTGTATTACCGAATGCAGAAGTGAAAATCTTTTTAGTAGCAAGCGTAAGTGAGCGTGCAGAAAGACGTTTCAAAGAGAACCAAGAAAAAGGAATTCCGACTGATCTTGAAACACTGACGAAAGAGATACAGGAAAGAGACCATTATGATTCAACAAGGGACGTCTCTCCGCTGAAGCAAGCAGAGGATGCTGTTCGTATCGATACGACTGGCAAATCGATTCCAGAAGTCGTTGCAGCAATAAAAGCTGTTGTTTTGAAAAAAGGTTATCTTCTTTTTTAAATTAAGAAAAAAAATGAAAAACAATTGTTTTTTCAAGGAAAACGAACGAAATCGCTTTATTTTTTTTGAATAATCAATTAAACTAAAAACAGTACCGTACTTACGGCAGAATGTTGGTTAGGAGGACAAGTGTTATGACAGAATTTGATCAAAATCAAGAGAACAACCAGTCAATGGAAGACGCAATGAAAAGCGTACAAGAAGTAAAAGTTGGCGATGTTGTTAAGGGCGAAGTTTTAGTCATTGAAGACAAACAAGTGATTGTCGGAATCGAAGGGGCTGGAGTTGAAGGAGTCGTTCCGGCAAAAGAATTATCAACTTTGCCGGTAGAAGATATCAGCGAAGTAGTAAAAGTCGGTGATGTATTAGACTTAGTCGTTATCAGTACGATCGGCAAAGATAAAGAAAACGGCAGCTACCTACTTTCAAAACGCCGTTTAGATGCTAAAAAAGTTTGGGAAGATATCGAAAGAGATTTCCAAGAGGGCAAGGTGATCGAAGCACCTGTTACAAATGTTGTCAAAGGCGGTTTAGTCGTTGACGTCGGTGTACGTGGTTTTGTCCCTGCATCCATGGTGGAAGATCATTTTGTTGCAGACTTTTCAGACTATAAAGGCAAAACATTGAGCTTTAAAATCATCGAAATCGAACCATCAGAAAATCGTTTGATCTTATCGCATAAAGCGGTAGTGGAAAACGAAAGAGAAGAAAAGAAAAAAGAAATTCTTTCAACGATTCATGAGGGAGATGTTCTCAGTGGACGTGTTGCACGTCTTACTGATTTTGGCGCATTTGTCGACCTAGGCGGAATTGACGGTCTAGTCCATGTCTCAGAGATTTCACATAGTCATGTAGCAAAACCAAGTGATGTATTGGCTGTCAATGATGATGTAAATGTCAAAGTGTTGTCTATCAATCCTGAACAAGAACGTGTTTCCTTGTCAATCAAAGACACACAGCCTGGACCTTGGTCAGAAATCGATACAAAAGCTCCAGTTGGCACAGTATTAGACGGAACAGTTAAACGTTTGACAAGCTTCGGTGCCTTTGTTGAAGTGTTCCCTGGAGTAGAAGGGCTAGTCCATATCTCTCAAATTTCACATAAACATATTGCGACACCACATGAAGTGCTTCATGAAGGTGACGAAGTGAAAGTGAAAGTATTAGAGATCCATCCAGAAGAACATCGTATTGCATTGAGTATCAAAGCTTTAGAAGAAAAACCAGCTTCAGAAGAAGAACCAAAAAATGTTGAGTCTTATGAATTACCAGAAGAAAATACTGGATTTACTATGGGAGACATTTTAGGTGATGCGTTGAAAGAAGAAGTAGAAGAAAAAGCAACCGATGATTCTGAAAAATAATTGATTTTGTATCTGTGACTGAGATGAAAGCAGCTGCTTTTGTCTCAGTTTTTCTTTTGAAAAGCGATTAGTATTTCAATAAGGAATAAAAATACTTCGTTTAATTGACAATCTATGCTTGAAAGTTGGCAATGCATTCGTTAAACTAAGTGAGATTGGAAACTTGTGAGGAGGAAATAATATGGCAAATCCAACAATTGCAATCGTTGGCCGCCCGAACGTCGGTAAGTCTACGATTTTTAACCGCATCGCTGGTGAGCGTATCTCGATTGTCGAAGATACTCCTGGAGTAACTCGTGATCGTATTTATGCAAAAGGTGAATGGTTAGGTCGAGAATTCAGCGTGATCGACACAGGCGGAATTGATCTTGGCGATGAACCCTTTATGGATCAGATCAAGCATCAAGCAGAAATCGCGATTGAAGAAGCAGATGTAATCATTTGTGTAGTCAGCGGACGCGAAGGCGTGACAGACGCAGATGAGATGGTTGCGAAAATTTTATACAGAAGTAATAAACCAGTGATTTTAGCAGTCAATAAAGTAGATAATCCAGAAATGAGAAACGATATCTATGAATTTTATTCCTTAGGGCTAGGCGATCCTTATCCTGTTTCAGGAAGCCATGGACTAGGGATTGGTGATATTTTAGATGAAGCAGTGAAGTATTTCTCTGAAGAGACTGAAGAAGAGGACGACGACACGATTAAGTTTAGTTTGATTGGTCGCCCAAATGTTGGTAAATCCTCTTTGATCAATGCGATTTTAGGAGAAGAACGTGTAATTGTTTCGGATATTGAAGGAACGACCCGAGACGCAATCGACACCCACTTCGTTTCTGAAAGTGGTCAGAAATTCTTAATGATCGATACAGCTGGTATGCGTAAACGCGGAAAAGTATACGAAAATACTGAAAAATACAGCGTGATGCGTGCAATGCGTGCCATTGACCGTTCTGATATCGTTTTGATGGTACTGAATGCTGAAGAAGGGATTCGGGAACAAGACAAGCGAGTAGCGGGTTACGCCCATGAAGCTGGTCGTGGAATTATTATCGTCGTGAATAAATGGGATCTTGTAAAGAAAGAAACCAATACAATGCGTGATTTCGAACAAGAGATTCGTGATGAATTCCGGTATCTTGATTACGCTCCAATCGTTTTTGTTTCTGCAGTGACTAAACAACGGTTGGAACGTCTGCCTGAAATGATCGAACAAGTAAGTATGAACCAGAATCTTCGTATCTCTTCGGCTGTGTTGAATGATATCATTATGGATGCTGTAGCAATCAATCCAACACCAACAGATAAAGGAAAACGCCTGAAGATTTTTTATGCTACACAAGTCGCTGTCAAACCACCTACATTTGTCGTTTTTGTCAATGAAGAGGAATTGATGCATTTTTCTTATGAACGTTTCTTAGAAAATCAAATCAGAAAAGCATTTACTTTTGAAGGGACGTCCATCCGAATTATCCCTCGTAGGAGAAAATAGGCATTTTACCATATCGACGTTTTTTTTTCAAAAGAAAAAGACAGTTTCGTTTGTTACGTTTCTATGACTAAAAAAAGCATGTGAAAATTGGTAAAAACCTTGCTATTAAGCGGTTCATATGATATCGTGATAACAGAATATTGAAGTTAATCAATATTTCTTTTTAAACTTCTGGACCACTCAGAAAGTTTTAACTAAATGATATTTCTATCATATCTCTTGTGGAGGAGGTGAATCTATCCATGGCAAACAAAGCAGAATTAATCGAAAAAGTTGCTTCAGCTACTGATTTAACTAAAAAAGATGCAACTGCAGCAGTAGATGCTGTATTTTCAACTATTCAAGATGCTTTAGCTAACGGCGAAAAAGTTCAATTAATCGGTTTTGGTAACTTTGAAGTTCGCGAACGCGCAGCTCGCAAAGGTCGCAACCCACAAACTGGTGAAGAAATCGAAATTCCAGCTAGCAAAGTACCTGCATTCAAACCAGGTAAAGCATTAAAAGACGCTGTTAAATAAGACAGTTGAAAAAGCGCTTGTGGCTCTAGGGCTACAAGTGCTTTTCTTTTTATTTCCTAGCAGTAAAGGAATAAATAAGAGACAGAGATTCCGAATCCGTATGTCATACATAGAAAACACATGTATTTTATTTAATTTTTATTTATTTCCAAGTTATGAGGTGAGCTTTGCTCTTATCTTTTCTAGAATTTGCTTACTAATGGTAAAATAAAAATAAGAAGAGGAGGGATGCGTATGGAACTTGATTATCAAGTAGAAGATGCGTTGACGAAAGTGTTTTACGGAGAAACGCTAGTCAGCCAGCTAAGAGAACTTTCCATTGATCAGCCAATCTTATTTTTAACGAATCAGCGCTATTATGATTTGTTTGCAGATAAGATCAACCCGTTATTTGCAAATCAAGCAAACAATGACTGGTATATTTGTGCCAACACTCAATGCAATCATTTAACAGAATTAAAGAACCTGCTTGATTTCGTCAAACGCTATCCCGAAAATCAATCCATGTTTATCATCGGATTTGGAAATGAAGGGATCATGGATCTGGCAGGTTTTTTTCAAAAACATACAACCCTTGATTCATCACTATGGATGATCCCTGTATCGATCCGTTCTCTAAGCCGAGCATTAACACCGCAGCGGACGATTTTGCAGCTACCAAATCGTGTAGTGCTGCAAACCATCAATCTGCCAGAACGCATCGTTTATGATCAAACGATCAGCGAGCGGCAAGTGGACGGAAAGCAGATTGACTTTTTGACTTTTATCTGTTGCGGAATGATTTGTGATCATCGTTTTTTGCAAAATCTGTATAAAAACTATCCAAATAAAAAGCAATTAACGACTCGGCCGTTTGCCGGGATGATCGAAGAAATGATCTATTTTTATCAATTAGAGGCAGAAAACCTGTCAAATTATGGTAAACTGTTTGAACAAGCTTTTTATCTGACCGAAAATGGCCATCTACTTTCTGCTAGTATGAAAAAACTTTTAGGAATGATGTTTCATTTCGTGTGGAATCTCCAAGCATATCCTTTTGATTTCCAACTAAAAAACTTTTTTGTGTGGCTGGACTTGCTTGGCTATCCAATCCACTGGCTGGAACAGATTTCAAAGATGGAGTATTTGGAAAAAGTTCTTTTTTTGGCAGAAAAAAGCAAAAAAATACTTGTTTTAGAAAAAATAGGTATAATAGACGGATACCAACGTCCAAACGAAAAAGAATTATTGAGAACAATGACGGTATTTCAACAAATCGTCAGTGAGATAAGAGGGAATTGAAATGAATACAAATAGCGAAAAAATGTTGCAAGCTTTATCAGATGAAGACTTGTCACAAGCACAAATCTTTTTAGAAAAAGCATTAAAAGAAGACCCAGCAGATATATTAGCTGAACTAGGCGAAGAATTGCTGGCTATTGGCTTTTTGATCGAAGCAAAACAGATTTTTGAACAACTGATCAACCAATACCCAGAAAATGACGGACTGAACATCCCGTTAGCAGAAATTGCAATCGAAGATAATGAGATCGACTTAGCTTTTGAATACCTGGAAAAAGTGGATAAGCAAAGTGATTACTATCCGCAAAGCTTATTGGCGATAGCTGATTTGTACCAAGTTATCGGAATCCCTGAAGTGAGTGAAGCAAAATTGAAAGAAGCAGCTGGGTTGCTTCCTGATGAACCATTGATCCAGTTTGCGCTAGCTGAATTGTATTTTTCAGTTGATCGTTTCAAAGAGGCAGCAGTGGTTTATGAAACATTGTTGGCAAGCGGGATAAATGAAATTTCAGGAATCTCGATGCAGGAACGTTTAGGACAATCCTTAAGTATGCAAGGAGAATTCGAAGCAGCTATCGCACCTTTAGAAGAAGCACTGAAAGAAGAAAGGACAGATGATCGACTGTTCCAGCTAGCTTTTACGAATCTTCAATTGAAAGAAAATCAGCAGGCAATCAACTATCTGGAAGAACTTCGAGAAGTTAATCCGCATTATCAATCGTTATATCTATATCTAGGACAAGCTCTTCAAGAAGAAGAAATGATTGAAGAAGCACAAACAGTGTTAGAAGAAGGAATCAAAGAAAATCCTTACCAAGTCGAACTTTATCACCTGGCCTCGGAAAATGCTTTCCGTCTGCATGATAGACAGCGAGCAGAAGAACTTTTACTGAAAGCTTTAGAAGTAGGAGACAAACAAGATGAAACATTACTTACTTTAAGCAATCTTTACTTGGATGATGAAAGATATGAAGATGTGATACAAGTGATCAATCAGATGGAAGAAACTGCTAATCCTTATGCAGAATGGAACCTAGCCCATGCTTATAATGAATTAGAAGACTTTACCGTTGCAGCTGTACACTATGAACAGGCTTATCATGAACTATCACATGAACCAGATTTCTTGAAAGAGTATGCCTTTTTCTTAAGAGAAGAAGGGCAGCTGAAAAGAGCGCAAGAATTATTGACTTATTATTTAACACTTGAACCAGGAGATATGGAGGCACTGTCATTATTAGATGACCTAACAGAGAGGTGAGAAAAATGCTAATTGATGTACGGGAAAAGAAGAATTTTTTAACGTGGATGGTCAATCATGTATCTTTTAGCCGAAGAGAAGTTTTTTGGATCTTGAATTATCTTGCCAATCATGAAGCGATTTTAAGCAATGTCCACTTTGTTGAAGGGGCGAATTTTGCGGATCGAGGACTGCAGATCAGTGATCTATCTGTTGAAGGGGAACCCATGAAATTGTTTTTGCAGGGAAAAGAATTTACGGACACAGACCAGATTTTTCATGAAATCCGTTTGAATTGGAAAAAGCCTTTATATGTGGAATGTATATTCGAAAATGCTTGGCAGACAAGAGAATATCTATCTATCTTAGAAGACAATCCATTTTCTTCTTGGGATTCTTCAGTCAGTGAAGAAGATACTGAATTAATTGAACGATATTTTCAAGAAAAAGAAGAAGAGGCAAAACTAAAAATGCTTTATGCTCAAATCGATCAAGCACTAGAAGATGGAGATAGGGATGCTTTTTTGAAATTATCTGATGAAGTTAACCGAAAGATCCTTTTGCAGACACAAAAGAAAAGTAACCGGGTAAGTGAACATAACAATTAGTTAAAAATAGTATAGTACTAAAAAAGACAAAGATCAGCTGGATGTGGAATCTTTCCTCATAGCCTATCTTTGTCTTTTTTCTTATAGTTTTTTCAGTAATCTTGTCTGTGGCTTCAAATAAGTAAAGCCTTGCCCTTCCACTTCATGCACATTGATGATTGAAAGGAAAGCTTTTTCGTCAATCTCGTGGACGATCCTCTTAGCTTCAGTTAATTCACTAGAGCTAACGACCATATAGATGATTTTTTTTGAATTACCAGAGAATGCGCCTTCTCCAGAAAGAAAAGTCACACCTCTTTGCAGACCGGTCATCAGTAGTGGTGCAATCTCTTCGCTTTTGTTGGAGACGACAAGTAGACCTTTTGCAGAATATCCGCCATCTAAGATCGAATCAATCACACGACTGAAAACATACGAAACAATCAACGTATACATCATACGTTTCAAGTCGATATAGGTTAATGAAGCAAGTAAGACGATGATATCAAATGCCAATAGGGAACGCCCCATAGTGATGCCGTAATTTTGTTCTAAAATCCGAGCAATAATATCGCTGCCACCTGTTGTTCCACCCATGCGGTAGACGATCCCGCTTCCTACACCTGCAACTAAACCCGCAAGTAGAGAAACGATCAGTAGATCATGCTGTAAATTGATTTCTAGTGGAACCCTTTGCCAGATCCATAAAAAGAATGACAAAGAAAGTGTACCTAGAACTGTATAGGCCAAGGAACGTTTACCGAGGATCTTTCCTCCTAGTAAAATCAATGGGATGTTGATTAATAAAGTCGTATAAGCTGGATCAATTCCGAATAAAGCTCTTAAGATCAAGGTGATCCCTGAGACGCCCCCTTCTGCTAAATGATTAGCGATGTTCAAGTAAACAAGACCAAATGCATAAATACTTGTTCCTATAATGATAAAAAGAACTTCTTTTACTGTTTTTCGTTTGACCATATGAATTCCAGCTTTCAATTATGTATTTTCACAGAATTTCCATTTAGAAATTCCTTTCTAAATGTAGCATGGAAATTCGATTTTCTCAATTGCTCTTATCTAGGATTTGCGTTAAAGTTTTGGTAAGATAGTTTTGGAGGGAAAAAGATGGATAAAAAGCGTTCTTTATACAGTATGCAGCAGGAAGTGGATGAATATATCCAGCAATTCAAGGTGGGGTATTTCTCTCCATTAGCTCAGATGGCTCGATTAACTGAAGAAGTAGGTGAATTGGCAAGAGAAGTCAACCACACTTATGGAGAAAAAAGCAAAAAGGCTTCTGAACCAGTTAACTCGGTAGCAGAAGAACTTGGTGATGTTTTATTCGTTACGATGATCATGGCTAATTCATTGAATATCGACTTAACTGAAGTTTTTGAAAAAAACATGGAAAAATTCAATCAAAGAGACCATAATCGCTTTGAGCGTAAGGACGAGTAAACAAGATGAAGTGGTCCTGGCCTTGAAGACTCTGAAACGGACTTGTCAAACAGTCACCATGCAACTGAGTCTTTATCTCAGTACAAGAAACACGCAGGAAAGGTTGGAAAAATGAAATTAAAACAATTACCTCTGGAATACCAAAAGGCAATTCCAGTTCTGAAAAAATTAGAGAATGCAGGATATGAAGCTTATTTTGTAGGTGGAAGTGTACGTGATATCTTGCTGAACCAGCCAATCCATGATGTGGATATCGCAACAAGCGCATTTCCAGAAGAAATCAAACAGCTTTTTCCAAAAACGATAGATATTGGGATCGAACATGGAACTGTGTTGGTATTAGAAAATGATGAACAATATGAGATCACCACATTTCGGACGGAATCAACTTATCAGGACTACCGCAGACCAGATCATGTCGAATTCGTTCGTTCGTTGGCAGAAGATTTGAAAAGAAGAGATTTTACGATCAATGCGTTTGCTTTGAAAGAAGATGGAGAAATCATCGATTTGTTCGATGGTCTGCAAGATTTAGAAGAACAGATCTTGCGAGCTGTAGGCAATCCTCATGAGCGGTTCCATGAAGATGCCTTACGAATGATGCGCGGGTTGCGTTTTGTCAGTCAACTAGGGTTCAAATTAGAGGAAGAAACCTTCTACGCCATCAAAGAAAACCACGAGCTATTAGGTAAAATATCTGTAGAACGTATAAATGTGGAATTCATCAAGATGCTCTTGGGAAATGAACGGGCCGCGGGAATCCATGCATTTATTGAAACAGAGTGCTACATTTGCTGTCCCGGTTTGAAAGAAGAAGGCGAAGCACTTTTACGTTTTGCTGAATTACCATCCGTCCCATTGAAAGAAGAGAGCCAAGTATGGACATTATTGATCAGCCAACTGGGTCTAAAAGAAAATGAGATTCGTTCCTTTTTGAAATCGTGGAAGTGTTCTAACCAAATGATTAAAGACGTTCAAGCACTTGTCCAAGGACTACGACAACGAGAAACTGGAGCTTTGGAACCATTCGAATTGTACTTCTTAGGCAAAAAACATGCACTGCAAGTAGAAGAATTGATGATCTATTTTGACGAAACACCTCAGATGGATGCCGTAGGAGAATCCTATGATCGTTTACCTATCAAGTCATTAAGCGAATTAGCAGTAGATGGTAAAATCTTGCTAGAAGAAACTGGAAAAAAACCTGGTAAGTGGGTTAGTGAAGCTTTGCAATTAGCTGAAAAAGCCGTCGTAGAACAAAGAATAAAAAATGATAAAAAACAGGTTTTGGATTTTTTATCGAAAGAAAAATTGATTTAAAAAACACTAGACTGTATCTGCTCAGCTTTGTTGGCTACTTAAAGTGGGCAGATACGTCATTAGAAGAAAAAACATAAGATGTGACCACTTACATAAATTTGTGCTAAACTGAGGTAGTACAAGAATAAATTACATCATAAAGGAGTCTTTTTAATGAGTAAAGAAATGACAGCGCTAAAATTTTATTTTAGAAATGGAGAAACCTGGACGATCAACCGCCGTCATATCGGCGATCTTTGGATCAAACAAATCACAACAAGTTTTGGACGAATCAATGGCAGTGAATTTGTTGAAATCCATCCGTGTGCTGGATTTAAAATCGAAATCTTCCATGAAGGGGACGCAGTTGCGACACATGATATCAACCTAGGCGGACTGGAAATGGGCATGTTTAATCGCGCATTGAAATACGAAGATATCGAGCGAATGGAAATCCTTTACCGAAATGGCACACCTGATCTTGTATACTTCCCATATCTAGATAAAGGAACAGAAGGATTAGACAATCAATATCAATCAACAAAAATCAGCGAAAAAACAGGTAACTTGTATATCGTGATCAATCCAGATCAACGTGTAGAAGATGTATACGGGGAATTTTTCGAATAAATCGATTTTTACGCAAAAATGAGGCTGTGAAAGAGATGTGTCTTATTACTACTGATAGGCTGTCTCTTCCACACCGTTTATTCAGAATAAGGGACTGTGACAAGATTTTTGTCGCAGCCCCATTTTTTTGTTGTGATAAAAGAACAAGAAAGGCAGGAATGGGAAAGTAAACATCCTTTTGTCAGAAACTTTTATCTTTCTTAAGTTTTACTTGATATCTGATACTATTTGGAATAGAATGAGGCGTTGAAAAATTTATGGAAATTTCTAACTAGCAATAAACGATGAAACAATGAAATATTTTTCATCCAAAAAGAACTTTGCTATAATGATGGAAGTTTGTGTATAGGAGATCTGGAAAATGAGAGAGAGTTTTGAACAACAAAAAAAACTGTTGCATGATCGCTATGGCGCCCTTTCGATGGATGACCGCCGTCAAATACTTTGTAAGTTGCGTAAAAGAAATATATTGATGTATCGTCAGTTGGAACGTCTGAAACATGATCTGCTTCGTTTGGAGTCAAAACGTGTACAGTGTGAATTAGAGGGGAACCAAACACAGGTTGAAGTAGTCGAAACCAAAATTTTAAAGAAAAAAGAACAATTTTTAAAAATGCTTACACAAAATAAAAAATAAAGGGGATGGACGATGGAATTTGCTGAGTTAGTTATTGTATTTGCAGTAACGATCACCTTATCGAACATAGCTAGCCGCATTTTGCCAATGATTCCAGCTCCACTGATCCAAATTTTCCTTGGAGTGGTATTAGGTCTGACAAAGTGGGGACAATCAATCGATTTTGAACCTGAATTGTTCTTAGTTATGATTATTGCACCATTGTTATTTAGAGAAGGAGAAAAAGCAGATATTTCTTCGATTCTCAAAAATTTCGGGACAATTTTGTTCTTGGCATTTGGAGGAGTCATTTTGACCCTTGTCGGGGTAGGTGCGACGTTATCATTCCTGTTGCCAAGTGTCCCACTTGCTGCCTGCTTTGCTTTTGGAGCAGCGTTAGGTCCGACAGATGCGGTAGCAGTCAGTTCTCTTTCTGGACGAGTGAATATCCCTAAAAAGGCGATGCATATTTTGGAAGGAGAAGGTCTTTTGAATGATGCATCTGGTGTTACTGCCTTCCAGTTTGCTCTTGGTGCGCTGATCACCGGATCTTTTTCAGCAGTAAACGCGGGGATGAGTCTAGTAGTTTCTAGTATTGGGGGAGCTTTGATCGGCTTTTTGCTTGTCTGGTTCAAACAAAAAATAATTCATTTGATCGAAAAAGCATCAGCACAAGATGTCACAGGGTATCTGCTGATCGAACTTTTGCTTCCTTTTCTAGCCTATGTATTGGCAGAGGCATTTGATGTATCTGGAATCATTGCTGCAGTGGCAGCAGGTATTCTCCAAGCTTCTGGTTTTAGGAAAATCTCTGTGTTTGATGCAGAATTGTCGAGCTTGTCCCACAGTACATGGACAACTATTGCTTTTACACTGAATGCATTAGTATTTATATTTTTAGGAATCGAATTGACGCAAGTGTTCTCGCCAGTATGGGGAGACGGTTTATATCCAAACGGTCTTTTATTAGCGATTATCGTATTAATCTCTGTCATGCTTTTTGTGATCAGATTCATTTCTATCAGTCTTTTTTATGTATTCAAAGATGGCAGTAAAAAGTTCAAAAAACAGTTGAACGAGATCTTGATCTTAACATTTGGCGGTGTAAAGGGAACAGTCAGTTTGGCTACAATTTTTATTTTGCCATTTTCAATCAATAATATGATGTTTTACCAGCGGTCTTTGCTTTTGTTTCTGACGGCGGGTGTCATCTTAGTGACTTTGGTCATAGGGATCATTGTCTTGCCTATGCTGACGGAAACAGAGGAAGCGAAAAGCACGGATTTGAATGCTTTGATGATTTTAGAAGAGGTCGTTGAAGTTTTGCGAAAAGAAATAAAGGAAATTGATCGTAATACAAAAGAATTTTTAGCCACTGAAGCAGTGATAGAAAATTATCAAGAACGGATACGTGATCTTTACTTGGAAGATTTAACCGATGATGAAAAGCAAGAAGTACAAGAAATACAAGCACTGATTTTGTCGATCGAACGGGATGGATTGGATGAAAGTTATCGTTCGGGCAAGCTTTCTTCTAATGGTTATCGTTTTTACTCCCGTTTTCTTTCTCGATTCGAACATTCTATCACAAGCCAGATTTTGTCTTTTATCGGCTTTTGGTTCATTGTTGTCCGTAGGTTAATGCGAATCGTTCTCCATCCGAAAATGTTTTGGCAAAGAAGATATGCTGATCGTCAGACATTTATTAGTGATGAAGATATCCAAGAAATCAGAGAGACATATCAAAAAAATACTCAGTTGATTATTGAAAGTTTAGATAACTTGACTGATATTTATGATGAAACGATGGTTCAATTTTTTATCCAGCAACGCAAACTTGAAGGAATAAAAATGAACTCGGGGAATTTGATTTCTTCGTGGATGATCCAGCAAGATAGTCTGTTTACGAAAAAAATGCTAAGAGGTTATTATCTTGAAAGAAAAATCATTGATGAATACGAAGTTGCTGAGAAAATCACGACGTTTTCTGCGAACAGCTATCGCAGGAATATCAATTTGTTAGAATCTTATACGATGAACAAACCATCTGATAACTTTTCTTTCCGATTTGCGTTTCGAGCAAAGTCAAAAAAACGAGTCCAATAAAATAAAAAGGTAAAAATTTTCAAGTTTTATAAAAAACAAAACATATCAGAACAGGATCGAATCGGTCCTGTTCTTTTTTGAGAACACAAAAAGAACAAATACCAAAAAAATTTTTCTGAAGTTCACTATTTTTATGATACAATATCCAAGATAAGGAGGGAACATGTTGAAAGAATTAAAAGTAACTGACCTCAAAAAAACTTATGGTGAAAAAGATTTGTTTGACCAGATTTCTTTTTTGGTCCACGAAAAAGACCGTATCGGGTTGATTGGGACGAACGGGACGGGTAAAACAAGTCTCTTAAATATTATTGCCGGTATCGATAGCGGCGACGGTGATCGGCAAACAGTGTTTTATCCAACTGATTACCGTATTGGTTATCTTTCTCAAGCAGCTGAATTTTCCGATGAATTAACTGTTCTCCAAGCAGTCTTTCAAGGAAACAGCCCCTTGATCCAAACTGTTCGAGCATATGAGGAAGCATTGATCGAACTAGGGGAAAACGGAGAAGACCCGGATGTGCAAAAACGTTATGCTAAAGCAGAAGAACAAATGAATAAAGAAGATGCTTGGACTACAGATACCAACGCAAAGATTATTTTGCAAAAATTAGGAATCAGTGAATTAGATAAAAAAATCAGTACTTTATCAGGTGGTCAGAAAAAACGAGTTAGTCTGGCGCAAGTGTTGATTGATGAACCCGATTTACTATTACTAGACGAACCAACAAACCATTTAGATTATGAAGCGATCGAGTGGTTGGAAAACTATTTGAAACAATACCGTGGCGCACTATTGATGGTTACCCACGATCGTTATTTTCTAGATAGAGTAGCAAACCGAATCTTCGAACTTTCATTTGGAAAATTATACGAGTATAAAGGAAATTATGAAGCTTACGTCTTAGAAAAAGCAGAACGTGATCGTGTAGAAGTAGAACAAGAAGAAAAGCGCAAGCGGCTTTATAAACAAGAATTAGCTTGGATGAGGGCTGGCGTACAGGCACGTGGCACCAAGCAGCAAGCACGGATCAACCGTTTCGAAGATCTAAAGGAGAACTTGTACCAAGTAAACCAAGAAGATGATTTAGAGCTGAACCTAGCGACGCAACGTTTAGGGAAAAAAGTACTGGAAATCAAAGATGGCAGTTACCGTATAAATGACCAAACACTGCTAGAACATTTAGATTTACTGATTCAATCTCGGGAAAGACTAGGTATTACTGGTAAAAATGGTGCGGGAAAATCGACATTGCTTAATATTCTAGCTGGCAGAATTCCCCTGGATAGCGGTACAATGTCTATCGGTGAAACGGTTCATCTTGCGTATTATACACAAGAAAATGAAGAAATGGCACCAGATAAACGGATGATTGCTTACTTACAAGAAGCTGCTGAAGAAGCAAAAACAGCAGATGGCAGTCAAATCGGAGTAGCAGAATTACTTGAACGATTTTTATTTCCAAGATTTATGCATGGGACACTGATAGGCAAACTTTCAGGCGGAGAAAAACGCCGGTTATTTTTGTTGAAACTGCTGATCCAGCAACCTAATGTTTTATTATTGGATGAACCGACCAATGATTTGGACATAGCAACATTGACGATTTTGGAAGATTATTTTAGAAGTTTTCCAGGTGCTGTGATCACTGTTTCCCATGACCGTTATTTCTTGGACAAGGTAGCAGATAAGTTATTAGTATTCCAAGGAAACGGAAAACAAGAACTTTATTACGGAAACATGTCCAGTTATTTACTGAAGCAAAAAGAGACCCAGCAGCCTGCTGAAAAAGCGAAACCAAAAATACAGAGCAAGGAACCTGCTGAAAAGAAGAAATTATCTTACATGGAACAAAAAGAATGGGAAACGATTGAAGATGAGATTGCAGAACTTGAAGAAAAAATCTCATTGCTCCAAGAAGAGATGAATCATCAAGGAGATAATTTCACTCGATTACAAGAATTGCAAAACGACGTATCTGAAACAGAAGCACAACTTGAAGAAAAAATGGCACGGTGGGAATACTTGAGTGAATGGGTAGAAGATTAGGAGGAAAAAGGATGGAACAAGCGTATCTTGACTTAGGAAGAAAATTGTTGGAAGAAGGGCATCGTAAAGAAGACAGAACAGGCACAGGCACATTAAGCTTATTCGGATACCAAATGCGGTTTGATCTGCAAAAAGGGTTTCCTTTGTTAACAACGAAACGAGTACCTTTTGGATTGATCAAAAGCGAATTGCTTTGGTTTTTAAAAGGAGATACGAATATCCGCTATCTATTACAAAATAAAAACCATATTTGGGATGAATGGGCATTTGAACGCTACATCAAAAGTCCAGACTATAATGGACCAGATATGACTGATTTTGGCCATAGATGTTTGACAGATCCTGAATTCAATGAAGAATATAAAAAGCAGAGCAAGCTTTTTTGCGAGAAGATCCTAACCGATGATTCCTTTGCTGAAACATACGGCGATCTTGGACACATCTACGGCTATCAATGGCGTCACTGGGAAACAAAAGACGGTGGCTTTATCGATCAAATCAAAGAAGTAATCGAAGCAATCAAAAAGACTCCTGATTCTAGAAGATTGATCGTTTCTGCATGGAATCCGGAAGATGTTCCTAGCATGGCTTTGCCTCCTTGTCATACGATGTTTCAATTTTATGTTCAAGAGGGACGGCTAAGCTGCCAATTGTATCAACGCAGTGGGGATGTGTTTCTAGGCGTTCCGTTCAACATTGCAAGTTATGCGTTGCTGACTCACCTAATTGCACATGAAACAGGTTTAGCGGTTGGCGAATTTGTTCACACATTAGGAGATGCTCATCTTTATATCAATCATATCGAACAAATGAAAGAACAATTGAGCCGAGAAATACGCGCATTTCCGACTTTAGTTTTGAATCAGGAAAAGCAGTCAGTATTTGATTTTGAGATGGAAGATATCCAATTAGAAGGATATGACCCACATCCGGCGATCAAAGCTCCTATCGCTGTTTAGAATCAGAAAGGATGAGAAAATGTTAGCTGCAATTTGGGCACAGGATGAAAACGGATTGATTGGAAAAGAAGACCGTCTTCCTTGGCGTTTGCCAAATGATCTGAAATTCTTCAAACAAATGACAGAAGCAAATACACTAGTGATGGGACGAAAAACATTCGAAGGGATGGGTAGCCGTCCGTTGCCGAATCGTCAGACGATTGTTTTGACGAGAGATTCTTCCTATAAAGCAGAAGGCGTGCATGTCATGCATAGTGTGGAAGACGTGCTTGCTCTGGAAAAAGAAACAGACGGTATCTTTTTCATCGCTGGAGGGTCAGCTGTTTATCAAGAATTTCTGCCATTTTGTACGATATTATACCGTACAGTCATCCATCATGTATTCGATGGAGATGCTTATTTTCCACCTGTTGACTGGTCTGATTGGTCACTGATCAATACTAGTCAAGGAGAAATGGATGAAAAAAATCGTTATCCGCATCAATTTGAAACGTATCAGCGTAATGAGAATCCTGTAAAAAGCGGGACAGGCGAATTGACGATATAAAAAAGCTATGGATAGACTAGCTGTTATTTAGAGCTGTCCCATCCATAGCTTTATTTTTTTTATTAAGTAAAGAATAAAACAGAGAAGTACATAAAACCTGCACCTAACATAACAAACAAATGCCAAACAACATGCATATAGCGGATAGAATTCAAGCTATAAAAGAATGCGCCTATCGTGTAAGAAAGCCCGCCTGCTACCATCAAAATAACACCAGTCATTCCAAGAGAGTGATAAAGAGGAACAGCAGCCACGACACAGAGCCACCCCATAAAAATATAGATGATCGTAGATACTTTTGATACTCTCTCCCGTTTATGCAACGTCAACGCTTTATATATAATGCCAAGAATCGCAAACAACCAGATTAATACAAATAAAGTCCAACCTAGCCATCCTCGGATACTCAGCAAACAAAAAGGAGTATAACTTCCTGCAATCAAAAGAAAAATCGAACTATGATCGAATACTTGGAACACCTTTTTTGCTTTTGTAAAAATCAATGAATGAAACAAAGTAGACGTTAAAAATAAAAGAATCATCATCGATCCATAGATAGCATAAGAGACAATATGGAGGGAGGAATGCAAGTGGGCACCTTTTACTAAAAGAACCACTAGTCCCGCGATACTCAATCCAGTCCCAATTCCATGGGTGACTGCATTAAACACTTCATTTAATATTTCATACGTTCGATTAAATTTCGTTTTTTCCATGAAAACGGCTCCTTTACTAGGTGTAATTAATGAAAAATCATTATTTGTCTGTTATACTAAAAATAGAAATTGTCTTACATGTAGTTTAACATGAATAAGGCATCTTGTTAAAGAAAGAGAGAGAGAAAATAATGACAAATGTAAAAATCGTAACAGATTCTTCATGTACGATGGAAAAAAATGTACGCGATGCTTTAGGCATTCGTGTCATGCCGCTATCCATCATGATCGACGGAACAGTATATCCCGATGATGACCAACTAGACGGCGAAAGATTTATGGAAATGATGGCGAAAGCAAAAAATCTGCCCAAAACAAGCCAACCACCGATTGGAGAATTCATCTCGATGTATGATGAGCTAGGAGAAGACGGCAGTGAAGTGATTTCGATCCATATGACAAAAGGCTTGAGTGGAACAGTAGAAGCAGCAAGACAAGCCAGTAATCTAACAAAAACGAAAGTAACGGTTATCGACAGTGATACCACTGACCAAGGATTATCTTTTCAGGTAATTCGAGCAGCTGAATTAGCAAAAGAAGGTAAAACAGTAGAGGAAATCCTTGAAGAAGTCAAAAAAGTACAAGACAATACAAAATTATACATCGGAATATCCACACTAGATAACTTGGTAAAAGGTGGAAGAATCAGCCGAACAACTGGTTTGCTGTCTAGTGTTTTGAACATACGCGTGGTGATGAATTTCGCCCATTCTGAATTAATCCCTGTAACTAAGGGGCGAGGAAAGAAAACGTTCGATAAATGGTTTAATAATTTGAAAAATGAACTGAAAGAATTGCCAAATGTGCGACAAATCGGTATTTCACATGCGGATGCAAAAGAATTGGCGCAAGAATTCAAAGAGGGTTTGCAAGAATTATTCCCGGACATGCATATCCCTGTACTGCATACGAATCCGGTTATCGCTACGCATACTGGTAAAGACGCGTTTGCAATCATGTATTATGTAGATTAGTCGAAAAGAGGATAAGCCCTCAGCCTGAAAGGCTTGCAGCTTATTCTCTTTTTCTTTATAAAATTAGGAAAATAATTGTTTTCTTTTTTCATAAAGACTACCTTTTTGATAAAATTTTTGATAACATTAGAACCAATCGAATACAAGAGGTGAAAAAATGAAATTAACGAAACGACATTTGATCCTCGTTTTGTTCCCATTATTAATTGCGATCATCATCTATGCAGGTTTAGCTGCTTCTATACCGAAAGCTGGCCCACTAATGAAACCAGTAACTACTGTGAGAGAAGATCCAAATAAAAAAGAAAAACTTCACTACATAGCTATCGGAGATTCGCTGACTGAAGGAGTAGGAGATCAAACCAAGCAAGGAGGATTCGTTCCCCTTGTCGCAAATGATCTAAAAGACCGTTATAATTTGACCGCGGTTGAAACAGAAAACTATGGTGTAAATGGTGAACGAAGTGACCAGATCTTAAAGCGAGTAAAAACAAAAGAAGAAATTCGAAACAATATCAAAACAGCTGATTTTATCACACTGACTGTTGGCGGTAATGATTTGATGAAAGTTATCCAAAATAATTTATTCGGGTTAACGGTCAATTCCTTTAAAAAGCCACTGAAAAACTATCAGAAAAATGTCACAGAACTATTGGAAGAATTTCGATCCCTCAATAAAACCGCACCTATTTACATTTTAGGCATCTACAATCCATTTTATTTGAACTTTCCTGAGATCACTGACATGCAGACAATTGTTAACAATTGGAACAAAGGAACAGAAACGGTGACGAAAAAAATGCCGAACTGCTACTTTATCCCAATCAATGATTTGCTTTATCAAGGATTGAATCAGGAAGTAGGTGTCACAGAAGAAGGAACAGGTCAAACAACTAGCACGACAGAAAATCTAAATGGCATCAAAAATAATGTGCTCTATGAAGAAGATCATTTCCATCCAAATAATTTAGGTTATCAATTGATGGCAAATGCAGTGAGAGATCAGCTGATCGAGACACAAAACCAATGGCTAGAGAAGGAGGATGATCAATAAACATGAAAACAAGAACTGACGTATCTTCAAACAAAACAAAGAAAACAAATTACTGGAAATTCGCCTTCCTTATCCTTCTTGGGGTAGTACTTGGTTCGACCGTATTTTTAGGCAGCCGTATTTTTGCTAATCGGGAACCAGAACTCCCAGAAATACCAGCTCTTACGGAAAGACAAGGAGATCCTATCTTAACGATCAATTCAAATAAAGAAAAAGTCAATCAAATCATCAGCTTTTTCCTTAGTGAGTATCAAAAAGATAGTGATATTGAATATAAATTTTATTTGGAAAATGAAGCACTACTCAATGGTACTTTCGAAGTACTAGGTTTTCCTATCGATTTCTATTTATATTTTGATCCGTATGTGATGGAAAACGGAAATGTCCAACTAAAAGCTAGAAGTCTTTCTATCGGAACATTGAGTTTGCCAATCAAAGATGTGATGAATATGATCAAGAGAAACTATAAATTACCAGATTGGATCGAAGTCAATACAGATGATCTGACTATCATGCTTAGGTTGGATCAATTCCGAATGCAAAACGGGATGTATATTAAAGCAGATAAAATCGACTTAGTAAATGATGACATTCGGTTTAGTCTATATTTGCCAAAAGATACCTCTGATGCTTCAAACAACTCAAATACCAACAAAACTAGCACCAGCAGTACTGAAAGCAAGACAAAAGAAAATAAAAAATCATCGGATGAGTAGTATTAGAGGGGGAATCATAATGGAACGAGCAATATTTGCAGGAGGCTGCTTCTGGTGTATGATCCAGCCTTTCGACACGCTTCCTGGTATCCATACAGTGATGTCAGGATATACTGGAGGGCATGTACCAGATCCGACTTATGAACAAGTAAAAAGCCAAACGACTGGACATACAGAAGCAGTGGAGATTATCTATGATCCAACATTGATTTCATATGAACAATTAGTAGAACTTTACTGGCAGCAAACTGATCCAACTGACGCTTTCGGACAATTCGAGGATCGCGGTGACAATTATCGCCCGGTGATCTTTTATTTGACAGAAGAACAGCGGATCATTGCTGAAAAAAGTAAGAAACAGTTAGCTGAAAGTGGACGTTTCGAACAGCCAATCGTTACAAAAATCGAACCAGCCCAACCATTTTATCTAGCAGAAGAAGACCATCAAGAGTATTATAAAAAGCATCCTGAAAATTTTAAAAGAAACCATGCACGCCGGGCTGCCTTTATCGAAGAAAATTGGAGGAACGAAGGGTGAATCGAAGCTTTTTTCATTATTTAATGACACTGCGAGGCGGTGGCACACATGATGCTTTATCTGTTTTCGCTACAGAAGCCGGTAAAGACATCCAATTTCCTAAGCACAGCTCTAGCTACGAAGAAATTTCTAATTATCTGGAACTGAATGTCGACTATTTGCCGTCCATGGATATCTTTGACGAAGCATGGGAAAAATATTTAGAAAATAATCATGACATATAAGAGATAGTTTTGTACTTTATGATCAAAAAAGTTTTTTGTCCAATAGCCTAATTGAAAGAATTATTTTTATTTCAGCTATCTAGTCGCATTTTTTTGATATTTTTCTTATAATAAAGAAAGAATGAAAAAACGAGGGATGGATTGATAGAGATTGACAAAAAAACAACGCTATATTAATCGCTTCTGGCTTGTATTCAAATACTTACTTGTTTCTGTATTCCTTGCGTTCATGTTGCGGGGATTTTTATTCATCCCGGTACCAGTGGAAGGCAATTCAATGGAAAACGTGTTGAAGCAAGGTGATATGGTTGTGATGGAAAAATTTTCGGAGATCAGACGATTTGATATTGTTGTTTTTCAATTAGCAGATGGCACGATTTATATCAAACGAGTAATCGGTCTTCCAGGAGAAAATGTCAGCTACCAAAATGATCAATTGAAGATCAATGGGAAAGTAGTTAAGGAACCTTATCTAACTAAAAACCTGAAATCAGATCATGCAAATGCATCCTATACGACGGACTTTACACTACAAGAGCTAACGGGACAATCCAAGCTTCCGGAAGATAATTATTTTGTACTTGGAGATAATCGAAGAGTTTCAAAAGATAGTCGTTCGTTTGGCACGATCAATAAAACTGATATTCTAGGTAAAGCAAGATTTGTCTATTATCCACTTGATGAAATAAAATGGATCCAGTGAGAAACAATAAAGCGTGCAGTCTGTTGAGACTGCACGCTTTATTGTTTAATCCAAAATCAGTTTTACTACCTTAGTACGTAAAATCAAACAGCTCGTTTAAACACTTTTCTAGCCTCTAAAGTTTTGATAAATGAATAAACAACCATTATTTGAATAGGGATTTGGATCATATTCCTGATGACTCTACCTAGAAAAATCACTTTGAAATCTGCACCAAACAAAACAGACATCAGCCAAGAATTGATAAAAAGGCTGACTGGGATCATAATCAATAATTGGGCAGCGATGACGGAAGGCAGGTTTATCTTTTTATGATATAAAAATAAGCCATTAATAAATCCACCAAGGAAAGCCGTGATAAGAAAAGCAGCTTGAAACGTTCCTGAACCAAATATCGTGAAATTTAAAGTGTTCGACAACATTTCAAGCAAACCAGCCCAGATCGGTCCATATAGATAACCCATAAGCGCCATACTTAAAAATCCGAATGTGATTTGAAAATAAGTAGGACCAATCGCTATCTTGTATAAGATGACATCAAGGGCTAATAAAAGAGCAGAGGTCGACAACAATCTTGCATTCATTTCGGGCAATCTAAAAACGTCTTTTGCAATCAAAGTGTTCAAAATATTCTCTCCTTTGTCAGTTAATAATAAAAGGATACCATAAAATCACCAATGTGTCATGACACATTGGTGATTTACATACACTGGCATCTAACAATTAAAAAAAGGGTGAGAAGACTGCTTTTATAAACTGTAAAAAAGAGATTGTACGAATGAAAAAAATAGAGGCGGAGAATACTTATCGTATCATCCGCCTTTGTTTTTTTGTTATAAAAAACGTCAGATTAGTTATCTGCTTACATCTTCATCCATACGGGTTCTAATGTATTTCCGTCTAGATCTTGGACTTCTAATGAAAACATTTCTTCTTCAGGCATTCCCATATCAACTTCGTGGAAAGTACCACCATTTTCTTTTGCAATTTGAGCAAATTTTTTTACTTCATCCGCGTTTTCAACACTAAACGAAATCAAAGCACCACTTGTTTTTTTATTATCAGCTATTTCTTTATCTTTTATAAATTTTTTATAAAAATCATGAGAGAGAAGCATTACCCAAAAAGTGTCATCCCATACCATTGAACCAGCTTCTTCAGTAGAAAATTCTTCATTTTTTTTAAAACCCAGCTTTTCATAAAAAGCAACGGAACGATTGACATCAGCAACAGGAAAATTAACAAAAACCATACTATTCATTTGTTTCGTCTCCTTTCTGTTTTGTTCGTCTATCATCTCTTATTTAGGAAACGCTGTCAAAAATTTAGATTCATATATAGAAACCAAAATAAAAATTTACATCATCAAAAAAGTGAAGATGTGATAGAATGAGGACTGGTTCACTTTCACTTAACTAATAGATGGAATTTCTTTATAATAAAAAAGTGAATTTATATTGAAAAAGAAAAAAACAAGTAAAGCCGGGGAATATTCCGGTATGAAAGGAATGGAGAGAACAATGACCATCCAATGGTTTCCGGGACATATGGCAAAAGCCCGACGAGAAGTTTCTGAAAAAATGAAATATGTGGACATCGTATTTGAATTGGTAGACGCACGATTACCTCTATCTTCTCGTAATCCAATGCTAGATCAGATCATTCAGCAAAAACCTCGCCTTGTTTTATTGAATAAAGCGGATCTGGCAGATCCACAACAGACAAAGCTGTGGCAAGAATATTTTCGTAAACAAGGCCATCTTGCATTAGCTATCACGGCACAA
The DNA here is from genome assembly GCF_050555565.1 of Enterococcus sp. MSG3290. Lineage (NCBI taxonomy): Bacteria > Bacillati > Bacillota > Bacilli > Lactobacillales > Enterococcaceae > Enterococcus > Enterococcus sp. MSG3290. The sequence goes on along the minus strand of NZ_CP187862.1, from coordinate 1,647,417 downwards.
GAAAGTAAAGGAATTAAAGGTCTAGTACCTGCGGCTAAAGAAGCATTGAAAGAAAAACGGGCAAGAGATGCTGCTCGGGGGATCAAGCCTCGCGCTATTCGGGCAATGGTCTTAGGTATTCCAAATGTTGGGAAATCTACGTTGATGAATCGACTAGTAGGCAAGAAAATTGCACAGACAGGAAATAAGCCTGGCGTAACAAAAGGTCAGCAGTGGCTTCGTTTAGGTAATGAGTTGGAATTGTTAGACACACCAGGGATTTTATGGCCCAAATTTGAAGATGAAGAAATCGGCAAAAAACTAGCGCTGACAGGCGCGATCAAAGACCAGCTTGTCCATTTAGATGATTTAGCGATTTACGGATTAGACTTTTTTGCCCGATATTATTCAGGAAGAATCAGCGATCGTTATGGTTTATCAATCGAGCAAGAAGAAAAATTGGCACCGGAATTACTGATGGATATTACAGCAAAACGTGGGTATAAAGAAGACTATGATCGCGGCAGCGAATTAGTCGTGCATGATATTCGCCAAGGAAAACTTGGACGATACACACTGGATCGTTGCGAAGAAATGGAGCAAAAAAGTGATGACTGAATCCATCCAAAGTATCAAAGAACGATTGAAAAGCATACAGAGAATAGATGATCCTACACTAGAATCATTAAGAAATGATCCACGCAAAGGCGTGCTGCAAGCACTGGCTTCTTTTGAACGACGATTGAAAAAGGAAGCATTAATTAAGGAAAAATATGAAGAAATGTTTTGCTTTGAAAAGCAAGGGTACGCACAAGGTCACCAATGGATTGCCGGCATTGATGAAGTAGGAAGAGGACCATTAGCTGGACCTGTCGTGGCAGCTGCAGTTATCTTGCCGAAAAATGAGATCATATTAGGGCTGAATGACTCCAAACAATTATCAGAGAAAAAGCGAGAACTTCTTTATCAACAAGTTCAAGAAAAAGCCCTGGCAATCGGGATCGGGATCGTTGATCAGCAGACAATCGATGATGTGAATATTTATGAAGCAAGTAAATTAGCGATGATCCAAGCAGTAGAAAAATTGTCCATTGTACCAAGCTATTTGTTGATCGATGCGATGACCTTGGATTTGCCTATCCAGCAGGAAAAAATAATCAAAGGGGATGCACGATCTGTGTCGATTGCTGCTGCAAGTATCATTGCTAAAGTATATCGAGACCAATTGATGAAAGAATATGACGTGCTTTATCCTGGATATGGTTTCTCGCATAATGCAGGTTATGGAACAAAGGAACACTTAGAAGGACTTGAACGACAAGGAATTACGCCAATCCATCGTAAAAGTTTTGCACCTGTAAAAAAATATTTACAATAAAAAACAGCCGCTTTTACGTATCTTATTAGAAAGAGAGACGAAAGGCGGTTTTATGATGTATCAAATAGAAGAGAATTTATTGAAACTTGCTTATACAAAAGGAATCAGTAGTCAAGGAAAATGGGCACTTGCTAACTGGATGATGCAGTATCCTTATAAAGAAATCGGATTTGAAGACATCATTAAGATAGGTAAAATAACCACACATCGGGAGCTGTTTCGCAAAAGTTGGCAGGAAATTCACGCTAACTGGGGCAAAATCCAATCGAAACAGTCGTTTATTACTTGCTTTGATCCCCAATATCCCCCTCAGCTACTTCACTTGACCTATCCGCCAATTGTACTGTTTTATAATGGTGATCTATCTTTACTTTCTTGTAACATGTTAAGCGTTGTTGGTGGAAGACACACTTCTGCTTTAGCCAAAAAAACAGTTTATTATTTACTAAAACCAGTGGTAGAAGCTGGATATGTGATCGTCAGTGGCTGCGCGAAAGGGATAGATACATACGGTCACCAAGCAGCAATCTCTCATGGTGGACGGACAATCGCAGTCATTGGAACAGGGATAGAGCAAGTCTATCCTGCTGAAAATCGTGACTTGCAAGAGGTGATTGCAAATGATCATCTTCTTTTGAGTGAATATCCTCCTCAATCCGACCCGAAAAAGCATCGTTTTCCAATGAGAAATCGGATTATCGCAGCTTTGTCTAAAGGAACATGTGTCTTTGAAGCCAAGAAAAAAAGCGGCTCTCTGATAACAGCACAGCAAGCATTGGATCTTGGAAGAACAGTTTTTTCTGTTCCAGGAAATATTTTAACAGAACATTCTACCGGATGTCATCATTTGATCCAAGACGGTGCAGTTTGCACGGTTTCGGGTGAAGATATCTTGGCAGAATTTAAAGAATAACACCATACTTTTCATTTGCTTTTCTTGACAAACGTTTTCTGAATGGATATGATTAGCTACGATTTGTATGAATCCTCTTTTAATAGTAGGAACACGACAATGGAAAGGAGTCCATTCAGTAATGGCGTATAAATATTTAGTGATTGTAGAATCACCTGCAAAAGCCAAGACAATTGAGAAATATCTTGGACGAAACTATAAAGTAATGGCCAGTGTTGGCCATATAAGAGATTTACCGAAAAGTAAAATGGGTATCGATTTTGAAAACAATTATGAACCCCATTATATTTCTATACGCGGAAAAGGCGATGTCATCAAAAGCCTTAAAGCCGCAGCAAAAAAAGCTCAAAAAGTTTACTTGGCAAGTGACCCGGATAGAGAAGGAGAAGCGATTGCTTGGCATTTAGCGTACCTACTTGGGTTGGATCTGAAAGAAAAAAATCGGGTGGTCTTCAATGAAATCACAAAAGACGCAGTCAAAGCAGCTTTTAAGGAACCAAGAACGATCGATGTAGATTTAGTAGATGCACAGCAAGCTCGTCGTACCTTAGACAGAATCGTTGGTTATTCGATCAGTCCTATTCTCTGGCGTAAGGTCAAGAAAGGGTTAAGTGCAGGACGTGTCCAATCTGTCGCTTTAAAAATTATTATTGACCGTGAAAAAGAGATCCGAGAATTTGTTCCAGAAGAATATTGGAGCATCGACGGTAATTTTAAAAAAGCTCGCAAGAAATTCAAAGCAAATTTCTGGGGAATCGACGGTAAGAAAAAGAAATTACCAGATGCACAAAGTGTAAAAGAAGTCACTGCTAGAATTGATGGAACAGACTTCGAAGTTAAAAAAGTAGAAAAGAAAGAGCGCAAAAGAAACCCTGCGAATCCTTTCACTACAAGTAGCTTGCAACAAGAAGCTGCCCGTAAATTAAACTTTCGAACAAGAAAAACCATGATGGTAGCACAGCAATTATATGAAGGAATCACTTTGGGTAAACAAGGAACAGTCGGCTTGATTACATACATGCGTACTGATTCTACCCGGATTGCCGATACAGCAAAAGCAGAGGCCGCAGCATTTATTGAAGATACGTATGGAAAAGAATTTTCTAGACATGATCACCGAAAGATCAAAAATGCTCAAGGCGCACAAGATGCCCATGAAGCTGTGCGTCCAACGAGTGTGCTTCGTACACCAGATGAACTCAAACAATATTTAGATAAAGATCAATTGAAACTTTATACATTGATCTGGTCACGTTTTGTGGCTAGTCAGATGACACCAGCCATTTTAGATACAATGAAAGTGACATTAGAACAAAATGGTGTCATCTTCATTGCGAACGGTTCAAAAATCAAATTCAAAGGATTCATGCAAGTGTATGTGGAAGGTAGAGATGACGGCAAAGAAGAGAAAGAAAATATTCTTCCAGAACTTGAAGAAGGCGATGTAGTCCAATCTGTTGATATTGAACCAAAACAACATTTTACTCAACCACCAGCACGTTTTAGTGAGGCTACGTTGATTCGTGCACTAGAAGAAAACGGGGTAGGGCGACCTTCCACTTATGCACCAACACTTGATACGATCCAAAGACGCTACTATGTAAAATTGACACAAAAAAGATTTGAGCCGACTGAACTAGGAGAAATTGTCAATTCACTGATCTGTGAATTCTTCCCTCAAATCGTCGATATCCATTTCACAGCAGAAATGGAAGGAGATTTGGATAAAATTGAAGAAGGCACGGAAGCGTGGGTCAAAGTGGTTGATCGTTTCTATAAACCGTTTGAAAAAGAACTGACGAATGCGGAAGAAAAAATCGAAAAAATTCAAATCAAAGATGAACCAGCAGGATTCGATTGTGATGTCTGTGGACATCCGATGGTGATAAAATTAGGGAAATATGGGAAGTTTTATGCTTGCAGTAATTTTCCTGATTGTCGGAATACGAAACCAATCGTAAAAGAAATCGGTGTGACTTGCCCAGTATGTCATGAAGGACAAGTCATTGAACGAAAATCTAAGAAAAACAGACTATTCTATGGTTGTTCCCGTTTCCCAGAATGTGAATTCACTTCTTGGGATAAACCAGTGGGCAGAAATTGTCCAAAATGTGACGGATATCTGGTCGAGAAGAAAGTCAAAGGCGGTAAACAAGTAGTCTGTGTAAATGGAGATTACGAAGAAGACATCCAAAAATAATAGAAAAGAGGTTCTTTCATTGAAAATGGTAAATGTTGTTGGAGCAGGGCTTGCCGGAAGTGAAGCTGCTTGGCAGATCGCACAAGCAGGAGTCCCTGTCCGTTTATATGAAATGCGTCCAGTCAAATCGACTGAGGCGCATCACACAAGTAATTTTGCTGAACTAGTATGTTCCAATTCATTAAGAGGAAACAGTTTGGCTAATGCAGTAGGGTTATTGAAAGAAGAAATGCGCCGATTGAATTCGGTAGTAATCACTTCGGCAGATGAAACAGCAGTGCCAGCTGGTGGTGCCTTAGCTGTTGACCGCGATTCTTTTTCTGAAACAATTACCCGAAAAGTCAAAGAGCATCCATTAGTAACAGTGATAAACGAAGAAATCACTGAAATACCGGAAGGAATCACCGTAGTAGCAACAGGACCTTTGACTTCTCATCCATTAGCAGAAAGCATCAAAGCATTCAATGGTTCAGATGGTTTTTATTTCTATGATGCAGCTGCACCAATCGTAGACAAAGCTACGATCGATATGGATAAAGTATATTTGAAGTCCCGCTATGACAAAGGAGAAGCAGCTTACTTGAACTGTCCGATGACAGAAGAGGAATTCAAAGCTTTCCATGAGGCACTAATCAATGCCGAAGTGGCAGAACTTAAATCTTTTGAGAAAGAAAAATATTTTGAAGGATGTATGCCAATTGAAGTAATGGCACAGCGAGGATTCAAAACGATGCTTTTCGGACCTATGAAACCAGTTGGATTGGAAGATCCTAAAACTGGCAAACGTCCTTATGCTGTTATCCAGCTGCGTCAAGACAATGCTGCAGCTTCTTTATACAACATCGTGGGCTTTCAGACTCACTTGAAATGGGGCGAGCAAAAACGTGTTTTCCGGATGATTCCTGGGTTAGAAAATGCTGAATTCGTTCGCTATGGTGTGATGCACCGAAACAGCTTTATGAATTCGCCAGAATTGCTGAAACCGACTTACCAATCAACGAAACGCGAAGATCTGTTCTTTGCAGGTCAGATGACTGGTGTAGAAGGCTATGTTGAAAGTGCAGCGAGCGGACTACTTGCTGGAATCAACGCCGCACGCTTAGCAAAAGAAATGGAACCAGTCGAGTTTCCACAAGAAACAGCTATTGGAAGTATGGCATACTACATTACTCATGCGGAAGGAAAACATTTCCAACCGATGAATGCCAACTATGGTCTGTTTCCTGAACTGCCAGAGCGCATTCGAGACAAAAAAGCAAGATATGAAGCAATTGCACAACGAGCTTTAAAAGCTAATGAGGCAATAAAAACAGAATTAGAAAAAACTGCAATCCCAAATGAGTAAGGAAACTCCATGAAGAGGGTGAGACGGATAGTCTCGCTCTTTTTCTTGCGTTTTTCTTAAGAATTTCTCAAACAAAATGTGAGGAATTGCGCCAATTGTGAACAAACTTAGAAATATTGGTTAAATTCTGACAATTTATTTGTCTTTTTATAAACGCTGTGCTAAATTATTCTCTGGGACAAAAGGAAGGTGAGAAAATGACAGAAGCCACGTGGGAACAAAAATTTTTGCGTTATTTGATTGTCGAAAGAGGATATTCAGAAAAAACGAAAGAAGCATATGAAGAAGACATTCTCCATTTCAAACATTTTTTGGAGGAATCTGGAGACGCTGATCTGCTGAAGGCGGAATATTTTACGGTTCGTGTCTATTTGAGTGCATTAGCTGATCATCGTCCTAGCTATAGCAGAAATTCTATCAGTCGCAAGATAGCCAGCCTACGTTCGTTTTATCAGTATCTTCTCAAAGAAGAAGTGATAAAAGAAAATCCATTTTCTTACGTTCATCTCAAAAAGAAAAATTTGAGACTGCCACGTTTTTTTTATGAAAATGAAATGCAAGCACTTTTTGACAGCGTAGCAGGAGATAGTCCTTTGGATTTGAGGAACCGCGCTTTACTGGAAGTCCTTTACGGGTCAGGCATCCGTTTAAGTGAGTGTAGCAGTTTGTCGGTATCAGACATTGATTTTGATTCAGAGGTCATGTTGATCCATGGTAAAGGGAACAAAGAGAGATATGCTCCTCTAGGTTCTTTTGCTCAAGATGCTCTGCAAGAATATTTCAGGGAAGGCCGCCAGGTATTGATGACAAAATATCACGAAGAGCATGATATCGTTTTTGTGAATCATCATGGAAAACCAATCACGCCTACTGGAATTGAATATGTCTTGAATCAAATGATCAAAAAAAGCAGTTTGGATAGTGATATCCATCCTCACATGCTGCGCCATACATTTGCTACTCATTTATTAAATAATGGGGCAGATTTGCGGACAGTCCAAGAATTGCTAGGACATGCCAATTTATCGACTACCCAGATCTATGCCCATGTAACAAAAGAAAGTTTACAAAAAAACTATCGTTCTTTCCATCCAAGAGCGTAAAAATAAGGAAAAGAACAAATTTAGGAGGAAACAAACATGGTCGAATCACCATTTCATTCAACCACTATCTGTGCCGTCGAAAAAGACGGGAAATTTGCTATGGCTGGAGATGGCCAAGTAACAATGGGTGAATCTGTTGTCATGAAAGGCACTGCAAAGAAAGTACGACGTATCTACAATGGAGAAGTTGTTGTAGGTTTCGCCGGAAGTGTTGCAGATGCGTTTACTTTAGAAGAAAAATTTGAAGGCAAACTAAACGAATATAACGGGAATCTACAACGCGCAGCTGTCGAATTAGCTCAAGAATGGCGGACACAGCAATCTATGCAAAAACTTGAAGCGATGCTGATCGTAATGAATGATAAAGAAATGCTTCTTGTTTCAGGTACAGGAGAAGTTATCACACCAGATGATGGTATCTTAGCTATCGGATCAGGAGGGAATTTTGCGTTGGCTGCAGCCCGAGCAATGAAAAACTATGCTCAAAACGACATGAGTGCGAAAGAAATTGCAGAAAATGCGTTAAATATTGCCGCAGATATCTGTATCTTTACTAATCATAATATTATCGTAGAAGAACTGTAAGAGGTGAGTAGATATGTATGAATTAAAACAAACACCAAGACAAATCGTAAGTGAATTAGATGAATATATCGTAGGACAGCACGCAGCAAAAAAATCTGTTGCCGTTGCTTTGCGTAACCGCTATCGCCGTTTGCAGTTAGATGAAAAAATGCAACAAGATATTACACCAAAAAATATGCTGATGATCGGACCTACAGGGGTCGGTAAAACAGAAATCGCACGACGTTTGGCAAAAATCGTCAATGCACCATTTGTCAAAGTCGAAGCAACAAAATTTACTGAAGTCGGTTATGTCGGAAGAGATGTAGAATCAATGGTTCGGGATTTAGTAGAAAATGCGATCCAAATCGTAGAAAAAGAGCAGTACAGCCGTGTATACACAAGTGCTAAAAAAAATGCAGAAAAACGTTTGGTAAAAATCTTGGTACCTGGTATAAAAAAAGAACAGAAACAATCCACTAATCAATTTGAACAAATGATGAATCTTTTTAATGCTAGTCAGCAAAATACCGCTGAACCGCAAGAAGAAGTGACAGAAGATATTCGAATCAATCGCCGTACAGTCTTGGAACAACTACAAAAGGGTTTACTGGATAGTCGTGAAGTAACCATTGAAGTTGAAGACCAAAAGAAACCTGCACCAATGATGAACAATGGATTGGAGCAAATGGGGATCGACCTAAATGAAACTCTAGGTGCTTTGACACCGAAGAAAAAAGTGGAACGGACGGTAACAGTCAAAGAAGCTTTAGAGTTATTGATCAAGGAAGAATCAGCAAAATTAGTCAAGGATGCTGATATCCATAGTGAGGCAATCAAATTAGCGGAAGAAAGTGGAATTATTTTTATCGATGAAATCGATAAGATCACTTCTAAATCACAGCAATCTGGAGAAGTATCCAGAGAAGGCGTTCAAAGAGACATATTGCCAATTGTCGAAGGTTCACAAGTAAATACAAAATACGGGATCATCCAAACAGATCATGTCTTATTCATTGCTTCAGGAGCGTTCCATTTATCTAAACCGAGTGATTTGATTCCAGAACTCCAAGGGCGTTTCCCAATACGGGTAGAATTAGATGATTTGACAGCTGAAGATTTTGTGAAAATTCTGACTGAACCGAATAATGCTTTAATAAAACAATATGTAGCATTGATTGGTACAGAAAATGTGTCAGTTACGTTTACAAAAGAAGCAATTGAACGGATCGCTCAAATCGCTTTCGATGTCAACCGTGACACAGATAATATCGGCGCACGCAGACTGCATACCATTTTGGAAAAACTACTAGAAGATCTATTATTTGAAGCACCAGATATGCAAATGGGAGAAATAACGATCACAGAAGCATATGTGGATGACAAACTTGGCTCAATTGCGGCAAATGAAGATTTAAGTCGCTATATTTTATAAAAAATCGGAGGACGACAATGACAGACTTGCTAACGAAAACCCGCAAGATAAACACACTTTTGCAGCAAAAGAATACTTTTGACATGCAAGCAGATTTGCCTTACGATAAAATGGCTGTCACACTAGGTGGTATTCTTGACAGCAACACCTATATCATAGGAAGTGACGGAGTATTACTAGGTTATAATGAACGTCACGATGTGAACAATGAACGAATCAAAACAATGTTTGTTGAGAAACAATTTCCTGAATCTTATACTGATACAGTGGCACAGTTGATGAAAACTGAAGCTAATATCCCAATTACTAGTGATATTACTGCATTTCCGGTAGAGTCAAGAGAGAAATATCCATTTGGTCTGACGACTGTCGTTCCGATCTTTGGAGCTGGCGAACGTTTGGGTACGATTATCTTATCTCGTATGGAACAATCGTTTGCAGATGACGATCTAGTCTTAGCAGAATATGGAGCTACGGTTGTCGGTATGCAGATCCTTTATCAGAAGTCTCGAAGCATCGAAGCAGATGTACGGAGTGCAACGGCTGTCCAAATGGCAATCAACACATTATCTTATAGCGAATTGAAGGCTGTACAAGCTATCTTTGAAGCATTGGATGGAGATGAAGGTCGTCTGACTGCTTCTAATATTGCCGATAGTATCGGCATCACTCGTTCTGTGATCGTCAATGCTTTACGAAAATTGGAATCAGCTGGAATCATTGAATCTCGTTCGTTAGGCATGAAGGGAACTTATTTAAAAGTATTGAATTCCCGTTTTAAAGACGAGTTAGCAAAACACAGTTATTAGAAGTAAGGGGACTGGGGCAGATAGAAATGTTTGTTCCAGCCTTCCCATTTTAAAAAGTAAGTCGAAGTTGGAGGAATGGCAATGACTGTTATTATTCAAAATGACCAGCTGATCGCCGAAATCGCTGAACACGGTGCGGAATTGATCAGTCTGAAATCAAAAGAACATGGTTTAGAGTATATCTGGCAAGGTGATCCAGCGTATTGGGGCAGACATGCACCGGTTTTATTCCCTTTTGTTGGACGTTTAAAAGATGATCAGTATGTTTATCAAGGGAAAACATATCAAATGGGGCAACACGGATTTGCTCGGGATATGGATTTTGAAGTCATTGAACATGGACAAGAAATGGCTAGTTTCATCTTAAGGAGTACGTCGGAGACATTAGAAAAGTATCCATTTGATTTTGAATTAGTGATCAGCTATGAATTAGGAGGAGACGGCATCACGGTTCATTATCAAGTGGCAAATACCGGTGAAAAAGAAATGTTCTTTTCTATCGGTGGACATCCTGCTTTCAATGTACCTCTTGAAGAAGGATTGTCATTTGAAGATTTCTATCTGGCATTTTCTCCATTGAAATCAAGATTACGCCTACCATTGAAAGGCCCATTCATCGATATGGATCAAAAGACGTTAGGTCAGACAAATACGAATCTGGCTTTGAATCGTGAACTTTTTGAGCAAGATGCCTTGGTTTTTGAAACAAGGGGTCTAAATGCGTACGCCATTCGAAGTGAAAAATCTTCCCATAGCGTAACTTTAAGCTATAAAGATATGCCTTATGTAGGGATCTGGTCTCCTTATCCAAAAGAAGCGCCTTTCGTTTGTATCGAACCGTGGTGCGGAATCGCTGACACGGTGAACAGTAGTGGAAACTTGATGGAAAAAGTAGGGATCAATCAACTAGGTGCCCATGAAATCTTCAAGACAAAATATTCCATCACAGTGAAGTAAGAGGTTGTGACCGAGAAGTTAGCAGGGAACACCGTTTACCAAGGTGTGTAAAAAAGCTATCCTGTAAGTAATAAGGGAGTGTGACATCGATTTGTCACACTCCCGTTTTATCTCTTTGGAATGAAAAAGTATCAGGATTTTTTCTTGCTGCTATTCAAACCAAACGGGATTCGACTTTCAGTATGGTTTCTGATACGCTTGATATTGTCTTTATGCCGATAAAAGATAAAGGAAGAAACTAAAAAGGCAATGATCGTCAGTAACCAATTGGGCTTAGCCAAAATCACAGGAGCTACATAAGGAAGGACGATCGTAGATAAAGTGATCAATACTGCACTGATCATACTGCTCAAACTCACCATACTTGTACAAAATAAACTAACGATAAAGATGATACAAGAATAAACAAAAAATACAGGATTAAATCCTAAAAGCATTCCTGCACTTGTCGCAACAGCTTTTCCTCCTTTGAACCCAGCAAAAATCGGAAATGTATGGCCAAGAATGGCGCATACCCCAAACCAAAGAGGGTTAATCCCAGAAAGATGGAAGATCATCGGCAAACAAGTAGCCAATGTACCTTTTAAAATATCCATAAGCAGGACAACAATCCCGGCTGTTTTGCCTAATACACGAAATGTATTGGTCGTTCCAGTATTACCGCTCCCGTGTTGTCGGATATCTTTTTTGAAAAACAATTTGCCAATCCAGACACCGGAAGGAATAGAACCTAAAAGATATGCTAAAATAAGTAATAAGATCAATTTCATTTTTTACCCTCTTTCAAGTTGAAAACTATCCTTTATTTTAGCATGAATAGGTAACAGGAACAATTGAAAAAATGAAAGATACAAGTATAATAGATGGAATAAAAAGAAAAGCAAGGGGTGGCAGAAATGTCTGTAAAAAATCCAACACAAGAAACGATTTTCAACTATTTGGAAGAAGCAAAAAATATTGCCGTCGTAGGCTTGAGCAATAAACCAGAACGAACAAGTTACATGGTTGCACAGGTATTGCAAGACAATGGATATAAAATCATACCAGTAAATCCATTATTGGCTGGTGAAGAAATTCTAGGCGAGAAAGTCTATGCGAATTTGACAGAAATCGATGATCCAATCGATATCGTAGATGTATTTAGACGGAGTGAATTTTTACCTGAAGTAGCAGATGATTTTTTGAAAACTGATGCTAAAGTGTTCTGGGCACAATTAGGGATTGAAAACAAAGAAGCAGCTGAGATGCTAAGAAAAGCAGGACGTACAGATATCGTGATGGATCGTTGTATTAAGATTGAACTTGGTAAGTTGAAAGAAAACCAAAAATAAAAATGACCACAAAGAAGAGATGATCGATAGAGGGGAATGTCGAAAAAGCGGTTAGGAGATAATTAAAATTGATTTCTCGTCTACCCTCTTTTTTTTCACGACCTTTTCTAGTATGATAATCGTGGTGCGGTTTTGCCGCAAAGTATTATTGAAGGAGCGTTTGCCTTGGCAAAAAAAGTAAACAACGAATACAATGACTCGTCCATCCAAGTATTGGAAGGATTAGAGGCAGTTAGAAAAAGACCAGGGATGTACATTGGATCCACTGACAGCCGAGGCTTGCATCATTTAGTCTATGAAATCGTCGATAATGCAGTTGACGAAGCATTATCAGGTTATGGCAGTGAGATTGATGTGACCATCCATGAAGACAATAGTATAACTGTTGCAGATAGCGGACGTGGGATGCCTGTAGGAATGCATGCTTCCGGAATACCAACAGTTGAAGTGATTTTTACTGTGCTGCATGCTGGCGGAAAGTTTGGTCAAGGAGGGTACAAAACTTCTGGTGGACTGCACGGTGTAGGAGCCAGTGTGGTAAATGCCTTATCGAAATGGCTAACTGTAACGATCGTTAGAGATGGCGTAGAGTATCAGCAGAAATTTAAAAACGGCGGTAAACCTGACGGTACGTTGAAAAAGATAGGAAAAACAAAAAAAGCAAACGGGACGACTGTCCATTTTTTACCAGACGATACAATATTCAGTACAACGAAATTTTCATATGAAATTTTAGCCGAACGGTTAAGAGAATCTGCCTTTCTTCTAAAAGGCGTTAAAATCTCTCTTTCTGATCTTCGTGGAGAAGAACCAGTCAAGGAAATTTTTCATTACGAAGAAGGAATCAAAGAATTTGTTGATTATCTGAATGAAGAAAAAGATACATTGACACCAGTTGTTTATTTTTCAGGAGAAAAAGAAGGTATCGAAGTAGAGGTCGCTTATCAATACAATGACGGGTATTCAGAAAATGTCTTATCTTTTGTCAATAACGTTCGGACAAAAGATGGGGGAACCCATGAAGCTGGTATGAAAGCGGCGATGACGAAATCTTATAACGAATATGCGAGAAAAGTTGGTTTGCTGAAAGAACGGGACAAGAATCTGGAAGGTAGTGATTTCAGAGAAGGGTTAGCTGCTGTACTTTCTATCCGTGTACCTGAAAATCTTCTGCAATTTGAAGGGCAAACAAAAGAAAAACTTGGTACGCCAGTTGCTCGTACCGTAGTAGATAACGTCATCAGTGAACAAATGGGCTTTTATTTGCAGGAAAATAGCGAAATGAGCCAGATGTTGGTCCGTAAAGCAATCAAAGCCAGAGAAGCGAGAGAAGCAGCACGTAAAGCCAGAGAAGAAAGCCGAAATGGGAAGAAGCGTAAAAAAGGCGAATCTCTTCTTTCAGGAAAATTGACACCCGCACAATCCCGAAACCCTAAGAAAAATGAATTGTATTTAGTCGAAGGGGATTCTGCTGGCGGATCTGCTAAACAAGGAAGAGACAGAAAGTTCCAAGCAATTCTACCTTTACGAGGAAAAGTCATCAATACCGAAAAAGCTAAAATGCAAGATATCTTGAAAAATGAAGAAATCAATACGATGATCTATACGATTGGTGCAGGAGTCGGTCCTGAGTTTTCTATCGAAGACTGTAATTACGACAAAGTAATCATCATGACCGATGCGGATACAGACGGCGCCCATATTCAAGTATTGCTGCTTACTTTCTTTTATCGCTATATGAAACCGCTGATTGAAGCTGGGAAAGTATATATCGCGTTACCGCCTTTATATAAAGTATCCAAAGGACAAGGTAAGAAACAAGTCATTGAATATGCGTGGACAGATGACGAATTGGCAGCAATGATTAAAAAAGTCGGCAAAGGATATATGCTGCAGCGGTATAAAGGACTTGGAGAAATGAATGCGGAACAATTGTGGGAAACAACGATGGATCCAACTTCCCGTACGTTGATCCGCGTCCGTATCGACGATGCTGCGCAAGCTGAGCGTCGAGTAACCACACTAATGGGTGACAAAGTAGAACCTCGAAGAAAATGGATCGAAAATCACGTACAATTTACGCTCGAAGAAGATGGCAGTATCTTAGATAAAAAAGAGGATACTGAAATCTCTCCTTCAGTTTCTAATGATTTATTAGATGAAGAACGAGCAGATAAAAATGAAAAAAATCAGTTATTTGAAGTAGAATAGGAGGTCACCTGATGGAAAATCGACAAGAAGTACAAGAATTAACTTTAGAAGAAGTGATGGGTGACCGCTTCGGACGTTATTCCAAATATATTATCCAAGAACGTGCACTGCCTGATATCCGTGATGGATTGAAGCCAGTGCAACGCCGGATATTATTTGCCATGAACAAAGATGGCAATACGTATGACAAAGGATTCCGTAAATCAGCAAAATCTGTCGGAAATATCATGGGGAATTATCATCCTCATGGTGACAGCAGTATTTATGAAGCGATGGTCCGCATGAGCCAAGACTGGAAGTTGCGGGAAGTACTGATCGAAATGCACGGGAATAACGGGAGTATGGACGGTGATCCACCTGCTGCGATGCGTTATACTGAAGCCAGATTATCCAAGTTAAGTGGAGAGATGCTAGCAGATATCGAAAAAGAAACAGTCGATCTCGTGTGGAATTTTGATGATACAGAAAAAGAACCAACAGTCCTTCCAGCTCGATACCCAAACCTTCTCGTCAATGGATCGACAGGTATATCTGCTGGATATGCAACAGAAATCCCGACTCATAACTTAGCTGAAGTGATCGATGGCACAATCTATATGATCGATCATCCACAAGCGAGCCTTGAAAAATTGATGGAATATATTCCTGGACCTGACTTTCCAACAGGAGGGATCTTGCAAGGAAAAGATGAAATCAAAAAAGCTTATGAAACAGGGCGAGGAAAAGTTATTCTTCGTTCGAAAACAAAGATAGAAGCAATGAAGGGTAATAAACAGCAAATCGTGATCACAGAAATCCCATATGAAGTAAATAAAGCGACCTTGGTGAAAAAAATGGATGAGATCCGTTTGAATAAGAAAATCGATGGAATAGCTGAAGTACGAGATGAAAGTGATAGAACAGGTCTGCAAATTGTCGTCGAATTGAAAAAAGACGCCAATGCTCAAGGAATTTTGAATTATTTGTTCAAAAACACTGAGCTACAGATCAATTACAATTTCAATATGGTCGCTATCGACCATATGACTCCGCATCAAGTTGGACTGAAAGACATTTTAAGAAGTTATATCGAGCATCGAAAGCAAGTCATAACAAAACGTAGTCAATTCGATTTAGCCAAAGCTCAAAAAAGACAGCATATCGTAGAAGGATTGATGAAAGCTTTATCGATTCTGGATGAAGTAATCGCAACGATTCGTGAAAGTAAAGACAAAAAAGACGCCAAAAAGAATTTAGTCGACGTCTTTCAATTTACAGAAGAACAAGCAGAAGCAATTGTCACATTGCAATTATACCGTTTGACGAACACGGATATCACAGAGCTTCAAAAGGAATCCGAAAGCTTGATTGCGCAAATCACAGAGTTGAATAAAATCCTTTCAAATGACAAAGAGCTTTTCTCTGTTATGAAAAAAGAATTGCGAGAAGTGAAAAAAAATTATTCTTCCGCTCGTCTAACGACAATCGAAGACGAAATCGAAGAAATCAAAATTGATACGCAAGTCTTAGTGGCACAAGAAGACGTAATTGTCAGTGTGACGCGAGAAGGCTATGTGAAGCGAACAAGCCTTCGTTCTTATAGTGCTTCCAAACCAGAAGAAATCGGGATGCGAGAAGGCGACTACTTGCTATACTCAGGTGAATTGAGTACATTGGACCATGTTCTTCTGATCACAAATAAAGCAAATGTGATCTACCGCCCTGTCCATGAACTACCCGATTTGAAATGGAAAGATGCTGGTGAGCACATTTCTCAAACAATCTCCAATCTGTCTGTAGACGAATCGATTTTAGCTGTTTTCCCATATCAAAAAATTCAAGCAGAGAAAACATTTGTATTCATCAGCAAGAATGGATTGATCAAGCAAACACGAATGACAGAGTTCGAACCATGGCGCACCTATAAGAGCCGTCCGCTCAGCTGTATGAAGCTAAAGGCGGAAGAAGATGAACTGATTGCTGTGTATCTGAAAGAAGATCAGCCAGGCTTAGATGTTTTCTTAGTAACGCATCAAGGAATGGGTTTGCGCTATCCTTTAACAGATGTTCCCGTTGTTGGAGCAAAGGCAGCTGGAGTGAAGTCTATGAATTTGAAAGATGGAGATAGGATTATCAACGGGCTGCTTGTGTTAGCAGAAGGTGATACGCCGATCGTAATCGTTACTCAGCGAGGAGCTGTTAAACGCATGCTTGCTCAAGAAATCAGCCAAACTTCACGTGCGAAGCGGGGAGTGACGGTCATGCGTGAGCTGAAAAAAAATCCGCACCGTATTATCTATATGTCGGAAGGAAGATCAAAAGAAATAACCTTGATGAATCAAAAAGGGCAGCAGTTAACGATTGACCCAACTGATTTCCCTATAGGTGATCGAACATCGAATGGATCATTTGCGATGGATGAGAAAAAAGGTGGAGAAGTCATCGAAGTTATCGATGCTCCTGAGATTTTCATCGAGTCGTAACTGTTGTAGTATTTTAATGAAGAGACGCCATCTGTATTAATACAGATGGCGTCTCTTTTTCATTCATTTTTAATAAATCCTTATACGTTTGCAAAAAAAGATGAAAGTGTTCACAATGCTTAAATGTTGGTATGTCAACGTTGATTTAAATATATGTAAATAAAATATAAAAATTGTTAAATAAAAAACAAGAAAACCCTTGCAAAGATAGGGTGCTGTGTTATACTAATCACGTAAAAACTGTTACATAAAACAGAAATTTAGGAGGTCCATACAATGGAGCAATGGAATGGATTTAAAGGTACCAAATGGAAAGAAGGCGTAGACACTAGAGACTTTATTCAAAATAACTACACTGAATATCGCGGTGATGACAGCTTTTTGGAAGGCCCAACAGAAGCAACAGAAAAATTATGGGATGAATTGCAAAAGTTAAATGATATCCAATTCGAGCGTAACGGTGTCTATGATATGGACACAGAAATCGTATCAACTATTACTTCACACGATGCAGGCTATTTGGATAAAGATTTGGAAAAAATCGTCGGTCTACAGACAGACAAACCTTTGAAACAAGCATTCATGCCGTTCGGCGGAATCAATATGGCTAACAATGCGCTAAAAAGCAATGGCTATACACCAAACGATGAATTGACACATATTTTCACTGACTGGCGCAAAACACATAATCAAGGTGTATTTGACGCTTATACTGCTGAAATGCGTGCTGCTCGTAAAAACAAAATCATTACAGGGCTTCCAGACGCTTACGGTCGCGGACGTATCATCGGTGACTATCGTCGTGTGGCATTGTATGGAATCGACTATTTGATGGAACAAAAGAAAAAAGATCATGATATGACTGGTTATCATACAATGAGTGAAGAAGTGATTCGTTTACGTGAAGAAATCACTGAACAATATCGTGCATTAGCGCAAATGAAAGAAATGGCTGCGAAATATGGCTATGATATTTCTAAACCAGCTGCAAATGCAAAAGAAGCTGTCCAATGGCTATACTTCGGATATTTAGCAGCAATCAAATCACAAAATGGTGCTGCGATGTCAATCGGACGTATCTCAGCATTCCTTGATATCTATATCCAACGTGATTTGGATAATGGAGTAATCACAGAAAAAGAAGCACAAGAATTGATCGACCACTTAGTAATGAAATTACGTATGGTCAAATTCGCGCGTACACCTGAATATAACCAATTATTCTCAGGATTCCCTATCTGGGCTACTTTATCCATTGCAGGTATGGGGTTAGATGGTCGTTCATTAGTTACAAAGAATGATTTCCGTCTGCTTCATACATTAACAAATATGGGACCTTCACCAGAACCAAACTTGACTGTTTTGTATTCTGAACACCTTCCAGAAGGATTCAGAACATATGCTAGCAGAATCGCTATCGAAAGTTCTTCGATTCAATTCGAAAATGATAATCAGCTTCGTGAACAATGGGGTTCTGATGATTGTGCGATTGCTTGCTGTGTATCAGGAACAGTTGTCGGAAAAGACATGCAATTCTTTGGTGCTCGTGCTAACTTGGCTAAAACACTATTATATGCCATCAATGGCGGAGTCGATGAAGTGACTGGCGCCCAAGTTGGACCAGAATATCGTCCAATCACATCAGAAATACTAGACTTTGAAGAAGTGAAACATAACTTCATGAATATGATGGATTGGTTAGCAGAACTATATGTCAATACGTTGAACATCATTCATTATATGCATGATAAATATTCTTATGAAGCAGCTCAGCTGGCTTTGATGGATTCTGACTTGCAACGCACATTTGCTACAGGTATTGCTGGGATCTCTCATGCGGCAGACAGCTTGTCAGCGATCAAATATGCAAAAGTAAAAGCAATCCGTAATGAAAAAGGAATAGCAGTTGATTTTGAAGTGGATGGCGACTTCCCTAAATACGGAAATGATGATGACCGTGCAGATGAATTAGTTTCATGGATCTTGGAATACTTCATGGGACAAATCAAACGTCATAAAACTTACCGCAACTCAAAACCAACAACTTCATTATTGACGATTACTTCAAATGTTGTTTACGGTAAAAATACAGGAAATACTCCTGATGGCCGTGAAGCTGGAAAACCACTTGCGCCAGGAGCAAATCCAAGTTACAATGCGGAACAAAGTGGGTTATTAGCTAGCCTGAACTCAACAGCTAAAATGAATTACGGCTGTGCATTGGATGGAATTTCAAATACCCAAACAATCAATCCTTCAGGTCTTGGAAAAGAACAAGATACAAGAATCGAAAACTTGCGTAATGTCTTAGATGGATACTTCTCAAAAGGAGCTTATCATTTGAATGTCAATGTATTCAGTAATGATTTATTGCGTGATGCAATGGAAAATCCAATGAAATATCCGAACTTGACGATCCGGGTATCTGGTTATGCAGTTAAATTCCGTGACTTGACAAGAGAACAACAATTAGATGTCTTGATGAGAACTTCACACGACAGAATGTAAAAAGTTCGTGAAAAAAGTTTTTCGACTTAGCGTCGAAAGGACGTTGAATAGCCATCGCATCAAAATCGAATAATCAGTATGCTTATTTGAAAGAAACGATTTACAGGGGCAGGACTTGTATGTTCCGTCCCTGTAAATTTTACACATAACGAAGCGGCAATTGCGAAAAATTTTGTTCAGAAAGCTTCGCTTCGACAGCTAACTTGTACTTAAAATGAAATCAAAGAAAAGATGTGAACTTAAATGGAAGAAAAAACAATCGGCTATGTTCATTCTATCGAAACTTTCGGTTCAGTAGACGGACCTGGACTGCGCTTTGTCGTGTTTATGCAAGGATGCCGCATGCGTTGCCAATTTTGTCACAATCCAGATACTTGGAATATTGGCGGAGGGAAAGAATACACAGCAGATGAACTTTTAGATAAAGCAGAACGCTTCAGACCTTACTGGGGAGATAAAGGTGGTATTACTGTTAGTGGTGGAGAACCTCTATTGCAGATCGATTTTTTGATCGAACTATTTAAAAAAGCAAAAGAGCGGAAGATGCATACTACATTGGATACATGCGGAAAACCTTTTACGTATGAAGAACCTTTCTTTTCACGTTTTCAAGAATTGATGAAGTATACAGATTTACTGTTATTTGACATCAAACACATCGATAATGAAGAGCATAAAAAACTAACGCATTGGGACAATGAAAATATTTTAGAAATGGCTCAATATTTGTCAAAAATCAACAAACCGGTTTGGATTCGCCATGTACTAGTTCCTGAGCGAAGTGATTATGATGAATATTTGATCCGACTAGACAACTTTATTCAAACCTTGTCAAATGTAGACAGAGTAGAGATTCTTCCTTATCATACGATGGGAAAATACAAGTGGGAAACACTTGGTTTGAAATATCCATTAGAAGGGATCGAACCACCTACAAAAGAACGTGTCGAAAATGCTAAACGATTGCTTCATACAGAAGAGTATACAAAATATTTAACGCGATAGGTCGCATCGGAAAGAAGATAAGTATTGCTTCTTTCCGTTTTTTTGCTATTATTAAATAGGAGAAATCACAAAGGAGCGAATGACATGTCAAAAATTTTAGTTTTTGGTCACCAAAATCCAGATACAGATGCAATCGGGGCAGCCATTGCGTTTTCACACTTGCAAAATGAATTAGGTAAAGAAACAGAAGCAGTTGCTCTAGGTACACCTAATGAAGAAACACAATACGCATTAGACCACTTTCAGCTATCTGCACCACGAGTAGTAGAGTCAGCTAAAGCAGAAAATGCAGATGTCATGCTTGTGGATCATAATGAATTCCAACAAAGTATTTCAGATATCAGCGAAGTAAATATTTTAGCTGTAGTAGACCACCATCGTATTGCAAACTTTGAAACAGCTAATCCATTGTACTATCGTGCAGAACCAGTTGGATGTACAAGTACGATTATTTTAAAACTATATAAAGAAAACCAAGTAACAATTCCTAAAGAAATCGCAGGAATCATGCTCTCAGCTATCATTTCAGATACATTGTTGTTCAAATCACCAACATGTACGCCTGAAGATGAAGCAGCTGCAAAAGAACTTGCAGCAATCGCTGAAGTCGATCTAAACACTTATGGACTTGAAATGTTGAAAGCAGGAACAAATCTAAGTGATAAATCAGCTGCGGTTCTTCTTGATTTGGATGCAAAAAGTTTCCCAATGGGCAGTTCCAACGTTCGTATCGCTCAAGTCAATACAGTGGACCTTAATGAAGTGATGGATCGACAAGCAGAGCTAGAAGCAGCAATGGAAGATGAAATGAAAGCAAATGGCTACGATCTGTTCGTATTAGTTGTCACAAACATCTTAGACAGTGATTCAGAATTACTTGTTGCTGGTAAAGGAAAAGAAAAAGTAGAAGAAGCTTTCCAAACAACTTTGACCAACAACCGTGCTTTGCTTAAAGGTGTCGTTTCACGTAAAAAACAAGTCGTACCTCAATTGACGGCTGTATTTAGCTAATCAAATGGTAGTATGAAGCATTCAAAATGAATGGATAAGCGATTGATATAAAAAGAAACATAGAACATACTAAAGGCCGAAGAAATGGAGGAGAATAACAGTCAATTATGACTCTTGTTCTTCCTCCTTTTTACGTAAAAGCCTTTTAAGTAAAATAAAACGGATAGAAAAGAGAACATATATGAACTATTATTATTCAAAAAATAAGGAAAACTTTTATCAAAAACTGACCGATGATCCGCTTTTTTCTTCATTGACCGATTATCTATATGAACATCGAGAACAAGAAACGATTCTAAGAGAATTGAAAAAAGAATTTTCGCAAAATAAATTTTCCCATTTTCTTGATCTATTGATCGATGCAGGATTAATCAAGAGGGAAGAACGAAGATATCATTTGAACTTTCCAATATTTGATCCTAAAGATTACTTGCAACAAGCCACTTCGGCTGCTGAAACCATAGCTGAACAATTGAAGAGACTCTCTGTTGATGAACAAAAATTAGCGATGGGAGAAGTTATTTGGGCGTATTGTTTCGAAGATGAACGGAAAGAAGCGTATTTTTATGGAGTAAGAAACAGCCGAGAGACAGAATTGCTGAGGACAACTGCAGGAAATGAGAAGTACCGTTTTATCACACTTTCCTCTATAGAACACTTCCCGCTTACTTTGGCTAATTACTTTTTTGTACAGAAGAATCAGCTTCCTGTAACGAAGGCATTCAAAGAATTAGCCGAACTTATTGGAGACGTAAATGAATCGTACTTTTTTGATCAAATAGAAGTTATCGTTGACAGGATACGTAAGAATAAATATAAAAATCGCCGGCCTAGTATTTTCCATCAGTCTCTACTTGTGACGAATACTATAAAGGAAGAAGAATCATTCACATTAGAATTACCTATTGTCGAAAAAAACAATTTTGAGATTGAATTACCAACATTGGATCCTTCATTGACAATGGAGGAAATGGCCTTTCTTAAACGACAAATCTTTTCTGAGCTGAGCAAGAAATTTATACCGCATGCATTTTCTTATATCAAAGAATATGGAACAGTTTTAGTGAGTAAAACCTAAGAGAGCAGTAAGCAAAAATTATACTGACTCTTGCAGGAGGAGCCTTTCTCTTCCTTTATGGTTAAAAGAATTATTTGAGTATTTTGCCTATCTACCACTTATTAGATTCACTACATGGTCTGGAAACAAAGGAATGCAAAAAAATGGTGAGAAATGTGGAATGACAAAGGAAGTAGTGATAAGAAAAGTTAGATTTTTAAATAATCAATATTATGATTCAGTCAAGTATGGCATTTTATGGGAAGAACTAGCTGATTAGATTAGGAAGTCCATTTGATGATCCAGAATCACTAAGAAACGAATGGCGAGTCATTAATAATTTATCCAATCTTGGGTTATTCTTTTAGATTGAAGTGTTTAAAACTAAAAAAGCATTTATGAAGTCGTAATAGTCAGGCTTCAAAATGCTTTTTATTTTGTTTGTTTTTTCTTTGCCACATAAATACACCTAGACTGACGATGAAGAGCATATCCAACAGATTTCCTGCGACTTGAATCGTCGAAGGGTTGGTCAGTGGCATTAAAGCAAGGACAAAAAAGGAAAACAAGCTGTAAATAAAACAGGTGACAGGAACTAATCGAAAGAAGAGCGGACATTTCAATTGGCTAAAAATGAGTGAAAAAATAAAATAAGTAAAAATGGATAAAATCACGACTAAACCATTCATGATAAAGAAGAAAAGCGTATTGTGATTAAACGAATAAAAAAGAATTGCTAAAAAAGAAAACGTTTTAAATGCAATCAATACGCTTGAAGCTTCGTTTAACGTACCAGGATGTCGATGAAAAAAATAGGCACCGAAATAAACAGAAAACAGTAAGCCGCAAAGAGAAGACAAAATCAAAAAAAACGGATTTTCTTCGGCTTCTGTGATATCAGAATGATCCAAAAGCAACCAGCCTAATGCACTAGAAGGCGCATGTGAGGTCTTAAGGTATGAATAACATAGAAAAAATAAGATCGTCAAAGTTGCAAAAAAAGAGCCTAAATGTAAAAAATTAGTGGTTCTACGTTGAATTTCCATAATATCTCCAAATTAAATTGATAAGTATATAAAGTATAATAACAAATTGATGAGTATATGTCGATGTTTTTTAATCAAAATAATAAATAAAAACTGTCTAACATTTAAAATTTAATTTAGATATTAGACAGTTTTTAAGTTTGTGAGTTATTTTCCTTGTCGTTTTCTCACTTTTTTAGTCCAGAAACCACCTGAAATATATTTTGGCTCATAAGAAATGATAAAAGCACGCTCTTCGATTTCTTTGATCAGGCGATACAGTTCACGTTCGCTTTTTCTAGGAGAAAGTATTTCGAGAACTAGCCGCTCACCTTCCAGCCCCATTGCAGAAGTCTGTGTCACACCATAACCGTGTTCTCTCAGTATACCCGGCAAACTTTTATCTTCTGCGCTATTTGCTGGCAAAATCGTTGTGACCATGATGTATCCTAATGCCAATTTGTCTTCAATCAAAATTCCGACACTGATACCTACTGCGTAACCTAACGCATAGACAAATAAATTCAGTGGATTATCTAAACGATCTAAAACAAGGGATAAGCCGACGATATAAATCGTGATCTCGACCATACTGACAAGTGGAGCAATCAGTCGATAGCCTTTCATTGTCAACATGAAACGTAACGTGTTCAGAGTGATATAAGCAAAATTAATGAGGAAGATCATCCCCAACATTTTTGGATCAATCATTTGTAAAACTCCTTTCATTTATATAACAACAATATCAAAAAAAATCGTAAGTGAAGAAAAATTGAAACTTTATACATACAAAAAAATGATAAAATGATTATAATAGAATTATAAAGATAGGTTAGGTGATTAAAATGAAAACGGTCAATCGTGTGTTTTGTGCCAGCCACGTGCTAAGTCTCCTTCTCAGTATATACTTAGGTGTCTATTCGATTCAACAGCCAATTGAGGTAGAGAACATTGTTTTTCAGATGTCGCTGACAGATGGTTTAATTTTAAGCGTTTTTTTCTTTTTGATACTGTTTATTGGTAATATTTTCGGTAGCGTTGCCAGTTTTTTGAATTTTTCTATTTATCCACTCCTTTCGCTAGCATTAGGAGTGGTGGGACTTTGTTCTCTGTGCTTATTTCCCGAGCCATTCAGTCCTGCATTTATATTATTTGGTACACTGAACCTGTTCCAGACAACTGTTGGAGCATGGTTGCTATGGCGATCAGGAAATTTAATGAAAATAGGTGAGTAACAATTGAATCCAATTATATTGAAACGTTCTGTCCATCATATTCCAGTGTTAGAAGTTGTTCTGAAAGAATTAAGAGAGGAACGTATTCCCGTTGTCATCTATTATCACGGATGGCAGACAAGTAAGGAGTTAGTTTTGACGCAAGGAAGAAAAATTGCGCAGCAGGGCATTCGTGTGATCCTGCCAGATGCGATGAATCATGGGGAGCGCAAACAGCCGGTTTCTTCTATTCCATCCTATACATTTTGGGATAGCATCTACGGAAATCTGTTTGAATTTGACACACTTATCAAGCATTTAGAAAAAAGAGGTCTTCTACATGATCAGCTTGCAGTTGGCGGGGTTTCGATGGGGGGAATGACAACATGCGCCTTGTTGGCTAAACATCCTCATATAGTAGCGGGCGTGTGTTTGATGGGTTCCCCTGCACCTTTGGAATATGGAAAAGAAATCGTAAGGCGCGCATCGGAATATAATTATGTCGTACCAAAAGACTATTTTGATTTGATTTCATGGGTTAAGAGCTATG
The DNA here is from genome assembly GCF_050555565.1 of Enterococcus sp. MSG3290. Taxonomy (NCBI): domain Bacteria; kingdom Bacillati; phylum Bacillota; class Bacilli; order Lactobacillales; family Enterococcaceae; genus Enterococcus; species Enterococcus sp. MSG3290. Next base: position 1,622,360 of record NZ_CP187862.1, on the reverse strand, counting down.
ATTTGTCATTGCAGCCGGAAAAGTTAGCTGGACGTCCTCTGTTCTTTTGGCATGGACAAGCTGACGAAAAAATTCCTTATATACAAACGGAACGATTTGTAGAAAAAAATCGGCATAAGTCTTACGGAAAAGAAATTGTTTTTCGTTCCTCAAAAACACAGCGACATATGGTACAAATACCACTAATGGAAGAAGCTTCCACTTTTTTAGCAAAAAATTTGATAAAAAAGTATAAATAATTGAAACGGAAAATCACTCATGACGATAGAGGATTTTCCGTTTTTTATTTTGGGCTATAATAAACTCTGTTAGGAAAATTTGGTATAATTGATAGTAAGAATGACAACATGTTAGAAAGGAAGAGAGCATGCCCACTTTAGCAGATGTTGCAAAACGTGCCAATGTTTCAAAAATGACGGTCTCTCGAGTCATCAATCATCCGGAACAGGTGACTGACGAATTGAAAGAGTTAGTTTTCTCAGCAATGGCTGAACTGGATTACCGTCCAAATATTGCTGCAAAAGCACTTGTCACGAATCGGTCGCAGATCATCAAATTATTTATACTGGAAGAAATCGACACAACTGAGCCCTATTACATGAATTTGCTGATGGGAATCGCTAAACGGATCGGTAAAGCGCATTATTCTCTCCAATTAGTTACAAATGATGCCTTCGACGTCGGTTCTTGTGATGGATACATCATCACAGGTGTCAGAAAAAAAGACTTCGATTGGATCGACCGTTTGGAAAAACCAGTTGTCTTGTTTGGGGAAAATTCTGAAGGATATGATTATGTAGACAGCGATAATGAATATGGTACAGCAAAAGCAACGCAATATGCCTTAGAAAGAGATTATCAAACGATTATTTATATCGGTATCGAAGTGGACGAGCCTTTTGAAATTTCAAGGGAAACTGGTTATTTATCTGTGATGAAGGAAGTTGATCTTCCTAGTAAAATCTTGCGGTTTCCAAATCATTCGACAGAAGTAGAAAGATATATGACAGAAAACTGGGCAGATTTTACAGATAAAACTTGTTTTGTATGTAGTTCAGATCGGCTAGCACTAGGAGCAGTAAGAGGGATTATAAATGCTGGAGGACACTTGCCCGAAGAATTTGGTGTGATTGGATTTGATGGGGTATTTTTAGACCAAATCAGTTCACCTAAATTGACAACGATCAAGCAAGATATTATACGTATGGGTGAAGTATGTGGAGAAATGTTGTTAAAAAAAATAGAAGAAAAAGGGGCGAGTCAAGGTTATCGTCGTTTTTTTCCTGAACTAGTTATCAGAGAGACAACGAATTAAGTCTTATTACTATATATATATTTATGAAATTCATCGCTATTTTCTTAAAATAATCAGCGCATTGCTACTGAAAACAATGAATCTGTGCTATTATTGAGAAAAGTTCCATTTTTGAGAAGGATGGTTTGAATGAAAGAAATCAGACGAAAACATTTCCGTTTTCCTGCGTACGATGATGAGTTAGGCGTAAAATTAACCAACGACAAGAAGCGAGTATTATTTGACGGACAAGAAGATCTTTTGACTGAACAGAATCAGTCCCCGTTTGAGCAGATGAAAGAATTTCATTTCACGAACACGAACACCGAGAAAATCCGTCGCAAGCGTCGTGCAACAAATGGATTGAAGTCAGCTCCGCGTAAGGAAAATTTGGAAAAGCATAAAGGAAAATTACCGGATTATACCGGCCATTACCAATCAGAAATCACATCGACAGGACGAAAAAAACTTTTTGGTGATTCCTCTCGTTCTGTCAGACAAAGTGAAACAAGGACAGAGTCCAAGCATACTACACGAAACGCATCTGTTGACACGAAGGTGCGGGAACGTTCTTATTTTGTTCCTAAATATGTACCAGCATCGATTATCCCAGACCCTAGAGAAAGCAAAATTTCTGAGGATCATTTAATCGAATCGATGAAAAAAACGGATGACTCTTATCTGTTGTTCGATACTGAACCGACGCCGTATCAAGAAAAAAGAAATGGTGAGCCGTCTGTACGAACATTCAATCGAACAAAAATGTTAGAGGAAACAAAGCAGTCAGAAGAAAAAAAATCGAAAAAAAGCCATGGTATCTTAGAACGCTCATTACAAGGATTGATCGATGATCAAGGAAACTCTTTGGGAGAAAATAGCTATTTTAAATAAGTGATATACAAATTTATATTCGGCTACAGTTGGAAAGGAAACGCTGCGGCGTTTCCTTATTTTATACTCTATCCGAAAGTTTATATCGTATCCTCAGATTTTTTTGAGTTTAAGCGAATTTTTTCTCCCAATAAGTAAGAAAATAATGGCAAAATAAAAAAACAAACTATTTTCGCAGATCGTTTGCAAAAATAGTTTATTTTTTATTTTTTTATAAAGAAGATTTTACTGAATAATATCATTTTAGTTTACATAATGATATTTCTGTAAATTAAATAAAGTAGTGAAAAATAAGAATCAGTGCTCTAACTGTTCAAGAGGATCAAGTGGTTCAAATGTTTCTGTAGTCTGTTTTGCTTCCAATTGGGGCAAAACAGATCCAATTTCCAGATACTTCACTTTATTCAATGTATAAGATAGAATAGAACAGCTAAGTATTGTATACAGAAAATGTGTGAGATCCAAATAAAGCAAGGAGACAACTAAAATACCAAAAGTAATCAAGAAAAGACTTTTGCCAATCTTAATATGAAAATATTTTTCAATGGCTTGATAAATGATATCTGTTCCGCCTGTACTTCCGCCGAATCGAAAGACGAGACCGCAACCAATGCCAGAAAGAATACCTGTCATCAAACTATTGATCAGTAGACTATCTACAGCAAAATGTATATGAAGGCTCTCCCATAAATGTAAAAAGAAAACTAGCGCAAATGTTCCGACGATCGTCCGGAGAAAAGCGTGTTTTCCAAAAAGAAACAATGAGATAAGCAATAAAGGTAAATTAAAAAGCAGTGAAGTGACAGAAGGAGCGAATCCAAAAAGATTATGCAAAAGCAAAGCAATACCAGTAACCCCACCATCTGCCAGCTTAGATGGAATATTGATTCCTGTCACAGCTAATCCGTAGATTCCTGCGCCTAAAATGATTCCGCACAATTCTGTAAATAAATTTAATTTTTTCATTTCTAGCCTCTTTTCTTTTGAAAATTTTCAGCAACTTCTTTATTATACTGACTTATACTCTTACTTCAAGAGGAAAATGAAAAAAAATTATTTTTGGCTGTTTCTTTTTATTTATCAAATAAGGAGTGGAAAAATGCGAGCAGCAGACTTATTGACAATTCTTACAAAATCACCCAAAAAAACAGAGTATAAAGGAGTTTTTTTGGCTCAAGAACAAAAACTGGTGCCTGTGACAATGGTCCAGATAAATAAAGCAAATCAATTTATCTTTTTATTTGAACACGGCAAAGCACCACTTGCTATGAAAGACATCTTTCTTTTTTTGATGAAGAACCGTGAGAAAGCTGTTTATTATCAGTCAAAAGAAGAACTCATTCCGCTTTATGGAGTGAAAGAGATAGAAAATAAAGTGGTGATATAAGTAAAAATAAGAAAACAAGACGTTTATGATGTCAAAACAACCGTTTTTTACATTTTTGGCAAAAAAGTGTCATGATACAGTATAATATTCGTTGAACAGGCCAATAAAGGTGTTCTCCCCCACGAGATTTCTACTTTATTGGCTGTTTCTTTTTATTAAAATAAAAGTTGTGTGTGTAAAAAAGATATAGCTGATTCCAAGTGACAATTTCGTATAGATTTTTATGGTATTCGTAGTGAAAAAACGAGAACCAAAAAGTTGATCCGACTTTGTTGCTTGGATTCTTTTTTTGTCAGCATATTTAGAGGTATTTTTTTCTTTTTTTTTGTTCGTGCTGTAAGGTTAAGGCAAGACAAGTTAGTTGGGAAAAAGGAAAGAAATGTTTATACTTAAAGAATAACAGAAAGGAAGGTCGCATGAATAATTTTATACAAACATTAAGTGAAAGAAAAGGCGAGTTGCTGGAAGCTGCATTTCAACATCTGTCCATTTCTCTCATTTCTTTGCTGATTGCAGCACTGATTGCTATTCCTTTAGCGATTTGGGCAGCCAATCATAAAAAAATGGCAGAAGTCTTATTGCAGATCACGGGTGTGCTCCAAACGATTCCTTCACTTGCCTTATTAGGTTTACTTATCCCATTTGTAGGGATCGGAACTGTTCCAGCATTGATTGCACTTGTTATTTACGCTTTGCTTCCGATTTTCCAAAACACGTATATTGGTCTAGCTGAAATTGACCCGTCTATTGAAGAAGCAGCGGTAGCATTTGGTATGTCCAGAATGAGACGCTTGCTGAAAGTAGAGCTTCCCATCGCATTACCTGTCATTATCTCAGGTATCCGAACTGCCTTAGTTTTAATCATCGGTACGGCTACTTTGGCAGCATTGATCGGAGCAGGTGGATTAGGGACATTTATTTTGTTAGGTATTGACCGAAATACACCTGTTTTGACATTGATTGGTGCGATCAGTTCTGCCTTGCTTGCAATTATATTCAGCGGACTGATTCGCTGGTTGCAGCATAAGAAACCTCGATATTCCATCATTACTTTAGCAGCAGTGGTGTGTTTATTTGGCGGCGTTTCTTTATATCAGTCTGCCTTGTTTAAAAATGAAACCATCACGATTGCTGGAAAATTAGGAGCGGAACCTGAAATCCTGATCCAAATGTATAAAGAATTGATTGAAGACAACACAAAAACAGAAGTTGAATTAAAACCGAATTTTGGCAAGACGAGTTTTTTGTTCAATGCACTGGATCAAGGTCAAATCGATATCTATCCTGAGTTCACAGGTACTGTCCTAGAAAGCTTGGTGAAGGTACCTGAAGCAATGAAAAGTGCTGATTTGACAAAAGAAAAAACATATGACGAAGCAGAAGAATTATTGAATAAGCAATTCGATATGACATTATTAAAACCAATGGCTTACCAAAATACGTATGCCTTGGCAGTCAAGAGATCTTTTGCGAACGAACATCAACTTAAAAAGATTTCCGATTTGGCAGCTATCTCTGATCAGATCAAAGCGGGATTCACACTGGAATTTATTGATCGTTCAGATGGATATAAAGGAATCCAAGAAGCATATGGCTTGAATTTTTCAAGTGTACAAAGCATGGAGCCAAGTTTGCGTTACCAAGCAATCAATAATGGAGATGTCAATATTGTGGATGCCTATTCCACAGATAGCCAGCTCAAGGAGTACGATCTAGTGACTCTAGAAGATGATCGAGGGTTATTCCCAGCTTATCAAGGCGCACCGCTGATGAAAAAAGATTTTGCTAAAGAACATCCTGAAATCGTTAAAGCACTGAATAAATTAAGCGGAAAAATAACAGAGGATCAAATGATTGATATGAATTACCAAGTCAATGTCGAAAAGAAAAAGCCGACAGAAGTAGCACGAATCTTCCTGAAAAATGAAGGATTAGTAAAGGAGGAAGATCAGTGACTAAATTAATCGAGTTCAAACATGTGCAAAAAAAGTATGATAGAAAGTATGTCATCGATGACCTAAATCTGGCAATCAAAAAAGGAGAAATCTTTGTTTTGGTTGGTCCTTCCGGTAGTGGAAAAACAACTACTTTGAAAATGATCAATGGATTATCTAAACCATCAGCAGGAGACATCTACTTCAAAGGAAAATCGTTAAATGAATATAATCTGCAGAAAATGCGGTGGAATATGGGATATGTGCTGCAGCAAATCGCTTTGTTCCCGACCATGACAGTCAAGCAAAATATTGAAGTCATCCCTGAAATGTTAGGTTGGGAAAAGCAGAAAAGAGCAGACCGTGTAGATGAACTTCTTCAAAAAGTTGGCTTATCTCCTGATATTTATCGAGATCGTATGCCTAGAGAGTTGTCTGGAGGAGAACAGCAACGGATCGGGATCATCCGAGCTATTGCTGCAAGCCCAGATGTGATTTTGATGGACGAGCCATTTAGCGCATTAGATCCGATTTCAAGAAACTCATTACAAGAATTGGTTTTGTCCTTACACGAAGAATTGGGCACGACCATCGTTTTCGTTACGCACAATATGGAAGAAGCAATCAAGCTAGGTGATCGTATTGCATTTATGAAGGATGGAGAAATTATCCAATGTGACACACCAGAGCAGTTATTGATGAATCCTAAAAACGACTACGTTCGGCATTTCTTTGATGAACCGAAACAGACGAAAGAGTGGCGAGTAGAAGATTTAGTCGTCAATGGATATTTCTTAAATGAAATACCAGAAAATGCTCGTCAACAAGTTTGCTTTGATACGCCTATGAAAGAAGTATATTCGCTTCTTTCGGTGTATCCAAGCATTGTGATAGTAGAAAAGCAAAGAAGTATTGGGTCGCTGACAAGTAAAGAAATCTTTGCTTTTTTAAGTCGAGAGGAGGAAGGAAATGAAAACATATGATGCAATCGTCATCGGTTCAGGTGTGAGTGGCTTAAGTGCTGCTTATGGATTGAAAGAAGCAGGTAAAACAGTACTAGTGGTCGAAGAAGATCTATGGGGCGGGACTTGTCCTAACCGTGGATGTGATCCTAAAAAAGTCTTGTTAAGTGCAGTAGAGGCACGTAATCGGGTAAAACAATTGAGTGGAAAAGGTTTTAACGAGATCCCAACTGCCAACTGGGAAGAACTTCAAAAATTCAAACGAACATTTACGGATCCAGTCCCAGAAAGCCGAAAAAAACAATTAGCAGAAGCTGAAATCGATCATCTTTCAGGAACCGCTCGTTTTTTGGATGATTCATCTATTGAAGTCAACGAAGAAGTCTTCCATGCGGATTACTTTGTTTTGGCAACCGGGCAAAGACCTGCGATCTTACCAGTGGAGGGAAAGGAATACTTGAAAACTAGTGCAGACTTTTTATCATTGCCTGTACTGCCTAAAGAAATCATTTTTATCGGTGGTGGTTATATTGCTTTTGAGCTAGCTACGATTGCCAATGCTGCAGGGAGCAAAGTAACCATTGTCCATCATAATCAACGGCCATTAAAAGAATTTGAGGCGTCTTTGGTAGAGGAAGCCGTCCATCAAATGGAAGCATCTGGCATTCAGTTTGCTTTTGATGTTGAAACCCAAAAGATCATTTCAGAAGGTACTCGCTATCGTTTAGTCGGAAAAGAGACGGAATTAGTAGCAGATATGATTTTTTGTGCGACTGGGAGACAGCCGAATACAGAATCTTTAGCACTTGAACAAGCGAATGTCGTCTTTGATAAACACGGAATTGCAGTCAATGATTATCTGCAAACGAGCAATCCAAAAATTTTTGCGTGTGGAGATATTGTTTCAAGGAAAACCCCCAAATTGACACCAGTCGCCACTTTTGAAGGAAATTATGTAGCTAAGCGGATAACAGATGCAACAAGCGAACCTATCAAATATCCGATTATACCTACGATCGTCTACGCCAGTCCTAAACTTGCTGAAGTAGGAGTTACAAAAAGTCACGCTTCTTCGTCAGATCAAGTGGTAGAGATGGATCTTACCAGTTGGTTCACCTATCATCGTGTCAATGAACCAGTTGCTAAGGCTGAATTGACCTTTGACCAGCAAAATTATTTGATTGGTGCTGCAGTGATTAGCGAGCAAGCAGACGAATTGATCGATGATTTGACACTAGTCATCAATCAAAAATTGACTAAAAAAGAGTTGGATAGCTATATCATGGGGTATCCGACATTGGCAAGTGATCTCTCCTATTTATTGAAATAATCAGCATGATAACTAAAGCGCTTGTTGCTTTTTCCTTCTTGTGCTACACTTTAAAAAATGAATACCTGTTTCTGGGGATGTCGTAGACGACATGAGAGTAAGTTGTGAACTTAGACCCATTGAACCTGTCAGTTAATACTGGTGAAGGGAGAAACATAGCAGACGCTTGAAGCGGGTTACTATGTCGTGCCCATTTCAAGCGTTTTTTGTTATTCATATTAGAAGAAAGGAGGTAACAAAATGAAGAAAAATCTTTATCCAGCAGTCAGTATGGCATTCATTTTAATTATTTGGCAGATTGTTGTCATAGTTTGGAAAATACCTGCCTTTATTTTACCCGGACCTGCTGCTGTATTTTCTGCATTAGCGGCAGATGCACAAGTATTACTTTCCCATTCTGTCACGACATTAAATGAAGCAGTGCTTGGTTTGGTAATAGCTAGCGTTCTTTCTTTTATTACTGCCTTGGCAATGGATTATTGGAAGTTTTTAGAAATGTCTTTTTATCCGTTACTAGTGATTTCACAAATGTTGCCAATCATGGTGTTAGGGCCATTACTTACCCTATGGTTTGGTTTCGGTATGCTTCCAAAAGTGATCCTTGTTGTCTTGATAAGCTATTTTCCGATCGTAGTTTCTTTTTCGGATACATTGAGGAAAGTATCAAAAGAGCAAATCATCTTTTTGAAAACGATGGGGGCAGATACAGGGAAGATTTATCGAATATATAAAATACCAGCGGGTTTATCCGGCTTCTTTTCCGGTTTAAAAGTGGCTGCTACTTATTGTGTCAGCGGAGCAGTCGTTGGAGAATGGCTAAGCGCTCAAGCAGGCTTAGGGTATTACATGATACGCGTAAAAAACAGCTACCAGATCGATAAAGTTTTTGCTGCGATCATTTGTGTCATTCTATTGAGTTTATTGCTGAATGGCGCTTGTTCATTATTGAAAAAAGGGTATTATCGTATGCTTTATATTTTTTAAGAGAAGGGGATCAAATGAAAAAATTATGGCTTTTATTACCGCTACTGTTGCTTTTATCCGCTTGTGGCACTGCAAAAGAAACAAGTAGCAAACAAGAAACAAAGGATTTGAAAAAAGTGACACTTGTTTTGGATTATGTACCGAATACTAATCATACTGGCATCTACCTAGCAAAAGAAAAAGGCTATTATAAAGAGGCTGGTTTAAATGTCCAAATCATCGAACCAGGAGATAATTCGACAAGTATTGGTCTAGTAGGTGCGGACAAAGCACAATTTGGTGTAAGTTATCAAGAAGATGTCACTTATGCTCACGCAGATGGACAGAATATACCAGTCAAAGCAATTGCTACAGTGATCAAACATAATACTTCTGGATTCGCCACCCTATCAGACAGTAACATCCATTCACCAAAAGATTTTGAAGGAAAAACATATGCAGGTTGGCAAAGTCCAAGTGAAGAAGCTGTCTTAAAAGCTGTGATGGAAAAAGACGGCGGGGACTTTTCAAAACTGACAATGGTAGGAAGCAATGGAGAAGGGCCAGAAAGCTTAGGAAAATCCTCAGATATCCAATGGTACTTTGAAGGTTGGGATATGATCAAAGCAAAAGAAGCGGGTATTGAACTAAACTATATCCCATTGAAAGAATTAGATGAACGGTTAGATTACTATACTCCGGTAATTATTACGAATGATCAACTGATCAAAAGTGATCCAGAATTGGTACAGTCTTTTATGGATGCCACGAAAAAAGGCTATCAGGAAGCTATTAAGGATCCAAATGACAGTGCTAAACTGTTGCAAAAATATGCAAAAGAAAATGATCGGACGTTTTTAGAAGAATCACAAGCATTCTTGTCAAAAAATTATACGGATGATCCTGAGAATTGGGGATTGATGGAAGAAAAAGTTTGGCGCAATTATACAGCTTTTATGCAGGAAAACGGATTGATCAAGCAAGATGTACCTTCGCAAGAACTATTCACTAATCAGTTTATAAAATAGGAGTGATAGATATGTCAATCCAAATCAGCCACTTGAATGTAGTCATTGAAAACCTGAAAATATTAGAAGACATCCATTTCACTATCCCTAAAGATACCTTTACATCGATTGTCGCGCCAAGCGGAGCCGGTAAGTCAACATTGCTGAAAACTTTAACAGGAGTCCAGCCTATGACTTCTGGAACGATCAAAGTAGACGATCAAAAAGTAACTGGTCTCCATACAGCATTTAGTTATATGCCGCAAGAAGATATGTTACTTCCTTGGCTGAGCGTCTATCAAAACGTTACGTTATATCAAAAAATCAATCATCTAACAATCAATGAAGAACAAGTAAGGGATTATCTGGATATCTTTGGGTTAAACGGCTATGAACATTTTTTGCCGGAACAATTATCTGGCGGGATGAAGCAGCGAACGGCCTTGTTACGAACAATCATGAATCCTTCTTCTTACTTGCTTCTTGATGAACCATTTGGAGCGTTAGATGCTATGACCAGAGGGCAGATGCAAGACTGGATGTTGAAGCTGCCTAAAAAAGCAAAGCGGACTACTTTACTTGTGACGCATGATATCGAAGAAGCAATTTATTTATCAGACAGGATTCTTGTGCTTTCCGCCCGTCCGGCACATGTGATTGCTGAGATTCAAGTGCCTGAAAAACGACGGTCACGTGAATGGCTACTGCAGCAATCAGAGTTGAAGCAAACGATTTATCAGTTATTGGCAGGTGAATTAGATGTTAAGTGATGCTCATTGTCATTTAGATGGGAGTCAGAGTTTAGCACTCCTTCAGCAGGAACACACGATTTTGACGATCATCAATTGTGATTCGCCAGAAGAATGGAAGGAAAACAGACAGCTTGCAGCAAGTAAGACTCAAGCCTTAAGTTACGGTATCCATCCTTGGAAAGCAGATAGCTATACGTTTGAACAAGTTGAGCCTTTTTTGAAAAAAGCAAGGATCATCGGTGAAATAGGGTTAGATAATATTTGGACGAATGTACCGATGACTACACAAAAAAAAAGTATTTGAGCGACAGCTTGCTTTTGCAGCCATAAATGAGAAACCTGTTGTACTGCATACAAAAGGATGCGAAAAAGAGATCTTAAATTATATCCAATCTTACCCTAATCACTATTTGATTCATTGGTATTCTTCTTTGGACTATCAACAAGACTATATTGATTTAGGCTGTTATTTCAGCATTGGTCTTGATTTGAAAAAGAACCCAGCAGTCTGGCAACTAGCTAAAACAGTCCCAATCGACCACTTACTTATTGAAACGGATGGACTACATGCAGCAGAGTGGGCTTTAGGGGGGATTTTTTCAGAAAAAGATTATGTCTCACTGCTTGAAGAACAGTTAAAGACAATCGCTGAGATCAAAGAGCTATCAGTTGAAGAAGTTAAGAAAAATACTTATCAAAACTTGGAACGTTTCATTAGATTAGGTAAATAAAAAGGAGGTGTGACACTAGTTGTGTCACACCTCTTTTTGGCTTTCTTTGTATAAAAGTAAACCGTTCGATTAATAAATGAATCTTAGTACCAACCGTTTGCTTCCCAGAATGCTTTCGCCGCTTCCCAAGAACCATAACGTGAAGTAACATATTGTTCTGCCACTTTTTCTTGGTTCGCAGCAGAGTAGTCACCATTTAAGTAAGAAGAATCTAGTTGGTAACGCCCGATGTAACGTCCGTTCGTTGCTGTGTAAGAACCGCTTGATTCTTTTTGTGCGATCCATTCTTTTGCAGAGCTTGTACTTGCTGGAGTAGCAGCAGTTTCTGTTACAGCAGGAGCAGGTTGTGTTTCAGCAACAGGCGCTGCTTGTGTTTCCGTTTGAACCGTTTCTTGTACAACAGGTTGTTCAGCTTGGACTGGTGCTTCTTGAACGGCTGCTTGAGGTTCAGCAACTGCTTGTGCAGAGCCTTCTGTTGGGATTGTTAATTGTTGTCCTGAGTAGATCAGGTTAATATCAGAAATTGAATTTGATTCTGCAATGGCATTGATCAAGGAGTTATCACCAACGTATTTTTGAGAAATCGTTGATAGAGTATCACCTGATTGAACGGTATAAGCTTCGTCCGCATGAGCAGTCGTTCCCATGAAGAATGCAGCGCCGGCAGCCAAAGTTGTTCCAAAAAGTAAAGTTTTAAGTGATGTCATGAAAAATCTCCTTTATTCGTTAAAAAGTTTTATTTGTTGTGTTCAACGAGGAATACTTTAACACGTGAAAATATTTCATAGGTAAAAGAAGCATGACAATTTATGACAAATCCACGTTTTTTGTAATAAATACAGTAATCTATGAAATGAAAAGGGTTACGTTTAATAAAACTTGCTTTTTTGTTTTTGTTCACCATAAATATTTATTTAAGAAAGTATTAACCTGCATTTTTCTCTATAAAAAAGATTTTTTAAATAGATAAAAAAGGAGGATTAAATGAGTATTTGATAGTATTTATATTAAAATTACATATGTAATTTAAAAACGCTTGACATTGTGTTTGAGATCACTTACTTTTAGTATGTAAAAGTATTGGATTAAGGAGCTATGCAAATGAAAAAGAAATTTATTAGTGGTGGGATTGTCGTTGCATTTCTATGTCTAATTGGCTACACAGGCACGCGGTACGCAAATGAAATTATTTTGTGGGGTGGAGAGACAGATATTGATACAATCAATGAGAATCTGACACAGCTTGATCATACATTGACGGATAAAGAGCAAGCGATTACAGATCTTACCGCTCGACTAGCACAAAAAGAACAGACATTGCAAGATTCAAAGGCAGATGTCCAAGAATACCAAACAAAAGTAAATGAATTAGAAAACCAAAAAAATCAATCGGCAACAGAAAAACAAAACTTAGAAAGTCAATTAGTCAGCAAGGATGCACAACTACAAAGCAAACAAAATGAAATCAATGTCAAACTAGATGAGATCAACCAAAAAAATGATGAAATCAATCATCTGAATGCAGATTGGACAGCAAGACTACAAGAAGCACAAGCAAAACTTTCAGAATTACAAAATACTGTAAATGGTTTGAACCAACAAATCGCAACACTTACACAAGAAAAAACAAATGTAGAAACTCAGTTAACAGATACACAAAAGAAATTAGACGAAGCAACTGCTGAAAACTCAAGCTTGAAACAATATATTCAAAAGTTAGAAAAAGCAAAAGATGAAGTGGAAGATACAGCTGATAAATCTCAGCAAATTGTTGAAGAACATTTGCGTAAATAATCTTTCTTAACAAGTAAACCTAAATTAGTAAAGAAGCAACAGTAATCTATACTGCTGCCTCTTTTTTTTAGTACATGTCCTTCATCTTCGCAGGAAGTGCCAATATGATTTTAAGAAAGGTAATAGACAAAAAGTCAAAAAGATAAAACAGAGTTTCTTCTTTACAAAGGGAATGTATGTTCGTATAATGGTATTGAGGTGAAGGTTATGGAGAAAAAATATGGAACAGTAGATAAGATCCGTACTTTGCAAGTCAGTGCCAGACCGTTGATCCGTTTCAGTTTAAATGGGGTCAATTGTTTGATTGCTTCCCATAGTTTGAACTTCCTAGCTGAAGTAGACGAAGGGATGAAGTTAGTCGTTACAGGTTATTATAATAATAGAAAGCAATTTGTTGTGAGATCCTATCATGTGTTAGGGAAACCCAAAATTGTGGTAGAATATGAGAAAAGTCTATACCCAAGAAAAAAGGTCCGACAAGATGAAAGAATAAACTAGAAAACAAGCGGCTGAGACAAAAATGTCCTAGCCGCTTGTTTTGGAAAGATGGATGCAGACGATGGGATTTGAACCCACACGAGCATACGCTCACAAGAACCTCAATCTATATATAACTACATGTATTTAAGTATTTGTGATGAATCACTAAACTTTACAAACTCATTTGAGGGATATTGCTTAAAGATTGAACAGATCAATTCGAAGTCCTATTAGTATTCGCTCAATGGGGGGATCAGAGGCCATAAAAAGAGACTAGTCATTACTAGTCTCAGGTAGTGGAATTGTAGGATTTTAAACGTTCCTGGAGAGTACCGGTATGTAACTCGAAGAGGTGATTATCATAGTCGTAAAAGTAAATTGAAGAAGCCTCGCCTTTCACACGAGAACGTCCTGGTTCGACAGTTAAACCTAACATTTGGATTTTTGAGACAAACGAATCTATATCTTGTTCGTCAATTTCTTTTGCATCAAATAAGGTATTTAACAATACAGAAGTTTTATTTAAGTCTTTAACAATTAACGTAATATGAGAAATTTCCATACCAAACCTCCTCTTTTTATCGATTCTAACATAGGGTCAATTTGATAGAAAGCTTTTAATTTTATTGTTTTAAAAGTTATTTCAAAAGAAAAATATGGAAGCAGAATGAGCGTTCAAGACAGTATTTCATCTATATGATCTAAGAGATAAATCGCTTAAAAAGTGTATTTCAAGAAGTGAAAAGAAGCCATTTCTTAATTCATAAGTGAGAAAAATATAGCATTATATCTATCCGCAACAGGCGTCAATCTTGAAATTAAACGATTAAAAAAGCAAAATAACCGACTGCAAAAAATAGAGCGTTGTGGCGAAAGGAGTGTACGTAAACTACCTGTATATAAGTTGCAGTTATATATTAGATCACTCGTTGAATGGTTTTTTATGTCGTATAAATGGCTTAATAACGTGCCTACTGACAGGGCATTATGGCTGTAATCTTACTTTGCAGTTCCTGCAGCAATCACTGCTCAAATGCAAGACTACTTTATTCACAGTTTAAAAAATACTACGATAATCCCGCATTGAAACCTGATAGCAGTACTGAAGATCAGAGCCTTGATGATAAAGTATCAGCAAGCACGCTAACGCATCAAGGGAACGTTTATGGCAAACTAGATATTTCAAAAAAGTAATAGACAAAACAGTTCGTGTGGCTGGCTGGTTCTCGACAAACCACAAGGTGTAGTTGGAACTTATGTTTACGTACTTGTGATAGAACACGGAACACCTAAAGAATTAACGTGTATTTAATCTCAAGCGACTGCTCGGCAAGACATCAAAAAGGCATACGGAATCAATGTGGCGATGCAATCAGTCAAACGATGAAGGTGTAGTGAAGGATGTGCGATTTCTGATATTCATTTGACGATATATTCAGCCCACACATGAGGGGATACATATAAGTATTTAAAAGATAACTTTTAAGTTATCTTTAAGTAATGCTTAAAGCTATGTTATACTCTATTAGGAAATATAAGAAGGAGTATAAAAATGAACAAACATAATAGAAAAATAACGAATAACAAAGAACTGATCTTGTTACTAATAGGGATTTGGGGTATCTTTTTACTCTTTAATATGTATATGCCGACTATGAGAGCGGATGACGTAGTTTATGCAAGTAGATTAGATGAACTTGGCTATTTGGGTGCTTCGATAGAACATTATAAGACATGGAGTTCAAGAATTATTATAGAACTATTCTTAATGTTCTTTTCTAAACACTTTATGCTATGGAAATTATTAAATTCTACGATTATGTTAGGAATTGTAGTATTACTTTGCAAGTATGTTTTTGAGAAAATAAATGTTAAAAATTTATTATTGGTTTGCTCTATATACTGTTTAATACCATTGACAGTAATGGGGGAAACCGGTTGGAGAGCAACCACCTTGAACTATCAGTGGCCAGTAGCATTTAGTTTACTAACTTTTTATCCGTTTTTTCAACTCTTAAGAGGAGAAGAAATAAATAGAAAAATATATTGGGTAAGTATTCCTTTATTGATATTTTTAACTAATCAAGAACAAGTCAACGCCTGTTTTTTTGTTCTAACAAGTATAGTTAGTTTATATTTGATTGTCAATGGACGATATAATTATAAGTTATCAGTATTTTCAATAATAAGCTTAGCAGAATTAATTTTCTCTTTGACAACTCCAGGGAATGCATTACGTGCTACACATGAAATTAATAAATGGTTTCCTGAATATAAAAATTTCAACTTTCTTAATAAGTTA
This sequence comes from Enterococcus sp. MSG3290, assembly GCF_050555565.1. Lineage (NCBI taxonomy): Bacteria > Bacillati > Bacillota > Bacilli > Lactobacillales > Enterococcaceae > Enterococcus > Enterococcus sp. MSG3290. Next base: position 1,606,533 of record NZ_CP187862.1, on the reverse strand, counting down.
GATTTAGGTATTTCATCATTTGGAAAGCCGTTTTTTTTAGACATGAATATCTTATTTTTATTGCTATTTTTCTTAATTTTCCTTCTAACATATAGGAAATGTCAAAACTATTATGTGCGTATATTGACTGCATTACCGTTTTTCTTAAACCTGATTATTTATTTTGGTAATACAATGGGTCAAAGCTTTACTTACGTCAATGGAAATAAAAGGGCAATGATTTGGAGTAGTAGTAACCTGAATAATCTCTTTACAGAGTTAGGAACGAAACTGTCACTTTTTTATCCAGGTACTTGGATAGCTACTTTAGTAGTCTTGGCATTATTACTATGTTTAATTGTTGGAATTTATTTAAGTTTTGACAATAAGAAAACTTCTATTTTTTTAGTTATTTTGATGATAATGGGATTTTGTTCAAGGTTAATTATGGGATTTTCTCCCACAGTATGGGCTTCAGGAATGCGGACGTACTATATACTTTATGTTGTTATCGCCATCTTAGTACTAATGGCAGTTAAAGAGCTAATGAAAAGCATGAGTGTACAAAAAAATGAATTTATGCAATTTGGATTAACCGTGCTTGGTATTTGTACCTTTATAATAACGGTGATAAACAGATAATATACAAAAAATCCCTCGCTTTAGTATTAGGTGAGGGATTTTACTCGTTTTTCGATTAATTGTTTTAACACTTGCAAGTTTCTACGAGTAGCTTGTTTCCGACCTTCATATACTCACCTCAGGCTGTTTACATGATTGTACGTTCTTTTTGTAAAGGATACAGTGATATGTATATAATGGCATAAAGAAACGTTCAAACAAAAAAACTCGTGAAGCAAAATTAACTTCACGAGTTGTAGTGCAGATGATGGGACTCGAACCCACACGAGCTAACGCTCACATGACCCTCAATCATGCTTGTCTGCCAATTCCAACACATCTGCGTAATAATAACACACTAATGATAGCGAGGTTTTACATAGTTGTCAAGCTCAAAAATGGGAGGACTTATTAAGATGGAGAAATATGACGGAGAATTTTCAGGACTGGGAATGATCTTAGGTGTATTGATTGGACTTGCATTCGGACGTTTTTTGCTTGGTTTTATGCTAGGAATCATTTGTGGAATTGCAATGGATTGGGCAGCGAATCTATGGAATGACTATCATGACAATTAAGTTCTCAACGCTTGTTTGTGTTTTTTTAATACTTACGTTTTTCCTAAATAAGTGGCAAAATTTTCTAGGATGGAGTATGATATTGAAATAGTAAATAACAAAAAATTTGGAAAGTTCTAACTTTTTGAAATGAGGGATTGGCTAAGTGATGAGAGAATTTGAAAAATCCAACAAATTAGAAGGTGTCAGTTACGATGTTCGCGGTCCCGTTCTAGAAGAAGCGGAGCGGATGCAAGAAGAGGGCATTAGTATTTTAAAATTGAACACGGGAAATCCCGCACCTTTTGGATTTGAAGCACCAAACGAAGTCATTCGTGATTTGATCATGAATGCCCGTGACTCAGAAGGCTACTCAGATTCCAAGGGGATCTTTTCTGCTAGAAAAGCAATTGAGCAATATTGCCAACTGAAACATTTTCCGAATGTGACGATCAATGATATCTACACCGGCAACGGAGTGAGCGAATTGATCACGATGTGTATGCAGGGGTTGCTGGACAATGGAGATGAAGTACTGGTTCCAATGCCGGACTATCCGTTGTGGACGGCTTCTATTGCATTAGCTGGAGGCACACCTGTTCATTATATTTGCGATGAAGAGGCAGAATGGTATCCTGATATTGATGATATCAAATCAAAAATAACGAGTCGGACAAAAGCTATTGTTATCATTAATCCTAATAATCCTACTGGGGCACTTTATCCAAAAGAATTATTAGAAGAAATCGTTGAAGTAGCTCGACAAAATAACCTGATTATTTATTCCGACGAAATCTATGATCGCTTAGTGATGGATGGTCTAGAACATATTCCGATTGCTACATTAGCGCCTGATTTGTTCGTTGTTACGCTGAACGGTCTATCCAAATCTCATCGTGTAGCAGGATTTCGAGTAGGCTGGATGGTCCTAAGTGGAGATAAGTCACACGTCAAAGGCTATATAGAAGGGCTGAATATGTTGTCCTCCATGCGTTTGTGTTCCAATGTATTGTCTCAGCAAATTATCCAAACCGCGCTAGGCGGTTATCAAAGTGTCGATGAGCTGCTCCTGCCAGGCGGAAGGATCTATGAACAAAGAGAATATATCTATAATGCAATCAATGATATTCCTGGTCTTTCAGCCGTAAAACCAAAAGCTGCTTTTTATATATTCCCAAAAATTGATACAAAGCGATTCAATATTTTGGATGATGAAAAATTCGTTTTGGACTTTTTACATGAACATCATATTCTACTTGTACATGGTGGTGGATTTAATTGGAACCAGCCAGATCATTTTCGAATCGTTTATCTTCCTAAAATGGATGATTTGAAACAAACAGCTAAGAAAATGAGAGAATTCCTAGCAACCTATCGCCAAAAATGATTTTAAAAACCAAATTTTTCAGTAGGAGGGCCACAGACAAACACACTGAGGCTCTCTTTCTAGTGGAGTTTTCTTAAATAACTAAAGTATATTATTTAGTTGCAAGTCTTTTCTTGAAGTTTGCGACTTCCTAAAGTAAAATACGAATAGAATGCGAATACGCATATTTTGGGGAGGATACTTATGGAAACGTTAATCGAGTCCTTTGGAACGATCATTAAAGAGATTCGAAAAGAACAAAAAATGACGCAAAAAATGCTTTCGCAAGATATTTGTTCACAAAGTGTATTAAGTCGGATCGAAAATAATGAGGAACTGCCGAATGTATTGGTGATGATGCAGATTTGTCAACGGCTAGGGGTAACGATTGATCATGTGATGAATCTCTCTCGAAAAACTACTCGGACAAACGATAAATTATTTGAACTGTTGGATAGTTGTTTCCAAAAACGTGATTATCGGAAGTTAGAACAAGTACTAAAATCTTCTGATATTTCTGAAAATCTGTATCAAGCAACTGACTTTCAACGCTATTATTATTATCTCGGTGTTTGCGAATTCACGTTGCGTCAAAATATCTCTCAGTCCCTTTATTATTTGAAAGAAGCATTAAGCTACTCTAGCCAAAAAGAAAGAAACCATGTTTCTGACACAGAAATACAACTGATTAGTTGTATCGGAAAAATATATGGTGTGGCAGGAAAAACGGCTGAAGCACGCTACTATTTGAGTCGAAGCATCCAACTGCTGCATCAATCAGCTGATGAACGATCAAAAAGTGAATTTTCGCAAATTTTTTATAATTATGGAAATTTCTTATTCCATCAAAATGAAATCGACGAAGCGTTAGAACAGGTGAATCAAGGAATCTATTGGGCTCAAGAGAAGAATAGCTACTATTACCTCAATGATTTATTTGTGCTTAAAAGCTTAATATACAAGCGTAAAGAAGAACCAGAAAGAGCAGCATTCTATGAAGGCTTAGCACAAGCTGTGAAACAAATTTCAAAAAATTTGTAAATGGTGTAGACCATTCTTGACTTCTTCTCTAAATAAGAGTACTTTAGAGGTAGAAAAACAAAGGGAGAGAATAGAATGAGAACTTTTATCTATGCTGACAAATTCTTTTTAGCGTCAGGTGTCAAACATGCAGGCTATCTTGAAATTACCGATGGACTTTTTGGTGAATACACCAAAGAACTACCTGAGGGAGAAGTCAACATCATTGACCAAAGCGGCAAATGGATTGCTCCTGGTTTGGTAGATACACATATTCACGGCTATATGAATCATGATGTAATGGATAATGATGCAGAAGGCATCAAAGTGATGTCTGAAGGTCTGTTATCTTGTGGAGTGACTTCATTTTTACCAACAACATTGACGTCAAGCAAAGAACGTTTAAAAGATGTAGCTGAGACAATCGGCAAAATGTATCAGGAAGCACCAGGAGCTAAAATCAAAGGAATCTATTTTGAAGGTCCTTTCTTCACGGAAGAACACAAAGGCGCACAAAACCCAAGTTACTTTGGTGATCCTGATTTGGATACTTTCCATGAATGGCAAGAAGCTTCAGGCGGTTTGATCAAAAAGATTGCTTTAGCACCAGAACGTCAAGGTGTGGAAGAGTTTGTCAAACAAGTGACTGAAGAAGGAGTAGTTGTTTCTCTAGGACACAGTAATGCTACACTAGAAGAAGCGCAAAAAGCTGTTGAAGCAGGCGCAAGTGTATTTGTCCATGCTTTCAATGGTATGCGTGGATTGAATCATCGCGAACCAGGTATGGTGGGTGCGTTATTATCTTTAGAACATGTCTTTTCTGAATTGATTTGTGATGGCCATCATGTACATCCAAATGCTGCGGGAATCCTAATGGAAAAAGCAGGACATGATCATGTCGCATTAATTACAGACTGTATGATGGCCGGTGGGATGCCTGATGGAAATTACAATTTAGGTGAATTTCCGGTAGTAGTAAAAGAAGGAACAGCACGTCTAGAATCTGGCAACTTAGCTGGAAGTATCTTGAAATTGAAAGAAGCAATTAAAAATGTTGTAGACTGGGGATTAGCAACACCAGAACAAGCAGTCATGATGGCTAGTCTGATTCCAGCAATCAGCTGTAAAATCGATGATACATGTGGAAAAATCGCTCAAGGACGCGATGCAGACTTTATCGTATTGAACCCTGATATGACATTGGAAGCAACTTATCTAGATGGCGTGGAACGTTTCCACGCATAATATAATTTAAGTTAACCTTAAAACTAAACTTCTTAAGTTTGGTTTTAAGGTTTTTTTTGTGTTCTAGTAAAAATCACTTTACATAAGTTTCAAAAGTTTCTTTAATTTCCTATTGTTCAATAAGTAACAATGTAAAGATAAAATTAAAAATGTTAATACGTATTAGCAAAATAAAAGCGTTTTTTATTGTGAATAAATGAACATAATTAGGAGGAGAAAGATGAACTTATTTGACATTTTTCGATCGACTTTGACAGATATGTCGATTGTCAGTGCAATCACTTCAACAGTTTTTATTATATTATTAGGGTTTGTTTGTAGAAAAAAGGGGATTTTTTCTGAATCTGTTGGAAAAATTCTATCGAAAGTCGTCTTAACAGTGGCTTTGCCAGCACTGGCATTTCGAGCTTTCATGCAAGATATCAATACAGAATTACTGATGCAAGGAATCAATGTCTTGATTTGGGGATTAGTTATTTATATTATTCTTATTCTAGTTTCAAAACCTTTTTTCTTAAGCTATAAAGGGGATAAGCAAACAACGTTGCGTGTCCTGACGATCTTTGGTTCTACGACCTTTTTCGGAACGCCTATCGTCAGTGCGATTTATGGTCCTGTCGGCGTGATGTATTCCTCAATTTTCAATATTGGCTACCGAATCTTTTTGTATTCTTATGGATACATAAAAATGAGTGGCTTGAAGATGGAAGCTAAAAATATCAAAGCGATGTTCGTCAATCCAATCATTATCGCTACTTTTGCCGGCCTTTTCATTTGGCTGTTCCAAGGGTATCTGCCACAAGTGTCAGTTACAGGTGCAGAAGGAGAGATAAGCCAAGTAGCGTTTTTGCGAATTGACCAGACTGCACCGTGGCTATTTCAGCCGATGGATTATTTAGCTGGTTTAAGTTCACCATTGGCGTGGCTAGCAATCGGCGCAACATTAGGTGAAGTAAGCTTCAAAAAAGCTGCATCTGAAAAAACTTCATGGTATTACAGTCTAGTCAAAGTGGTATTTGTACCTGCATTGAATATCGTGATTCTAGCAGTTTTGACGGCAACGAATATTCTACCAGTCAATTTTGAAGCACTGGCAACAATCGTTATCATGATGGCTACACCAGCTGCAACAGTGGCAGCAGCCTATGCTATCAGTTTTGATAGGGAGGCACTTTTAGCCTCCAATGCATCCTTACTGTCAACTATTTTTGCTGTGGTACTGACACCTGTATGGATCGTTGTATTACAAATGATTCATGGCATAGGTTTATTTTCATAAGAAATGGAGGAAGAAAGTATGAGAATCGCATGTTACGGTGTTCGTCCGAACGAGATAGATTTTTTTGAAAAATTGAATATTTACCATTATGATCTCAGTCTTTATGAAGAACTGTTGACACATGACAATATCGTGTCAGCAAAGGACCATGATGCTGTATTGTTGAGGGGAAATTGTATAGCAGATGAGACCAATCTTGCAAAAATGCAGGAATATGGGATTCGTTATGTTTTTACACGGACTGTGGGAGTCAATCATATCGATCTACAAGCGGCAGCTGATTTTGGTATGACAGTAGCCCGTGTACCATCGTATTCGCCAAATGCGATAGCAGAGTTATCTTTGACTTTTGCCATGATGCTTTTGAGAAATACTGCGTATACGACGATCCGAACATCTTTCAAAGATTTTCGAGTGGATGAGCAAATGTTTAGTCGTGAAATCAGAAATTGCACAGTAGGGATCATAGGAACAGGCAGGATAGGGTTGACGGAAGCTGTTTTGTTTAAGGGACTAGGAGCCAAAGTGATCGGCTACGATATTCATCAGACAGAAGCTGCTAAAAAAGTATTGACGTTCCACTCGCTTGAAGAGTTATTAGCCAAAAGCGATATTGTCAGTATTCATGTACCTCATATCCCAGGTGAAAACGATCAAATGATCAATGAAGGATTTTTAGCTCAAATGAAAAAAGGCAGCATCTTGATTAATACAGCCCGTGGAGAGCTTCAAGATAATGAAGCTATTTTAAGAGCTTTGAAAAGCAATCATTTAGCTGGTTTTGCAACCGATGTTTTTGCAAATGAAACAGAGGTTTTTTTCCGATCCTTCAAGCCATGGGAGACGATTCCAGACCCTGCTATCCAGCAATTAGTAGAAATGTACCCTAGAGTTCTTGTAACCCCGCATGTAGGTTCAAATACAGATGAGGCATTATCAAATATGATTTCGACAAGTTTCGAGAACTTTCGTGAAATAATAGAAACTGGAAAAACGAAAAATGAGGTATCTCTTCCTAAAGCCCGTCAATTAAGATAAGAAAACATGGATATTCGTCAATAAAATGTTTAAAAATAGTCCAAGTAAACAGTTGTTACTTCTGTATACTTGGACTATTTTGTATGGGATAATTCGATGACTCAACAGTAATCTGTGAGCTTTTTCCGTCCATTATTTGTCAATTCATAACAGGTTAGCGGCCGGCCGATTTCCAAATATTTGATTCTTTCGTTCAATATATCTTGTTCTACTAAAAAATTCAAATATTTCTTGACGGATATACGTGACAGTGAGCTTTTTTGAGCCAGTTCTTTTGTTGAAAAAATAGTATCTTCTTTTAGAATAAATGCACTTATTTTTTTTAAAGTCAGTTTTGACAGACCTTTAGGCAAATCGATGAATGATGGTATTTCGTGAATGGGAGTGGTGTGGTTGAATACTTGATCGATCAATTTCTGATCGGCTTTTTCAGTCGTTTGGATTGTCTGAGAGAAAGCAAGATACTTTTCGATCGCCAGCTGAAAACGTTGCAAAGTGAACGGTTTGATCAAATAATCTAAGGCACCGTAGCGGATCACATTCTTTATGGTTTCGATATCATCTGCAGCAGTGATCAAAATCACTGGGATATCATTTCCTTGCTGTCTAAGCCAAGATAAAAAATGGATACCACTTTCGCCAGGCATGTATACATCAAGCAGCAGCAGATCTGCGTTTTTTTGTCTGAAATATTTTTTTCCTTCTTCTACATTTCTGAAACTTTCGATTACGTTCATATTAGGGATACTTTCCACAAAAGTACGATTCAATTCTGCAACCATTGGATCATCTTCGATTATCAGGACATTTGTCATCATTTTGATCTTCCTTTTTTGGTAATTCTAGATAGACGATTGTACCACCATTTGTTTGTTTGGAAAATTCTAAAAATCCACCGTGGCGTTTGACGATTGAATGGATGAGATTCAATCCAAACCCACGATTGATTCCCTTCGTCGAAAAACCTAGCGTAAATATTTTTTCTGAGATTTCTTCTGATATTCCGACACCGTCATCGCAGACGGTCACGATGAATACTTCAGCTTCTGTGTCATAGTTTAAATGAATCCGGACCTGTCCGTTTCTTTCATGTTTTTGTAGCACGGCTTCTTTTGCATTATCAAGTAAGTTCCCTAACACTTGCAAAAGTGAATGGATGGAGTCATCCATCTCCATTTTAGGGATAAAAGAATCGCTTTCTAACAGCATTTCAACAGATTGTTCTTTGGCTTCGTTTATTTTGCCTAATAAAAAACCGGCAATTGCAGGTACTTTGATCAGACTTGAGACTTGGCCAATCTCTTTTTTATAATTTTGATTTAGCTGCTGGATAAAATGGGTGACTTCTTCATACTTCTTCAAATCAATCAAACCAGAAATGACATGAAGTTTATTCATGAATTCATGGGTTTGAGCTCTCATGGAGTTTATATATTGTTTCGTCCCCCCAAGCTCCTCCATTAATTTCATTACTTCCGATCGGTTCCGCAAAGTTGCGACTGCTCCTAAAAACCGGTCATTGCTAAAAAGAGGTGTAACGCTAGAAATAGTTTCTATCCCATTTAAATACATGGATTGAGTGCGAACGGTCGTTTGATGCTCAATCGTCTCTTTAAACAAAACGTCATATAGATTATCACTGATTTTTTTTCCTACTTCGAAATCCAGTAGCTGCTCTGTTTGGTAGAAAATGTTTTTTGCAGGTGTATTGATCAAGAGGATAGTTTTATCAGAAGAGATGGCTAAGATTCCTTCATCTACTTCATTTTCGATAATCGTTTTTTCACTTAACTGTTCTGCTATTTCTTGTGGTTCAAGTCCAAGCAGTACTTTTTTCATTTTTTGGGCAAGAAAAACGGCGCCTATGATGCCTACGCTAAGTCCAATAATCAATGAAAAAACAATCATTTTTTGTCCATCTTTGACTTGATTGTCAATCGTGTTGTTTGTTAAGCCAACACAAACTGCACCAATAATCTCTTGATCATAATAAATAGGGACGAAATAGCGGAAGCCGAACCCTAACATTCCTTCTTTTTCAGAGAAAAATTCTTGTCCTCCAATCACTTTTTTCACATCTTCATGACTTGAGAAAGGAAGACCGATGTAACTTGGGTCTGCGTGAGAATATCGAATGCCTTCAGGGTCCATGACAACGATAAAATCTAAATTCGATGCAATCATGATTTCATTTGTTATTCCTTGAATCGCATGTGTCGGGTCACCAGTCTGCAGCTTTTTTTGGATGAGTTTATCATTGGCAACGATTTTAGCAATGCTAGAGATTCTATCTGACACACTAGATCGGTTCATCGAAAGAATAAAATTCCTGATCAATATGGCAGAAACAATCAAAGAAACGAATGTGGAGAAACAAACGACAAGGATGATCGTGTTCTGGAGCTTTAATGGTTTTTTCTTAAAAAAAGGAAACATAGGCTACCTCGAAAGAATTTATTGTGAAAATTTTAACATGAAAACAAAAATTTAACAAATTGTCAACGATAAACACAACCTTCCTATAAAAAACACCACTGAGTCGGTAAAAGAAGCTATACAGAATTTTCAAACATTGGTATGATAGACGTAGAAATGGAAGGAGGCGTGTATATGATAGGGGGAATCGCACTTGAGACGATTTATTGGTATACATTGCTGATTTGTGCAGGATTGGCAGTCCTATTGATTATTTTTGGAGATGTATTCGATTTTGATGGCCCGCTTGATCCGATGCTTATTATCCCTTGGTTAACTTTCACAAGCTTATTTGGTTTTCTAGGTGAGCGTTTAACAGATCAATCATCTTTATTTTTATTTATTGCTAGTGGAGGCATATCGATAGTGTTGGTATTTTTGCTTAATTTCTATATATTGATGCCGATGAAACATGCCGAATCAACGATGTCGTCTTCTGAAAAAACTCTGGAAGGACAAGTAGCTGTTGTGATCACACCGATCCCTGTACGAGGTATGGGAGAAATTCAGTTGAAAAGTGTTACCGGTTCCATTAGTCGTCCAGCTTGTTTTTACAGCCCCCAAGAACAGACAGCTGAGCGGGGAACGAAAGTATTGATCATTGAGATCAAGGAAAGAATCTGTTATGTCATGCCTTATGAAAGCATGATAAAAGCTTAAAGGAGCGTGTGTTAAATGGAAATACCAGTTGTTTTTATCGCGATCGCAATTGCAGCTTTGATTTTACTGATGTTGCTGATCGTCTTTGTAGCGAAGTACCAGACAGCAAAACCGGATGAAGCGTTGATCATCAGTGGAAGTTATTTAGGAAGCAAAAATGTGCACATTGATGAAAGCAATAACAAAATCAAAATTGTGCGTGGAGGTGGCGCATTCGTCTTGCCGGTTTTTCAACGTTCGAATCGGATCAGTCTATTATCGAGTAAATTGGACGTCTCCACCCCTGAAGTGTATACGGAGCAAGGCGTACCGGTGATGTGTGATGGTACTTCGATCATCAAAATCGGTTCATCTGTAGAAGAGATTGCTACAGCAGCAGAACAGTTTTTAGGCAAGACAAGAGAAGAACTGGAAAATGAAGCAAGAGAAGTATTAGAAGGACACTTGCGCTCGATTCTTGGTTCTATGACTGTAGAAGAAATCTATCAAAATCGCGATAAGTTCAGTCAAAGCGTACAAGAAGTCGCTTCTGTAGACCTTGCAAAAATGGGGTTGATCATCGTTTCTTTCACTATCAAAGAGGTCAGAGACAAAAACGGTTATCTTGACTCTTTAGGGAAACCAAGAATCGCCCAAGTCAAAAGAGATGCAGATATAGCAGAAGCGGAAGCTCTAAAAGAAACGCGTATCAAAAAAGCTCAAGCAGAAAAAGAATCACAAGCAGCTGAATTACAGCGACAAACAGAGATCGCAGAATCATTAAAAGAAAAAGAACTGAAATTAGCAACCTACAAACAAGAACAAGATGTTGCTAAAGCAAAAGCAGACCAAGCCTACAATTTAGAAAGTGCCCGAGCACAACAACAAGTAATCGAACAGGAAATGCAGATTAAAATCGTAGAACGTCAAAAACAAATCGAACTGGAAGAAAAAGAAATCACACGTCGTGAAAAGCAATATGATTCGGAAGTGAAGAAAAAAGCAGATGCCGATCGGTACGCTAAAGAACAAGAAGCACAAGCTCAAAAAGTCAAAGAAGTGACTGAAGCCGAAGCAGAACGATTCCGTGTGGAAGCACTGGCAGAAGCGGAAGCCAATAAGACACGTTTAGCTGGACAAGCAGAAGCCGAAGCAGCACTAGCAAAAGGAAAAGCCGAAGCCGAAGCAAAACAAAAGATCGCCAATGCCTTCAAGGAATATGGCGAAGCAGCTGTCTTGAGTATGGTTATCGATATGCTACCGCGATTGATGCGCGAAGCAGCACAGCCGCTAGGAAATATCGAAAAAATCTCTGTTGTCGATACAGGAAGCAGTTCAGGAGAAACCAGTGGAGCGAACCGAGTGACAAATTATGCCACAAATTTGCTTTCTTCTACTCAAGAAACACTAAAAGCGACAACAGGACTTGACTTGAAGGAAATCGTAGAGAATTTGTCGACACGTGGGACTACTAGCCAAGTAAATATGTATGAAGCGCCAAAAGAGGCAGAACAAAACTCGATGAATGAAGAATAAAGTAGTACACTTCACCGTTCAATCAAAAATGGAGGAAGACTTTTTAAAGTTCTTCTCTCCATTTTTTTATTTTATTGCAAAAGAAAATTAGTCCTCGCTATTTTTCTTTTGTTTTTGGATCTTAGCTTCTATCTCTTGTAAATTTGTTCTTAGCAATCGTTCTTTCTTTTGGAGTTCGACCAAATCTTCTGATAGTTCTTCCTTCTTTTCTGTTTCAGGAGGACGAAGAAAGAAATTGATACCGATTGCAATGAATGTCCCTATAAAAGTATCTAGTACACGTTGGATAGCATACAAAGCGGATTCGCCTTGAGGGATGCTCAACGCAATCAGCAACAACGTAGCGATTGCGGAAATGATACCGGAATTATTGTTAATACCATCTGACACGACGATCACAATAATAACTAGAATAGGAAGCAAGATCAATTCTACCAAAAAATCATTGTGAAAATAGCTTTTGACAAAAAAATAAATGATAGCTAATGTACCACCTAATGTATTGCCGATGATCCTAGACTTTCCAAAAGAAACGGTTGTAGTCAAGTCCTGACGCAAAGAAAAAACAGCAGATAATGCAGCAATCATCGGGATTCCTCGTTGAGTCAAATGAAAAAACAAGATACATAAAAAAACAGCTAAGGCACTTTTGATCGTACGCATACCTAGTCGAAAACGGCCAAATTGCATAGAGATTCTCCTTTTTGGTCTTTTTACTATCATACCTAAACTTTTGTCTGATAGCTAGTTTTTCATTATTCAAGTATAATTAAAATAAAAAAAGGGGGAAGTAAATGCGTATAGGAATGCGAACAGTCAAAACAGTGATCAGTGTCTTCTTTTCGATGGTCACAGCGGGTAGCTTATCGCTGTTGTATTGGCCAGCTGCAGGGATCATTGCATTATTAAGTGTAGGAAATACCAAGCGCTCTACATTGCGTACGGGCATGAATCGAATCGCAGCCTTTATATTAGCTACGGCAACAGCACTGTTCAGTTTTTTTGCTGTTGGGTATACTATTTTTGGCTTCAGTCTTTTTTTATTCCTGTTCATCCCGCTTGCCTCTCGCTTCAAATTAACCGAAGGGATCGTAGTAAATTCGGTTTTGGTCACTCATTATTTAGTGGAGGAAAACATGTCTTGGCAGCTGATCGGCAATGAAGCGGGATTAATGGCGATTGGATTAGTATTTGCTTTGCTTGCAAATGTTTACATGCCTGATCGTACGAAGCAGCTGAAGGAAAACCAAATACAGATCGAAAAAGAATTTCGAAATATTTTGAGACAAATGGCAGAATTTCTTTTATCAGAAAATAAAGAAGATGTGCAGATCAAATGCGAACATTTACTGACATTCATTCGCGAAAGCCAAGAAGATGCCAGAGAACATCAAGAAAACTACTGGCTCAGACAGCCGCTATACTACGAAACTTACTTCTCTATGAGAAGAGCACAGGCCAATGTGATTAAAGACATGCTGGAAAATCTAGAGAGAATCCAGCAACCAGCTTATTATGGAAAACATATCTATGGTTTATTGATTTATACTGCAGAAACATTTTCAGAGTCAAATGATGGCAGACAAATTTTAGCACGTATTGAAGAAGTTTATGTATTGTATCGGCAAATGCCTCTGCCGACTAGTCGCCCTGAATTCGAGGATCGAGCAGAATTGTTCCAGTTTTTGCAGTCTTTTAAAAGTTTTATTGAAATCAAGGCAGAATTCTCCCAACAAAAAATCCAAAAATAGAGGTTGTGAATTCAGCTAATATTCAGGTCAAAAAGCTGATTTCACAACCTCTTCCTTAAACGGTGTTCTCCTGCCAACTCCTCGGTCACAAGTTACAATATTCAACAAACATGAGAAGCTGTTTTTTGAAATTGCTCCTTGTGACTCGGAGCTGAACGGCAGGCTCACGACCTCTTCCTTAAACGGTGTTCTCCTGCCAACTCCTCGGTCACAAGTTACAATATTCAACAAACATGAGAAGCTGTTTTTTGAAATTGCTCCTTGTGACTCGGAGCTGAACGGCAGGCTCACGACCTCTTTCTTAAACGGTGTTCAAAAGCTTGCCTCTGCGGTAATAAGTCCAGCCAAACGAAAAATAGGAGGAGCTATTTTTGTTTGGCTGTTCTTATTACTTGATGCAGAACAGCTTTTTCACAACCTTTTAAAATTACATATTTTTCCATAGAACTTGCATTTGATCCAAGATTTCGATGACATCTTTTGTCAAGAAGAGAGAGCGATTGGGCAAGTCACCTTCAATCATGTGTACCATATTCTTTATTTCGTAATTCATTGCTTCAGATGTATTCCCGCTTTCGATGAATTCCTTTGTACCATCTGTAAATAAGATCTCCGCACGATCAGCACGCGGGTAATCTGCAATCGTCACATAACCGTTCTCAAAGGCAACGATACCGACTTTTGGCATTTTTGCCTGAAAAGTCAAGCTGACAGCAGCAAGTTCATTTTCTTTGTTACGCAAGATAGTGACGGATTGTTCGTCCACGCCTGTTTCAAAAGGAACCATTGTAGAGGCAACTACTTCAGGTTGAGAGCTCAAAAAGAAACGAGCGAAAGATACAGCATACGTACCGATATCCAACAGAGCTCCTCCAGCTAATTCTGGATTGAAGAACCGGTTTTTAGGGTCTGGTTCTTTGTAACTGCCGAAAGGTGCTTGGATCATTTTTAAAGCCCCCAGTTTTCCTGTATCCATTATTGAGCGTAACTGCTGATAAAGTGGCATGTTGAAGATTGTCATCGCTTCTGCTAAGATCAAATTCTTTTCTTCTGCTAAGCGCATAGCGTCAGCCAGTTCTTTTTTATTCATCGTGATGGCTTTTTCACATAGAACGTGTTTGCCTGCTTCCAATGCTGCCAAGATATGGTCGATATGCTGTCTATTTGGTACAGCAATGTACACGATGTCGATTTCAGCATCGTCTAACATTTCTTGATAGCTTCCGTAAGCTTTTGGAATGTTGTAACGGTGAGCGAAGTTTTCCGCTTTTTCTGAAGTTCTGGAAGCAACTGCTGTTAGTTCGCTCGTCTCTTGATTGAAGCTTTCGGCAAACTCATGTGCGATGGTACCGAGACCCACGATTCCCCATTGATATTTTTTCATCTGAAAACGCTCCTTCATAGTTGGATTGAGTTTCTTGTCTGTCTATTATTATAACAAAAATCACGAAGAATAAAGGGGAGAGGACTTGAAACATTAAAAAAAATGAAAGCAGCGATTTAAGAGGTGCTTTTTGATCAAAACTTAAGTAGAATAGTTAAAAGGAGGGGATAAACGTGCATCAAGTATATATTGATCTTATTATGAGTGTATTATTAGAACAGTTTGAAACTGAAAAAAATTTTTTAGATGAATACTTGCTGATCAGTCCAGAACAATGGCAAAAATGGAAAGATGGCGAGAAAAACCTGCCATCTGAAGCGATGCAGAAAGTAAAAAATCTTTTCACTGATTATGAATGGATGCTAACGCAAAAGATTTTGCGTCAAACGATTATTTTTCCCGAAAAACGAAACGTTGCCGTTGCAGAGTACAAGCAAATCAAAACACGCATCGCGCAAAAATGGCTTAGCAGCAAAGCAGCAAAAGTCGAGCTGATCCCTTTGAAAAATAATCAGCAGGCTGGTAGATACCTTGACTTGAAAGTAAGTATTCAATATGATGAATGGGGCTATGATGATATTTTGAATTTTCGTCTGCCAGCAGATGTTCAAAAACAGATCGAAGGAGAAAAAATCGAACTTCTCGATTGGGTGAATGAAAATCTGGAAGAAACTTACGTTCATGAGGCGAATGGGGAACGTGAAGAACAACGAAAGGATTTTTCAAGTGAATAAATTTTTAGGATTTGGAGCAGTTGTGATTATGATCGCAGCAATGGGCTATGTTATTTTTAGCGATGATGATTCGCATGTTCAAGCCGGCAATCAAGCAGTCGAACGAACAAGCACCAAAACAACTGCTAGTAAAGAAAAGAACAGTCAAATAACCAGCAGCAAGGTAAAGGACAAAGAAACAAAAGATAGTACGTCCAAACAATTGCCAGATGTTAAAACAGACGATTGGAAGCTAGTTTTGGTTGGTCCAGATCACAAATTAGAAAAAGAAATCGATGAGTCTACTCAATTGGCATCATTAAGTAACGGATACTTGATCGACAAACGCATTGCTCCAGAATATGAAGCATTTGCCAAGGCTGCTGAAGCAGCTGGATTTCCATTAGTGATGGTCTCAGCTTACCGGTCTGTATCATCCCAACAACAAGTTTTCGAACAAAATGTCCAAGATGTGATGAGTCGTCAAGGTGTATCAGAAGAGGAGGCGACAAAGATTACTAAAGAAACGATTACGGAGCCAGGATACAGCGAACACCACACAGGTCTGGCAGTCGATGTCGTCGATCAAAACTGGTACAACAGTTATCCTTCTACTGTATTGGATGCAAGTTACGGAGATCAGCCTGGAGCTAAATGGATCGCAGATAATGCTGCGCAGTATGGATTTATCGTTCGTTATCCAAAAGGACACGAAGATATAACTAAGATCACATATGAACCTTGGCACTTACGTTATGTCGGTAAAGAAAATGCTGAGTATATCACCAAACACCAATTGACGCTAGAAGAATATCTGAATGAATTAAATGAAAAGTAGGAATTGATCATGGCGAAAAAAAAGTGGAAAAAGCAAAAGCGCAAGAATATCCGTTGGCCAGCAGTGGTTGCCGGTGTAGCAGTGATACTCTTAGCCTTTGTTTTTTCCTTGAAGAATCTGTCTTCTCCTTTTACTGATAATCAGCAAGAAAATGAAGCGCAATCCCATCAGCAATTTATTGAACGGCTTGTTCCGCATGCCCAAGAACTACAAGATGGTTATGGAGTGCTTCCTAGTATCATTTTAGGACAAGCTATATTAGAATCAAATTGGGGAAAAAGTACCTTGGCTAGCAAATACAATAATCTTTTCGGGATCAAGGCTTATGGGGATCAGAAGAAAGTAAGCCTGGAAACAAAGGAATTTGTTAACGAAGAATGGATAACTATCCAAGGAGACTTCAAAGTGTATGATTCATGGGAACAGTCCATGGATGACCATACACAACTGTTCGTCCAAGGAGTAGATTGGAATCCTGCGCTGTATGAAAAAGTGATTACGGCCACCAACTATCAGGAAGCCGCACAAGCATTGCAAGATGCAGGTTATGCGACAGACCCCGGTTATGCGCAAAAAATCATCCAGGTCATCGAGACGTATCAATTGAATCAGTATGACCGGAGATAGCAAAGGAGAAGTGGCTGATGGCAGAACAATTTACGCCAGAAATCATGACGGAATTGAGAAAAGATATCGTAAGAGTACCGGAAATCATTTTAGAAGCAAGCGGGATCAAGATATTTGGAAAATTGATCCGTTCGATCATCTTTACTACGGATATTGCGATCATACGTAATACAAATGCGAATGCAGTAATTGCTGTGTATCCTTTTACACCTCATCCAGCGATTACTAAAAGCATTATTGAGGCAGCTGACATTCCAGTTTTCTCCGGTGTAGGTGGTGGTTTGACACAAGGTGCTCGTTCTTCCTACATGAGCATGTTCGCAGAAGCGCAAGGTTCGTTAGGGGTCGTTTTGAACGGTCCTACGCCTTTAGAGACAGTAAAAGAAGTTTGTCGAGTAGTTGATATTCCAGTTATCAGTACGGTAACGTCGAAATATACAGAAATAGATGAAAAGTTAGCAGCTGGTATTTCGATTATCAATATCAGTGCAGGTAAAGAAACTGCAGACGCAGTACGCCATTTTCGTAAAAAATATCCTGAACTTCCTATCATTGCGACAGGTGGTCCAACGGAAGAAAGTATTGCTGAGACCATTCAAGCAGGAGCAAATGCCATCACATATACGCCACCAAGTAGCGGAGAGCTTTTTAGTCGTAAAATGGAAAAATATCGGGAAACTGAGAAAAAGAATCATGAATAACAGGTGAGAATCAAAAGACGAGGAAGAGCAGATAGTGGCTCTTCCTCGTCTTTTGTACTCCAGTACTATTTGTTCAGAATTCAAAAAAAAGAGAAATTTTTTTGTTTTTTTATCTGTAATGTACATAAGAAGAGTTAAAACCTTTTGTTATTATTAGCATTCTAACAAAAAAATGTCTTGATTTATTGAAGCGCTTTCTATAGAATGAAAAACGAATAAAAACTAAAAAAGGCACCCGACAATTTAGTAGCAGCTAAATTGTCGGGGCTTGAAAAGTCAGCGGGAACTGACCAATCAAGTTGCCATAGTCAATGCTTGTGCATCGACGTGTATATTGTACCTAATTTCATACAGAATTACTAGTTATTTTTCTGTTTTTTAGGGAAGAGCGTACACGAAGAAGCATGCTTATTTAGCTATGTCAAGGATATTGGGCAGTTGTCTGATATCCTTTTTTCTTTGCGTAATTATCCTCCCATCATTGAAGCAAGAAGTGTTTTTAGCGATGAAAGAAGAATCAGCACTATCTAATTTTCCTTGAAAGTATTGAGTTGTTCATCCTAGGCAGAACGATAAGGCAAGTCTTGGTTTTTATTCCCCTTGAAAAAGATCGTTTAATAAATATGTTCTGTATAAAAATACAGTATATTGAAAAATAACAATGGAAGTAGAGGTGCAGAGAATGAAGAAAAGAATGAGAATCATCTTAGCTTTAAGTGTTATGTTATTCTTCTTGACGGCTTGTGGGCAAGAAGATGACAAAAAAATCACGCTGAACATGGCTTGGTGGGGTTCGCAAGTCCGACACGATGCAACAGTAAAAGTAATCGAGCTTTATGAAGAAAAAAATCCCCATGTGACGATCGATTATGAATTTTATGATTATGAAGGATATTACACAAAATTAAGTACACTAGCAGCATCAGATGATATCTGGGACATTTTCCAACTGAACAATCAATTTCCTCAATACATCAATCAGATTGAACCATTAGATGAATATGTGGAGCAAGGGATAATTGATATTTCTAATGCAGATGAATCCTATTTAGCAACGACGACTTACGATGGGCAATTAGTTGGACTGTCTAACGGGGTGAATTCGTTTGCGATTGCTTACAATAAAAATATATTTGAACAATTAAATATCCCTGAACCTGCTTCAAATTGGACATGGGATGAATTTGAACAAATCAGCTATCAAATCACTGAAGAATTAGGAATCTATGCTATTTCAAGATTCGAAGATTTTATAGCTGGCTGTATTATTCAAATACCACAAGTTGAGAAAGGATTGAATTTTTATAATCGGGAAGATCTATCTAACAGCTTGGGATTTGAAAATCCAGACTATCTAACAGATTTTTTCCAGCTGCGTAAAAATCTGGTAGACAAAGGTGCCCATCCGGAACCAGGTGGTGGAGCTGCAAGTACGACGGATCTGTCTTTTCAGGCGGTTAGGGATAGAGAAGCGGCAATGGTGTTTCTATCAAGTAACCAGTTGACAGAAATATTGTCAGGAGCGCCTGAAGATATGGAGATTCAGTTGATTAATCCACCTCGCAGAAAAGCAGATGGAGAATCTGGTATCCCTTTACGTTCTTCGCAAATGCTGAGTATGGCAAAAAGCTCAGCCCATAAAGAAGAAGCTGCTAAGTTTATTGATTTCTTTCAAAACAGTGAAGAAGCCAATGAAATTTTAAAAGGAGAACGTGGTGTGCCAATCATGTCGAATATTCGAGAACAGCTCGCTCGTGCAGATGATGCAACTTTGCAAGCGACATTTGACTATTTAGAAATGATTTCCGATATGGACAACGGCGAAGTGAATGTCTTTGATAGTGCTTTGAATCCGGAAATTCAAGACCAATACAATCTTTTAGTTGAAAAAGTCATTTATGAAGAAGTAACAGCAGAAGAAGCAGCAGAGAGTCTTTATGAGTTTGCGTCAAACATTCTAGGATAGCAGCAGGAGGAAGGCATGAAAAAAGAAAAACTAAAACGGTTCTTGGATCAAGACAATGTGGTCGGTTACGTATTTGCTTCTCCATTCATCCTAGGATTTCTATTGATAACAGTGATACCGATGATCTTGTCACTTTATTATTCATTCACCGATTATCGTTTGGGAAATCCAGTCTCATGGATCGGCTTGGATAATTATATAAAGATGCTGAGTGATGCCCGTTTTTTGAACTCCATCCGAGTCACTTTTCTCTATGTATTTGCATCTGTACCTGTGAAACTGATCTTTGGTCTATTGATTGCTTATCTTTTAACGAGGAATATCAAAGGAACGACTTTCTTTCGTTCTTTGTATTATGTGCCTAGTTTGATCGGTGGCAGTATTTCTATCGCTCTAGTTTGGCGGGAGTTGTTTTCTAAAAACGGGTTAGTGAATATTTTTCTGGAACGATTAGGCGCACCTGCGCTTTCCTGGTTTAGCGATCAAAAACTGGTCATGATCCCTCTTGTTTTGATGTCTGCTTGGCAATTCGGTTCGGCAATGATCATCTTTGCTGCAGGTATCAAAGAGATCCCAGGCTCGTATTATGAAGCGGCAGAGATCGATGGAGCGAACAAATGGCAGACGTTTTACAAGATCACGTTACCTCTTCTTTCGCCGATCATTTTGTATAACTTGGTTATGCAGACAATCGCGGCGTTTATGACTTTTACGCAGGCATTTATCATTACCCAAGGTGGTCCGAATGATGCCACGAACTTTTATGCTCTTTATGTGTATAACCAAGCTTTTTCTTTTAATTCTATGGGGTATGCTAGTGCTATTTCGTGGATCATGCTGTTGATTATGGGAGCTGTCACCTTTCTGATTTTCAAATCATCAAAAAAATGGGTCGTTGTGTGAATGAGAGGAGGAAGAAATGAATAATACAGTAACGAAATGGTTTCAATACGGTTTTATTTTGCTATTAGGTCTAGTCATGATTTATCCGGTCTTATGGATGATCGCAGGTTCTTTTAAAACGGATCAAGAGATTCTGAGTGGTTCGCTGAATTTGATTCCAGAGACTTTTCAATGGGAAAATTACGCAAAAGGATGGGCGGGGTTTGCTGGAATTTCATTTTTTACTTTCTTTAGGAATTCGTTTGTCATCTCTGCAGTTTCGACGATAGGGACAGTTCTGAGCTCGACTTGTATTGCTTACGCATTATCGAGAATCGATTTCAAAGGAAAAAGATTCTGGTTCGTCGTCATGTTAGTAACGATGATGATTCCTGCACAAGTGATTTTGATTCCGCAGTTTATTATTTACAATCGGCTGAATTTGGTTGGGACGTATGTGCCGCTGATTTTACCACATTTTTTTGGACAAGCATTTTTCATTTACCAGATCATGCAATTCATGGTCAGCATCCCCAAAGAGTTAGATGAATCAGCGATTATT
This sequence comes from Enterococcus sp. MSG3290, assembly GCF_050555565.1. Taxonomy (NCBI): domain Bacteria; kingdom Bacillati; phylum Bacillota; class Bacilli; order Lactobacillales; family Enterococcaceae; genus Enterococcus; species Enterococcus sp. MSG3290. Next base: position 1,585,354 of record NZ_CP187862.1, on the reverse strand, counting down.
GACGGATGCAGCAAGTATAGTGTCTTTACCAAAATTATTTTTCCTTTGCTGAAACCTTCGATCATCACGACGATCATCATCCAGTTTTATTGGAAATGGGACGACTTCATGGGACCATTGATTTATTTAAACAAGCCGAGATCTTACACGGTATCGATTGCCATCAAATTATTTGCAGACGCTGGATCTAGTACGACTTACGCGAGTATGTTTGCGATGTCTACGTTGTCGCTGCTACCGGTTTTTCTGATTTTCTTATTCTTCAATAAATATCTTGTCCAGGGGATCAGTACAAGCGGTCTGAAGGGCTGAATATGAAAAAGCCAATAGAAGAGATGTTTCTTTACAAGCTCAACTACTATTTCTGTCGGATTTTTTTAACCAGTCTTATCAGTAATGCTCTTTTCGCTTTAGTTCTAGGGTGTTTGTTCACTTTAGGATTAGTGCTGTCTGCTCGTGTTGTCTATCTGATTTATTTTTTGATGATGTATCCTTCTTATTATCTATCTGTCCATTACTTGGCAGAAAAAAAGGTATGTTGGAGGAAAGAAAAAATCAAACGGATGTGTTTCATCATTACGTTGTTTCAGCTGTTTGTCATTATTTTTGCAGTTGATTGGTATTTATTAGTGGGAAAGATTGGAGCTTGGTATCTGATTCCTTTTCTATTGTGTCTGTTGCTTTTTGTATCCCATAGTTTTTTTAGTACGCTAATTGATATCTGCAAAGAAGATAAAGCAGATAGTCTTGTTTATTTGATCAAAAGGAATATCTGGCTGTTGTCAAAAAACGTCAAAGGGTTTCTGTGGTATTTATGCCTTTTGTATGGACTGTTCTGGTGTATACAGCATGATTTTTTACTCACTGCATTACTGTATCCAGGGCTGCCATTTGTCACAGTATTTTGCTTAAAAGAAAAGGAGAATGACTTTAAATGAAGAAAAAATATGTACAAGTCGGACTTGGTGGGAGAGCGCGTTTTTTTTATGAGGCAATTGCCTCTACGTATCATCAAACTTGTGAACTAGTCGGTTTTTGTGATGTATCTCAAACAAGGATGGATTATGCAAATCGGATACTTGTGAACAAGTATGGACAGAAAAAAGTAAAGACATGTATGCCATCACAATTTGAGCAACTACTGGATGACGTACGGCCGGCTGAAGTCATTATTACGTCAGTAGATCGAACGCATCATGATTATATCATTCGTGCAATGAAAAAAGGATATGATGTTATTTGCGAAAAACCTCTGACTATCGATGAGGAAAAAGCTCAAGAAATAATAACGGTCCAAAAACAGACGGGAAGAAGCCTGCGAGTCACTTTCAATTATCGTTATGCACCGTATCACACGAAGATAAAGGAACTGATAGAAAGTGATGTGATTGGTGATGTGTTTTCTATCCACTTCGAATGGCTGTTAAATACGCAACACGGGGCAGATTATTTCAGAAGATGGCATCGAAATAAGCACAATAGCGGCGGGCTTCTTGTTCATAAATCTACCCATCATTTTGATCTAGTGAATTTTTGGTTGAACAGCCGTCCCAAAAAGGTATTTGCATTCGGTGGATTAAACTTTTATGGGATGCATAATGCGGAGAAACGCGGAGTAGAAACATTTTACAGTCGATGCTATGGAAGCGAACTAGCTAAAACTGATCCATTTGCTATAGACCTGTCAGCCAATGAGGAATTGCGAGAAATGTATTTAGAAGCAGAAAAAGACAGTGGATATATTCGTGACCGCAGTGTATTTTCCGATGATATCTCTATTGAAGATACACTAGGCGTAACGGTCAAATATGAAACTGGTGCGATTTTGACGTATTCGCTAAACGCGTATATGCCGTGGGAAGGATTCAATGTTTCTTTCAATGGCAGCAAAGGACGGATCGAAATGAAAGTGATCGAAAAGTCTTACATCAATGCAGGTGGAGATAAAAAGGATGAAGGAGCAGCCGTTCTTCAGTCCATCCATGTCTATCCGATGTTCGGTGAGCTATATGAGGTAATCGTCGAACAAGAAGCGGGCGGACATGGCGGAGGAGATCCGCGTTTATTAGATGATCTATTTGGTGAAGAAAAAGAAGAAGATCCGTGGAATCGGGCAGCAACTCACGTAGATGGTATTTTGTCGATTTTGACAGGAATCGCAGCAAATCATTCTATTGCTTCAGGAAAAGCAGTAGTGATTGACGAGCTTGTCAGCTTAAAAGAATAAGAATAGATTTACAGAAATTACTTCCCGTAGTTTATAAAATCTTGCCTTATTGCCGATAGGCTGTCTTTTGAACACTATTTATTCGGAAAAAGGGGCTATGACATGCTTTTTGTCATGCCTTCTTTTTATGTGGGCTGCTTTTTTAGATAGGAGAAAATAAAAATAACTATTTAAACCCGAACAAAAAGGAATAATGCATTAAAAATCATTAGATTTTACAAAAAAATAAGTAAACCACGTTGTCAGTTTCAGAAAGTAGTGTTAGACTGTTTTCAATATTTGAAACAACATTTTTTATTCAAATATGGCAAACTGCCTTCACGTGCAAAACAGTTGCAAGAAAATGAATTTACACTATTATTAGTTTTACATACCTACTTATATATCGTCATAATATGGATGACAGTTTCTAGCCAGTACCGTAAATGCTGGACTATAAGTAAAAGATTGGCTATTTCACCCTTCTTTTCTTATGATAAAGTGGAGGGTGTTTTTCTTTAACAGAAACATAGTAGGTTTTTGCACAAAAGCGGTTATTTCGGTATTAATAAATGATAAAGGAGCAAATAAAGTGAAAGAATTAGTTGAACGTATTCAAAAAGACGGACGTATATTAGGCGAGGGCGTATTAAAAGTCGACAGCTTCGTCACTCACCAAGTAGACCCTGTATTGATGGAACAAATGGGAAAACGGTTTGCAGAAGTATTTAAAGAACAAGGAATCACGAAAGTTGTGACCATTGAAGCTTCTGGGATCGCACCAGCTTTATTTGCTGCAAAAGAATTAGATGTTCCAATGATCTTCGCTAGAAAAGCAAAAAGTTTGACGATGGATGAAGAATTATTGACAGCTTCTGTTTATTCTTTTACGAAACAAGTGACAAGTACGATTTCTATTTCTCGTAAATTCTTATCTTCAGAAGACAAAGTATTGATTATCGACGATTTCTTGGCAAACGGACAAGCGGCAAAAGGATTGATCGAATTATGCCAGCAAGCTGGAGCTCAAGTAGAAGGAATCGGGATCGTCATCGAAAAGTCTTTCCAAGATGGACGTCAGTTACTTGAAGAAATGGGATTGAGAGTCGTTTCTCTTGCGCGTATTGCTTCCTTGACGAATGGACAAGTTGAGTTTCTTGAGGAGGACGCATAATCGTGGAAAAAGAAACACAAAATGGAAAAGCTGCGGTTTTAGGGCTGCAGCATCTGCTAGCGATGTATGCAGGAGCAGTAGCGGTGCCTCTTTTGATCGGTACAGGACTAGGCTTTAATCAAGAACAGATGACTTATTTGATTTCAATTGATATCTTTATGTGTGGATTAGCGACATTATTGCAATTGACAGTTAACCGATTTTTCGGAATTGGCTTGCCTGTCGTTTTAGGATGTGCGATCCAAGCAGTAGCTCCACTGATCTTGATCGGAACCAATGAAGGAGTAGGAGCTATCTACGGATCTATTATCGCTTCTGGGATCTTTGTTGTGTTAGTTTCTGGTGTCTTTTCTAAAATTAAAAAACTATTCCCTCCTATAGTAACAGGAACGGTTATCACCGTTATTGGTTTGACTTTGATTCCTGTAGCAATCGAGAAAATGGGTGGAGGTAATGCAACAGCAGCTGATTTTGGTGACAAAACAAATCTGCTACTTGCATTTGTGACGATTCTCCTAATTGTAGGCGTGCAAATGCTGGCAAAAGGGTTCATTCGTTCAATCGCGGTATTGATTGGTTTAGTCGGAGGAAGCATCTTAGCTGCTTTCATGGGAATGATTGATCTGAGCGCGATTGGAGATGCGCCGTTGTTCCATGTTCCACAACCCTTTTATTTTGGTAAACCAACTTTCGACGTATGGTCGATTTTACTAATGATCATCATTTCCATGGTCAGCATGGTAGAATCAACAGGTGTATATTTTGCACTTGGTGACATTACTGGGAAAAATGTTGGAGAAGAAGAATTGAAAAAGGGATATCGTGCAGAAGGACTTGCCGTTATCTTAGGCGGTATTTTCAATACATTCCCTTATACTGGCTTTTCTCAAAATGTCGGATTGGTTCAACTTTCGGGAATCAAAACAAGAAAACCCATCTATTTCTCTGCATTCTTCTTGATTGTTTTAGGATTATTCCCTAAAATCGGTGCGTTAGCACAAATCATCCCTGAGCCGGTACTTGGTGGAGGAATGTTAGTCATGTTCGGGATGGTGGCAGTCCAAGGAATCCGTATGCTGTTGGAAGTTGATTTCAGCAATGATAAAAATCTATTGATCGTTGCTGTTTCTGTTGGATTTGGGCTGGGTTTCAATGTTACGCCGACATTATTCAGTCAAATGCCGCAAACAATGCAAATGTTCACTGGAAATGGCATCGTAATGAGTAGCATTACGGCTATCATATTGAATTTGATCTTTAATGGATTGAAAAAAGATGAAGAAATATTGGAAGAAGCCTTCAAGAAGTAATAGAGCAAAAGAAAGGTTGTGAAATCAGTATTTTGACCTGATTATTAGAGAAACAAACGGAAAAATAGTTCCTCGTATTTTGCCGTTTGTTTGAGCTAATACCGAGGGTCAGCTGATTGAACACCGTTGAAGGAAGAGGTCGTGAGCCTGCCGTTCATCTCCGAGTCACAAGGAACAATTTCAAAAAACAGCTTCTCATGTTTGTTGAATATTGTTCCTTGTGACCGAGGAGTTGGCAGGAGAACACCGTTTATCCATAAAAAGGAATGTGACCTAACTTTTGTCACATTCCTTTTTTTCATCTTTAATAAACACGAACAATAAAATGTTTTTCTTTGTTAACATTCGAAATTTCTTTGACATCAAAAAAAGTGATTGTTAAAATATGAATGTAGAAAAACTGGGAGGAAAAACAATGACAGCAAAAATCTCTGTGATTATGGGGAGTACTTCAGATTGGGAAACAATGAAAGAAGCATGTCAAATATTGGATGAATTCGGTGTGTCTTATGAAAAAAAGGTCGTTTCTGCTCATCGAACCCCAGATTTGATGTTTGAATATGCACAAAACGCTCGAAAAAAAGGAATCAAAATCATTATTGCAGGAGCAGGGGGAGCCGCGCATCTGCCGGGTATGGTCGCATCAAAAACAACTTTGCCGGTTATCGGTGTACCGGTCCAATCACGAACATTAAATGGTTTGGATTCGCTTCTTTCGATTGTCCAAATGCCTGGAGGAGTACCTGTAGCTACTACAGCAATCGGAAAAGCGGGAGCAATTAATGCTGGACTACTTGCGATACAGATGCTTTCCATGTATGATTTAGAATTGGAGGCTAAATTGGCTGAAAGACGTTCAATGTTGGCTAAAACTGTTATAGAAAGTAGTGATCAACTTGGTTAAACCTTTGTTGCCTGGTTCAACGATCGGGATCGTCGGTGGCGGTCAATTAGGTCGTATGATGGCGATTAGTGCAAAAGAAATGGGCTTTAAAGTAGGTGTGCTGGATCCTGTGAGCGATTGTCCAGCCGCACAAGTTGCAGATTGGCACATTGAAAGTGTCTATGATGACACCTTTGCGCTGAAAGAGCTTGCCAGAAGAACAGATGTCATTACCTATGAATTCGAAAATGTCAGTGTAGAGGCGTTAAATGCGATTTTACCCATGTCATTTATTCCTCAAGGGACAGACTTGCTTGCGATTACGCAAGACCGCCTGTTAGAAAAATCTTTTTTGGAAACGAACAACATCGTGATTGCTCCTTATGCAACGATCGTCAGTCCGACGGATATCCAAGATGCGATTGACGGGATCGGCTATCCTTGTGTTTTGAAAACCACTCGAGGCGGCTATGATGGCAAGGGGCAGTATGTTTTGAAAAGTCGGGCGGATCTAGCTCCTGCCATGGACCTTTTAAGAGAAGGAACCTGTGTTTTAGAAGCATGGATCCCGTTTGAAAAAGAGATTTCGATCATGGTGGCAGGAAATGGTCAAGGAGATTTCACGACTTTTCCGGTCGTGGAAAACATCCACCACAACAATATTCTTCATGAAACGATTGCTCCAGCCGCGATTGATCAGGATGTGATCGAGGAGGCTGAGCGTATTGCCCGTGTGATTGCAGAAGCAGTGAGCCTTTCAGGTGTTTTAGGGGTAGAAATGTTTTTAACAAAAACAGGCGGGCTATATGTGAATGAATTAGCTCCTCGTCCTCACAATTCTGGACATTATTCTATTGAAGCTTGTTCTATGAGTCAGTTCGATGCCCATATTCGAGGTATTTGCGGATGGCCATTAGGAGAAAAAGTGCGTCTGACAAGCAATGCAGTGATGGTCAATGTTTTGGGAGAACAACTGCTGGAAAGCTATCGTTTGATCGAGAATAAGCCAGACTGGCAATTTCATTTCTATGGAAAAAAACAAGCAAAAAAAGGTCGCAAGATGGGACATATCACTATCTTGACAGAAGATATCCAGCAAACGCTGGAAGAAATCAAACAAACGAATATTTGGGATTAGAGGAGAAAAAACATGTTAGAACGTTATACACGCCCTGAAATGGGGAATATCTGGACGGAAGAGAACAAATACCGTGCGTGGCTTGAAGTCGAGATTTTAGCAGATGAAGCTTGGGCAGAACTTGGTGAAATCCCGCAAGAAGATGTGAAAAAAATCCGTGAGCATGCATCATTTGATATCGATCGGATCTTGGAAATCGAAAAATCAACACGCCATGATGTCGTTGCGTTTACACGAGCGGTTTCTGAAACATTGGGAGAAGAAAGAAAATGGGTCCATTATGGTCTAACAAGTACGGATGTCGTAGATACTGCTTATGGCTATCTCATCAAGCAAGCAAATGATATTTTACGGGAAGACTTGAAACGTTTTACGGAAATCATTGGCGAAAAAGCAAAAGAACACAAATATACAGTGATGATGGGTCGGACACACGGTGTCCATGCTGAACCAACTACTTTTGGATTGAAACTTGCCACATGGTATTCAGAAATGAAACGGAACATCGAACGATTTGAACATGCGGCAAAAGGAGTAGAAGCAGGAAAAATCTCAGGAGCAGTGGGGACGTTCGCAAATATCCCGCCATTTATTGAAGAGTATGTATGTAAACAATTGGGGATCCGTCCACAAGAAATCTCTACTCAAGTTCTCCCTCGGGATCTACATGCTGAATATTTCTCAGCGATGGCGCTTATTGCTACAAGTATTGAACGTTTTGCAACAGAGATACGCGGATTGCAAAAATCCGAAACACGTGAAGTAGAAGAATTTTTTGCGAAAGGTCAAAAAGGTTCTTCTGCTATGCCGCACAAAAGGAATCCGATCGGTTCAGAAAATATGGCTGGTCTAGCCAGAGTGGTGCGCGGACACATGGTCACTGCCTATGAAAATGTCACATTATGGCATGAAAGAGATATTTCTCATTCTTCAGCAGAACGAATCATCTTGCCTGATACCACGATTTTATTGAATTACATGTTAAATCGTTTTGGCAATATCGTTAAAAATCTAACGGTCTTTCCTGAAAACATGAAGCGGAATATGTCTGCAACATTTGGTTTGATTTATAGCCAGCGCGTTATGCTGAAATTGATCGATAAGGGAATGACAAGAGAAGAAGCTTATGATCTTGTTCAGCCAAAAACTGCGTACGCTTGGGACAACCAAGTGCAGTTCCGCCCGCTGTTAGAAGAAGATCCAACCATCACATCGGTATTATCTAAAGAAGAAATAGACGATGCCTTTGATTATCATCATCATTTGAAAAACGTTGACGTGATATTCAAACGAGTAGGTTTGGAATAAAGAAGAGTGAGTTGCAAAATTCAATTAAAATAGAATAGCAAAAATAACCAAAAAAGAAGCAGATCCGTTAGCGGTTCTGCTTCTTTTAGTTTATTATATTTTCTTATCAATAATAGGAACCTGATTTTAAAAGCGGCTACCTCTTTACCGTGCCTCTTTACATACAAAAAATAGAGGAATTAAGCGTAAATGGCTTGGCTATTATAACTAAAATGCTGGTTATGGAGATGTTGCAGCAAGTTTTCGAGAAAAGCGTATTCCATCTCTTGTCCATTGAATAAGATCTGGATACGATAATGATTTTTGAAACGCTTCTGTTCATGAATCTGACTGATTGAAAGTTCGCCTTTGTGTTCTGTCTGATAAAGAAAAGTCCTTTTACGGCATTCAGCACAGCGCTTGGTTGCTCGGCGGATTTTTCGGAATGTATAAAAACTAGTATCTTTATTGCATAAATAAACGTCTTTGATCGACAGCAAATCATTATATAGACAGGAACGTTCTTCAGCTGTTAATTCTGATAAAAAAAGCTGACCTTGTTTTATTGCATCTTCCATCGGCAAGTGCCTCCTCGAACCCATTATCCAAATTTTTAGTTAATTCTAATATACCATCATTAAGTATAAATGTAAACGCTTGTTGATGGTATAAGATTTTCGTTTCTGATAAAACACGAACATTAAAAGAATCTAATGCCTTTAATGTACATATTTATATTGATTTCTAAAAAGATGATTGTTAAAATTCAAAGTGAAAACACGAACAAAAAACGATGTATTTGCTTTTAATGTAAACGAAAAGGAGAGACGTACATGGAGAAGAAAGAACTTCTGTATGAAGGGAAAGCCAAAAAAATATATCTTACTTCTGATGAGAACTTGATTTGGATAGAATATTTAGATCAAGCAACTGCGTTGAATGGCGCGAGGAAAGACCAGATAAGTGGAAAAGGAGAATTGAATAATCAAATCACAAGTGCAATTTTCCGTTATCTGACTCAAAGAGGAATAAAAAATCATTTTATTGAACAATTGTCTAAAACCGAACAATTAGCAAAAAAAGTACAAATTATCCCTCTGGAAGTGGTTATCCGAAATATTGCAGCAGGAAGTTTCTCAAAACGTCTAGGTGTTCCCGAAGGTAAAGAATTCATCAAACCAATCATTGAATTCTACTATAAGGATGACCAGTTGGATGATCCATTTATCAATGAAGAGCATATCTATTTCTTACAACTTGCAAAACCGGAAGAAATCAGTGAGCTGAAAGCCCAAGCGTTGGCTATTAATGAAATTTTGACCGAATTATTTGCTAAGGTCGGTTTGGTTTTAGTAGATTTCAAGCTAGAGTTTGGCCGGTCGAATGGACAAATTTTGCTTGCGGATGAAGTAACACCGGATACTTGCCGATTATGGGATGAACGTACGAATGAACATATGGACAAAGACGTTTACCGCAGAGATCTAGGTGATTTGATCCCAGTCTATCAAGAAGTATATAACCGTCTATCGGAACTAACTGAAGAAAAGGAGCGAGTTTGATGTATTTCGTAAAAGTATATGTAACCTATAAAGATTCAGTGTTAGATCCTCAAGGGGAGGCAGTAAAAAAAGCAGTCCATCGTATGGGATATGAAACAATCGAAGATATCCGTATAGGAAAATACTTTGAGATACAACTTGCTGATGCAGAAGAACCAATCGATACAGTGATTGAAACGATTTGTGACAAGCTGCTTGCAAATGTAAATATGGAAACATATCGATATGAAATCAAAAAAATGGAGGAAGTATAACATGAAATTTGCGGTCATCGTTTTTCCAGGTTCAAATTGTGACGCAGATATGTTATGGGCAGTTCGCGAGATCATGGGTGCTGATGCCGAATTCGTTCGGCATGATGAGTCCTCTTTAGAAGGATTTGATGGGGTTTTACTGCCAGGAGGATTCTCATATGGTGACTATTTGAGATGCGGTGCGATTGCCCGGTTTTCTACAATCATGGAAGAAGTGATTCGTTTTGCTGAAGAAGGGAAACCAGTATTCGGTACATGCAATGGATTCCAGATATTGACAGAAGCAGGACTTTTGCCAGGTGTACTGAGACGAAATGAGTCTTTGCATTTTATTTGCAAAACTGTACCATTGAAAGTCAACCCCAAGACGGCCTTTACTTCAGAGTATGAAGCCGACGAAATAATCTATCTTCCAGTTGCTCACGGGGAAGGAAATTATTTCTGTGACGAAGAAACACTTCAAGAACTAAAAAAAAATAATCAGATTGCCTTTACTTATAATGACAACATCAACGGCAGCGTGGAAAACATTGCAGGGATTACGAACAAAGCAGGGAATGTGTTAGGAATGATGCCTCATCCAGAACGTGCAGTAGAAGACTTGCTAGGATCAGAAGATGGGAAACGGTTCTTTGCTTCCATTTTAAAAAACTTCGGAAAGGTGACCGTATAGATGAAAACATTGAAAGAACCGACAGCTGAAGAGATCAAGAAAAAAAGAATCTATGCCGAATGGGGATTGACTGATGAAGAATATCGAATGATCGAAGAAGATATCTTAGGAAGAATGCCTAATTATACGGAAACTGGACTGTTCTCTGTTATGTGGAGCGAACATTGTTCCTATAAAAATTCTAAACCGGTTCTACGCAAATTTCCTACTAGTGGACCTCATGTGTTGCAAGGCCCTGGAGAAGGCGCAGGCATCGTCGACATCGGTGATGGACTAGCAGTTGTCTTCAAAGCAGAAAGTCACAATCATCCTTCAGCCGTGGAGCCTTATGAAGGAGCTGCGACAGGAGTTGGCGGAATCATCAGAGATATTTTCAGCATGGGGGCTCGTCCAATTGCGTTGCTAGATTCATTGAGGTTCGGCGAATTAGATAATCCAAGAACGAAATATTTACTAGAAGAAGTAGTTGCAGGCATCGGCGGATACGGCAATTGTATCGGCATACCGACTGTAGGCGGCGAAATTGCATTTGATCCTTGTTATGAAGGAAACCCATTAGTCAATGCAATGTGCGTAGGTTTGATTGAACACAAACATATCCAGAAAGGGCAAGCCACTGGCGTCGGTAATTCGATCATGTATGTAGGTGCAAAAACAGGTCGCGACGGTATCCACGGAGCAACTTTTGCCTCAGAAGAATTTAATCAAGAAGAAGAACAGCAACGTTCTGCTGTACAAGTAGGCGATCCTTTTATGGAAAAGCTGCTGCTTGAAGCGTGTTTGGAATTAATCTTGCATCATTCGGATTCTCTAATAGGTATACAGGATATGGGAGCAGCAGGACTTGTTTCATCTAGTGCGGAAATGGCTTCAAAAGCTGGCTCAGGACTTATATTGACATTAGATGAAGTCCCACAAAGAGAAACTGGGATGACACCTTATGAAATGATGTTATCGGAATCACAAGAACGGATGTTGATTTGTGTTAAATCAGGAGAGGAAGAAAAAATCCAAGAACTATTTCAGAAGTATGATCTAGATGCAGTCACTATCGGGAAAGTAACAGACGACGGGCAATATCGGCTATATCATCAAGGAGAAGAAGTAGCAAATCTGCCAGTCGATGCATTAGCTGAAGATGCACCAGTTTATCATAAAGAAATGAAAGAACCAGCTCGAATCGTAGAATTTCAGCAGTTAGCTCCTTATCAGCCAGTTATCGAAGAACCTGGACAAGTATTGCTTGATCTGCTGCAGCAACCGACGATTGCTTCAAAACGTTCAATCTATGAAACTTATGATTCACAAGTACAAACAAATACAGTTGTCCGTCCAGGAAGCGATGCTGCTGTGATGAGGGTTAGAGGGACGAATAAAGCGTTAGCTATGACCACAGACTGCAACGCGCGCTATCTGTATTTGGATCCAAAAATCGGAGGACAAATAGCAGTGGCAGAAGCTGCTAGAAATATTATTGCTAGCGGTGGTAAGCCCTTGGCGATCACCGACTGCCTGAACTATGGTTCTCCTGATAAACCAGAAGTTTTTTGGGAATTATCGACTTCAGCTGACGGAATTGCTGCTGCGTGTGAAACGTTAGGAACTCCTGTTATTTCAGGAAATGTCTCTTTATATAATGAAACGGATGGTCAAGCAATCTATCCAACACCAATGATTGGTATGGTCGGATTGATTGAGGATCATAAACATATCACTACTCAGGAATTCAAAAAATCAGGGGATCTAATCTATATATTAGGTAAGACGTTTGCAGATTTTGATGGCAGTGAATTACAAAAGATGCAGCTTGGAAGAATCGAAGGTGTGATCCGAAACTTTGATCTATCCATTGAAAAGAGAAACCAAGAGTTAGTATTGACAGCCATCCAAAACGGATTGATTGAAAGTGCTCATGACTGTTCAGAAGGTGGCTTGGCAATTGCACTGGCAGAATCAGCTTTCAAACATCAGCTAGGGATATCTGTACAGTTTGAATTGTCCTCTGCTCAATTATTTGCAGAAACTCAATCAAGATTTGTGTTGACAGTCGCACCGGAAAATAAGACACGATTCGAAGAAATGATGGGAGATGCTGCTGTTTTAGCAGGTAAGGTGACGGATGAAGCGATAATCGAAATTTCAGCAACTGACGGTCAGATCAAAATAGAAACTGCAGTAGCAAGAAAGTGCTGGGAGGATGCAATCGTATGTCTTATGAAGTGAAGAGTTTAAATGAAGAATGCGGGATCTTCGGTGTTTGGGGTCATCCAGACGCCGCTAGTGTGGCATACTTCGGGCTCCATAGTCTTCAGCATCGAGGACAAGAAGGTGCGGGTATCGTGTCCAATGATCGAGGAAAGCTTAAGGGGCATCGAGATTTGGGGCTGCTTTCTGAGGTATTCAAAGATCAAAGAAAATTGCAGCAGTTAACAGGAGAAGCTGCAATCGGACATGTACGTTATGCAACAGCAGGCAATGGAAGTGTGGACAATATTCAGCCTTTTCTATTCAAATTTCATGATCAGTCGATCGGCTTAGCGCATAATGGTAACTTGATCAATGCTCGTTCCCTTAGAAAAGAGTTAGAGGAAAATGGGGCGATCTTCCATTCTAACTCCGATACGGAGATATTGATGCATTTGATCCGACGAAGTGAAGAAACAGATTTTTTAAATAAATTAAAAAGTGCTTTGAATGAAGTCAAAGGTGGCTTTGCCTATTTATTAATGACAGAAACGGCAATGATTGCCGCTTTGGACCCAAATGGTTTTCGTCCATTAGCAATCGGACAAATGAAAAACGGAGCATACGTGATTGCCTCGGAAACTTGTGCATTAGAAGTTATTGGGGCACGTTTTATAAGAGATGTCCAGCCTGGAGAGATAGTGATTATCAATGACGAAGGAATCCAGATTGATTGCTTTACGAAGAATACGCAGCTTTCCATTTGTTCGATGGAATATATCTATTTTGCCAGACCAGATTCAAACATCGCAGGGATCAATGTGCATACTGCACGGAAAAATATGGGACGGAATTTAGCGAAAGAATCGCCAGTAAAAGCAGATATGGTCGTTGGTGTACCTAATTCTTCTTTGTCAGCCGCAAGCGGTTATGCAGAAGCTAGCGGTATCCCTTACGAAATTGGATTAGTAAAAAATCAATACATTGCCCGAACATTTATCCAGCCGACGCCAGAGCTAAGAGAGCAAGGTGTTCGAATGAAATTATCTGCTGTACGAGGAGTGGTGGAAGGTAAAAAGGTGATTATGGTCGATGATTCAATTGTTCGGGGTACGACAAGCAGACGGATCGTCCATCTTTTGAAAGAAGCAGGAGCAAAAGAAGTCCATGTGAGGATTGCTTCTCCTCCTTTGAAATATCCATGTTTTTACGGGATTGATATTCAAACGCGTAAAGAACTCATTGCGGCAAATCACACGATTGATGAAATCAAAGAATGTATCGGTGCAGATTCTTTAGGATTTTTAAGTGAAGAGGGTCTGATCGAATCGATTGGACTGAAAAAGGATGGCCCGTATTCAGGATTGTGTATGGCTTATTTCAACGGAGATTATCCAACGCCGTTATATGACTATGAAGAAAAGTATCAGGAATCGCTAAAAGAAAAAGTATCGTTCTTTTAAAAGCAGACCAAGAAGGGAGTATATGAATTCAATGGCAAATGCATACGCAAAAGCTGGCGTAGATGTCGAAGCTGGATATGAAGTAGTAGAACGGATCAAGAAGCATGTCAAAAAAACGGAACGTTTAGGTATGATGGGCGCTATAGGAGGATTCGGCGGTTGTTTTGATTTATCGGTCTTTCAATTAAAAGAGCCAGTCCTTGTCTCGGGGACCGATGGTGTGGGGACGAAATTAGCAGTGGCAATCGAAGCAGACAAACACGATACAATCGGGATCGACTGCGTAGCGATGTGTGTCAATGATATCTTAGCACAAGGCGCAGAGCCGTTATATTTCTTAGACTACTTAGCAACGGGGAAAAATGATCCGTTACGTTTGGAAAATGTAGTAAAAGGTGTAGCAGATGGATGTGTTCAAGGAAATATGGCGCTGATTGGCGGAGAAACAGCTGAAATGCCTGGTATGTACTCAGGTAATGATTATGATCTAGCCGGATTTGCTGTAGGGATAGCTGAAAAATCTCAATTATTGACAGGAGAAACGATCAACCCAGGAGATGTGTTGCTTGGAATAGCATCTAGCGGGATCCATTCAAATGGGTACTCTCTTGTTCGCAAAATTTTCTTTGAGCAGCAGCAGTTTTCTTTATCATCAAAACTGCCAGAATTGAAAAAAACACTTGGCGAAGAATTGCTTGAGCCAACGAAAATCTATGTTTCTTCCTTGCTTCCGCTGATCAAAGAAAAGAAAATAAAAGGAGCTGCACATATCACTGGTGGAGGGTTTGTAGAAAATATCCCGCGAATGTTACCAGAATCTATGGCTGCACAAATCAAACTTGGCTCATGGCCGATTCTTCCAATATTCGGCTGTTTACAAAAATATGGTGAAATTCCTGAGATGGAGATGTATGAAATCTTCAATATGGGCATCGGTATGGTCCTGGCAGTCGAAGAATCGAAAGTAAAAGAAATAGTACACGAAATTGAGCAAGCTGGCGAAAAAGTTTATGAAATCGGGAAAGTGATCGCCAAAGAAAAACATCGTGTGGTGTTTACAGGAGAAGAACGATGAGAATCGCTGTTTTTGCTTCTGGAAACGGAAGCAACTTTCAAGCGCTAGCCGATTATCTATCGAAAAAAGGATTGGAATCTTCGATTGACTGGTTGTTTTGTGATCAGCCTGAAGCATATGTTTTGAAACGTGCAACTGCGTTGAGTGTACCGGCAGATTGTTTTTCACCTAAAGAATTTGATTCAAAAAAAGAGTATGAAGAAGCAATTTTGCATAAATTGAAAGAAAAAAAGATCGATTTGATCGTATTAGCTGGATATATGCGAATCATTGGACCGGTATTGCTGAAAAATTATGATAAAAGAATCATCAATATCCATCCGTCTCTTTTACCTGCATTCCCTGGTTTGCATGGCATACGTGATGCCTTTGAAGCTGGAGTAAAAGAAACGGGTGTCACAATTCATTATATCGACCAAGGTGTAGATACTGGACCAATCATCCGGCAGGAAAAAGTGAGAATTGAACAGGAGGACACGTTCGATTCTTTAGAAGAAAAAATCCATAGAGTAGAGCATCGAATCTATCCAGAAGTGATTAGTGAAATTATTGAAAATGGAGGCTATCTGAAATGACAAGAGCATTGATCAGTGTATCAGATAAAACTGGGATTGTAGCATTTGCCCAAGGTTTGATTGAACAAGGAGTAGAAATCATTTCAACAGGAGGAACAAAGCATGCGTTGGATAAAGCTGGGATCAAAACGCTTTCGATCGAAGAAGTGACAGGGTTTCCTGAAATGATGGATGGCCGTGTCAAAACACTTCATCCTAAAATCCATGGTGGTCTTTTAGGAAGACGCGATCTCCCTAGCCATATGGAGGCAATGGAAACGGAAAATATCCAACCAATCGACTTTGTTTGTGTCAATTTATATCCTTTCAAAGAAACGATTATGAAACCAGATGTCGAAATAGCAGAAGCTATTGAAAACATTGATATCGGTGGTCCTAGTATGCTCCGTAGTGCAGCAAAAAACCATGAATTTGTCACCGCTGTTGTTGATCCATCTGACTATGAAGAAGTACTTTCAGAATTACGTCAGTATGGGCATACTTCACTTTCTTTCAGACAAAAACTAGCGGCAAAAGTCTTTCGTCATACTGCGGCATATGATGCACTGATCGCTCAATACTTAACGGATTGGGTGGAAGAAAAAGAACCGGAAAAATTGACACTTACGTATGAACGAAAACAAACGCTTCGTTACGGTGAAAACAGCCATCAAGCCGCTGCCTTTTATCAGTCCGCTCTTCTGGAAAAATATTCGATCGCAGCAGCAAAACAACTCCATGGGAAAGAACTTTCTTATAATAATATCCGAGATGCAGATGCTGCGCTACGGATCATGAAGGAATATGACGAGCCAACGGTAGTCGCCTTGAAACACATGAATCCTTGTGGTATTGGGACAGCATCTACGATTTTAGAAGCGTGGGAAGCAGCGTATGAAGCAGATCCTGTTTCAATCTTTGGTGGGATCATCGTTTTGAATCGAGAAGTAGATCTGCCAACAGCAGAACAGATGCATAAGCTGTTTCTAGAAATCATCATTGCCCCTTCTTATACACAAGAAGCTTTGGAATTACTGCAAAAAAAGAAAAACATCCGATTACTGACAGTAGACTTTGCGCAGGAAGAAAATCAAAATCGAGAAGAAATGGTCTCAGTCTTAGGTGGACTTCTTGTACAAGATCAAGATCTGGCAATAGAAAATGAAGAAGAGTGGAAAGTCGTGACAAAACGTAAGCCGACTCCAGCAGAAGCAAAAGCATTGGCGTTTGCTTGGAAAGCTGTCAAACATGTGAAATCTAATGCGATCGTGCTGGCAAATGAACATCAGACAGTAGGAATTGGAGCCGGACAGATGAATCGAGTCGGTTCAGTAAAAATTGCGATTGAACAAGCGCAAGAGAAAATGGAAGGTGCAGTTTTAGCTAGCGATGCTTATTTTCCAATGGATGATTCGGTTGAATATGCAGCCAAACATGGTATAAAATCAATCATTCAGCCAGGAGGAAGCATCAAAGACCAAGATTCTATTGATATGGCGAATAAATACGATCTAGCAATGGTCTTTACTGATGTTCGGCATTTTAGACATTAGAGAGGAGTCGGATAAATGAACATTTTGGTGATCGGTGCAGGTGGTCGTGAACATGCAATAAGTAAAAAACTTTTAGCCAGTCCGAAGGTGGATACGGTGTATTGTGCGCCAGGAAATCCGGGGATGACAAAAGATGGTATCAATTGTGTCGCTATCAGTGAGCGAGATCATTCAGCGTTAATCCATTTTGTTAAGAAAGAGGCTATTGATTGGAGTATCGTTGGTCCTGAAGTTCCTTTGTTAAATGGGATCGTCGATGATTTTATGGCGGAAGGATTGAAAATCTTCGGTCCGACAAAAGCAGCAGCTCTGATCGAAGGTTCGAAAAGTTTTGCTAAACAATTAATGGATACTTATCAAATCCCGACAGCTAAATCCAGAAGTTTTGAATGTTACGATAAAGCAGCGGCGTATATCAAAGAAAACGGTGCGCCAATCGTAGTGAAAGCAGATGGCTTAGCAGCTGGGAAAGGTGTAGTCGTGGCTACCACAGTGAAGGAAGCGCTGGATGCGGCAGAACAAATGTTGAACCAGCATCGATTTGGGGATAGCAGCAAAAAAATCGTCGTAGAAGAGTTTTTGGCAGGAGAAGAATTCTCCCTTTTGGCGTTTGTCCGTGATACCAAGGTGTATCCGATGGTCATTTCGCAAGATCATAAGCGGGCATTTGATAACGATAAAGGGCCAAATACAGGCGGAATGGGTGCTTATTCACCAGTACCGCAAATTTCAAAAAAGATGATTGAAAAAGCTGTGGAAGAAGTTTTAAAACCAGCGGCTTTGGGAATGAAAGAACTAGGACGCTCTTTCACGGGTGTTTTATATGCGGGTTTGATTGCTACGAAGGAAGGACCAAAAGTGATCGAATTCAATGCGCGTTTCGGTGATCCTGAAACGCAAGTCGTTCTTTCTCGGTTGAAGAGTGACTTTGCGCAAGTAATCGATGATTTATTAGAGAATCGTACAGTAGAGTTAAAGTGGCAGCAAGAAGGATACAATGTAGGCGTTGTGGTTGCAGCTGCCGGTTACCCCGAAGAATATGAGACAGGAATGGTTCTACCAGATTTTCCGGAAGAAGAGCTTTCTGTTTACTATGCTGGAGTTTCCTCAAATAACGGCAAACTAGTTGGAGCAGGAGGACGTCTTTATTTAGTAGAAGCATACGGTGAGACGATCAAAGAAGCACAGGAAAAAATCTACACCGCGTTAATGGATAAAACGACAGATGGAACATTTTATCGTACAGATATTGGAGAAAAAGCTGCCAATAGCGAACTGGTCGTGAAGTAAATCAGCTGCTTCCATTTATAAAAAATACAACAAACATAATCGGAAGCGCCGATTTTAGTGAAGCCTTTTCATAAAGAGTGTGGTACACTTTTGTTGTGTATATAAATAAGGAGGAGTTCAGATGAAAAAAATTCAATTAGGTACTTCTGATCAGAAAGCAGCTGCAGTGATCTTAGGCTGTATGCGTATCAACAATGCGGAAGATCCAGTAAAAGTGATTGAGACAGCTTATGAAAACGGCATTGATTTTTTTGACCATGCAGATATTTATGGAAACGGTGAATGTGAAGAAATCTTTGCAGATGCTCTAGCAAAAACATCAATCAAACGAGAAGATCTTTTTATTCAAACAAAATGTGGAATCGTTCCAGGTGTGATGTTTGATTTTTCTAAAAAACATATCATTGAATCTGTAGAAAAAAGTTTGACCCGTCTGAAAATGGATTATGTGGATGCTTTACTTCTTCATCGTCCAGATACATTGGTAGAACCAGAGGAAGTAGCTGAAGCGTTTGATGAATTGGAACGGTCAGGAAAAGTTCGTTATTTTGGCGTCAGCAATCAAAAACCAATGCAAATCGAATTGCTGAAAAAATATGTTCGTCAACCATTAGTAGCTAATCAGCTGCAATTTGGCTTGAAACATACTGGAATGATCGATCAAGGGATTCATGTCAATATGACAGATGAAGCAAGTATCGATCATGACGGTAGTGTACTTGATTATTCCCGATTGCATGATATGACGATCCAAGCATGGTCACCATACCAGTATGGATTTTTTGAAGGTGTATTTATCGGGAACGAAAAATTCCCTGAATTAAACCAAACATTAGAAGAACTAGCAGCTAAATATCAAACGACACCAACTGGCTTGGCTTCTGCTTGGATTTTGCGCCATCCAGCCAATATGCAAGTGATCGCCGGTACGATGAACGTAGGGCGAATCAAGGAAATCGCTCAAGCTTCAGAAATTAATATGTCTCGGGAAGATTGGTACGAATTGTACCGTGCTGCTGGAAACATTTTACCTTAAAGATTGTCATAAGCAGGTCAAAAGGGCTATAAATTAAAAAGACAGAATAACTTGAAAGCTGTTTTCAGCTTCGAGATATTCTGTCTTTTTTAATTGCAAATGGAAAGAGTATCATTGTACGGATTTCGTTTATTGGTTATTTTTGTTTTTAAGGAAAAGCTGTGTCCGATATTCTTTTGGAGAAATCCCTTGTTTTTTCTTAAATAAATAACTGAAATAGTTAGGGTCATTATAACCAATTTCAAAAGCAATATCTGAAATACGATAGTCTGATTGCTGCAATAATTTTTTTG
The DNA here is from genome assembly GCF_050555565.1 of Enterococcus sp. MSG3290. Taxonomy (NCBI): domain Bacteria; kingdom Bacillati; phylum Bacillota; class Bacilli; order Lactobacillales; family Enterococcaceae; genus Enterococcus; species Enterococcus sp. MSG3290. Next base: position 1,565,419 of record NZ_CP187862.1, on the reverse strand, counting down.
CTAATTCGATTCTTTGTTCTGTCAGATAATCGATGAATGTTTGGTTAAACGATTGAGAAAAAATCGTACTGAAATGAGAGGGACTTAATGCAACTTGTTGAGCGACCCAAGTTAAGGACATATCTGGATCGGTAAAATTTTCTTTGATAAAATCCAATGCATGGTTCAAAATTGGCTGATATTTGTTCCTTGAAGGCTGTGAGGGCAGAGCAGTTAAGAAAGAAATGAACATATAAACAGTCGAACGGTAAAGCGAATCGTCGGCGCTGATTGCTAAGCGTTGACTGGTGGATGTGCAATGAACCATTTCTTGCGGGATTTTCTTTTCTTTCAGGCAGACATGCTGGAGTAGCTTAGTCAAGACAAATAAACGATATAATCGTGTTCGAGTTGGTGTGCCTTGTGGTTTCGTCAAGTGTTCGATGTACTTAGATACTTCGTTTTTCGATAATGAAGACAAATCAAGTGAGAGGTCAAAGTAAAAGACAGAATCAACTGGAAGTTTCGCTTCTTGAATCAAATCCTCATAGCTGATAATTTGTTCTTTAAGGGAACTGGCGGTTTCAAGTATCATCTGCGTGATCTCAAAAGATGCAGGTAATTCGCTGATTCTTTCTGCGACAGGACCAATGGCGACAGAAAAATTATTTTTTTGTCCCTTTTCTAATTCATGGACCAACGTTTGGGCTACCTGATAACTGGTCTCGATCACATTTTCTTCAAGAGAATCAACTATTAAAAATTTGATGAATCGAGAGGAAACAGCAGAGAAGATCACTTGTTGATTCTCCCTAAATAAAAACTTCAAATAATCACTGAGATGAGCGTAATCTTCAAAGTCTGTACTGACTTGGTTTGCTGCTAATAATACGGTCATTTTTTTCCCTGCTAAAGAGCGATTGAAAGATTCAGCAAGTTTCAATGTTTCACTGATCGTAAGTGAGCCTTTGAACAAACCGTTCAAGAAATGATTTTTTTTCAATTCGAAAACAAGATCAGAAGAAGTGTGCGTTTCTTTTTGCTGCAAATCTAAAGCAGTTACTGCTTTTTCTATTGCTTGTTTCAATTCGTTACTTTTAATCGGTTTAAGCAGATAATCATCTGCCTGTACCTGGATTGCTCCTTTCATATAATCGAAATCGTCGAATCCACTAATAAATATGAGACGAGTCCAAGGAAGTAGTTTCCTTGCTTCTTTTGAAAAAGTCAACCCGTCCATGAAAGGCATTTGGATATCAGTCAGAATGATGTCGGGCTGTAAGTCGATAATTGAAGACAGTGCCATCTCACCATCTCCAGCTTCCCCGACATAAGTGATTGGATAATAAGAACCAAGGACAGTTATTTGTTCCCGCAAGTTATTGCGAATGAGGTATTCGTCTTCGATGATAAAAACTTTATACATGTTTGTTTCCTCCAATTGTTTTGGGAGATAGAGGGATCATCAGTGTGACAGTTGTTCCTTCTCGGTATTTGCTGTCAATCGTGATAGGTTTTTGATCATTTCCGTAATAAAGAAGGAGACGCTTGTTTACGTTGTAAAGTCCGTAGCCGATACTGAAATCTGAATCGATACCTTTGGCTAACTCTTTACGTATTTCTGCCAGTTTTTCTGCAGGGATGCCAATCCCGTTGTCTGTGACTTTGAATTGGATCATCTCATCGATTTTGCATGCGGTAATACGAATAAATCCTTTGTGACGGACGTACTTCGTTCCATGGTATACAGCATTTTCAATCAATGGCTGCAAGATCATTTTTAAAATAGAAACAGGAAAAAGTGTTTCTGGTATATCGATCTTATAGTCAAGCATACGGCCGTATCTTATTTTTAAGATGACTAGATAATCATTGATATGGCTAATTTCTTTTTCAAGAGGAATCCAGTCTTGTCCTTTGCTTAAAGACGTACGAAAAAAGCCGGAAAGTGCATGGGTCATAGTCAGAGCTTCTTCAAAGCAGTCTTGTTCGATCAAAGAAATAATGGCATCCAAACTGTTATAAATAAAATGGGGAGTAATCTGAGCTTGCAATACACGAACTTCACTTTGTGCTAAATGGTATTGTTTCAAAGCGTTCTCCCGTAAAGACTGGTTTAGATCTTCCGCCATTTTATTCATGCTAGCGGTAAGTGTTTGTAATTCCAGTGTTTCCGGCAGGGTTAAACGAAAGCCAAGGTTCCCTGAAGAAAGTTGTTCTGACATCTCGATCAGCTGATTGATCGGTTCTTGGACCTTTCTCTCTAAAAAGCGACGATTCTTTTTCGCATAGAAAAAAATGGTACTAAGAACTCCAAGTTCCACTATTGTTAATAGAATGAGCGAGCGGACAAGTGTCGTATTTTTTTTGCTTGCTAAGTCGATCTCCACACGAACAAAATCTTGTAAGATATCTGACAGCAGTTGAGTGACAGAATCTACCTGATTGATGATCTCTTCATTGGTATCCATAAAATCTTTTGCCAAGATATTATTGATCAGCTCGTTTTGATAATCTTCCAGTGTATCGATCGTACGCAAAGACACATCTAACGTACTGATTTCTTTAAGCGTATTCGTATTACTTTTGATCTGTCGAATATCATTTCTAAGTTCTTCTAGGATATTTTCTTTTTTAAACTCATCCACGCTTACTTGGCCAGAAATCAAGTCCCACATACTTTCCAAAACTCTCTGGTCAACCTTTAAAGCAATTGCATCCGCTTTTTGAATATTTGCGATCGTCTGTTGATAAATCAAAAGCTGTTGTGAGTATAACAGTATGCTAAGTAATAAAGGGATAACAGCAAATAGAAGCATGGCTTTGTTTGCTTGGGCAAAAATCTGTTTAATGCTTAAACTTTTCGTCATGATACTTCTCCAGTCAATAATTTCTGGTTGGAATATTAGTCATATTCTGTTGGGAAAAGACAGTCTCGGAAATAAAAATATCTTTAGGTAATGTTTTTCCTGTTTGAAGATTTCCAAAATAACGAGTAACGGTATTGGCTACATACCAGCCGACATCAGGTTTACACTCGACTACGCAATTGACGATTCCTGACCGCAGCTTCTCGATCATATCTTCTTGTCCATCAATCGTTACAATAATCAAATCTTTTCCAGGTTTAACCGATGTTTCTTTTATCGCAGCTAAAGCACCGTGGGTCATTTCATCACTATGGCTGTATAATACATCGATTTCGGATAAATCATTTGTTTCTAAATATCGTTTCATCTGGTCTTTTCCTTTCATCCGAATAAAATCACCGACAATTCGGTGAACAATAGTCATCGGAGGTTTATGGTCGATGGTTCCATCTTTTTTTAGGGTTGGTTTACGATTGATTGATTCCAAAAATCCTTCGGAGCGTAGCTTGGTCGGTGTGGAGTTCTCTGAACCAGCAAGTTCTAGGATTCTGATTTCCTGTTTCTTTGAATTTGTGAAGTGATTGCTGACAAATAAACCCGCCCGATTTCCTTCTGCTTTGAAACTGGGGCCGATGTGGGTGACGAAAAGCTCGGGATCATTCGTTTGAATATGTCTGTCGACAAGTATGACAGGGATCCCTGCTCGCTTTGCTTCTTTTAATACAGAGTCCCACCCGGATTCTTGCAACGGAGTAAAAATGATCATATCCACTTTATAGGCAATGAACGTCCGTATATCTTGGATTTGCCGTTCCTGATTCATGTAGCCATTTCGGTAGAGAACTTGGTAATCTTCTTTTTCAAGCGCAGTGATAATTGATTCAGTATGCTTTTTCCGCCAGCTACTCTCCGTTCCTGATTGCGAAAAACCAACGACTAGTGGGTCAGGTGCTTCCTTTGTATTAGGTGTACACCCCATCATTTGGTAAGCGATTACAACAAGGGCTAAAAAAAATAAAACACGTTTCACTTTAAATCACTCCATCTGGATTTGTTAGTACTATCTTATCAGATAAAAGGGAAAATCAAAGTCAAAAGGAATCAATCGAAAAAAATCCAAGAAACTTAAAAAAATCCAAGACAAAAAAAGTACACCTAAAAAATTTAAAGTAAATCCCATAAAAAAATCAATGTTAACGCTTTCTTTATTAGCTATACTCGGTGTATCAATTGAAATGGGGGATAAAAAATGAAAAACAAATTTAGAAAGATTGTTGGGAGTATCGCTATTTTGACCGCAAGCATTCTATTAAGTGCGTGTGGCAATTCAGGATCTGCAGATGATAGTACGGGGTATGTAGGAATCGCTATGCCGACCAAATCAGCAGAAAGATGGATCGCTGATGGGAACAACATGGTCTCGGAATTAGAAAAACTAGGTTATAAAACAGATCTTCAATATGGAGAAGATAAAGTAGAAAATCAAGTAGCACAAATCGAAAATATGATTACAAAAGGGGTAGATACACTTGTGATTGCTTCTATCGATGGTTCGGCTTTAACTGATGTGTTAGCTAAAGCAAAAGAAGCAGATATCAAGGTGATCGCCTATGATCGTTTACTGATGAATTCAGAAAATGTCGATTATTACGCGACTTTTGATAATTTTGGAGTAGGTGTATCGCAAGCAGCTTATATTGAAGAGCACTTAGGATTGAAAGAAGGAAAAGGACCATTCACGATTGAATTATTTGGTGGCTCGCCTGACGACAACAATGCACTAATTAATTACAACGGAGTGATGTCTGTTTTACAACCATATATGGACAACGGTCAGTTGGTTGTGCCATCTGGACAGACGAGTTTCAGTCAAATCGCTACGCTTCGCTGGGATGGTTCTACGGCGCAAGCAAGGATGGATAATCTGTTAAGCGCAAATTATACTGACCAAACATTGGATGCTGTTTTGTCGCCATATGATCCAATAAGTTTAGGGATCATTTCGTCATTAAAAGGCGTGGGGTATGGGAGTGAAAGTAAACCTTTACCTGTGATTACTGGACAAGATGCGACAGTTGCTGGCGTTAAATCGATCATTGCCGGGGAACAAACACAAACGATCTTTAAAGACACACGTATCTTAGCAAAAAATACGATTGAAATGATCAAAGCAATCAGTGATGGAGAAGAGGTCTCGGTCAACGATACTGAAACTTATGATAATGGGGTGAAAACTGTCCCTACGTATTTAGCAAATACAGTATCTGTCGATAAAGATAATTATCAAGCAGAGCTGATCGACACAGATTATTATAAAGAATCCGATCTGAAAAATTAAGAGGAACCAAACAAGGAACTAAAGAGATCTAAGTCAGAGAGAGGATAAGAATTATGGCGGATTGTATTTTAAAAATGGCAGATATCACCAAAAAATTTTCTGGAATCCGAGCGTTAGATTGCGTGAATCTGATGATTGAACGTGGGGAAATCCATGCATTGTGCGGAGAAAACGGAGCGGGAAAATCAACATTGATGAATGTCTTGAGCGGCTTGTATCCATATGGCTCCTATGACGGGGAAATCTTTTATGATGGAAAGCTGTGTCAATTCAAAGATTTGAAAGATAGTGAAGAAAAAGGCATCGTCATCATTCATCAAGAATTAGCACTAAGTCCTTATCTTTCAATAAAAGAGAATATTTTTCTCGGAAATGAACAAGCAGAAAGAGGCGTGATTGATTGGGAACTGACAGAAAAGAAAACGTATGAACTGCTGAATAAAGTCGGTTTGTCTATCGACCCGAATCTTCTAGTATCCCAGATTGGCGTAGGGCAACAGCAATTAGTTGAAATAGCTAAAGCATTATCAAAATCCGTCCGTCTGTTGATTTTGGATGAGCCTACCGCTGCATTGAATGAAGAAGAAAGCGCGAATTTGCTGAGATTGATCCGAGAGTTGAAAGAGCAAGGTGTAACCTCCATCATTATTTCACATAAGCTGAATGAAATCGTGGATATCGCAGATCGAATCACCATTTTACGGGATGGACAGACGATTGAGACACTAGAAAATGAAATGATCAGCGAAGAGCATATTATTCGCGGGATGGTGGGCAGAGATTTAGTTGATCGTTATCCTGAAAGAAAACCGGATATTGGAGAAGTTTATTTTAAAGTAGAAGACTGGACGGTCTATCACCCTCTTGATCATGAGCGAATCATAAATGACCACATCAACTTGCATTTGAAAAAAGGAGAGATTGTAGGAATAGCTGGACTGATGGGAGCGGGCAGAACTGAATTCGCTATGAGTCTATTTGGACATTCTTATGGAAGCAAGATATCCGGACGTATATTAAAGGAAGGGGCAGAGATATCAGTTAAGACCGTTCCTTCAGCCATTGCAAACGGACTCGCTTATGTCTCGGAGGACCGAAAATCTTTAGGACTGAATCTGCTGATGGATATTCGGGAAAACGTGACGCTGAGCAGTTTGGATAAAATAAGTCAAAAAGGAGTATTAGATAAAGAAAAAGAAGTAACTGAGGCAGAAAATTTCCGGAAAAAGATGCGTATAAAAACAAACTCCATCCATCAAATTGTCAGTAGTCTTAGTGGTGGGAATCAGCAAAAAGTCGTTTTATCCAAGTGGCTGATGACACAACCCGATATTCTTTTTTTGGATGAGCCAACCCGTGGGATAGATGTTGGGGCAAAATATGAGATCTACACGATTATCGAAGAAATGGCAGCAAATGGCAAAGCTGTCTGTCTTATCTCTTCTGAACTTCCTGAAATATTAGGGATGTGTGATCGAATCTATACGATGAACGAAGGACGTATTACAGGAGAAGTCTCGCGAGAAGATGCAGATCAGGAAGTCTTGATGAAATTAATGACGAAAGAAGAGGTGGGTTAAGTTGGAACAGGCAAAAAATCTTACGGATAAAAAAGAGAAAAAACTAAATTTGAAAAGTAGAGCAGCTGATCTTTTTGGTCGCTACAGCATGGTGATCATTTTAGCGGGACTACTTATTGCGTTTCAATTGATGACGGATGGTATTTTCTGGCGTCCATTGAATATAACTAACCTTGTTCTGCAAAATAGCCATATATTAGTACTAGCTGCAGGGATGTTATTAGTTGTGCTCTTAGGTCATGTGGATTTGTCGGTAGGGTCAGTGATGGCGTTTGTTGGTGCAATTGCGGGCATGATGATGGTCAATCGCCAAATGAACCCGTGGATGACAGTTATCGCATGTCTTGCAGTAGGCGGGCTGATCGGCGCATGGCAAGGTTTTTGGGTAGCTTATGCAGGGATACCGGCGTTTATCGTGACTTTAGCAGGATTGCTGATGTTTCGTGGACTGACACAAGTTGTTCTAGGAGGCCAATCTCTAGCACCTTTTCCAGCTGTTTTCCAAAAAATGTCTACGGGTTATTTACCAGACTTAAGCGAAGGAAGCAGCCTTCACTTCTTGACATTGATTTTAGGAATGATCATCACGATCGTGTTAGTTGTTGGTCAATGGCGAACAAGAAATCGTCGGAAAAATCATTTATTTGAAGTGGAATCTCCAGCAGCTTTCTTGGTAAAGGCGGTATTTACAGCAGTCGTTGTACTAGGAATAACTTATATCTTTGCCTCTTATCAAGGGTATCCGATTATTTTGATCATTCTTGGTTTGATCGTTGCAGCATATGGGTTTTTGACAAATAAAACAGTAGCAGGTCGAGAGATTTATGCGACGGGCGGAAATCGAAAAGCGGCTGAACTATCAGGGATCAAAACAAAGCGAATCACGTTCTGGGTATTCGTCAACATGGGAGTCATGGCAGCTTTAGCTGGATTAGTTTTAGCTGCTCGATTGAATGCGGCAACACCTCAAGCAGGTACATCGATGGAACTGGATGCAATGGCGGCAGTATATTTTGGTGGTGCTTCGACTTCCGGCGGCATTGGAACAATCATGGGTGCGATTGTCGGTGGCTTGGTCATGGGTGTATTGAACAATGGCATGTCGATTTTAGGCGTCGGGGTAGACTGGCAGCAGGCAATCAAAGGATTGATCTTGCTTTTAGCCGTTGTGCTAGACTTGTATAATAAGAAAAAACGAACAACGTAGGTGAACGCCGGTTATTCAGAAAAAAGACTGTGACAAGACATTTGTCACAGTCTTTTTTTCGCTAAAAGCGAACATTCATTGTTTCGTTTGTATAGACTAAAAATAATATATGTTTTTTTACCATTCGTATAAATTCTCTTTTTGCTCTTGATTTTTTTGCTTAATTGAGTTAAATTACATAGGGCGCTAAAAAAAGCCTTGATTAAATTAATAATGTTCGTGTTTTGCTGGATGTGAACATCAGGAGGATAATGTAATGAAAGTATTTGATTACGAAGATATTCAATTAATTCCTAATAAATGTATCGTAAATAGCCGTTCTGAATGTGATACAACGGTCACATTAGGTAAACATACATTCAAAATGCCAGTAGTGCCTGCCAACATGCAGACGATTATTGATGAAACAATCGCAGAATTCTTAGCGGAAAATGGTTATTTCTATATCATGCATCGGTTTGATGAAGCAGCTCGAATTCCGTTTATCAAAAAAATGAAAAAGCGTGGATTGATTACCTCAATCAGTGTTGGCGTCAAGAAAGAGGAATATTCCTTTATAGAGAAGTTGGCAGAAGAATCGCTAAATCCTGATTATATCACTATCGACATCGCACATGGACATGCTAACTCAGTTATTGATATGATTCAGCATATTAAAAAATATTTGCCTGAAACTTTTGTGATTGCCGGTAATGTTGGTACACCGGAAGCCGTCCGTGAATTGGAAAATGCGGGCGCAGATGCAACAAAAGTAGGGATTGGTCCAGGAAAAGTATGTATTACAAAAATCAAGACAGGCTTTGGGACTGGAGGCTGGCAACTGGCAGCTCTTAGATGGTGTGCGAAAGCAGCTCGCAAGCCGATCATCGCTGACGGTGGGATCAGAACACATGGCGATATTGCAAAATCTGTCCGTTTTGGTGCGACAATGGTCATGATTGGTTCATTGTTTGCCGGTCACGAGGAATCTCCTGGCGAAACAAAAGTCGAAAATGGAATCGTGTATAAAGAATACTTTGGTTCTGCTTCAGAATTCCAAAAAGGCGAAAAACGAAATGTTGAAGGAAAGAAAATCTGGATCCAGCATAAAGGATCTTTGAAAGATACACTAGTGGAAATGCAACAAGACCTTCAATCATCTATTTCTTATGCTGGAGGAAGAGATCTGGAAGCCATTCGAAAAGTTGACTATGTCATCGTGAAAAATTCGATTTTTAATGGAGACACAATCTAAAAAATAAATAAAATATTAGGATGTTGTGAAAAAGTTGTCCTGCATTAAGTAATAAGAACAGCCAAACAAAAATAGTTCTTTATATGTTTTGTTTGGCTGGAATTATTATCGCAGATACAAGCTTTTGAACATCATTATTCAGAATAAGGGACTGTGATAAGATTTTTGTCACAGTCCCTTATGTTTTGCAAAAAAAGTTTTTCTTTTTTCTCGTAAATTCGGTAAAATCAAAAGAAAAAATAGACAATAGAAAAGAGAAGCTTATGTGGGAAAAAGTAGAGAAAAAACAAGGACCGATTTATCGTCAAATTATGGAACAGATTATGAGAGAAATCGAAAACGGAAGGATCAATCCTGGAAGTCAACTTGAATCAGAACGAAAACTAGGGCAACTTTTTGGTGTGAATCGTTCCACCGTTGTCCATGCATTGGAAGAGCTTAGGGAGCTTGGGGTACTAACGAGCAAACGTGGCAGCGGATGGTTTGTTAATCAGACTGAATGGGGGAAATTCGCTGTTCCAAGAATCGATTGGCGGCAAATGATCTCTCCTCGTTATGAGCAGACGGACTGGTATGAGCAAAAAATAAGAGAAGCAAAGCAGATCCAAAAAACATCGTTTCTTGATTTATACGCTAGCGAGATGCCAGATGAGCTTTTGCCGAATTTTGAGTTTCCTTCTTATTCTCTTGAAGAAATCTTAGCGGAAGAAAAAGAAATGGATCTTTTAGGCTATACTCCGTTACGTAACAAAATCAAACGGTATTTGGAAAGTAAATTTGAATTGGCATTTTCCCCCAACCAGCTTCTTGTGACTGGTGGCGGTCAGCAAGCAATCTTTTTGATTTTACAAACGATTCTTTCAGCTGGAGAGGGGATAGCTGTAGAGTCACCTTCTTTTTTTTACCGATTACCTCTTTTCAAAGCTTCAGGAACGCGTTTATTTGGGATACCGATGGATGAAGAAGGGATCGACTTAGAAAAACTGAAAGAATCGATCCATAAAAATAAATTGAAAGCAGTGCTTATCAACCCGAATTTTCAAAACCCTACAGGAAAAGTGATGAGTCAAAAACGACGAGAAAAGCTAGTAGAATTGTGTCGACAGTATCGGCTTCCAATTATTGAAGACGATGTATTTACGGATCTTTCATTTCTAAACCAAGAAGAAGTCCTTCCTATACGAACGATTGATCCGGATAATGTGTTATACGTCGGTTCGTTATCTAGGGTTTTAGGAAAAACAACGAAAATCGGTTGGGTGATAGGACCTGAGACTTTTATCTCGCAACTAGCTCAAGCGCAAGAAATGATGGAGTTTTCGATGAATATCCTTACACAAATCACAGTGGCTAATGTATTTAATGAAGCAATTGATTTGAAAATGCAAGATGTAAGAAAAAAGTTGAAAGAAAAAAGCCGACTGATAAGCGCTTGGGGAGATTCACAATCGTTTTTCAAGCTTCATTCAATTTTAGGTGGCTACTATGCCTGGATTACTTGGGATGGGAAAAAACTAGACCCCGAACTAGCAGAAAAAGTAGTAGATATGGGTCTTGGAATTGCACCAAGTCTACTTTTTGGGCAAGATATAAATGGAATCAGAATCAATTACAGTAGGCTGGATGAAAACCAAATACCGTTGTTTTATTCAAAGATGAAAATTCTAGAAAAGTGGTTAACAGAATAATTTCACAAAGTAAATAGATTAAAGAATATAACAGCTTGGATTTAAATTTCAAGCTGTTTCTTTTTTTTCGGAAAAAGAATACGATATAAAGAAACTAAGAAAAAACCATTATTTGTACGTCCGTTCACGATGTGTAAATAAAATAAATATTTGCAACAAAACTGTATAACACCAACGTTTCTAAATAGAAACAGATGGTTGTAAGTTTGATTAGAAAATAGAAAAAATGCAGATGAAATATAAAACGCTTTCCTTATTGTGATTTTATTCACTAATGCTGTTAATATGCGGATTGGCATAATTTCCTTTCATCGTGAAAATTTGTGCTTTTAGCTTGTATTTCTCATAAATCCATGATAATTTATTAATGAAGACGGTTAAATAGTGATACAGTTTTATTCACTGTTTCAATCGCAGAATGAAGAGATTTTCTTATAGATGAGAGAGGAATGTGTGACAAATGGCAAACAAAAAAGCACCGATCGACTTCCAAGCACTGCTAGATGAAGTCAATGCAGATTTCCCAGTATATCAAGCACTTGATCAAGATGGAAACGTAGTTAACAAAGATTTAGTACCTGATTTATCCGATGATGAACTCGTTGAATTAATGACTCATATGGTATGGTCTCGTGTATTAGACCAACGTTCAACAGCGCTGAACCGCCAAGGACGCCTAGGCTTTTTTGCACCAACTGCTGGACAAGAGGCAAGTCAGCTGGCTAGTGCTTACGCATTTGATAAAGAAGATGTTCTTCTTCCAGGTTATCGGGATGTACCTCAACTAGTAAAACATGGTTTACCTTTATCTCAAGCTTTTTTATGGTCTAGAGGACATGCTGCAGGTAATTCTTATCCGGAAGAATTGAAAGCTCTACCACCACAAATCATCATCGGTGCACAATATGTACAAGCAGCCGGTGTTGCATTAGGTTTGAAGAAACGAAACAAGAAAAATGTCGTCTTCACTTATACTGGTGATGGCGGTTCATCACAAGGTGATTTTTACGAAGCAATCAATTTCGCTGGCGCTTACCATGCAAATGCCGTATTTTATATCCAAAACAACGGGTATGCGATCTCTACACCTCGTGAAAAACAAACTGCAGCAAAAACACTTGCACAAAAAGCTGTCGCAGCTGGGATTCCTGGTATTCAAGTCGATGGAATGGATCCGCTTGCAGTATATACTGTATCTAAAATGGCACGGGAATGGGCGATCAGTGGAAATGGACCAGTCCTAATCGAAACACTGACTTATCGTTATGGACCACATACACTATCTGGTGACGATCCAACCCGCTACCGTACAAAAGACACAGATGACGATTGGCAGAAAAAAGATCCATTGATCCGCTTCCGTAAATATTTGACGGAAAAAGGACTTTGGTCTGAAGAAAAAGAAGAACAAGTCATCGAAGCAACTAAAGAAGAAATCAAAGCAGCTATTGCTGAAGCCGACAAAGTACCAAAACAAAAGGTTTCAGATTTCTTGAAAAACATGTTCGAAGTATCTCCACAATCAATCAAAGAACAAATTGCAATTTATGAAGCGAAGGAGTCGAAATAATCATGGCACAAAAAACAATGATCCAAGCAATCACAGATGCCTTAGCACTTGAACTAGAAAATGACGAGAATGTCGTTGTTTTTGGTGAAGATGTTGGGAAAAACGGAGGAGTTTTCCGGGCAACTGAAGGATTGCAGGAAAAGTTCGGAGAAGACCGAGTATTCGATACTCCTTTAGCTGAATCTGGAATCGCAGGATTGAGTTTCGGTCTTGCGTTAGAAGGATTTCGTCCAGTTCCTGAAATCCAATTCTTTGGTTTTATTTTCGAAGCAATGGACGAAGTAGTAGCTCAAATGGCTCGTACAAGATATCGAATGAGCGGCACTAGAAATCTACCCATCACAATTCGTTCGCCATTTGGTGGCGGTGTTCATACACCAGAATTGCATTCGGATAACTTAGAAGGTTTGATCGCTCAGTCTCCTGGTATTCGAGTAGTGATTCCTTCCAACCCTTATGATGCAAAAGGACTATTGATTTCTTCTATTAGAAGTAACGATCCGGTTGTTTTCCTAGAACACATGAAACTATATCGCTCATTCCGAGAAGAAGTGCCGGATGAAGCTTACGAAGTTCCTTTGGATAAAGCAGCAGTTACTCGTGAGGGAACAGATGTATCTATTATCACATACGGAGCAATGGTGCGTGAAGCAATCAAAGCAGCAGACAATCTTGCAAAAGAAAATATCTCTGTTGAAATCATTGATCTTCGTACTGTTGCGCCATTAGATGTAGAAACGATCATTCAATCCGTGGAAAAAACTGGTCGCGTAGTTGTTGTCCAAGAAGCACAACGACAAGCGGGCGTTGCCGCGCAAGTAGTTTCTGAGATCTCAGAACGCGCTATCCTTTCATTAGAAGCCCCAATCGGACGAGTTTCTGCACCTGATACAGTCTTCCCATTTGGACAAGCAGAAAATGTCTGGTTGCCAAATGCAAAAGATATCGAAGACAAAGTAAAAGAAATCGCGGAATTTTAAGAAAAGAAGGGACGAAACAAAGTCATGGCTTATCAATTTAAATTGCCGGATATCGGTGAAGGAATCGCAGAAGGTGAAATCGTCAAATGGTTCGTCAAACCAGGAGATACGATCAATGAAGATGATACATTACTAGAAGTTCAAAATGACAAATCAGTAGAAGAAATCCCGTCACCTGTTACAGGAACGGTTAAAAATGTGATTGTTCCAGAAGGTACCGTAGCAAATGTTGGGGATGTATTAGTAGAAATCGATGCACCAGGACACGAAGACAATGAAGGGGACAGTGGTGTAGCCGCAGAATCCCAAACTCCAGCTAAACCGGCTGCTGAACCCACTGCTGATACAGAATCAGCTGGATCGTCAAGCGAAGGAGTCTTCCAATTTAAGTTACCGGATATCGGTGAAGGAATCGCAGAAGGTGAAATCGTCAAATGGTTCGTCAAACCAGGAGATACGATCAATGAAGATGATACATTACTAGAAGTTCAAAATGACAAATCAGTAGAAGAAATTCCGTCACCTGTCACAGGGACAGTTAAAAACGTGATTGTTCCAGAAGGCACTGTAGCAAATGTTGGGGATGTATTAGTAGAAATCGATGCTCCTGGACACAATAGTGCACCGTCAACTAGTGCGCCATCAGCTGAAGCACCAAAAGAAAAAGTGGAAACATCAGGTTCAGCAAGTGTCGTTGAAGCTGCCGATCCAAATAAACGTGTATTGGCTATGCCATCTGTTCGTCAATTTGCCCGCGAAAAAGATGTAGATATCTCACAAGTAACTGCAACTGGAAAGGGTGGCAGAGTAACAAAAGAGGACATCGAAAACTTCTTGGCAGGAGCTCCAAGCAGCGCACCAGCGAAATCAGAAGCGCCAGAAGCGGCAACTCCGAAAGAAGCAGCTCCTGCAGCAGAAAGCAAACCCGCTGAACCAGCAAAACCATTCAAGTCCAACTTAGGAGATTTGGAAGAGCGTGTGGCAATGACACCAACACGTAAAGCTATTGCTAAAGCAATGGTCAATAGTAAGCATACAGCTCCACACGTGACATTGCATGATGAAGTAGAAGTGTCTAAACTATGGGATAATCGGAAACGATTCAAAGAAGTAGCTGCTGCAAATGGTACGAAACTTACTTTCTTGCCATATGTCGTGAAAGCTTTAACAGCGACTGTTAAGAAATACCCAGTATTAAATGCATCTATTGACGATGCAAACCAAGAAATCGTTTATAAACATTACTACAATATCGGTATTGCAACAGATACGGATCACGGGTTATATGTACCAAATGTAAAAGATGCAGACCGCAAAGGAATGTTTGCTATTGCAGACGAAATCAATGAGAAAGCAAAATTAGCTCATGACGGCAAACTATCTGCAGAAGATATGCGCAATGGAACAATTACGATCAGCAATATCGGATCTGTAGGTGGCGGTTGGTTTACACCAGTCATCAACTATCCAGAAGTAGCTATTTTAGGTGTAGGAACGATTGCGCAACAACCAATCGTAAACGCTGAAGGCGAAATCGTTGTCGGTCGTGTGATGAAACTATCACTAAGTTTTGATCACCGTATCGTAGATGGAGCAACTGCGCAACAAGCAATGAACAATATCAAACGTCTTTTAGCTGATCCAGAGCTATTAATGATGGAAGGATGATAAACAAATGGTAGTTGGAGATTTTGCTGTAGAATTAGATACAGTTGTAATCGGTGCGGGACCTGGCGGCTATGTAGCTGCCATCCGTGCTGCTGAAATGGGACAAAAAGTAGCAATCATTGAAAGAGAGTATATTGGCGGTGTTTGTTTGAACGTCGGCTGTATTCCTTCAAAAGCATTGATAGCTGCGGGACACCATTATCAAGAGTCACTAGATTCCGAAATGTTTGGAGTAACTAGCGAAAATGTCAAACTAGATTTTGCGAAAACACAAGAATGGAAAGAAAACAAAGTTGTCCATACGTTGACTTCTGGTGTTGGTTTTCTATTAAAAAAACATAAGGTTGAAACAATCGAAGGCGAAGCGTTCTTCGTAGATGATCACACACTACGCGTCATTCATCCAGATTCAGCTCAAACTTATTCGTTCAATAACGCAATCATCGCAACAGGTTCCCGTCCAATCGAGATTCCAGGATTTAAATTCGGCGGACGTGTGTTAGATTCTACTGGCGGATTAGCATTGAAAGAAGTACCTAAGAAATTTGTGATCATCGGTGGCGGTGTGATTGGTGCCGAATTGGGCGGAGCGTACGCAAACTTAGGAGCAGAAGTGACGATTCTTGAAGGCTCACCACAAATTTTACCAACTTACGAAAAAGATCTCGTAAAATTAGTAGAAGATGATTTCAAGAAAAAAGGTGTAACAGTCGTAACGAATGCGATGGCAAAAGAAGCAGTCGATAACGGTGACAGTGTGACAGTGAAATATGCAGTGGACGGGAAAGAAGAATCTGTTACTGCTGACTATGTGATGGTCACTGTAGGACGTCGTCCAAATACGGATGATATGGGCTTAGAACAAGCGGGTGTCGAAGTAGGAGAACGTGGATTGATCACAGTAGATAAACAAGGACGTACGAACGTACCTAATATCTATGCCATTGGTGATATCGTTCCAGGGGCGGCATTAGCGCATAAAGCTAGTTACGAAGCAAAAATCGCTGCTGAAGCAATCTCTGGCAAAAAAGTAGCTGTAGATTATAAAGCAATGCCAGCAGTTGCCTTTACTGATCCGGAATTGGCTTCTGTAGGTATGACAATCAAAGAAGCAAAAGACGCAGGTATCGAAGCGAAAGCATATAAATTTCCATTCTCAGGGAACGGTCGAGCATTATCGCTAGGTAAAACGGAAGGATTCATCCGTTTAGTCACGACGATCGAAGATAACGTGCTTATTGGCGCGCAAATCGGTGGAGTCGGCGCAAGTGATATGGTCTCTGAATTAGCTTTAGCAATCGAATCAGGAATGAATGCTGAAGATATCGCCTTGACGATTCATCCTCATCCATCTCTTGGCGAAATCGTCATGGATGCTTCGGAATTAGCATTAGGTTTACCAATCCATATTTGATTTGAATAATACAGGCGAAACGCAACTGAAAAATCAGTTGCGTTTTGTTTTTTAGAATTATCAATAATATTATTATGTAAACTTAAAAATATGACAACTTCTTGGTTTATTACCACTTCCTATGCTACACTGAAGAGGAATATGAAATAGGAGAGTTGAAGATGCAAGAATATCAGTATCCACTTGATTTAGATTGGACAACAGACGAAATGGTCATTGTAATGAAGATGTGGGAAGATCTGGAACGTGCGAATGAAAAAGGGATAAACAATGAAGCTTTTTTGAAGACTTATCAGCAGTTTAAAACTGTTGTCAAATCCATTGGTGAGGAAAAACGATTGGGACGGGAATTTGAAAAAGCTTCCGGTTATTCTTTATATCGTACAGTGCAGCAAGCAAAAAAAAATCCAAACAAAACTTTGAGAATGAACGGGTGAGATAAATGGAACAGATGATTGATCATATCAAGTCCTGGCTTGAAGAAGCTGGTGAGAAAATCAAATCTTCTCAACAAACATTAACAATCTCGCAAAAATCAAATCGAACGGATCTAGTAACAAATGTCGATCGAAACATCCAGAATTTTCTAATCGAAAAAATCCATTCCTTTGATCCAGAGGCGAAAATATTGGCAGAAGAAGAAGGGTGTAATCAATTATCGGATCTCGATGGAAGAGTCTTTATCATCGATCCTATTGATGGCACCTTGAATTTTGTGATTGAAGGGGAAAATTTTTGTATTATGCTCGCTGTTTATGAATCCGGCGTTGGAAAGCTTGGTTTCATTTATGACGTGATGAGAAATGAACTTTTTTGGGGTGGAAAAGGAATAGGCGTGTATAAAAATGATGAGCCATTGCCTAGACCAGCAAATAAATCCTTATCGGAAGGCTTACTTGGTGTGAATAGTTATCTTTTCGGTCATAATAAATATGGAATCCGAGAAATTGCGGAAAGCAGCATGGGGACACGTATGTACGGATGCGCTGGTCTTGAACTAGTGGCAATCTTGAAAGGAAACCACATTGCTTATATTTCAAACCTTAGCCCTTGGGATTATGCAGCGGGAAATGTCTTATTGGAAGAGTTTGGTATGGTAACAAGCGGTCTTTTTGGTACTCCTTTGACATTTGAAAAAAGGGAATACTATTTAGCAGGGACTTCTTGTGCATATGCAGAAATCGCAGACCTTTTGAAAAAAGAAGGCTGAAAAAAGGTAGAAATCATTCACAAAAATGATAAAAACGGGCAAAAGATTAATTTTCTCGAAAAAATGAAAACATTTTACTATATTTCATGAAAAAAGTCTGCTATAATTAGCAGTCGAGTAAAATTTGCCCTGTCATAAAGAACCAATAAAAAAGGAGTTAGTTACATTGAATTATAGAAACGATATCCGTAACGTCGCAATTATTGCCCACGTTGACCACGGAAAAACAACATTAGTTGATGAACTATTAAAACAATCAGATACATTAGACGCACATACGCAATTGCAAGAACGTGCGATGGACTCAAATGCGCTAGAAAAAGAACGTGGTATCACGATTTTAGCCAAAAACACAGCTGTAGACTATAAAGGAATTCGCGTAAACATCATGGATACTCCAGGACACGCGGACTTCGGTGGCGAAGTAGAACGGATCATGAAAATGGTTGACGGCGTTGTGTTGGTCGTAGATGCGTATGAAGGAACAATGCCTCAAACACGTTTTGTATTGAAAAAAGCACTGGAACAACATATCACACCAATCGTTGTCGTAAACAAGATTGACAAACCTTCTGCTCGTCCTGAGCATGTCGTAGATGAAGTTCTTGAACTATTCATCGAATTAGGAGCAGATGATGATCAGTTAGACTTTCCTGTGATTTATGCATCTGCACTAAATGGTACGTCAAGCTTGTCAGATGATCCAGCAGATCAAGAACCAACCATGGCACCTATTTTTGATACAATTATTGAAAAAATCCCTGCTCCTGTCGATAACAGCGACGAACCATTACAATTCCAAGTTTCATTACTTGACTACAACGATTATGTAGGTCGTATCGGAATCGGACGTGTATTTAGAGGAACAATCAAAGTAGGAGACCAAGTAGCATTAATTAAATTAGACGGAACAGTTAAGAAATTCCGTGTAACGAAATTATTTGGTTTCTTTGGACTAAAACGTCTAGAGATTCAAGAAGCAAAAGCTGGAGACTTGATTGCTGTCTCAGGTATGGAAGATATCTTTGTCGGTGAAACAGTTACTCCTGTGGATCATCAAGATGCGTTACCTATCCTTCACATTGACGAACCAACATTGCAAATGACTTTCTTAGTTAATAATTCACCATTTGCCGGTCGAGAAGGTAAATTCGTAACCGCTCGTAAGATTGAAGAACGTTTGATGGCAGAACTTCAAACAGATGTATCTTTACGAGTTGAACCAACAAACTCTCCAGATGCATGGACAGTTTCTGGTCGTGGAGAATTGCATTTGTCTATCTTGATTGAAAACATGCGCCGTGAGGGATACGAATTGCAAGTATCTCGTCCAGAAGTTATTGAAAAAGAAATCGACGGTGTAAAATGCGAACCGTTTGAACGCGTGCAAATCGATACACCAGAAGAATATATGGGTAGTGTTATCGAGTCCTTGAGCTTACGTAAAGGTGAAATGCAAGATATGGTCCATACAGGAAACGGACAAATCCGTTTGACATTCTTAACACCTGCCCGCGGTTTGATTGGTTATTCAACTGAATTCCTTTCAATGACACGTGGTTACGGAATCATGAACCATACTTTTGACCAATATCTGCCAATGCTTCCTGGTCAAATTGGCGGACGTCACCAAGGGGCGCTTGTTTCGATCGATACAGGAAAAGCAACGACTTATTCTATCATGAGTATCGAAGAACGCGGTACAGTCTTCGTAGAACCAGGTACAGAAGTATATGAAGGAATGATTATCGGGGAAAACAGCCGTGATAATGATTTGACTGTCAACATCACGAAAGCAAAACAAATGACAAACGTACGGTCTGCTACTAAAGACCAAACATCTGTCATCAAAAAACCAAAACAATTGACGTTGGAAGAATCTTTGGAATTCTTGAATGATGATGAATATTGCGAAGTAACACCAGAAAGCATTCGCTTGAGAAAACAAATTTTAGAGAAAAATGCTCGTGAAAAAGCATCTAAAAAGAAAAAATAATCTGTAAAAGGATGAAGAGAGAAACCAGCTTGTTATAAAAAAATAGCTGGTTTCTTTTTTTGTCCAACTCTTTTCTGTGGAGAAGTCATCTTTGTCAATGGACATAAATTCAGAAAATACGCCAAAAGACGTTTAAAAGACTTTTAAAAAACTTGTTTCTAGAGAGTTTTTGTTTCATAATAAGATAATGTTTCACGAAAGGAGATCAACTTGTCCTTCGAAGAAAATCGAAGTAAAATGGCAAGAGAAAGGAGCGGGAAGATGAACGACTTATTAAAACAATACTTTGGCTATGATGAGTTTAGACCTGGTCAAAAAGAAATTATCCAGAAAGTCATTGATCAGGAAAATGTATTAGGAATCATGCCTACCGGAAGTGGGAAATCAATCTGTTACCAGCTTCCAGCTTTACTATTAGATGGGCTTACTGTGGTTGTGTCCCCTTTAATCTCTTTGATGAAGGATCAGGTGGACGCGGCGAATCAATTAGGTATACCCGCCACTTTTATCAATAGCTCGTTAGATGGTTACGAAACAGCTAGACGCTTCCAAGAAATCGATAGACAGCAGTACCGTTTACTTTATATCGCTCCTGAACGTTTTATCATGCCAGATTTTATCCAAGCAATGAAGCGATGGAACGTCCGTATGATCGCTATTGACGAGGCACATTGTATCTCTCAGTGGGGGCATGATTTCCGCCCAAGTTATTTACAGATGGCGAACCAGCTAGATCAACTGCCAAATCGTCCTGTAATTGTTGCTTTGACAGCTACAGCGACTGTGCAAGTAGCTGCTGACATAAAAAGACTTTTAAAAATTCCAGAAAACAACCATATTCAGACTGGTTTTGAACGAGAAAATCTACGATTTCAAGTAATTAAAGATCAAAAAAAAGAACAATATCTAATCGAATATTTAAAGATCAACAAAAATCAATCTGGTATCATTTATGCAGCAACGAGAAAAGAAGTAGACCGTCTCTATCATTTGCTTAAAAAATTCGATTTTTCCGTGGGTAGATATCATGGTGGTCTAAATGAGAATGAGCGAACAGAAATGCAAGAAGCCTTTTTATACGATCGCTTGCAGCTGATTGTAGCGACAAATGCATTTGGTATGGGTATAAATAAAAGCAATGTCCGTTTTGTTATCCATTATCAAATTCCTGGCTCTCTAGAAGCATACTATCAGGAAGCTGGTCGGGCGGGAAGAGATGGTCTTTCCAGTGAAGCCATCCTGCTTTTCTCTCCTCAAGATATCCAAGTCCAAAAGTTTTTTATCCAGCAGTCCCAAAGAGAAGAAGGGCAAAAGCAAAAAGAATATGAAAAATTAAAAGCGATGACAGAATACGTGTATATTGAGTCCTGTCTTCAGCAATACATCCTAAACTATTTTGGCGAGACAAGCAGTCCGTGCAACCGTTGTGGTAACTGTTTAGATGACAGAGAAATAGTAGAAGTAACGACAGAAGCACAGATGGTTCTTTCTTGCTTAAAACGTATGGGTGAGAACTATGGTAAACAAATGCTGATGAAAGTCTTAGCAGGATCGAAAGAACAAAAGCTGCAAGCTTTAGGTTTTGGACATTTATCTACCTATGGACTGATGAAAAACCAATCGCAAAAAGAAACGATGCAGTTAATTGAATATTTGATATCGAATGGCTATCTTCTGACCATCAATGGTGAGTATCCTGTTTTGAAAGTAACAGAAAGAGGGATACAAGTATTGAAAGGACAAGAATCTGTTTATCGAAAGGAACCCAAGAAAGTCCAGCAGCTATCGGATGAAGAAACCGATACACTATTTGAAGTGCTGCGGGAACTGCGAACGGATCTAGCATCAGAAGCAGGCGTTCCCCCGTATGTCGTATTTTCAGATTCCACATTGAAAGAAATGAGCCGAATACGTCCATCAAGCAGATTGGAGATGCTTCAGATAAAAGGAGTTGGCCAAAGCAAGCTTGATAAATATGGCGAAGCCTTTTTATCTCGGATAAAAAATGCGGACTCTAACGTTCTGGATAAGTAGAAAGAACGAATACGTAAAAATGAATAAAAACAACTGGTTAAATCTGTTTTTTTTGCTCCTTATGAAAATCAAATATGTTATAATTAAGGAATTAGAATGGGAGGTAAGCACAGATGGATTCTTTGTCGAAAAAACTTGCGATCCAAGTATTAAATGATGAAGCAGAACGGATCAAACGATTAATCCGAAATCAAAACAACAGTCTCTGTATCTCACAATGCAAAGCCTTCGAAGAAGTGGTAGATACACAGATGTACGGCTTTTCCCGGCAAGTCGGTTTTGCTGTCCGTATAGGAGTAATCGGAAAGAACGAGGGCCAGCTGATGTTAAGTGAGCTAGAACGAGAATTGAATCAGTTATATAGTGAGGTTTACCAAGAAAATTATGATAAAAAAGAAGTTGGCAAGGAGGAATAGACTTGCCTAAGAAAGTGAAAAAAAGGCATCTATTAGACTATAGCATCTTGATTCCCTATTTAATTTTATGTGTATTGGGATTGATCATGGTATATAGTTCTACGTCGTATCTATTATTAGAAAACGGACAAAATCCGTCCGCATCAGTCATTAACCAGAGTATTTTTTGGGTGCTTAGCTTGATTGCTATCGCACTACTTTATAAAATGAAAACAGATGTTTTGAAAAACCAGCGTTTGATCATGGCAGCCATCGCAGTTTTGACGATTTTGCTGCTGATTGTTGTGTTTTTTGGTAAGGAGATCAATGGGGCGAAAGGTTGGCTGCAAATTGCAGGATTCTCGATCCAACCTGCCGAATACCTAAAAATCATTTCTATCTGGTACCTGTCTCTGACTTTATCTAAAAGACAAAACAGTGTACAAAAAGATTTTCTTGGGACTGTGAAACGTCCACTTGCAATGGTTATCGGACTTACTGCATTAGTCGCTATTCTTCCCGATTTTGGTAATGCGGCAGTTATCTTTTTGATTATTTTGGTTCTGCTTTTAGCCAGCGGAGTCAATTATGTGTATACTTTGATTGTAGGAGTAGGAGGCTTTTGTCTAAGTACTTTTACGATCTGGCTGATCAATATCACAAACGGAAAGATCTTACCTGGACGTTTACAGTATATCTATAATCGATTTGCTATTTACCAAAATCCTTTCTCAGACGAATTAAATAAAGGGCATCAACTAGTCAACGGCTACTATGCCATGTTCAACGGAGGACTATTTGGCAGGGGATTAGGTAACAGTATCCAGAAAAAAGGATTTTTACAAGAAGCACAAACCGATTTTATTTATGCAATCGTAGTGGAAGAACTGGGAGTGATTATGGGGATTTTGATATTAGCGTTGCTATTCTTTATGATTGTGCGCATTGTCCTTGTAGGTATCCGTTCAAAAGATCCGTTCAATTCGCTTTTGTGCATTGGGATCGGCGCAATGTTTTTGATCCAAGTATTTGTCAATCTTGGAGGAATTACTGGTGTTATTCCTTTGACAGGGATCACGTTCCCATTTTTAAGTCAAGGAGGCTCCAGTTTGCTGATGCTTTCGATTTGTGTCGGCTTTGTCCTCAACATCAGTGCGGATGAAAAACGCAAGAGCTTAGGTTTATAATAAAAAAAGATGTAGGAGTGGTTCGATGAAAAAAGTTTTAGTTGCTAACAGGGGTGAAATCGC
Source organism: Enterococcus sp. MSG3290 (assembly GCF_050555565.1). Lineage (NCBI taxonomy): Bacteria > Bacillati > Bacillota > Bacilli > Lactobacillales > Enterococcaceae > Enterococcus > Enterococcus sp. MSG3290. The sequence continues at coordinate 1,542,006 of NZ_CP187862.1, read as the reverse complement.
TGTACGTGTATTTCGTGCTTGTACAGAATTAGGAATTAAAACTGTTGGAATCTATGCAGAAGAAGATGAATATTCCGTACACCGTTTCAAAGCGGATGAAGCATATTTAGTAGGACAAGGAAAAAAACCGATTGATGCGTATCTAGATATTGAAGGGATCATTTCTATCGCAAAAGAATGCGGAGCTGACGCCATTCATCCGGGTTACGGTCTTTTGTCGGAAAACTTGAATTTTGCGCAACGGTGCGAAGAAGAAGGCATCACTTTTGTTGGACCCAAACTGCATCATTTAGATATTTTTGGAGATAAAATCAAAGCAAAAGCTGCAGCTATCGAAGCAGGGATTGCTTCGATTCCAGGCACAGATGGACCAATCGCTTCTATAGACGATGCCTTGGAGTTTGCGAAACAATACGGTTATCCGATTATGATCAAGGCAGCTCTAGGCGGCGGCGGACGCGGCATGCGTGTAGCTCACGATGAAAAGAGTGCAAGAGAGGGCTACGAACGTGCGAAAAGCGAAGCAAAAGCAGCCTTTGGTAGTGATGAAGTGTATGTTGAAAAATACATCGCTAATCCTAAGCATATCGAAGTACAGATTCTCGGGGATACGCATGGAAACGTCATCCATCTTTTTGAAAGAGATTGTTCTGTTCAGCGCCGCCACCAAAAAGTAGTAGAAGTAGCGCCTTGTGTCTCTATGAATGAACAGCAACGTCAAAAAATCTGCCAGGCAGCTGTCCAATTGATGAAATATGTCGGGTATGTCAACGCAGGTACAGTAGAATTTCTTGTTGAAGGAGACGATTTTTACTTTATCGAAGTCAACCCTCGCGTCCAAGTGGAACATACGATCACAGAAATGATTACAGATATTGATATCGTAACAACGCAACTGTTGATTGCTCAAGGATTGGATCTGCATAAAGAAATCGGATTGCCTCAGCAAGAAGGAATCAAATTAAATGGTTCAGCCATTCAATGCCGAATCACTACAGAAGACCCGTTGAATAACTTTTTACCAGACACAGGGAAAATCGATACGTATCGTTCACCTGGTGGTTTTGGCGTACGTCTGGATGTCGGAAATGCTTACGCGGGCTATGTAGTGACACCGTATTTTGATTCATTGCTAGTAAAAGTATGTACGCATGGTGCTACTTTTGAAACAGCTATTCAGAAAATGGAACGTTGCTTGAAAGAATTTAGAATCCGTGGAGTGAAAACAAACATTCCATTTATGCTCAATGTCATCACACATCCTGAATTCCAATCAGGAAATGCAAAAACAACCTTCATTGATAGTACAGCAACATTATTTGAATTTCCTCGACTACGAGACCGCGGAAACAAAACGATGAAATATATCGGTGAAATTACTGTGAATGGTTTTCCAGGTATCGAAAGTGGCGAAAAACCATTTTATGAAGAACCACGTATGCCTAAAGATCTAATCACAAGAACTGATTACGTAACGGCTAAGAATGTATTAGATGCGAAGGGTGCCGATGCTTTGGTCGAATGGATCAAAGGACAGGAAAATTTGTTGTTGACGGATACGACATTTAGAGACGCCCATCAAAGTCTGCTAGCAACTCGTGTTCGGACAAAGGATTTCAAGCAGATTGCACGTTTGACTGGAGAAGGTCTTCCTGAACTCTTTTCAAGTGAGATGTGGGGGGGAGCAACATTTGATGTGGCTTACCGCTTTTTGAATGAAGATCCTTGGCAACGGTTGAGAAAAATTCGTTCTTTAATGCCTAATACGTTGCTGCAAATGCTTTTCAGAGGTTCAAATGCCGTTGGGTATTCTAATTATCCTGACAATGTATTGGTGGAATTTGTCAAAGAAGCAGCAGCGCAAGGAATCGATGTATTTCGAATCTTTGATAGTTTGAACTGGACTCCACAAATGGAAAAAAGTATCCAAGCTGTACGGGATACTGGTAAAATCGCAGAGGCAGCTATTTGCTATACTGGCGATATCAACGATCCAAGTCGGGCAAAATACAATGTTCAGTATTATAAAGACATGGCAAAGGAACTAGAACAACTGGGTGCGCATATCATTGCAATCAAAGATATGGCTGGGCTGCTTAAACCGCAGGCAGCTTATCGTTTGATTAGTGAATTGAAAGAAACGACAGATCTGCCAATCCATCTGCATACTCATGACACCAGCGGGAATGGAATCATCACTTATTCTGCTGCTTCAAAAGCAGGAGTAGACATCGTTGACGTGGCAATGAGTGCAATGAGTGGGAATACTAGTCAGCCTAGCATGAGCAGCTTGTATTATGCACTGGTCAATGGTCCACGGCTGCCAGAAATCACGATTGAAAATGCACAGAAATTAAACCATTATTGGGAAGATGTGCGCATGTATTACAAACCGTTTGAAAACGGCTTGAATGCTCCTGAAACAGAAGTATATATGCATGAAATGCCAGGAGGACAGTATTCGAATCTACAGCAACAGGCAAAAGCTGTCGGATTAGGTCATCGCTGGGATGAAATCAAACAAATGTATCATACTGTCAACTTGATGTTTGGCGATATCGTTAAAGTAACTCCATCATCTAAAGTAGTTGGAGATATGGCACTATTTATGGTCCAAAATGATCTTACAGAAGAAGATATTTATGAAAAAGGCGAAACACTAAGTTTCCCTGAATCTGTTGTGACTTTCTTCCAAGGAGAACTAGGGCAACCCGTTGGCGGATTTCCTAAAAAATTGCAAAAGATTATTCTTAAAGGCAGACCTGCATTGAATGAACGTCCAGGTCTTTTGGCTGAATCAGTCGACTTCAACGAAGTAAAAAAAGAATTGGCAGAAAAAATCGGCTATGAACCAAAACAAGACGAAGTATTAAGCTATTTGATGTATCCGCAAGTCTTTTTGGACTATCAAAAAGCATATAATCAATTTGGCGATGTTACATTACTGGACACACCAACATTTTTCCAAGGTATACGTTTGGGTGAAACAATCAATGTACAAATCGAACGCGGAAAAACGCTTATCATTCGTTTAGATGAAATCGGAGAACCCGATATCGAAGGGAATCGCGTACTGTTCTTCAATTTGAATGGACAAAGACGTGAAATCACTATCAAAGATAATTCGATCATCAGTACGGTCCAAACCCGATTGAAAGCTGAACCGACAAACCGAGAACAAATTGGAGCAACGATGTCTGGTTCTGTTTTGGATGTATTAGTGAAAAAAGGCGATAACGTTAAAAAAGGTGATACGTTGATGATTACTGAAGCGATGAAAATGGAAACGGCCATCGAAGCACGTTTTGACGGAGAAGTCGCACATGTATATGTGTCTTCAGGAGACACTATTTCGTCTGGTGACCTTTTGATTGAAGTGACTGAGAAATAATAAGCGAAAGGTGGGGAAACATGAAAAGACTGGGTTTGTTTTGGCTGATTCTGCTATTAGTTATTGTGGCATTCTACATGGAACCAGTCTTGTTTCCGCCAAAACTTGAAGTGAAGGAAAACTCTGATCAACAAATAGCAAACCAAATGACAACGTGGAAATACCAGGAGCTTAAAGCAACTGGTTTTTCTACTTATATCGGAAAACCGATCGATCAGCTGGAAAAGGATTTTGGCCAAGCCTATGATCGATTAACTAGCGGATTTGGTTTTGAAACAAGATATTATGAAAATAAAGCTAGTCATCTCACATTTGAAGCGAACATCCAAGACAGCAGAGTCACAACTGTTAAAGTACTGCAAACAGGGCCTGCTGATATCGCGCCGTTTTATTTAGGGATGACGATGCAAGATCTTACGAAAATCACTACTATCTATACTAATTTCACTTTTGAGTACCATGATACAGAAGTTGGAATCGAACTAATGGAAGAGGATATGAATTACCGTCCGCTAATTGCTTTTGATAACGACACTTTTGCTATTTTATTTTTTGATCAAACAACAAACGGCCTATTTTCAGTTGTGTATTTAGATAAAGATAGTCTTTTGAAACTATTGCCATATCAAGTGTTTGGTGAAGGCCTTCCACATTATCAAGCAGATAAATCGGCTGATTGGGAATCAATCAATCGCGTTAAAGAACGAAAAAGTACGACTTTATTAAATATGCTTAGAAGAGAAGACGAACTTCCCATATACAATCAAACACTTGCCTTTCAAAACCACAGTCAGCTGCTACTACATGATTTTTTGACAAGGCCTGAGGAAATATTGTCAGAGGAACGTATGGCTGATTGGCAAAAATCGCTAGGCAGTGCTCAAACGACAGTGAAATTCTCACTGACGAATGATGAATTGGAGAAGTTAATCAGTAAACAAAAATTAGAAAATACTAGTGGGCTCTTTATTCATCCGGCGATCGACGCTACTTTTTCGTTTTTATATTGGTACAGCGATCCTTACAACCATGACCGTTTCATGGACCCGGGAACGGATTCTGTAGGCATTGCTTTTTCTAAAGAAAATATGTTAGTCTTATTGCAAGAAGAAAACGGAGAAAGTAGTGATAGCAGTGATCGTTAACGAAGAGCTGTTTCAACTGGAGGATCAATGCCTCCAAGTCGCTGAAATGATAAAAAAGAGTAAAACGATGGCTTCTTATCTTGAACATAAACAGTCAATGGAAGAATCTGCAAAAGTTTGCCAGTTGAAAGAAGCGTTCTTGTCTAAGAAAGAAGCATTTGAAAATGTAGCGGCATATGGTGAGTATGCACCTGATTATCGTGAAAAAAAACGAGCTGTTCGAAAAGCAAAAAGACAGCTTGATATGGATGAGCATGTTGCAGCTTTCCGATATAGTGAAACACAGCTGCAAAGTCTGTTGGATCAAATTGTCCAAGTACTTGCCGAAGAAGTTTCTAATGAAATCAAAGTAGATGCAGGTAGCCCGTTTTTTGAAACGAAAAAACACTTTGGATGCGGAGGTAATTGTCATGCAATTAGACAATAGTGAATTTGAAATAACAAAACGACGCGGGCTGATCGTATGGGTCTACAGCTTAAAACAATTAAAGAATCTGAAAAAGTTCGGCTTGTTGCATTATGTCTCAAGAAGAATGAAATATGTCGTGCTTTACTTAAATGAAGAGACATTTGAAGAAACAGAAGAACGAATCCGTAAATTACATTTTGTTCGAAACGTAGAACGTTCTTACCGACCGGATATCGAAATGAATTTTGCCGAAAAAATAGGAAACAAAACAGTATTAAAAGACGAAGGTTTCGAAATCGAAGAGCTAAATACAGAAATCCGATTAGCTGAACATCTTTAAAAATCTCTTATGAGCAGTTTTTAAATAAAAAATAACTTGGATAACGATCGATTTTTGATCATTGTCCAAGTATTTTTTTGTCTTTTTTTTGGTATACTAGTACCAGTACCATTTCTAAGGAGTGAGTAGATGCGGATAATATCAGGAAATTATGGCGGGCGCCGTTTAAAAAGTTTAGCAGGGGCGAACACCAGACCAACTACAGATAAAGTAAAAGAATCCATATTCAATATGATTGGACCATATTTTGATGGAGAGACAGTATTGGATCTGTTTGCAGGAAGCGGTGGTTTAGCTATCGAAGCAGTATCTAGAGGCTGCAGTCATGCGGTATGCGTAGACAAAAATTACCAAGCGCTAAAAATCATCAAAGAAAACATCGAAATTACGAAAGAACCAGAGAAATTTACCACAATAAAACTTGATGCGGACAAAGCAATCGAACGGCTAGCAGCGGAGAAACAACAATTCGACTACTTGTTTCTTGATCCGCCATATGCAAAACAAAAAATAATCGATCAAATCCATAAAATGGAAGAACTGGGACTTTTTTCTAAAACCGCAGTTATCGTATGCGAAACGGATAAAACAGTCGAATTGCCAGAAACTGTGGCTGGATTCCATCAAATAAGAAAACAGATTTATGGCATAACGGCCGTAACTATCTATAGAAAAGAGGGAAATCAATGAAACGTGCATTATTCCCAGGAAGTTTTGATCCTTTTACAAAAGGTCACTTAGATACGGTGGAACGTGCGGCTAAATTATTCGATGAGGTAGTAATTGGTGTTTTTATCAATACTTCAAAGAAAAGTTTGTTTCCCCCAGAAGAAAGAATGACATTGATCACAAAAGCTGTTTCTCATCTTCCTAATGTAAAAGTCATGCATCAAGAAAATCAATTGACGGTAGAAACAGCAAAAGAGATTGGTGCAGATGCGTTGATCAGAGGCATACGAAGTATCAAAGACTTTGAATATGAACGAGAGATTGCTCAGATGAATCATCATCTATATGATGAATTGGAAACTGTCTTCTTATTAGCAAAACCAGAATATAGTCACGTGAGTTCCAGTATTTTAAAAGAAGTACTGCACTTTGGCGGAGATGTGAGCAGCTACTTACCGCCAGTGATCAACGAAGCTTTAGCTGGAAAGCGTGAATCAAATGAAAGCTAAACAATGGTTGAAAACAGTACTGATTATCATATTTGGAATGTTGATCATTGGATTTGTAGTAGTTCCCTTGCCGTATTATGTAGAATCACCGGGAGCCACGATCGATCTGAAAGAACTAATTACGGTCAATGATAAGGAAGATAAAGGTTCTGGTTCTTTCTCTCTTACCTCTGTTGGTATCAGGCAAGCTACAGGTTTCTTAGCTTTAAAAGCTAAAATGACCCCTTTTGAAGAATTGATCAGTGAAGAAGAATTGACTGGTGGGGCGACAAATGAAGAATATAATCAAATGCAGCAGTATTATATGGATTCTTCCCAAAATGCAGCAATCGAACAAGCGTTAAAACTTGCAGACAAGCCTTATAAAATGGAATTCAAAGGCGTATATGTCATGAGTGTAGAGAAAACATCGAATTTCTTTGGCAAGCTTTCAGTTGGAGATACAGTAACAAAAGTAGACGGGAAAAGCTTTCAAAGTACAGAAGCATTTATGGATTATGTAAAAAGCCAAAAAGTTGGACAAACAATCGAAATCAGTTATTTGCATAATGGTGAAGAAAAAACAGCTTCTGGTGATCTGATCGAGTTACCAACAGATAAAAAGGCAGGAATAGGTATCACGCTTACTGACCATACCGAGATCGAATCAGATACAGATGTTCGTATTAATTCTGGCTCTATCGGTGGGCCATCAGCGGGATTGATGTTCACTTTAGAAATCTATGAACAAGTCACTGGTAAAAACTTGCGACATGGTAAGCAAATTGCAGGAACTGGAACGATCAACAGTGAAGGAGAAGTTGGCCGAATCGGAGGAATCGATAAAAAAGTGGCAAGTGCGGATAAAGCTGGCGTAGAGATTTTCTTTGCACCAGATGATACGATTTCAGACGATGTTAAGAAAGAATATCCTGAAATAAAAACCAACTACGAAGAAGCAAAAGCTGCCGCCAAAAAATTGAATTCCTCAATGAAAATCGTACCAGTAAAAACAGTACAAGAAGCGCTTGACTATCTAGAGAAAATGAAATGAAACTAAATAATTAAAGAGGGGTTGTGACACGAGTTCTGTCACACCCCCTCTTTTTCGTCAAAAATCTTCACGATAAAAATAAAAACAAAAGAAAAAATTGACGTAATTAGATGTTGAAGGGACGATTTTGCCAGAGCTCACTGTTTCTTCAATTTTAAATGAAAGGAGTAATGAATGATTTTTACTGGTCATTCTTTGGAAAAAGAACAATGATAGAAAAAATCAGCAAGAAAATACTAGCTTCACCCAAATTGATCATTTGGATGTCTATGATAGTTCTTATCTTTTGTATCGCAAGTGGTTTTTTATTATCAAATTTGCTATTTTATAGAGAACCAGAAGAGACTGCTGCAAAAGAAATACTTTCTTCGTTTAGTTCCAGTGGAGAAGATCCATCAGCCGAAGGAAACGATGTAGAAGAGGATGCTCGTCCAAAGGTCATGTACACCGATATCAAAGGAAGTGTGAAGGAGCCTGGTATCTATTCCTTTTCTTCAGAAGAACGGGTCTATGATGTACTAAAGCGTGCAGGTGGATTATTAGAAGAAGCGGATAGCGATCGAATCAACTTTTCTGCGAAGATAGAAGATCAGCAAGTCCTATATATCCCTGCTGTAGGTGAAGAGCTGCCAGAACATCTTGATCAGTTGGCATCCTCGGAAGGAAAACAGCCTACAGCAGATTCCGAGCCTCCCAAAATAAATATCAATACAGCCACTCCATCAGAACTTCAGCAGATTCCTGGGATCGGATCAGTCAAAGCGCAAGAAATCATTCGATTTAGAGAAGAAAACGGATCCTTCCAGAAAGTGGAAGACCTGCAGGAGATTTCTGGTATCGGTGAAAAGACAGTTGAAAAACTAAAAAACTTCGTTACAATTAAATAGAATGATTCAAAATCGACTGGCACGAGCAATAAATGGACGCTAATGGATACTAAGAATAATCCAATTCTAAGAGCTTGGCAGGACGAGGAGGTAGTATTTTTGAATATCCTTCTAACAGGAAATAGCTTGATTGTTCGCAAAGAAACATTAAAAGAACCAATGCTGAATGTCTATCTCCAAAATAAAATATCTGGGATTCATATTATGAATACGGCTGTCAGCGGCAATAACAGTCAAGCTCTACGAGAACGCTTTGCCAAAGATGTACTTAGCTATACAGCAGATAAAGTATTTATTCTCATTGGGACGAATGATCTAGCAGAGCATAAACAACTTTCTAAAGAAACGTACCAAAAAATCTGCAGTGGATGATAGTTCAGCTGAAAAAAGACTATAGTTCTGATCATGCTTTCTTTATCACGCCACCAGCAGTCGATGAGACAAAACAAAAATATCGGAATAACAAGTTGATCAAAGAATATATCTCTGTTCTCACAGAAGTAGCAAAACGCCATGATTGTGAAGTATCGATTTTTATACGGAATTTCTTGAACAAATGGATTCGAAGAATTTTTATAATGGGCTAATGGATGACGGACTTCATTTCGGCAGTGAAGGGTAGGATCTTTTGTCAGACAGGATGATTCGTTATATTTAAAGAATATTTTGTTTAAGCAATGAGTACTTTTTAATCAACTTGAAAAAACGGAGGAATATAAAACATGTTAGAAAAATCTTCAAAAGCATGCGATACGAATAAAGAAAAAGTTACTGATAAGTCACATAATGAACGCATTCCTTGGGACCAGTACTTTATGGCTCAGGCAGTACTGTTATCTTTACGTAGTACGTGTACACGTTTAGAAGTAGGAGCGACACTCGTTCGAGAAAAAAGGATCATTGCTGGCGGCTATAATGGAGCAGTCAGTGGAGATGTCCACTGCATAGATGAAGGGTGTTACGTCGTGGATGGACACTGCTTGCGAACGATCCATGCAGAGATGAATGCACTCCTACAGTGTGCAAAACTTGGTATCCCGACGGAAGGTTCAGAAATCTATGTCACACATTTTCCATGTTTGGCCTGTACAAAGGCTTTGTTGCAAGCTGGTGTGAAAGGGATCAATTATCTCCATGACTATCGAAATGATCCTTATGCCCAAGCGTTGATCGAACAATTAGGTGTATCTGTACACCAAGTTGCTTTAGACTCACAGCATTTTTCAAAACTTCAAAATGAATTAACAGGAAAACATGTCTAGCGTTTTAGAAAGGCATGTTCGAAATCGGTTGATTTTTCCGGCAATTACGTCGATGATTATCTGTTTGTTGTATTACACTGACAATTGGGGTTATCGTTTGCTTCTTGCCGGAATTTTTTTATGGTTTTCGCTAAAAGAAGGACGTTTTATCGCGTACTTGTGTATTTTGTGTAGCATAACGGTATCCATTTCTTATAGGCTACAAGAGTATTCATTTTTAGAGGAAAAAACAACATCTGCGCAAATTACTGTATTTACAGATACGATTCGTGCAAATGGTAATTTTTTGACAATGGAAGGAAGGTTATCAGAGAATAAACAAAAGCTCCAGCTTTCTTATCAAGTAAACACAGAAGCAGAATTGAAAACATGGCTTAACTTCCGAGGAAAGGGAATAGAATTGACTGCTGAAGGCGAGTTCATCTCTCCAGCAAAAAAGCGGAATCTTTATAATTTTGACCAAGAAGCTTACTTCAGGAACCATAGAATTTCTGGACGGTTCCAAATTCAAAAGATTGAACAGATCACCATGCAAAATCACTGGCGAAACTGGCTTCAGAGAAAAAGAGGATCTTTTATCTCCTTTGTCCAATCTGAATTTCCGCAAAAAACAAGTGTATATATTAATTCTTTATTATGGGGCTATAAAGATGCAGGATTCAGAGAATCAGAAGAAATTTTTAGGGAGAGTGGTTTGCTGCATCTGTTCAGTCTATCGGGTCTACACATCCAATTTTATTTAGGGTGGCTGTATTATTTATTTCGACGTATCGGATGGCCACTACACGTCAGTATTATTCCGTTGAGTCTACTAACTATCTGTTATGTTTCTATTGCAGGAAGTTCTATTTCTGTTTTGCGTGCTAGTTTGCTGTTTTTATTGCGATTGCTAGTCAAATTGCTGAATAAGCATTATTCCACCATGGACTTATTTGCAGTTGTCTTTTGGCTTCTTTTACTATTTGATCCTCGATTTCTTTTTCATGCGGGTGGACAGCTTAGTTTTTTCATGAGTTTTTTGTTTATCCTGATTTCTTTTGATGGAGATTGGTTGAAAAAAACGGCCTCTCACGTCCTGTTTACTATGATCACGATGCCGTTGATTGTATGGCATTTTTATGAGTGGCCTATTTTAGGTAGTCTTTTTACATTACTGATTGCACCGGTATTCAAGTTTCTTTTTCTTCCTGGTGTGTTATTTCTCACACTCTTCAATCGCTGGCTGCCGGAAACTTTACTTTTGCTGATAGAAGAGGGATTAATCTTATTTGAGCGAATAATCGATTTTTCTTCAGGGTCGTCTCTCATTATAGGACGTTTGCCCCTTGTGCTATCTGGGATGTATATTTTCGGATTACTGATTTGTATGGATAGGTTGAAAGAACAACCTGTGAAACACTTGTTTTATGTTGGTCTTTTTTCTTTTATTTTTTTGACTTTGCCATTTTTACGCTTTTCTTCAACGATCGCTTTTATCGATGTCGGTCAAGGAGACAGTATCTTTTTGCAAAGTCCTTTTCGAAAAGAAACGATTTTGATCGATACTGGAGGTCAGTTACACTTTGAAAGAGAAAAGTGGGCGCAAGGTATGATACGTCCTCCTGCTGAAAGAAATATCGTTCCATATCTAAAAGGTCAGGGGATAAGTGTAATCGATAAACTCATCTTGACACACGACGATACGGATCATGTGGGAGAATTACCCACGTTATCTCAGCATTTTACTATCAAAAAAATTTATATCGGTTGGGGCGCTGGACGAAATGAGCCATTACAAAGGCATTTATCTGAAGCTCAAAAAAATGGTACTGAGATCATTGAAATCAAACATGGGGACAGGATCAGCGGTTATTATGATCTTTATGTATTGACTCCTTTTGAAAAGGGAGAGGGAAGAAATGAAGATTCGATTGGTCTATGGATGGAATATAACAATAGGCGCTTTTTATTTTTAGGAGATTTGAATCAAGCAATGGAAAAACAATTGCTTTTGATTTATCCTAATCTGAAAGCCGATGTAGTCAAATTAGGTCATCACGGTAGCCGTACGTCAAGTAACACAGATTTTCTTTCCCATATTGAAGCAAAACATGGGATTATATCCTGCGGCGTAAATAATCGTTATGGTCACCCGCACAGCGAAGTATTGGAGACACTAGAAGAAAATCAGATAAAAACATGGCGAACGGATCAACAAGGAATGATCACCTATCGCTGGCATCCAGTTTTTCATCCTCATGGGCTAGTGGAAACAATGATAGACTAGTAATTCTCATCTGCTCATGGTAGGATAATTTTTGAAAGTGGTGAGTAATTTGAGTATACAAGCAGAGTTACAAAAAATACGTAAAGAAAAACTTGCATCTTGTTACTTGATTTTAGGAACAGAAAAGTTTCTCCAAGATCAAGTTCGGACAGAAATTGTCAAAAAAATCCAATTAGAGGGCGAAGATGACTTAAATTTTTTAAGTTTTGACATGGAAAATGCAAGTTTAGATGAGGTAGTAGCTGAAGCAGAGACGTTGCCGTTTTTCGGAGATCAACGGTTAGTATTCGTAGAGAATCCTTATTTTTTAACAGGTGAAAAAGTAAACAATGGAATCGAACAAAATACTGATTTATTGACGGCTTATTTGAAAGAACCATTAGAATCGACTGTATTAGTATTCTTTGCGCCATATGAAAAGTTGGATGAACGGAAAAAAGTAACGAAACAATTGAAAAAAACAGCAATTATCATCAATGTCCAACAGTTGAATGAAAAAGAAGTACGTCAATATCTGATGAATACCTTAGAGAATTCCTCAATCAAAATGGAACGAAGTGCAATTGATTTATTCTTGAGGTTGACCGACTTAGATTTATCCAAAATGATGAGAGAGTTACAGAAATTGGTCCTTTATGGACAAAATCAACAGCAAATCACGGTAAGAGAAGTAGAAGAATTAGTTCCTAAAACGTTAGAACATAATATTTTTGACATGACCCAATATATTTTAAAAGGGAAGACGGAACAAGCTTTGCGTTTATACGAAGATTTAGTTATGCAAGGGGAAGAAACAATCAAAATTAATGCGATTTTGCTTTCTCAATTACGTTTATTTTTACAGACAAAATTTCTTGTAAAGATTGGTTATCAGCAGGCAAATATTGCTGAAACATTGAAAATCCATCCATATCGTGTAAAACTTGCCATGCAGGAAGTAAAAAAATTCGATGAACATTTGCTGGTACAGTTGTTTGATCAATTAGTTGAGATGGATTATCAAATCAAAACGGGACAAATCGAAAAAGAATTAAGTTTTCAACTATTCGTTTTGCGCACAGGGCAGTTGTTAAGAAATCGATAAGAAGAAAGACGAGGGCAAAGCATGCGGGAAGGTCGTTTGTTTTTGTCCTTTTTTTGACAAATAAAAAAATCGGCCGAAGCCGATTCTTTTATTTAGCGATTTTTTTGCTTAAACGAGATTTGTCGCGGTTAGCTTTGTTTTTGTGGATTAGACCTTTTGATTCAGCCATATCAATAGCTTTAACAGCTTCTTTATATAACGCATCTACGTTGTCAGCACCTGAAGCTACAGCATCTTCAAATTTTTTGATTGCAGTACGCATAGCGCTTGTTTGAGATGAATTTTTCACATTAGCGTTTTCGCTTGTACGAACACGTTTGATTGCAGATTCAATGTTTGGCATTAGTTTCACCTCCGATAACTTAAGTTCTTACGCGTGTTACCGCATAATTCAACATTCATTATTATACCTAAAGGCAGCGTGCTTTGCAATATGAACATGACAAGTTTTTTTCCTTAACAGTCTTTTATTAGGATTTTTTTTCAGTAAAAACGGATAGTACAAGCTGAAAAAAATCAAAAAGACGCTATTGTGGGAGGCAATAGCGTCAAACCAAACTAGATTTTTATTTATCTATTTAAACAAAGTTTGAATGGGAATGTTTGGTACTAAGTTATTATATAACAAAGAGAACCGTTTGCAAAGTTTTTTTTGAAAAGGGATACGATTCCCTGTTGTTCTTTGTTTTTCTATTAAGAAACTGCAGTTATTTTATAACCAGTATCCTTTGATCAGTAAAGGCTATTCTGGTGTACCGATTATTTTAATGTATTCATCGATATTTTTTATCAACATTTTTTTTATGACCAACTGGTTCCGACGGTTCCATTTGCCACTTACTTCCAGCACATATTTATTTAGGGGCAAACGTAAGATATATTTTGCCAAATAGCGATCTTTAAGCAGGCCATTGATCACACGGTCCTCAAGCTGCAAGTTGATCCCAGTCAGCATCATTGGCTGTTCTTGTAAAACGTACGTATCAATTAAAAGACCTTCAAAAGTTTCCACAAGCGTCTTCCTTTCTTTTCAAAGTAACCTGAAAACAGGCACTAATTCTTCCATTTTGATATTCGTTGAAGTGGATGCGATCATTCTTTCTTTTGTCCACTGTAATCTAGTATAACAAAAAAGAGCAGAAGAGCCAAAAAGAAAAAAGAGCATCGAATTCTATAGGAAGTCTCATTGGCACGGCCTAAATTATTACAAAACATTGATTAAAAAAAGCCCCTGCATCGCAGGAGCATCCCCTATATCGTTTTAATAGGTCAATCAAAAAGCAGTATCAAACACATTTTGTATCAAATCAGGAAATAATAGATAAGCTAAGCCCAGAATCAAAAGTACCGCTAGAAGAAACCAGCCGATTGTTCCTATGAAATACTTTAATTTTTCGAACATTGTATCACCTCGTTGTCAGTATATCACGGATCAGTAAATTGGGGGTGTTAAGAATCTCCTAAAATAGACAAAATTTGTTCTATTTTCCTAAAGCAAATACTTGTAAGATACAGTAAGTGATACCAGAAGCAATGACCGGTCCGGCGGCGATTCCTCTTAAGAAGACAACACCTAAAATCGTGCCGAAAACAAGTGCAACAGTGATTTGTGGATCAGAAGCAATCAATCCTACACCCTTGGAAGATAAGACAGCCACTAGCCCACCGCAAAAAACAGCTACCCAGCCAATAGGGGATTTAAAGGCTTCTAATAGATCACGTAGACCGATTTCTCCTGTTGCGATAGGGATTAGAATAGCCGCTGTGATGATCGTCACCCCAATATTGATTCCTTTGCCTTGAAGCCAAGGGAAAAAGGAACGGGAGGCTGGTATGAGCTTCATAATCAAAACAAAAGCTGCCGCTATCATCAGACTTTGATTTTTAGCTAAAATTGCTACAAGTAAAATAATTCCTAAAAAAAGCCAACTTTCCATGAAATATATTCCTCACTTTCTTCGAAACAATCATAACATGTTTTTAGAAAGTTGCAAAAGTAGGAATTCATCCTTCAAGACCTATTCATAAGCTGTTTTTTTCATAAAATAAACAAAATCATAAAAAAACACTTTGCTTATTTGACAGAAGACAGCCGCGCTTTGTATAGTGGACAAGACTTACATTTTTTTGAAGAATCAGAAAGATCAGGTAAAGGTCTTAGTAAACGCAAGCCATTCAGAATAACCAATATTGTGCTTCCTTCGTGTCCTACAACTCCAAGAGGTAGATTTAAAAATTGCAGGAAGTTAGAAGCAATCAACAAGAGAATAACAAGAATCGAAAAAATAATATTTTGTTTGATGATCCGCCGCATTTTTAAAGATAGCCGATGACTGTAGACAAATTTATTTAAGTCGCTTTTCATTAAGACGATGTCTGCGATATCCATAGCGGCATCTGTCCCTTGCCCCATAGCGACACCTAAAGAAGCGGCTGCTAAAGCAGGCGCATCATTGACTCCATCACCAACCATCGCATTTACTTGGTAAAGTTCATTCTCTTTTTTGACTAGTTGTGTTTTTTCTTCCGGAGTACAGCTTGCATAGTAATGTTCAATCCCTACTTGTTCAGCAATGGCCTTTGCTGTGCCAGAATGGTCGCCGGTTATCATACTTGTATGGATGTTTTGGGATTTAAAGTAGGAAATTACTTGTTGGGTATTTGCTTTTGGAATATCTAGCAGACCTAAAACAGCAATTAACTGCTGATCTTTAGAAAGATAAATCACGGTTTTGCCTTGATTTTCCAAACGTTCGATCATTTCCGCAATCTCTTTGCTGATTATCATCGTCTCAGGATCATATGCGTGCTTGCCAACTTTCCATTGCGCACCTAAATAGGTAGTTTGTAATCCAAAACCAGTAATTTCTTCTATTGGTAAGTATTGGATTTCTTCAGGTATTGTGCAATCGAAATATTGCAAAATCGCATGAGCAAGTGGATGCGTCGTTTTTTGTTCCATAGCAACAAGAAGTTGTTGTGCCAAATCCTTTTCATCAAAGAAAAAGCTGTCAGTTACAACTGGTTTTCCTTTAGTGAGCGTTCCTGTTTTATCAAAGGCAATCGCTTTTAATTCAGAAAGCTTTTCTAAATGGATACCGCCTTTGATTAAAATCCCATTTTTTGCAGAATTTGAAAGAGCAGCTAGAGAAGCTGGTGTAGCAGATGCGACAAGCGCACAAGGAGAAGCCACAACTAATAATACCATTCCTCGATAAAAGCTTTCATCCCAACTCCAACCTAGGAAAAAGTGGGGGAGAAGGATCATTAGAGGAACAGCAAGCAAAATCAATTTTACATAATTATTTTCGATTCGTTCGATAAATGAAGCTGTTTGAGTTGGCGTATTCTGCGCTTCTTCTACTAATTGGATAATCTTAGCAAAGACAGTTTCGGAACTCGTTTTTGTTACTCGAATCGTGATGGGATTTCCTTGATTCAGCGTTCCTGCATACATCTCATCGCCTAAATATTTTTCTACAGGCACAGATTCACCGCTTAATGCAGACTCATCGATCGTTGCCTGTGTGCTTTCTAAAAAGCCATCTATCGGAACAGCTGCTCCTTTAGCGACAAATACCAAGTTATCCACCTTTAGTTGAGAAACATCTACTTCTTGCATTTGTCCATTTTCTTTTAATAATTGGGCTTTTTGTGGTTGAAGATTCATCAAAGCAGTAATTTCTTTTTGACTTTTATTAGTTGTGTATTCCTCTAATGCACCGCTTAAACAAAAGATGAATGTCAACATTGCTCCTTCAAAGTAATTACCGATCAAACAGGCACCAATAGCAGCTAAAGCCATCAATAAATCCACATTCAGTGTCCGATCATTCCACAATTCTTTCAAGCCTTCCGATGTTTGTTTATATCCACCGATGATAATGGCACTGATATAAAAAAGTGGGGTGATGGTAAGAGAGAATCGGTCGAAGATAAAACCGAAGATCATAAATAAAAGGCAGCCGATTGTTGCTGCAAAAGCTTTTTTCTGATTAGTCATCGTTATTAGACCTCCTTGTCAAAACAAGGATAGCATAATAAAAATGTAATTGATAATAATAACAGCTAAATGAGAACGATAATGGTTATCATTTGGTGATTAAGCTTGATGTTGTTTTTATTATTTATAATGATTATTATTAAAGAAAATAAAAAACCAGAACATTTCTCAAATAAGAGAAGTGTTCTGGTTTTTTCTACATTGCAATAAACCAATAACCAATCAAAATGATACCAAGGATAATACGATACCAGCCAAAAGCGGTAAAGTCGTTTTTCTTCAAATAGCTTAGTAAGAATTTGATAGCTAAGACGGAAACCACAAAAGATACGAATGTTCCTACAAGAAGAACAACAGTTTCTTCCATTTTGAATGAATTCCCTTCAGCTAAATATTTGACGATCTTCAAGCCACTTGCGCCAAACATGACAGGAATCCCTAAGAAAAATGAAAACTCTGTAGCGACAAAACGCGAAGCACCAATCAAGATAGCTCCTAGGATCGTTGCGCCAGAACGGGATGTTCCGGGAACAAGTGCCAAGACTTGGAATAACCCAACAAGAAGAGCTGCTTGGTACGTAAAGTCATTCAGAGAAGTCCAACGAGGTGTTTTGTTTTTGTTGCGTTTTTCGACAATAATAAAGGCAATACCGTAAACGATCAAAACAATGGCAACTGGTAAGAACTTGTGGAAATTTGCTTCTAACCAATCATCCAAAGGCAAACCAATGATGATGGCTGGTATGCAAGCAACGATCACTTTAAACCAAAGTGTCCACGTATCTTTTTTTTCTACCGTTGATTTACTTGGAGAAAATGGGTTTAACTTGTGAAAATAAAGAACGACGACAGCCAAGATCGCCCCTAATTGGATAACGACATTGAACATCGACATAAATTGTGAACTGGCATCCAGTTTGATGAATTCATCTGCTAGGATCAAATGACCAGTACTACTGATGGGCAGCCATTCCGTTATTCCTTCAATAATACCGAGAATCACTGCTTTGATAATATTTGCAAAAAACATAAATTCCTTCCTTCCCAATTAAGATACATCTTATAGTATACCGTTATTTTTTGAGAAACCCAATCTGTTTTTTAATATTAAGAAAAACTTGAGAAATAAAGCAGATAAGTACACGAAGAGAAAAAAGAAGACAAAGCCCTCGTTCAGACTTTGCCTTTTATGATTCTCTGGTAAAAATTAAAATATCCCCATTATAGAAACGAGTCGCGACTATGTGTTTTCCCGTTATCGATATAAGACGTATCATTGATGCCGTGGATAGAAAATCGACCGTTTGCATAAGTGACCTTTGTTACGCTGCCATTTAAAAGCCCAGCACGAACAGGCTGTTTAGGATCGATCAGATTAAGCAAAAAGGCGATCGTCAAACCATGAGATACGACTAAAACATTTCCACCACCATTTTTTTCGCAGTGATGGGCGATATCTTCAAATCCTGTCCATACACGGTCTCGCAATGTTTCATAAGTTTCCGCCCACCCAGCGGTATCTAAGTTGTATACAGCATTAGCAATTTGTTCAAAAGAAACTTCTGTGGTAAACATTTCATCATATGTTTTAAAATTCAATACACGAGGGATCACACCCCACATTTCCATGTCATATCCACCTTCAAGAGACCCGAAACACCATTCTCTAATCCTTTTTTCAATAAAATAAGGAATTTCTTTTCCCTTAGAATGTTCTCCTAGAATAATACGGGCAGTTTCGATCGCACGACCACTGTCACTAGAATAAGCAAATGAAAAGTCGACATTTTTTAACCCGCGACCTAAATAATGAATGCCTTCTTGTCCTTGCTTTGTGAGGGGTGTATCACACCAGCCTTGCACTCGTTCAATTGTATTGAACATCGTTTTTCCATGTCGTACGATATAAAGTGTAGTTTCTGTCATTTTATTCTCCTCCTAAGTCGTTTTAACGATTGAAAAAAGGATTTGTCCTTTTTTCCTGTTCAATCGTCGTTGCATCGCCATGTCCTGGATAGACTGCAAATTCATCAGGTAAAACAAACAGCTGGGTCCGAATACTATGAAGTAATTGTTCTAAATTCCCTGTATACAGATCGGTTCTACCGATACTTCCTCTAAACAGGGCGTCGCCAGAAACGACAAAATCATCAAAAATAAAGCTGACGCTTCCTATTGAGTGCCCGGGGGTAGGGACGACGCGAAAAGACATGTTTCCTAAAGTATAAGTTTTCATTTCAAATTCATATTCTGCAGGCGAGACAATAACATCAGCAATATCATCATGTCTACCGAGTCCAGAAAGATTCAAAATCGGATCACCTAGCCATTTTTGCTCTAGTGGGCTGACATAAACTGGGATTTGATAATACGCGCGTAAAGGTTCCACTGCACCGATATGATCGTAGTGGGTGTGGGTAAGCAAAATCGCTACCGGCTGTTGGTTTGTTTTTTTGATTTCTTGTTTGATTCGTTCCGCATCTTCTCCAGGGTCAATGATCAAAAGTGCTTCTTCGTTGTAGACCAAATAACAGTTTTCTTCAATCATTCCTGTTTTTAATCTTTCGATATGCATGTGCATTCCTCCTTGATAGCCAAAACTTCTTTCATCCATTAGTATAACGCATTCATTGCTAGTAAACAAAAACAGGTACTTATTTCTCTTTACTTATCTGAATTATCAGACTATATGAAAAGTATTTGGATATTCTAAAGAGAAGGAAAGTAAGTTTTCATAGCATTTTAATATGTCCTTGTTACATTAGATTCATCCAAAAATCCAAATTCTATATCCTATATCCCTGCCTAATCAGCAGGGTGTTTTTTTGTTTGGAAAGAGAGCTCTTTTTGCTAAACTAGGTTTTTTCAGGTAATCTTAGAGAGAAAGAGGTGGTGGAAATGATCAAACAGTCAAAAATATCTGTGCGGCACTTAGTAGAATTTATTTTGCGACGTGGAAGTATCGACAATCGTAAAAAAAGTAACCATACTGCATTAGAAGGAGCGAGAATCCACCGCAAGCTCCAAAAAGATGCGGGAGAAAACTATGAAAAAGAAGTCTTTTTAAAAACAACAGTTCAATTAGATGAATATCACCTGATCGTTGAAGGACGTGCAGACGGTATTTTCAAAAGAGACGGTATTTATTATATAGATGAAATCAAAACCTCCGAACCACGATTTGAAGATTTAGAACCAGAACAAGTGGAACTTTTCTTTCATCAAGCAAGGGTGTATGCCTATATCTATAGTCAAGAACATGATTTACAAGAAATAAATCTGCAATTGACTTACTTCCAGACGGCAGAAGAAGTGATCACGAGAAAGGTTGAACATCAGACAAGAGAGCAGTTAGAAACTTTTTTTAAAAAGCTGACTGAAGATTATAAAGAATGGCTTGTTTTTCAAGAAAACTGGCGCACTGTACGCAATGCCTCTTTGATGGCTTTGAAATTCCCCCATGATGAGTATAGGAAAGGTCAGCGTGAACTAGCGGTAGCTGCTTATAAAACGATCCGTACGAAACAGAAATTGTTTGTAGAAGCACCTACCGGAACAGGAAAAACAATCTCTACGTTATTCCCCGCTTTGAAAGCTGTAGGGGAAGAAGAGGGAGAAAAGATCTTTTATCTAACGGCTAAAACAATAACTAGACAAGTAGCTGAAGATGCTATGACAGCATTAAAAGATACAGGAGCTGAAGTAAAAAGTGTCACTTTGACGGCGAAAGACAAGATCTGCTTTTTAGATGAGACGACCTGTAATCCAGATCAGTGCCCATATGCCAATGGTTATTACAATCGGATTAATGAAGGTTTATGGGATCTTTTGAATCATGAGAATCAGATCACTCGTGAAGTCATCGAAACTTATGCAAGAAAGCATACACTTTGTCCTTTCGAACTATCATTAGATGTCAGTATCTGGTGTGACGTAATCATTGGGGATTACAATTATTTATTTGATCCAACTGTTTATTTAAGACGTTTTTTTGAAGATGAAAAAAACGAGGACTATCTGTTTTTGATTGACGAAGCACATAATTTGGTGAATCGTTCCCGAGAGATGTATTCGGCAGAACTATCTTATGAAAAAACGAAACGAAGTAAGGAAGCTATACCAAAGGAATTCAAAAAACTTCATCGCCGTTTCAACAAACTATTAAAAGAATTTGATTCGATCCGAGAAATAGCAAAAGAAGATCATTGGGATTATCATCATCAAAAAGCACCGGCTGAATCTTTAGTAAAGGCAGGTTATCAATTAAGCGAAAAAATTAAAGAATGGCTGGCAGAATTTCCTGAGCACCCATCACAAGAACAATTGCTTCCTTATTATTTTGATTTGCTTCATTTTTTGAAGGTCAGTGAATTTTATGATGATCACTACGAAACAACAGTCGAAAAAACGTATCGCGATCTGATAGTAAAAGAGTTTTGTATTGATCCAAGCTTGTTTCTTGAGCAGTCGTTGGATAAAGGAAAAAGCAGTATTCTTTTTTCTGCTAGTTTTTCACCACTCTCTTATTATCAGGAAACACTGGGGGGACAAAAAAGTCTGGCTTACAAACTGCCGAGTCCTTTCCCAGAAGGAAACCAGCAAGTTTTCATCGCAAATTACCTAGAGACGACTTATCGAAAAAGGGAACACAGTCTGGCAAAATTAGTAGAGACGATTCATGCTTTTGCTGATGGAAAGGTCGGGAATTATTTCGTTTTCTTTCCTTCTTATCAATATTTAGATCTTGCGGTGGAAGCATTCAGACAGCAATATCCCGACAGCAATGTGCTAATCCAAGAAACGGACATGAATGAGGAAGAACGCGAACGATTTTTAACAAAATTTCAAACAAATCCCGCTGAAACATTGATTGGATTTTGCGTACTTGGCGGGATTTTTTCAGAAGGAATCGATTTGAGAGGGGACCGATTGATCGGCAGTATGATCGTAGGTGTAGGTTTGCCGCAGATGAATCATGAGCAGGAACTGATCAAATCATATTATGATGAGAAGGAACACCTTGGATTTGCTTACGCTTATCAGCTTCCTGGAATGAACAAAGTCTTGCAAGCTGGTGGTCGAGTGATTCGTGGCATGGCGGATCAAGGAATCGTTGTATTGGCAGATCAACGATTTTCTAGTTTTTCTTATCGACGTTTATTCCCACAACATTGGCAAACAGCAAGAGAAGTACGAAGTGTTGGGGAATTGGAAGAAGGAATACAGCGTTTTTGGTTATCAAAAGAAGCAGTAAATCAAAAAAACGAGGAATGACAGACGTCAGCCTCGTTTTTTGATTAACGATAGTTAGTGAATTGCAACTCGATTGGTAAGTCAAGTTTACGTAATAAAGCAATCACAGCTTGTAGATCATCACGGTTCTTACCTGTCACTCTAATCTGATCTTCTTGGATTTGTGCTTTTACTTTCAGTTTTTCATTTTTGATAGCTGTAGTGATTTTCTTCGCGTTTTCACGATCGATTCCGTTGACCAAATCGGCAGTTTGTCGAGCTTTGCCACCTAGAGCGTGTTCTGATTCGGAAAAATGGATATTTTTGATTGGCACATTTCTTTTGATCAGCTTACCAAATAATACATCTTTGATCTGTTCGATTTTGAAATCATCATCGCTCAATACAACTAGATTGCTGTTCTCTAATTTGATTTCTACTGTAGAATCCTTGAAGTCAAAGCGATTGGACAATTCTTTTGTTGTTTGCTGAATCGCATTTTTTACTTCTTCTGTATTGACTTCTGATACAATGTCGAAGCTAGCATCTTTTGCCATAGGAACCCTCCTGATATACATATAAATATTTACCATACATCTATCTTATCATAGGATTAGGGCAGATTCTTACCTGTTTGCTAAAATTCTTCTCATTTGAGTTCGAAGTATTTTATTTTAATAGATAAACTGTTATTCTTACATTTGGAATACCAAAGTAGGGGAGAGGTGCTTGTGAGTAAAATTATGACTGCGTATCATAAAAATGAAAGATTAAAGAAAATAGTGGTTATTTTGATAACCGGATTGACCGCTGCGGTCGCTTTAAATTATTTTTTGATTCCAGCCAATGTCTTTTCTGCAGGGATGAATGGGATCGCTCAAATCATTTCCTCGCTTTTATATGAATGGTTTCATATCAAGATAGACACAGGAACATTTATTTTTCTTTTGAATATCCCTGTGTTTGTATTAGGGTTTCTCAAAGTAGGAAAACGAGCAACGATCCTTAGTTTTGTGAATGTTGTATGTGTATCGGTGATGACGATGCTGCTTCCAGTCGGACAGATCACTGATAATATTTTGATGAATGCCCTAGTAGGCGGTGTTTTATTAGGTCTTGGCGTAGGATTATCTTTAAAAATGGGCTTTACAACTGGTGGGATGGATATCATCTCTCTTGTACTTTCACAAACAACTGGAAAAACAGTCGGAAACTACATGCTGATTCTAAATGGTATCATTGTAGTCATCGCAGGCTTCTTCTTTAACTGGGAAAGTGCCTTGTATACGATTATTTCCATTTATGCAATGACTCAAGTAATTGATGCCATCCACACGAGTCATCAAAAAGTAACAGCAATGATCGTTACCGTCAAGCCAGAAGAGGTAACAGAAGAACTAGCAAAACGGATGGTACGTGGAATGACATTACTGCCGTCTGTCGGTGGCTATTCAAAAAAACAAGGGAACATGATCATGATGGTCATCACCCGCTACGAAATGTATGATCTTGATCAGATCGTTCATGAAATCGACGACGATGCATTTATCAATATTTTACCAACTCATTCAGTATTTGGCCGGTTTGCAAATGAAAACGAACAAAAAATGTATCGAACAACTGGCGTATTACCAGAAATAAAAAATCGTTCACAAAAAAAATGAGGAATCAGGTTTATTTTAGAATAAATTTAATCTATTACATCTAATAAGAACATTTTTATAAATTTAAACGAGAATCTTCCTTCTAAATTCTCATTTACAAGCAGCTAAAAAAAGAGTATGATAAATAAAAATCGTGTTAAGGAGTGTCGTACGATGAGCGAAGCAAACCAAGAACGGTCTGGACAAGAAATAGAACTAATCAAAGAACGTATTCTTGCTGCCTTGGAAATGGTGATTGATCCTGAATTAGGAATCGACATCGTCAATTTAGGCTTGATTTATGATATAGAATTCAATCCTGAAAATGGAGAAACAGTCATTAAGATGACTTTAACAACTATGGGCTGTCCATTAGCAGATATTTTAACAGAATCTATCCATGACGCATTAAAAGAAGTGCCAGAAGTAACGAAAGCAGAAGTCAAACTAGTCTGGTATCCAGCATGGACGACAGATAAGATGAGCCGTTATGCACGGATTGCGTTGGGGATACGATAGAAATCTTGGCTGACTAGCTATGAGAAGCAAATAGGAAAAACAAAAAAGCCTTTTATCCTTTCTAGAAGAAAAGAGATAAAAGGTTTCTTTGTTTATAAAATTTTGTCTGCTATATTATAAGTTAATTAAATAAATGTGTTCTATTGATAAAGGACATTCAAATCCCTTTCCTTTTGGAATCCTTCTTTTTTACATCAGTTTGATTTTCGTATAGTATTCTTTCTCATCTTCACGATAAATCGCAGCCCCATTTTTTTGTTGTGCTTTAAGACTGCCAAGATTTTTTTTATTTACAGACAAAAGTGCCTCATCAATGCCGATTTTTTTTGCCTCTTGTAGTACTAATGCTAATCCTTGTGTGGCATATCCTTTTTTACGATAATTAGGGGAGATGCCGTAACCAATATGGCCAGCGCCGTTTCTTAATGTTTCGTTCAGTTTATGGCGCAAATTAAAAATTCCTACATACTCATGTTCATCACTTTCTAAAATAAAGACGGTTGCGGGAACGTAACTCTCAGGAAGATCGATTCCTAAAGACGTTTTTTCGCATTTTTTTACATAATCTAAAAATTCAGCAAATGTATAGCCATAAG
This sequence comes from Enterococcus sp. MSG3290, assembly GCF_050555565.1. Classification (NCBI taxonomy): domain Bacteria; kingdom Bacillati; phylum Bacillota; class Bacilli; order Lactobacillales; family Enterococcaceae; genus Enterococcus; species Enterococcus sp. MSG3290. Next base: position 1,517,018 of record NZ_CP187862.1, on the reverse strand, counting down.
CATTGTTGATAAATCCACTCTCATTTGGTCCAAAGCTAGTTTGTAGCTGATAAGCTTTCTTTAAATCTGCTTCCCATAGTTTGATCAGTTTCATCGTATTCACCTCTTTAAGTAACCTTATTCATTTGTTTTCTACTATAGCACTGTTGTTGTAAATAGCCATGCCTATTTTTATTTATTGTGTCATATCGTATTAAGAATCATCGAACAATACAAATATGAATTACAATAAAAAAATTATTTGAAGTTCGTTCATTCGTTACTTATGATCTCTAGAAGAAAGAAAACGTGAATTACTTCAGCGTCTAGAATTCCAGAAGGATAGTAACCAACAGAAGAAATAATCAATATCTAAATGAAAGAAGATAGCTGAATCGAGAAAAAGAGGAAAAAAGAAATGAAGAAAAAAATAAAATAGTTACTAATCCCAGAGCCGTTCGTTTAACATTGAAATCGATCATATGGATAAAACAGATTTTTTCACCAACCCTCAATAGATGATGGAGTTGCTCGGATGAATTATTTGTGTAGATGGCATAAGGGAGGGCGTACAGAAATGAAAAAGAACAAAAATATGTTCTTGACAAAAAACACATGTAATCCTAAACTAAAAGATGTGATGCGGCTATGGCGGAATTGGCAGACGCGCTAGCTTCAGGCGCTAGTGAGGGTGACCTCGTGGAAGTTCGAGTCTTCTTAGCCGCATAATTTGTTTTTTTATAAAGAGAAGGTACACCTGGAGCGATGAGAAAGAAAATAACATATTATTTAAAAGAATATAGGAAAAATTTTAAACAACGGAACCAGATTCAAATAAATCAAAAAAAATTTGTGTGAAGGTGGGACAGTTTAAAACCTAATAGATTGATTCAAATAGTAGATTTATAGATTCTGATACAAGAAATACTGGCAAACGTTAGTTAAGGAATCAAGACTAAACTTAAACTCAAAAAGAGGTCATGCGAAAGAATAAATCGCATGACCTCTTACTATATTTTGAATGTGTTTAAACGTTCAAATAATGAATCTTAGTACCAACCGTTTGCTTCCCAGAATGCTTTCGCCGCTTCCCAAGAACCATAACGTGAAGTAACATATTGTTCTGCTACTCTTTCTTGGTTTGCAGCAGAGTAGTCACCATTTAAGTAAGAAGAATCTAGTTGGTAACGCCCGATGTAACGTCCGTTCGTTGCTGTGTAAGAACCGCTTGATTCTTTTTGTGCGATCCATTCTTTTGCAGAGCTTGTACTTGCTGGAGTAGCAGCAGTTTCTGTTACAGCAGGAGCAGGTTGTGTTTCAGCAACAGGCGCTGCTTGTGTTTCCGTTTGAACCGTTTCTTGTACAACAGGTTGTTCAGCTTGAACAGGTTCAGTTTGGACTGGTGCTTCTTGAACGGCTGCTTGAGGTTCAGCAGCTACTTGTGCAGAGCCTTCTGTTGGGATTGTTAATTGTTGTCCTGAGTAGATCAGGTTAATATCAGAAATTGAATTTGATTCTGCAATGGCATTGATCAAGGAGTTATCACCAACGTATTTTTGAGAAATCGCTGATAGAGTATCACCTGATTGAACGGTATAAGCTTCGTCCGCATGAGCAGTCGTTCCCATGAAGAATGCAGCGCCGGCAGCCAAAGTTGTTCCAAAAAGTAAAGTTTTAAGTGATGTCATGAAAAATCTCCTTTATTCGTTAAAAAGTTTTATTTGTTGTGTTCAACGAGGAATACTTTAACACGTGAAAATATTTCATAGGTAAAAGAAGTATGACAATTTATGACAAATCCACGTTTTTTGTAACAGAATGATGTTCGCTCGATGTGAAAAATGATGAGGAATTTCACATAATGCAGAAATAATGGGATTAGAACAGGTGTTCTGATGAGAAAAGAAATGTATAAATAACTTGAAAGAAATTGCTTTTGTTCATCATTTTATTTACATATTGCGTATATTTTTTGTATTTTTGCTTGAGATGTTACAATAAAAGAAAAAGGAGGCGGTTCCAATGAGTAAAAGATACCAGAACATCATGGTAGCAGTTGACGGATCAAGACAATCGATCAAAGCGTTCGCTGAAGCCCTTGACTTAGCAAAGGACAATGAAGCCCACTTATTTATCGTGTCAATCATCAACAAAGTTGAGCTGACCCATAGTGCCTATGCCTTTTCAAAAATCTATGCAGATGAAAAACAAAGAACAGAAGTAGCCATGCTGAAAAAAATCAATGATGCCAAAGAGTTCGGTATTGCTGAGATCCACGCAATAGTTGAAACTGGAGATCCAAGAAATTTGATTGCCAATGTCATCCCTGGACAAGAAAATATTGATTTGATCGTTATGGGAGCGACAGGAAAAGGTGCTATACAACAAGCATTAGTTGGATCGACCGCTTCTTATGTCGTATCACATGCCCCTTGCAGTGTGTTGGTCGTGAAGTAATGAGATAAGGGAGGAATAGAAAATGGTTCGTCCTCAAGAAGTCCGTGCGCCAAAAGAAAAAATAGAAATTTTAGCAATTATTGAAGACGGCACACAAACAAAAAAGGGATACTCGATCGCTTTAGTAAAGTGGAAAGGAAAAAAAGGTGTCGCTCTGAGATGGGATGGAGATAATCAACAAGATAAAGGATTCCCTGTCACAGCTAACGGTTATCATCCAGCGTGGTTTGTTCTGCCTGATAAATTTATGGAATTATACAGCTATGATTATGCAAGAGCCGCAGCATCAATCAAAGCATTAGATAAATTAACAGAAGAGCAGAATGAAATGGAGGAAAAATAAAAAAGACGAACCAATCAGCCTTTAGAAAACTGATTAGTTCGAGGAGTAAAAATGAAAAAAGGTTATTTGGGATGAAACTAGAATAATGCGTATAACTTAAATAAAACTTAAAGCAATAAAATGGCAAGAGGGTGAGGCAAATGGAAGCAGGAAAAGTATTACAGGAAGTAAAAGCACTATGTGCAGATAAAAAATATGAAGAAGCGAAAAGCCTGATCGAAAAGAACAAAGAAAATTTGGAAGAAAAGTACCCGATCGCACAAGAATTTATAGAATTAAAACAAGGAACGATCCTTCACCGATTCAAACATTTTTTTGGTATAACAGAATAGAAAAAACGATTAAAGATCGGCAGAAATTTGCTGCATCTTTAATCGTTTTCTTTTTAAACATGCGAGGGATTCAATTCTGATTCTTATATAAAAAATAGATCCAAATAATAAGAAAAATTACTGAAAGCGTCAATTCGATGATGTGTGTTATTAATACAGACGTTGTTTCCCAATGCCTAAAAGAAAAAATTTGATAAGTAAAATATACAGCAGGTAAAGAGGCCAGTAAAACTGAAAACTTCTTTTTTGTCCATTTTATGTAATAGAAAAGAATGCTTATCATAATAAAAAAAGGAATATAAAAAACAAATTGACCGATCGCGATCATACTATTGCCTCCAATAAATAAAGTCCATGATACAAAATAACACTTTGTGCGAAATGGCGCAAGCAGTTTTGTGGATTTATCCGGTAAAATCTGTATCGATTTTGAAATTAGAGGAGAAACTTGCTATAATCAAAGTGAAAGAAGGAGTGGGATTTTCATGGATCATGTAGTGTTAGAAATCGATTTGCATTTAATCAATAATATTCGGGTGATTTACTATGTTGTAAGTAACAGTGTCGAACAACGTGTACTGACGAATAAAATAAATGGTATTTTAGCAAAGAAAGACGTTCACCGATTCAATAATGGTGAAGGAAGTTATTATAGTATCCCAGTAGAAAAAATTATTTATACGACAGTCAAAGTCAGAGAAGATCTAGATACCAAAAAAGCATATGAACCTATTTTTACAACTTATTGATTGACAGCAGATAGCAGATGGAGGAAAAAAATGAATCCATATGAACAACTTATTCAAGATTTGATCGATGGAAAAATCGAAAAGATTGATGTAAAAAGAGAAGAATTAATGGCTTTTCGAGAAGCGTGGCTGAAGTTGGAGAAACGTAAATATGTGGTGGGAAAAGCCTCACTGAACGGCAATGTGACTTATCATTACGATCCGACACGTTTATTTTAGTATGAAGTATTCAGAAAAGAACCAAAGGAGGACGATGCAGCAGCATTGTCCTCCTTTGATTTTACAAAAGTGAAAAGTTTTACTTATTTGAATAGATTTTTAAATTTGTTTTTGACACTGTCGATATTTACATCTTTTAAAAGATTTTGGGCTTTCTCTTTATAAGGTCCTAATTGTTCTTTATGTTCTTCGATAAATCGTTTTGCGCCATCGAAATTGCCGTTCTTAATCATTTCCTTGACTTTTTGAAATAATTCTTCTTGATTCATTTTGAACACATCCTTTGCTATCAACATGATTTTTTACATGGACAAAACGAGAAAAACTGATTTATCCACACGTCAATAATATCAAATAACGATCATTTTTACTAAAAAAACACTCGATTCTCGCTTCTAAAGTAGGAGAAAAATCTCCAACTTGGGACGGATGGAATTTCTTTAACTGACCCATATACTGAATATATAACAAGGAGGTAGAAAGATGAAAGTGATTAAATATTTGATTGGACTGGCGGCGATTAGTGGTATTTTGCTATTTGGACTGAAATATTATACTGAAGGAAGTTATGGAGAAATCCCTGGTATACTTGATCAGCTAAATCCATTAGTTGAAAAAGGAGAGGTCTATGTAAAGACACAAAAACCAGAGGAAGTAAATGAATATGGTACAGCAAGGTATGTGCAGAAAGCTGCTGATGCCAATGGGAAAGAACGAACGGTTGAATTTAATGGTCTTTCTGTGTTAAAAGAAAATCATTATTTGAAAATCAGCAATAAAGGAGCACACATAGAAACGTATGAGGAAGTTCCTAGAGAAAAAGTTCCGGAGAAAGCATTAGCAATTATTGGGTAAATCAGTTTTTGTATTAAGAATACGCCCGATTTTATTATTCATAATTTAATTATGTAAACTAAATAGAAGTAGTAAAAATAATACAATAATCCCCCTGCAAAAAGATTGTTCTTTTACAGGGGGTTCATTTTTTCAGCAAGCACATCAAATTGGGATGGCAGGGTTCGAACCTACAATTGCTTGATTCAGAGTCAAGTGCCTTACCAGTTTGGCTACATCCCATTTATTCAACAAAATAATCATAGCACTTTCCTAAAAAAACGCAAGTTATTTTTCTTGATCGGATAGTTGTTGCTTTACTCGTAAAAGGCGGCGTACTAGTTTCTTTTCTAATCCAGCAGGAAGGGCAATCAGTTCTGCTACTGACAAGACGGTGTCCAATAACTGATATTCTTTGACAGGTTCATTCATAATATGATAGATGTTTGCTAAACGTTCAATATATTCAAAGCGAGTATACTCTGTTCGAGCAATTAGAAATTTCAATAAATCGGTGGCTTTCTCGTACTCTTGATCTGCGTAATAAACAAGAGATTGACGATACAATTTGATTTCCAGTTCATTGAGGGTAGCAGGTCTGCGACGCTCGTTCCACTCATTAATAGAGACTTTACCTTGAACATTTCCCTTGCAGTCACGGACAAAAATAATCGGAATTTCATTTGGATCCATTTTTTTATGTGTGAATTTTTCCATTATCTACGCTCCCTTCAAAGGTTTGGTATCTTGAGTATAAGGGATTTTTGTTTGAATTACTAGCTTTTCTCCAAAGTTAGCATCTGTCCACCCATTGCAGTGAAAATCGCCGAAAAATCGTTGATCGGTACTGCTCGATTTTTTACACCATAGGGATCGTTGACATAAATATTTTCTTTGTCATATCCAGTGACTACACAAGCATGAACAAGAGGAGTGACTCTTACTTCTCCATTATTTGTGGTCCAAGTCATAAAATCAGTTTCATCTGGGACTTCAAAATTGATAGTCACAGAAGTCCAGACAGGATTTCCTTTAGATAGTGCTTTTTTGATATCATCGAGTTGAGCATCGGTTTTTGGAAAAGTGTGATAATCCGTTTGGACGATTTGCTGAGCAAGGGAGGCAACTGGGGGAACATAGACGCCCATAGCCCAGTCTCCGCCACTGATATCCCCAACAAATCCTTCATTAGGATCGCCATGAGTCCCATCTGCATTGAAAACAGGGACGTAATCCAATTGCTCAGCTAACTGGTTTTTAGTTGTTTCATAACCATAAAAAGATAAAAGCATAGAAAGCGAAGTGACTTCACAGCCATTTTCTAAAGAAGGAGAATCAAACTGGCTCTCTAATGGAACATCTAGTAAAACTTCTGCTTTCTCTTTTGTCTTTTTTGTTTTTTGTGTTGAACTTTTTTGTGCAGTGTTCATTGTATGTTCTGGAGAATGGATATGTAGGTAATAACTTGTACCGCTTAATAAAAGAGCAGCTGTGCCCCCTAGAAACAATAGTTTTTTGAACGTTTTTTTCTTCATTTGAAATCTCCCTTTTCAGCTGTTTATCTTTCCTATTATAAATGTATTTTTATTGGAAATGGAAGTATTATATTTTAATATGTAGGAAATAATTAGTTTTTAAGGAATATGTTTTAATTTTTTGAAAAAAATTCTTCTAAATACAACAGCTGTTTTAATTGTGAAAACGAAAACAGTACGCTATAATGCCTGTAAGGTTGATTTTTAACTGTAAATAAAAATCAATGAGTTAAATCTCCAAAGAAATAGCAGTGGTAATGTGGAGAAAAGTTCCAGCAGTTTAGGAGGATTTTGATGACGGAAGAAATGATTAATTTAGGAGAACAATATGCATGCAAACCAATTGGTTTTACAAAAACGGTCATTGGTGAAGTTGTATCAAAAATGACAAACTGCGCCGTGGTCAAAGTTGCCCAATGTGCTGCAGAGGACCAAGAATTATTAGATGAAAAAGCAAGCATGGTTGTTGCAAAATATGATACATTTGAATAAAGAAAACAATTGGACGTGCGGCGTGCTGCAAGTCCAATTTCTTTGAGAAGGTAAATCAGTATTCTTTTCCTATTTTCTGGAGAAGAAAAAGCGAGGCGAGTTGTCATGGTAACATTCTTTACGGTTCTATTGTTTTTATTCGTTGTTGTGATGTTTTTATTTCTTTGGCTGGTTCGAAAAGAAATTATTTATCGGACTGTGCGAAATCGATGGGTCTACTTGGTGATACCCTTCTTAGTGTCACTAGTCATTTGGTATACACTCATCAGTCATCCTACAGCAGATGAATTGGCAAAAGGGATCTTGTCAGCAATGATTTTTATTAGTTTTTTGTTGGACAGTAGAGGAATCACAGAAGAAGGACTTGTTTTGAATAGCTTTGACAAAAAAGGTGTTCCTTTTTCTGAGATCAATAAAATTGTATTATATCAGCCAAAAGGTTCTAAAATCGTAAAAATGAATTTTTTCCGAAACGGATGGCGAGGACCGATGCTGAAATTTTCTGCATCATTAGAAGAATTAGTTCCATTTTTGTCCCAACGCTTAAACGATGAGGCAGAGATTGATATTATGATTGATCCAGAATAAAAACAGAGGTTGCGACAAGATGTTTGTCACAACCTCTGTTTTTTATTTCAAATAAAATTATCCAAATACGCGGAAGCGATCGGCATCGTTCATGTATTCTTTTTCCCCAGCCGGTGTTTCTGGTGAACCGAATACTAATTGCGAACGTAGTTTCCAGTTTGAAGGGATATTCCATTCTTTTGCAACTGCTTCGTCAATAACTGGGTTGTAATGTTGCAAGTTTGCGCCCAATCCTTTATCAACTAATGCTACCCAAGTATTAGCTGTTGCGATTCCGTTTGATTGTTCTGACCAATCTGGGAAGTTGTCTGCATATAATTCAAATTGTTCTTGTAGACCTTTTACCACGTCAGTATCTTTGAAGAATAATACTGTACCATAACCATTTTTGAAACCAGCTAATTTGTTTTGTGTATTTGGGAAAGCTTCTGCTGGAGTCAATGGGCGAAGTGCTTCTTCAGTGATTTCCCAAAGTTTTTCATGTGCATCTCCGAAAAGGATAACTGCGCGTGTTGATTGAGCATTGAAAGCAGTTGGGCTTTCTTTAATTGCTTCTTTGATCAAAGTTGTTAATTCTTCATTAGAAAGTGAAACATTACGTCCTAGATGATAGATTGAACGGCGGTTTTTCAAAGTGTCAGTAAAAGTTGTCATAATAAAATTTCTCCTTTGATTTGCGTTTTGCATTTTTTTAATTGATTACGAAATGAAGTATAGCACCTTACAAAAAGTAAGTAAACAGATATGCTCACAAAAAATAAGCGAAGTTCAAAAAACAATTTTAATAAGAAAAATCGTTATGTAAGGATTTTCTTGGTTATCGCTTTCATTGTTGTGTTTTAGGAATTTTTGCTTATTTGAAAAAAACAGCTGATATATAATTATTAAATCTCTATCTTCTTTTTTTTATGATATTGCCATTAAAAATTACTTGTTTTTATAGAAAATTAGTTTATATTTCTTAAATAAGTTTTTTAGTTAAATTTTTCGGTAAAGATGTATAATATTTTCTGAAAATTTAAAGAATTGGGGTATAGATTATGGAAAAACAGCAAGACAAGGGCTTCTTCGGGCAGCCGAAGGGATTGTCAACTTTGTTCTTCACTGAGATGTGGGAACGATTTAGTTATTACGGTATGCGTGCATTACTTATCTATTATATGTACGATACAGTTGCCAACGGGGGACTTGGATTACCACGAGCAACAGCATTAGCTATCATGTCGATCTACGGATCTTTGATCTACATGTCTAGTATCGTCGGCGGATGGGTATCTGACCGAGTGTTAGGAGCAAAACGCACTGTATTCTTCGGTGGAGTTTTCATTATGCTTGGCCACATCGTCTTGGCTTTACCATTTGGTGTAAGTACATTGTTTGTTTCGATGGCATTGATTATTATCGGAACCGCCTTTTTGAAACCAAATGTTTCTGGCATGGTCGGACATCTTTATTCAAAGACTGACTTGCGAAGAGATGCAGGATTTTCGATTTTTTACATGGGTGTCAACTTAGGGGCATTATTAGCACCACTAATCGTTGGTACAATCGGTCAAGAATATAACTATCATTTAGGGTTCTCTTTAGCTGCTATTGGGATGTTCTTTGGATTATTACAATACATCATCCAAGGACGCAAGACATTAGACGGAGTGGGTACAACACCGCCGAATCCTTTGACAACTGAAGAACGTAAAGGATTCATCCGTAACTTGATCATCGCACTTGTTGTTATCGCTGCAGTATTCGGCGGGGCACAACTAACTGGTCATCTGACAATTGACTTTTTTGTCAATACAATCAGTGTATTGGGGATTATCTTACCGTTGTATTACTTTATCAAAATGCTGACTTCAAAAGATGTAACTGCTGAAGAAAAACCAAGAGTATGGGCTTATATCCCATTATTCCTTGCAGCAATCATTTTCTGGTCATTACAAGAACAAGGTTCATCTATCTTAGCTTTATTTGCTAGTGAACGTACACAATCTACGCTATTTGGTGTAACGATCCAAGCAAGCTGGTATCAATCATTGAATCCAATTTTCATCTTTATTCTGACACCAGTATTCGTAACGATGTGGACGAAACTTGGTGAACGTCAACCCTCTACAGTAGTGAAATTCTCTCTTGGACTTTTATTTGCAGGATTATCGTACTTGCTATTGATGTTGCCGGGTATGCTTTATGGTACAAGTGGAAAAGTAAGTCCATTGTGGTTGTTGGGAAGTTTCTTCATCGTGGTTATTGCTGAATTGTGTCTTTCACCAGTTGGTTTGTCTGTGACAACAAAATTAGCACCACGAGCATTTGAATCACAAACAATCGCTATTTGGTTCTTAGCTGATGCTTCTTCACAAGCAATCAATGCACAAATTGCACGCTTCTACACACCGGGAACAGAATCTGCCTACTTCGGTATTATCGGTGCAGTAGCAATCGTCGGTGGTATCTTGCTATTTACTGTGAAAGAACCAATCAAAAAACTAATGGGCTCTATTCATTAATCAATGAACATAAAGACAGGAATTGCTTATTTGCAGCAGTTCCTGTTTTTTGCGTATACTTAAAAAAGTAGAAATATCAGAACCTTAAAAGGATATAATTTGAAGAATATAGAACAAATGTTCAGTATTTTTTGATATAATAAAGGAGCACCGTATCATGTGTTGAAGGAGGAAAAGCATGTCTTTACAATTTATTCTTGGAAACGGGAAAAAAGATCACCGTCAAGTCTTGATCGACGAAGCATCCGCTTGGCTCGACCAGGATGCAAGTAACCAAGTATTTTTCCTTGTTCCCAACTACAGCAAATTCGAACAGGAACAAGAAATTTTAGCGGAGATGCGAAGAAGAAGCGGAAAAAAAGCTTTCAGCACAACAAACGTTCAAGTATTTAGTTTTTATCGTCTGGCTTGGTATTTGCTGCAACAGACAACTCTTCTTACAGGAAATGAATTATCAGAATCAGGATCTGCAATGATCTTGCGACAGATTTTAGAAAAAAATGAGGAAGAATTAACAATCTTTCGCGGAGAAATCAATAAAAGAGGGTTTATTCGTCAATTACAAGAACTCTACAGTGAATTGCGTACAGGAAATATTCAACCAGAAGACCTGATGCTTTTATTTGGTGATTCACCTAATGCAGAAGACCAGCAACTTAAAATGAAAGACTTGAAGCTGATTTTTTCAGCTTATGACAGCGAATTGACTCAACGTGCACTAACAAATGAAGATGCACTATCTATACTAGCAAATTATATGCAGACACAAGATTTCAACAACGTCAAATTTATTGTCAGTGGTTTTTCTCGAATCAATGGTCAAGAGTATCAATTACTGCAGGCAATGATGGAAAAGGGGCAATTGGTTGTCGATTTATTGCTGGATCGTCCTTATACAGCGGATCTTCCAGAAGTACTTACGCTCTTTCATGAGACTGGAAAGCTTTATTTCCGTCTTTTTCAAAGTGCAAGAGAACGGAAAGTCCCTATATTAGTGGACCGATTTGCACCAGAGCAGACTCGTCCGACAGAGCTTCAACTGCTGCAAACAATGTGGGAAGAGACATCTAGCCAAAAGAAAGCGGCAGTACACAAATTAGGGAGACAAGAGCATCTCCATTTGTGGGAAGCTGAAAATCCAACTGAAGAAGTCCGACAATTAGCTGTTGAAATCAGACGACTAGTCAGTGAAGAAAACTACCGTTATCGTGATATCCAAGTGCTGACAAAAAATATGTCTTTATATGGAAATATCCTTCGGCCGATCTTTCAAGAAATGGCAATTCCTTTTTATATCGATGAAGAACAAATGATGGAAAATCATCCGCTGATCGAATGGATCAACAGTCTGTTCGCTCTTGACCGCTATTCTTATCGGCTAAGTGATATTATGCGTTTTTTCAAAACTGAATTATTTCTGTCGACGGAAGCAGAAACCGAACTTGATGAATGGAAACAAGAGCGAGATGAATTCAGGAAAAAACTGGACATCACTGAAAATGTAGCACTTGCTTACAATTATCAAGGAACTTATTGGACTCGTGAAAAAGACTGGCAGTTTGTGGCGTATGATTTTGAAGCAGAACAGATTGAAGACGTACAGTATTTGGAAGAACAGTCAAATACGATTAGACGATTATTTCAGAAAGCTGTACCAGTATTTTTGAAAAAAATAAAGAAAAGCAAAACAGGACAAGAGGCCGCAAATGTTTTTTATCAATTTTTGATCCAAAGTGGCGTACAGCAACAATTATTGTTTTGGCGTAATCAGGAAGTAGACAGAGGAAACTTAGAAGCGGCAAGAAACCATGAGCAGACATGGGGAGCGCTGATTGATCTGTTGGATGAATATGTAGTAATTTATGGTGAATCGGCTTTTGACTGGTCACTGTTCCAAGAAATCATTACGAGTGGTCTAGAAAATCTAAGTTATGGTAAAATCCCTACCGCAATCGACCAAGTGCGAATCAATCGTTTGGAATTAGTTCGACCAAATCAAGCTGCCGTCACTTTTGCATTAGGGTTGAATGATCAAGTGTTTCCAGACCGCAAAGAGACAAAAGGATTGTTGTCCAGTGAAGAACGAGAAGTATTAAATCAGGCCTTGCCAGATGGACAGTTTTTATTCGACCCATCAAAGGAAAGTATCTCTTTTGAGCCTTTCCAAGCCTATCTTGTTTTTCTTTCCGGAACAGATCGATTATATCTTAGTTATGCACAAAGCTATGACACAGATGGTTCGCTGAAGATGTCTCCTTATTTGCGTAGAATCACAGAATATTTATCTGTTCCCGTCGAGAGAAAAGAGCATTTGACGATCGAAAGCGACCCTAATTGTTATGTAGGGACTTACAGAAGCGGAATCAATACAGTCAATAGGATTTATCGATTAGCTTTAGATGAAAAAAAACCTGTACCAAAGCACTGGCAAAAGCTCAAAGAATTAGTACTGAATTCGTCATGGCGAAATTTTGCTTTACAGATTTTTGAAAGTCAGGAACATTTAAATGTTCCTGTTTCGATGCCAGAAAAAATGGCGGAAGAGCTTTATGGAAAAGAAATTTATACTTCAATTTCACGTATGGAGAATTTTTATAATTGTGAATACAAATACTTCATGCAATTTGGTTTGAAATTGAAAGAACGAACTGTTTATGGTCTAACTCCAGCAGCAACTGGTGATTTTTATCATGAATCATTGGATCGTTTCTTCAAGCTACTGTTTTCAAACCAATTATCCTTAGTGAATATGTCCGATACGCAGCGTAGAGACTTTACTGAAAAAGTGCTGCAGGAAGTATTCGGAGAACTTCGGTTTGAGATATTGGATAGTTCTGCAAGAATGAACTATATCCGCTACCAGTTAGGACAGACGATTCAAAAAGTGGCATGGGCTTTGCAAAAACAGAGCAAAAATACAGGCATGCATCCTCTTCAGACAGAGATTCTATTTGGTCAGATTGCTGGAGCAAAAGGTATCACAGGTCTGGAATTACCGTTGAGTAATGGTGGAAAACTCCATGTTCGAGGGAAAATCGATCGAATCGATGTAGCTTCTGAACAAGAAGATACTTGGCTAAGCGTCGTTGATTACAAATCTAGCGGACGTTCATTCGATGTCACAGAAGCTTATTATGGCATGGCTATGCAATTATTGACGTATCTGGACGTAGCATTGATGGATGCGGTACGTTTGACTGGAAAGGCGGCTGTTAAACCAGCAGGATCATATTATTTACATGTTCATAATCCTGTATTGACGGAGACAGATGATGTAGAGAAGAATACATTGAAAAAATTTAGTTATGATGGCGTTTTTGTCGATGATCCCGCTCTTTTAGAAGTACTAGATCATTCACTGGAAGCAAAAGAACAATCACTGATCTATCCAGTGAAAAAAAATGCGAAAGATGAATACCAAAAAGGTAGTTTCAGTAAAGACAAATTTTTCACGGAAGAAGAACTGCAACTATTCATGGCGCATAATCGGGAAAATATGCGGTTAGCTGGAGATGCGATTACTTCCGGAGAAATCAAACTAAATCCAGCTTATAAAGATAAACAGCGGATTGCCTGCGAATTTTGTCCATTCAGAAGCATCTGTACGTTTGATGTGATGCTGAAAGAAAATAATTACCACCGTCTGGAGAAAATAGATAAGGAAGAAGCACTGCGTAGAATATTGAAAAGGAGTGAAGAAGAGTGAATCAAATTCCTTTAAAACCGCAAAATGAACGATTCACAGATGATCAGTGGCAAGCGATTTTTGATCAAGGAGATAATCTATTAGTCTCTGCGTCTGCCGGATCAGGTAAAACTACAGTGCTTGTTCGAAGAGTGATTGAAAAACTAAAAATGGGTTTTGATATCGATGAATTATTGATTGTGACATTTACTGAAGCTGCCGCAAGAGAAATGAAAGAAAGAATTCAAGAGGCATTACAAGAATCCGTCAATAGCGAAAGTGACCCTGTACGTAGACAGCATTTTACTAAGCAGTTAGTTTTATTGCCCACAGCGAATATCTCAACCTTACATGCTTTTTGCCTGACAGTTATTCGACGTTATTATTACTTAATTGATATTGATCCAGTCTTTCGCATGTTAACAGATGAAACAGAAACGATCTTGATGAAGGAGGATGTGTGGGACGAGCTGAGAGAAGCACTTTATGCAGAAAATGATGAACGATTTTTCCAATTAACAATGAATTTTTCTAATGATCGTTCAGATGACGGCTTGACGAATCTGGTGTTTTCTCTTTATGAGTTTGCCCGTGCCAACCCTGACCCCCAAAAATGGCTAGAACAGTTAAGCGATAATTATCGTTTGCCTGAGGGGCTAGCGAAATCTCGATTATATCAAGAACAAATCCGTCCTTTAGTTTTGGCAGATATATACCAATGTGTACAATTATATGAACAGATGACTCAGTTAGCACAAGGTGAAGGATTAGAAAAAATGCATGAGCAAGTAGCTGGAGAACAACAGCAGATCAAGAATATCTATGAAGCGTTCTCGCAAGATCGGTTAGAAGAAGCTTATGCTGGTTTGGAACAACTAACTTTTTCAACTTTTAAGAGCAGTCGGAAAGCAGAATTGAAAGAAATTTCCAATGAAGTCAAGGGCATGAGGGATAAAGCAAAAAAACTGATTCAGCAGATAAGTAAAAGTTATTTTCCTGTTTCCCCAAGCCAAATGGAAGAATTAACGGACAAAGCACTACCGTTAGTCGAAGAAATGACAAAAGTCACGCAAAGCTTCATGGACGGTTTCAGTATGCGTAAACGGGAAAAAGGTGTGCTGGATTTCAATGATCTGGAACATTTAGCGTTGCAGATTCTCACAGAAAAAACGAAAGATGTATGGCTGCCAAGTGAAGCTTCAAAACATTATCGAAAAAAATTCAAAGAAGTAATGGTAGATGAATATCAAGACGTGAACCAATTACAAGAAGCCATTTTATACTGGCTAAGAGAACCTGATGATACAAAAGGAAATATGTTCATGGTTGGGGATGTCAAACAATCCATCTATTCTTTCCGTTTAGCAGATCCTAGTTTATTTATCGGGAAATACGAGAATTTCTCAAAGAAAGAAGGCGGACGTCGAATCGTTTTGGCTGAGAACTTCCGCTCTAGAAAAGAAGTCCTTTCTTTTACGAATCTTATTTTTGAACAACTAATGGATCCAGCAGTGGGTCAAATCAATTATGACGAAGCAGCCAAACTGATCCAAGGATTTTCAGACTTTCCAGAGAATGAACAGTTTGAGCCGGAAATCATGATCTATGAAAAAGAACAGGAAGAATCAGAGATTGAGATTCCGACGGATGATATACTGGAAGACAAAACAGAAGGCGAACTTTTTATGACAGGACTAAAAATTCGTCAATTAATTGATTCCTCCTTTATGATTTATGATAAAAAATCAAAAAAAAGTCGTCCGATAGAGTACAAAGACATTGTTCTCTTGACACCTACAAAGAAGAACAACTTAACGATTTTAGAGATTTTCAAAACATTGGATATTCCATTAGAGATGAATGATGCTCAAAACTATTTTCAAGCGACAGAAATTCGCACGATGATCTCGCTGCTACAATTAATCGATAATCCCTATCAAGATATTCCGCTTGCGGCTGTATTGCGCTCACCGATCGTGGGTCTGATTGAACCAGAATTAGCCAGCATTCGATTAGCTGACCGTGCACATACTTACTATGATGCTGTGCTTGCTTATCAAGCATCAAACGAAGATGAATTAGCAGCTAAGCTGGAACATTTTGGCAAGCAACTAGAGCATTGGCGAGAACTTGCTCGCCGTTCTTCGATCACTGACTTGTTATGGGATATCTATTATGAGACGGGATATCTAGAGTATGTGGTCGGTCTGCCAGCAGGGGCACAGAGACAAGCCAATCTTTATGCATTGGTTGATCGTGCCAAAGCTTACGAGCAAAGTTCTTTCAGAGGATTATACCAGTTCGTGCGTTTCATTGAAAAAATGCAAGAAAAAGATAAAGACTTAGCAGAACCAGTCATTTCAATAGAAGATAATGCTGTTCGCGTTATGACGATCCATGCAAGTAAAGGCTTGGAATTCCCAGTTGTATTTTTGTTAGATATGACAAAGGAGTTCAACTTACAAGACTTGCGCAATCGGTATGCTTTTGAAGAAAAACTTGGAGCAGGAATTCGCTATATGGATCCTGAAACACGAGTGTTATATGATACGTTACCGTTTCAAGCCATCAAATTGGCAAAGCAAAACAAATTGTTGTCGGAAGAAATGCGTAAATTGTATGTAGGATTGACTCGGGCAGAACAAAAGCTTTTCATTGTCGGTTCCTATAAAAATAAAGAGCAAATGATCCAAACGTGGTCTGAAGCAGCTGATCATGAGGAGTTGGTTTTTGATCCTGCGCTACGTTTGAAGGGCAGAAGCAGCTTGATGAATTGGATTGGTTACGGATTGATCCGTCATCCTGAAATGCAGAAATACTTAGAGGAAGAAATTTCGACTTCTCTTCTTCAACATTCAAATGCACAGTTTTCTATTTCATGGATGAATCAGCAATCGATCATTGAACAAAGACAGTTGCTTGCTGAAAAAGAACTGGTTAACTTAGATCAGCAGATGAAAGAAGATGAAACTTTATTAGCAGATTCGTTACAAAAACGTCTGGCATATGAATATCCTTATCAAGCTTCTTCACAAACCACAAGTTATCAATCTGTATCTGAAATCAAACGATTATTCGAAGATCCAGATGATACACAAGAATCACGTTTGACTCTGGAAAGCAGTCAGAACAAAGCAGCATCCCGTCAATTTCGTTATACGCAAGAACAACTAGCAGAACCAAAATTTTTGCAAAAAGATCGGCAAGTGTCAGCAGCTGCTGTTGGAACTGCTACGCATGCTTTGTTACAATTACTGCCATTAGAGATGCCAACTACAGAGAGTATCCATCAAAAATTACAGGAATTGGTAAGGAAACGGTTAGTAGACGAAAAAGTCGCGAAAAAAGTAGATGTTTCTTCTATTATATGGTTCTTTCAAACAGAACTTGGTCAACAGCTGATTGCCAACAAAGAAAACGTAAAACGAGAACAACCTTTTTCCATGCTGCTTCCTGCTGACGAAGTATTTCAAGACTATCCAAATCAAGAAGATGAACTATTAATCCACGGAATCGTCGATGGATACCTAGAAGAAAAAGATCATCTCAATATCTATGATTTTAAAACAGATTTTATTTTACATCCGGATGATCCAGCAGAAATAGATGCAATCGTCCAAAAATATCAAGGACAGCTAAGACTTTACCAACAAGCAATGTCAGAAGCTTTGAATAAGCCAGTAGAAAATGTTTTCCTAATTTTGCTTCGAGTGAAACAAATTATAAACATTAACAAATAATTATAATTGAGCAAACTTGACTTATGTTTTGTAAGGATTATGCTATACTCTGGGAAGAGGTGAGTATGATGAAGCTAACACAGACAGAATTCGTTTTATGCCCTAAATTTGAAAAAACATTCTCTATTTTAGGAAAAAAATGGAACGGATTGATTATCGATGTACTACTCGAAAACGGTCCGCAACGCTTTGTTGAGCTTGCGGCAAAAATCCCGATGGTCAGTGATCGAGTATTAGTCGAACGCTTGAAGGAATTAGAAAAAGAAGGAATAGTCACTCGAAACTTTGCCTGTAGCGAAAAGAGCCGTTCAGAATATCTCTTGACTGAAAAAGGAGCAGACTTGCAAAAAGCGATGCGTCAAATACAAGTTTGGAGCGAAAAATGGGTCACAGAGGAAGAATGCGGTTGATTTTGTAAAAAAAATCTTGTAAACTATAGTCCATACGAATAAGTAAAGAACGATGACGAAAAAGAGTAGTTTGGCTAAACCAGTTCAGGGAGATCTGTCGCAGACTGAAAGCAGATCCTGTGTTTGAAAAATGAAGTTCACTTTCCGAGTTCGTCTGATAAAATCAGACCGGCAATTGTCGTTAACGAAGTAAGAGTGCGGTGTAAGTCATTTATCCGCAAATTAGGATGGTAACGCGAAGACCTCGTTCCTTAACAGGAATGAGGTCTTTTTGTTTTGTATTTGGAATTTAAAGGAGGAACAAGCACATGTCTCTACAAGCACAATTAGAGAGCTTGAAAGAAGCAACGCTCATCAAAATCACAGCGGCACAAGATTTAAATGAATTAAATCAAATACGTGTTGAAACGTTAGGAAAAAAAGGACCGATCACAGAAGTATTACGTGGGATGAAAGATCTAAGTCCAGAAGAGCGACCAAAAGTCGGAAGTTTCGCAAATGAGATCCGAGATCTTTTGACAGAAGAGATCGAGCGAAAAAAACAAGTATTAGAAGAAGAAGCGTTAAATGCAGCTTTGGCAAAAGAAACAATAGACGTGACACTACCTGGTAGAAAAGTAAAACATGGTACACGTCATATCGTGACACAAATCATGGAAGAAATTGAAGATATTTTTGTGGGTATGGGCTATCAGATCGTAGAAGGATATGAAGTAGAATCTGATCATTACAATTTCGAACGGATGAATCTGCCAAAAGATCATCCAGCAAGGGACATGCAAGATACTTTCTATATTTCAGACGAGATATTGATTCGGACACATACTTCACCAGTCCAAGCACGGACAATGGAAAAACATGATTTCTCTAAGGGTGCTCTACGAATGATCTCGCCAGGGAAAGTCTTCCGCAGAGATACAGATGATGCGACCCACAGTCATCAGTTCCATCAAATTGAAGGGCTAGTTGTTGATAAAAACATCACAATGGGCGACCTTAAAGGAACATTAGAAGTCGTAATGAAAAAAATGTTTGGGGAAGATCGTGAAATTCGTTTGCGTCCAAGTTATTTCCCATTTACGGAACCATCAGTAGAAGTAGATGTCAGCTGTTTCAAATGTGGTGGTGCCGGTTGTAACGTATGTAAATACACTGGATGGATCGAAATTTTAGGAGCTGGCATGGTACACCCGAATGTGTTGAAGATGTCAGGAATCGATCCAGAAGAATATTCAGGCTTTGCTTTCGGCCTTGGACCAGACCGCGTAGCTATGTTGCGGTATGGAGTGAATGATATCCGTAATTTCTATCAAAATGACTTACGTTTCTTAAGTCAGTTCAAGGGGGAGTAAGAAGATGTTAGTTTCATATAAATGGCTCAATCGTTATGTAGATTTATCGAATGTAACACCAAAAGAATTAGCGGATAAGATGTCTGTGACAGGAATCGAAGTAGAGGGAGTAACGGTTCCAGAAGAAGGCTTGAAAAAAATCGTTGTCGGTGAAGTCAAGGAATGCGTACCACATCCAGATTCTGATCACCTTTCTATTTGTCAAGTCGATATTGGCGAAGACGAACTGTCTCAAATCGTTTGTGGAGCGCCTAATGTGAAGGTTGGAATCAAAGTGATTGTTGCACTTCCTAACTCACGTATCGCTGGTAATGTAAAAATCAAAAAAGGAAAAATGCGTGGCCAAGTATCAAATGGCATGATTTGCTCATTACAAGAAATTGGCTATTCAGATAGTGTTATACCGAAAGAATACGCTGAAGGTATCTATTATATGCCACAAGAAGCTGTAAATGGCGATCCAGTTTTTCCTTATTTGGATATGGATGATTCGATTATTGAATTATCTATCACACCGAATCGTGCGGATGCATTGTCAATGCGTGGCGTAGCTTATGAAGTTGGGGCAATTTATCGTCAGACTCCTACATTCGATGACGAAAAGCTGGTAGAATCCTTACGACCTGCTAGCGATAAAATTCAAGTGGAAGTTGAAGATAAAGAAGCAGTTCCTGCTTATCAAATCAGAATCATTGAAGGAGTAAGAATCCAGCCAAGTCCTCAATGGCTGCAAAATCTTTTGATGAACGAAGGCATTCGTCCAATCAACAATGTAGTAGATGTGACGAACTATATTTTGCTTTTATTCGGACAACCACTACATGCATTTGACTACGACAAATTGAAATCAAAAGAGATCTTTGTCCGCCGTGCAAAAGAAAATGAAACATTAGTAACACTAGATGGAGAATCTCGGGAATTGACAACTGACAATCTCGTCATTACTAACGGCAAAGAACCAGTTGCTTTAGCTGGTGTCATGGGAGGGTTAGACTCAGAGATCACGAATGAAACAACAACAGTTGCACTAGAATCTGCTTTATTTGATCCAATTTCGATTCGTCGTACAGCAAAACAATTTAATTTGCGTAGTGAATCCTCTGCACGTTTTGAAAAAGGAATCAACCATGCGACTGTTGGAGAAGCCAGTGAGGTTGCTGCAGCAATGATCGTTTCTCTTGCGGGTGGGGAAGTTCTACAAGGCGCGGTCAAAGGTTCAGAGATCAAAGCAGAAGACGTATCAGTGAAGATTTCACTTGAACGCATCAATCAATATTTAGGAACATCTCTTGTCGTTAAAGAAGTAAATGAGATTTTTGAAGCACTTGGATTTAGCTATGAAGAAAAGGATCATGTTTATTCCGTAGTAGTACCACCAAGACGCTGGGATATCCAAATCGAAGCAGATATTATCGAAGAAGTTGCTCGTATTTATGGATACGACCAGTTGCCATCTACACTTCCAAGTGGAGAAACGGTTGCTGGAAGCTTGTCAAAAGAACAAGAAACTACTCGTAAAATTCGTACGATCTTTGAAGGAAGCGGATTGAGCGAAGCAATCAGTTATGCATTGACAACAGAAGAAAAATCAAGACAGTTTGTTATAAAAGAAAGCAATATTACACGTTTGGACTGGCCAATGAGTGAAGAGCGTTCTGTATTGCGAATGAATTTGATCAGCGGATTATTAGATGATATCAGTTATAACACTGCCCGAAAAAATACAGAGATTGCTTTATATGAAATTGGTCGGGTGTTCTTCCAAGAAAATGATCCACGTACACATCTGCCGCAAGAAGTAAAACATGCAGCAATCGCTATTTCTGGTATTTGGGAAGAAAAAGATTGGCAGACGAAAGCTCAAAATGTAGACTTTTTCACCATCAAGGGTCTTTTAGAAAACTTATTTGAACAACTAGGCATCACTGAAGATATCCATTATCAAACAGTGACAGAAATGAAGGAAATGCATCCTGGAAGAACTGCTGCGATTTACCTTGGCGAAAAATTTATTGGTTTTGTCGGTCAAGTGCATCCAACGATTGCAAAAATTTATGATATTCCAGAAACATATGTTGCTGAGTTTGATTTATCTGCTGTAGTGGAAGCTGCTCAAAAAGGGATCGTTTTCGAAGCAGTGACAAAATTCCCAGCAGTCAGCCGGGACATCGCTTTGCTTGTAAAAGAAACTGTGACAAATCAGGAATTAACAGAAGTTATCCGTTCTGCTGCCGGAAGATTTTTAACAGATATTCAATTATTTGATGTCTATCAAGGAGAAAACATTGAAAAAGGACATAAATCCATGGCGTATAGCCTGACATTCGTCAACCCAGAAGCAACATTGACAGATGAAGAAATCAATAAAGGAATGGAAAAAGTCGAAAAAGCGTTGGTAGAAAACCTAGAGGCAAGTATTCGCTAAGAGGGAAAATATAGTAAGTAACGATCAAGTAGCTTTTGAAGACCATACATTTGAAAAAGAGATGTGACACAACTTCGTCACATCTCTTTTTTTGATTTTAAAAAAGGAATAGCACAGAGACGAGATAAAAAAACAGGCCTTTACAGCCTGCTTTTTTAGAGTAAATGAATTAATGGAAGTAATTGATTCCCATTGCTGATTTTACTTCAGAAAGTGTTTGTGCAGCTACTTTAGCAGCTTCTTCACTACCTTTACGTAAGATTTCCATAACAGCTGAAGGATCTTTTTCCAATTCTTCTCGGCGCGCACGGATCGGTGCAAATTCAGCTTCCAATACATCAATGAGGTATCGTTTGATCTTTACATCACCAAGTCCGCCGCGGCGGTAATGAGCTTTCATTTCTTCAATTGCTTCTTTATCTGTTCCGAATACATCCAAGTAGGTGAAGACCATATTCCCTTCTACTTGTCCAGGATCTTGTACATGGATGTGGTTTGGATCAGTATACATACTCATGACTTTTTTCTGTAAGACATCGGCAGGATCGGAGATATAAATACCGTTTCCTAACGATTTACTCATTTTGCCATTTCCATCGATTCCAGGTAATCTACCCATTCCTTTTGGTGGGAATACGCCTTTTGGTTCCACCAAGACTTCACCATATGTATGATTGAAGCTTTGTACGATTTCCTGTGTCTGCTCTAGCATTGGTTTTTGATCCTCACCAACAGGTACAAGATTCGCTTTGAATGCAGTGATATCTGCTGCTTGAGAAACAGGATAGATAAAGAATCCTGTAGGCACGCTTTCACCGAATTTTTTTTGTTCGATTTCTGTTTTGACAGTCGGATTGCGCCGAACGCGTCCTACGCTGACTAAGTTCAAATAATACATGGTTAATTCAGCTAATTCCGGAATTTGTGATTGGATAAATAAAGTAGATTTTGCAGGATCTAATCCCACGGCTAAATAGTCTAAAGCAACTTGCAAGACATTTGATGAAACCTTCTCAGGATTTTTAGCATTATCTGTCAGTGCTTGCATGTCAGCAATCATGACAAACAGTTGGTTGTCTTCATCTGCCTGCATAGCCACTCGGGTTTTTAGAGAACCGACGTAATGCCCTAAATGCAGCTTCCCAGTTGGTCGATCTCCCGTTAAAATAATATTTTTCAAAAAAGACACCTCTTTACGATTTGTAAGTCTGAGCACTTAATATCTTACCGTTTTTCCTGAAAAGAAACAACAGTTCCTAATGAAAAAACAAGGAAAGAGGATAAAATAACTAATAGATTAGAAATGGAAGAAATATTTATGGGAGAATAAACGTTCTAAGAAACTTTACAAATTACTAAACTATCAGATATAATGTATTTTATTATACATCTTTAAAAGAAATCTTACTAAATAATAATGGGAGTGTAATTCTATGGCAATGATTAAATTTGATCACGTGGATAAATATTATGGCAAGTTCCACGCATTAAAAAATATCAATCTCGAATTCGAGAAAGGAGAAGTTGTCGTTGTCATTGGTCCTTCTGGTTCAGGAAAGAGCACGATGCTTCGCTGTATCAATGGATTAGAGACGATTTCTTCAGGCAAGCTACTAATTAATGATACTGACTTGCATGATAAAAAGACAAAGTTGACAGAAGTCCGAAAGAATATCGGCATGGTTTTCCAGCATTTCAATTTGTATCCTAATAAAACCGTTCTGGAAAATATTACATTAGCACCAATCAAAGTGTTAAAGCAAGACCAGGCAACTGCAGTCAAAAACGCTGAGAAATTTCTGAAAACTGTCAATATGTTAGATAAGAAAGATTCTTATCCTTCCATGTTATCCGGGGGACAACAGCAACGGGTGGCAATCGCCAGAGGTTTAGCGATGAATCCTGAGATGCTGCTGTTTGATGAACCTACTTCTGCTTTGGATCCGGAAATGATTGGTGATGTATTAGACGTTATGAAAAAATTGGCTCATGACGGTATGTCAATGATTGTCGTGACACATGAAATGGGCTTTGCCAAAGAAGTGGCGGATCGTGTTATCTTCATGGCTGATGGAGAAGTATTGGAAGACAGCAGAAATGTGAGAGACTTTTTCGAAAATCCAAATGAAGTCCGAGCTCAGCAATTTATCAGTAAAGTTATCAATCATTGATAGGAGGAAAAAGATGCGCAGGTTAAAAAAAATACGCCTGATTTTCCTTTTAGGCATTGCTTTTCTTGCACTAGCCGGATGTAAAGGAAATGGGTTGGCAAATGAAGATATTTTAGAGCGAAGCAAATCTACCAATGAAATCATCTGGGGTGTCAAGTATGATACTCGATTATTTGGAATGATGGATATTGAGAGCAGAACTGTACAAGGATTTGATGTAGATATTGCAAAAGCAATCACTAAAAAGATCCTTGGTGACAATGGAAAAACAGAATTTGTTGAAGTCACTTCTAAAACTCGGATTCCATTATTGAAAAACGGAAATATCGATGCAATTATTGCAACGATGACGATCACAGATGAACGAAAAAAACAGGTCGACTTTTCAGATGTCTATTTCGATGCTGGCCAAGCTTTGTTGGTAAAGAAAGGAAGCCAAATCAAAAGTGTAGATGATTTGAATGCTTCTACAACGGTTCTAGCAGTCAAAGGTTCTACATCGGCTGCGAATATCCGACAGCATGCACCAGATGCAAAAATTTTAGAATTAGAAAACTATGCAGAAGCATTCACTGCTTTACAATCTGGTCAGGGAGACGCGATGACCACAGATAATGCGATTTTGTTAGGGATTGCAGATGAAAATCCAGAGTATGAGTTAGTTGGTGGAACATTTACTAATGAGCCTTACGGAATTGCGATCAACAAAGGGCAAGAAAACTTCTTGAAAGCTGTTAATCAAGCGCTAGAGGAAATGCATGCAGATGGCACATACGATAAAATCTATCAAAAATGGTTTCCAAATGAAACTGAAGGAAAAGTAGAGTAAGGAGGAGAGGCAATGAGCGAATTGATACAGACTTATGGACCAATCTTTGTTGACGGGTTCAAGATCACATTGTTTTCGAGTGTCTTAGCACTTGTGTTTAGTTTGATTATCGGAACGTTAATGGCAATCTTCCAATTATCAAAGAATAAAGTAGTGAGCGCCTTAGCAAAGGCATATGTAGAATTTTTTAGAAACATTCCATTATTAATCATCGTGATGTTTTTTTATGTTGTCGTACCGATTTATTGGTTTAATCTAGATGGATTCCAAGCAGGTACGATTGGATTAACGATCTATACATCTGCTTTTATTGCTGAAACAGTACGTTCAGGGATTCAAACCGTACCAAAAGGTCAAACAGAAGCAGGACTATCTTCTGGTTTTACCTATTCAGAAATCATGCGTTATATTGTTTTACCGCAAGCATTCAAAATCGTTATTCCGCCATTAGGCAACCAATTTATCAACCTCGTAAAAAACTCATCTATTTTAGCAATCGTAGCTGGTTTAGATTTGATGTATCAAGGAGACTTGATCGCCAGTGAAACATTCAATACCTTCGATACGTATATCATCGTTGGGTTATTTTACTTAGTTATCACGCTACCGTTATCTTACTTAATGGTTTATCTTGAGAAAAAATGGGCGGTTCGTTCATAGAAGGAGGGGAAATACATGGATTTTAGCGGCGCTTTTTCATGGATGAATATCCGTTTTTTATTGGAAGGATTAAAGGTTACTGTTGAAGTTTCATTGTTTTCGATCATTTTTAGTTTCTTGATCGGTGGTCTGACAGGTGTGATTCGTTTTGCGAATATCCCTTTCTTTTCCAAAATCCTTGGTGTAGTGATTGATATTATACGGAATCTTCCATTATTATTGATCATTTTCTTCACTTACTTTGCCTTACCTCAAATCGGCATTCAGATGAACATCTTCTGGTCCGCTGTCGCAGCATTAACGATTTTTGAGTCAGCTATGTTGTCGGAAATTTTCCGAGCTGGACTCAATGCTGTTCCAAAAGGACAGATGGAAGCAGGATTATCAACGGGACTGACTTATGTAGAAACGATGCGAACGATCGTGTTACCGCAAGCATTTAAATCAATGATCCCGGCAATTGTGAGCCAATTGATTTCACTGATCAAAGATACTTCATTAGCAGTAATCATTTCTTTACCTGAACTTTCTCATCAGGCACGTATTATTTATGGACAGAACACCAATTATGTGCTTCCGATGTTCATCATCATGACACTTATGTACTTCGTGGTATGTTACGCGCTTTCTCTGCTTTCCGGTTACTTGGAAAAGAGACGGTACAGTTATTAATAGATGATTCTTTTAGCGGTTGTGGCAAACTAAAGTCACAACCGCTTTTCCTCTTTCCATTCGAAAAAAAGAGATTTCGATTGTTTTAAGCAAGTAAGAGCACTTGAAAATTCACGCTAAAAAGTACACAATAGGGAGGATAGAATTTATTGAAAAAAAGGATGATACGATTGACAGATAATCGCCCTATCGGATTTATTGATTCAGGTGTCGGCGGCTTGACTGTAGTAAAAGAAGCCCTGAAACAATTACCGAATGAAAATATTTTATTTGTAGGAGACACAGCACGCTGCCCATATGGCCCTAGACCCGCGGAACAGGTAATCCAGTATACTTGGGAAATGACGGATTATCTAGTGGATCAAGGAATCAAGATGCTGGTGATCGCCTGCAATACCGCAACTGCGGTGGCTTTAGAAGAAATCAAAGCTGCTCTTTCTATTCCAGTCATCGGTGTGATCCTTCCCGGTACTAGAGCGGCAGTAAAAAAAACACAAAATAAACAAGTTGGCATTATCGGTACGATTGGTACAGTAAAAAGTCGAGCTTATGAAAAAGCCCTGAAAGAGAAAGTACCAGAATTGACTGTGACAAGTCTTGCTTGTCCAAAATTTGTTTCAGTTGTCGAAAGTAATGAATACCATTCATCGGTGGCGAAAAAAATTGTGGCAGAAACATTAGCTCCTTTAACCACTAAAAAAATCGATACATTGATTTTGGGATGCACCCATTATCCATTATTACGCCCCATCATTCAAAATGTAGTGGGAGAAAATGTTCAACTGATCGATTCTGGAGCAGAAACAGTAGGTGAAGTATCTATGCTGTTAGATTATTTCAATCTGAGCAATTCACCGCAAAATGGTCGGACATTATGCCAGTTTTATACAACTGGCTCTGCCAAACTTTTCGAGGAAATAGCTGAAGACTGGCTTGGAATCGGACACTTAAATGTAGAACATATCGAATTGGGAGGAAAATAAGGATGCGTCATGACGGGAGAAAAGCCCAAGAGCTTCGCAAACTGGAGCTTCAAACAAATGTTTTCAAATATCCAGAAGGATCGGTAGTGATCCGTTTTGGTGATACAACAGTTATTTGTTCTGCAACAATAGAAGATTCTGTACCTCCCTTTTTGAGAGAAACAGGAACAGGGTGGGTGACAGCAGAATATAGTATGCTGCCTCGAGCAACGAGTACGAGAAATCGTAGAGAAAGCAGCAAAGGGAAACTTTCTGGTAGAACAATGGAAATCCAGCGTCTTATTGGTCGTTCCTTGCGTGCAGTAGTAGACTTGGAAAAATTAGGAGAACGTAGTATCATCATAGACTGCGATGTGATCCAAGCGGATGGCGGTACTAGAACAGCAAGTATCACTGGGGCATTCGTGGCATTGAAATTAGCCATTGAAAAACTTTTAAGAGAAAAAGAATTGTCAGAAGATCCAATCAAAGAACATCTTGCTGCAGTTAGCGTAGGAATCTTACCAGATGGGACTTGCGTCACAGATTTGGATTACCAAGAAGATTCCGCAGCACTTGTAGACATGAACCTTGTAATGACAGAATCTGGAAAATTCGTGGAGATTCAAGGAACTGGAGAAGAAGCAACGTTTGATGGTGAACAGTTGAATGAAATGCTCTTTTTTGGAAAAAACGCGATTGAAGATTTGATCAAAGAGCAAAAACATGCTTTGCTAACAGAGTTTGCTCAAAATGATGAGCGGATAGAAGAAACAAAAACAATCATCATTGCGACAAGAAATCCAGGAAAAGCAGAAGAGTTTCGAAATATGTTCAAAGAAGCGGGATATCATGTAAAAACATTACTTGACTATCCTGAATTGCCAGATGTGGAAGAAACTGGCAGCACATTTGAAGAAAATGCCCGATTAAAAGCAGAAACGATTGCACAATTGCTTGATCAGCCAGTCTTAGCAGATGATTCAGGTTTGAAAGTCGATGCTTTAGGCGGTATGCCAGGAATCTATTCTGCACGTTTTGCAGGGGAACAAAAAAGTGATGCGGGGAATAACGCCAAATTATTATATGAATTGACAGATGTGCCGGATGAAAAAAGAACAGCACAATTCCATTGTACATTAGTATTCGCGGCACCCAAAAAAGACAGCCTTGTAGTAGAAGCGGAATGGCCCGGTCGAGTAGCCCGTATACCATCTGGCGAAAATGGCTTTGGGTATGATCCTTTATTTATCCCAGAAGGTAAGAAACAAACAGCAGCAGAATTATCGAGCGAAGAAAAAAACAAGATCAGTCATCGGGCTCAAGCAATGAAAAAATTGAGTGCCGAGTGGAAACAATGGCTGGAAGGAGAGAGATAGATGCGGTATTTAGTAGTAAGTGATAATCATGGAGACAGAGATATCCTCGTTGACTTAGTAGATCGTTATCGTTCTGAAGTGGATATCTTTTTCCATTGTGGTGATTCGGAATTAGAAGCTTCTGACCCATTATGGGATACATTCCAAGTGGTTCAAGGTAATTGTGATTATGGACCAGGATTCGAACAGAAAAAAGTGATCCAAACTGGTCAGGATACAGTATTCATGACTCACGGTCATTTATCGAATGTCCGATTTGGTTTGACACAGTTAGCAATCGAAGCTCGAGCTGCAACTGCCGATATGGTGTTTTTTGGTCATACCCATCAAATAGGCTGTGAGATGGATCAGAAAATCCTGTTTTTGAATCCTGGTAGCATTTCTCAGCCTAGAGGCCCGATCCAAATCCCATCATATGCTCTTATCGAAAGTTTAGATGACCAAATTTCTGTTCAATACTATAACCGTGCCCATCAGGCAGTTGAAGAGTTGGCCTTTTCTTTTTCGAGAGAGCGCTGAATAAAAAAACTCTAATTTTTAATAAAAATAAGCTTTATTTTATGAATTTTGCATCCGGTTTCGGTAAAATAGTAGTGTTGAATGAAATAGAAATGGAGGCCATCAGATGATTGGACCTATAGTAAGAGAAATGCTGCTGGAAAATCAGGAAACGTTTTTGATTCCTGCAGAAAATGTGGCAAATGTTATGTATCATCATCCATTATCCCATGGTTTACTTGTGTTATCGAAGGTCGGTTATTCCAAAATTCCTGTATTAGGAAAAGATGATCACTTTGTAGGACTAGTAAGTTTATCAGATGTGGTCAATAAAATGATTGACTTGCAAACAATCAGCATGGACCCGTTAGAAGGACTAACGGTTGCTGATGTGACAGAAACAGATGTTCCGACAATTGATGAAAATTGGGAACTAGAAGAAGTACTCCATTTGTTAGTCGATTCGCCTTTTTTACCGGTTGTCACAGAAGATCGGATTTTCAAAGGAATCATTACAAGAAAAGAGCTGCTTAAAGCCGTAAACTTCATGGTGCATGAATTAGAACGTCGTAATATATTGTCTCCGAAAATCGAAGAATTAAAAGAACAAATCGATATCGTGAGCTAAAGAACGAGAAACTAAAAGATAATCAAAAAATAAGTAGAAAAAACAGCGTACCAGTTTTGACTTTATCTTGAAAAAGAGGCTGGGACAAAAGCGTTTAACTCCAAGAAATAAGAAGGAATTCACGAAAATTGCTTTTCAAATTTTTGTGAATTTCAGCTTATTTCCGAAGGAGTTGCTTCTGCTTCCGCCGTTTATACGTGTTTAGAGCGTGGGACAAAAGTGTTCTTTACTTTTGTCCCACGCTCTTTTTAGTGAGATTCGTTGCATCGTTTGTCCAAATTATTTTCCGACAGCAATTGGACTGTTCGGAATCGTGAAACCAGAAGCTGTCAATTCTTTGACATAGGAGCTCAAGAACTCTTCTTTTAAGGCATATTGTTTTCCGTTCAATGCGTAGCAGACCGTACGAATCGCAAAATTGCTGTTTCCAAGATC
The DNA here is from genome assembly GCF_050555565.1 of Enterococcus sp. MSG3290. Classification (NCBI taxonomy): domain Bacteria; kingdom Bacillati; phylum Bacillota; class Bacilli; order Lactobacillales; family Enterococcaceae; genus Enterococcus; species Enterococcus sp. MSG3290. The sequence continues at coordinate 1,487,137 of NZ_CP187862.1, read as the reverse complement.
CACTAATCCAAAGATAGAAGGTTCAGTTTGGAGCTCTTCTTGGTATTTTTCAGCTAATGTACGATTTACTCGATCAATGATCTCATAGATTTTGTCATATCCTTCTTCAGGAACAATCCGAATATCTAAAAGTACTTGCATATTTGCACGAGAGAGATTGCTGATCGTGGTGATGTTTCGATTCGGGATGAAATGGACAGTACCATCCGTTGCTTTCAGCTGAAGGGTACGGATACCAACAGATACGACGGTTCCTTCAATCGTTAAGTTTGCTAGCTTGATGTAGTCCCCAACATCCATCTGTTGTTCCATGATAATAAAAAATCCGGTAATAACATCACTCATGAACCCTTGGGCACCAAGACCGATTGCCACACCTGCAATTCCGGCACCAGCCAAAAGTGATCCGATCGGCACACCAATAGCAGATAAGATTGCATAGATAAAAAAGAAACCAAGGGTATAATGAAAAATAGTATTTAAAAGACTATGTAAAGTCTTTAAGCGGCTCTCGTTTAGAATGGCTTTTTTAGAATACTGATTAAAAGACTTATCAATCAGATATTTTCCCACACGGTGAAGAATCCAAAAAAGGATGATCAAAAAAACCAGATATAAACTTTTTTGGATAAAGGCAGCCAAAATGGCGTCCCAATCAATCCCGTCCCAAAACCGCTGAAACGCATTTACTTTGCTGACAGCTTGATCTGTCAATGTCTCGCCAGAAGAGTCTGTCGTACCGGCAGTTGCTAATAATGAAAACATAAAATCCTCTTTTCTAAAATTTGATTCTTTCTGTATTGTACCAAGAAGTTTTCAAAAAAGGAAATAGCAAAAATAACTATAATGAAGGAAAAAAGCTGAAAATAAAATGACAAATAATATGGATAATGATAAAATGTGGAGAAAATAACGAAGGTGGTAAGTATATGCAAATCGATTGGAACAATCTAGGTTTTTCTTATATCAAAACTCCTTGGCGTTTTATTGCCAAATGGAAAGACGGACAATGGGAAGAAGGAGAATTGACAGAAGATAATTACCTGACGATTCATGAAGGCTCTCCAGCGCTTCATTATGGTCAGCAATGTTTTGAAGGTCTAAAAGCTTATCGTCGAAAAGACGGCAAGGTCAATCTCTTTCGACCTGAACAAAATAGTCGACGGATGAATCAAAGTGCTAGACGATTGCTGATGCCAATGGTCCCTGAAAAGATGTTCGTTGATGCTGTCAAGCAAGTGGTAAAAGCAAATGAAGATTTTGTGCCGCCCTATGGAACAGGCGCTACATTATACTTGCGCCCTTTACTGATTGGGGTCGGTGAAAACATTGGTGTCCATCCAGCTCCAGAATATTTATTTGTCGTCTTCTGTACGCCAGTAGGAGCGTATTTCAAAGGTGGACTAAAACCAACGAATTTTATTGTATCTGATTACGATCGTGCTGCTCCTAAGGGGACTGGTGCAGCAAAAGTCGGCGGAAATTACGCAGCGAGTTTACTTCCAGGAACAGAAGCAAAAGAACTGGATTACTCAGATTGTGTTTATCTTGATCCAGCCACACATACGAAAATCGAAGAAGTAGGTGCAGCAAATTTCTTTGGAATTACAAAAGACGGAAAATTCATCACTCCGCAATCGCCCTCTATCTTACCAAGTATCACGAAATATTCCTTGTTGCAGTTAGCTGAAGAACGACTAGGACTGCAAGCAATTGAAGGAGATATTTTCATTGATGATCTAGATCAATTTGCAGAAGCTGGTGCATGTGGTACAGCGGCTGTTATTTCTCCAATCGGTGGGATTTATCACAATAACAATCTTCATGTATTTTATAGTGAAACGGAAGTAGGACCAGTAACAAAACGGTTGTATGATGAATTGACAGGTATTCAATTTGGAGACATAGAAGCACCAGAAGGCTGGATTGAAGTCGTGGAATAATTTCAAAGTAATGAGTTGAAAAAAACGTAAAAAGAAAAAATCAGGAAGAGACTTTAAAAAGTTTTTTCCTGATTTTTATATGTTTTACTTTAAAGAATGCAACAAAAGTTTATGAAAGATGGACACCTTTGTCAACGTAGATAATATCACCGATGATTCCGCTGGAAAGTGGGCTGATTAAGAAAGCACAAGCATTACCGACTTCTTCGATCGTCACACCTTGCTGATCAGGCGTACGAGATTCAGATAACTGGATCAGTTTTTGATAGTCTTTAACACCTGTGACAGCTAATGTTTTGATTGCCCCAGCTGAGATTCCATTGACCCGAATTCCTTTAGGCGAGAACTCAGCTGCCAAATAACGGATAGCAGCTTCAAGAGAAGCTTTCGCAATACCCATCATGTTATAATTCGGGATTGCGCGTTCTGAACCTAGATAAGTCATGCTAACGATCCCGCTGTTTGGTGCAAGAAACGGTTGTGCGTATTTTGATACAGCAATTAAAGAGTAGCTGCTGATATCTTGAGCTAATTGATAGCCGTCTCTGGAAATATCAGACACATTTCCGGACAATTCTTCTTTGTTGGCGTAAGCAACTGCATGGACAAGGCCGTGGATCTCCCCAGCATATTCACCGATGGCATTCATTGCTTTTTCGATGCTTTCGTCGCTAGAAACATCACATTCTACAGTGAATGCTTCTTCGCCGACCAATTTGACTAATGATTTTTTCATTCGTTCATTTTGGTAAGTATAGATAATTTCTGCCCCTTGTTTCAACATTGCTTCAGCACAACCCCAAGCAATGCTTTTTTTGTTAGCGACGCCCATAATGACGATTTTTTTTCCTTCTAGAAATGACATAATGACTCTCCTTTGTTTCTGATAAAAATTTGATAGTCGTAAAAAAATAGAGAATAATAGCTAAAATAACTTCTTGATTTCTTAATTATTAGTCAAAATGTTTTGATTGTCAAACTATTTTTTCTTAAATTAAAAAAAGATTGCTAAATATTTAGGAATATGATACTTTGATAGTCAAAGTAATGAAAATGGCAATTGCCTGAAAGAAGGAGTTTAATTATGTCTTACGTATTATCTGCTACTGAAGTAATGGAATTGATTCCTAATCGTTATCCTATTTGTTATATTGATTATGTAGATACTTTAGAACCAGGAAAAAAGATCGTTGCGACAAAAAATGTAACAATCAATGAAGATTTTTTCCAAGGTCACTTTCCTGACAATCCAGTGATGCCGGGTGCGTTGATTCTAGAAACACTGGCACAAGCAGGTTCGATACTTATCCTAAAATCAGAAGAGTTTCTAGGAAAAAGAGCTTATATCGGTGGGATCAATAAGGCCAAATTCCGTCAAAAAGTTGTTCCAGGAGATGTGCTGAAATGTCATTTTGAAATCACCAAAATGAAGGGATCAGTCGGTACAGCGTTATCTGCAGCATATGTAGATGATAAAAAAGTCTGTGAGTGCGAGTTCACGTTCATCGTCAACCAAAATGCTTGACTATAAAACCTGATATAGCAAAACAAAAGGAAGCTTACTTGCTTTTTATGTAAAAAGAAGACGCCTGAATCCTAGCATACGTTGTCATCTATGCGGGATTCAGACGTTATTTTTTTATTTTTGTTTTGCTTCTTGCAGTATATTGATTTTATCGATTTTTACTTCTTCTTTTGGTTTGTCTGAACTATCTGTTTCGATATTTGCAATAGCATCCACGACATCCATTCCTTCAATCACTTGGCCGAAGACAGTATAATGGCCATCTAGTGAAGGATAACCGCCGTTTTTATAAGCGTCGATGATTGCTTGAGGATAGTCGTCTTTTAAAAGACCATCATGCATATCATCTGTATTTTGAACGATAAAGAACTGGCTGCCGTTACTGTTAGGATCTTGTGAGCGAGCCATAGATAACGCACCTCTTATATTATAAAGGTGGTTGTTGATCTCTGTTTCAAATCCTTCTCCCCAAATGCTTTCCCCTCCAGTGCCATCGCCTTTAGGATCGCCACCTTGGATCATGAAATCTTTGATGACGCGATGGAAAGTCAGTCCGTTGTAGTAACCGTCTTTTGCATGTGTCATAAAGTTTTCAACCGCTTTTGGTGCGTATTCGGGAAATAATTTGATTTTGATTGTGCCTTTATTCGTCACCATTTCGACCAGATCTTCATTTTCGGCGACATCTTTCGTCAATTGTGGTAATTCCAATGCGTTCAAATCGACGCTACTGGCAGTCGTGCTTTCCGCAGTAGATGTACTTTTTGAACTTTCTGTAGACGAACTAGAAGAAGTCGTGTTGTTTGCAGAACAACCAGCAGCAAACAGCAATGCTGCTGCTAAACTAATACTTAAAATAACTTTATTTTTCTTCATAACTGTTCCTTTCCAATTTACTATTTTGTTATCTTTAATGATAACAAAATAGAGGGAAAATACCTACTTAAATTATTGGAATTTATCATTTATTTTAAAAGAAAAAGAAAAGGTGTAGACCATTTACTTTGTGTTTGCTATAATGTAAGTGGATACAAAAACGAAAAGATGCAGGAGGAAATGGTAATATGGGAAAATTAGGAATCTCGATTTATCCAGAACGGTCAACATTTGAAAAGGACAAAGCGTACTTGGATTTAGCTCATAAGTATGGGTATAAACGGGTTTTTACCAGTTTGCTGCAGATCAATGATGATAAAGAAAAAGTTCTTTCAGAATTTAAAGAAGTAGTTGATTACGCGAATAGCCTAGGCATGGAAGTAATGGTTGATATCAATCCAGCGTTATTTGAACAGTTGGAGATTTCTTACGATGACTTATCTTTTTTCCATAAGATGGGTGCCTACGGGGTCCGCTTAGATATCGGATTCACAGGAGCAGAAGAAGCAAAAATGACGCGCAATCCTTTTGGTATCAAAATCGAGATCAATATGAGTTCGGGCACGAATTACGTTGACAACATCATGAGTTATTCGCCAAACACGGATAATTTATTAGGTTCTCATAATTTTTATCCTCATCGATACTCTGGTTTAGGATACGAACACTTTGTTTTTTGTTCAGAAAAATTCAGAAAATATAATTTGAATACGATGGCATTCGTCAATTCGCAATCTGCTGAGTTTGGCCCTTGGCCTACGCAAGATGGCTTGTGCACGCTGGAAGACCACCGAGATCTTGAAATTGCGACACAAGTGAAGCATTTAATCCTTACAGGATTGATTGATGATATTTCTATTGGAAATGCGTACGCAAGTGAAGAAGAATTGAAAGAAATGGCAGAAGCATTTAACGCGGATTATCCAACATTGAAAGTAGATACGGAAGAAGGTATTACAGAAAACGAACGAATCTGCTTGTTTGATAACCTTCATAGTTATCGAGGGGATCGCTCAGAATATATCCTTCGTTCAACGATGACTCGTGTATACTACAAAGATAAAGATTTCCCGCCTCATAATACGCGAGATATGCATCATGGGGATGTACTGATTGACAATGAAGGGTACGGTCAATACAAAGGAGAAACACAAATCGCCTTGAAGGATATGAAAAACGACGGACGTGTCAATGTTGTAGGAAGAATCTCCGATGACGAATTATTCCTCCTTGACTTTTTGAAACCATGGTCAAGCTTTAAATTAATTGAAAATAAAAAATAGATAATTAGTTATTGCAGAAATAATCCGCTAGAAATAGCCAGTTATTTCTGCTTTTTTATTTTGTTTTTTTATAGGTTATAAAAATGAACATTGCATAGTAGAGATTCTTTGATTATACTAATTCAAGGTTATATGAAAAAAGAGAAATGAGATGGATGATTTATGAAACTTTGGATGAAAATCCTTTTAGGCGTCGCTTTAGCTCTGATTGTTGCGTTAGTGTTTGCAGGGAATTATTTTTATAATTATGCTGTTGTGCCTTCTGAGAAAGACTTTTTAGACGAAGATACACCTGGTACAACACAGACATCCAAAGAAACGGATGCACATAAATGGTTTAGTTCAAAAGAAAACCGAAGCGATTGGACCATCACTTCAAAAGACGGTCTGAAATTATCAGCGATTTATCTTCCTGCTGAAACGAAAAGTGAAAAAACAGCTCTTGTGGCTCATGGCTATATGGGAAACGCTGAAACGATGACCAATTACGCAAAGATGTTTCATGATATGGGTTACAATGTCCTTGTTCCTGATGCAAGAGGACATGGAAAAAGCGAAGGGGATTACATTGGATTTGGATGGCCAGAGCGTAAAGACTATGTACAGTGGATAAACAAAGTGCTAGAAAACAATGGAAAATCGCAAGAAATCGTTCTATACGGTGTCAGCATGGGAGCAGCAACAGTTATGATGACTAGCGGAGAAAAACTACCAGATAATGTGAAAGCAATCATTGAAGATTGCGGTTATTCTTCCGTCCATGATGAGCTTGCCTATCAGCTAGACGATATGTTTAGTCTTCCAGCATTTCCGCTTATGCAAGTAACAAGTCTAGTGACAAAAGTCCGTGCTGGCTACTTTTTCGGTGAAGCAAATGCAGTGGAACAATTGAAGAAAAACCAGCGCCCAATGCTCTTTATACATGGAGACGAAGATACATTTGTACCATTTGAAATGTTAGATAAGGTCTATCGTGCAACGAAGGGACCAAAAGAAAAGTATGTTGTAAAAGGAGCCGAGCATGCGGAAGCATACAAGACAGATCCTGTAAAATATCAGCAAGTAGTCCAACAATTTTTAAGCCAATATGTTCATTGAACGAGTTTAAAAGTAGGGGATGAAAAGAAAGAAGCCTTTGACTGGATCCAGTCAAAGGCTTCTTTTATCGATTGATCTATCAAATTACAAATTAGCGAATTTTTCTAGTAAGCGAATCATTTGGCAAGTAAATCCATATTCATTGTCATACCATGCAACAGTTTTAACAAGTTGGAAATCACCAGCAGTTGTTACTTCTGTTTGCGTTGGGTCAAAGATCGAACCTTGAGTTGTTCCAATGACATCGCTAGAAACGATTTGACGGTCATCATACCCGAATGAAGGATTGTCAACTGTGTGTTTTTTGATTGCTTCGTTTACTTGATCAGCAGTTACTTTTGTTTTCAACACTGAAACCAATTCAGTTAATGAACCATCAACGACTGGAACACGTTGTGCGTGTCCTTGTAATTTTCCTTGTAGCTCAGGGATAACTAAGCCGATTGCTTTCGCAGCACCAGTAGAATGTGGGATAGTATTGTCAGCAGCTGAACGAGCAGCACGCAAATTACCGCCTTTTACAGGTCCATCTAAGAGCATTTGTGTGGAAGTGTAGGCATGAACTGTTGTCATTGTACCAACTTCGATCCCAAATTCATTATTTAAGAAATAAGCCATAGGTGCTAAACAGTTTGTTGTACATGAACCTGCTGAGATGATTTTGTCGTTTTCATCTAATGTATCATCATTGACGTTATAGACGATGGTTTTCATAGCACCAGCTGGGGCAGAAATAACTACTCGTTTGACACCAGCATCTAAATGCGCTTTTGCTTTTTCTTCAGATGTATAAAAACCAGTACATTCTAGTACGATATCTACACCGTTTTCTTTTACCCAAGGGATTTTGCTTGCGTCGGGTTCTGCATAAACACGAGTTGCTTCGCCATCCACTACGATTGAGTCTTCTGTTGCAGTAACTGTGCCAGGATAAGTACCATGAGTAGAGTCAAATTGCAATAATTGTGCTAACATAGTTGGACTTGTTAAGTCGTTGATTGCTACTACTTCAATATCATCTGAGACTTCTTTGATGCGGCGGAAAGCCAGACGGCCAATACGCCCAAATCCGTTAATACCTACTTTTACTGTCATATCAAAAGTTCCTCCTTTATTAGGGGTGCTGTGAAACGGCATCCTCAATTAATACAATTAATACACTGTTATTCTGCTACGCAAAGAATATTTTGTCAAAAAATTATACTTGGTAGCAGAAAAAAGGTTGGAAACCTTACCAAATGATAAAAAAAGAAGAAGGTAAACAATCTTTTTGCTGAAATGATAGACAAAATCAGATTTCACCGATAAAATAAGTAAGACTTTTGTTTATTGTGGAAATTCAGGCAGTCAAATAAATAAATGAATAATAGGAGGACTTAATTATGTCCATGTTTTTAGATCAAGTAACGATCGATGTGAAAGCTGGCAAGGGCGGAGACGGAATGGTTGCATTTCGTCGCGAAAAATACGTTCCTGACGGCGGACCGGCTGGCGGAGACGGTGGTCGTGGCGGCGATGTCATCTTGATCGTCGATGAAGGGTTACGTACATTGATGGATTTTCGGTTCAATCGCCATTTCAAAGCGCAGCCAGGTGAAAATGGGATGAGTAAAGGGATGCACGGTCGTGGTTCAGAAGATACCTATGTTAAAGTACCACAAGGAACCACTGTCCGAGATGCGGAGACTGGTGCTCTTTTAGGAGATTTAATTGAAAATGGTCAAACACTAGTTGTGGCAAAAGGTGGACGCGGTGGACGAGGGAATATCCGTTTTGCCTCTCCTCGGAATCCTGCACCGGAAATTGCTGAAAACGGTGAACCAGGACAAGAGCGAAAAATCGAACTAGAATTGAAAGTATTGGCAGACGTTGGACTTGTAGGTTTTCCATCTGTCGGGAAATCGACTTTACTATCCGTTATTTCATCTGCTCGTCCAAAAATCGGCGCTTATCATTTCACGACGCTCGTCCCTAATCTAGGAATGGTTACTACAAGTGATGGCAGAAGTTTTGCCGCAGCAGACTTGCCAGGCTTGATTGAAGGAGCTTCGCAAGGTGTTGGGCTGGGTACACAATTCCTTCGTCATATCGAAAGAACACGAGTAATTTTACATGTGATCGATATGAGTGGGATGGAAGGACGAGATCCTTATGAAGACTATCTTGCCATCAACAAAGAATTATCTACTTATAACTTACGCTTGCTAGAGCGTCCGCAAATCATCGTGGCAAACAAAATGGATATGCCGGATGCACAGGAAAATCTAGTGAAATTCAAAGAACAGCTGAACAAGGAAAAAGAAGATGAATTTGCTGATGACATCCCAGTATTTCCAATTTCTGGAGTGACTCGACAAGGATTGGACGCGTTATTGAATGCTACAGCAGATTTGTTAGAAGTAACGCCAGAATTCCCATTGTACGAAGAAGAACTGGAAGAAGAAACTGTACACTATGGATTCAATCCAGAAGGTCCTGAGTTCCAAATCGATCGTGATTCAGATGCAACGTGGATCTTATCTGGTGAGAAGATCGAAAAATTATTCCAAATGACAAATTTCGATCATGATGAAACAGTGATGCGTTTTGCTCGTCAATTACGTGGTATGGGTGTGGATGAAGCTCTTCGGGCACGCGGTGCGAAAGATGGCGACCTTGTACGTATCGGTGAGTTTGAATTTGAATTTGTCGAATAGGCAAGCAAATAAAAACAAATACCAAAAAATATAGATTCAGATTTAAGGGAGGTTGTGACAGAAGTGGTCAGCTTCAAGAACGCCGTTTATTCGGAAAAAGGAGCTGTGATACGACTTTTGTCACAGCCCTATTTTATTGGAAAAAAAGAGTGCTTTTCTTTTCTTATTTTACAATTAAAGGTAAAATAAATAACAAGAAGGTATGAAAGGGGCGTTTTTAATGAGCAAACGAGTAATCATTTTAAATTTTCAAGTAGAAAGCCAGGCATATCAGGCATTTTCAGAAATCAAAAAGTTACATGCTGTTCGTTCGATTAAAGGAGAACAGATGGCAGTTGTCAGCCATGATCCTAATGGGACACATCAATTCAAAATAGAAGATTTTATCGACTTTACCGGTAATAACAAATCTTCTACGGGTGGATTAATCGGAATGTTGGTTGGTGTATTAGGTGGTCCGCTAGGGATTTTATTAGGATGGTTTGCCGGAGGAATGATCGGTGCGACACAAGATGCCAAAGAAATAAAAGATGCCCAGACCGTGTTCGACTTTGTAGGAAATAAAATCGGTGAAGGAGCTACAGGACTGATCTTGATTGCTGATGAAGAGGACAATCGCCCACTGAATCAATTGGTAATGATGGAATTAGGCGGAGAAATTACCCGCTTGGATTATGAAGATGTCGAAAAAGATGTGCATGATGCGAAAGAAGCTGAAAATCAAGCGAAAGAAGCTGCACAAAAGACTTGGAAGGAAAAACATCCGCAAACTTCCAACGACAATGAAAGTTCTGGATCTTCAAATTAATAAAAAACAGCAGAGGATCTCAAACGGGTTCGCTGCTGTTTTTATAGTAATTTTCAAAGAAAACGCTATCGCTTTAGAACGTTATTTTTAATTTGAACCCATTCTCGACTTACGGTTGATTATCCCTTCTTTTTACCCTAAAATTAAAGAGGAACTTAAAGAAAGTCAGGTAGATTATGGAATTACAATTTTTAGGAACAGGTGCAGGTGTTCCTGCAAAACATAGAAATGTGACAAGTATAGCATTGAAACTTTTAGACGAGCGCAATGAAGTTTGGTTGTTCGACTGTGGCGAAGGCACGCAAATGCAGATTTTGCGAACGACTATTCGTCCGAGAAAAATCGGTAAAATTTTCATCACACATTTACACGGCGATCATATTTTTGGACTTCCCGGGCTCATCAGCAGCCGGTCATTTCAAGGTGGGGATACGCCATTAGAGATTTACGGGCCAAAAGGGATAGAGGAATACATAAAAGTCTCTTTAGGTATTTCGCAAACGCGTTTAAGTTATCCGCTAAAATTCATTGAGCTAAATGAAACAGCCCCGATTTTTACTGATCAGCAATTTTCTGTTTATACAAAAAAACTAAATCATGGGATCGACAGTTTTGGTTATCGTGTGGTTGAACATGATCATAAAGGAGAATTGCAGGTGGATCGTCTAAAAGAATTAGGTATTCCAGCTGGACCACTGTACGGCAAACTGAAGCAAGGTGAAACGATCCAACTAGAAGATGGGCGGACGATCAATGGAAAAGATTTCGTAGGTCCAGATAAAAAAGGACGAATCGTGACTATTTTAGGCGATACGAGAAAAACACATAATTCCGTTGTGCTTGCGGAAAATAGCGATATTCTGGTACATGAAAGCACATTTAATAAAGATGAAGCAAGAATGGCGCACAACTATTTCCATTCCACGACTCATCAAGCTGCTGAAGTTGCAAAAGAAGCGCAGGCAAAACGGCTGCTACTTACTCATATCAGTGCGAGATATTTAGGAAAAGCAGCTTTAGAGCTTGAAAAAGAAGCACAAGAAGTGTTTGAAAACACGACGATTATGAAAGATTTTGATAGCATTGAGATTCCATTTCGCGAGGAGGAAGAGGCATGAATTTAGAAGATAAAGTTGTTTTAGTAACAGGTAGTTCAGGCGGTCTGGGCGCACAAATCTGTTATGAAGCAGCAAAGCAAGGAGCAATCGTTATAAGTTGCGCACGAAGAATGGCATTTGTAGAAGGTGTCAGAGACGAGTGCAGACGCTTGAGCGGCAAAGAGGCTTATGCTTTCAAGGTAGACGTCAGCAATCCTGAAAGCGTGGACGAATTATATGAAAAGGTGATGGAAGAAGTCGGGCGCGTCGATATTCTGGTAAACAATGCGGGTTTTGGGATTTTCGAAGACTTCCTTACATTCGACCTTGGAAAAGCATACGATATGTTTGAAGTCAACATCTTAGGAATGATGGTTTTGACACAAAAATTTGTGATCGATATGGCAGAAAGAAGACAAGGTCATATCATTAATATCGCCTCTATGGCTGGAAAAATGGCAACTGCAAAATCAACGGTTTATTCTGCCACGAAATTTGCAGTCCTTGGCTTCTCCAATGCTTTGCGATTAGAATTGAAACCACTTGGCGTAGCTGTTACGACAGTGAATCCAGGTCCAATCGAGACAGATTTCTTCGATAAGGCTGATCCAAGCGGAAGCTATTTGGAAAAAGTCGGACAAATCGTTTTAGAACCTGCCAAGTTGGCAAAAATGATCGTCCGCAATATGAGACATCCAAAACGGGAAATCAATCAACCGTTTATTTTAGAAGTTGCATCAAAATTTTATACGCTGTTTCCAACGATTGGTGATTATTTAGCCAGCGGAATTTTTAACAAAAAGTAGGTGAAGGAATTGAAAAAGCAAAGCAATGTGATTCTTGGATTTGTTTTAGTTTTGATTATTGTTCTTTTTGCTGTATTGAACAATAAAAATGTTCCTGTAAGTTTTGGCTTCACTTCCTTTTCTGCGCCATTGATCTTAGTGATCATCGGTTCTGCGCTGATTGGTGCACTGATTGTATTTTTGACTGCTTCGGCAACACTATGGCAGCAAAAAAAGCAAATCAAACAGCTGACTCAGGAAATGTCAGAATATCAAACAGAACTTCAAAAGAAAATTGAAGAAGCAAAAGAAGAACAGCAACGCGAGTTTAGAAACGAACGTGCGGAGTTGGAAGCTGCTTATCAGGCGGAGTTACAAGCGAAAACCGCACAAATCAGTCAATTGAAAGCGCCGGAAGAACAAAAAACTCAATCGCCCAAACAAAGCTTCAATTATTTTGACTAATAGGGATATTTCATAAATGGTCGTACAAAAGATCAGGTCCTGCTGAACATCTGTCTAGCGGATCTGATCTGTTTTTATTCTTTCTTTCTGCTTTTTTTTGCTGATTTCCTTTGCTATAATAACTAAGTTAGGAGTGAGAAAGTGAGACAAGCAAATTTTGATTGGAAGTTAAGCGAGACAGAGCCTTCTGAATCCTTTCTCCAAATGATCCGTGAACTGAAATTATCTCCATTTGTCGGTAAGTTACTGTGGCAAAGAGGTTACCATGAGGAAAAGGATATCAACCGATTTTTACATCCAAAGGAACAAGAATTACATGATCCGTATCTGATGCACGATATGGATAAAGCAATCAGCCGAATCCAAGAAGCTGTAATCAGTGGAGAAAAAATCCTCGTTTACGGTGATTATGACGCAGATGGGATCACCAGTGCAACGGTAATGAAAGAAACACTGGAATTACTTGGTGCAGAAGTAGAAGTATTCCTGCCAAATCGATTTGAGCATGGGTATGGACCAAACCAATCGGTATACCAAGAAAAGATCGAAGAAGGAATCCAGTTGATCATCACTGTTGATAACGGGGTAGCAGGAAATGATGCGGTAGCATACGCTCAGCAAGCTGGTGTAGACGTGATCATTACAGATCATCACGAACTACCTGAGAATTTACCAGACGCTTATGCGATTGTTCACCCTCGTCATCCAGCGGGGCACTATCCATTTCCAGATTTGGCAGGAGTCGGAGTAGCATTCAAAGTAGCTTCTGCATTATTGGAAGAACCGCCTGTAGAATTTTTGGATTTAGTAGCGATAGGAACGATCGCCGATTTAGTTTCATTGACTGATGAGAATCGAATCCTTGTTTCATTAGGAATCGATGCCATTCATCATTCAGAACGGATAGGACTTCAAGCGCTATTTGAAGAAAGCGGCGTAAAAATGAGGGACGCAGACGAAACAACGATCGGTTTTTCGATTGCTCCCAGACTAAATGCAATCGGTCGGATGGGCGATCCACGTCCTGCCGTCTCGTTACTTGCGACGTTTGATGAAGAGGAAGCATCCGTTCAAGCAAAAAAATTGAATGAGATCAATGAAGAAAGAAAAGCAATCGTAGAGCAGATAACACAAGAAGCATTAGCGATGGTCAATAAGGAGAATCATATTCATCTATTGGTAAACCGAGGATGGCATGAGGGCGTTTTGGGCATTGTTGCTGGGAAAATAATGAATGAAACGGGTAAACCAACGCTTGTCCTTACTTTAAAAGAAGATGGATCAGCTAAAGGATCTGGACGTAGTATTGAAGCCTTGAATCTTTTTGAAATGCTTGACCAGATGCGAGATTTATTTACTTACTTCGGAGGACATCATGCAGCAGTCGGTTTAACGATGCCAAGTGAAAATGTCACTATACTACAGGAGAAGATGAACCAATATATAGTCGATCATCAAATTGACTTGATGAGAGGGCCTGAGTTGAGAATTGATGAAGTATTGCTGCCAAATGAAGTAACAGTAGAGCGAATTGATGAGCTGAAACTATTGGCGCCATTTGGTACGGATAATCCTTTGCCTCAGTTTTTATTTCGACAAGTCCAAGCAGAAAATATCAAAAGAATCGGAGCAAACCAACAGCATCTGAAATTTGTCCTTTCCGATGCATCGAGTCAGCTTGATGCGGTCGCTTTTGGTTTTGGTACTCAAGAAGAAGAACTGCTGAATAATCAGGTAGATGTGGTAGGAAAGCTTTCGATCAATGAATGGAACGGGCGTAAGAAACCGCAGCTGATGGTATCTGATTTTTCTGTGGGTGGTCTGCAAGTATTTGATTGGCGGGCAAAACGTTTCCGTGAACAGAGCCGAACGTCGGAAGGTAGCCTTTATTTAGCATTTGATTCTTCGACGTTGAAATTCGTGCCTGAGATTATCCAGGAAGCTGCGATTGTTTTCGAAGGACTAGATTCTGTAAAGGCAATAATTGAAAAAAGAAAACCGAACTCTCTAGTTATTATGGATTGTCCAGATGATTTAGCGGATCTGAAAGAAGTTTTTCGGTCTTATTCATTCAATCGTGTTTATCTGATGGGGATTTCGCCTGATGAGGCCTATTTGAATGGGGTAGGCACAAGAGAACAGTACGCAAAATTGTTTAAACTGATCCATTCTCAAGAACGAATTGATATACGTCATAAAATAAAAGCAATAGCTCAATATTTGCGTATCCCTGAAAAATTATTAATTTTTATGATACAGGTGTTTTTTGAATTGAAATTTGTTACAATAGAGAACGGTGTTTTACAAAAAGTCGCTAGCCCAGAAAGTCATCCTTTGACTGAGAGCAGATTATACCAGCGGCGGCTCAATAAAATCAAAGTTGAGGAATTTTTGCTTTTGAGCGATATTCCTACCATAAAGAAATGGTTAACAACCTAGGAGGAAACAAAGAGTGGATTTAAAAGATTATATTGCCAGTATTCCCGACTATCCGTCAAAAGGAATTGTGTTTCGAGATATTTCCCCACTGATGGCAGATGGTGACGCTTATCGGGAAGCTACGAAGCAAATCGTAAATTATGCAAAAGAAAAACGAATTGATATGGTAGTTGGGCCAGAAGCCCGTGGATTCATCGTAGGATGTCCTGTTGCTTATGAGTTAGGAGTCGGTTTTGCCCCAGTCCGCAAAAAAGGGAAGTTACCTCGAGAAACCATCGAAGTGACTTATGGATTAGAATATGGAACAGATACATTGACATTGCATAAGGATGCCATTAAACCAGGTCAACGTGTGCTGATTTGTGACGATTTGCTAGCTACTGGAGGAACAATCAAAGCGACGATCGAACTGATCGAACAATTAGGCGGTGTAGTCGTAGGCTGCGCATTTTTGATCGAATTGATGGATCTCCATGGACGCGACAAAATCAAAGGATATGACATCATTACATTAATGGAATATTAAGCAGAAAAAAGAAGCTATTCTTGATGTTATTCTTAAAGAAGCGATTTTAAAGCGACCCTCAAAAGTCAGATTCTCTATCTGACTTTTGAGGGTCGCTATTTTTTTATAAATGGAAACAAGCAAAGACCAGTAGAAGTTTAAAAAATCACTTTTTCCGCAATTTGACTTAATACCGAAAAAATGGCTTTAGAACACCGTTTATTCGAAAAAAGGATGTGACCGATTTTTTGTCACACCCCCGTAAAAGTTTAACTTCTTGTCTTTTGAATAATTAGCAGTCAATCCTTATTATGATTGCCTGGATCTGTAGTAGGGCTCATGATAGAAATGATCTTCATGAATTCTGCGCCGCTCAGATTGACGGTACTTCTTTTCATCCCACAACATGAACCACAAAGTAAATAACGGAACAAACACAAGTAAAGCTGGACGTATGCCGAAATTACCAATAATAATACCTAAAAACAAAACAGTTAATACTAAGCCAAGACGTCTCATTGATTTCATGAATTCTCACCTCGTTAATTTATGCGAACAATTGTTCGTATATTTAGTATACGAATATTTGTTCGGTTTGTAAAGAGGGAAGTGATAAAAATTTGAAAGAAGAAGAACCCGGGCGAAAAAAGAGTTTGAGACCATCGTCTCAAACTCTTTTTAAAAAGTTTTCTTTTATTAGTAGCAATTAATAGATATGACTACGATAAAGTCCTACTACTCGTCCTAATATAGATACTTGATCTAAGATGATTGGTTCGAGCAAGTCGTTTTCAGGCTGCAGACGGAAAAAGTTTTTTTCTTTATAGAATCGTTTGCAAGTCGCTTCGTCCTCGGCAGTCATTGCAATGACAATATCGCCATTTTGAGCAGTTTCTTGCTTCCGAACGATCACGTTGTCACCATCCAAGATCCCAGCATTGATCATACTATCTCCACGAATTGTCAGCATAAAGAGACTGCCTTCTTCGGAAGAAAGATTAGGAGGGATTGGAAAGAAGTCTGAAGCATCCTCTACTGCTAAAATGGGTTCTCCAGCTGTTACGACGCCAAGTACTGGAATAGTTGTTGGACGAATCCCAATCTTTTCTAAACCTTGTTTTGTCAACTCGATTGCACGAGGTTTCGTCGGATCTCTTTGGATAAACCCTTTTTTTTCAAGCCGTGCAAGATGACCGTGAACAGTAGAAGTAGAAGAAAGCTGAACAGCTTCCCCGATTTCACGGACAGTCGGCGGGTATCCTTTTTGGGTTACTTGTTCATGGATATATCGTAAGACTTCGATTTGTCTTGATTCAGTTTGTCGGGCCACAAGGTACACCTTCTTTCACTTGATAAATAAATAGTACCATATAAAAAGCGCTAAATCAAACGAATGTTCGTATTTTATTTAGTTTATCTAGTTGTTTTTTTTTCAGTTTTTATATAATATGAAGGAGAGTAAAAGGAGGGCTGAGCATGCTGTCACCTGAAAAAATAGAGCGGATCAATGAACTTGCACGTAAAAAGAAGGAAAATGGTCTCTCAAAAGCCGAAGAACAAGAACAAATCAACTTACGCAAAGAGTATTTGGAAGCTTTTCGTTCCGGTATGCGTCATCATATCGAAGGAATGAAAGTCGTCGATCCTGAGGGGAATGACGTGACCCCGGAAAAATTAAAAGAAATCCAAAAGAAAAAAGGCTTACACAACCGAAATGACAACTTTTAGTAAAAAATACTGAAAAAGATTGCTTTTTCGTGTGACATCTTATAGAATGAAAGTGTAAGAAATAAAGGTAAAAAAAACCTAAATTAATAGGAGGGGTTATTTTGTTTGACAAAATTGACCAACTTGGCGTTAACACAATTCGTACATTAAGTATTGAAGCAGTCCAAAAAGCAAACTCAGGACATCCTGGATTGCCGATGGGCGCAGCACCTATGGCATATGCGTTATGGACAAAACACCTGAAAGTAAATCCAACGACATCAAAAAACTGGGCTGACCGCGACCGTTTCGTTCTTTCGGCAGGACATGGGTCAGCAATGTTGTATAGCTTGCTTCATTTAGCTGGCTATCAAGTGACAATCGATGATTTGAAACAATTCCGTCAATGGGATTCTAAAACACCAGGACATCCTGAAGTACATCATACAGATGGTGTAGAAGCCACTACAGGGCCATTAGGACAAGGGATTGCAATGGCTGTCGGTATGGCAATGGCAGAAGCGCACCTTGCAGCAACGTATAACAAAGAAAACTTTAATGTGATGGATCACTATACGTATGCAATATGCGGTGACGGAGACTTGATGGAAGGGGTATCTCAAGAAGCAAGTTCGATGGCAGGTCATATGAAACTAGGGAAATTGATCGTTTTATACGATTCAAACGATATTTCACTAGACGGTCCAACTTCAAAAGCTTTCACAGAAAACGTTGGTGCTCGCTATGAAGCATATGGCTGGCAACATATCTTAGTGAAAGACGGAAATGACCTAGAAGCAATCTCTAAAGCGATTGAAGAAGCAAAAGCTGAAACAGACAAACCAACATTGATCGAAGTAAAAACAGTCATCGGCTATGGTGCTCCTAAAGAAGGAACATCTGCTGTTCATGGTGCTCCTCTTGGTGAAGATGGCATCAAGATGGCTAAAGAAGTTTATAGTTGGGAGTATCCAGATTTCACTGTTCCAGAAGAAGTAGCTGCCCGCTTCCATCAAACGATGATAGAAGAAGGACAAAAAGCTGAAGATGCATGGAATGAAATGTTTGCCAATTATAAAAAAGCTTATCCTGAATTAGCACAACAATTTGAAGATGCTTTTGATGGCAAACTACCAGAAAACTGGGATGCAGAATTGCCAACTTATGAAGTTGGAAGCAGTCAAGCAAGCCGTGTTTCAAGTAAAGAAGTCATCCAAGAATTATCGAAAGCTATACCAAGCTTCTGGGGTGGTTCAGCGGACTTGTCAGGTTCCAATAATACAATGGTGGCTGCAGATAAAGATTTCACTCCTGAACATTATGAAGGACGCAACATCTGGTTCGGTGTCCGCGAATTTGCAATGGCTTCGGCTATGAATGGTATCCAACTTCATGGCGGAACTCGTATCTACGGTGGAACATTCTTTGTCTTTGTCGATTATCTAAGACCAGCAGTTCGTTTAGCAGCAATCCAACATACTCCTGTTGTTTACGTCTTAACACATGACTCGGTTGCTGTCGGAGAAGACGGACCAACGCACGAACCGATTGAACAACTAGCATCTGTTCGCTGCATGCCTGGTGTTCAAGTGATTCGTCCGGCAGACGGAAATGAAACACGTGCTGCTTGGAAAGTAGCGATGGAGACAACAGATGCGCCTACTATCCTTGTATTGAGTCGTCAAAACCTTCCAGTATTGCCTTCTACAAAAGAAGTAGCAGATGAAATGGTGAAAAAAGGCGCGTATGTTCTTTCTCCATCACAAGGAGAAACACCAGAAGGTATTTTGATTGCAACAGGTTCTGAAGTTGATTTGGCTGTGAAAGCTCAAAAAGAATTGGCTGAAAAAGGCAAAGATGTTTCTGTTGTTTCTATGCCAAGCTTTGACCTCTTTGAAAAACAATCTTCTGAATATAAAGAAAGTGTACTTCCTAAATCAGTGAAGAAACGTGTGGCTATCGAAGCTGCTGCATCATTTGGATGGGAACGCTACGTAGGAACAGAGGGCGCAACGATTACAATCGATCATTTCGGTGCATCTGCCCCTGGCACTAAAATTTTAGAAGAATTTGGATTTACAGTAGAAAATGTCGTGAATACGTACAATCAACTATCATAGATCCAAGCAATTGTTTGACTGATAAGAACAGCTGTCTGCAAGATGGAGACAGCTGTTCTTTATGTGTTAGAAGAATAAATCAATATTACTTTTCGTTTTCGGCTATGTTACATTTAAATGACAAAACAAAGAATTCTTCGGATTAGTTTGTGTTTCTTGAGAATTAAAAGTATAATTTAATTAATTAAGTTTGTTTTAAGAAGAGAACTTTTTATTAAGTTTTTTTATTTTGAGGAGGAATTTGAATGCAAGAGCTGAAGACCCGCAGTGCCCGACACCATAGACCTAAAAGAAAAATGGTGATCAATAAAAAAGCGATTGCTCCTTTAATTGGAACGAGTCTTTTAGTTGGGCCGATGATGGTTACAGCGTTACCGCAACATGTTCATGCAGATGAACAAGGATCTCAAACAGTCGCTGATCCTCAAGCGTTTATCGATCAAATCGGCTGGTCTGCGTCAGAAGTTGCTGCAAGTAATGACTTGTATGCTTCAGTCATGATCGCTCAAGCGTTGTTGGAAAGTGCATATGGCACTTCCGGATTAGCTAGTGCGCCAAATTATAATCTATTCGGTGTGAAAGGAAGCTATAACGGACAGGTCGTTTATATGGCAACCAAAGAATATGTAAACGGACAATGGGTAACGATGAATGAACCATTCCGAAAATATTCTTCTTATTGGGAATCCTTCCAAGACCATGCGAATGTTCTTCGTTCAACCAGTTTTTCCACGGGCGATTATCATTATGCTGGCGTGTGGAAAAGCAATACAACAAGTTTTTATGATGCAACAGCGTACTTGACAGGTCGTTATGCTACCGATCCAAATTATGGGGCCAAATTGAACTCATTGATTAATACTTATAATTTAACCCGTTTTGATACGCCATCAACAGGTTCGGCTACAACAACCACAAGTACAACAACAACGACTACTACGACGACTTCAACGTCATCATCTTCAACAACAGATGTAAATACAAATAATGGTCAGACATATACAGTCGTGTCAGGTGATACGCTATGGGATATTGCACAAAAATTTGGCATGTCTGTTGATGATCTAATGGCGAAAAATGGCATGTCTATGTCCAGTTATTCTTTATTAGTTGGTCAAGAACTAAACGTTTGATTTAGATAAAAAGGCAAAGAAACTACCATATATGGTATATCTTTGTCTTTTTTTTGCTAGTCAAAGACGAATCACTCGCCATAAATGAACAGATTGTATTATGATAAGTAAGAAGAGCAAAGACAAGGAGGAATTGAAGATGACAGCTATCTATAACTCAGTCACCGAATTGATTGGCAAAACGCCAATCGTCAAATTAAATAAAATCGTACCAGAAGATTCAGCAGATATTTTTGTAAAGCTTGAGTTTTTTAATCCAGGAGGAAGTGTAAAAGATCGTATTGCTTTAAGTATGATAGAAAAAGCAGAACACGATGGTCTACTGAAACCAGGTGATACTATCATTGAACCTACTTCTGGAAATACAGGAATCGGATTGTCGATGGTAGGAGTTGCAAAAGGATATAAAGTAATCATCGTGATGCCTGAGACGATGAGTATCGAAAGACGTTTATTGATGAAAGGGTACGGCGCAGAGTTGATTTTGACTCCTGGTGCGGATGGTATTTCTGGATCAATCAGAGAAGCAGAACGTTTGGCAAAAGAAAACGGCTACTTTTTACCATTACAATTTGAAAATGAAGCAAATCCTCTTGTGCATGAGAAGACGACTGGTCCTGAGATACATCAAGCATTTGGAGTAAATGGCTTGGATGCGTTTGTTGCAGGTATCGGTACAGGAGGAACGATCACTGGCGCTGGCCGAGAATTAAAACGTGTGTATCCGAAAATCGAATTAATCGGGGTAGAACCAGCAGAATCTGCTATTTTAGAAGGGAAAGAAGCGGGACCTCACAAAATCCAAGGAATCGGTACAGGTTTTGTTCCTAAAACACTGGATACTTCTGTGTATGATAAAGTCCTTTCTATTAGTGGAGACGAAGCGATGGAAACAGCTAGAGAAGTTGGGCGAAAAGAAGGGATTTTAGTAGGCATCTCATCTGGCGCTGCAATTGCTGCCGCGCTAAAAGTCGCAAAAGAATTAGGAAAAGGCAAGAAGGTATTAGCTGTGGTTCCAGACAATGGTGAACGTTATTTATCTACAGCCCTTTACCAAGAGATATAAGGCACTTGGTTTTTCTCCAGATAGGTTTATGTAAAAAACTTTTAAAGATGAAAAGAACACACAAAAATTTATGATGAGAAAAATTATTTGAATAGAGACGTAGAATAGTGAACGCGACTGTTTTACGTCTTTTTTCATTAAAATACAATAAAATTGAATTTTCTTTTCATGTTAAGTGGATTTTAAAATGTAAAAATAGTATGATAAGACGAGAATAACAACGTGGGGTGTTTACATGGAAAATAAGTTAGTCGAAGAGGTTATCGAAAAGTTAAAAAAAGAGAACATTCGAATCACACCTCAACGGTACGCGGTTTTAGAATATTTGATTGAACATCATTCCCATCCAACGGCTGATGAGATTTATAAAGCACTTGAACATCGGTTTCCAAATATGAGTGTTGCGACTGTTTACAATAACCTTCGCTTATTTACTTCGATTGGATTTGTTCAAGAAATGAAGTACGGCGATGCTTCTAGCCGATTTGATTTCAGTTCAAAGCGTCATTATCATGTAATTTGTGAAAACTGCGGTAAGATTGTTGATTTTCATTACCCAGGGCTTGAAGATATAGAAATGGCTGCGAGCAGACTGACTGATTTTGAGATTAATGAACATCGGTTGGAATTGTATGGACTCTGTCCGGATTGTAAAGAGTCAGCAAAAAAGGCGCAAATGTAAAAACAGTTTCTACAAGTGTTATACCTAAAAAAAGCTAGCTGTGTAAAAAAAACGCTAGCTTTTTTATTTTTTTGTCTTTTATTCACAATCTTAGATATCAAAGTGAATATTATCACAATAGGAATCTTGTAGATATTGGGTTCTTATGCTTGAAAAGGAATGAAACTACAAACAAACCTTTGTGAATTCACAAGCATTAAACTGTTGTATCCGTTTTATTTCTGTTATAGTAGTTTTGTCGAAGGACAAAATGTTAATCGGAGGGACCATAAATGAAAGTAGTAGTAATTGGCTGTACTCATGCAGGTACTGCAGCTGTAAAAAGTATTTTAAAAAATCATCCAGAAGCAGAAGTGACAGTATATGAAAGAAATGACAATATTTCTTTCTTATCTTGCGGTATCGCACTTTATGTCGGCGGAGTAGTAAAGGACCCAGCAGGCTTGTTCTACTCAAATCCTGAAGAATTATCTTCATTAGGAGCAACAGTTAAAATGGAACACGATGTAACAGACGTCGATACAGAAAATAAAACAGTAACGGCAAAAGATCTGAAAACAGGAGAAACAGAAACGGTTTCTTATGATAAATTAGTGATGACAACTGGTTCATGGCCTATTATCCCACCGATTAGTGGAATCGATGCGAAAAATGTACTCCTATGCAAAAACTACAATCAAGCAAATGAAATTATTGCACAAGCGAAAGAAGCAAAACGTGTAGTAATTGTTGGTGGTGGATATATCGGTATTGAATTAGTAGAAGCTTTTGTCGAATCTGGAAAACAAGTGACATTGATTGATGGATTAGATCGCATCTTGAATAAATATCTAGATAAACCATTCACAGATATCTTAGAAAAAGAATTGACAGACCGCGGTGTTACTCTTGCGCTAGGCGAAAATGTTACTGAATTTATCACAGATGAAGAAGGAAAAGTGAAACAAGTAGCTACACCAACAGATACATTTGATACAGATATGGTCATTTTATGTGTGGGCTTCCGTCCAAATACAAAACTGATCGAAGGAAAAGTAGATACACTGCCAAACGGGGCAATCAAAGTGAATGAATACATGCAGACAAGTGATCCAGACATTTTTGCAGCTGGAGACTCTGCAGTAGTCAACTACAATCCAAGTGGCACGCAAAACTATATTCCTTTGGCAACAAATGCCGTGCGTCAAGGTTTGCTTGTGGGAAATAACTTGACAGATCATAAAATGGCGTATCGTGGTACTCAAGGAACTTCAGGACTTTACCTATTTGGCTGGACGATCGGTTCGACAGGTGTGACCAAAGAAAGCGCAACTTTGAACGATTTAGAAGTCCAAGCGACTGTATTTGAAGATAATTATCGTCCAGAGTTCATGCCAACTACTGAAAAAGTAATGATGGAGCTAGTCTATGAAAAAGGAACGAATCGTATCGTAGGTGCTCAGTTCATGTCCAAATACGACATTACACAATCAGCAAATACCATGTCTTTAGCTGTTCAAAATAAAATGACTGTAGAAGATCTCGCACTTTCAGATTTCTTCTTCCAACCACATTTTGACCGCCCTTGGAATTACTTGAACCTACTTGCACAAGCAGCGCTAGGCGAAATCGAAACTGCACAATAAAGAAAAGGGTTGTGACACAATTTTGTCACGACCCTCTGTCTTTTTTGTGAAAAGTACAATTAGTTGTCTTTCTTCGAATTTTTTGTCACAATAAGCAGCAAAGATAAAGCTGTTACATAAAAGAACAAGCAGCTTTATTTGATTTTGAAAAGAAAGGTGAGAAAGAAGATGAATAAAGAATATTTTGTCCAACAAGATGCATTTTTAGAAGATTATAAAAGTGCTTCGAAGAAATCAACGATCAATATTGATGAGTTGGCAGATCAAGTACTCTCTCAGTTGAATGAAACGCAAGAGGAATATTACACGATGCCAGCAAAAGACGCCAAAGATAATGTTTCTCATCGTTTTCCTTTCAGTAGACGCATCTACTCAGATGAAAATGACGGCACATTGAATACAGAGTACACATATGAAGGTCAGCCGTATGTGCTAGAAACTGATGATGATCTTTAAAGACAGTTTTTGAAAAGGCCGCTCATCCTTAAGTGATGACAAAAAATCATCACAATTACCGATGACTGTCTCTTTACTATCTTTTAATCAGAAAAAGGGGTTATGACAAGCTTTGTCAACCCCTTTTTTTCTTGGTTTCAGATTGGGTTTTCCTACAAAATATTTTTATCTTTGTTGAATAGGAAACAAAAAAACAATATAATGAAAGAAAAAGAAGGTGTAGAAATGGATAAAAGACAACTGCTAATAGAAGAATATCTGGATTTAGCTAATGAGATTATTCATCGTAATAAACCAGAAATGGAAAAAGAATTTGCAGGATTTACTCTAAATGAACTAGAAGTGATTGAACATATCGGGAAAATCCCTGATCCTAACGTGACAAAATTAGCGAATGCTAGTTACATGACTAGAGGAGCCATCAGTAAGCTAACAAAAAAACTGATAGCTAGAGGGATCATAAACACTTATCAAAGCGAAGAGAATAAAAAAGAAATCTATTTTCAATTGACGCCAATCGGACAAAAAATAAGGAATAGACACGAGCAACTCCATCAAAAATGGGTACAGCGAGATGCTACTGTATTTGAAAATATGTCAAAAGAAGAATTTGACACAGTATTTCGTTTTATCGGTCGATACAGAGAATTTATACGAAGTAGCAAATGAAGCTACTATTTTTTATTGTAGTGATAATAGGCAAAAATCATAAGCAAAAATCCGAATACCGTCGGAAGAAATGGTGCTGCAGCATAAAGCTGTCCTGCGATTAGCGGGCCGATGACGCGCGATAGAGATTGTATACTTTGGGTACCGCCCATTACAAGACCTTGCTGGTTATCTGAGACAGAATTGGATAGTTGGCCATTGAATACAGGAGTAAAAATAGAATCACCGAAACCATAACAGATAATCCCAAATAAAAACAAAATCGGCAGTAGAAGAATTCCAGATAATGTGATGAATAGATAGGCGAGGATTTCACTGAACATCCCTATTCTTGTGATCTGCTGTTCTGAAAATTTTTTGAGCAATCGAGGCATAATGAACAATTGCGAGACAGTATCCAAGATTCCAATCAAAGAGAAGCTTAAACCAACCAACCCAGCCTTCCACTGAAAGGCGTCAATCGAAAATTGAGAAAAGATAGATTGAAGAGAGCCAGCTGCCAACCAAACAGCAAAACCTGCTGTCAATAAAGGAATAACGGATGAAATCTTGAATAATTGTTGTAATTGGTGAAAAGGTCTTACATGGGAGAAACTTAAATCTACTGAACGTTTTTTTATTGGAAGGCTTTCTAGCATAAATGTGTAGCCATAAACGGCATTTAAGAAAGTAAAGAGTGCTCCAATAAATATAGGAACAGAATTCCCCAACTCAGCTAATAGACCCCCTATAATAGGACCCAGCGTTGTTCCTATACCGACTAAAGCACCCATCCATCCAAAAACTTTGGTTCTTTCATTAGGTTCCGTGATGTCGGCAAAGTAAGCATATAAGGTGGAGATTTCTCCTGCCGTCAATCCTTCAATGATACGACCAAGGAACAACATCCATATCGAATTTCCTAAACCAAAAAGCAAATATCCGATACTTGATCCTAATAAACTGATAATAAGGATCGGACGACGCCCAAAATGATCACTTAAGCTACCGAGAATGGGGGCAGATAAGAAGGCAGCTAGAGCATAAACAGACATGAGCAAAGTGATATAGAAAGCTTGCTGATGTATGGAGTGAGAATAAGGCAGCGTTAAAAACGGAAGTACAGGACTGACGATAGTAAATCCTAATCCAGTGAATAAGACAGAGACGTATCCAAAAACTTTAGAATGTTTATTTGTGAAACTGTACATGTAAAAACTCCTTTATGCAATAATGTTAACTTGGAAACAAAAATAGTGTATAGTAATTTTGTTTCCTTGTCAACATTCTAAGAAACAGCGAAATCTACTTAATTTATTTATTCCGAAAAGTGAAGATGCGCATCAAAAACATGAACAAACAAAAATCAAGTAGACTGACATTGTAAATCTGACCGATCAGTGAAGTAAATAGAAAAGAAACCTGTTCTTGCTTCCCATGTTTTTTTTACGTATACTGTGATTGAGCGGAGGAGAAATCATGTTGAATTTAGAAAATTACTTAAGCGCTGGACAAACAGTTATATCTAATCTTTTACTTAAAAATTACCATAGGATCGGTCTACAATCTGAAGAATTTTTATTTGTTCTACAGTTGCATATGGCACAGCTTGAAGGAGATACTTTCCCTGATTTGCAGATGATTGCTATGGATATGGGAATCAAGCAAGATCAGATTTTTCAAATACTGGATCGTCTCGTAACAAATGGATTTATCAAGATAGAAACGACGATTGTCAACGGTAAAAAAGCAGATCGATATAATCTTTACCCCATCTATGATCTATTAGGTGAGTATTTAAAAACACAAGAAAAAAAATACGAAGAAAAAACACAAGAAAAAGAAATCCAGTCAGTGTATCAATTATTTGAACAAGAATTTGGACGCCCGCTTTCTTCGATCGAGTTCCAGCGAATCGGTCAATGGCTAGAAGAAGACCATTATCAGCCGGAAATTTTGAAACTAGCACTGCGGGAAGCCGTATTAAATCAGGCTTATAGTTTTAATTACGTTGACCGCATTTTGCTATCGTGGGAAAGAAAAAATCTACGTACAAAACAACAAGTGGAAGAAGACCAAAAACGAAGAAAACAGCAGCTTCTTCAAAGAGAAGTAGAACAGTCAGCTCAACAAGAAGAATTGCCGAAAGTCTCACTGAAAAATTGGTTGGAGGAGTAGCGGAATATGTTAAGCAAACAAAAAACAATGGAAGCTCTAGAAACGATGTATGGAATGTTTCCCGAAGCACATGGAGAACTCAAGCACAATAATCCATTTGAGTTATTGATTGCAGTGATCTTAAGTGCCCAGGCGACAGATGTATCAGTGAATAAAGCAACGCCAGATTTGTTTGCCTCTTTTCCGACACCCGATGCGTTAGCAGAAGCTTCAATCGATGAAATCATTCTTAAAATAAAAACGATTGGTTTGTATCGAAATAAAGCAAAAAACATCAAAGCGTGTGCACAGCAGCTGATTGAACGTTTCGATGGGCAAGTACCAACGTCAAGAGAAGAATTGATGTCTCTTCCTGGTGTAGGCAGAAAGACAGCAAATGTCGTATTGGGGGATGCATTCGGGATACCAGCAATCGCAGTAGATACCCACGTGGAACGTGTCTCAAAACGCCTGAGGATCTGCAAACTAGATGCTACGGTCATGGAAGTAGAAGAAACACTGATGCGGAAAGTACCACAAGAATTATGGGTAAAGACACATCATACACTGATTTTTTTTGGTAGATATCATTGCACGGCAAGAAATCCCAAGTGCGAGGTATGTCCTTTGCTATCAATATGTCAAGATGGGAAAAATCGGATGCGTCTAAAAGAAAAGGCACTAAAAAAGAAACCACGCCTGTAGACGTGGTTTCTTTAATTGCAAATAAATGTATGAATTATCTTGTTATTATGGAGAAAAGCTGTTTCGTTTATCTTTTTTGCATGAAAAAGTAAATGTACATACTCAGTAGCTAGGATGGTAACTTATTACAATTTATTGCGATAAAAATAAATGTTGTTATTTTTCTTGGGAAAATACCCGATGTAGAAAATAATGCCTTCCAATATACCTATAAAATAAGTCCAGTATTCCAAAGGATTATATAAATAAGTGACGTATCTATCTAAAGGTGTAATAAAAATGATAAGTGATAATAAAAAAATACCATTTATAACTAAACATAAACTAATGGATTTGGGCGGTTTCAGGCTCATCAGAAAAATATAGATTCTGGTGAACAACAACCATAAAAAAGTGAGAATCATTGCATGAGAGCTTCTTTCCATAAATTTTCCTTTAAGAGTAGTGCTTAAAAGTACAGAAAAAATAATAAATGCAAGGATAGGAGCAATTAAAGTAAATTTATTTAATAATAAACTAAATTTTTCAGCTTTTTTATTCTTGGAATAACGAGGTATTGTTTTCGATAAAAAAAGATGGTGCAGACAAATTATGATAATTAAGCATACTATCAGATAACTCAAAATGAAGCCTTCTTTCAAAAAATTATTCAAAACCATATATTGTATTTTTTATTTGATAATAACAATGGGATTATTAAGAAGTGGCGCTAAATAAAAGACTAGTGTGTATTTAGCCGATTTAATTATAAACAAGTAAATGGATAAAGTATATGTAATGATAAAAGAAAAATGGATTTTCTAATTTTTAAGCTAAATGTTAGATCACACATGTATATGCTGGATAGTCTTATAAAAAATCATGTAATACAGCTTGGTACATGATTTTTATTTGTAGCTGTTTTTTACATAGACACAAAAAAGAAACCACGCTTGTAGACGTGGTTTCTTTTTTACTATCTGTTTCCAGAAGCTGAGGTGCTGCTGGATGGTGTATGGTCATTTGCAGCATCCGCTCCGCTAGTTGCTGGCTCACTGGAAGAAGCAGGAGGAGCAGATGAAGACGGTGTCGAGCTTTCTTCGGATGAAGAAGAAGGAACCGTTGTTGAAGACGCTGGCTCGCTTGTTTCTGCTGTCGTGCTTTCTTTTGAGGACTCAGCAGTTGATTCGCTTTGACTAGTAGAGCTAGAGCTTTGAGTCGTTGTCTCTGTTGTTGAGCTTCCAGGAGTCTGGACATAGCTGGAAGATGGAATAGTTGTTGATGGTGTAATTGCATTCGATCTAGCTGTATATTGATCTTTGTAGTACAGTTCACCGCCCACACGAATTAATCCGCTTGGCATCTCCCAGTCTGTATTTGTCACGTTAGCTGAAACATACTGCATAAGCTCGCGATAAACATCAGAGGCTACGTGTGACGATTCTGAAGTGACAGGTGTCATTTTTTTATTGTAACCTGTCCACACGGAAATCGAATAATTTGGCGTATAGCCCGCAAATAAGATATCTGGATACACCCCAGAAGAAATACCAAGTTTTGCATACTCGTCATCTGTGTAATTGGATGTTCCGGTCTTGCCGGCTTGATATAACCCAGCGATTTGCGCATTCGTACCAGTTCCTTCAGTGATCGTATCTTTTAAAATGTCTGTGATCATATAAGCTGTTTCTGGAGACATGGCTGTTTTTCCATCTGGCTCATAAGTTTCTTCTGTTCCGTCTTGGAAGACGATTTTATTAACATATTGAGGTTTGTAATAAGTCCCTCCATTGGCGAAAGCCGCATAGGCTGCTGCCATTTTTAAGGAAGAAGCTCCGTATTTTGTCCCATCTTGTTCTTCCGTATTACTAGAGATCGCATTCGATTGATGGATCGTACTGTATTCGATCCCAAGATTTTTTAAGAAAGAAGCCACTTTATCTGAACCGACTTCATTGAATAATTTGACTGCTGGAACATTACGGGATAAGTAAAGTGCTTGGCGTAAAGTAATGGTGCCCATATATTGATTATCCCAGTTTCCTACAGGAGTCGAAGTCCCTTCATAGTTATACGGTGCGTCAGTAATAGTTTTTCCAGTAGAATATTTCAAATATTCAAAAGCTGGTCCGTAATCTGTGACAGGTTTCATCGTAGAACCAAAATCACGGGAAGTATTCACTGCTAAGTTGTTTCCTAAAGTTACGTCTTCTGCGATGTGACGTCCGCCAATCTGGGCTTTTACTTTCCCGGTATTGGTGTCGATAAGGGTGGAGGCAACTTGCATCTCGTCGTCTGGGTAAGAGACATACTGATCCGTGTTGACGATATCATATAGTTTCTTTTGGGCGTCCAGATCCAAATTCGTATAAATCTCTAAACCGTCTGTGTAGACATTCTTATCTGTTTTTTCTTGTACTTCATTGATGACTTCTTTGACATAATTATCGACGATCTTAGTATTGTCATCGGATTGAGTTAGTTCTTGCAGACCATCCGTTACCGGTACATTAACAGCTTGATCATATTCTGTTTGAGAGATTTTTTCGTTTTGAAGCATCGTATACAAAACAGTATCTCGTCTTTTCTTCGCCTGATCTGGATAAACATAAGGATCATAGGCAGAAGGGGCTTGAGGCATCCCAGCAAGCAATGCTGTTTGCGGTAAAGAAAGTTCTGATAATTTCTTGCCAAAGTACATCTCAGAAGCTGTCTCCATCCCGTACAAGCCGTTTGACATATACACTTTATTTACGTAGTAGGTCAAGATCTCTTGTTTCGATTTTTTTTGTTCCAATCTTACAGCCATCCACGCTTCTTGGGCCTTGCGTTTCAGGGTCTGATCCTCGGCACTGGTGGAGAAAAAGGAAAGTTTGATCAATTGCTGTGTCAAAGTACTTCCGCCTTGCAGTCCGCCAGAGGTAAAGTTAGAGAGGGCAGAACCGATGATCCGAATAGGGTCAACCCCGATGTGTTTATAAAAACGGCGATCTTCTACCGACACGATCGCATCTTCTAATGTTTTCGGTAATTCATTCGCAGAAATTTTTTCACGCTTTTCTGCGCCTAAATCTTCGAATAGTTCGCCATCTTGTGTATATAGTTTGGAAGATACGGTAGCGTCTAATTTTTTATCCGTCAATTCGGGCGCATCTTTTGCGTAATACCAGAAAAGTCCTACACCTGCTAAAAAGAGGATACAGAAAAATGAGAGTATTCCTAAAAGGATCTTGATAAATAATCCTTTTTTATGTGTTCCAGAGGACTTTCCAGAACCTTTGCCAGAATTCTTCTTCACACTCTTTTTAGGAGTAGGCTGTTTCTGTCGTCTAGAGCTTCTAGTTTGTTCATTTGCCATTCTTGCTTTCTCCTTCAATAGATAATGTTGATAAATAGAAGTCAACCGCGTCCAAATAAGGAATCCGCGGAGAAATACCAGTTTTGATCTCTATTCCTAGTTCTTCGATCAAAGATAAAGGTAGTGATTTGCGTCCTTTTTCCTTTTGGGCGTCCCAGTAAGCAATCAAATGAACACTATTCAAATAAAAACAGCGCTTCAAAGACGAAAACCATAACAAGACAAAGCAGACCCCATTTTGTTCGAGGCATGCTTTCATATGTTCGATTTGATGGGCATGGAAGTTTTTAAAGGGAAAAGATGTTTTGTTCTTGGTTTCTTTTGCTTCAAAGTCCAAATAAAAGCCTCGATAGACGCCATTATAGTCTGTAGTTGAGGCTTGGGTAAAGTAGGCTTCCTTGATCACAGCAGCACTTCTCTTAGGATAGTCTACTTTCACGATTTGGATAGGGGTAGGCTTTTTATGAATAACCGCCAACCCGCGGGAAAGATAATATTTATTACTTTCATTGATTGCTTCTTCAAAGCGCATCCCCCGATTGCCGAATTCAGTTATCTGATTTCTTTTTTCTTGAATTTTTTCGACGGGAGAGGCATTCTTATAATAAGGTTGGCCATTTGGATAGCGCAATACCATCTTTAATCACACTCCTAGGCCACATTATAGCAAAAAAGCGGATAGAAAGAAAAGGAATCTGAGATGGATAAGTCAAAAGTAATCTATGTGTCTGGGTATCGAAGTTTCGAGCTCGGTGTTTTTAAAGAAAATGATCCTAAAATCCAAGTTGTTAAAAATGTTTTAAAAAAAGAACTCCATCAGTTAGCAGAAGAAGGGCTGGAATGGGTACTTGTCAGTGGGAATTTGGGCGTTGAACTATGGGCTGTGCAAATAGTAGCGGAATTGAAAGAAGAATATCCGGAACTATCCCTTGGTATTTTGTATCCTTTTGCTGATTTTGGTAATAACTGGAATGAAGGGAACCAAGAAAAAAAACAATTAGCAGAACAATTAGCAGATTATGTCGAAGCTGTTAGCCATCAACCCTATCAATCACCTAGTCAGTTAAAGAATCACACTCGTTTTATACTTGAACATACAGTGGGCTGTTTGCTGATCTATGATGAAGAATTCCCTGGAAAAACGAAGTATTTTTTTGAAGATGCACAGAATTACCAAGCAGATCATCCCTACGAAATTCGGCTGATCAGTATGGACGATCTTCAAAATTTTAGTGAATAATCGATATTGTGTTTGATTTATCAACTTTTTTCCTATACAATGAAAAAGGTAGAAATGTTATTACGTAAATGAAAACTAGAGGTGTAAATATGGCGAATTTGGTTTATAGTCCTAAAGACATTTTACAACAAGAATTCAAAACAAAAATGCGCGGCTATGATCCCGTTGAAGTTGATGAATTCTTAGACAATATCATCAAAGATTATGAAACTTACAGCAAAGAACTCCTTGCTTTACAAGAAGAAAACGATCGATTGAGTGCAAAAGTAGCTCAATTATCTAAAACTCAAGGAGCAGCTCAAACACGCGTGCAACAAACAGAGGCACCAAAGAGCGCAGCAGTGACCAATTTTGATATCTTAAAACGCTTGTCAAATCTTGAACGTGAAGTATTTGGTAAAAAGCTTGATCAACAAGCAAGTGCAGTCAAACCAGCACAACCTAATCCAAATAACTACACAAATGCAGACACAAGCTTAGATGATAATGAAAAAACACGTCAATTTTAATTTTTGATTAATGAATTTGCGGTTTTCGGGTAATCGCGGTCTGACTTGATCAGGCTGAGGAAAGTCCATGCTCGCACAGGCTGTGATGCCTGTAGTGTTCGTGCTTAGCGAAACCATAAGCTAAGGTACTCTTTGGAGTAACGGCAGGAAAACAAGCTAAGGCTTCGGCTATGCTTAAGTATCCTTGAAAGTGCCACAGTGACGAAGCGGCTGGGGAAACCCATCCGGTGGAACGCGGTAAACCCCTCGAGCGAGCAACCCAAACAATGGTAGGGGCGCTTTTTGTCTGGAAGAAGAACAGGACAAAAAGGCAGTATAACTGCAGATAGATGGTTACCGCTTTGTTTTTTCTCCCTGGAAAAGCAAAGTACAGAACATGGCTTATAGAAAACCGCAAACATCAGGGAATTAGGTCGTGACAAAAGTAATGCGTTATAAGAAACAAGAAAAACATTTGAAAGCTATTTTTCAATACTTCAGATGAGTCGTTCTTATTACAAAACAAACTTTTGTATCACCGGTTATTCGGAATTTGAGTAAAAGTGTGGGGTAGGACTGATGTCCCACCTCCTTTTTTTATAAATAAGGAGATTGTGTATGGAAAAAAACAGGAAGTTCAACCTCGTCGCAACTGCGGCAAGCGGGCTAGAAGCACTGGTTGGTAAAGAATTAAGAGATCTTGGAATCGAATGCCAAGTTGAGAACGGACGTGCACGTTTTGAAGGAACAATGGAAACGATCGCTACAGCTAATTTATGGTTACGTACAGCAGATCGAGTAAAAATCGTGGTTGGGGAATTCGATGCGTATACGTTTGATGAATTGTTTGAAAACGTAAAAGCATTGCCTTGGGAAGATTTTCTTCCACTAGATGCAGCTTTTCCTGTAGCTGGAAAATCGATCAAGTCGAAACTATATAGCACACCTGATTGCCAAGCGATCACAAAAAAAGCAATCGTTGAACGTCTCCGTACCTATTATCACCGTCCAGCTTCTGTACCACTGACGGAAACTGGCGCACATTTTCAGTTGGAAGTAGCTTTGCTGAAAGACCATGTGATGGTAACTCTGGATACGACAGGACCAAGTTTATTCAAACGTGGTTATCGCTTAGAAAAAGGTGGAGCACCATTGAAAGAAAACATGGCAGCAGCACTTGTTATGTTGACAAATTGGCGAAAAGACCGTCCATTTTATGATCCTGTATGTGGTTCAGGTACGCTTTGTATTGAAGCAGCCTTAATAGGCCATAATATCGCACCAGGATTCAATCGTGAGTTTGCTTGCGAATCTTGGGATTGGTTCAGTCAAGAAATCATGGAAAATGTTCGATCAGCAGCCGAAGAAAAAGCAGATTATGATATTGAATTAGATATTACTGGTTCAGATATCAATGGACGGATGATTGAAATTGCCAAAGCCAATGCAGAAGAAATCGGATTAGGCTCTTCGATTACCTTTAAGCAACAAGCAGTCAAAGACTTCAAAACGGATAAAGAATACGGGGTCATCGTGGCTAACCCGCCTTACGGGGAACGTCTAGGAGAAGAAGAAACCGTTCGAAAATTATATAAAGAAATGGGCGATGTATTCCGTCCATTAAAAACATGGAGTAAATATATCTTGACTAGCGACTTAGCGTTTGAGGAATTTTACGGACAAAAAGCAACCAAAAAAAGAAAATTGTATAATGGTGCTTTGCGTACGGATCTGTTCCAGTATTGGGGAACTCGTCCGCCCAGAAAAAAAGAGAAAGACGAATAATCTTACTAATTGATTCATTCAATTGGATGTTTGGAGGAATAGGGAATGAAAGAAAAAGAGTTTTTACAAGAAGTAAAAGAAATCAATCTTCTACAACAAGCTTTAGGAATCCTCGATTGGGATACACAAACAGGTATGCCAGAAAAAGCTAGTGCATACCGGAGTGAAGTAGATAGCTATCTTTACAGTATTTATTTTTCAAAAAAGATCGGTCCAAAAATTAAAGAAGCCATTCGCTATTTTTCTGAACATCCGGAAGAATTATCGGAAGTCGGAACATCCGTTTTTGACAAAGTAAAAGAAGAGTATGATTTAGAATATCGCGTACCGGAAGATCTCATGAGAAAATATACAGCTGCTGTTTCTTCCGCTCATGGTCAATGGCAAAAAGCTAGAGAAACACAACAGTTTTCTGATTTTCAAGAAGCATTGAACCAAAATATCGAATTGACAAAACAATTGATACCTTATTGGAAAAAAGAAGAAAAGACAGATTATGATGTTTTGCTGAATCAATACGAACCCGGGATGACTGTCGAAATCCTTGATAAGGTATTTGATCAGCTTAAAGAAGGAATTCTTTCGATCCGCCGTACGCTCCAAGAAAAAGGGACTGAACCTGAAACAGACTTTTTAAATCGGAGAATGACGAAAAAGCAACAGAAGAGATTTGTAGTGAAAGTAATCGAACAACTTGGTTATGATTTTAGCCGTGGTCGTTTAGATGACACTGTC
Source organism: Enterococcus sp. MSG3290 (assembly GCF_050555565.1). NCBI lineage: Bacteria > Bacillati > Bacillota > Bacilli > Lactobacillales > Enterococcaceae > Enterococcus > Enterococcus sp. MSG3290. The sequence continues at coordinate 1,451,733 of NZ_CP187862.1, read as the reverse complement.
CACCCATTTATGACTGGAATTAATCCGAATGATGCACGAATCACGACACGCTGGAACGAAACAGATTTCAAAATGGCTGTTTTTGGAGTGATCCACGAGGCTGGTCATGGTATGTATGAACAAGACATCGATGATAAATATGCGTATACACCGGTTTATGAAGGTACATCAATGGGTATCCATGAATCACAATCGTTGTTTAACGAGATCATTATTGGAAGTAGTCGCAGCTTCTGGAAAAAGCAATATCCTTTCTTTCAAGAATGTGCAGAAGGAACATTCGATGATATTCCTTTTGACAAATTTTATCGTTCATTGAACCATACAAAATCAAGTTTGGTTCGTATCGAGGCAGACAGTTTGACTTACCCTCTCCATATCATCATTCGTTATGAAATCGAAAAAATGATTTTCAATGAAGGGGTAGATGTTGCTGAACTACCTGAAATATGGAATCAAAAATATGAAGAGTATCTGGGAATACGACCAACAAATGATGTGGAAGGCATCCTACAAGACGTTCATTGGTCAGGTGCAAGCTTTGGTTATTTTCCCTCTTATGCATTAGGGTACATGTATGCGGCACAATTACTTCATTCTTTGCAGCAAGAAATAGATGTGGAAAATGTTCTAGCGTCAGACGATTATTCTCCAATCAAAAACTGGATGTCAGAGCATATCCATCAATATGGTGCATCTAGAAAACCAAATCAATTAATCATGGATGCAACACATGAACCGCTTAATCCGCAATACCTGATCGACTATATGAAAGATCTGTATTTTAATGTATATCAGGTAAAATAAAATACAATTTACAAAGATAGCTGAAATTCATCTAATCTATAGATGTTTTCAGCTATTTACTTAAGAAAGAAGTGGAACGAATGGATAAATTACAAGTGATCGCTGATTATAGTATGGACCAATTAGCGCATGATCAAACAGGACATGGGAGCGATCATACCAAAAGAGTTGTCAAGTTAGCTGAAAAAATTTTGGAGACGGAACCGCAGGCAGACCGCTTTGTGACGCTTGCAGCAGCTTACCTACATGATACGATTGATGATAAAGTCGTTAAAAATGAGAACGAGGCAAAGCAACAGCTTCGTGTATTCCTTCGCTCTTTGCCAATAGTAGAGGAACAGATCTCGATGATTTTTTCCATTATCGAAAATATGTCCTTTTCTAAAAATCTCTCTGAAGCGGCCGAACTATCTCTGGAAGGTAAGATCGTTCAAGACGCTGATCGTATCGAAGCATTAGGAGCAATCGGCATTTTGCGTACTGCTTATTTCGGCGGTGGACATGGGCACCCGATTTTTGATCCTGAACTGTATCCGCAAACATTCAAGGACAAAGAAAATTACCGAAAAGGCACGACAGTGATCAATCATTTTTATGAAAAACTGTTCTTGCTGTCTGATAAAATGAATACTGATTACGGATATGAAGAAGCCAAACGAAGAGAAACCTTCATGCGTGAATTCTTAGAAGAATTTTTTCTGGAATGGTCTATTGACGATGAAAATTTTACTCCAGACAATTGGATCAAAAATAACAAAAAATGATGGAGGTTGTGACAGAAGTGGTCAGCTCCAAGATATTTCGGATCATTTTCCGTAAAAGTTACTTCTGGAACACTGTTTACCAAGAGGTCGTGAGCCTGCCGTTCAGCTCCGAGTCACAAGGAACAATTTCAAAAAATAGCTTCTCATGTTTGATGAATATTGTAACTTGTGATTCGGAATTGGCAGGAGAACACCGTTTATTCGGAAGAATAGGACTGTGACAAGACTTTTGTCACAGTCCTTTTTTCGAATTCAACAAGTAAAACTTTTAAGAAATATTCAGAGAGTAAAATTAAAAATTGCTGATAAATGAAGATGGAAGTTTTATGTATTTTTATTGGTCTATGCAATAAATAAATTAAATATTCAGAATACAATTGATTTTAACGAAAGGGCTTCTATCAATGGTTGTGTTGTATTTATCTGCCCAGGTAGAGTAAAATAGATCATTATCTAAAAGGTAATTGTTCATACTATATAAGTCATTTGAAAGTAAAAAGATACTGTAAATAAAAAATGTGGTTAAATAATTCTCATAATCAGTGTAAGCGTTATCAAAAATATGGCATACTTGCTTTGTAGATGAATGACACGATATATGTTTGGTATGTTCTGCAAGACAGATGAATATGGAGGTGGAGACAATGTCTTCCAAAGAACTAACAATGTATTTAGAGAAAGAATTGGATCAACTGAAAGAAAAGGGGTTATACAATACGATCGACATACTAGAAAGTGAAAATGGTGCTTGTATCATCGTAGACGGAAAAAGGATGATCAATCTAGCATCCAACAATTATCTTGGATTTGCCAATCGCGAAGAATTGAAAAAAGCATGTATTGAAGCAACCGAAACTTATGGTGTAGGAGCAGGAGCAGTCCGAACGATCAATGGTTCGCTGAAAATCCATCAGCAATTAGAAGAAAAAATCGCAGAATTCAAAGGGACAGAAGCAGCAATCGCCTTTCAATCTGGATTCAACTGCAATATGGGCGCTATCTCTGCAGTAATGACAAAAGAAGATGCTATCTTATCGGATGAATTAAACCATGCATCTATTATTGACGGTTGCCGCTTATCCGGAGCAAAAATCATCCGAATTAAACATCAAGATATGAAAGACCTTGAGAAAAAAGCAAAGGAAGCGATAGAAAGTAAGAAATATAAAAAAATCATGTATATCACAGATGGTGTTTTCTCCATGGATGGAGACATTGCACGATTGCCGGAAATTATTCCGATTGTTGAAAAATATGGACTGATCACCTACGTTGATGATGCGCACGGCTCAGGCGTAACTGGAAAAGGTGCAGGAACCGTCAAGCATTTTGGATTAAGCGACAAAATCGATATGCAAATGGGCACGTTATCGAAAGCTATAGGTGTTGTTGGGGGTTATGTAGCTGGATCGAAAACACTAATCGACTGGTTGAAAGCTAGAAGTCGGCCATTCCTATTTTCTACTTCGCTAACTCCAGGTGCAGCTGCAGCTGCATTGGCTTCGATTACTTTGATGCAAGAACATCCGGAACTTGTCGAAAAAGTTTGGGAAAATGCTAATTATTTTAAAGAAGAATTGAAAAAAGTAGGCTATAACATCGGTATGTCTGAAACACCTATTACTCCAGTCATTTTGGGAGACGAAAAAGTGACTCAGACTTTCTCTATGAAGCTGATCGAACATGGGATTTATGCTAAACCAATCGTTTATCCAACTGTGCCTCTTGGGACAGGCAGGATCAGAAATATGCCGACTGCGGAACATACGAGGGAAATGCTTGATGAAGCAGTAGCAGTTTATCAAAAAATAGGAAAAGAAATGGAAATTATTTAACTAAATTTAGTTTTTTCGTCTATTTAAAATTAGAGAACATGTTCACGCATATATTGTTAATCATCTGAAGATAGTAGTAAAAAAGATCAGGGAGGATCATCATGAAAAAAGTATTGGTGACAGGATGTTTAGGACAAATTGGTTCAGAGTTGATCACACGGCTACGTCAAGAACTAGGCAGTGAAAATGTCATTGCGACAGATATACGCATGCCTGAAGTCATTGAGAAAAACGATATCTTTGAGATCCTAGATGTAATGGATTACGAAAAAATGCGCAGCATAGCAGAACAATATCAAGTGGACACATTGATTCATTTGGCTGCTCTTTTGTCAGCTGTTGCAGAAGCAAAACCACAATTAGCCTGGGATTTGAACGTGACTGGGCTGGTCAATGCATTGGAAGTCGCTAGAGAATTCCAGCTGAAATTTTTTACGCCAAGTTCAATCGGCGCGTTTGGTCCAAATACTCCAAAAGATCATACCCCACAAGATACTCTTCAGCGTCCTACAACCATGTATGGGGTAACGAAGGTAGCTGGAGAACTACTATGTGATTATTATTATGTGAAATATGGCGTAGATACTCGTGGTGTCCGTTTCCCTGGATTGATTTCTTATGCAACCTTGCCAGGAGGCGGTACGACAGACTACGCAGTCGATATTTATTATTCAGCAATCAAAGAAGGAAAGTACACTAGTTTCATTGATCAAGGTACATCAATGGATATGATGTATATGCCAGATGCGATCGATGCCATTATAAAACTCATGAATGCAGATCCTGATCGATTGGTTCATCGAAATGCCTTCAATATATCGGCGATGTCTTTTGACCCGGAAGAGATCAAAGCATCTATTCAAAAAATCATACCAGATTTTGAAATGGATTATGATGTGGATCCTGTACGTCAGTCAATAGCAGAATCTTGGCCAAATTCACTAGATGTTTCTTGTGCGCAAGAGGAATGGGGCTTTTCGCCGAAATACGACTTAGATGCGATGACAAAGGATATGTTGGAAAAACTGAAAGAAAAATTGGTAGAGACGGTATAAAACAAGAACCACATCCAAAAAGTTTTTTATACTTTTGGGATTGGCTATGGTATGAAAGGGGACAAGGGATGGAAGAATATCAAGCCACGCCAGTAAAAGAAGTAAAAATAGAAAATGAATTAAAACGTACGATGGGATTTTTTACTGCTTTATCGACTGTTATGGGCACAGTGATCGGTGCAGGGGTATTTTTTAAAGCCGCAAGCGTAGCAGAAGTTACAGGATCCGCCAGTTTGCATATGTTTTCTTGGTTTCTCGGTGGTATGATTTCTGTCTGTGCAGGACTAACAGGAGCTGAACTGGCAGCTGCTATTCCAGAAACAGGAGGGATGATTAAATATATCGAACGGATTTACGGAAATACAGCAGCTTTTTTATTGGGCTGGGCGCAAGTCGTGATTTATTTTCCAGCAAATGTAGCAGCCTTGTCGATCATTTTCGGTACACAGTTCGTCAATCTATTTGGTCTTTCCCAGTCAATGATTGTTCCCGTAGCTGTTACAGCTGCTGTATCGATCCTGCTGATCAATTTTTTAGGTTCTAAAGCTGGAGGGGCTTTTCAGTCGATTACGCTTGTCTGCAAGCTTATCCCTTTGTTTGTGATCGTCATTTTCGGTTTGTTCCGACAAGAAGGAGTAGACTTCCAACTGTTTCCGATCCAAGCAGGAGAAAATCTTTCATTTTTCTCAGCCTTGGGAGCGGGCTTGCTAGCAACGATGTTCGCATACGACGGTTGGATACACGTAGGAAATATTTCGGGAGAATTGAAAAAGCCGGCGAAAGATTTGCCAAAAGCAATTTCTTTAGGAATCATCGGAATCATGATCGTTTATTTATTAGTAAATGCGGTATTCTTAAGAACCGCATCTATCGACGGAGTCGCAGGAAACAGCAATGCGGCAAGTGACGTTGCAAAAATGATTTTTGGCGGCTTCGGTGGAAGACTGGTCACAGTTGGTATCTTGATTTCTGTTTATGGAACCATCAATGGCTATACCCTTACTGGAATGCGTCTCCCTTATGTTATGGCAAAAGAAAACAACCTGCCTTTTAGCAAGCTCTTTGCTAAACTTCATGATAAAACTAAAGTTCCTGTAGCCGCAGGTATCTTAGAGCTAGTCATCGCTATTGGCATGATGATGATCGGTGGTTTTGATACACTAACGGATATGCTGATCTTTGTCATTTGGATTTTTTATACGATGGTCTTTGTTGGTGTCATTCTTCTTCGTAAAAAAGAACCTGATTTGTTTCGACCATACAAAGTTCCAATGTATCCGTTTATTCCACTAGTAGCAATCATTGGAGGGACTTTTATCGTATCAAGCACGCTTATCACTCAGACCTTTTTAGCTTCGATGGGGATAGTATTGACACTTGCTGGTATCCCGATTTATCTCTATTTAAAACGTAGATAGCTAAAACATTCGAATTTTATTAGAACTGCACTTCTCTGCCAAACAAAATATTTTATTTAAATGAGGAGTACGTGGAAGAAATGTCAAAAGTACTCGTTAATTTTGATCACGTAAATGTCGTTTTGTCTACGATAAAATAGCAAAGTAAAAGACAGAAATCGGGCTCAACCGATTTCTGCCTTTTACTTTGATTTGCGTAACTGAACTATTCGGCGTACGCCGCGATAAATATTTAATAAAACCAAGCAACCAGAAATGAAAATGGGAAGCCAAATCAGATAGACAGGGTAGCCAAGCACTTTAGACAAAGCATGTGGAGTCATTTTATCCATTTCAAGAAGTGCTTGCTGCCAAGTCTGAAGATTGAAGACTAGCATGAAACCCGAAATAATCAGGAGAATAAATCCTAAATAATGAATTGTAGTTCTTTTTCTTACATAAGCGATCGTAGCATAAAGGAACAGTAAAAAAATAGGTACGCCAAAAACAAAGTACATATTCAGCATCTCGACACCCCCTTTGTGTTTATCTTACTTTACTTTGAAAGAAATGAGAAATAATAGCCTCGTTACTTGCTTGAAACAGCAAAGGACTGCTAAGATAAGAGAGATACAAAGAATCAAGGAGGAGTCATATGGCAAGTTATATCGAACCGATTCGTTTTGCGCTGATTGTTTTTCCATTTTTAGCCTTAGCGATCTCATCTGTTTTTTTTATTTATGAATATCGAAAGTATGGAACATTTCTAGTAACAAGGGCAGTTATTTTGTATTCTTTCGTTTTTTATTTATTGTGTGCGTATTTTTTGGTGATCTTACCACTTCCGGCAAAGGAGACGGTTGCCCAAATGACAGGGCCAAAGATGGAGCTGCATTTATTTGCTTCATGGCAACATTTCAGAGACAACACGGTATTGGTCTTGTCTGAACCTAGTACCTACCTGCCGGCAATGAAGCAGAGTGTATTTTTGGAACCAGCTTTTAATGTTTTATTACTCATACCATTTGGCATTTATTTAAGATATTATTTCCGGCTTTCTTTTATGAAAACGATGATTGCTAGTTTCTGCCTTTCTCTATTTTTTGAATTGACGCAGCTAAGTGGACTTTATTTTATCTACCCAAGACCATACCGCTTATTTGATGTGAATGATTTAGTGACAAATACATTGGGTGGAATCATTGGTTTTGTCGTTACGCCGTTATTTACATTTATGCTTCCTACAAGAAGACGAATGGATGAACTTTCTTATGAAAAAGGAAAGACTGTCTCATTGACTCGACGCTTGGTCGCTTATTTGATCGACTGGACATTTTTATCTCTTATTAATTTGGTAGCGGCGATTTTCTTTAAACTTGCGTTCGATTCAGGGACAGTTACTTCTCATATCTGGTGGCTTTTATTAGAAGTAGGGGTATACTTTATGATTGTACCGTTTATAACCAATGGATGGACACTTGGCAAAAAAATTGTGCGTATCCGTTTGGTGGAAGAAGACCGCGAACGAATTTCTTTAAAAGCATTGATGATCCGCTACGGGTATCTGTACTTTCTTTTTTATGGTTTAAGCTGGTTGGGGCAGTTGCTTCAGCAAATCATGAATTCGACAACGAATACGGTGTTGCAGATGAGTGCAGTATTCATTTCTCTCGGTGTCTTGTTACTGCAAGGTATTTTTATTTTAAATATCTTGCTATCATTTTTGAGAAAAAAACGGATTCTGTTTTATGAAAAAGCTAGTCACACATATACTGTTAGCACGATTGGCCAAACAAAGGATGATGATTCTCGAAATTAGCTGAGCAAAAACGCTTTGTCTGTGTTATAATGCCAAAGTCGTGATAATTTAAAGAGAAGAGGTGCACGAATGAATAATTTTGATATATTCCGCTTCAAACCGTTTATCAATGAAGCGTTAACCGCAAAGGGCTTCAAACAGCCCACAGAGGTCCAGGAACGTTTGATTCCTTTAATTGCAAAAGGAAAAAATATCATTGGGCAATCTCAAACTGGTACAGGAAAAACACATACGTTTTTGTTGCCTTTGTTTGAAAAAATCAATGCAGAAAAAGAGGAAGTACAAGTTGTTATTACAGCTCCAAGTAGGGAACTAGCTGCACAGATCTATGAAGCAGCTACACAAATCGCTAAATTTTCTACACCGGAGATCCGTGTCTCGAATTTTGTCGGCGGTACAGACAAACAGCGTCAATTAAATCGTCTGCATCACCAACAGCCACAGGTTGTAGTAGGCACGCCTGGTAGAATATTAGACATGATGAATGAACAAGCGCTGAAGATTCACACCGCATTTGCATTTGTTGTCGATGAAGCGGATATGACATTGGATATGGGTTTTTTAAATGAAGTAGACCAAATTGCAAGTCGATTACCAGAAAAGCTGCAGTTTTTAGTTTTTTCTGCTACTATTCCAGAAAAACTTCGTCCATTCTTACGAAAATACATGGAAAATCCAATCATTGAAGAAATCAAACCAAAAGCAGTTATTTCTGAAGACATTGAAAATTGGCTGATTTCAACAAAAGGTAAAGATGAGAATCAAATGATTTATCAACTGCTGACAATTGGTCATCCTTATTTAGCAATCGTATTTGCCAATACAAAACAGCATGTGGATGAAATTGCCGATTACTTGAAAAACCAAGGCTTGAAAGTAGCAAAGATTCATGGAGACATCACCCCAAGAGAGAGAAAACGAGTGATGCGACAAGTACAGAATCTGGAGTATCAATATGTTGTAGCGACTGATTTAGCTGCTAGAGGGATCGATATCGAAGGTGTCTCTCATGTTATCAATGCAGAAATTCCAGAAGATCTAGACTTCTTTATCCATCGTGTCGGACGTACTGGACGTAATGGCTTAAAAGGAACGGCCATTACGTTATATTCGCCAAATGATGAGCAAGCCATTGATGCGATAGAAAAATTGGGCGTCTCATTTGAACCAAAAGAAATCAAAAACGGGGAAATCGTCAAAACATACGATCGTAATAGACGTGCCAAACGAGAAAAATCAAAAGATGTATTAGATCCCACGCTGATTGGTCTTGTGAAGAAGAAAAAGAAAAAGATCAAGCCTGGTTATAAGAAAAAAATCGATTGGGCAATTGCAGAAAAAAATAAAAAAGAACGCAAAATCGAACGCAGACAGCAAAGCCGTACTGCTCGTAAAAATAAGAAAAATTCACATAAATAAAAAACAAGAGGTTGTGACAAAAGGCGTGTCACAATCTCTTGTTTTTAAGCTAGACTTTTTTCCATTCCGATACAAAGTACTTCATCTTCAATAAAAGGTTCTGTGCAAGTATGATACCCTTGTTTTTCATAAAAATCTACAGCCGTCATTTCAGCTACTACATAACTAGTCTGACAACCTTCTGAAACCGCCCGTTTTTCAGCAGCTTCAAGCAACTGACCGCCTAACCCTTTTCCTCGGTATTCTTTTGCTACGCAAAATCGTTCCGGCTTGAAGCAAGTAGGTGTTTTCTTTTCATAACGCAAAGTAGCTACTGGTCTTTTTTGATCAAGAAATAGATAATAGGTTTGTTGCGGGATATCTTTTCCGTCGAATTCTAGTTCTGCAGGAATCCCTTGTTCTAATACAAAAACTTGATATCTCAAAAAGCAGCTAGCTGCGCGTATCCATTCATCCGCTCCAACTATTTTTTTCATCATATTCCTCCTTGTCATGAATAGCAGAGATGTATTGATTCCTTTATTCTTATCGTACCAAAAATCGTGGAGTATGACCAAAAGGAAATGAAAATAAAAATTGAGATATTGACAGTGATCAATAGAATGCGTATACTAATTAAGTACGAAAAGGATATGATTTGTTTTTTAAGACTCACAGAAAATTCTTTCTTGGCTGAAAAAAGAATAGTCACTAATCAAATTGCTCCCTTTTTCTATTTTGGTAGAAATACCGACGCAGCTCAGCGTTATCGAGTTTAAGAGGTAATGATTACACATCATTGCAATCAAGGTGGTACCGCGAGTTTTCGTCCTTGGCTGTGATGGTGTTTTTTTGTATTTAATTTATAGAAAGCAGGTAATGACATGAAACAATTAAGTAGTGCACAAGTTCGACAAATGTTTCTTGATTTCTTCCAATCTAAAGGACATACGATTGAACCTAGTGCGTCTTTGATCCCCGTGAACGATCCAACCTTATTGTGGATCAACTCTGGTGTTGCAACATTGAAAAAATATTTTGATGGTTCAGTTGTGCCAGAAAATCCAAGAATCACAAATGCCCAAAAATCTATTCGAACAAATGATATCGAAAATGTCGGTAAAACAGCACGTCACCATACGATGTTTGAGATGCTGGGTAATTTTTCGATTGGTGACTATTTCAAAAATGAAGCCATCCACTGGGCATGGGAATTTTTGACTGATCCAAAATGGATGGCATTCGATCCAGAAAAACTTTATGTAACAGTTTATCCAAAAGATACAGAAGCAAAACGCATCTGGCATGAAGAAGTTGGCCTGCCACTAGATCACATTATTGATGTAGAAGACAACTTCTGGGATATCGGTGCAGGCCCATGTGGTCCGGATACGGAAATTTTCTATGACCGTGGAGAAGCTTATAACGATTTAGCAGAAGACGATCCTGAAAACTATCCAGGAGGAGAAAATGAACGTTATTTAGAAATCTGGAACTTAGTATTTTCAGAATTCAACCATAAGCCTGATAACACATTTGAACCACTTCCTCATAAAAACATTGATACGGGGATGGGATTGGAACGCATGGTCTCAATCGTTCAAGATGCGCCAACGAACTTTGAGACAGACTTGTTTATGCCTATTATCCACGCCGTAGAAAAGCTAAGCAAACAAGTAAAATATGGTGAAAACCCAGTAACAGATATTTCTTACAAAGTAATCGCAGATCATATTCGCGCCCTTTCATTTGCTATTGGCGACGGTGCATTGCCATCGAATGAAGGGAGAGGGTATGTCTTACGCCGTTTGCTTCGTCGTGCTGTCATGCATGGGAAAAAATTAGGTATTGAACAAGCATTCTTATATCGTTTAGTCCCTGTTGTTGGGGAAATCATGGTAAGTTATTATCCTGAAGTACTTCAACAAAAAGAATTTATTGAAAAAGTTATCCGTACAGAAGAAGAACGTTTCAATGAAACAATCAATGAAGGTTTGGAAATCTTAAATCAAGTGATCCAAGAAGTAAAAAACGAAAACGGGACGACTCTAGCAGGAAAAGACATCTTCAAACTATACGACACATATGGCTTCCCAGTAGAATTAACGGAAGAGGTGGCAGAAGATGAAGGACTGAAAGTTGATCATGCTGGTTTTGAAAAAGAAATGGATGCACAACGCGAACGTGCTCGCTCTGCCCGCAGTACTGAAAAATCAATGGGGGTACAATCTGCTTTATTGACAGATATCAAAGTAGAAAGTAAATTCATTGGATACACAGAACAAGAATCAGATAGTCAATTATTGGTCATCGTTAAAGGTGAGTCTCTTTTGAATGAAGTCGCAGAAGGTGAAGCTCAAATGATCTTTGATCAAACACCTTTCTATGCAGAAATGGGTGGGCAAGTAGCGGATCAAGGATGGATCATGAATGAAGTAGGCGAAATCGTAGCAGTTGTTACAGATGTTCAAAAAGCGCCTAATGGTCAATTTATGCATACCGTAGAAGTAAAAGCACCAATGAGCGAAGGACAAACCTATCATCTATTGATTGATCAATCGATGCGCAATCGGATCATCAAAAACCATACAGCAACCCATCTACTGCACAAGGCATTGAAAGAAGTACTTGGCGAGCATGCAAATCAAGCTGGTTCTTTAGTCGCTCCTGGACATTTACGATTCGACTTTACCCACTTTGGTCAAATCACTTCAGATGAATTAGCTGAAATGGAAAGAATCGTCAATGAAAAAATCTGGGAAGCTATCCCAGTTGAAACAATTGAAACAGATATCGATACAGCCAAAAACATGGGTGCAATGGCTTTGTTTGGTGAAAAATACGGACATGACGTTCGAGTAGTAAATATTGGCGGCTGGTCAATCGAACTGTGCGGAGGCACACATGTAGCAAATACAGAAAACATCGGAATCTTCAAAATCGTTTCTGAATCAGGAATTGGTGCAGGCGTGCGACGAATCGAGGCTGTAACAAGTAAAGAAGCGTACGAACTACTTGAAGAAGAAGAAAAACAACTAAAACAAGTAGCAACAATTGTTAAATCACCTCAATTGAAGGAAGTTGTTTCAAAAGCGGAACAATTGCAACAGCAAGTAAGAGAGCTACAAAAGGAAAATGAACAATTAGCTAGCAAGTTAGCGAATCAACAAGCTGGTGATGTATTCAAAGATCCAGAAACGATCAATGGAAAAACAATCATTGCAGCACAAGTAAAAGTGAAAGATATGAATCAGCTGCGTCAATTAGCTGACCAATGGAAACAAAAAAATATTTCAGATATTCTTGTTTTAGCAAACGAACAAGAAGGAAAAGTCAGTCTGCTAGCGGCAATGACGAAAGAATCAAATGAAGCTGGACTAAAAGCTGGCGACTTGATTAAAGCAATCGCACCGAAAGTAGGCGGTGGCGGTGGTGGACGTCCAGACATGGCACAAGCTGGCGGGAAAAATCCTGCTGGTATTCCAGATGCACTTAAAGCTGCGAAAGAATGGGTTGCGCAACAATAGGGCGTTTACGTTTGACAGAAAAACAAAAGTTCAAACATTGAACGAAACATGATTATGGGGGCGAAGACAAACAAGTCTTGCCCTCATACTTTTTTCAATTGGCTGGCGCATCTAATCAAATGGTCGGATTCGGATGGTCTTTAGTTGACGAAAGTGACAGAAATTTTTACGATTAGTATAAATAAAAAGGGGTGAAAAAATGAATAGTAGAAATAAGACCTTTCGACTAGTCTTACGTGCGATCTTGTTAGCAATCATCATCGTACAAGCGATGGTTCCTTGGCTGGGGTTTATTCCATTAGGATTCATTAGTTTAACAATTATCCATATCACAGTAATTATTGCTGCAGTAGTATTAGGCCCAAAAGATGGCATGGTGATTGGCTTGTTTTGGGGAATCGCTACAATTGTTCGTGCCTATGCCATGCCAACAACGCCATTTGATACATTAGTGTTCACGAATCCGATTATCTCGGTAGTTCCCAGAGTACTTGTTGGCTTAGTAGCAGGCTTGGTTTTCCACTGGATTTATCAAAAAAATAAATCAATAACGATCAGCTCAGCCTTTGCAGGGGTACTGGGTTCATTGGTCAATACAGTCTTAGTGTTAGGATTCATGGGATTATTTTATACAGGTGCAACGGCAGATGCCTATGGTGTAGATTCTGCTCTTTTATTTAAAACCTTAGCAGGGGTTGCAGCAATCAATGGGATACCAGAAGCAATAGGTGCGGGAATCATAACACCATTACTAGCAAAAGCGTTATTTGCAGCAACACCGTTGAAACCAGAATAATGACCATCTTTTAATAGTAATAGGACGCACGATAGATAGAAAAAGGAAGAGAGGAGAGGAAAACAATCGTCCTCTCCATCTTTTTACCTGAGCAACAAGCAAACTAGAAGGGGTAAAAAACTTGGCTAAGAAACAAGAAGAAAAAAAGAAACAAATACCGCAACAGCGGACAAAAAAAGGAGTACTAGCGGGTATCTTAGGATTGGTTACGAATCTGATCTTGTTTGTCTCTAAGCTAATGATCGGGCTTTTTTCAGGAAGTGTCTCCATTATGGCTGATGCAGTGAACAGTCTATCAGATACTGCTTCATCCATATTGACTTTGATCGGATTTAAAATTGCTGCAAAGCCAGCAGATCAGGAACATCCTTATGGACACGAACGCTTCGAATATATCAGTGGGTTATTTGTTTCGATCATCATTACTTATGTAGGATTTCAATTTTTAGAGTCTTCTGCTGAAAAAATCATCCATCCAGAAAATGTCTCTTTAACACCCATCGTCTTTTTTGTCCTAATCATTTCCATCTTTTTGAAATTTGCACAAGGCAAAATGTATCAGGTTATTGCGCAATCCATTGATTCTGAAACATTGAGAGCTACAGCAACAGATAGTTATAATGATGTCTTTACTACACTGGCTGTATTGCTTTCAGCAGCAATCGAATGGGTAACTGGATGGCGTATCGATGGATATATAGGTTTTGCTTTAGCATTATATATCCTTTATAGTGGATTGACGATGCTTCGAAATTTTGTATACGAACTATTAGGAAGTCGCCCAACGCCAGCAGAGATTGAAGAAATGGAAGAGCATTTAAATGCTTGCGATGATATACTTGGCTATCATGATTTATTGGTGCATAACTATGGACCCAATAAACGCTTTGCATCAGTCCACATCGAAGTAGATGAATCAATGAATTTGAATGTGGCTCATAAGATTATTGATCTGATAGAAAAAGACTTTAAAAAGTCTTTGGATGTGGAACTTGTCTGTCACTTGGATCCAATGCCTGTTGATAACGAAAAATACTATAATATCTTGCGGCAGTTAAAGCAAATTCTTTTTGAAACAGGTACAGGGCTTAATATTCATGATTTTAGAGTAATTCATCAAGGAAAAACGCTGCAATTTGATGTAGTGGTCCCTGAGAAATTCCAGTTTGATGATACAGAACTAGAAAGAATCTTACGTAGTCAAATAGAAGAAAAAATTGGAGATTACCAATTGGAAATTACGTTTGATCACAATTATCTTTTATATTAAATGAGAAACTATAAAAAGACTCCTTAAAGTTTTTAATTTAAAGAGTCTTTTTTTCTTTTAATTGTTTATAGAGAGCCTGACGTGCAAGATTATCTGCTCCTTTATTTTTGTTTTCGGGCAACCATTGCAGGATCAATAAAGAAAATTCGGATAGAAGTTCTTGGATTCTTTGAAGGTAGGGAAGGAAGAGCTCGTTCTTCGTTGCGTTTTTGTCGACCGTAGAAACTAGTGTTTTGCTGTCTGAAAAACAGAAAATCGTTTCATTCTGTAAGTCGTTTTTCTTTAGAAATTCTAAAGTTTTTAAAAAGACTTCGAACTCTGCTTGATGGTTTGTCCCTATAGAAAGCGGGATAGATAGCTGTTCTTGTTTACCTTGATAGACAATCAAGATTCCGCCTCCACTAGGACCAGGGTTGCCTTTTGTAGAGGCATCAATGTATACTTTTAACATAAAAAGAGATTCTCCTTTTTGTTCAAACTAATGTTATGGTAAGATTATATCATTACTGAATCGGTGAGAGGTTAGAGAATGAAAAAAAATATTCGATGGCAGCCTGAACTGGCACATACGATCATCTATTGGTCATTGACCTTGATCATTCTGTTTTTTAGTCTGATTCTTTCTTTAGAAAACACAGGTCCTTATTGGAAAAGCAATTTTGTTTTAGGTATTTTTCTTGTTTTTCTATTTCTAGGTTTGCGGCGTTCTTTTATTTTAAAATCAAACTCTGTGATCATACGTTATGCTGCTTTTTGGAAAGACCGAGAAATATCTGTCGGACAGATTCGATCTTTGACGCCAACTAATACTGGGGTGCAAATGATGTTGCAAGATGAGAAAGCCCCATCTGTTTTCATGATGCGAAAAAAAGATCAAGTAGTCCTTTTTGATCATTTTGAAAAAAACGGACCCAAATCAGAATCAATTCCTTATCCTTATACGAAAAAAAGAAAAAGCTAATTTTAAAAATCAGAACCTAAAAAAACGAATTTTTACAGGAAAAGAAAAGAGTGAGACGTACGGTTCATCCCGTTTAGCGTCTCACTCTATTTGTTTATCTATTCATGCATACTAGTATCGGTAGTCTGAACGTTGCCTTTCTTGACATGGGCAGCTTGTGTTCCTCGATTCCCTTCGATGATCTCAAATTCGACCACTTGATTTTCTTCCAAAGTTTTGAATCCCTCTTCTTCAATCGCAGTAAAATGTACAAAAATTTCTTCTGTGTCATCATAACTGATAAAGCCGTATCCTTTTTTGTTGTCAAACCATTTTACAATTCCTGTGGTCAAAGCACTCACGACCTTTCTAAAGTCTGATCATAGCCTTCATTATAAAGAGTATTTATAAGTACGTCAAATAAATTAAAAACCTGTAATTTTATGTTTTTTTTCTGAATAAAAAAAGGTATAATTGGCATATCTTAACAAAGAAGATATTTTGTTGAATAAAGTTCGTGAAAAGGGGTAATCAAATGAAGAATGATCTGCAAATTTCACAAGAAACAGAGCTAGAACCGATTGTTGAAGTGGCTAGTAAATTAGATCTTAAGGAAGACGATTTGGAACTGTATGGGAAATATAAGGCGAAAATCAATTTTTCTGGAATCAATCGATCAAAGGATAACGCTGAGGGGCATTTGATCTTAGTTACTTCCATCAATCCAACACCAGCTGGCGAAGGAAAGTCAACGATCACTGTAGGGTTAGGAGACGCGCTCAATAAAATCAATAAAAAATCTGTTATTGCATTGCGAGAACCCTCACTTGGTCCTGTGATGGGAATCAAAGGCGGTGCTGCAGGCGGAGGATATGCACAGGTATTGCCTATGGAAGATATCAACTTGCATTTTACTGGTGACATGCATGCTATCACAACAGCTAATAATGCATTATCTGCTCTTTTAGATAATCATATTCATCAAGGAAATGAATTGAACATCGATGCCCGCCGAGTGATTTGGAAACGGGTAGTCGATCTCAATGATCGTGAACTGCGTAAAGTAATTGTTGGCTTGGGTGGGCCAATCCAAGGTGTCCCAAGAGAAGATGGATTTGATATCACAGTTGCCAGCGAAATCATGGCTATCTTGTGTCTTGCGGCAGACCTTGAAGATTTAAAGGCTCGTCTTGCAAGGATCGTTGTCGGCTATACATTTGACCGTCAGCCTGTGACTGCTGGAGACTTGAAAGCAGAAGGCGCTCTGGCATTACTGCTGAAAGATGCAATCAAGCCGAATCTTGTACAAACAATTTACGGAACACCAGCTTTTGTCCACGGGGGACCGTTTGCCAATATCGCTCATGGCTGCAATAGTATTTTAGCTACCAAGACAGCATTGAGATTAGCAGATTACGTTGTCACAGAGGCAGGATTTGGTGCAGATCTTGGCGGAGAGAAATTTTTAGATATCAAAGTACCTAACTTGAAAAAAGCGCCGGATGCTGTGGTGATTGTCGCCACTGTCCGTGCATTGAAAATGCATGGCGGAATGAAAAAAGATGAACTTAAAAATGAGAATCTTGATGCTTTGAAAGTAGGTTTTGCAAATTTAAAGCGCCATATACGTAATATGGAACAATATCAGCTACCTGTGATCGTCGCAATCAATGAATTCGTAACAGATACAGACAATGAACTCACACTGTTGGAGCACTTGTGTGAAAATCAGGGGATTCTTGCCAAGAGAGCGAGTGTATGGGCAGATGGAGCAGAAGGCGGCGTTGATTTAGCAAAAGCTGTAGTACGATTGATTGATAGAAAAGAAGCTAATTACAAGCCATTATACCGCCTAGAAGAAACGATACAAGAAAAGACAGAAACAATCGTCAAGAAAATTTACGGAGGAAATGGTGTTGTTTTCAGCAAAAAAGCGCAAAAACAAATAGAAGAGTTTACGAAGAATGGATGGGACAAACTGCCGATTTGTATGGCAAAAACACAGTATTCATTTTCTGATGATCCTTCACTGCTAGGTGCACCGGAAGATTTCACCATCACGATCCGCGAAATCATCCCAAAATTAGGGGCAGGATTTTTAGTAGCCTTGACTGGAGATGTTATGACGATGCCTGGTTTGCCTAAAAAACCTGCTGCATTGAATATGGACGTGACAAATGACGGAGAAGTGTTGGGATTGTTTTAAGCTTGATTATAATCTACCGTATACTAAATAACTTTCATTAAACATCGAAGGAGCTGTATTTTGACTACAGCTTCTTTTTTTAGACGATAGGGAATTAATTTTGTTTACACTAGGATCATTCTTTTTCTTTATTGTATTTTGAGCTATACTAAAGCATAATAGGAGGGTATGATGAAAACGACATTTATAAGAAAAACCGGTTTTTACGGTATGGGTAGCTCGATTCAATTAAGAATCAACAATGAAAAACGCAGTGTTCTCAGTCATGAACAAAAGATAACGCTTGATCTGGAAGTGCCCTTTACGATGCAGGTCACCTTTTATTGGCTAAAAAGCCCCGTTTATACAGTGAAAGAAGCAAAGCCTGCTTATGTGATCACAATGAATTACTTGATTCTTCAAATCTATCCGTTTTTATTTCTAGCAACTGGGTTGGGGGCCGTTTTCCTACAAAATTTATTTTTCAGTTTTTTTGCAGTTATTGTGTTGATTGCGTTCTTTTTCTATATAAAAAACCGGGCATATTTGATCAAGGAGGAAAATTATGGCAAACTCTGATCTTTTTTTAATCAGTTTCAATCGAATCGAAAAATGGATGAGAGACGAGATGGGAAATGCACGAAATATGGGATTTACCGAACTTGTCAGACGCCTAGCTCAAAGAAAACAATTAATGATCAGAAAATACGAAGATGATCTTTTACAGCTTGCTCAGTTAAGGAATGCGATCGTCCATGATCGGATCGCAGTCGATTTTGTCATTGCAGAGCCAAATGATTGGACAGTCAAGCGAATCCAGCTGATCGAACAAGAACTGATTCAGCCTGAAACCGTGCTGCCTCGATTTGCAAAACGTGTAACAGGTTTTGAACAAGATCTTCCGTTACTTGAACTGTTAAAGATAGTAGCAGAAAAAAGGTATTCACAATTTCCGTTATACAATAAAGGAAAATTTGTAGCATTGATTACTTTACGTAATATCGGGTTTTGGCTAGCAAAAGAAAGCCAAAAAGGTCCGGTTGATTTAACAAATAAACGAGCGTTGGATTTGATTATCCAAAATGGAAAGTACACAAATTATCATTTTGTTCCAGCTAAAACACATATTTACGAGGTTGAAGCGATGTTTCGTGAGCAAGGGACTTTGGAAGCCGTACTTATCACTAAAGATGGGAATCCCGATGGTAATCTGCTCGGGATCGTACGACCTCGTGATATTTATAAACAAATAGAAAAGGATTGATTTTTTGTTAATTATTTATTGGATATTCAGCGCTTTGCTAGTAGGAGTGGATCAGTTGGTCAAATGGTGGATCACTGATAATCTAGCGCTTGGAGAGACGAAAAATCTTATACCAGGTATTTTGTCACTGAATCATATTCGAAACACTGGAGCCGCATGGAGTATGCTAGAAGGGAAGATGTGGTTCTTTACTATAGTGACACTCATTGCAGTCGTTGTGATTCTCACATTGATGATTAAAAATCGTGAAAAAGGTAATCGCTGGTTCATGATTGGATTGAGTTTGATTCTAGCTGGTGCGATTGGCAATTTTATCGACCGTATTCGTCTTGGCTATGTAGTAGATATGTTCCAGACAGATTTTATGAGCTTTCCGATTTTTAACGTAGCAGATGTGACACTTGTATGTGGAGTGATTTGTATATTAATTTATATTATTTTAGATGAAAAGGATCAAAGAAAAAAATGACAGAACTTAAAACGACGATTCACCATGAATCTGGTAGGATCGATAAAGTATTGACTAATTTATTCACCGATTACAGTCGTTCGCAAATTCAGCTGTGGCTGAAAAATGGAGCGGTTTCTGTCAATGGACAGCCAGTCAAAGCAAATTACAAAGTAAAACAAGGAGACGAGATTACTGTCTTGATCCCCGAACCAGAAACATTAGATGTGGTCCCAGAAAATATCCCGTTGACGATCGTTTACGAAGATGAAGATGTAGCGGTGATAAACAAACCTCAAGGAATGGTCGTTCATCCTTCAGCAGGTCATACGCATGGCACAATGGTCAATGCGCTGATGTACCATATCAAGGATCTTTCTACGATCAACGGCGTTATTCGTCCAGGTATTGTTCACCGAATCGACAAAGATACTTCCGGACTGCTAATGGTTGCCAAAAATGACCAGGCACACGAATCATTAGCTCAGCAATTAAAAGATAAGACCTCTTTGCGCAAATATGTTGCTTTAGTCCATGGAGAGATTCCTCACGAAAAAGGAACCATCAATGCGCCAATCGGCCGTTCGAAGGAAAACCGGAAAATGCAGGCGATAAGAGAAGATGGGAAGCCGGCTGTCACACATTTTACTGTATTGGAACGTTTCGAAGGATTTACTCTGGTTGAATTAAAACTAGAAACCGGAAGAACACACCAGATCCGTGTGCATATGAAGTATATCGGTTATCCGTTAGCTGGAGATCCAGTATACGGACCGAAGAAAACTTTGAAAGGCAATGGTCAGTTTCTCCATGCGCAAATGTTAGGTTTTACGCACCCGACTACAAACGAAAAGATGATCTTTGAAGCACCTCTTCCAGAAGTTTTTGAAAAAACTTTAGAAAAATTAAGAAAAAACATTGCATTTTAATTTAGATAACGGTATAGTAATTAACAACGAAAGCATAAAACTTAATAGAATTCCTTTAAGTTTAGTCCCGTGAGGCTAAGAAGGGTGGGAGCAAGGATGCGTATGGTGCGCCATAAGTAGATTGCTCATTGACATAGTATAGCTATCAGTGTATCAGTATACGCTCAGTCTAAACATTCCTCCTGTCCTCTTAGGGCAGGAGTTTTTTTATGCAAAAAAGTAGGGGGAATGAAAATGCAAGCAAAAGAAGTAGTAGATCAGGTAACCATGAAGCGAGCATTGACTCGAATTACTTATGAGATTATCGAGAGAAACCATAGTATCCAAGATATCGTATTGGTAGGTATCAAAACACGAGGAATCTACATTGCATCAAGAATTGCCGAACGCCTGAAGCAGCTAGAAGATATCGATATTCCTGTAGGAGAACTGGATATCACTTTATACCGAGATGACAAAAAAGAAAATCCAGAAGAACCGGAACTTCATTCTTCTGACATCCCAGTTTCCTTAGAAGGAAAAGAAGTTATTTTGATTGATGATGTTTTGTATACAGGACGAACGATTCGAGCAGCAATGGACGCAGTAATGGATTTTGGCAGACCAAGAAAAATTTCATTAGCAGTCCTGGTGGATCGTGGGCATCGAGAATTGCCAATCCGTGCAGATTATGTTGGGAAGAACATTCCAACATCTCGGGCGGAAGAGATTTTAGTAGAGATGCAAGAACTTGATGGACAAGATCGCATCATGATTTTGAAAGAGGAAGATTAGAGGAGAGAGAAACATGTCGGAGAAAAAAGGATTTCATAATGATGACGTGGTGTTAGATATCCACGATCGCCCAACCCCAGGACATTGGGTAGGATTAAGTTTACAACACTTGTTCACGATGTTCGGAGCAACCGTGTTAGTCCCCATCTTAGTAGGTATCGATCCAGGTATCGCGCTAGTCAGTTCAGGACTAGGTACATTGGTGTACTTATTTACTACTAAAGGAAAGATACCGGCGTACTTAGGAAGCAGTTTCGCTTTCATTGCGGCGATGCAGCTTTTGATGAAAACAGATGGTTATCCAGCGATTGCACAAGGAGCAGTCACAACTGGATTAGTCTATTTGATTGTTGCGCTGATTATCAAAAAGATCGGTTCAGCATGGCTGGATAAAATCTTGCCTCCAATCGTCGTCGGTCCAGTCATCATGGTTATCGGGTTGGGACTTGCGGCAAATGCAGCAACAAATGCTATGTATAATCAAGGCACATATGATTTCAAGTATATTGCCGTAGCACTGATCACATTAGGATTGACCATTTTCTTCAACATGTGGCTAAGAGGTTTTCTCGGATTGATTCCGATTTTACTAGGTATTATTAGCGGGTACATCGTAGCCTTGCTGTTTGGAATCGTGGATACTAAGCCAATCGTAGACGCTGCCTGGTTTGCTGTTCCTAACTTTGAGATTCCCTTTGTACAATATGAACCAAAGCTATATCTTGGAGCAATCACAACAATGGCACCCATCGCTTTTGTGACGATGACAGAGCATATCGGCCATCTTATGGTATTGAATAAACTAACTAAACGTAATTTCTTTGAAGAACCGGGTCTTCATAAGACGTTGACAGGTGATGGGTTAGCACAAATCGTGGCAGCCTTTGTCGGAGGTCCTCCTGTAACAAGTTACGGTGAAAACATTGGTGTTCTGGCTATCACACGTGTCCATAGCGTGTTTGTGATCGGTGGAGCTGCAGTCTTTGCAGTCGTTTTGGGATTCGTAGGAAAATTAAGCGCTTTGATTTTAAGTATCCCTGGACCAGTCATCTCAGGAATCAGTTTTATCTTGTTTGGTGTCATTGCAGCAAGTGGAATGAAGATTTTAATCGAGAACAAAATCGATTTTGATAAAAAGAAAAATCTGTTGATTGCTTCAGTTATCTTAGTAGTAGGAATTGGCGGACTCGTCTTTGAAGTAGGCACATTTACATTGTCGGCAATGGCATTAGCAACTGTACTTGGCATCATTTTAAATCTTATCTTACCAGAAACTTCACGAAGCGAAGAAAACTAAGGAGGAAACATTATGATCATCAAATCAGAACGTATCAGCTTAAAGCATTTATTGACCGTTGAGGCACTTACTGATCAAGAAGTTATGGGCTTGATCCGCAGAGGGCAGGAATTCAAGCAAGGTGCTAATTGGACTCCGCAAAAGCGCCAGTACTTTGCTACAAACCTCTTTTTCGAAAATAGTACTCGCACACATAAAAGCTTCGATGTAGCGGAGAAAAAACTAGGGCTAGAAGTGATTGAATTTGAAGCAAGCACAAGCTCTGTCCAAAAAGGGGAAACACTATACGATACAGTACTGACGATGTCAGCATTAGGCGTAGACGTAGCGGTTATCCGTCATGGTGATGAGAACTATTATGACGAACTGATACAAAGTAAAACAATCCAGTGTTCGATTATCAATGGAGGAGACGGAAGCGGACAGCATCCAACCCAATGCTTGCTTGATTTGATGACCATTTATGAAGAATTTGGTCATTTTGAAGGTCTGAAAGTTGCCATCGTAGGTGATATCACTCACTCTCGCGTAGCTAAATCCAATATGCAGATGTTAAAACGTCTAGGCGCACAAGTATTCTTCTCAGGTCCTAGAGAATGGTACGACGATGAATTCGAAGTGTACGGACATTATATGCCATTGGATGAACTACTAGATCAAGTTGATGTCATGATGATGCTTCGGGTGCAACACGAACGCCATGATGGAAAAGAAAGTTTCTCAAAAGAAGGCTACCATCAGGAACATGGGTTAACAGTTGAGCGTGCGAAGAAGTTGCAAAAACATGCAATCATTATGCACCCAGCACCAGTTAACCGCGATGTAGAATTAGCTGATTCATTAGTGGAAGGATTACAGTCGCGGATCGTTCAGCAAATGAGCAATGGAGTATTCGTCAGAATGGCAATCTTAGAAGCAGTGCTAAATGGAAAAGCGTAATTATAGGAGGATGAAAAAATGAAAACACTCATTAAAAACGGTCAGATCAATACACGAAAAAATATGACGACACCAGCAGAAATTTGGATAGAAGATGGGCGAATCAAAGCAATCGGTACAGGATTCTCAGAAGCCGAATTTGATGAAGTGTTTGATGCAAAGGGACAATTGATCACACCTGGTTTAGTGGACGTCCATGTTCATTTGAGAGAGCCAGGATTTACATACAAGGAGACGATCGAAGCAGGGACTCGCTCAGCTGCTCGTGGCGGTTTCACTACTGTATGCGCGATGCCGAATTTAAATCCTGTACCTGATACGGCAGAAAAGCTGA
This sequence comes from Enterococcus sp. MSG3290, assembly GCF_050555565.1. Lineage (NCBI taxonomy): Bacteria > Bacillati > Bacillota > Bacilli > Lactobacillales > Enterococcaceae > Enterococcus > Enterococcus sp. MSG3290. The sequence continues at coordinate 1,427,955 of NZ_CP187862.1, read as the reverse complement.
GACAAGTATATGACATCATTAGAAAAGATGCAGTTGTGAAGGTATTGCAGTATGCGCCAATCACAGAAAATCTGCGAAGTGAGAAATTAGTTGATCAAGAAGCACTGATTGAAGAAGGTGCTTTTGCTTTCACAAATGACGGTGTAGGTGTCCAAACAGCTGGGACGATGTATCTGGCTATGAAAGAAGCTGCAAAAAACAATAAAGCCCTAGTAGCCCATACAGAAGATGAATCTTTATTATTTGGCGGCGTTATGCACGCTGGCAAGAAGGCAGAAGAACTTGGTCTTCCCGGGATCTTAAGCGTAACCGAGTCTTCTCAAATTGCTAGAGATCTGTTGCTAGCTGAAGCAACTGGTGTTCATTACCATGTTTGCCATGTTTCTACTAAAGAAAGTGTCCGTGTAATCAGAGACGCAAAAAAAGCAGGAATCCACGTAACAGCAGAAGTTTCACCCCATCATCTTATTTTGATCGACGAAGATATTCCCGAAGATTTCGGCTTTTGGAAAATGAACCCGCCGCTAAGAGGACGGGAGGACAGAGAAGCTTTGATCGAAGGCTTGCTTGACGGTACGATCGATTGCATCGCTACAGACCATGCCCCCCATGGATTAGAAGAAAAAAGCCAAAGTTTCATGAAATCACCATTTGGTATCGTAGGAAGCGAAACAGCGTTTCAACTGATCTATACTCATTTTGTAGAAACTGGTCGATTCACGTTGGAACAAGTGATCAATTGGTTGGCAGTTAAACCGGCTGAGATTTTTGGTTTGAATGCAGGAACGCTAACGGTTGGTGCCCCCGCTGATGTGGCAGTTTTTGATATTACACAAACTTGCACGATCGATAAAGAAGACTTTTTATCAAAAGGGGAGAATACACCTTTTATCGGCTGGAAAGTAAAAGGCGAAACACAAATGACTTTTGTCAACGGAAAACTTGTGTGGCAGAAGGGAGAATAAAAGTATGGAACGTTTGCTTATATTAGAAGATGGAACAGTTTTCGAAGGAAAGGCTTTTGGTGCAGATGCTAGTGTCTTCGGAGAAATCGTTTTTACAACAAGTATGACTGGTTATCAAGAAACTATCACTGATCAAAGTTTTAACGGTCAAATCATTACATTTACCTATCCTATGGTGGGTAATTATGGGGTAAATAGAGATGATTATGAATCGATTTCTCCAACATGCAAAGGAGTAGTAGTAAAAGAACATGCACGTGTAGCTTCAAACTGGCGAAACCAAATGACGCTAGATTCATTTTTGAAACAAAAAGGAATTCCTGGAATATCAGGTATCGATACGCGCGCCCTTACTCGCAAAATCCGTGAAGTCGGAACGATGAAAGCTAGTATCGTTGATGCTGGAGATTCCTTCGAACATGCATTTGATCAGCTGAAAGCAACCGTTCTAGCAACCAATCAAGTGCAGCAAGTCTCAACTAACAAACCTTATCCAAGTCCAGGAACAGGTCGGAAAGTCATTGTCATTGACTTCGGTTTAAAACATAGTATTTTACGAGAATTGAGTAAAAGAAACTGTAACCTCACAGTACTTCCCTATAACACAGATGCCGAGACGATTTTAGCGCTATCACCAGACGGAGTCATGCTGACGAATGGACCTGGTGATCCAAAAGATGTGCCAGAAGCAATCGAAATGATCAAAAAAATCCAAGGAAAAGTACCGATTTTTGGTATTTGTCTCGGTCACCAGTTATTTGCTTTAGCCAACGGTGCAGATACCTATAAAATGAAATTCGGACATCGAGGATTAAATCACCCGGTACGAGAAGTAGCGACCGGAAGAATTGATTTTACTTCTCAAAATCATGGCTATGCAGTCGATGAAGCCACGATTGATCCAGAAAAACTCATCGTAACTCATGTAGAAGTAAATGACGGAACAGTAGAAGGAGTCAAACACAGAGATTATCCCGCTTTCAGTGTGCAGTTTCATCCAGATGCTGCCCCTGGTCCGCATGATGCACTACATTTATTTGATGAATTTATGGAAATGATGGACGCAGGAAAGGAGCAGTAAACAGATGCCGAAACGTACAGATATCAAGAAAATTATGGTGATTGGATCTGGTCCGATCATCATTGGTCAAGCCGCAGAATTTGACTACGCAGGAACACAAGCCTGCCTTGCCTTAAAAGAAGAAGGATATGAAGTGGTTTTAGTAAATTCTAATCCTGCGACGATCATGACGGATAAAGAAGTGGCAGATCAAGTATATATCGAACCGATCACACTTGAATTTGTATCAAGGATTCTTCGAAAAGAGCGTCCAGATGCTCTCCTTCCAACTTTAGGCGGACAGACAGGCCTCAATATGGCAATGGAGCTGGCAGCATCAGGTATTTTAGAAGAATTGAACATAGAACTTCTAGGAACAAAGCTTTCTGCGATCGATCAAGCAGAAGATCGTGATCTATTCAAACAGTTGATGAAAGAATTGAATCAGCCAATCCCCGAGTCTGAAATCGTCAATACAGTAGAAGAAGCTGTAGATTTTGCAAATAAAATCGGCTATCCTGTCATCGTTCGTCCAGCCTTTACTTTAGGCGGAACTGGTGGAGGTATGTGTGAAAATGAAGAAGAATTACGTATCGTATCAGAAAATGGATTAAGTCTTTCCCCCGCTACCCAATGTTTGATTGAACGAAGTATTGCAGGTTTTAAAGAAATTGAATATGAAGTGATGAGAGATTCGGCTGATAATGCAATCGTTGTCTGCAATATGGAAAATTTTGACCCGGTGGGTATCCATACAGGTGATTCTATCGTATTTGCCCCTAGTCAAACATTGTCTGACCATGAATATCAAATGCTTCGTGATGCTTCTCTTTCGATTATTCGAGCACTTAAGATCGAGGGAGGCTGTAACGTCCAACTCGCTCTTGATCCACATAGTTTTAATTATTATGTGATTGAAGTCAATCCGCGTGTTTCTCGTTCATCTGCGTTAGCAAGTAAGGCGACTGGCTATCCGATCGCTAAGCTAGCTGCTAAAATAGCGCTTGGATTAACATTAGACGAAATGAAAAATCCTGTTACAGGAACGACTTTTGCAGAATTTGAACCTGCATTAGATTATGTTGTAGCTAAAATTCCTCGCTGGCCGTTTGATAAGTTTGAAAACGGAGAACGGCTTTTAGGCACGCAGATGAAAGCAACTGGTGAAGTGATGGCTATCGGTCGGAATATCGAAGAGTCTTTATTGAAAGCTGTGCGTTCTTTAGAAATCGGTACACACCATATCGAACTTCCTGAGTTGGCAGACATCACGGACGATGACCTAATCCAAAAAGTGGTTCGAGCACAAGATGATCGCCTGTTTTATGTAGCTGAAGCTATTAGAAGAGGGTACACCATAGAAGAATTAGCGGATTTGACAAAAATCGATTTATTCTTTTTAGATAAACTGTTGCATATCGTAGAAATCGAACAGCAGTTGAAACAGCAGCCGTTGGATGACAAGATATTGAAAACAGCGAAACAAAACGGTTTTACAGACAAAAAAGTGGCGGAGCTGTGGGAAATAAACGAAGAAGCCGTTCGCCAGATGAGAAAAGAAAATGATTTGATTCCTGTATATAAGATGGTTGACACTTGTGCAGCGGAATTCGAATCAAAAACACCTTATTTTTATAGTTCCTATGAATATGAAAATGAAAGTTCACGATCAGAAAAGCCCTCAGTTCTAGTACTGGGATCTGGTCCTATCCGTATCGGACAAGGGGTTGAATTTGACTATGCGACTGTGCATTCTGTCAAAGCAATCCAGCAGGCAGGATACGAAGCAATCATCATGAACAGCAATCCTGAAACAGTTTCGACTGACTTTTCTATTTCGGATAAATTATATTTTGAGCCATTGACCTTCGAAGATGTGATGAATGTGATCGAGCTAGAACAGCCGATAGGAGTAATCGTTCAATTTGGTGGTCAGACAGCAATCAACTTAGCCGAACCTTTGACTGCTGCTGGTGTAAAAATCTTAGGGACAACGATCGAAGACTTGGATCGTGCGGAAAATCGTGATTTATTCGAGCAAGCGCTGAAAGAGTTGGATATTCCTCAACCTTTAGGGGATACTGCTACAAGTAAAGAAGAAGCCGTGGTTATCGCTTCGAGAATTGGTTATCCAGTTCTTGTTCGTCCAAGCTATGTATTAGGCGGACGTGCGATGGAAATCGTTGAAAACCAGCGAGATTTAGAAGATTACATGGAACATGCTGTGAAAGCATCTCCAGAACATCCAGTACTAGTGGACCGTTACTTGCTTGGTGGTGAATGCGAAGTGGATGCGATTTGTGACGGTGAAACAGTACTCATCCCAGGGATCATGGAGCATATTGAGCGTGCTGGTGTCCATTCAGGGGATTCAATGGCTGTGTATCCACCTCAAACATTATCTGAATCGATCAAGAAAACGATCGAAGATTACACGATCCGCTTAGCATTAGGTTTGAATTGTGTCGGGATGATGAATATCCAGTTTGTCATCCATGAAAATGAGGTTTATGTGATCGAAGTCAATCCTCGAGCAAGTCGGACTGTTCCATTCTTAAGTAAGGTGACAGGAATTCCAATGGCACAAATTGCGACGAAAGCTATTTTGGGAGAGAAACTAAAGACACTTGGTTATGAAAACGGACTTTATCCAGAAACAAAAGAAGTTCATGTTAAAGCACCTGTCTTTTCTTTTACGAAATTGCAGAAAGTTGATACTTACTTAGGGCCTGAAATGAAATCGACTGGAGAAGTAATGGGATCTGACAGACAATTAGACAAAGCTTTGTACAAGGCATTCGAAGCTTCTGGATTACACTTGCCTGAATATGGAGCCGTATTATTTACGATTGCGGACGAAACAAAAGAAGAAGCACTAGAATTAGCTAAACGTTTTACAGAAATTGGCTATAGTCTGATAGGAACGAAACATACAGCTGCTTATTTCGAAAAAAATGGTCTGGTCGTTGAAACAGTAGCGAAAATTTCTGAGGAAGCAGCAGAAAAAAATGTAGTCGACTTAATAAGAGATGGTAAAACACAAGTGGTTGTCAATACGATTGATAAAGATCGGGGAAATGCTTCTAAAGACGGTTTCATCATCCGAAGAGAAGCAGTTGAACATGGTATTCCATTGTTTACTTCTTTAGACACAGCAGATGCGATCGTTCGAGTGATGGAATCCCGTGCTTTTTCAACTAACCCTATTTAACGGCGAGCACATGTTAAGACAAAAAGACGAAAAACCGTTGCAGGAGGGGACAGATGAAACAAGAAATGATGGAAATCGTTCAGCAAAAACAGCTGGCACCAAAGATTTTTGAAATGACATTGAAAGGTGATCTAGTAAAAGAAATGCAGCAACCAGGACAGTTCTTGCATATTCTCGTGCCGCGTGCAGACTTGCTATTACGCCGACCGATTAGCTTGAATCATATCGACCACGAAACAAATACTTGCCGTATCATTTATCGGGTGGAAGGTGAGGGGACTAGAGTCTTCTCTACTCTTTCTGCCGGAGACCATTTAGATGTCATGGGTCCTTTAGGCAATGGTTTTGATTTGTCCAATCTTCATACAGGAGACGAAGTATTTATAATCGGTGGAGGAATCGGTGTCCCTCCTCTATATGAGTTATCAAAACAGTTAGTCGAAAAAGGAATTAAGCCAACGCATTTTTTAGGTTTTGCCACACATGAAGTCGTTTATTATGAAAAAGAATTTAATCGTCTAGGAGAAACAAGAATCGCTACTGACGATGGAACATACGGTATGCACGGAAATGTCGGTAATTTATTGTTAGGAACGAAGACGGAACCTACAGCTGTTTTTGCATGTGGTTCAAACGGGTTATTGAAGACAGTGGAACAGCTGTTTTCTTCGCATCAAAATGTCCAGTTATCATTAGAATCCCGCATGGCATGTGGGATAGGGGCTTGCTATGCTTGCGTTTGTCATACGCCGGAAGATGAAACAGGAACAAAAAGTGTGAAAGTTTGTGACGAAGGACCGATTTTTAAAATAGGAGAGGTAATTATATGAATGAGAATCCTTTAGCAGTCAAGCTCCCCGGTCTAGAATTAAAAAATCCTATCATGCCGGCAAGCGGCTGTTTCGGTTTTGGCAAAGAATACGGAAAATACTATGATTTGAATCAGCTTGGATCGATCATGGTCAAGGCAACGACTCCAAATGCCCGCTTTGGCAATCCCACACCAAGAGTGGCGGAAACACCATCTGGCATGTTGAATGCAATTGGTTTGCAAAATCCTGGTATAGACGTTGTTATGCATAAACTTCTTCCAGAATTAGAGGAGTACAATGAGTTACCCATCATCGCAAATGTTGCTGGTGCTTGTGAAGAAGACTATGTAGAAGTTTGTAGCAAAATTGGCGAAGCGCCAAATGTGAAAGCAATCGAGCTGAATATTTCTTGCCCAAATGTCAAACATGGCGGAATTGCTTTTGGAACAGATCCTGATGTTGCTTTTCAATTAACACAAGCAGTAAAGAAAGTTTCTTCTGTTCCTGTCTATGTCAAATTGTCCCCAAATGTAACAGACATCGTTCCAATCGCTCAGGCAATCGAAGCTGGAGGGGCAGATGGGTTTACGATGATCAATACTCTTCTTGGTATGCGGATTGACCTTAAGACAAGAAAACCGATTTTAGCCAATCAAACAGGTGGACTCTCCGGACCAGCAATCAAGCCTGTCGCTATTCGTTTGATTCACCAAGTAGCAAGTATATCCAGCCTTCCAATCATTGGGATGGGCGGCGTGCAGACAGTGGATGATGTTCTTGAGATGTTTATGGCTGGAGCAAGTGCTGTAGCTATAGGGACCGCGAATTTCACCGATCCGTATATCTGTCCTAAACTAATTAAAGAGCTCCCTGTGCGAATGAGCGAACTAGGTATTGAGTCACTGGAAAGATTAATCAAAGAAGTGAGAGAGGAACGTGAACGATGAATCAACTAGACCAACGACCAATTATTGCATTAGATTTTTCAACTAGGCAAGAGGTAGAAGACTTTCTTCGATTTTTCCCAGAAGAAGAAAAATTGTTTGTGAAAATCGGAATGGAATTGTTCTACCAAGAAGGACCTGAAATCGTACGTTATCTAAAAGAGGCTGGTCATAATGTATTTTTAGATCTGAAACTTCACGATATTCCGAATACGGTCGAAAAAGCAATGCGGGGATTGGCAAAGCTTGGTGTTGATCTCACCTGTGTTCATGCCGCTGGCGGTATTCGTATGATGGAGGCGGCAATGCGAGGATTAGAAGAGGGGACTCCAGAAGGTGGAAAACGTCCGCTACTTCTAGCTATCACTCAGCTTACTTCTACAAGTGAAGAAGAAATGCATGCCGATCAACTAATCGAAGTTTCTTTAGAAAAAAGTGTGATCCATTATGCTAGCTGTGCCAAAAAAGCAGGATTAGATGGTGTGGTTTCTTCTGCTTGGGAAGTAGAAGCGATCAAAGAAATGGCAGGAGACGAATTTGTTTGCTTAACTCCGGGTATAAGACCAGAAGGAACAGTCGCAGGAGATCAGACAAGAGTAGTCACACCTTCTCAGGCAAAAGAGATCGGCTCAACTTTTATCGTTATAGGTCGACCAATCACTCAGTCAACTAATCCTTATAAAGCATATCAAACGATTCAAACAGAATGGAGCTAACCTAAAATGAATGTTGAACAAAGTATCGCAAAAGACTTATTAGAAATTGAAGCAGTATTTTTAAATCCAAGTAATCCTTTTACATGGGCAAGTGGAATCAAAAGCCCAATTTACTGTGATAACCGAATCACGATGAGCTATCCAAAAGTCCGAAAAGAGATCGCAAAAGGATTAGCAAGCAAAATCAAAGAAGCTTACCCTGAAGTACAAGTGATTGCTGGAACTGCAACAGCAGGAATCCCTCATGCCGCATGGGTAGCGGAAATACTGGATTTGCCAATGGTCTATATTCGAAGTAAGGCGAAAGATCATGGGAAAGGTAACCAAATCGAAGGACGTATATTTGAAGGTCAGAAGATGGTTGTGATCGAGGATTTGATTTCTACAGGCGGAAGTGTCTTGGAAGCAGCTGAAGCAGCAAAAAGAGAAGGTGCGGATATCCTTGGTGTTGCGGCTATCTTTACGTATGAGTTGCCAAAAGGAAAAGCAAATTTCGAAAAAGCCGAAATCCCTCTTATGACGTTGACCAATTATTCTGTATTGATTGAAGCAGCTTTAGAAGATCGTTATATCGATGAGCAAGAATTAACTCTGCTAAAAGAATGGAAAAAAGATCCTGAAAATTGGCAGTCTTAAGTACAAAAAACATAGATAATTAAAGAAATAAAGCTATGTTATTTTGAATATTTCTAAATTACCATTTCTCTACACCGTTATATTTTTTAAGGATACAGTTACATAAACTGTATCCTTATTTTTTCATAATCCTGCATGGATGATTTTGATGAGGAAATATATCCATAAGATACATATGCATGATCTTCAATAGCGTTGATTACACAAAGTATGAACGACTTCAACGAGTCAAAATAGCCCCTCAACTGTGTTCCTATCCCACAGTCGAGGGGCTATCTTTGTTTTATATATGTAGAAAAGCAGTCCAACACTTTTACAAAATCGATTGAACACTTATCAGTAAATGATAAAAGTGTTGGGAAATAGTTGTAACTATAGCTTTTACAGGCTGAACAGAAGTTGGCACGGTATTTGCTTTATATAAAATTGTCAGCGAGGAGGAAATGAAAATGAATACGATTATTCTAGCTAGTCATGGCGCATTATCTCAAGGGCTAAAACAAACAGCTGAAATGATCTTGGGACCTGCCACTAATATTTATGCATTATCAGCTTATCGCGATGAAGATGAGCCGATAGAACAACAAATACAAAGTATAGTTACAAAATTAGGAAAAGAAAATCTATTTATTCTCACAGATATCTTAGGAGGAAGTGTCAATAATGAAATGATAGGACTGTTAAAGAAAGAGCCAGCAATACGATTGATCACTGGAATGAATCTACCCTTGGTGATTTCAATTGCCACGCAAGTTAACCCAATTGCTGCTGCAGATTTAGAATTGATTATTGAAGAAAGTCGGCAGTCATTGATTGATTGCAATCGATTACTAAAAAAATCAAATGAAGGAGGAGATGATCTATGATCAAGTTCATTCGTATCGATCACCGATTGTTACATGGACAAGTGGTGTTTTCTTGGAGTAAATCTTTGCAAATCAACCGACTTATAGTGGTGAATGATGAAGCAGCCAACGATGAATTTAAAAAAATGTCTTTAGAACTATCAAAACCTCAAGGAATCAAACTCAATATACTTACCGTTGAAAATACATTGACAAAAATATCTAAAATAGAAGCATTGAGCGAAAACATCATGATGATCTTTGGCAATACCAAAGATGTTCGTCAGTTTTGCGAAAATTACTCAAACGTTAAGGAAATCAATTACGGAGGCATCATAAAAAAAGAAGGATCAAAACAATTCAGTAATGCTATCTTCTTGACTGAAAATGAGATAGAAGATGCGAAAGCACTAAAATCAATGGGCATCAAACAGTTCATGCAACAGGTTCCAACCTCCAAAAAAGAGGATTTGAATACAATGATTTAAAAAGAAAGGAGTTTACGTTATGTTGTTTCAATCGATTGCCTTAGGTCTGGTCGGAATCATGTGCATCTTGGACTCTAGACTACTAGGGAGGATGAATTTTGAACGGCCTTTAATCGTGAGTACGCTAGTTGGGTTAGTATTAGGTGACTTGGAAAAAGGTTTGTTGGTTGGTGCTTCTCTGGAATTGATGTCGCTTGGTCTGGTAAATATTGGAGCAGCAGCTCCACCGGATATGAATATGGCGTCCATTATTGCTACAGCTTTTGCTATTCTATCTGGCTCCAATGCTGAAACTGCTCTGACTATTGCCATTCCAATCTCTGTGTTAGGACAAATGCTTGGAATATTGATGCGGACGGTACTCTCAAATCTGACACATTGGGCAGATAATTTAATCAATGAAGGAAAGTTCAGCAGAGCACGACGGATCCACATAATCTATGGTACGGTCTTATATTCACTGATGTATTTTATCCCTATCTTTTTAGCTGTTTACTTTGGAACAGATTTAGTGAAAAATATCGTGAGCAGTATCCCAGTATGGTTGACAAATGGTCTGACTTTAGCAAGCAAAATTTTACCAGCATATGGTTTTGCTTTGTTGTTACAAACGATGTTGACGAAAAAAATGATCCCGTTTTTATTACTTGGTTTTCTAATCACAGCTTACTCCGAATTAAGCATCACAGGTATCGCAGCTTTTGCTTGCATTGTGGCCTTTGTGATGGCACAAGTCAAATTCAATGGTAAAGATAATAGGACAGCTGTAAGCGAACCTGATCCTTTAGATGATTTATAGAAAGGAGTTTTTTTATGACTAAGAAAGATCAAAATAGTTGGAAGTATTGGCAATTTTTCTGGCGTTCGTGGGCAATACAAGCTTCGTGGAATTACGAACGACAAATGAATATGGGGTTTATGTATGGTATCGCACCAATCATCGATAAAATCTATGACAAGCCAGAAGACAAACAAAAGAAAATCGATGCTTATGAGCGGCACATGGCTTACTACAATTGTACGCCGCAAACAAGTTCATTCGTTTTAGGACTAGCAGCATCTATGGAAGAACAATATGCCGAAGATCAAGAGAATTTCAATCCGGAAACCATCAGTGCTTTGAAGACTTCGCTTATGGGACCTTTGTCAGGAATCGGAGACTCTTTCTTCCAAGGAACCATACGTGTTTTGGCCTTTGGCTTTGGAATCAATCTCGCTCAGCAAGGTAGTATCTTAGGCCCTATCTTGGCCATCATCATCTCCTTCATTCCGTCCTTTTTCGTTACATATTATGGCGGAAAAATTGGTTATAATACTGGGAATAAATATTTAGCGAAACTGTATCAAGAAGGTCTGATGGATAAAGTGATGTATGTTTGTACGATTATCGGTTTGATGGTCATTGGAGCTATGATTGCTAGCATGATTGGGATCACCACACCGCTAAGATTCGGCAAGGCGTTTGTTTTACAGGATGTTTTAGATAATATCATGCCCCAGTTGATTCCTTTAGGGCTGACATTTTTTATGTATTGGTTGTTGCAAAAGAAAGTTCGGACCGGTTTGATGCTCACTATTTGTATCGCTGGTGGTGTTTTACTAAGTTTATGCGGGATTTTTAATTAAGGGACCAACCTAATTTAGGTTAAAAATAAATAGTATGAGGAGGAATTCAAACATGAATTCAACATTAAGTCCAAAAGATATCGTCAAAGAAATCATCGCGAACAAAGAGGTGGAGTCCATCGTATTTGTCGGCTGTGGTGCATCGAAAGCAGATCTATATCCAGCAAAATATTTTTTAGAACAAAACGCAAACAAATTACGTATCAGCCACTTTACGGCAAATGAATTCAATTATGCGACACCTCGCTCGATCAACGATCATACTGTAGTTATTTCAGCTTCATTGGGAGGTACGACTCCTGAAACTGTTCAAGCTAACGCAGTAGCGAAAGAACAAGGTGCCACAGTTATTAGTTTAACACATAGCGTAGATTCTCCGTTAACGAAAGATGCAGACTATGTGATTTATCATCGTTTCACAGAAGATTACGCGGCAAAACTAGAAAAAACAGGTTACTGCTTAGAACTTGCAGTTGAACTACTAAATCAGATCGAAGGGTATAAAGACTACGACAAGATGATGGATGGTTTCGACAAAATTTATGATTTGTCGCAAGAAAGCGCAAAGGGAGCACGTCTTCAAGCAAAAAAATTCGCCGAACGTTTCAAAAATGAAAAGGTGATATATGTTATGAGTTCAGGAGCCACTCATGAAGTTGCGTATTCCACTTCTATTTGTTTAATGATGGAGATGCAATGGATTCACTCTGGTACTTTCCATTCTGGTGAATTTTTCCATGGTCCATTTGAAATCACGGACAAAGACGTACCATTTATCTTATTGATGAATGATGGTCGTACGCGTCAAATGGATGCTCGAGCACTGACCTTTTTGAATCGTTTCGATGCAAAAATAGAAATCGTAGATGCTCTAGATTGGGGACTGTCAGCCCACATTGCGAAAGAGGTTCTTGATTACTTCAATCCATTCGTCATCACAGCAGTATTCCGTGTCTATGCAGAAGAATTAGCTGAAGTACGCCAGCATCCGCTGACAAAGCGTCGTTATATGTGGAAACTAAAGTATTAAATTAGAGCTGAGGCCAAGTGCCTCGGCTTTTCTTCCCTTGCATTGAAAAGGGTTTCTTATTCTCGTACAATTGATTGAGCAAGAGTAAATTGGGTGGTGTTGATCATGAATAAAAAAGTAGAAAAATATTTAAAAGAGCTGACAAAAAATTATAGTGAGCATCATGCAGAAGATTTTTCAGCTTTATCAATTAGCGAAAATGTCGGTTTGAATCGCAGTACAACAAGTTTCTACTTAAATCAAGGAATGAAAGAAGGAGTATTGGTCAAGGTCAAGAGTTACCCCGTCTCTTTTTTACATGTTGAAACTTTAGTTGAACTTGGCATTTTCCACAGAGAATCTGAATATGAAACTTGGGAAGACTTATTTGCAGCAGAAAAAGCCAATGCATTAGAAACGGTGATTGGAGCAAATGGCAGCTTAAGAGAAGTAGTTGATCAAATAAAGACAGCAGTACTTTATCCTGGGAATGGGTTACCTATTCTTTTATCAGGCAATAGCGGTTCAGGAAAAACATTTTTAGCAGAAAAAATCTATGAATATGCTGTAGCAGAAAAGGTCATCCCAAAAGATGCTCCGTTTATCTCTTATAATTGTGCCCAATATTTCAACAATCCTGAACTCTTGTCTTCTGCTTTGTTTGGCCATGTCAAAGGAGCATTTACTGGAGCGGAAAAAGAACATATTGGATTGATAGAAAAAGCTGATAATGGCGTATTATTTTTGGATGAGGTACACCGCTTAAGTGATGAAGGGCAAGAAAAGCTTTTTACATTTATGGATACAGGAGAAATTTCACCGATGGGGGACAATGCAATCAGACATAAAGCAAACGTCCGTATGATATTTGCAACAACTGAGAATGTCTATCAAACATTTTTGCCGACCTTTATTCGCCGTTTGCCAGTGATTGTCATGTTGCCGAATTATGAACGTCGCCCGCAATCAGAGCGTATGCAACTGATAGACACATTTTTTATCAATGAAGCGAATATTTTGTCAAAACGCATCGATGTAAGTTATCAACTAGTGGACTTTTTGCTTAATAGTGACCTAGAAGGCAATGTAGGGAAGATAAAAAACATCGTGAAATATGTCTGCGGTAGTGCGTACGCCAAAAATCAAAATAGTCTGTCTATTCGAGTTCGTTTGAAGGATCTTCCAACTGAAAATACAATGCAGCTAAAAGAGCAGCTGAAAAAAACAATCAAAGCTTTACCAGACCGCCAATATTTGCCACATACAGCTAATCAAGTCTTTTTAGAATCTTCAGAAGTCAGGCAGATCAGGCAGTTATTTGAAAAAATAGTGCAAATGTATCAAAAAGTTGAAAAGCAAGAATTAATGATCAAAGATTTTATTGATCATACGGTAAATCGAATCAATCATTTGATGGACGAGTTTATTTTTAAAGATAGTTATTCGAAAGAAGAATCATTTTATTCTGTACTAACCTATCAGATACGAGAAACTTTTGAATGGATGCATGAAAACTACGGATTGGAACAAGATGGTAATCGTGTGATTGCCCTAGCGCAGTATCTCTACCATAAAAACAACACAGATATGATTGCAGAAAACCATGAATGGCAAAGTGTCAAAGACAAGTTGTTAGAATTGGTTTCGAGTTCCATAGATACTTCTTATTGGTATGCTAAAAAAGTACTAGGACATATTTCTCGACAATTAGATCAAGATTTTAAAGAGGAAGATTTGATTTTTATTTCCTTTTATTTTCATGGGCTGCAGATCACGCTAGGAGAAAAGAAAATCAAGAGTGTCATTTTAGCTCATGGTTATTCTACTGCTAGCAGTATGGCGAACGTAGGCAATCGGATGCTGAAGCAGAATATCTTTCAAGCTTATGATATGCCAATCAATATCACGTTAGCTAAAGTAGAAGAACAAGTTATTCGCTTTATCAATGATCATCAAACGGACGCCGGGTTGATTTTATTAGTAGATATGGGGTCGTTGAACGAAATCGGAAAAAAGCTAGCAGATAAAATACGTGGACCACTGCTGATTATCGATTATGTCTCTACGCCTCTTGTATTGGAGATTGGGCAGTTGATTCAAAGACAAATGTCTATCGCAGAAATCAGCCAAAAAATCGATATAGAAAACAAAGTTAAAAAACAGCTAATTCTACCAAAAAAAGAAAAAACACAGGCAATCTTAACTTGCTGTTACACTGGAATAGGTTCAGCTACTCAAATACAAGAGATTTTGGAATCTTGTTTAGAAAATCATTGCAAAGAATTGACGATTATTCCGTATGATTACAAAAAATTGCAAAAAAATAAAATGTATGAGGATCCTTTCCAGATATATGAAGTATTGATGATTGTAGGAACAGAAGATCCCAAAATCGAACAGGTTCCTTATATTGGTCTTGATCATTTAATTAACGGTGAAGATGTTGAGAAGTTTATTTCAATTCTACAAGATTATTTTGACATACGTGATAAAGATTTAAAAGAACAGCTGATGTTCAGCTTTTCAATTAATAAAATCATCGAGAATTTAACGATTTTGGACGCAACTAAACTATTGCGTTTAGTGCAAAGTGCTGTATCCATAGCTGAGGAAACCTTAGAGATTACTCTATCTAATAGTAAGTTGTTTTTACTATACCTACATTGTTGCTGTATGATTGAACGAATTTTAAGGAAAGAAAGTGTGGATGAACAAGAAGATATAGAGGAATATACGACTCAAGCAGGTGCAGAAATGGAACAGATTCATCGTGCCTTTTTCGAAATAGAGAGTGAGTATACTATCAAGATTTCCACATTGGAATTACGATTGATTCATGAAATTATTTATGGATAGGAGGAAGGTTTGTGAATTTAGGCATGATTTTTGATATGGATGGTGTCTTAATTGACTCAGAAAACTTTTATTTTGATCGACGTATGCAATTTTTCAAAGAAAAAAACATCCTACCAGGTTCGACGAATAAGTTGGATTTCGTTGGACTGACAGAAAATGGGATTTGGGAAGTATTGGTCTCAGAAAAAGACCAACGAGCTGATCTTAGAAAAGAATACCTTGCGTACCGGGAAAAACATCCTATTGACTTTAAAATAGCACTGCGAAAGGGTGCGGAAGACATCTTGGATTATTTAAAAAAGAAAAGTATCAAAATTGCTCTTGCTTCTTCTTCTCCGCAAAGAGAAATCGACAAAATGCTGACACAGAATGCTTTAGCACCATACTTCGATTTTGTCATTTCAGGGGAAAAGCTATCTAAAAGCAAACCACATCCAGAAATTTATCAAATCGCAGTAAATGCATTGGATGTTAGACATTGCATCGCAGTAGAAGATTCTCCTGTTGGTATTGCATCAGCAAAAGCAGCTAATTTATATACGATTGCATTAAAGCAAGATCTGCCCCTTGATCAGGCACAAGCAGATATCGTGATTGATGAGTTGAATGATATCATCCAAATAATCGAAACTTACGATATATAGTACTTCAAAAAATACTAAATTCTTGTAGCTATACGTTCTAGAATGGGTTGACGATTGTATGATATGGTGGAATAATAGTCAAAAATGACTGTTAGGAGCATCAATATGACAACAAAAAGCAATTCTTTATCCACCTCTGAATCTAGTATCGAAGGCTTGAAAATCATCCATACAAAAATGGTGACGGATGATCGTGGAACAGTACGTGAGCTTTATCGACAAAGTAGTTATTCTGAAATCATTCCTTATGCTGTTTCTTCATGGAAACAGGTGAATCTAACTAGAACGAAACAAGGAGCAGTTCGTGGTCTTCACGGAGAAGCGATGTCGAAGCTGGTTACTGTTGCTCACGGCTCTGCTTTTGGTGTGTACGTAGATACAAGACCCCATAGCAAGACCATCGGCAAGGTTGTCACAGTTCTTCTAAAACCAGGGATCCAAGTTTTTGTTCCTCAAGGAGTATGCAATGGATTCCAAGCTCTTGACGATGATACAGAATATCTTTACTTTTTTGATAATGAATGGGTGCCCGGGATGCCGGGAGTCGCATTATGCCCGCTAGACTCTGAATTAGGCATTACATGGCCCATTCCTATCGATACCAATAATCCTGCACAAATATCTGAAAAAGATTTAAATGCTCCGAAATTTCGTGAAATTTTTGAACAAGAATCTTAGGCATATAATTAATTGATTGAGAGAAAAAATGATTGTCAATCAATATAAAAACAATCCAAAAACTGATTGCGAGAAGCATCTTTTCATCAGGTATGAAAAGAAACTTCTATCGTGATCAGTTTTTGATTTTTTTAAAATTCATTTTTCTAAGACTGGTTAGCAGAAAGAAGAGAATAATCTCTTCTCTTTTTTCTATTATATATAGATTTTCTCTATTTTTTGGTAAGGGAGCTGTTTCAAAAATGGTAAAGAGCGGAAATGTTGCGAATATCAGTTATTTAATGATATGATATTCGGAAAAAGAAATCTCAAAGGGAGGTAACTTTTATGGGATTGAATGAATTTATTTTAGGATTGAACAATTTAGAGACGATCACAAGGGCACCTGGATTTTTTAAATATACAGAGCATACAGTTGCAGCACATTCGTATCGTGTAGCATCTATTGCGCAAGTTCTAGGAGACATTGAAGAAGCGAATGGACAACCGATCGATTGGAAACTGCTCTATGAAAAATCATTGAATCATGACTACACAGAGCGTTTTATTGGTGATATCAAAACGCCGGTGAAATACGCAAGCAAAGAGTTAAGAGGGATGCTGCAAACAGTTGAAGAAAAGATGACGGACGAATTCATCAACCAAGAGATTCCAGCTGAGTTCCAAGAAGTTTATCGCCGTCGGTTGTTCGAAGGAAAAGATGAAACCGTAGAAGGAGAACTATTAGCCATTTCAGATAAGGTTGACCTTCTTTATGAATCTTTTGATGAAATCATCAAAAATAACCCGGAAAAAGTTTATAAGGAGATGTTCATTGAGGCAGTGACTACGATTAAAAGCTTTGAACATCGGCCTTCTGTTCAGTATTTCTTTAAAGAGATATTTCCGGAACTATTGAACCAGGAATTTTATGGAAAAGAGGCGTTTTTAGAAACCGTCTCAACGATTGTAAAGAAAGAAGAAAAATAAAAATGATATGAGATGCAGGGGGAAGTATAGTTGAAAAAGAATATGGATGTCGAATGGGGCTATTCTGGAGACAAAGGTCCGGAAAATTGGGCGAGTTTATGTGATTGGTTTGCGAGAGGTGCGGAATTTCCATTGCAGTCGCCTATTCATTTGACCAAGGGGGAAGAAACCAAAATAGAAGGAGACACGCTTTCCTTTCATTATCAAAAGCAACGGTTTACTGACAAGGAATTCAAAAACACGATTCATTTAGTACCTTTTGACCAACTCAGTTATGTAGAGTTCAAGAAAGAACGCTATTATTTGACAGATATTCATTTCCACTTGCCTTCTGAACATATCATCAACGGAAAACAGGAAGATATTGAATTTCATTTTGTTCATATGAACAGCAAAAAAGAGAATCTAGTTGTGGGTGTCATGTACCAGCTAATGGTACAGGAAGGTTGGCTGTATAATCAAGAAAATGGGGAAAGTTGGAACTTAGAAAAACATGAGCATTGGGTAAATCCGGATGTGTTCTTTCCGGAGCAAAAAAGCCATTTCCATTATATTGGCTCATTGACAACTCCGCCTACCAGCGGGCCAATCCAATGGTTTGTAATGGATCATGTAGGAAAACTGAACCAAGAGTTTCTTCTCCCCTTCGATGGTCAGTATGCTCGACCGAACAACCGACCAATCCAGCCCTTGAATGGAAGAGAAATTTATTATTTCGAGGAGTTTGAGCAATGAATATTCAGCAGATGAAATACGTGGTCGCTGTAGCAAACAATGGTAGTTTCAGAGAAGCGGCAAAGAAAATGTTTGTCTCCCAGCCAAGTCTTTCAGCTGGTATCAAAGAATTAGAAACCGAGTTAGGGATCACGCTGTTTACTCGAACGAATCGAGGGGCATATTTAACAGAAGAAGGGCAAGACTTCTTAAATCGTGCCGAGAAAATATTGGTCCAGCTTGATACATTAGAAACTCACTATCTAACGAGTGAAAAGAGAGACAATTTTTCGATCGCTGCCCAGCATTATGATTTCTTAGGTCCTTTGACCGCACAGCTACTCGAGGAATTCAAAGACGAGATCAAACAATTCCGGATCATGGAGACGACAACAGCGAGAGTGATCGAAGAAGTCAAAGAGCAGCACAGTGAGATCGGCATTATTTATATGAATGAGCATAATCAAGCTGGTATCAGAAGATATTTACAACAAGGAGAGCTAAGTGGCCGCAGCATTGGAAAATTCAAAACGCATATTTTTTTAAGGCAAGGACATCCATTAGCTGAACACGCAGAGATCACCAAAGAAGAATTGTTATCTTATCCTCAAGTTCGTTTTACACAGGATGGAAATAATTTCCCGTATTTTTATGAAGACCTTATCGAGATCCCTGATCAAGAAACAGTGATTTATACGAGTGATCGAGGTACTTTGATGAATATCGTTCTTGAAACTGATGCTTACGCTTCAGGATCTGGTATTGTGATTGGAGGGATTCGCGAGCATTTGCGGTTAATCCCTTTGGCAGAAGGCGAACTAAATGAATTTTATATCATTTATTCGGCGAAACGTCCGCTCAGTGAAATCGCTCAAAGATTTATCAAAGAGCTTACTCAGTTACTGGACCAGCAGAGCTAAGAAAAGCAGATGAGAACGCTGTTTATTGAACACCGTTAATCAAAAAAGAGGGGTTGTGACAGAATTTTGTCACAACTCCTCTTTTTGTAGCAAACAATTTATAACTAATTGCTGTTGTGGGAAAGTACGCAAATATGATTCTAGAAACATTCATTGATTACCTGTTTTGTTTCATAGCTGTAATTTTTTCTTCTTCTGGTGTCACGATAATCGTCTTTTGGTTTTCATAAATAACATAACCAGGCTTGGCGCCATTTGGTTTTCGGATATGCTTTACCTGTACAAGATCAACCGGCACTTGGGCAGAGTATCGGTATTTTGAAAAATAGGCAGCTAACTCGGCAGCTTCTGTAATTGTTTCATCTGAGGGCTTGACACTTTTAATGATGACGTGCGAACCGGGTATATTTTTTGCATGAAGCCAATAGTCGGTTTTTTTAGCTGTCTTCATTGTCAGCTGGTCATTTTGAAGATTGTTTTTACCAACAAGAATGAGCGTTCCGTCAGAAGAAAAGTATTGATCAGGCTGAGATGGTTTCTTACGTTTTTGTTTTTTTAAGTTCTTCTTTTTCAGGTATCCTTCTGAAGTCAATTCTTCTTTAATTGCTTCGATATCCATTGGGCCGGCAATTTCCAGTTGAGATAAGACAGATTCAAGATATTGGATTTCATCTTTGGCTTCTTGGATTTGTTCGCCAATCAGCTTAACAGCGTTCTTCAGCTTTTGGTAACGATGGAAATATTTCTGTGCATTTTGATTTGGTGTCAGCGCCGGATCTAGTGCTATTTTGATTGGCCGATCTTCTTCATAATAATTAGGTAAAACAACTTCTTTTGCGCCGCGTGGTACTTGTGTCAGAAAAGTAGTAAGTAGTTCGCCATCTCTACGGTAATTCTCAGCGTTTTCGGATTCTTTGAGTGTTTGTTCACGTTTTTTCAATTTATTTTTATTTCGTTTTAGTTCATTTTCGATTTTTCGAATCAGCTCTCCGCCTTGTTGTTTTGCCCGATCTTTCTCTGCTTTTTCGTGATAATAGCTATCTAATAATTGACTGAGTGTTGGATAAGCTGTTACAGCAGATGCCTGTTCGGACAATACCTGATAAGAAATCGGTGTGAAAAAATCTTTATTTTCCGTTTCGTAAAAAGTAGGAATAGGCTGATGGCTGATGGCTGAGAAAAATTCGTCCCATACAACCATCTTTTCATTAGGACGTTCCAGTAATCTTTTGGTCAGCTCTTGAGCGGTATCGAAACCGATTCCCTGAAACTGACGTTGGATTGCTTTTGGCTCTAGTTCAGTTTGGGAAAGCCGCTGAAAGATTTTTTCTTTCTCGGAGCTAAATGGGTTCAAGACCTCTTGTTTTGGCGGAGCAACATATTCTACACCAGGAAGCAAAGAACGATAAGTGTTTTGAGAGCTTCCAATGTGTTTGATCGCATCCAGTATTTTTCCAGTTTCTCGATTAACTAAGACGATCGTACTATGACGTCCCATTAATTCAACGATCAATATGATATTTTGTAGATCACCCAACTCGTTTCGTTTAGCAAAGTGGAAATGGATCACTCGATCATTTTCGATTTGTTCGATGTCTTCTAAAATAGCGCCATCCAAATATTTTCGAAGCATCATCACGAAGTTAGGCGGATTATCAGGATTCTGATAATCGATTTGGGTAATCTGTACACGAGCATAACTTGGGTGCGCAGATAATAATAATCGATGGTTTTTGCCGCGTGAACGAATCACCAGCACGATTTCATTTTCATAAGGCTGATGGATTTTCGAGATTCGGCCAGATAGTAACGTTTCACGCAATTCGTTGACCATCGCGTGGGTAAATACACCATCAAAGGACATGGTTCATTCCTCATTTCTTTTCATAAGTATATTCATTATAACGAAAAAAAGAAGAAAAACCAATTTGGCCGAATAGTAAAGCAAAAGTCTAGAAAAATCTTGGACTAATTACATAAAAAACAGTGTTTCTATCGTTGAAATCCAAATTTTTAGGTATAATAAAAAATAGGAGAAAAAGTAGAAAAGAAGGTGTTTGTTATTTGGGAAGTAGTTAAATCGAGAGTACAAGAAATGAATGAACATTTCTCAGTGTCATTCGCAGAAAATCCAAGTAAGTATTTTCGACGTCTTGTTTTTCTGCTCATCTTATCATTGCTGTTAACAGTTGCAATGTTTTTATTGCCGGAAAAAATCCGAGAAGAGCAAGTAAATAGTCTCGTTTATTCGTCCATACCAACCAGCAAATTGAAACCTTTTGATTACAGCAAAGCTGATCAGAAAATCAAACAAAGCCGGGCGATATCGGTGATGTTCAGCAAACCGAACGGGAAAACCTATCAGGACATGCTTGATGTTTTTAATGATCCTGAGCTTATGGAAGAATTGAATCGACCGATCTTTTATTATCCGATCGTTTATGATGTACATGAACTGGAACAAAAATATAACATACGAACGGATGAAGTGACATTTATTTTCTTTGATGGAGGAAAAGAAGCAAATCGGATAACTGCGGGTAAGGGAGGAATAACTGATTTTGATAAGGAGTTGATCCCTGAACTGAATCGACTTCCGTTAGCCAATATCAAACAATTAGAAGAAGAATTGGATAGAACGGGAGTAACTTCCCAAAATTCCGAGATTGCTAATTGAGACATTGGCGCGATGAAACGGTGGGTCTATATAGCGCTATTTTTAATTATCAGAACAAGTGATGTTTGATCTTCAAAATAACAAATAAAAAATAAAAAAATATAGTTGACGAAATTCAAAAATTCGATTAGACTTAAATCAATTCTTAAGGAAAGGGTGACCTGTAATGAACTTATCAAAACGTATTTCAGCAGAAAACAAAAAAAATTGGCGCAGCTGGCGTAGATAAGTTGTATTAATGGTGAGACTTTCCCATAGATACAACTTTTTAGAGTGCATTTCTAAAGCTTGTATCTATGCTAGACATGAACATTGACTGCCGCATAGATTAGAATCTATGCGGTTTTTTGTGTAAAGACAATGACCGCTTTGGCCATTGTCTTTTTTTGTAGACTGGATACTTGCCTAATTATAATAAATAAAAAGATTGACTTTGCAGGAGGAAAAAAATGAAAAACAAACGATTAATAACAGTTGTAGTAATTATTTTAGTTTATTTAGCAGGCGCATTTATTTATGGAAAAGCCTCAGGCGAAAAAGAAAGTACTTCGACGAACCAGACAAAAAAAACAACAGTTGTTGGGGTACTGCAATACGTGAGCCATCCGGCATTAGATGAGATTTATCGAGGAATCAAAGATGGTCTGAAAGAAGAAGGATTAAAAGAAGGAGAAAATCTTGAGATCAAATTTCAAAATGGACAAGCCGATCAGAGCAAGCTAGCCACAATGAGTCAACAGCTAGTACAATCTGATCCAGATGTCTTGATTGGAATCGCAACACCTGCTGCTCAATCATTAGCAAACACGACTTCATCGATCCCAGTTGTGTTAGGTGCTGTAACGGATCCTGTGGGGGCTGGATTAGTCGCTTCTTTAGAGAAACCTGGTGGTAATGTAACAGGTGTTTCTGATCAGCCGCCTGTTGCTTCACAAATCAAGCTTGCTTCTGATTTGTTGCCAAATGCAAAAAAAGTCGGAATCTTGTATGCTTCTTCAGAGGATAATTCAAAATACCAAGTAGTACAAGCAGAAGAAGCTGCAAAAAAAGAAGGGTTAGAATCAGTAAAATATGCGGTGCCTTCCACTAATGAGATTGCACAAACCGTTCAAGTGATGAGCCGACAAGTCGATTTTATCTATGTTCCATTAGATAATACCATTGCCAATGCGATGCAAACAGTGGTAAAAGAAGCAAACAAAGCAAATATCCCCGTCATTCCATCTGTGGATACAATGGTGGAACAAGGTGGACTAGCAACAATCGGGATCAATCAATATCAATTAGGGCTTCAAAGCGGTAAGATGGCAGCAGAACTTGCGAGTGGAAAAGAAAAACCGGAAACGACGCCTGTTTATACATTTGATCAAGGGGATACAGTGATCAATCAATCTCAAGCTGATCGCTTAGGAATCATTGTTCCCCAATCGATGAAGGAAAAAGCCAAAATCATTACAGATGACTCGCAGCAAGAAACATCTAAGGAGGATGACAAATGATCGTATCAGCTATTTCACAAGGCATGCTTTGGGCAATATTAGGATTAGGGATTTTCATGACTTATCGGATCTTAGACTTTCCTGATATGACGACAGAAGGGTCCTTCCCATTAGGTGCTGCTGTCTGTGTGACAGCTATTACTCATGGGGTAGCGCCGATTGTAGCTACATTATTAGGCGTAGGTGCTGGCATGATAGCAGGACTCGTTACGGGGTTACTTTATACAAAAGGAAAGATACCGGTTATTTTAGCAGGGATTTTAGTGATGTCAGGATTGAACTCAGTTATTTTGTTTGTGATGCGAACACCAAATCTTTCTTTATTGAATCATCCGATTCTACAAGACAGCTTCCATCGCTTTGGGTTACCTGATTACTTTGACACAGTCCTTCTTGGCTTCATCTCTTTGGGCATCTTGATTGCTGTACTGCTATTCTTCTTCAATACAGATTTGGGTCAAGGCTATATTGCGACAGGAGACAACGAAACGATGGCTCGGTCGTTAGGGATAAAAACCGATCGTATGAAAATTTTAGGTTTAACTTTGTCGAACGGTGTCATTGCATTATCCGGTGCGCTGATTGCCCAGAACGACGGATATGCAGATGTAAATAAAGGGATTGGCGTAATCGTCATCGGTCTTGCTTCCATCATCATCGGTGAAGTGATCTTCCAAGAATTGACGCTAGCAGAAAGATTGATTGCTATTGTTGTCGGCAGTATCATTTATCAGCTATTGATTTTAGTAGTAATCAAACTAGGGTTTGACACGACTTATCTGAAGTTGTTCTCCGCTATCATCTTAGCTATTTGTCTGATGATCCCGCAATTGAAGAAAGCACTGAACTTAAAAACGGGTTTTGAGAAGGAGGCATAGTAATGACTGATATATTGACAATCAAAAATGGCAGAAAAGTCGTAAACAATGGAATGAATGAAGAGAAAGTACTATTGGATGAAATTAACCTTACAATCAGAGAAGGGGACTTCATCACTGTCCTTGGCGGGAATGGTGCTGGAAAAAGCACACTGTTCAATACGATCGCTGGTACGCTTCAACTCAGTCAAGGATTAATCTCTTTTAAAGATCAGCTGATCACAAAAGATTCAGAAGAAAAAAGAGCACGATTCCTTTCTCGAGTTTTCCAAGACCCCAAGATGGGAACGGCTCCTCGGATGACAGTAGCAGAAAATTTGCTACTTGCACAAAAAAGAGGTCAAAAACGGAAATTCCGTTTACGTAACTTGAAAAATCAAAAAGAAGATTTTTTCAGACTATGTCAAGAAGTCGGTAATGGCCTAGAGCAACACTTGGATACTCCAGCGGGTGAATTATCTGGTGGTCAACGCCAAGCATTAAGCTTGCTGATGGCGACGATCACAGCTCCTGAGTTACTATTATTAGATGAACATACTGCAGCTTTAGATCCTAAAACAGCTAAAGCATTAATGCGATTAACAAATCAGCGGATCAATGAACAAAAATTGACTTGTCTCATGATCACGCATCGAATGGAAGACGCCTTGAAATACGGAAATCGTCTGATCGTACTCCAAAAAGGGAAAATCGTTCAAGATATTTCTGAAAAAGAAAAGCAACATTTGACAATGGGCGACCTTTTGCAGTTCTTTGAAGAAGTAGTGGATTGATTTCGACAGAAAAATTCCTTTCAGTAGAAGGACTTGAAAACTCATTGACATCTTCCTTTGATTCATCCTATACTTAAAACAATAAACAATTAAACATATTTGGGTGTTTTGTAGGATCACGTAGTCAATGATTTTAACAATTAAATAGAATATTCTTTGCTCTGACAAGTAAACGATGAGAAAAGAATTTGCTACTTTGCCACCTAGACGTTTCGTACTTTTTCGTATCAAACGCTAAGTGGCTTTTTTTATTGAAGTAAGAACAAAGGAGGAATAAGATGATTTCTGGACAAACCAAATTAGCTGGGCTCTTTGCTGATCCTGCTTCTCACAGTTTATCCCCATTGATGCACAATACTGCTTTTGAAGCAAACAACATCGATGCGGTGTATTTAGCTTTCCAAGTAAATCCAATGAATTTGAAGCAAGCAGTCGAAAGTATTCGAACTTTTGATATGTTAGGTGTAAATCTTTCGATGCCGAATAAAACAGCGGTTATTCCTTATCTGGATGAGGTAAGCCAGGAAGCGCAATTGATCGGAGCGGTGAATACGATCGTGCACGAAAAGGGTCGTTTGATTGGCTATAATACCGATGGTGCGGGCTTCATGCAATCCGTGCAAGAAGCTGGGATTTCGATCAAAAAGAAAAAAATGACTCTACTGGGAGCTGGAGGTGCAGCAAAGGCAGTCACTGTTCAAGCAGCGTTAGACGGCGCTGAGGAAATCGTAGTTTATAAACGAAACAACCAAACATTCGCTCAAGTAAAAGAAACATTCGAACAACTCAGCTATCGAACTTCTTGTAAGATAAAAGTTCGTGACTTTGCCGATACGCATCAATTAAGAAAAGACTTGAAAGAAAGCTGTCTTCTAGTCAATGCAACAGATATCGGGATGGGAAAGAAAATCAATCAGTCACCGCTCTTAGATATAAGCATGATGCATGAGAATCTAGCGGTTTTTGATTTGATTTATGCACCTAGAGAAACACGTTTATTAAAAGAAGCAAAAAAAGTAGGAGCAAAAGGATACAATGGACTTGGCATGTTGATCTACCAAGGAGCAATCGCGTTTGAATTATGGACAAAGGAAAAGATGCCGATCCATGTGATTGAAAAGCTGTTTGATTAAAAAAGGATAATAGATAAAGATCTTTTATTCTCGCATAAACGGTCTCAAGAAAAGTAATCCTTTATGTATCGAAGCATTTATTTCGTTATTTTTTATTAAATTATCAAAAAATGATAGGCTTTTGTCGATTGGTTATCGTATCCTTTATTTATCAGTAAGAAACGAGGAGGAACCACAATGAGTCGGATGGATCGCTATAAGGACATCCATAAGAAGGCGAAACCTCTGAAGCGGGATACGGGGAGTATTTTTGCTAGAAGAGAACGAAAACGAACGCGTATGGAAAATGAGGAAGATGCTACCCGTATTTATGAAAGAGAGCAGCATTCATTTGAACATTTGAACCAATACGAGCAACAGATATACAGAGATGCACCAAGAGCAGAAGAACAACAAAAAAATAAAAAATTTTTCAATCGGCAAAAGAAGAACAAACCGTTAAAACCTCGAAGAAAGCGATCGTGGAAAAAAATCATTCTATCGATTTTGCTTGTTTTGATCCTTTATTCAGGTATCTCATTTTTTATTGGTAAATATGTAGCTGAACATGACACAAGCTTAGAGGCAGCGACTTCAGAAACCTTTCATGGGCAAAAAGCGACGAATGGTGCGCATAATATTTTGATCCTTGGAAGTGATACACGCGGAGAAGATGCCGGGCGAGCCGATACGATCATGGTCTTACAGTTGGATGGTCCTTCCCATAAGCCGAAACTGATTTCTTTTATGCGTGACAGCTTCGTTACGATCCCAGGGGTAGGACAAAATAAGATCAATTCAGCTTATGCATACGGAGGAGCCGATCTAGTGCGTCAAACTTTAGTAGAAAATTTTGGAATCGATTGTCAATACTATGCGAAAGTCGATTTCAAATCGTTTGAAAAAGTGATCGATGCCTTATTCATGAACGGAGTGAAGATCGATGCAGAAAAAGATCTGAATCTGGATGGTGTAGATATTAAAAAAGGGGTCCAGAAGATGGATGGACATGTTCTTTTGCAGTACGCACGTTTCCGAATGGATGAAGAAGGAGACTTTGGCCGTGTCAGACGCCAACAGCAAGTAATGAATGCTATCTTCAGCCAATTGAAGAATCCATTGAATCTGATCCGTGCGCCTTATGCAGCTGGTAAAGCTTTAGGGTATACATCCACAGATGTCACTGCTTGGTTCTTAACGAAAAACCTCTTTTCGATTGCACGAGGAGCTGGTGGCATTGATCGAATAAGTGTGCCAGTAGACGGTTCGTGGAATTATGGGCAAAGTGATTATGCTGGCAGTATTCTTGAAATTGATAATCAAATGAATCAATCTGCTATTACAGATTTTTTGAATAAATGATCATAAAAAAGATTAAGAAGAAGCTGCGCAAGGCTTTTGTCATGAATCAATCAAACGATTCACTCGTAAAAAACGCTTTCTTATGGTAGATTATAACCAAGAAAGGAGCTGTTTTCATTGGATATCTATCTGAACTTCAAAAATGAGTCTCGTGAAGCCATCGCTTTTTATGAAAAAGTTTTTCAGACTGAAGCATCAGGTATCACCACATACGGTGAAATGCCTGGAATAGAACAAATGAACTTGCCAGAAGAAGCAAAAAATCTAATCACGAATGCACGGCTGAACATTTATGATACATTAGTTATGTTTGCAGATACGCCAGAAGGAATTGGTCCTGAATTAGTTGTGGGAAATAATGTTTCTTTAGTCATCCAGACAAGAAATGAAGAAGAAACGAAGCGCCTATTTGAAAGCTTAGCTGAGGGTGGTAAGATTGAGATGCCACTGGATGCTGTTCCGTGGGCTCAATTATATGGGATGGTAACTGATCGATTTGGCATCAACTGGCAGATCAACCAAGAGTGACAGCTAAAGATGAATATTTTTTGGAAACATCATGCAGCAAACGGAACATCGTTTGTTTGCTTGATGTTTTTTGTGCCTATTTCGACTATACGGTATCTTTTTTTTATTGCCAGATGCGAAAATATGTTCCATAATAGAGAAGTCCGCAAAAATCAAGTAACGGAGGTCAGAAGATGAAGACGGTGATACTAGCTGAAAAACCTTCACAAGCAAAAGCCTATGCCGAAACCTTCCAACAGCGAAAGCGACATGAAGGGTATTATGAAATCAGCGATCCATTGTTTGCTGGTGAAGTAACCATCACTTATGGTTTTGGACATTTGGTAGATATGGTTGCTCCAGGAGCTTATGAAGAGCGTTGGGCAAAATGGTCGTTAGAAAATTTGCCTATTTTCCCAGAAACCTTCCGTTACGAAGTTCCAAGGGACAAACGTACACAATTTTCGATCGTAAAACGAGAGTTACAGTCAGCTGATACCATCATTATTGCAACAGATGGTGATCGAGAAGGTGAAGCCATCGCGTGGTCGATTATTCGACAAGCAAACGCATTTTCTAAGGAAAAGAACTATTTACGTTTATGGATCAATTCTCTTGAAAAAGAAGCAATCTATGATGGTTTTAAGAATCTTCAACCTGGGAAGAACTATTTTCCAAAATATAAAGAAGCGCAAGCAAGGCAGAACGCTGATTGGCTGATTGGAATGAATGGAAGTCCATTATATAGCTTGCTACTTCAACGAAAAGGGATTGATGGCAGTTTTTCTCTTGGTCGTGTACAAACACCGACACTCTATATGATTTATCAGCTGCAAGAAGAAATCAAACACTTCAAAAAAGAAACGTACTTTGAAGGAGAAGGTTTAATTACCACAAACAAAGGGCAGTTTTCTGGAAAAATCGTACCAAAAAAAGCATTTAAAACCCAAGAAGAGTTAACGAAGGAAATAGAAAAACTTGGAGCGCATTTAGGTAAGCAAAACGGACGGATTCTTGAAGTTACGAAAAAGGAAAAGAGGTTGCATAGTCCACGTTTATTTTCGCTATCTAGTTTGCAGACAAAGATGAATCAGCTAATGAAAGCAAGTGCCAAAGCTACACTTGATGCTGCTCAAGGATTGTACGAAAGCAAGTTTCTAAGCTATCCAAGAACGGATTCCTTTTACATTACAGAAAATGAGCATCAGTATCTGGTTAAACATCTGCAAAATTATAAAAAATTTTTAGGAATAGAAGAAGTACAGACAACTGAGATCAAAGCAAAGAAACGATATGTCGATGCGAAAAAAGTTCAAGAACATCATGCAATTATTCCGACAAAGACGATCCCGACTTCTGCACGCTTTGCGAAGCTTTCCAAATTACAGCAAGCAATCTATTTGCAAGTTTTGCGCACTACTGTGGCTATGTTTGCTGCAGATTATATCTACGAAGAGACGACCGTAACGACGGGCGTACAGCAATTAAAGCTAAAAAGCATCGGAAAGATCCCATTACAGCAAGGTTGGCAGGAAATCTTACGCATCAAGTCAAAAAAGAAAGAAGCTCAGACTCTTCCTCCTATCGTAGAAAATGAAGAAGCAGAAGTAGAACTGAAAAGTATGGAGAAAGAAACACAACCTCCAAAACCCTATACCGAAGGAACGTTGATCACAGCAATGAAAACTGCGGGAAAAACGCTGGATAATGATGAAGCGCAAGAAATTCTCAAAGAAGTAGAAGGAATAGGGACAGAAGCTACACGAGCCAATATCATTGAAAATCTTAAGCAGAAGCATTACATCGAAGTCAATAAAAACGAAATAACTGTTACGCCAAAAGGAATCACTCTTTGTAAGGCAGTAGCCAATGAACCATTACTGACGAGCGCAGAAATGACTGCGCGCTGGGAAGGGTACTTGAGAAAAATTGGTAAACAAGAGGGGACACCATCTGTTTTTTTAGAGAATATCAAAAAATTCATCCTACATTTATTAGCAGAAGTTCCTAATCAAATCGACAAGGTAGACTTTTCAGATGAGATTAGCGGGACACGTCAGATAAAAGCGATGGAGAAGAAAAACGATCAATTAGGAAGATGTCCAAAATGTAAAAAGGGAATAGTCATGCTTTATCCTAAAATCGCTACATGCTTGAATCCGGAATGCGACTTCAAATTGTGGCCAACAGTAGCTAAAAAGAAGCTGACTAAAACGAATCTCAGAGATTTGCTTTCAAAAGGAAAGACAAGTAAAGTTGTCAAAGGTTTTACTGGTAAAAAAGGGAAATTCGATGCAGTTTTAGTATTAAAAGAAGATATGACAATCGGTTTTTCTTTTCCATGGATCGAAAACAGTGGAACAAAAGCAGTTGATGGAAACAAAGAAACATCAAGAAAAAATAATGAAAACGAAGTAGAGTAAATGAAAACAATGAAATAGCGGAATATTTATTCCGAAAAGTGAGAATATAAATACCAATAAAACTAAAAAATATCAGTGAATCAAGCAAAAATGTTGGGGTAGGCTGATTTTATATAGATAGCAAGGAGTTTTTTTATTTGAAAAAAGTGCATTCATTTTTAAATTATCTTATGGGAGCAATCACGATTGTGGCTGTGTACCAAGCATTTCTAAAGTATCCTGATTACGGGACGAAGTTGTTGTCATTGACGCACAATCAAACAGCATATTCACCAACGTTGATTTTATCGACTTTGACTGCAGGAGCTAAAAGCGCTACTTATTTTTTTCATAAAACGACAAGCATGCTAAAGCGAAAGAAACAGCGAAAACAATTGTTGATGGTGGTAGCGGCTATGATCATTATTTATTTTCTACCAGTTATTACACAAGTATTTTATCAATATTTTGGTTAAGAATACGAGAGTTTGTGACAAAAGTCATGTCACAAACTTTTTTCTTTGTCATTTTTTCGTAAGAAAAAGAAAAAGAAAAATAAAAGTATATACATTGATTAAATGTATATACTTGGATATAATGTACTTACTATAGAATGAGAATGGTATAGAGGGTGGCGAAATATGAAAAAAATGAAAAAGTATAAAATTAGAAAATCTGGCAATAGCGATGTGACAACTATCCCACCAGAAGTAAAAGAATTTATGGGTGTGCAGACAGGTGACGCAATCAGTTATGTTTTTCAATCTGATGGTTCTGTACGAATGATCAAAGCACAAGAAGAACCTGATATTGATTCATTAGTTGATTCGATCATGAATCAATATGAAGACGCGTTAAAAGATTTGGTTGATTTATGAGGTATCTTTCGACTAAAGAAATTATCAAAATCAACGCGAAAGTTATTTTACGTCACTCGCCAGGCGAAATGATCGGTGTAAAAGATGCAAATGCATTAGATATGGCCGTCAAACAGCCTTCACAAGCAGTATTTAATCAAGAACTCTATCCCGAAGTCTATGAAAAAGCGGCGATTTTAGCAATTAATTTAGCTAAAAAACATCCTTTTCATAATGGCAATAAACGAACTGCTCTTGTTGCCATGTTGTTGTTTCTTCAATTGAATAATTGTCCAGTTGCTTTTTCTCGTCAAGAAGCTGTTGATTTTATCATAATGATTACCACTAGTTCATTGGATTTCGATTCACTAAAGTCCAAGATAACCAATTATTTACGACAAACCGCAATAAAATGAACGAATTAAAAACTTTATTTCTCAATTAGATCAGCATGTCATTAAGGAATATGCTGATTTTTTTGTATGGTTAATCATACAAAATAGTTTTTTCATAAAAATATGGATTAATTTTGAAATAATTGATTTAAAAGGAATACAACAGAGTGGATAGTAGGAAATAGTGGTTTAGAACTAGTGGACTGGTTTTTTATATATTTTAGTTTACATAATATATATTATACAAAGTAGATTCAAAAAATGATAAACCTCTCTCGAACGGTTTTTTATCAAAAATCGTCATTTTTCCATCAAAATCTGCTTATGCAAAATTATAAAAAAATTTTGCAGTTTTTCTTACTTTTTTTGTCGTTTAATTGAATGATAAAAACCAGTTTCTTTATTCAGTTAATCAAATATGAACGAATTAGATATGAATCATTGTATTTGCCGTTGCGGAAGGATTTTTTAATTAACCACAGATAAACATTGATAACGATTCGCTTATTGTAATCAACAGATTAAATTTCATATGTTCATATGTACGGATACATTTTTGGACCGATTAATTTTAACCATTCTGTTTATTTGCTTACCTATTAGATATCAATAAAAAACTGCTTAACAGCTATTTCAGCTGTTAAGCAGTTTTAGGATTTTTAGTTCATATTCATTGTTTCTTATAATACAGTGTTCAATACTTCTCTTAAAGCACTTGTTGATTTGCTGAACATTGCTTTTTCTTCTTCGTTGATTGATAATTCAACAACTTCACGAACACCATTTTCGTCAACGATTGATGGCACACCTGTAAAGATATCTTTTTCGTCGTATTCACCAGTTAAATAAGCAGATACAGGCAATACAGCTTGTTCGTTATTCAAGATAGCTTTTACGATACGTGCAGTACTCATACCAATACCATAGTAAGTTGCTTTTTTACGATCAATGATCTCATAAGCAGCATTACGGACTTTATCAGCAATCACATTTAATTCATCTTGGGCAATACGATGGTCTTTTTCTACAATTTCAAACACTGGTTTACCACCGACAGTTGTATGTGACCATGCAGCAACTTCTGAATCACCATGTTCACCTAAGATATAGCCGTGGACGCTGCGTGGGTCAACTTTTAATTTCAATGCGATTTCTTTACGGAAACGAGTTGTATCCAATGTTGTTCCAGTACCGATAACACGTGATGTTGGCAGACCAGATTCGTTCCAAGCGATATATGTCAAAATATCTACTGGGTTTGAAGCAACAACGATAATACCGTCGAATCCTGATCCCATGATTTCTTTTACGATTTGGCGCATGATTGACGCATTTGTTTTAACTAAATCTAAACGAGATTGACCAGGTTTTTGGTTGATACCAGCTGTGATAACAACGATATCAGCATCTTTACATTCTTCATAGCCACCTGACCATACAGCCACATTTTCATCGCCCCAAGCCATACCATCTAAAAGGTCCAATGCTTCCCCTTCTGCTTTTTCTTGATTCACATCGATCAATACTAATTCATTAGAGATTCCTTGGTTGATCATTGCATAAGCGATACTTGTTCCAACAAAACCTGTACCGACGATTACTACTTTACGACTTGTTTTTTTCATGAATAAACAGCTCCTTTTCATAACTATTTGTTACTTTCATGAAAAGTATAGTCTTGTTTATTCATTTTATCAACATGTTAATTATAATAGTTGTTATTATAATTTTTAATGGAAACGAATTCCTGAATACGCATAACAGATAAATGACAAATGTTTACACCTATATCCCCTGATAATACAACCAAAAGTTTAGAACTGAAAATAAATCCAAAAAAAATTCGCTGCAACGATATAATAAGACAGCAACCGCACCTAAAACAATTTTCCTTCATATGCTTTAGTGAAAGATTTTCTTCTTAATGTTTGTTTCTCCATTCATTGGGAGTACATGTTGAATACTTTTTGAATAATTTGAATAAAGAAGTCGTTTGTTTATATCCGATACGATTAGCGATTTCTTCCAACGAAAAACTCGTTTCTTGAATCAATTCCAACGCAAAGTCGAATTTTTTCTTTAGAACCAGTTCTTGAAAGGAAGCATCAAAATACATTTTCAATTTATTACTAAGATAGACCGGATTGTAGCCAAAATGAGCTGCTGTTTCTTTTAACGTACAAGAAGTAAAATGCTTATCGATATAATCTAATACTCTAAGCATCTCATTTTCTGCGCATCCATCTGCTGATGAAAAGCTTTGTTGTTCTAATAAATGAGTCAATTCGATCAGTAATAGTGATGTATAGAGATTTAACGATCGGATCTTATGACTGTATGTATCAAAATAAATCAACAGCATATTTTCAATCAAATGCGTCAAACGACTTGTTTTTCCGCCGCGAAAATGAATGAATTGTGTATGTTCCCCTTTTTCTTTTGATGCATTGATCAAAAAAGAAGAAAGTAGATTATTTGTGCTTGCCAAATGATTCAATATCTCTGTAGATAAGGTTTCTTCTTTTAATAAGATGTTGATTAAAATATCCTCTTGCCCTGTGTATTCGATTCTTTGAGTAGCTTCTTTATCAATGATCACCACGTCACTTTCTTCCATCTCTATCCTTTCTCCATTGATAATTTGTAAACATGTACCGCTATACATATAATTGATTTCAACAAAATCATGTGTATGCTCGGGAACTTCCGCATATCGACGGTGTTTACTGATATGAATATTTCCCTGTTGAAATAGATCTCCTCGGTGGATTTTTGGCGGTGTCTGAAGATGGTAAGCTAAGTTTAAATCATTGATATTCATTCCTTGTTCACGCTGCAGAGTTTCGATTGATTCTTCGTTACGCAAAAAAGTGTCTAATTCAGCTAGTTCCAATTGACTCCCTCCTTTTTGTAAGTGGTTTCTTTCGCTTATTAGTTTACGCTGTACTGCTATTATATGCAAAGCCATTTTTGGTTTCATAAAGACTTTCTATGGTTGGGACATGAACTTCCTGTGATTCCGCTATTGAGAGAATAACCACTTCATACTATATTTTTGATAAGCGCTTACAAAAATGAAAGGAACATGCTTATGAATAAAAAGATGATGAAATTTTCTCTGCTGTCAGTATCTCTTATTCTGACTTCTGCTGGTGCAGTCACGTCTGCAATTCCCAGTATGTCAGCTACTTATGCCACGCGTTCTTTATCTGCTGTTGAATTATTAACGACTGCTCCCTCCTTTATGGTCACTATTTTTGTTTTGATTAGTAGTTTTATTGCTAGGAAAATCGGACAAAAACAAACTGTGATCATCGGATTAGTGATTGCATCGATTTGTGGTATCCTCCCCCTCTTCTCACAAAGTTACAGTATTGTCTTAGCTTCAAGAGCTGGACTAGGTATTGGCTTTGGATTGATCAATTCTTTGGCAGTCAGCATGATTGCTGCCTTTTATCACGGAGATGAACGAGCCTCTATGATTGGTTTTCAAAGTGCATTTCAAGGATTTGGTGCAGCTTTAATGACATTTGTTGCAGGACAGCTAGTACAGTTCGGTTGGCAATATACCTTTTTAGTCTACGCCATCAGCTTACCTATTCTTGTCTTGTTTGTTTTGTTTGTTCCTACACCTGAAACAACTGAACTTCAATCACATGGCACAGCCCCAACAAGACAAGTAATCAAAACGAATCCTAAAATGATTAGTTATGGTATTTTTCTCTTGCTGGTCATCGTGGTATATAATGCTGTATCGATTAAATTAGCCACAGTCCTGACGACTTATTCTCTAGGAAACGAAACT
This sequence comes from Enterococcus sp. MSG3290, assembly GCF_050555565.1. Classification (NCBI taxonomy): domain Bacteria; kingdom Bacillati; phylum Bacillota; class Bacilli; order Lactobacillales; family Enterococcaceae; genus Enterococcus; species Enterococcus sp. MSG3290. The sequence goes on along the minus strand of NZ_CP187862.1, from coordinate 1,392,595 downwards.
AATGCAGCGAATATCTTAACAATCATGCAATTGGCAAGTATGGCTGCCGGAGTTTGTTTTGGCTGGCTTCAGACAAAAGCACATCGCTATATGCTTACACTTTCTTTACTACTGATGGGAATCGGCTTTGTATTGATTGCCACTGTGATAAACCTGTATGTGATTGGGTTTGGTGCGATCCTAACAGGAATTTCTTTTTCGTTATTCATTCCTTACTTATTCAACCAAGTAAGTATCCAAGCGCCCAAGCACGCGGAGAGTTTCAATACTTCAATCTTATTGGTTGGCGCTAATTTAGGTACTTTCATTGCACCATATGGTTTGCTCTTTCTCTCTTTTGCTTCTCTTGGGAGTAAAACACTTGCTGTTTTCGTCAATGGCAGTATCTTGCTGTTGATTAGCGCGCTTATTAGCCTTCTAGTAGTACACAGGACGAATAGAAAGACAGTGATAAGAGTAGATGAAGAAATAAAAGAACAATTGACAACAAAATAAATTTGATGGAGGCCGTGTAAAATGACAAATGAAAAACATAAAGATAGATGGCTTTGGTATCCTGGAGACTTTGAGATCCGACATGGACTGCTACAAAATTTCCAACGGGAAGAACGAGGTTTTGACTGGCCAGCGTACTGGTACATGGATGATTGCCATCGGAACGTCAAGTTTAAGAGATATTACTTTCTTGATCAACCTTCCATGTTTAAAGTGACGATCCAAGGAGTTGGGTATGTAGAAATTAATGGACAAAAACATCCATGTGGAAAATGGCTGACTTGTCCAGCTGGTAAAGCAAAAATTCGTATCTTTGTAGGACATACATCAGGGCTACCAGCGATGTTTATCGAGGGAGACGAAGTAAAATCAGATATTGGCTGGACAGCAAGTAATTTTATTGAAGAATATCCAGCTGGCTGGAGTCCGCTTTATGTCGATATCGCAAAAGACCCAAATCAAATCTATTATCAAAAAGAATGCGTCCATCCAGTCACTGAAACGGAGATTGGCGGAGGAATCTTATTCGATTTTGGGCGAGCAGTGAATGGCTGTGTAGAACTAATATCTCTGGATGACCACATCGAATCTATCACTCTATGTTATGGAGAGTCCGATGTAGAAGCTATGGATATCGATTATTGCTACTATAAGCAAATAGGAATGACAAGAAAAATGAAAGCTCGTAAACGCGCTTTTCGTTATTTGTTTATACCAGAGGTTTCTACTGGAATGGTTCAACTTCAAGTTTTTCATGAATTTTTATCTCTTTCGAAACAAGCTGCTTTTTCAAGCGATTCTTCTTTACTGAATCAGATCTGGTCAGTATCAGAAGAAACCTTCAAGTTATGTAGTGATTTGTTTTTTATCGACGGTATCAAACGAGATCGCTGGATTTGGTCTGGAGATGCGTATCAATCATTCATGATCAATCAATATCTTTTTTTTGACGAGGAAATCAATAAACGAACGATATTAGCATTAAGAGGACAAAATGAAATCAAGCAGCATATGAATACTATCGTTGACTATTCGATCTTGTGGTTGATTGGTATCGAAAACCACTATATGATGACGAAAGACTATGAATTTTTACGCATCGTCTACCCTAAGATGCAATCATTAATGAGATACTTGATGGAGCAAACGAATGAATTAGGGTTTATTTATGGGAGAGCAAAAGATTGGATATTTATTGATTGGTCTGAAATGGATAAAGAAGGAACGCTTGCTGCAGAACAAGTCTTATTACTGAAAGCCTATCATTCCATGATCACTTGCGGAGATATCTTAGCTGAAACATATGGAGAGAACGAAAATTATCATACTCATCTCTATCAAGAAAAATATCAACTATTGAAACAAAACCTATTTGACTACTTTTGGGATGAAGAACTTGGCGCTTTTATCGATTGCTATGAATCTGGGAGAAGAAATGTGACGCGTCATGCGAATATTTTCGCTGTTTTATTCGATTTTGCTAACAAAGACCAACAGCAATCGATCTTAAAGAATGTCTTATTGAATGACACTATCACACAGATTACTACTCCATATTTCAAATTCTATGAACAAGATGCTTTATGCAAACTCGGACAGACGAATATCGTCTACCAAACGATTCTTGATTATTGGGGAGGGATGTTATCTCATGATGCGGTAACTTTCTGGGAAGAATACGACCCTACTCAAACAGGAAATGAAAAGTACAGTATGTATGGAGATCCTTATGGAAAAAGCTTATGCCATGCATGGGGAGCAAGCCCAATCTATCTTTTAGGACGCTATTTTATCGGTTTGTATCCAACAAAGCCAGGTTATGAAGAATTTATGATACAACCTAATCTAGATTCATTTGAAACACTGAATTGTACGCTACCTATCAAAGATGGAAAGATTTCGCTTGAAAAAACAAAAGATAAGATCGTGATTACTTCTGATAGAACAGGCGGAACAGTGAAAATGAATGGTAAAAGTTATCCTCTTCTAGCAAAGCAGCCACTTGTCTTAACAAGCTATTCAAAAATAAATGCATAAAACAAAAAACTGCTTGCGACATATCAGAAGACTTTAAATCTTCTTCTGATATTGTCCAAGCAATTTTTATTTTGAAGTTTGCTTAATTCTGTTCTTTAGAAACAATGTTTGTTCTTTTTCCGGCAAAAAGAAAGCTAGATAATACGACAAGTAAAAAGAAAGCGATGATTCCAACTGTCAAGGCTATTTGACCGTATTCTCCTAGTTTCCCAAGTACAAGTCCTGGTACTAGATAATCAGTATCGGCAAATGTAGAAGAAGCGATTTTAAGATCTCCTAATACTGGAAGGATAAATAATGGCAGCCAACTAATCAATAAGCTATTGAAAGCAGAACCTAATACCGCCCCTCTTCTACCGCCAGTCGAGTTGCCGAAGACACCAGAAGCAGCTCCGCAGAAGAAATGTCCTACTACCCCAGGAATGATAACTGTAGTTTGCAAGCCTATCATAGCAAACATGGATAGTGTTCCTACAAAGAAGCTAACAAAAAAGCCAATTAATACAGCATTAGGTGCATATGGAAAAACGATAGGAACATCTAATGCTGGTTTAGAATCGGGTACGAGTTTTTTAGCAATCCCTTGGAATGCTGGAACGATTTCTGCCAACACCATTCGAACCCCTTGAAGGACGATAACAAACCCAGCTGTGAATGTTCCAGCTTGGATCAGTGCAAAGATTACAGCGTTGTCTCCATTGCTTAGTTCTCTTTCAACAAATCCAGGACCAGCTAACAAAGCAAGTGCGACATATACGATCGACATCAAGAGCATGATCGATACAGTAGAATCTCGCAAAAAGCTGAAGCTTTTAGGAATCTTTATGTCCTCTGTAGAACGGTCTTTGTTTCCAAAAAACTTTCCGATCCATCCACTAGAAGCATAACCGATATTTCCGGTATGCCCTAACGCAACTTGATTGTTTCCAGTGATGTTCTTCATAAACGGTTGACAAAGAGCAGGCGTAATAGTTAATAGTGTTCCTTCGAAGACCCCGCCTAATAAGATCATCCACAAATTTGCGGTAAACCCCGCGCTTACTAAAATGACTGCTGTTAGACAAGAAACATAAAGCATTGCTTGACCTGTAAGAAAAATGAATTTATATCTTGTGAACCGAGCAAGTAAAATATTTACGATCATCCCTACTAGCATGATCAAAGCAGTAGGTGTACCGTATTGTTGCAAAGCAATCGCCACTACTGCTTCATTGCTAGGAACTACTCCTTGAGTATGCAGAGCTGTTTGGAACATCGAAGCAAAAGGGGTTAGTGAATTACTGATTAGACCAGCACCGCCGATCAGTACTAGGAATCCGACAAATGTTTTGATAGTTCCTTGGATCACTTCTGAAAATTTCTTCTTCTGAAGAACGAGACCAAGCAGTGCAATCAAAGAAACGAGGATGGAGGGCTGACTGACGATTGACACAAACAAATTCAACAATTTATCCATTGATAGTTCCTCCCTTGAATCATTTTTATTCTTTTGACAAGATCTTCGTTACTTTTTCTTTTACTTCTTCGCTGTCAATGATCGATTGCAAAGGTACGAGCTTTTCATCAGGTATAGAAGTTAGCGTATCTTTCAAAGAATGCTCAATGAAGAAATAATCAGCCATATCGCTAGATACACTTCCAACATCCGTATGACTTACTTCAAACTCGTCCACATCTGCTCCAAGATCTGCAAGTGCTTGTTTGATGTTCATCTCTACCATAAAACTTGTTCCTAATCCACTTTGACATACTGCAAAAATTTTCATATCATTCGTCTCCTTTTCTTATGATCGCTAATATTTCTTCTTTTGTTGATGCGTGTAATAAATCTTGAAGATTTTGTTTATTAGAAAGTAGCTTTGTTAAATTTGCCAACGCCCGAAGATGCGCCTCATTATCGATAGCAGCTAAACAGATAAACAAACTAATGGGATGGGCAGGATCATCAAGCAGATCCACAGGTTGTTGAAGTTTCAGCAAAGACATCCCTACTTCATTTACGCCATCTTCTGGACGAGCATGAGGTAATGCGATGTGGTCGCCAATATGGATAAACGCACCATACTGCTCCACGCGCTCGATCATAGCTTTGATATAACTTTCTTCTATTTTATTTTCTGATAATAGCGGCTGTGCGGCAAATGTGATTGCTTCTTGCCAGTTTTTTGGTTGATCCGATAATTGGATCATTTCTTCTGTTAATAATTCAGATAGCATAGGACGTTGATCCTCCTTCTTTTCTAAAAGTTTGTTCATTTTACGATTTAATACTTGATAGAGCTTTTCTTCGTCTACGCCTTCTTTTAATTCGATATAAGGCAGTAGCGCCGACAACAATTCTTGGGCAGAAGGCATTGAAAATCCTGGTATCAGCCAATCTCTTTGTACTTGATTGATCAGCTGATTTTTTTCCAAGTCAGTCATGATTGGATGCAGAACATAGAGAGACTTTTTCTTATCAGTAAGTGTGAGAGGTACAGTAGAAAAAATAATATCGTAAGAAGTTTCTTCAACCTCGTGTAAGCGGTCAGCTGAATTAGTCTCTGTAAAAAAGATCATCGGGAATAATTGCTGAAGTTCACTTTTTAAGATCAATGAAGAGCTAATGCCACTTGGACAGACGATCACGGCTCTTATTTTTCTATTTCTTTCTTCTGCGTCCGCTTTTCTGATCTCTCCGCCAAATAGTATAGTGAAAAAACCAATCTCTTCTTCAGGGATGCTCTTCCCTATTCGTCTTTCTAACGGAAGTAATGCTTTTCTTGTCATTTCGTAGATGGAAGCATATTGATGCTTAATTTGATCGATCATCACATTAGGTAAATAAAAAGAATAGGAAATACGAAAATAGGCAGGGACCAAGTGATAAAAGACATTCATCAATAATTCACGAAACGAAGCAAATTCTACGGCCATCAGGAATTCCATGCGATGAATGACTTCTGAAGAACATTCCAGCAAAAAATCAAGTGCAGGCTCCTGGACATCTCCTTCAACGATCGATGCTAAGCAAAGAGAGAAAAATATAATCTCCGAATTTTGATGTTCGGAATAGCCAAGGCCAGTCAATACTTGTCGACTAATGTCAGTGACTGCAAGAGAAGCCAACAGTTCAGCATCTTTTACCAGTTCCATGGATGTTTTTCCAATTCGAATGGTTGTCAAACTCAAATAATAAGCTAATTCATCCATTCGATTTGGTGCGAATCGAAGATCTGATAGTGAAATCGTTTTATCTAGCAAATCTCTAACTTTGGCGTAATAATCAATGGAAAGGGTTGCGGTTAAATACGTGAGCCCAAATCTTCCAGCAAGTGACTGCATCAAACGAGCAGTGCGATTTTTTGCTTCTCTTCTTAATATTGCTTCTGACCCTAGCAGCCTAAAACCAGTTTTCCTAGTATACGACAGCTGACAATCTTCCACTTCTAATTCATTTCTTATCTTTTTGATATCTGACAGGACTGTCCCTTTAGAAACCTGAAGAAAATCTTGAAAATGAAAAACAGAAACAGACGTTGCAGTCGAATAAACCATCAAATAAAGAAGATCTCTTCGCTCTTGTTCGGTATACACAGCTTCAAATCGAGTAATATCCAAAAATTTTTCTGCCCAGTCGATTGCTCGGAATTTCTTTATACGGATATGGGTATCATCCACATATTCGGCAAAAGGAGTTAATTGTTTGATCGCCTCGCTTGTATTTACTTCGATGATCTCTGCTGCTTTTTCTAGACTGATTTCTCTTGGTGTTTTCAGGAGATAACTAATTTTGTAGTTCACAGCGCTGTTCACCTCCTACTTATATTCTAGTATGGTAGCGCTTTTAAATCGAGGGGTGTTTGGTACAACTTACAGTTGGATTTTTTTTACGACTGTACCGAACGATTTCTATCGAATGGATACAGAAAAAAAGCAGGTGAACAAATGTCTCCTGCTTTTATGAATTGATTTCGTCCGATCAATGATGATCATGTTTATTTTTTGAGGTCAGTTCTTCAAATTTTTCTTTGACATCTTCAACCGCTTTTTCGATATCTTTTTCAAAGTGATTGGGCTCATTAGGCTTTGTTTCCTCTTCTACAGAATTTGAACCAGATAAAGCTGTTTCTTTATTTTCTGTTTCACCAGAGTTTGTGCCAGCTAATGATTCTTCTTTGTCTTCTGTTTCACCAGAATTAGTTCCTGCTAAAGCCACTTCTTCTTCTGTTTTAGGGGCCATTGAACCTCTTAATCGTTTGTGTTTTTCACCGTCATAATTTGTCATGTTGGTTCCTCCTAGTAGTTCTATACTTTTTCATCGTACAATAAGACAGTTTATGCGTCAAAAAACAAACCCGATTCTTACAAATATGTCATATTTTTCCTTCTGATTCTTGAATGCTTTTGATTCCTTCTTCCAAAATTTTCATTTGTAAGATTGTTTCTTCATCTTTGATGACTTTTTCTGCGCCATTAACTAATGTCTCGTAAATCCCTTCGTAGACACGGCTGTAATCACCAACCTCGGAAATTACTTTTTCTTCATGATAACTCCCTTGTTCATCTATATAGGTCAATACACCATAATGTTCGGGCAAATCGATACCAAAGTCTTCATGATCAGGCATGTAAAACATTTTCAGATGTTCTTCTTGTCGATCTTTTGTTTGTTTCACGAACATCCCTTTTTTTCCGTAAACGACGAAACTTGGACGTTCTTTGATGCGGAAATAACTGGATTTTATCGAAATTTTCATATTTCCATAGAAAAAATCCAGATCGAAGTAATCATTCATTCGTCCTTTCCCTAAAAGTTGACGTACATCATAGCTGATATCATCTGGTTCGCCGAAATAAGAAAGAACTTGATCTACTGTATGACAAGCATGTCCATATAAATAGCTGTTCGCAGTAGAAAATTCATGCGTATTTTCTGGTACTTCCGGTCTGAAATAATCATAATGCATTTCTACTTCTAAAATATCCCCTAATTTTCCGCTTTCGATTACTTTTTGGACTGTCAAGAAGTCAGAATCGAACCGTCTGTTTTGGTAACATTGGATAAATAGCCCTTTTTCTTTTGCTAATGCAAATAACTCTTCTGCTTCCTTTGACGTTTCTGCAAAAGGTTTCTCTACTAGTACATTCTTACCATGTTCGAGTGCCATTTTTCCATATTCATAATGAAATTGACTAGGTGTAGTGATGACAACTAATTGGATCTCAGGATCATCCCAAAGATCAGACAGCTGATCAGTATATTCGATGTCTTCGAATGTTTTCCACACTGGTTCAGATGGGGAAAAAATTTTTTTGATATTGATTTTGTTCGTAAGTTTTCTTGAAAAAGGCAAATGATAGCGATTTGTACTCTTTCCATTGCCAAGATAAGCGATTGTAAGCATGAGTGGTGCCTCCTTTTATTGATGTTTTCAGTATATCCTAGAAAAGCGCAGAAAGTATTTATAATAGCTATTCTGGTAAAAAAGTTCAGAAAAACACTTGTTATTATTCGGTTTGATGAAATTAATGTTCAAAGTAAGGATAAAAATCAAAAAGATAGTAGCGGAACCAAGTATTTATCAGTAAGATAGAATTTGGAGGTCAGATCATGCTTATTGAAGAAAAACTAACAAAACAAGAGTTGTTTACCACGACAGAGAAACGGATTGCCGATTACATCCGTAGGAATATCGAAGCTGCAGTCTACATGACGATTGAAGAATTAGCAAAAGCTACGTATACTTCCCATTCAGCTATCATTCGTTTATGCAAAAAAATGGGATTCAGCGGATTTAAAGAATTCCGTTTCGAGTTAGGGCGGGAAGTTCATCAATTGATTGCTCAGTTCAATCAAACGATTGATCCTAATTTTCCTTTTTCAAGTGAAGATAGCACTCAGCAAATTGCAAAGAAAATGGCGGATTTATCGATCCAGTCAATAAAAAAAGCACAATTGCAGATTGAACATGAAGATTTAGATCAAATCGGTAAAGTATTGAACAAGGCACAGCGAATCTTTCTTTTTGCAAAAGGTGATTCTCAAATCACGGCAAGGAAATTCCAGAATAAAATGGTCAAGTTGAATAAGTTTTTGATCATGGCCGAAGAATACAGTGATTCTTCTTGGAATGCAGCCAATTTGACTAGCGAGGATTGCGCCATTTTTATTAGCTACAGCGGTCGCATCCATCATTATGAACGAATAATGACCTATTTGAAGCATGTAGAGGCCCCTACCTTGCTGATTACCGGAAATCAGCATTCAGAAATGGCCAAACAGGCTGATATGTGTCTTGTTATATCGCAGGAGGAATATGATTTTGCTAAAGTAGCGACTTTCTCCTCTCAAATTGCCTTCGATTACGTATTAAATACGTTATTCTCAGTGATATATTCTCAAAATTTTGAAGAGAATATCCGCAACTTGAAAAACAAACAAGAATTGATGCAAAAAGGCCTTCTTAAAGAATATCGGAAAACTTAAGAAAAGATCCTCATTTAGTAATAAGAAAGATAGTGTTTGATAGGCTCTCTTTGATATCATCATAAAAACAGGCTGAAGTTTTCTTTTTCAAACTTCAGCCTGTTTGTTTACGGAACGATTCGAATAGATATATTATAGAAATGAGGAATAGCTAACTTCTGTTTCTTATTTTGAACGATTGACGAAAAAGATATATAAGAAGGAGGAAAATCAGTATACATGCAGCTAACAATCCATACAGGAAAAATCGTTTGTTCTCGGATACTTTCTGTACTTCTTTTTGAACTTCTTTTGCATGATAAGGAACCCGGTGCCCTCTGACAAGTAAGCGATGACTGTTGACCATATAAGGTGTACAAGTTAGGAGTGTCACGAAATCCTGCCCTTTTTCGATTCTCAGATCTTTTGTATCAGTCGGTTCTATCGTCTTGATCTGATCGACTTGATAAGCGAGTGTCCGTCCATTGATTTCGATATAGAAAGAATCACCTAAAGTCAGTTTCGGTAAGTCTGTGAACAACTTTGCTTGAGGTAGTCCTCGATGGCTGGAAATAACGGCATGTGTATTTTCTCCCCCCGTAGGATAAGACGTTCCTTCCAATAATGAGGCACCTTTTTCTAGCAGCACAGTATTCGTTTCATCAAAAATTGGCAAATGGACATTGATCTCAGGGATCGTCAAAATACCGATCGTATGTTTCTCAAAATAGGTTCTATCCTTTTTCGCAGGTTCTTTTTTCTTAGTAAAGGGATCTGCACCTGGATTTCCACCTTCTTTTGCTAATTGCTGGTTTTTCTTTGTCATGTTTTCTTGGATTTTAGCCATGACTTCTTCATTTTCTTTGACCGCTTGTTGCTGATAATGAGAGATGATCTGCTGATCCAGATAATTATTCAGCGCGTCGCTAACAAATGGATAAGCTAGTATCCCTATTCCTGAGAGAAGCAAGAAAAGCATCAGCAGATCTAGAAGTTTCCTTTTCTTTGGTTTCATTTGTGTTCTCCTTGTGATGACTGTTTGATAATAAAAGAAAAAGGAGCATTTGCGTAATCCGCTGCTCCTTTTTCCAATTCTTGCAAAAAGACTAAATCTGACTGTGCTTGCGTCTAGCAAAGTACAGTCCAGCAATCAATAGAAGGACTACTCCTGCACCGATATACACATAGATTCCCTTACCGCCTGTTGAAGGAAGTGTACCTTTGTGTTTATTTGGTATTTTTTCAGGAGAAATCAACTGTCCTGCTGTTACATAAGATTGTTCATCGATAGTAAATGCTACACGGTTTGTTAATGGAACATATTTTTCTGGCGCTTTCGTTTCTTCCAGATAGTACGTGCCATATTTTAGACCTGTCACATCGATTAAACCGTTACTTGTGGTTGTAAAAACCGTTGCTGATTCTTTCGCCGATACCCAGCTGACGGCTTTTGTGGATGGGTCGATCGATAAATATTTCGCTGTGTCACTATCTTGATCACGAACGACGAATTCTGCTCCAGCAAGTGTTTGATCTGATGTAACGTCACCATCTACTTTAACAAATCGTTTGCCCCCAGTAACGACATCGACTGACGGTGGTGTTTGATCATTTGTATGCCCGTTATCGACATTTGCTTGGTTAGAAAATCCTTTGGTTGGATCTGCTTTTTCGTTCAAATGCATATAGTAAACGAATTTCAATGTACCGCCAGGAGTTAATGAAGGAATATAATTCGGATCAACTGAAACCGTGAATCCGTTTGTTTGCTCAGTGACAGAATAATTTACTGGGTTGATTTCTTTATTTCCATCATATAAGGCATAAACATACGTTCCTGAAGAATCATTATCAAATGTCAAAGCAGCGTCATGAGTATCGATAAGTTTGAATGTTGTGTACTTGTTTTGCGTTCCTTCTTTATCAGCGATACCTAATGGGATATTGACAGAAATCTCATATTGAATTTTTTCACCGATTGCGACATCTTTTCCATTCAATTGAGGTGTTGTTTTATCAACTTTAGACGTATCATTTTTGATGGTCTTTTCTACTGGTGTTTGGCTATTTGCCAGGATCTCAAAAGGCGTGATTGTTTGCTTTTCAATCATTTCCGCATTATCAGGAGCTTTTACTTCTTCTAAATTATATTTTCCAACTTCTAAATGATTAACGATCAACTGGCCTTTTTCAATAGATGCCTCGGCAAAGTCATTGTTGCCGATGTCATAAGAATGACCAGTAATGAAATGTTTGGCTTTGGTTTGATCAGTTGTCCAAGTGTACAATCCATCTGTGACACTTTGGATGTATTTTTTGACGCTTGGTGTTCCTTCTTCTTTAGAAATAATAAATTCTGCTCCATTTAGTGCTTCGTTTTCGGCAGTACCGATTTTTGTAACTTTCAACGTTCCATCATTACCGACTGTATTTTTAGGGTAGAGATGGATAGTATCTAGTTCTTCTGTCCCGTATTTATAAGAGCCATCTGCTTGTTTGATCATCTCATATACAGGGAAAGCTAAAACCATGTTTGCGGCAGCTGACACTCCGTCTTTTGGTTCTTCTTTGATCGTGTAGACTGCATCTTTCCCATTTTGTTTTTTAGGTAAAGATAAAGTGACATTTCCATCAGCATCTGTCGTTCCTGAAGCAACTGGTGTACCAGGAGTCAAAGACTGGACTGCTTGTTTTGCTGCATCCACGGACGCTCCTTTATCTCGTTGCGCATAAAATTCTTGAGTGACGTTATAAACTGAAAATGAAATATCGGCTAATCCTTGGTATTGATCGAATTCGCTCATTTCTTTCCCGCTGTTTTGGATTAAAGGATCGGGTAAATCAGTCATTTTCTTTTTATGAAGGATGACTTGAGCTGCTGTCTCCTCTGCAAACACTTTTTTTGCGCCGAAGCTGTTTGTGAGTAATGGTAAAATAAGGAAAAGTACTCCTAACATAACGTTTATTTTTTTATGATTTTTCATTTTTTCACTCCTGTTCTTTTTTTGATAAACAACCAGATTGCAAAGCTTGCGAATACCATACCAACAACGCCTAAAAGTGTATTTTTCGTTTCGTTTGTTTTTGGAAGAAATGGACGGCTATTTTCTTTTTTATTGACTACTTTCAATATACTGTCCGCCTCTTTATCCTCAGAAAGAAAAGTTGAAATGGTAAACGGAATTTCTGTTTCACTTAAAATATAACCAGAAGGTGCTTCGATCTCTTTTAATCGATAACTTCCTGTTTTCAACCCGGAAATTGAAAAAGCGCCATTTTTATCGGAAATCAGGTGAAGCGCATCTGATTCGTTCTTTGTCCACTTGTATCCGTTGGCTGTTTGCTGGAGGTAATTTCCTGCTTTGTTTTTAATAAGGAATACTGCGCCAGCTAATCGTTTATCTGGTTTATTTGTCTCGATTTTGACAAATTGCTTACTCCCTGTATATACAGAAACTTTCTTTGTACTGATACCAAAACCAAAATCCAGTGTTCCGTTGTTGTTGATTTCCTTGTTCGCCTGTGCTGTACTGCTTAGTTGCATCTGATAAGAAATGGTCAGTTTTTTTCCAGCATATTTTTCCAACGAAGGGATCGAAAATAAAACATCAAATCCGTGAGGTTTCTTGTGTATGACAAAGCCTTCTGTCAGCTTTTCTCCATTCGATGAAATCGTTAAACTATTAGGTAAAAACGTTAATGCTTCATCCGCACTATCTGACAATTCGAACTTTTGATAGTCAAGGATATTTACAGGAATTGTCGTATGCAAGGAATAAGTGATTTTTTCACCAATCGTAAAATCATTTCTAGGCTCTTCTAATACCTTCTCAAAAGGTGGATCAGGGTAGTCGTTTTCTTCATTTTTAGGATACAAATGGATAGTTGAAAGTTTTTGATTGTTTTGTCCATGTACAGGAAGAACAATTACCATATTCTCTGCCTTTTCTTTGACGACTTCTGGTGCTTTGGATTCAATGAAAAGATACGCTTTATCTCTTTTTTCTTGATCTTTAGCGGCCAGAGAAAAAGAAGCGATACCATCTTCGTTGTTAAGAGTTGTAGTTGTTGCTTCTGCGGTAAACGTACCGGAAGACGCACCGTTTTTTGCGATCTCTGCTTGTGCTTCTTCTACCGTTTTGCCCTTTTCCCGTAGATGGTAAAAAGAATCTGTGACATCATAAACTTGGAATGTGACACCATTTAATCCTCGATACGTTTGTAATAAAGCTTTTTCTTGTCCGTCATTTGGATGATTTTTCGGCAGTTGCCCGTTTGGGAAAAGCAATTTGTGTAAAGTAATCTGAACCATTTCTGTTTCTGTTTCTGTTGCTGCCTGAGTAAAAGCTGGTTTAAATAGTAACAAGAAGAGACACACACTAAGCCAACCAAGTTTTTTCATATTTAGCTGCCCCCTCTTTCTTTTTTCAAAAAAAGATACCAAATAGAAAACGCACAACCAATCATCCCTACTAGATAGATTCCTAAACGGCCAATTCCTCCCGTTTCAGGTAATGGTACTTTTGCCTGATTCGTGATGTCTAAAGAAATCTGGTTGTTTTTGGCTCCTGGTGACAGAACAGATTCATGATCTTGTCCATCCACTTGAATTGACCCATCTTCGTGTATAACTATAGTAACTGGCTCTTTTAGACCTTGGTATCCTTCTGGTGTAAAAGTTTCGGTCAGCGTATAAGTTCCAGGTTTTAAATTTTCGAATAGAAAGGTATCTGTTTCTTGTCCATCTTTTGGCAATTCTAAGTCCATTTCAGGTCCTTGCAGTCTGAATTTTGCTCCTTTTAATGTCTGTCCGTTGTCTTCTTTTTTGTGTACCGTTAGATCAAACGCTTTTAGTCGATTTTGATGAGTGAGCGTCCATACATTATTTGTCATCTCGGTATTTTTTCCCGTGTAAATGATTTTTCCATATTTATCGATTTGGAATTCATAATTTCCCGGCGAAGTATCATATCCGGCAGGACCAGCTGTTTCAACGACTCGGTATTTACCAGGTGTGAGTGAATCAAAACTGGCAAGACCTTTTTCATTCGTTGTTTGGCTGTCAATTGGCCGATAAGTACCATTTGCTTCTTTTTTCTGTAGGGAAAATGCTGCTCCTTTAAGATTTATCTCTTTGTCCGTCCCTTGCATCGCATACTTACGTACTGCTACAGGAACTTCAACAAAAGGATTTTCAATGGTCAACTGGATCGTATCATCGGAAGTAGTGACTGTTTTTCCATCAATGGTTACCGTACCATCAGAAGCGATCTTGATTTCCCAAGTAGTCTTTTTGCTTAATTCATGCCCTTCTGGAGCTTTTGTTTCTGTCAGCGTATAGGTCATTTCTTTTTGCAATTTGACATTTTCTGGAAGAGAATAGGTTCCGTCGCCATGATCTGTTAGTAAAGTATCAATAGAATCTCCTGTTAATTTGAAGACAGCACCGATGAGATTCTTTTCACCTGTAGAGGAATTTTTCGTTATTTTCAAGTTTAACGGTGTGAATTGTTTAGTATTTTTCCATGTCATTGCATCTATTTGTTGAGAATCGTATCCTGGTACAGGTAATTCTTTGATTGTTTGGTAACTGAATGCTTGACCTTGATTATTGTATTGAGGTAGTGATAATATCTCTTGATAACTTTCTCCGCTATTTGCAGATAATTTGTCAATGTCTGCACGTTCCCACGTATTTGTTGTATCTTTAGCTGGTTTAATGATTCGAATATATCCGTTTTTCCAAGCTGCAGCATTTGTCGTATGTTCCCGTTGAATCTCAAAAGTAACTTGATCTGGACGATCAGCTAGATTGTTGTCAAATTCTTCCCATAACTTTTTGATGTGAAGACTGACTCCGGGAGCTTTAGCAGATGGTATACCGAATTCAGCTAATTCATTGGTATCAATGTTTGGCTGGAAAGTTGTCCTGCCGTTCATTTGATACCAGAAATTTGGATGGAAGTCCTCATTTTCTGTTTGGATTCTCACTTGGTAATGGATTTGGATTTCTTGGTCTTTTCCTAAATAGATCTGATTGCTCTTGATGGTATTTCCTTCTATGGAAATAGATGGAGTGACCGTTGTAGGACTTGTCCCCACACTCTTGACTGAAAGTGTACCAGGCTGATAAATGAATGGTTCTGCGATTGGATCATTTATTTGTCCATTGCTTACAGTTGCTGAGATCTGTACAGCTTTTTTGGCTAGGTATTCAGAGATATCTGTTGCATGATCAGCTGATTCATAGTAAAGATCGCCTTTTTCATCTGATGAAACCATTTGTCGCATACGAGACTCTACTTCTGCTTTTGAGAGACCAGCTGCCGGATCGCTTTGAAGTTGGATGCCAAGACCATGTATTTCGATTCCTCGTTCTTTGAGTGCCATCGCTTCTCCGATGGTTGCGATAAACGTACTGTCGATTCTTCTGGATAGATTGTTTTGGTCAGGTGCATAATAGCTTCTTGAGATTCGAGAAGTATTTCCCGGCTGATCTTGCGTATTAGAAAACTGAGTTCCGTAATAATTGCTGCTTGATTGTGCGTGTACCCGCTGTACTTTATAGGAAAATGTTGGTACACCATCCGTCAGCAAAACGATCACTTTTTTATGTCCATTTGGAACGGATAGCATGTTTCCTGCATCTCTTAGTGCTTTTTGTGTAAAAGTACCACCATTTGTCCGTGAAGGTGTAATGGATTTTACTTGATTTTTCACTGAATCAAATGAACCCATCTGTACTGCACCGTTACTGTAGCTATATCCTTCGCTTGAGTAGCCGACATATCCCATATTGATTTTGTCTGTGATACCGCTATCTGCTAAAGTATCGACAAAACGATCGACACCAATCTTTACTTCACCGATCCGATTATTGTCGTTCATACTTCCTGACCAGTCTACGACCAATACGAGATCAAGAGGCGTGATATCTTTTTGTACATTTCCACGAGCATTCAAATAAACATCAAACAATCCGGGTGTACTTGTTTCCTTTGCATACTTTCGTATCGCATAGTCTGCTTGATTACCCGTTCCTCCATATTCGATATACGAATGGGTCCGATCATTAGGATCTCCATTCCAAGAATTTATACCATCCCATTGATTTGTTCCGTTTTTATTGCCTTGATGATCAAGAACATTTGTATTTCCTGTAGGTTGCCAACTGGCTTTAGGATAAGTGCCCCGATCATCTGTCGTATATTCTGTAGGAATCGTTTGATTAGATGGCACACTCACAGCTGGCAAGGATAATGTAGGCAATGTAAATGGGCTGACAGAATTTTCGTTTTCTTTTGATGATTCTTCTTCTATTTCGTCTGCCTTTGGTACTGACACATCTGTTTCTTTCTTATTTTCTGTCTCATCAATAATGTCATACTCTTTATTATCGACGATCAGCTTGTTTGCCTGGCTGTGGTAAAGTGCTGGATCGATTGGAAAACTCAGATCGATAGTTTGTTTAGTGTTTGATGAGATTTCCAACGTAATTTTCCCGCTATTTACCTGATAAGCATAGCCATCTCCTTCTTTTCTTTCCACATCACTTAAGTAATTTTCGACTAGACCAATTTCTTTTTCTATCTTTTCAGCACTGGTGTTATTCGCATTTAGCTTGATGTTCAGTGCTTTTTTTCCAGATTGATCCGAAATGACTTCAGCTGAAATTGTTTCTAAAACTGTTGGATCATCTGTAGTGTCTGCTATTGCAGATAATGGCACAAAGTTTGATAAACTCAATATTATCAGCATGAAAATAACTTTCAGTTTCTTCCCTGTAGTCGTCATTTTTCCCCTCCTTTTTATTTTTTTCTGTTTTGACGTGAATAGTGAAAATTATTAAAATAAACAGGCGTTACATAATTTTATTTATTTTAATATGATAATTATTATACGAAGGGCGCTAAAGGGAATCACACCAATTTTCATACCAATTGGTTTCATTTATGAAGTTGATTCCTTCGATTAATGAGCGTTTCATTGAAAGAAAAGGGTTGAGGGAGAAAAACATATGATCAGGTTGTTGGAAGGAAACTATAGAAAGATGGAAAAAATCATTCGAATTCTGTCCATTTCTGACAAGTGGATGACTAAAAAAGAACTTGCCAAACGAATTGGTAGTTCAGAATCTACATTTGTAAGGTATATCGAAGAGATCAAAATCCGCTGGGGAACGGATGTAACGATTCAATCTTCACAAAAATTGGGGTATCGTCTTGAACATTTGAATGTACCAGCTTATTTAAATGTTCTGATGGAAATGTCGCAAAGTTCTACAAACAGTCGTTTATTAAATGAGATTATTGTCAATCCGGGTAAAACGATTGAGTATTATTGTGAAAAAATTTCCATCAGCCGGTCTTCTTTTACACGTAAGTTGAAACAATGCAATCAAATTTTAGAAAGCTATTTATTAAAAGTGATCGTTGACCAAGGTTTTCAGTTAACTAGCCTTAAAAGTGAGCTCCAGTTGCGTATCTTTGTCACCTTTTTCTTTTTAAGTTACTACGGAAGACGCACGTTGCCATTTCCAATCGAAAAAAAGAAGATCAAAGAAATTATGGTCAAGAATAATTGTCAGTTGAATTTGTTTCAGGAAGAAAGCCCATATGAGCAATCTTTCTTTATTATGTATTTTGTTGTGCATCTCATGAGAGAATCCCAAGGAACTCCATTTGAATGGAAAGCTGGAGACTCTTATGTACAGTTGATAAATATCGATAAAAAAGACTTCTTAATCTTGAAAAATCTCTTAGGAAAATTGAAGTACAGCAGCTATATAAAAGTAGTGAACTATTTTGTCAATACGATTTTTTCAGAATTTTCGGAGAAAGAAAAAAATGAAATCAGTGAGCAGATACGAAAAAATATGTCCTACTGTTCGTTTTCATCCTCTGATTGCAAAGAAAAAAACGAAGAATATGTTGTTCAATTATTAACGCAAATTTATTTTTTCTCCCGTATTTTCCCATACGATACGACTCATTTGACGATCCGTGCAACTTACTTTGCACAGCAGATGCAACACCGCCAGATACGTCTGTATGCTGGATTTCGTGCAGAACTTCAATTTTATTCCACTCTACTGAATCAGAATCTGATTTATTATTTATCTAGCTATATCTTTTGGATGCTTATCGGTAATCCTGAAATTCACCATTATACTTCTGATAAAAAAATACTGATCATCAGTGACTTAAGTCTTCGACATAGTCAATATATTGAAGAATATATCAGTGATATTCTTGCTGTGCATAAAATTCACTCTGAGACAACTGCTATTACTGAAGATCAGCTGTCGAAATACAATCTTCTCGAGTATGATTTGATCGTTACGAATCAACCCATTTTGAATGCCCATGTTCCTCATATATTGATTGATGATAGTGTGTCATTCGCAAATGAAGAAGAACTCATCCGCTTATTCGAGTTATGAATAATCAAAAAACAGCTATGTATAAACCACCCTGATAAAAATTTCAGGACAAATTCACATAGCTGTTTCTTTTTATTGTATTCCTTCAGCAATCCAACGAGATTTATAGCGAAAGTCTTTTAACAGCTCTTCTTTTGTCCAATTATTTGCAATGAGATCCGTCAATGTGTTCATTACGAGGGTCATGGAAAAGTATAGGAAACTAACTGCTTCTTCCGACGATTGAATGGAGAAATGATTGATTCTTAATAATTCCAGCCATTTTTCGTTCATTGGAGAATCAGCCGATAGTTCTCTACGTTTGGTTGTCTGCTGATCATTTCGCTGGGTTAACAAGTATAACCTTTGCCAATAGATACTTTCGTGATCTAAGTCGCAGCACCACTCTAAATATTTTTCGATCCCCAAAAAGAAATGTTGTTTGTTTTCGCTAATGAATTTTAAGATATCTTGATGGACTATGTGAGAACTGCTTTTGATCGTATACAAATAAGCATCTTCCAAATCTTGAAAATATTTATAAAAAGCACCGCGCGACATCCCCATCTTGTCAACGATCTCTGAGACTTTGACTTGGCTGATGTGCTGTGAGCAAAATATCTCCAGTAATAGGTCATCGATTCTCTGTTTCTTTGCGTTCGATAAATTGAAAAAAGTTTCTTTTGGCATCCACATCTCTCCTTTATCTCTGATTATACGTGGATAGCCCTTCATTGTCATGAAGGATTCATTCCTTCTTTTTCTCTTCTTCTGTCAAGTACCCATCTTCCATTCGATAAACGCGATCACTCCATTGAATCATACGGACATCATGAGTAACCATAATAGTCGCTTTTTGTTTCTCATGAGCTTCTTTAACTAGTAATTTGACGACTTCATATGCATGATCGGTATCCAAACTAGCTGTTGGTTCGTCTGCTAAGATCAAGCTTGGCTCATTATATAAAGCGCGAGCAATTGCCACTCTCTGTCTTTCTCCACCAGAAAGGTCTTTAGGATAACTATTTTTAAGTGACTGGATATCTAAAGATTGCAGCAAGGAATCGATTTTTGTTGAATCTTCTTTTTTTGAAGTAACTTGGTCAACTAGTTCAAATTGTTCCTTTACCGTTAAAAAAGGAATCAAATTAGAGCTTTGGAGAATAAATCCAATTTCTTTAAAGCGTAAATCTGCTCGTTTTTTTTCTGGAAGCTCAGTTAGTGAGTGACCGTTGATCACTATTTCTCCGGAAGTCGGTGTTTGCAATCCTCCTGAAATGGTAAGGAAAGTACTTTTACCTGAACCAGAAGGACCAATGATGCTGACGAATTCTCCTTCCTTTACATAAAAATCAATTGCTTTCAAAGCTGAGACCTTTGTATGTCCAGAACCAAATGTTTTGGTAACTTTTTTCATCGTTAATATTTTTTTCATTTTTATTAACCTCCTATTGCTGTAATTGGGTCTACTTTGGTTATCGTACGTATCGAAAACAATCCGCCTAGCATTGCGACAATGATCAAAATCCCACTATATAGCAACCATTGTGACCAAAAAACAGCAAAAGGCATCGCGCTTGGTAAAATCAGACTAGTCAAATAAGCAAACAAAAGAGCAAGCAGAACGCCTACCACCCCAACAATAAAGGACTGTGCTACTAAAGATTTAGCGATGAAGAAATTTTTGATCCCTTGTGCTTTCATTACTCCAAAAATAGCAGTCTTCTGAAGTGTCATCACGTACATGAAAATACCGACCACGGCAGCAACCACTAAGAACAAAAAGTATATCATCGCATTTAAGGTCATATTTTGGGCAGAATAGCCAGGAATACTTTCAATGAATGTCCCAATAGTTAATAACTGTAGACCCTTCGATGCTTTTTCTTTCGAAATTTTAGCTGAATCCTTTATTACGATCCCATTGATCGGCTGTTCTTCTTCAGAAGCAAACGGCTGCTGTCCATACTTCAAAGCAGTCCACGTATCTAGGGACGCATAGATGACGGGAGAAACTGTGTAATAAGTTTCAGGAAAGATACCGACAATCGTCAAAGGATCGTCGTAACTGCCAATTTTGATCGTATCTCCAATTTTATAGCCTGAATCAGCCAGATTTTGAGAGATGATGATTTCATTCTTTGTTTTAAATTCATGCCCTTTCGTGAGTTTTGGTAATAAAAATGCTTCTTTCGTTGTGCCGAAAACTGTAACATTTTCTTTGTTTTTTCCTTTGATTGCTCCGCTGTACAATCCGATTGGTGCTTTCTCTCCTCCTTCAATGTATTTCAGATCTCCTCTTGTTAATTGTGAAGCTGCAAATACTTGATTTGCATCCTCCGACAAAACAATCTCTTGTGCGTCCCAATCATCGATTGCTTTTTTAAACTCTTCTGAAAGTCCATTCGCTAGTCCTGACAACATGAATACGACATACGCAATCAAGAACATAATACCGACAATCAAGCCATATCGTAATTTAGAATAGCGAATTTCTTTGATAGCTAGAAACATTTGTTTTTCCTCCCTATGATAGATTGATAGTGACAAATTGTCACTTGTTGAATAGTGTAACTCTAAAGTGACATTTTGTCACTTGTGTTGTTTTTTTCTTATCAATAAATTGTCTAAGACATCTTTCGATAAAACCTTAACATGAGTCATAAAAAATTTATTTAAGCCTTATTTATGCTTTCCATGATAAACTAAAGTGACCAAATCAATGAGGTGGGAAAATGATTAAACTATTAGTAGTAGAAGACGATAAAGTATTATCCAATAATATAAAAGAAATACTCGCTGCAATCGGCGAGATAACACAAGTTTATGATGGTAGTGAAGGACTGTTCGAGTTGGAAAGTGGAGTTTATGATCTTGCAATCTTGGATTTGATGATGCCGGAAATGAATGGATATGAAGTGTTAGCAAAAATACGGAAAGAAAAAATACAGACTCCAGTATTGATTTTGACTGCAAAAGATAGTTTGGAAGATAAGATTGAAGGATTTGAACGAGGTGCAGATGATTATCTAACAAAACCTTTCTATCGAGAAGAACTGATCATGCGCGTGAAAGCATTATTGAAACGCTCGCTAGGTCTGTTTGATGAAAATGTTCTGAAGTATAAGGATATCAGTTGTGATTTAAAAAGCAATGAAGTCTTGTATAAAGAACAAGTTTTGCCCATACAAGGAAAAGAGTTTGAATTGCTCGTTTATTTTTTACAAAATAAGGGAATCATTTTGACAAAAGAGCAGATATTTGACCGGATCTGGGGATTTGATTCTGATACGACGATTACAGTTATTGAAGTTTATATGAGCAACTTACGAAAACATCTGCGAAGTACTGGATTGGATAAAGAAATCAAAACCTTACGTAATGTCGGTTATATACTGCAAAGGGTGTGATGCAATGAATGGAGATATTACACGAAAGCAACGTAGTCGCTTTTTTGCGACAAATGTAGCAGCATTTGCTTTTATCTTTTTTCTTTTGGGATTCATTACTTTACAGATATTAAACCAATCTGCATACAGAGAAACAGATCTGTCATTAGAGAAAATAAATTTTGATTCTCGAACAGTACAATTAGAGATACAAAGATATCAGCAAGGCGATCCCTTTTTAAACCCGACTCAAACGGAACAAAACAGAACAAACATGGAACAGCCATTAATGGAACCATCAAATGACCGTTTTAACACTCAAGTGATCTTGTGGTCTAAAAATGGTGAGATATTGAATAAAGCAGCTATTGGTGGGCGTTTCAACCAAATCAAAGAATTAAAAATGGATACGAAAAATCTGAATACCATCCAAAATATTGAATTAAATGAAGACAGTGGCTCATCTGCCCTCTCTTTCCGTTCGATTACGAAAAAAGCGGAGACGAATCAAGATGGCGTTGCCTACATCCAAATTTTAGAAAATACAAATCAAATCAAGAATTCATTAGCGACTTTTCGCACGATTATGATTTTGTGTATGATTGTTTTTTGGATTCTCTCTATTGGTATCAGTTATTACTTGTCTAGTCTAAGCATGCGCCCTATTATTCTTTCTTGGAGAAGACAAAAAGAATTTGTTGAGAATGCTTCTCATGAATTGCGCACACCGTTAACGATTATTCAAAATAGTTTGGAACATCTTTTTACCAAGCCTAATCATACTATTATTGAAGAATCCGAAAGCATCGCTCAAGCATTGTCAGAGACGAGGCGCCTCACTGGATTGACTTCGGATTTGCTGACAATCGCTCGGAATGATTCTGATCAGCAGCTGCTTTCAAAGCAAATAATCAATACACAAGAATATATCGAACAACTTGTTAAACCATTTCAAGAGATGGCCACCATAGATGGAAAAGAGTTTATTCTCCATAACGATGCAACATTAGAAGTACCAATTGATGAAAAAAAAATCCATCAAGTTTTGGTTATTTTGCTGGATAATGCATTAAAATATACGAATCCAGAAGATAAGATCATTTTGGATTCATCTGTTAACCATAAAGAATGGCTGATTCACGTAAAGAATACTGGCCCTTCTATCAGTGAAGAAGATCAAGCAAGGATTTTTGATCGATTTTATCGGGAAGATCAATCTCGGGCGAAAGAGACTGGCGGATACGGGCTTGGCTTGGCAATTGCAAAACAGGTAATCGAACAGCATCATGGACAGATTTCTGTATCCAATTATCTTCCACAAGGAGTCGATTTTAAAGTCCAATTGCCGTTGAAGCCTAAAAAATAATGCTTATCCCTAAAAAAGGGCTGTGACAAAAATCTTGTCACAGCCCTTTTTTGTTGCGAATAAACGGTGTTCCAGAAGTAGCTTCTTCGGAAATAAGCCGAAATTTCTTTAAGCTGACCACTTCTGTCACAACCTCTTTAGCTTACGCTTACGATTTTTTATTGCGGTCTTCAATGTGTACATCACCGCTTGTGTCAATATCCAATTCTTCTCGGCTAACATCTTCTGTCACTTTTTCAACATCTTCATGTTCTTCTTTATGAATCCCAACTTCTTCACGAATAACTGTATGTTTGCTTACATCTACTTGCTCTTCTTTGATTGGGATAGTAATCGTGTCATCTTCCAAGTTTTCGTCTGTTCCCTGTGAAGATTGATCTGTTACTGGTTTGCGTTCGATGACGATTTCTTCACGTTTGACCGGTACTTCTACCGTTTCAGTATCGTTGACCACATGTTTGTGGATGTCGACTTCTCCAGTTGTCACATCATGTGTATTTACATCTAATTTTTCTTCTTTTAGTTGAATTGTATCATCATCTAGATTTGGTTTGCGATCGATGTCTTCAGTCTTGCTTGTACCCATTGTATCAGTCTCGCCAGGTACGTCCATCGGATCAGTTCCTGGTGTCATATTCAATGGATCCGTTGTATTTTGAAAGCCTGTCGTGCCACCTACGTCCATTGGATCTGTTCCAGTGCCAGTTTCTAATCCAGTCCCCATTGTGCTTGCTGGGCTAACAGTATCTTGTGTATCCATTGTATCTTCTGTTGTTTCTGGCTGACGATAGCCTTTTACTGTGATGACAAATTTTCCATCAGAAATATCTCCTCTATATTGATATAAAGGATCATTTTCTGGTGTAGCCGTCTCAGAATCATAGGTATCAAAAGAAAAAGTATCTTTTATTTTTTCCCATAAAGAACGGTCTTCTTCACCATCCATCCGATTTTCATCTGTTTCAACATCTATACCAGACAATCCGTCAAATCCTAGTCTAGATGCTGCTTCATCAGTAGTATAAATAACGATATCATCTCGTTCATACCCTTCGTTACGCAACCGTTCAATTACTGATAATGCTTCTTCCCTCG
The DNA here is from genome assembly GCF_050555565.1 of Enterococcus sp. MSG3290. Taxonomy (NCBI): domain Bacteria; kingdom Bacillati; phylum Bacillota; class Bacilli; order Lactobacillales; family Enterococcaceae; genus Enterococcus; species Enterococcus sp. MSG3290. The sequence goes on along the minus strand of NZ_CP187862.1, from coordinate 1,368,344 downwards.
TACTATAGCTTCCGATGACCGTTAAATTTTTCTCTTCCATGTAAATTCCTCCTAGCAAATAGATTTATGATTGGTATATTGTTACTTATAAATTTATTCTATAGGAGACGATTGTTTTCTACAAATATTTAGATTGGAATTTGATTAAAACAATTTAATTGAAATTTGAAAACATTTATGTTAATGAAAGTCATATTCTAATAAAATGTCATTTGTTTCTATATGAATTTTTATGAAAAGTTTCATATAATTTCCACTCGTTGTGATGGTTTAATTTATCCAATCCATCAATAAGCAAACAACTTATATAAAAAAGGATTAATTCTCAATATAATTGCTCCTACCATAGAATAAATCTTCATGTAAAGTAATGAAGTACCAACTATTTCTAATACTTCTTTAAGAATTATCCCAACAATATCGTTAGACAAACCATTATTGAATAAATGGAGAGCCAATCGATTCTGAAAAAATGTTTTCTAATTTTTCGGAAATAAAAGAAAGAGCCTTATGCCATTAGAACGAACCAAATCCATTTCATTGCTCATGAAGTAACCACATAGCTAAAAAGAGGATAAATCAATTAAAAGATCAAAAGAATGACTGCACTAATAAAATAACTAAAAATGTATCTTCTTACTTCAAATCTTTTAGCTAGTACTTTTAAAAGACAGTTAAAAATTTGCTTCCTAAGATCAAGACAAACTGTCTATCTTCATTTGATGAAATGCGGTAAAATATAGAAAATGAACACTATTGGAGGGAATATGTAATGGACAGCAAAACTAGAAAACAACTGCAAGAAAAGTTAAAGCAACGTACACACTTGCTCCCTTCCGTCTTTCAACAGTTTTTAGAAGAAAATCGTTCTTCCCTTTCATTAGGCAGTCGCTATGAATACGCAAAAGATTTTCATCTGTTTACTGATTATTTGAGAAAAGTATTTTCTGAAGAAGTGGATGATCAGCTGATTATCCATTTAGAAAAACAAGATTATCAGAATTTCTTAGCTAAAATCTATCGACATACTCGTTCGTTCCAAACTACAGCGAACCAAGAAACGGAGCAATTGTTTGAAAATAGCTATTACGGGATTTCAAGGAAGCAATATTCATTAAATCATTTTTTACGATTTTTGTATCAAAAAGGACTGATTGAAGAAGAGATTTCTCTTTTGGGTACAAGTTTACCGGAAACAACCAAAGCAGCTCCGCGATATATCGATGCAGAACTTTTCAAAGATTTTGAGCATTTGTTTATCCCGATTGAAGGCTTTCGAACAAGCAGAGAAGCTAGCTTTGAAGAAAAGAATCGACCGAGGAACCTTGCAATTACTGCCATTCTTCTGTATTGCGGATTAAAGATCCATGAAGTAGTAGAACTTAAACGTAAAGATGTATCTTTGACCAAGCAGATTCTTAATCTGAATAGAAAAGAAAACAGACTGAATAAAGTACCAATACCAAAAGAAGCGATGCCGTTTCTGGAGAACTATTTTGAGTTAACAGCACAAAATACGGACGAAAATTCTTTTGTTTTTCATTCCTCACATGATCAGCAAATTTCTCCTCGGACTATTCGCCAAATTTTGAGCAAAATTACAGTATATAAAAACGTATCGCCAGAACTATGCAGAAAAACATATCGTTATTATGCAGAACTATATTTAGATGATGCTGACGCGGTAAATTATTTATGTGGTAATCGATACCTCTCATCCCATTCTTTTCAAGATATCTGGGAAAAGATGGTTGATTTTTCTTATCACGAATTAGCGGCATTCGTTCAGGTTTCTTCCATATAAAACAAATATATGATCTTTTTTTCACAATAAACTATGTTATTATATAAAGGATTATGTTACGATTATCTTGAATTTGTATATTACTTAACAAAAGATAATGGAGTGTGAATGATGGAGACCATAACGTATTCCCCTTTGAACTTATTTACGAATTTTCAAGAAGCTGCAGCTAACTTTTCCGAGACCCCGATTATCTTTGATGAGCCACTTTCAGCTTTCCCAGAATTAGGACTTGAAACAACTTACAAAAAATGCTGCGAAAGTGTGTTGAAACGGGCTTATCAATTGGCTCATCTTGGAGTGAAATCCGGAGACAAAGTTATTATTTATAAGAGTTCCGCTTTTGACACATATCTTCTAGCTGTTTCTGTGTCTTACCTTGGTGCAGTGCCTGTCATGACTTCTTATCATCTACCAACAACAACAATGGAAGTATTTATCGATCGTTTAGAAGACCCTTTCATTTTATTTGATGATGAGACAAAAAAGCGAGTGAGAGAAATTTCAAATGGAACAAAATCAAAACAGATTCCTATTCTTTATTTAATGGAACAACCTGCTTTTTCTGTTTCTCAATCATTTTTAGACAAAAATGAAATTTCTTATATGACCCATACTTCTGGTACAACTGGTATCCCTAAACTTATTTGTCATTCTGCTCATTCTATGGGATGGCGGACGAAATGGCAAAAAACAGTTTTCACAAAAATTTCGGAAAAGAAATTAATCGCTTTTCACATCTCTCCAGTGCATTCCAGATTCAATATTGGTATCTCTTCTTTGATGTCCATGGGATTTCCTATGATGCCTTTAGCAAACGCACAAAGTTCAAAAGTTGTTCATATGTTGGAAGCTCACCGGCCAATTGCACTAGAGACCCATCCGAATAACTTTGTTCAGTGGCGTTTTACTGCTAAGGAGCATCCAGAAGCTTTTTCGGGTATCCGATACTATCACTCCACTTTTGATGCTATAAACAACCAGACAATGAAGACATTTTTGCGAACGTCGATGGCACAGGATGCGGTATTTCTTCAAGTATATGGCCAAAGTGAATGCGGACCAATGATTCTTAAGGCTCATACACTAGAGAGTTTGAAAACAAGTGATGCAAGAGATATGGGCGTTGGACTGGAAGACATGACAAGCGCTCGGATTACAGATTCAGTTGGGAATGTCCTACCTGAAAACACAGATGGTCATATACAATTACTGTCTAAAGGACGGGCTTTGACTTATTACAAGGAAGATGCACGGTTCCAGGAAAATGTTTATGGCGATTGGTGGGATAGCGGAGATTACGGTTTTATGGATAAGCATGGCCACCTATTTTTGAAAGATCGGCAAGTGGATTTGATCGAAACGATCAATAGTACATTAGCTATTGAAGACTTTTTATTAGATTCGTTAGATTTTTTGGCAGAAGTAGTGATTGTAAGGGATAAAAATCATTCTCCACAACCGATTATTGCTTTAGCTCCTGATAAAGAAATGGATTGGAATCGATGGTGGGAGCAAGTCCATGAACTTCCTCGCTTGAACGTCCCTATCATCCGTGATTTTGATGCAATCCCGCGAACAGCTACAATGAAAGTGCAACGGCTTCAAATCGAGAAAGAATTAAAATCACAAAAGTCCTAACTATTTAAGGAAAGAAAGATCCATTTTGGTCTTTCTTTTCTTTTTGTTTTTTTAAATTGGATGAGATAAAAATATGCCAATTGGCTGTTTTTCTTTTTTGAAAATTTCGTTATACTCTTATTCATGGAGGAAAATGTTATGAAAAGAATCTTGACAATTGGCGGTTCTGATCCATTTGCTGGTGGAGGAATCCAAACAGATTTAAAAACTTTTGAGAATTTTGGTCTATTCGGACTAAGCGCCTTGACTTCTATAGGGGCACTAGATATTAATGAGCGATTTATGCTGGAATCTATATCTTTGGAATTGCTTAAACGACAGTTAGTTTCGATTGATAAAATGACTTCATTAGATGGTATCAAAATTGGGTTATTGAACTCAAGTGAAGCAATCATGGTTGTTCGAGACTTCATAAAAACAAAACAAAATATCCCAATCATTTTAGACCCTGTTTTGGCATTCAAAGAAACTGAAGCTGTGATCAATCAATTGTATATTTCGCAGCTCATCGAAGAACTTTTTCCACTTGTTACGATGATTACGCCTAATTTGGCAGAAGCTGCTTTACTTTCTGGTCAAGCTCTTCCCTCTTCGTTAACAGAAATGATCCATCTCGCTAAAGAACTCACTGCTTCAGGAACAAAAAACATTGTGATCAAAGGCGGCACAAGGATGGCTGGAGATGAAGCTGTGGATCTTCTCTATTCAATTGATCATTATGAGGTATTTTCTCATAAAAAAATCGACACTACAACAGTAAACGGGGCCGGTTGTGCCTTTTCTTCTGCAATAACAGCGAATCTTGTGTTAGGGGCAGATTTTACCAAAGCAGTAGCAGAAAGTAAAAAATTTGTTGCCCATTGTATTTCTAATGGCGTGCTGATGAACGATCATACCGGAAGTGTCTGGTCTGGCGGTATTCAAAAAGGAGGAATGAGAAATGAAAACTAAGCAATTAACGATCTATGCTATGCTGATTGCGTTGACAGTTGCCCTTTCATTAACAATTTTGATCCCTGTACCGGCTACGAATGGATTTGTGACATTATGCGAGGCCGGGATCTATACCGCTGCTTTTCTTTATGGTCCAACGGGTGGATTAGTTGTTGGTGCTTCCAGTGGTCTATTGATCGATTTGATTTCAGGATATCCGCAGTGGGCAGTTTTTTCATTAGTGATCCACGGGTTACAAGGATATGTTGCTGGTTCTTTCAGCAAATCTTCTACTCGTATGTGGGGATTAGGGCTTTTATTAGGAAGCTTAGTTATGATCATCGGCTATGGTATCGCCGGTTGGATTTTATATGATTGGCCGGCTGGAGTGGCTTCTATACCAGGAAACATCTTCCAAAATCTGATTGGAATGGGACTTGCCTTTCCTATAACTGCAAGTCTTCAACGTATTCAAGCACGGAAGCAATATTAATTGAAAAAGAAGGTTTTAGAAAATGAAGTTGTCAGAAAAAGAATTAAAAGACCAATTGACTGAAATAGTTAATGACATATTGGCTGAGGCACACTTGAAAAAAGGTGATCTTTTTGTTTTAGGATGCAGCACAAGCGAAGTCGTTGGAGGACATATTGGAAAAAATTCCAGTGCGGAAGTTGGTCAATGGATCATCCGTACGTTAAAAGAGTTGTTGGATCCTAAAGAAATTGCGCTAGCTGTCCAAGGTTGTGAACATTTGAACCGAGCATTAGTAGTAGAACGAACAGTGGCAGAAGCAAAAAATTTCGAAATTGTCTCTGTTGTTCCTGCACTACATGCTGGAGGTGCTTGTTCTGTTGCTGCTTTTGACCAGTTCAATGATCCTGTCGAAGTGGAACACGTAGTTGGACAAGCCGGTATCGATATCGGTGACACATCAATCGGTATGCATATCAAACATGTCCAAGTACCAGTCAGACCTCGTTTGAAAACCCTTGGACAAGCTCACGTGACAGCCCTTCGCTCTCGTCCTAAATATATCGGTGGTCCTAGAGCGAATTATTGAAATGAGTAATTGACAGAGCAATCTGAAAAACTTCCTCGCAAAGTCCAACTAATGAACTTTAACGAGGAAGTTTTACTTGTTTGTTTTATATAACCGAGCTTCATAAGGTGCTAGTATGCCTTTAGCTTCAAATTCTCCGCTAGAGGAATTTGACAAGAGTAATGTCCAGGACTGATCTGCTTCTTTTGGAAGTTCATATTCAGCAAGTGATTCTGTTAAGTTTACCATAATAAGATATTGTTCATCTTCTAAATATCTTTCATAGACATAAAGTTGTGGATGTTCATGAAGATATTCTTTATAAGAACCGTATATCAGACCTTTATTGGTTTGTCTAATGCGGATCATGTTCTTATAGAATTGCAGGACCGACTCTGGTTCATATTCTTGTTGTTCTACATTGATCGTTTTGGTATTTGGATTAGTGATCAGCCAAGGTTCATGTGTAGAAAAACCAGCATATTGTTCCGAAGTCCATTGCATGGGTGTCCTGCTGTTGTCTCTCGTTGTTTCACGAATGATATCCAATGCTTCTTCTCTTGTCTTACCTTCCGCAAGCAGCCTTTTATAAAGTCTTTTCGAATCTACTGCATCAACTTGATCGATCGATTCAAAGGGCATATTCGTCATTCCGATTTCCTGTCCTTGATAAATAAATGGCGTACCTTGCAAAAAGAAATACATCATAGCGATTGCTTTTGCAGACATAGCCCAAAACTCGGGACGAGTATCTCCAAACACTGAAACGGCACGAGGAACATCATGGTTTTCCATATATAAAGCGTTCCATCCGATACCATCCAATGAAGTTTGCCAAGCGCTTAATGCATGTTTCAATTTAAGGACATCTAATTGCCCTTCTTTTTCTTGCTGCCAGATATGGATATGATCAAATTCGAATATCATATCGAAATAACCGTCTTTCCCTACCCATTGTGGTCCTTCTTCTGCAGTGACACCACTTGCTTCTCCGACAGTCATGATATCGTACTCTTCAAAAACATGTTTCAAATCGGTCAAATGTTCTTCGATTCCTGAGACATTTTGAAAGGGTGAGAAAGGGTTCTCTGTGGCTTTTACTGAATATTCATCTTTTTTTACATGAGAAATCGCATCTAAACGAAATCCATCTATCCCTTTATCCAACCACCATCGGATCATATTGAATAGTTCTTCTTTCAATTTCTCGCTTTCCCAATTTAAGTCTGGTTGTTCTTTTGCAAAAACATGCAGATAATACTGTCCAGTTTCATGAGAATACTCCCAAGCAGAACCGCCGAAAATCGATGTCCAATTATTCGGTTCTTTGCCATCTACCCCGTCGACCCAAATGTAATAATCGCGATACGGGCTTTCTTTAGATTTTTTCGATTCTTCAAACCATTGATGCTGATCCGAACTATGGTTGATGACAAGATCCATAATCACTTTGATCCCTAATTCATGTGCTTCTTTTAGCAATAAATCAAAATCTTCCATCGTTCCGAATCTCTCTTCTATATCTTGATAGTCACTTACGTCATAACCATTATCGACAAATGGAGATTGATAGATCGGATTGATCCAGATAAAGCCGATACCAAGATCTTTCAAATAATTAAGTTTTTCACGGATCCCATTGATGTCTCCTTGACCATCGCCGTTGCTATCTTTGAAACTAGCAGGATAGATTTGATAGCCTACTGCTTCTTTCCACCATTTTTGTTCTTGTATCATATCGTTTCACTCCTTTAACGGTCCCTCTTGATTATAACCGATTCTATTTTAGAAGTATCCTTGTTACCGGTAACTAGAAACGAAAAGCTCAACGAATCTGCTAAGTGCGTTCGTTGAGCTTTATTTTATCATAGATAGCGGGCAATCAGTTGAATCATTTGCTTGGGAAATTCATTCAAGTCAGTAATATCTACAAAACGACTTTCACCGTAGATTGACTTGATTTCTTCTTTGTCTTGGCCAATAGCTGCGGAGACAAATAAGATTCCTTGACGCTCATATTCTTTCAAAACAGACTGGATATCTTCTTTTGCTTTTTTGCCTGTATAATCCGGCAACGCTTTTGGCTGACCGTCACTAATATTAAGCAACAGTTTGGTTGTTGCGGATTGTCTGTTTAATTTTTCTGCTGCTAAACGAAGTGCCGCACCATCACGATTGTTTTGCCTTGGTTTCATAGTGACTAATTTTTCATTTAACCATTGAAATCCGTCTTCAAATTCTTTATAAGAAAACAAAGAAGTCTTTTCTCTTGACGAACGGTCTGCTGTATCTCCGTAAATCAACAATGGGATATCGACTTTCTTAGAAAATTCGGCAATGGCAATCGCTGCTTTTTTTGCCGCTTCGATCCGATCATCCCGTATCATTGACCCAGATTCATCGATCCGTACAGCTACCGCTAAAGAAGGTTGCTCATGTGGCGGGTTCTTTTTGTCAAAATTTCTCAAATCACCATATGCTACTTTGCTTGCATTGAACCGCTGACCTTCGTATTTTCCTTTTTGGTACGTCTCTGTTTGTTCATTATCCAGTAACTCTAAAATTTGCCGGCTAAGTGATTCTACTATTGGCATTACTTGCATGTGTAGCTCACGTGCTTCCGGCGTTTTTCCTTGGAAAGCTGGTCGGTGAACGATGAGACCTTCTTTTTCATGAATCGTTTCCTTCATGATTTGTCGCGCTTCTTTATTCAGTTGCTTCTTGATTTCCTTATCATGTGCTTCCATGTCAGAAGCAGACATTTCTTGAGAATCATCTCCTGTTTGTTGTTCTTTTTGATTTTTTCCTTCGATATCGCTACTGCGTTCTTTTTGCATTTGAGGAGGAATCTCGTTTTTTTCTATTGTTTCTTCTTGTTTCTCTTCTCCCTCATTTGGTTCTTCAGCAGACAACGATTTCTTTTCATCTAAGCGCAGAATTTCTTCAGCATTTTCAGTGATGTTTCGTTCATTTGCTTCTTCGGCGCTAATGGTTCTTCCTTTTGTATGCTCAGATTGAGGATGACCCCATTTTTCTTTTCTCAATATGTCCTGAAGTTCCAGTAGCAATCCACTGTCAGACAAAGCTTGTTCAAGAATTGCCAATTCATCTGGATCAGTGGATAATTTATACAAAACTTTTGGATAAATCGACTGGAGTAAATCTTGTCCTTGCTTATAGGTATTTGCCCAATAAAAATAAGAACGCATTCCTGCTACACCTTTGATGGCGTTAGCTTTTGCAGTTTCATCCAACAAACGGATAATCTCTGCCATCTTTAAGAGAAGTTCTTGTTTTTGGATCATAGTTTTCGCCATCGCACGTTCTGCCATGACTTCTAAGGCAGGAAGATCCATTTTTTCCGCATGTTGCATCCGATCTCTTAAAGATTCATTTAATGGGCGATTTCCTTGGTAATTTCGATTTGTAGTGATCACAATGACGCAATCTGGATGGCGACGAATGATTCCTGTCGGTAAATTCAACATCCCATTTGGTTCGAGCGCTGAGTTAAGTGCCACAAGAACAGAGGCATCTCGGATGACAGTCGGCTCTTGAATCTCTAATAAATATCCTTTTTCAATCGCTCGAACGATTTCAGAAGGGTAATAGCTGTAATGGATTGCATCTGGATAATCAGCTTCGATCCTTTGAACTAGCTCTGCTAATTTTTCTTTAGCAGAAAAAGGATCAATGCCGTAATGGTTCTGGATCAGTGTCAGTACAGCTTCAAGTGTATCTGTTTGGTAAATAGCTTCTAGTAATTCTTGGTCTTGTTCCTTATTAGAATCTACTACAGGTAATAAGGCTCCGAAAACATCTGATTTGTCCATATCTGCAAAACAGGTCACTTTTGTATAGGGAAGTTGCAGATCAGCAGATAGTGCTTTGGCTAATTGTGTCTTCCCCGACCCGGCATCTCCTTCCAAAAGTACGTTACTGATTTTCATTTCAGGATCTTGCCAATTCCCTTTGATTTCGGAGGCGATCCGCCATTCTTCTGCACTTGTCCGATGGCTTTTCGGTTTCTTCCAGATCATTTGCTTTTCTAGCCGTGAAAAGGTTCGGTTTTCTGTTAGTGAGAAATTCTCCATGCTTCTCTTCCCCTTTTGATCATCTCTGTCTATTAATATCCTAGCTCATCTAAAAGACGTTTTAAAATACGGAATCGTTCCCCAATCAGTTCTCCGTCTTTTTGTAGTGTATCGTAATACAAAATGATGTCTTCATCGATCTTTGGATTTTTGGTATCTACTTCTACCGTCATTCGGTTCCCTTGCAATCCAATGATGTCTACGACTGGATTTTCTGGATCATAAAATTTTTCATAACGATAAGCATCTTGGAAGTATAAACTTCCTTGCGCAGCTAAGATCGCTAAATCTAAAATACGTGTGATTGGTAATTCTTCCGACTGTCGTGACCATTTTTCTCCAGTATGTCGCCATACCTTGCCTGAGATATCGACTTTTCCACGATCATTCCACTGAGCAAGGCCCAGTGAAAGCCCTTTTGCATCCGTATTTAATGCATTTCTTCCATCAACTTTATCATAGTCTTCTACAACGATTACTGGTTTATGTTTTAAATTTGTTGGTATTTCCATTATTTTAACTCCTCATCCTTTTATTTTTAGTAAATAAGTAAATTAGTAGTTTACTCATTTACTAAACTATATGCGACATTATAGAGGATTGAAGTGAGGATTGCAAAGAAAAAGAGCTTCATTGATAGAAATAAAAACACCATCTCGTTCTTTTACACGCTCATTAGTAACATGTAGAAAGTCCAAGATGATGTTGGAATATTTTTGGTATGTTTTTTGAATAAAAGGAATTATTGCGCTGAAATGGCAATGCCGATGGCTTTTTCACCTAAATGTGTACCAATGACTGGTCCGAAATGACCAATTTCGATTTCTGCATTTGGATATTTTTTCTGCAATTTCTCTTTCTCCGCAATCGCTACTTCTAAATTATTTGCATGTATCACGTAAAGTTTGACTGGCGGTTGTATTTCGTTATTTCTTCTACCAATAATTTCTTCAGCTCGAGCAAATGCTTTTTTACTTGAACGGATTTTTTCGAATAAAACAATTTTCCCTTCAGAAAATGTCAGGATCGGTTTGATTTTTAATAAGCTGCCAATCAGCGCTGCACCATTTGTCAAACGTCCTCCTCGTACTAAATTGTTCAAATCATCTACAATCAGATAAGCGTAGGTATTATCTCGGATTCGATCGACATGTGCAAGTATTTCATCAAGGGACTGACCTTCATCATTTAAGTCTAAGGCAGCTTCTACCATGTGTCCCATCGGCATACTAGTGATCTTAGAGTCATAAGGAATGACCGTTACTCCGCTGATGTCATCTTTCATCGCAAATAATGTGTTGACAAAGCCAGAAATCCCTGAAGAAAGATGGATACTTAAAATCGTGTCATACCCTTTCTCTTTCAATTCCTCATATAAACCCAAAACTTCCCCTACGACAGGTTGTGAAGTAGTAGGAAAATCTTTACTGTTTTTTAAAAGTCCATAATATTCATCCGCTTCGATATCGATTCCTTCGTTATAAATTTTCCCATCCATAATCAAAGGGATTGGAATAACGAATAAGTCGGGATGGTTCTTGATACGTTCCGGCAGATATGCCGAACTATCTGTAACTACTGCAAGTTTCATGTGTTTAATTTCCTCGTTTCAAAGAATTTTTCCAGACCTTATAACTATATCATAAGTAAGATTAGATATGAAACTAAAATTGGAAAATAGAAAAACGACAAGCGTAATCATACGAGTTGCCGTTTTTCAAGTGACAGCAAAAAACAATTAGTTAACCTATTCTTTGCTTCTGCTATGATGTTTAACATTTTTCAACATTCGAAACCCATTTTTTCCGAATTGAGAAAATAAAAATACTAAGCCGCCAATACTTCCTACAGCCACACAATAAATCATTGCATAGCTTTTTGATTCCATTGACAATCGCTGATTCAGCAAAAAGAAAACGGCAAAACATACTGCAAGCATAATCAGGGTGGAGCGGAAAGTTTTTAAGAAAAAATTGCTGATCTTTGCTAAAGGTGCTATTCGGTATTCTTTGCACATAAAGTGATAGCCGCGAACAAAGACAATACCGAATGCTAAGCCATTTGATAAGCTCATCCCGTATCCGCCAACTAATCCTAATCCGATTACTTGGAAGATGACTTTCAGGATAATTGCTTCTACAGTTAATCGGATCGCAAAACGATGGTGATTCAAAGATTGAAGCATCGTAGATAGGATCGTGAATAAAGAGAAAAACAAAGAAGCTAGCAAAGCCATTTGGAAATATCCGACACTTTCAGGATCATAGCCAAAAAACAATGTGTATAGTGGTCCAGCTAATAAAGACATTCCAGTCAATGAAGGAAGAAGAATCAATAACGCAATCGAAAAACTATCTCCTACTGTTTTTTCGATTTGTATCCGATCTTTTTTCTTCATCGTGCTTAATATTGGCAAGCTGCTTATAGCTACTGTTCCTACCATGGAGATCAGGATCAATGTCAATTTATTTGGATTGACAGAAGCACGGCTGAATAAGAATTCCAGTTGCTGATCTGCGATCTCTGGACGGAAAAAGTGAAGCAGTGGTTTCATCGTTACTTGGTCGATCATTTGAACGATAGTAATGACTGAGCCGACAAAAATAAACGGTAGTGTTTCCCGAATGATAGAGACAGAGGCAGATCGGTTTTCTCTTTCGAAATAACGGCTGGAAATCAAAAAATCTTTAAGTTCGAAGAAGTCTTTTCTGCGTCCGACGATATACATATGGATAATCGCAGCTAACCCACCGAAGAAAGAAGCGACTGTACTGATCAATACAGCTTCTAATATGGTTCCGTCAGTCAATACGCGCAAGTAATAAGTACCAGCCAAGATAACGATCACTCGTACAGCTTGTTCAATAATCAAAGAAGTTCCATAAGGTCGTAAATCGTTTTTCCCTTGGAAATATCCTCTCATTGCACTAAGAATTGGGATAGCAATCAAAGATGGGCATAAACTTCTGATAGCTAGTATCCCATTATTAACGTTAGCAATCGGACTGATTCCGGCTAGTAAAGGAGCAAATAAATACATCAGTGCAGCAGAGGCGATACCGATGACAAACATGATATTGATCGTACTTCTAAAAATCAGCCGACAAGCAGCGTTATCTCCTTCTTTTGTGGCTACAGCTACTTTTTTTGCAATCGCATTTGGAAATCCGACTGTACCAAGCATCAGGAACAATCCATAAGGAAGATAGCCAACATTATACAATGTCGTAGCAAGCATACCATCTTGATTGTTCCCCATCATACTTAGCCAGGGAATCAAATAGACTACCCCTAAAACTTTACATAGAAGATTAGCAAAGGTTAGCCAAAATGTTCCTTGCATCAATTTTTTATTCATTTAAATTCCCTCAACTATTCTTTCATAAAATAAACATCTTCCCTATTATAGCAAAAAATCATAGAAGGACAAATCCCTCTCTAATTCCTAAAATAAAAAAGAGCTTGCATCATAAGCCAACACTAATCTTTTTTATCCCTACGAATAAACTTGCATCCAGAATTGACTGTTGCAAATGCAGTTCGGATAGATCAGTTTGAACAACTTATGTCGCAATCTCTGTTTTTAATAAAATAAAACAGTTTAAAGCATAGACAGCAAAAAGACAGACGCAAGTCCTGTCAAAACTGACAACGCCATCGAACGTGTTTTGTAAGCCACGCCTGCTACTAGAATCATTGCAGCTATTTTGATATTCCAAGCAATATCCAGATGTTCATGAGTAATGAAAACATCTTTAAAAGCTAACGCCGCAAATAATGCCACCGGTACATATTTCATCCAGTCACTGAACCAGGATGGCACTTTTCGATGAGTAAAATAAAGCATCGGGAACAAGCGCGGGATATATGCCACGATGAACAGACAAGCAACTAAAAGTAGCAAATATAGTTTAGTCATGGTGATTGGCCTCCTGTTCCGGGAAGTTGAAGAGCGGCTCATTGACATCTTTACCGCGGTCTCTTAGTTTCTTAGCTTTTTCTTTTTTGAATGCCTTCTCCAGCATAAATCCGGCAAATGAAGCAATGACTGTTGCTGCAATCAATCCGAAAGTATTTTGGAATAATACCATGAATACGACCCCTAATACGCCTGAGAATAAACCTGTAAAGATCAGTAGTGCGCTTTTCATCTGCATGATAAACATGAAAATGAACATGGCCGTCAAAGCAAAATGGACAAGGTCAGCATCTACTCGAATCACCGAGCCGAAAAAATTACCGATCATATTGCTACCGGCCCATGCAGTCATTGAGAACCAATTGACATATAAAGCCTTTCTTTTATTCCAGGAAGGGTCAGTTGAAAACTTTAAGTAGTTCACCGCATAGTTTTCATCATTCAGTGATTGAGAAAAGACAGCCAAAAACGTCCGCTTTTCTTTTTTCATAAAACCGGCAAGACTTGCTCCTAATAATGTATAGCGTAATTCTAAAAAGAAAACCATCAATAATGTCGTTGCAAATGATGCTTGCGTCGTAAGCATAGATGCAACTAAAAACTGCGCGCCACCGGAAAAGACCAGAATCGATAACAGTCCTGATAAGAGAGGATCAAATCCAACTTTTTGCAACAATACTCCGCAAGCTAATCCTACTGGTATATAGCTTATACAAAGTGGCATCACTGCATGCAAAGCTTGAAGCCATGGCGCACTTTTCTTTTTGTTCATTAAAATATCTCCTTTAATTACAACAAATAAACAGCGGACTCATTGTAACATAAATTCGCTAAATTGTAGCCGTTTTATTTAAAAACAAGATTATATTTTTCTCATTTTTGCTTCAATTCATGAATAAACGTTTTATTTACGAGAATAATTTGGGTCATATTTATCTGTTTCAATGTATATATACATCTTCTTGTCAGGAAGAGACTGACGCATATTTTTTTCAATATCGTTGATGACCGAGTAAGCTTCATTCTCTTTGTTACCAACGATATCTGCTTTTGCTGCAACTAAAATCTCCGTTGGACTTAAATGAACTGTTTTTATATCGATCAGCCGACTGATCTCAGGACGTTCAAAAGCTAACTTGATTTTTGACAAATCGCTTGCTGTCACGCTTTCACCGATGATCAGACTATAAAATTCTTTTGCTAGGAAAATGGCGGCTCCCATCAGCAAGAAACCGATCAGCAATCCGCTGATCGCATCAAATGCAGCAATCCCGGTTGCATAAGTCAATATTGTTCCTGCTAAAGCCAAGACCAAACCGATTACAGCACACAAGTCTTCCGTAAAAATAATCAGTATTTCACTGTGTCGACTTTCGCGCAAAAAGCGCATCGTGGAAAGTTTTTCAGTATTCAATTCTTTGATTTCTTTCATTGCCACGCGTAACGAACTTCCTTCGATTACCAAACCAAATAACAGTATTGCTATAACAATGATCGGATTACCCACTTCATGGGATGGATGCGTCAACTTTTCAAAAGCTTCCATCACCCCAAGTGCCCCACCGCCGAAGAAAAGCATCATTGCGACGATTGTACTGAAAAAGTATTTTGCTCGTCCTTCACCAAATTGATGCAACTCGCTCTGTCCTTTATTGGCTTGTTTATCACCGAATAACAGCAAAATCTGATTGCTGCAATCAACGATACTGTGGATGCTTTCGTTTAGCATGGCGGCACTGCCACTGATTGCATAGCCGACAAATTTGCTGATAGCCACTAGAATATTAGCCCCTAGAGCAGCAATTACGGAAAACATTCCGCTTTTTTTAAAATTTTCCATGTTATTTTCCTTCTTTCATCAACTGAACTAACTGAATTATGGCAATATTCGCCCTTTAACAGTTTTTTATGAAACTTATAGTTTAGACAAATTGAAAATGACCGATTGTCCATCATTCAATTTGATCTCTTTGGCACCAGTAGTAGCACTTTTCCCGTCCACAGTAAACATCCAATAGAGTTGATTTTTCTCATCCTGTGAGTGCCCTTCAAGCGAAGTGATGAAGCCGTTATCTTCTTCGACTTCAAAATTTCGTTTCAAAATACTCAGTAAATCATCGCCTTTTTTGAAGACCACTTCTTTTTCCGAAAAGTTTTGACCATTTTCTTGTAACGTGATTGTTGCTTTTTGCGATGTTTTTACTTCCTCCTTTTGGTTGGAAGCCGATTGTGTATAGGCTGTACTGCAACTTGTCAAAATGAGTATACTGACACTCATTGCAAGCAAACTATAAATTATTTTTTTCATTTTTTCCTCCTGAATGATTGTAAAAACGTTTGACGACTGGCAGAAAAACAAGAAAGAACACAACATTGCCTATACTGTGCATCAAATCAAACGACACCCCTTGAAGGTAATAGATCCAAGGTTGAGGCAAACGATATAACAGCGTATCAAAAACGGTCATACCTATTCCGTAAACCATGCCCGCCAGAAAAAAACAGACTCCCTTTAACCATAGATTCCTTTGCACTGTTTTTCTCAAGCAGACGATTGAAAACAAACTCAGAACAACAGTATAGCTGATCCATTGGCCGATGACCCATGGTCCAACACCAAAATAAAAACTGCTGATTGCAATAGAAAGACTCATGACAATTAACGCATCTTTCAAGCTTAAGTAAAGTACTATAAATAAAAAAATAGCAGTCATTGGCTGGAAATTCGGAATAAATTGAAAAGCGATCCTACCTGCTACACAAGCAGCAGACAATAAGCTAAGCTGTGCTATTTTATTTGTGGACATTCCTAATGAAATCCCTCCTTCATCAGCAAGTTATTCACGTCCATTTAGTACATACAGAAAAGACTTGTGACAATTATTCTGGATAACTGCCGCAAGTCCTTTGGAACAGAATTATCTGAATGACATCTGGTAATCCAACTTATCCAATCAGGACTTTCTCACCATTAATGGGACCAAGAATTCGTAATTGATAAAGAAATCAATGACAGATCGTGGGTAGTCTCCAGATGAGATCGACAAGACTGTTTGATCTTTTTCGTTTGTTGTTATCGTTAAAGACTGTCCTTTATCTAATCGTACTTGATAAGTAGTTTCGTTGATCTTTTCCATATCGTAGGATGGATTTTTCATTGCCACGATAAAAATATCATCCAATACTTC
This sequence comes from Enterococcus sp. MSG3290, assembly GCF_050555565.1. Lineage (NCBI taxonomy): Bacteria > Bacillati > Bacillota > Bacilli > Lactobacillales > Enterococcaceae > Enterococcus > Enterococcus sp. MSG3290. The sequence continues at coordinate 1,351,725 of NZ_CP187862.1, read as the reverse complement.
ATTCGTCAATTCAAATTCGCTCTGAAGATTCAAACGAAGTGGCTTCGTATTGTCTAGTAATGTCTGATTAACGGTAAAACCAAGTGTTCTTGCATGGGCTAATAATTGATTCAATTTGTGATTGAATATCGTGATCTGCCCTGCAGAGAATACTCGATCCACTGACCAGTGTCGGATCAAAGAAAGCACCCGGTCATCTTGGACATTGATTTCCATTGTCTCTGGTGATACGTTTAGGAGACTCATCGATTCCACTTGGTATCGTTGATCGATGGTCGGTAATATAAAGGAAAAGACTAATTCGTTTTGTCCATTCAACGTATAATTGATCGAAAAATGTCTTGTTTTCCATGTGTCATAAGCTGAATTTGACCGTTCCAGACCAATATCATTCAACGGTTTCAGTAATTCATACGTGAAGTATTCGATCAGGCTTGTCTTTCCGATCGTGGAGATTGGTTCTTCATTCAATATAAAACGATCATATGATTCTAATAATTGTGGAAAATCTGATTCGATCAAATCTTTTCTCATACGTAAATCCGCTAATTCTGCTTCCGCTGTTTCAATCAAACTGACGATATCTTGATGATCTTGCTCTTTTCCTTCTAAATACCCGGGATTTTCAGTTATTTCGTAAGCATGGGTGTTCTCTGCAGTATTCGTATTCGTCGGAGTTACTTTTTCTTTTTCGTGTATTTTTGTTTCCTCTAGCATAGGGATTTCTTCTGTGTCATCCAGAGGATTACTTGTTTGTTCTTCCAATGAAGTGTTCGTTTCTTCATGATCTTCTGTTTGTTCTTCATTTTTTGTCCATTCTGCTTCATCGTGTTCATTCATACTCGGAACCTCCTTCATTAGATTGATTATTAGGATTCTCATTGCCAAGATAATTCATCAAGAATTCATGGATTGCTTGACCGAATCCCTCTTTGCTACCGAAATAGCGTCTGATTTGCCTTTGTTCTTTTTCTACGATGGCTGCACGAAGCTGGTCCGCTCTTGCTTCTTGCTTCAATGCTTCTTTTTGCTGCTGGATTGTTTCAGGCGTCTCAATATAAGGAAGCCAGCCTAATTTTTCATTAGATAGTACTTGCTTCTTCTTCTCTAATTCTTGAATTTCTTCCTCGATTTTTTTACGATTCAAGAATCCTTTATTGTCGTTCAAATCAGTCATTTGTCGATTAATTTCTTTTATTTGTTCATCTAAACGTTCAATTTCTGTCTGAGCAGTGATCACCTTTGCGTCTAGTTCATTGATTTTTTTGTCATAGTCCGTTGACTCCGGTTGGGAATATTTCTCCCACTCATCATCGATCTTAGGCAAAACAAAAATTTCTGGCAGACTTGCATCAATACCGACCGTGGGCCGATCATGGTAATAAGTGCCGATTTTGTAATAGCTCATCGTTGGCGAGATGCTTTCTACTTGTTCCATAAAAGGAAATTCCTGTAAAAAACGATCATGGATCTTACGCATCAGCAATTGATCGATCTCGTGATTTTCATTTGAGCTTCTTTTTAATTCTTCATTCAATCGGCCATTGTATAAACGGTAGATCTCAGGGATATCTTCTTCGCGGACAGCTTTTTCAAAAGCCTGTAAGTCTTCTAATAATTGGGAAAGATTCATGCTTGCTTTTTCTTTGATATCGTAAAAAGAAGACGATTCTTGTCCTGTATCCTGATCCGCGTTCGTCTCCTCTAGTTCGTCTGGCTCATAATTTGCATTTGTATCTGGCTCTTTCATACTACTTGCCTCCTCTTACTCATCTGTTTTTCACTTATTAATACTTCAATAGTACCATTTTCTGTAAAAAATTGTTATAAAAAAGAGCGGGCAATGCTCCATAAAACAGGCTGCACCAAAATTTGGTACAGCCTTTTTTTCGATCAACTAGTCTTTCCATCTGATAGGACAGAATCGAATCCAATGACCTTTATCTTATTTTTTATTTACTAGGCAGATCTCTTGTTGTGAAATGAATGCGCTGATGCTCATCACGAGTTAGCTGCGTTTCTTCGTTTAGATAAGTAAACGTCAATTGTTCCAATTCGGGATCTTCAAGCATTCTTTCATAACCGGTAAAAATCGAACGGATATAGTGTTTATATGCGTTTTTCTTTTTCTGTCTTTTTTTCATGTAGCACCTTCCTTATCAAAAACTATCATACCAATGAATAACTATCTAGACAAGTTGGTTTAAACCATTTTCTTTGTTTTTTTGAGGAATTTCGCTCTTCCAGTTGACGAATCCTCAAAAAAATGAAAAAATGCTTTAGTACTTAAGGAGGGAACCTAGTGAAAAAAATTGGTTTTGATTCAGAAAAATATATTGAAGAGCAGTCAGCGTATATTTTGGAACGAGTGAACCACTATGACAAATTATATTTAGAATTTGGTGGGAAGCTAGTTGACGACAAGCATGCGAAACGTGTACTTCCAGGATTTGAAGAAGATGCGAAAATCAAATTGCTGCAAAAATTGAAAGATCAAGCTGAAATACTGATTTGCGTCTATGCTGGAGATATTGAACGTAATAAGATCCGTGGTGATTATGGGATTACTTATGATATGGATATCTTGCGGTTAATCGATGAATTACGTGGTTATGGCTTATTAATCAACAGTGTCGTTATCACTCGCTATAGTGGACAGCCTGCCACGAAAGTCTTTATCAATAAACTAGAAAGACGAAACATCAAGGTCTATAAACACTCAGAAATCGAAGACTATCCAGTCAACGTAGAAAAAATCGTCTCAGAAGATGGTTTTGGAAAAAATGAGTATATTGAAACAACTAAACCAATCGTTGTAGTGACAGCTCCTGGCCCAGGAAGTGGAAAGCTCGCTACTTGCTTGAACCAACTGTATCATGAAAGCCAAAAAGGACATGCAGCTGGTTACTCCAAGTTCGAAACTTTCCCAGTATGGAATGTTCCGTTGAAACATCCGCTGAACATTGCTTATGAAGCAGCCACAGTCGATCTAAAAGATGTCAATATGATCGATTCCTTCCACTTTGATGCCTACAATAAAGTAGCTGTGAACTATAATCGGGATGTTGAGACATTTCCTGTAATCAAACGTATTATTGAAAAAATTACTGGTAAAGAATCTGTTTATCAATCTCCTACTGACATGGGTGTGAATCGTGTAGGATTTGGGATCGTGGATGATACCGTTGTCCAAGAAGCCTCTAAACAAGAAATCATCCGTCGTTATTTCCAAACAGAATGCGACTTCAAAAAAGGATTGATCGACGAAGAAGCAGTTAATCGAATCAAACTGATTATGGAAGAAGTCGGTTTACGTCCTGAAGACCGAAACGTGGTAGTCCCTGCCCATGACTATGCAGATAAGATTCAAGCGCAAAGTCCTACAAAAGATCCTTCTGCTGTGATTGCAATCGAATTACCAGATGAAGTCATCATTACCGGGCGTACAAGTTCATTGATGGATGCGTCAGCGGCAGTTATCTTAAATGCAGTAAAACATTTAGCCCATATCGCAGATGACATTCCTTTATTGTCACCATTAGTTCTTGAAACAATACAAGGATTGAAATCAAAGACACTTCATTCCTCTTTGGATGCACTAAGCATCAATGAAGTCTTGATCGCTTTATCAATCAGTGCAGTAACGAATCCAATCGCTCAAGTTGCTTATGATAAACTAGCTGAACTTGAGGGAGCACAAGCCCACTCTACTGTGATGGTCAATAAAAATGATGAACAAACATTGAAAAAACTAGGAATCGATATTACCTGCGCACCTGTCTACCCTTCCGAAAATCTATATTACCAATAGAAAAAGTTTACTTATAAATGTTGAAAACGAAACTATTAGCTTAATCAATAGTTTCGTTTTTTTATAGACTTTACTAAGACGTTACACTTTTTAAACCTTTTATTTTGTTCGCTTTATTTTCTAATGGAAAATGAATGCGTTTCACTCTAAAAAAGTAATGAAAATTTCACTAAAGATTAGTATTTTATTTGCAAAACAGGTAAAATAAAACGGAATTTGGAATAGGAGTGATTATTTGAGTTATTTATTAGGTATTATTGGTTTATGTGTCACATTAGGGCTTGCTTTTTTGATCAGCAGTAATAAAAAAGCAATCAAATTGAAACCACTAATTGTGATGTTCGTTTTACAGCTTGTTCTTGGTTTCGTATTATTACGTACAACTTTTGGTACAGCGGTTGTTTCTGTATTGGCAAAAATGTTTGATCATCTTCTTGCTTTTGCTGGGCAAGGTGTTGACTTTGTTTTTGCCGGTGTAGCAAATAAAGGAAGTGCACCTTTCTTTCTTTCCGTATTGATGCCAATCGTATTTATTTCTGCTATTATCGGTATTCTACGCTATATCAAGATTCTTCCATTATTTATGAAAGCTGTTGGTCTAGGATTAAGTAAAATCAACGGGATGGGCAAATTGGAATCTTATAATGGAGTAGCTTCTGCTATTTTAGGACAATCGGAAGTTTTTATTTCCATAAAAAAGGAATTACCCTTCCTATCTGAGAAACGTTTGTTCACCATGAGTGTATCGGCTATGTCTACAGTTTCTATGTCGATCGTCGGATCTTATATGGCACTGATCGATTCTAAATATGTGATCACTGCCCTTGTTTTGAACTTATTTGGCGGTTATATTCTGGCTTCAATTGTAAATCCCTATGTATTAGAAGAAAAAGAAGATGAGCTGATCATTGAAGAAAACAAAGAACAGACATTTTTCCAAATGTTGGGAGAATACATTCTTGATGGTTTCCATGTGGCGATCACGGTTGCTGCTATGCTTATCGGTTTTGTTGCTTTGATTGCCATGATCAATGCTATCTTTCACGGGATATTCGGCATCACTTTCCAAGAGATCCTAGGTTACATCTTTGCCCCTCTTGCCTTCATCAGCGGAATCCCATGGAAAGAAGCAGTGGATGCCGGTAGTATCATGGCGACTAAACTGGTTACAAATGAATTTGTTGCTATGACAGAATTAGCAAATGGTAATTTCCATTTTACTGAGCGTACAACAGCAATTATATCTGTCTTCCTCGTTTCATTTGCCAACTTCTCTTCTATCGGGATCATTTCTGGTGCGATGAAGGGATTAAATGAAGAAAAAGGAAATCTTGTCGCAAAACACGGATTGAAAATTTTGCTAACAGCGACTTTAGTCAGCTTTTTAAGTGCTATTGTGACCGGCTTGCTGGTATAATATACAAAAAAGCAAAGTTGCTTTTAAAAGCTTTGGAAATATTTTCCAAAGCTTTTTCACTTGTTCAATCATCAAAGGAGAAATGACAATGAATTATTGCTATGTATTTATCGGTCCTTCTGGTTCTGGAAAAACTTCACTCGCAGAAGCTATTTTTCAGCCGGAACAAAAGATCATTACTTACACGAATCGATCACCAAGACCTGGGGAAAAAGATCAAGAGGATTATTATTTTGTTTCTGACAATACATTCAATCAGATGATCAAGGGAAATGAATTTGCAGAGTGGGACCAATATGCTCAACATAAATATGGTTCCAGTAAAGCAGAAATTAAAAAGAAACTGACAGTAGGAAATTGTTACGCCGTTTTGACAGCAAATGGTTTTTGGCATTTATATGAGTATTTCGGGACGGTAGTCCGTCCTATCTTTATTACGATCTCTAAAGAAACATTGCAATCGCGCCTGAAAAAACGTGGAGATTCATCTGAACAGATTTCAGCCAGACTGGCGGTTTATGTAGAAGATTTAGCACAGTTGAAACGTTTGAAAGCTATCCCCTCACTTTTAGTCGTGTCAAACGATGGAGCGTTCCAAGAAGCTGCAGATAAAATAAAAAAAGGATTATTGATATAAATGTATCGAATAATACTCGTAGGATAAGCCGAGAGGTCGTGACAAAAGCTATGTCACGACCTCTCGATGAAGGGAGTTTCAGAAAGCAGCTTTTTCGTAAAATACGCTAAAATTCCACAAAAATTTGAGAAGCATTTTCGGAAATTCTTTCTTGTTTTTTGAAGCTGGCCACTTCTGTTACAACCTCTTGGCTATCATATGATTGTTTTTTTCAGTAGTGTTAATGTCTTTATCTTTGCTCAGATGATTTTATAGTCAATTGATGATTATTTGATATGCTTTTCTTTCGCCGTGTTCAAAAGGAAATTCAATCATCCCTTGATAAGTGAATCCAGCAGAATAGATGGTCTTTTCCATCGGTTCATTAGCTGGATAAGTATCGATACGGATATCTTGGATATTTTTGCTGGCTGCAATCGTCAACAAATGTTCTAAGAACGGTTTTGCTAGTTTTTTTCCTCGAGTACTTTCTGCTAAAGCGACACGATGAATCGATAAATAAGGACCAGTTGATTCTTTCCAACTACCATCTATTTTTGTGTAAACGGGATCCACGCCTGAGACTAATGCAGCTGTTCCAGCAATTTGATCTTCCACTATTAATACATAGCTTTCTTTTCTTTCAATATCGTTCAAAATCGTTTCTTTTGTTGGTTTCTGCCCGTTTTGCCATTGAGGAGAGCCTTGCGAAGCAATGAAATCCGCTGCGGCATTAATGATTTCTACCACTTCTTCTACTTCTTCTTTCCTTGTTTGCCGAATATACATCCAGTTTCCTCTTTTCTATTCCTTTTTCATTTACATTATCTAATCATTGGATCACTTCATATAGTTCCTGAACTTTTGAATAATATTTAAGCCAATCTTTTGGATGATCTAGCAGGTGATTAATAAGTTCCAAATGATGCATAAGTGACCACTTTTTCAACACTCCCAGTCCAGGGAATTTTTGTTGCTGGTAAAGAGCCAATAATTCAATCATTCCTGAAGTAATCAAGAGTTGATGATGGTGACGCATGATCCATTTTTTCATTTTATCTCCTGCTTCAAGAAACTTCAATGCTTGGTCTTTAGCAGAGTCGTTACTGTCAGAGACAAAATGTTTCACGCGTATATTGCCGTAAGCATCAATATACGTTAGATGGATAGCAAGCGCTCGGCTAGGGAACCCTTTATCGAAATAACGGCTACCTTCGATCGTGAAATCAGAAAATCCAATATATCCGTCTGCGTGGAAAAAAAGATAGTCATCACTAAAAAAGTCATCTGTTTTATCTGCATAACTTTCAACATGCTTTCTCGTTTGAAAAGAGTCACGGATCACAATTTTGTTTTCGGGCAGCCAGATGCGAAAGCGACTAGTATCTGGTATCAAAAATTTCGAATCAACTCCTGCCAGCTGTTTCCACACCTCTGTATCTTTTGGGTAGTGCTGTCCATCGAAAACAAGAAACGCTGGAGGTGAATCCAGTACTTCACTGAGATTTTCTGGCGTTAAGATCTGTGCAGGGACGACAGAGCTATTTTCTTTGACTGTCCAACTGTGCACATGCTGATCGAATAATTTGAATTGTCCTACTTGGGGATTTTGGATCACAGCGATTGGATGGTGCTTTTTTTGAAATAATTCGATCACATTTTTAAGCGTAGCGGAATCACGTACTGGTTCGATCACTGGTTGGATTTTATTGGAGAGCAATCCTCGCGACAGTGCTTCTTTTAATGCTAATAGATCAAATTGTTTTCCTCTTAAATAAGGATAGTACATATTTTTCACTCCAATGGCTCTGTAGGCAACCGACGGATCTGCTGTTGTTGCCTCAAATATTCATAATCATGCTGAAGCGCGATAACTTCTTCTTGCAACTCATTGATTGCCTGACTAGCTATTTCCTCTAAAAACCGTTCATAATATCGTTCGTTAGAAAATGGATCTTGATTTTCTGAACGTCTTTTCAATTCTTTGTACAATTGATCTGTTGGAAAATATTTTACGCCTCGCTCCATTTGCTTTGCTTTTCTTACTTCCCTGAATAAAGAAGCCATGAAGCGGTTTGTCAAAGCTTCTTCCGGTACAGCAAGCTCTTTCTTTGCTGCTTTTTTCGCAATCAGAAATGTACCAGAGGCAGGCATCTCCTCTTCAACCGTGTACGGACGATACACTAAAACACCTATTCCTGTAGGGATTTCAGTTTTTACTTCTTCATATAGTTTACTTGGTAAAACAAAATAATTATAATGTCCAACAAATGACAGTTTGGCTGTAGAGCGAAAATCTGCTTTTGTCACTTTCAGCTCATAGCATCGCCATTCTCGGCTTCCATCAAATTTTGTCAAGCAGCTAAGCGTATCTACAATTCCTTGGTCATCAGGCATCGTGACTTCTTCTACAACCAAGCCGCCTTGCTCGATGCAATATTGGTATAACGAGGATTCTATTTCGATGGTTAGCGGGGTCTTCATGTTTTCTACCTCCGAACATATTTTCGATTTACATTTTACATGAAATGGTTTTAAAATACTAGGCAGAATATACAAGAAACAAAAAATAGAAATGGTGCCAGCCACGCTAGCACCATTTCTATTTTTCAGATTGACTGATGGATAGAACGTTTTTCTAAATACTGTTGCACTTTTTCGATCCCGATACAAATGACCCAATAAATCAGTGCAACTAAAATATAGAGAGAAAAATAATCGAATGTCCGACCGCCTATGATCTTTGCTTTTTGAAATATTTCTGGCACTGTGATTGTTGCTGCTAACGAAGTACCTTTCACTAGATCCATAGCTACGTTACTGAGTGCCGGTACTGAGATTCGAAAAGCTTGCGGCAAAACGATATATTTCAATACCCCAAAGAAAGAAAAACCAGAAGCTAAACCAGCGTCCCACTGACCTGAAGAAACGCCTGCTAGTGATCCTCGATAGATTTCACCAATAAATGCACTGCTGGTAATCGTAAAGCAGATGACTGAAGCCGTTAAGGCACTTAATTGATAAGGTAACCCGAAATATAACAGAAACAGCAGGACTAGTGCGGGAATGCCTCTAAAGAACGATAAATAAAAACGAATAAATACATTCAGAGGCAGCCAATCCAAAAGACCTAAAACTGTCAAAAGCAACCCTACCAAATTTCCTAAAAGAAACGACACGAAGCCAATCCCTAATGTGTATACCAAGCCTTGCAGTACGAAAGGAAGTGAAGTCCACATGAGGGAAAAATCAATTAGAGGAAAGTACATCACTCACTCACCGACTCAGCCATCGTTTCTTTCGGTTTGACTGAAACATCAGTTTGAAAATATTTTTCAGATATTTTCTTTGTCGTCCCATCTTCTTTCATCTCTTTTAATACGCCATCGATTTTCTTTTTCAGAGCATCATTTCCTTCTTTCAATAAAAAACCACTTTCGTTTTCATTGAAATAAACGTTCTCCAGTATTTTTACAGGGATATCTGGTAAAGCAGATACGGCCATTTTCTGCAGATAATAATCATTTAGAATAACATCTGTTCGACCATTTGCTACATCGCTTAAATACTGATCATTCGTGGCATTGTCATATGTGACTAATTTAGCTCCGTGTTTTTCCGCTAAACGCATATAGCTAGTATTGGGTTCGCCAGCTGCTTTTTTCCCTTTAAGATCTTCAAGTGAGTGGATTCCTGAATCATCTTTTTTTCGTACGATCATACTGTCAAATGAATATTTGAAAGTCTCTGAAAGGGAGAATTTTTTTTCTCTTTCTTTTGTGATACCAAAATCGTTCGCAGCAAAATCTGATTCTCTTTTTGAAACAGAAGTGATTTGTCCATCCACGTTGTATTCTTTAAAGGAGATTTTGACATTTAACCGTTTAGCCACCTCTTTTGCCAAATCTACATCATAACCAACTAATTCATTTTGATCATTATAATAAGATGCGGGAAACAGTGTGCCAGAAGTCGCTACTACTAATTCTTTCTTTTTTTCTACATTACTCCAGCTGTTATCTTCCTGATTAGCGGCAGCTGTACCGCAAGCGCTTAAAATAAAAAAGGCACTAGTTATTAGAGCAAACAATCTTTTTTTCTTCATTCTTCTTCTCCTTGTTTCTGCTATTTCCATGGATTTGGTAAATGGAACTGATGATTTGCTTCAAATAGATAGCCGATTTGAAATAGCAAATCTTCTCTTCCTCTGGCAGCCATAAATTGGATTCCTAGAGGCATGTTTTCTTTTGTCAAATGAGTAGGCAAGCTGATTGCTGGTTGTCCAGTCAGATTAGCCAACTGTGTATAAGGTGTGATCTTCAAGCTCTCCTCAAACATGGAAGAAACAACGTCTAAACCTTCTACTTCAGAACAATCACTGATGTGTTCCATCTGTGCTCTTATCGCATCACTTTGCAAATCTTCGCTGATTTTAGGGGCGGTAAATGCAGTCGTTGGTGAAAGGAATAGATCGTATTCTTGATGCAAGTTTTCCATGACAATTGCTGCTTCATCCCATACATGCAGAGAATCGATGTAAGTAGCGGCAGAGAGCTTCTGACCATATTGGAACAAAGTCCAAGAAATGGGTTCAAGTTCTTCTTTTCTGACAGCTCGCTGGATGCCTGTTTCAATCGAGCGGATCATTGCTGCTGTTTCTGCGCCATTCATCTGATAATAAGACGTGATCAGTTTACGACCATCTAGTGGGTAAGGAATCTCTGTCAAATCATGCCCTTCTTTTCCAAGGAAATCTACAGCTTTTTTTACAGCAAGTACTGCCTCTTCACTAATCTGTGAGTGGATCGGTGAATCAACACAAAAAGCTATCTTCAACCGTTTTTTTCTTGGATGTGTTTGCCACTCAACTGGCGATACTTGATATGGCGCACCGGAATGGATACTTCTCATCCCATAAAATAAAGCCTCCGTGTCTCTCATAGAAACTGTCAAGCCGAAATCAATAGCAGCTCCTTGCCATCCTCTCCAAGCATATGGACCAACTGGCATCGTCCCTCGCGAAGGTTTCAGCCCAATCAATCCGCAAAACGAAGCGGGTATTCTAATAGAACCACCGCCATCACTAGCACCAGCTAAAGGAACGATTCCTGATGAAACTGCAGCAGCAGCTCCTCCACTTGATCCGCCCGGTGTACATTCAAGGTTCCAAGGGTTTCTTGCTGGGCCATAGATGACTGGGTCTGTAATATTTTTGAAACCAAACTCTGGCGCATTGGTTTGTCCAAAAGGAACTAGACCTATCGCTTCTGCTTGCCGCACATAATTAGATGTATGAGAAGCTCGGTGTGTTTCAAATAAACGAGATCCTGAAGTAGCTAGCCATCCCTTTTTTTCTTGACCGAGCATTTTTAAAGGAAATGGGATACCAGCCAATGGCCCTTTTTCTGACTGGGGAATCAATAGCTCGTGGGAATTACTCTCGAATGGTTCAAGCGCGACAAACGCATTCAATTCATGATTTTGCTTCTTTATTTTTTTCTGTATATCCGTAACTAGTTCTTGAAAACTAAATTCTTTTTCTTTAAGCTCTTTTGCTAATTCTGTTGCATCATTCATATTATCCTCCTTTTTGCCTCTGTTATTTTCCCACAAGTTCGTCTAACATACAATGAGTACGCTTGCACAGGAATGAACAGACGAGTGTTTTTTATAAAAAAAGACGAAGATCAATCATGACCTTCGTCTCTTTGCTATGAAATGGTGCGTAATTTGCCTTTAAATTCGTCAATTGACGTATATCCTTTTTCTGACATAATCTGCGTTAATTCTTTTATGATTCTAGAAAAAATTTCCGGCCCTTCTTTATGAAGCTCGGTACCAATCTGTAACATGCTTGCGCCACATAGCAGATGTTCAAATGCATCTTGTCCTGTCCGAATCCCACCTGTACCAATGATTTGGATTTCTGGTTTCAAACGTGTATAAAAAGCGCGAACATTTGCCAAAGCAGTCGGCTTGATATACTCTCCGCCAATGCCGCCGAACCCTTCTTTTGGTTTGATGACTACTGCTTCTTGTTCTGTATCGATATACAAACCATTGCCCACACTGTTGATAGCATTGACATAGGTCAATGGAAACTGATTCAAGATATCAGCCATCTGATCAAAATGAGCAAAATCAAAATAAGGAGGCAATTTGATTCCTAGCGGCTTAGAAAAGATGCTGAATACTTCTTTCAGTGTTTCATAAGTGGCCTCAAAATCGTAAGCTAGTTGTGGTTTTCCAGGCACATTGGGACAAGATAAATTTAATTCAGTGATCCCATTAAACCCACTTTTTTCTATTTTCTCAAGCATTTCCAAGTTTTCCTGGACACTCATCCCGGCAATGGAAAAAAATAACGGTTGATTTTGGTTTTCCTGCACTTTTTCATACGCAAGAGCATACTCTAGATAATAAGAAAAACCTAGGTTTGGAAGTCCCATAGAATTGATACTCCCTAAAGGAACATCAAAATAGCGTGGTTCGGGATTTCCTTTTCGTTCATTGATCGTACAGCTCTTAGTGATAAATGCTCCTGCTTCTGAATGAGCCAGTTCATCTAATTCCTGGGTAGTCATGCAGTGGACACCAGATGCATTCATCAAAGGATTGGCAAAGATATGATTGGCAAAGGTCGTTTCTAAACTCAAGTAAATCGCTCCTTCAAACAAGTTATTTTATCTAGTGTATCATGACTAAAAGAAAAATCAACTCTTGTTTTCCGAAGAAATTCTTAATCATCTTGTTCAGTTGACAGTACTTCGCCTGTTTGGCTATTGATCTTGACTGATGTACTTTGATTGCCGTCTTTTACTTTGACTTCCCAATAAGTAGTACCTAAATCTTTATCCAAATCCCAATCTGTTGCCGTACCGCTTCCTACTTTGTCGACGGCGATTTTTGCTGCTTCCTCAATCGTGATCAATTTATCAACATCCAGACCATCTTCTTTTTTCTTTTGACCATTTTGTTCATCTCGATCTAGAGTTTCTGGATTCTCTGTCTCCATTTTTTCATTTTGAGCATCAATTCTTGCTTCGTATTCTTTTTGATCATCGACACCTTCTATCTTGTAGAAGTAAGATCCCCAATCACTATCTAATTCCAAACTAGTAATTGCAGTATCTGGGTATTTATCTTGGAACAATTCGATCGCACGAGCTGCAGACACTTTGATATCTGACTGAGTACTTGCTTCACTAGAACTTTTTGTCTGGCTAGACGAAGATGTGCTTGCTTTTGTTGAGGAGTCCGATACCTGTGAAGAGCGCTGTTCGCTACTGGAAGACGTATTCCCAGATGTGCCTTGATTGGTATTTGATTGACAAGCAGCTAAAAACAAAGCTGCAAATAAACTAGTATAAATAACAGTTTTTTTCATTGATTCGATCCCCTTTGTTATAAAATAGTATTCTATTACAAGTATAACGAAGAAAAAATTTTCTGTCATGTTTAAAAATTAAAGAACCAAATTTTTATTATGAAAATATAAAGAAAAAGAAACTAAGCTTTAGAGACAATCCTAGAAGTTAGACAAAAAAGTTCACTTCTGGAGCATCATAAAACTTAGCTTCTTTTTAAATAGTCTTTAAACAGTACTTTTGCCTCAATTATGCACGATGCATTGGGATGTCATTGTTTCCAGGTTGAACAAGCAAATATTGAATCACATCGATATTACTTGATTCAAATGAAGCTGCACAAGCTTGTAAATATAGATCCCACATTCGATAGAAGGAATCACCCATTTCTTTCGTGACTTGATCTTGGACTTGATGAAAATTCTTTGTCCAATGTTCTAATGTCAATTGGTAGTCACGACGTAAGCTTTCCAAATCAATCAGTTGCAAATCGTTTTTTGTAATATTATCAACTAATTCAGTAACACCAGGGACATAACCGCCAGGGAAAATATATTTATTGATCCAAGCATTTGTCGCACCGCCTTGTTGTCGGCTGATTCCATGGATCAAAGCTGTTCCTTTTGGTTTCAATAAATCTTTTACCACTTTGAAATAACCTTCAAGATTTTCAGAACCTACATGTTCGAACATACCTACACTTGTGATATGATCAAACGTTTCGCCTTTTAGTTCGCGGTAATCCATTAATAATACACGGCATTTATCTTCTAAATGTTCTTCTTTTATTCTTTTGGTAATCAAATCGTATTGTTCTTCACTTAGTGTGATCCCAGTTGCCTTGACATTATACTCTTTGGCAGCAGTGAACATCAATGTTCCCCAGCCACAACCGATATCAAGCAACGTTTCGCCTTCTTTGATAAAGAGTTTGTCTAAGATATGATGGACTTTATTGATTTGTGCTTGTTCCAACGTATCTTCAGGTGTGTTGAAATAAGCACAAGAATAAGTCAAAGTTGGATCTAGCCAAAGTTTATAAAAGTCGTTACCTAAGTCATAATGCGCATGGATATCTTCTTTGTTTTTTTGTTTCGTATGTTTTTCTTTCTTTGGCAGCCATTTTAGATAATCTTTTCCTCGTAAAAAGCTGTTTGCTTGCTGATAAGCATCGTTGATTAATGCTTGGATACTTCCCTCGATCTCGATTCGATGATCCATATAGGCTTCTCCTAGTGCCAAAGAAGCGTTACTTGTAATCTCTTTCATTGGGATTTCTTCATGGATATTGATTTTGATTTGGGGAGGAGTGTCCGTATCTCCGTATTGTTTCGTTGTACCGTCCCAATAATTTACTTCGACAGGGAGCGAGAAAGAACGTGAAAATAATTGATTGTATAAAGTTTTCTCTAACATGATTTTCCTCCTTAAAAAAACTACCCTATTACGTTAATACTAAAAAAGAAAAGAATCAACTAAGAAGTTTAATTTTTTCAGAAATTTTTCAAAAACTACTTTATTTTTCATTTTTTTCACATTCATTGTCGCACAAATCACTTAAACTTGTCATTCGACACGCTTATCTTTGAATCTTGTTTTGACAAAAACCCATAAAAGCAGCAAGACAGTTATCGTTGTTTGGACACTTAGCATCAAGATAAAGTCAAAGTGGATAAACCCTACAACTGCTGCTGCCATGGAACCTATTCCCATAACATTCAGCATCAAATTTGCACTCTCTTTGAATGTATGAATGGATGAAAGTTGGCTTTTTCTTGTCATCCACAAGAAAAAGGAAGCCCCGAATAAAATGAGACTCGTCATGACAAGTAGGACAAGACCAAGACTTAAACTATAAGATAAAATGATTGTTGGACGATTACTGGCATAAAATTCTCTTTCTAAAAATCGTTGGAAATCTTCGGGCGTACGTACAGAATCTGGTTGGAAAGATGGGCTATAATTCATCGTATAGCGGCGTATACCAGATTTATCCTTTTGTTGGATCACCCATTGTTCCTTCTCAAAATCAATAAAAGTTCCATGATCGGATTGTTGTTTCTCAGATAAAGACACACCTACCAAAATTTCAGGGGTCACAGCTATCGTTTGTTGCGATGATTGTAACCCAGTTTCAGATAATTCAAGTTCAGAAAATTTTTTGGTTCCTTGTTCATCGATCAGCGAATGAACGGATAGAAATTGTTCTAATGGAATCGCTTGGATCTGATTGGCATAAAAAAGAGTCACAGGCATAACCATCAAGGAAACTAAAAATACAAATATCAAGAAAAATTTAGGCCATGATAATAGTTTGCGTCCCGCAAACACTTGAGTTGGCGTACGTAATGCGGAAAAATAGTTTAACGGAAATGTTTGCATGATACTCTGCTCCTATCCTTTTGTTCCGCCAGATGTCAGGCCGGTAACAAAGTTCTTTTGTAAAAAGAAGAATAATAGACAAATCGGTAGTGCAATCAAAATTGCCCCAGCAGCAAAAAGAGAGACTCTTTGGTTTGTCACATCAGAAATAAATGTTTGTAAGCCGACAGCAACAGTCTGATTTTCAGGTGTACGAAGCAGGAACTTAGCTAACATGAAATCCCCAAAAGGTCCCATAAAAGCCCATAATGCTTGAACGGCGAGCATCGGTTTGACAAGCGGTAATACAATCTGGAAAAAAATCCTGAAATGCCCTGCCCCATCAAGTTTAGCAGATTCATCTAAATCTATTGGTACTGTGTCAAAGTATCCTTTCATCAGCCAAGTATTCATTGGAATCCCACCGCCTATATAGATCATCGTCAAGAACCAGTACTTATCTAGCGCCTCTAATAGGAAAGCCATGACATAAAAGGCAGTCAATGCTGCCATAGTCGGTACCATCTGAATCACTAAAAAGAACATCAAACTTGATTTGCGGCCGATAAAACGATAACGGCTATACGTATAGCCAGCTAAAGTTACTACAGTTACTTGTACGATCATCGTTAGGACAGAGATGATTAACGTATTTTTATACCAAGTCCCGTAAAGTGTTTCACTGAATAGCCGAGTAAAGTTTCCTAAAGTCCAGTCACTTGAAAGATCTAAACTAAAAGCTGCAATATTTCCTGACTTGAAGGCAGTACTTGCTGTGATCAAAAGCGGATAGATGATAATGACTGACAGTATTAAAAGAAAAAAGTAAGTAAAAAAGTGAGAAAGTCGTTTTTGGAATCGAGCACTCGAATGAAATTTTTTCATTGTTAATCCCCCATATTGAACGCATTTGTCTTTTTAAATACCAGCAATGACACACAGATAACGATGATGGAGATAATCAACGTGATTGCTGAAGCCATAGAATATTGCGGAGAAGTTCCAGTCGTAAGTTTATAGATCCAGGAAATAAGAATATCAGTAGAACCAGCTCCTCCGCCTACGCTTCCGGGACCACCATTGTTAAACAGATAGATCATGGAGAAATTATTGAAATTCCCCGTATACTGTGTAATAAATGTTGGCGCTGCCACTAGGAAGACAGCAGGAAGCGTGATGTTTGAAAAGCGCTGCCATGCATTTGCTCCGTCGATTTTTGCTGCTTCATATAAGTCTTCTGAAATCGATTGTAAGATTCCTGTAACCATCACATAGATATAGGGAAATCCTAACCAGCCCTGCACTAAGATAATTGCTACTTTCGTCCAGTTGGGATCTGTTTTCCAAGAGATTGCACTGATATCTACAAAAGGAAGCTGGTTTAGGAAAGGAATCACTTGAGTATTGATGGCTCCTACGCTGTCGTTGAATATATTCGAAAAACTCATGATAGTAATAAAAGCTGGGACCGCCCATGGTAATAAGAAAATGATACCGAAAATACGTTTGAATTTAATAAATTTCTGGTGAGCAACAACCGCTGTGAGAATACCAAGGGTGATTTGCAAAGTTGTTGCACATAAAGTCCAAATCACGGTCCACGAAAAGACTGCAAAAAAAGTATTACGATATGAGCTTAAAAAGAAGATACTAAAAAAGTTTTTAGCCCCTACCCAATCAATCAAACTGGCTGGTGGAATATGATTGAAGTCATAATTAGTAAATGCAGTGAACAATGTAACTAGGACTGGGAAAATGATCGTAAAAATCATGAGAAGATAAGCGGGAAGTGTCAATAGATAAGGAAAACCTTCATCACCTATATTATGTATGACTTCCTTCATCGTCCGATTGATTTTTTTGCCCTCTTGACGCATCTTCGCTACTCGATAAGCGTCTAAAAGATTCAAACCGTAAAAAATCAAGAAAATGATTGTAATGATGAATTGCAAAGTGCCTTCAATCAAAATAAATAATGAATGATCTTCCATTGGTATACTTCCCAAAGTAACCAATCCTACCAATGCATGAAATCCGCCCAGAAGCATCTGACCAATGAATAGGACGAATATGGCGAAAAAAACGATACCTTTAAAAGCTTGGCCATTTACAAACTGCCCCATCCCTGGAATAAGTGAACAAAGCGTGATTTTTTTTTCGTTGATATTGCTTGTTTTATCTTGCTGCATCTGAATGCCCCCTCTAAACTTGCTAAACCGCAAACTGCTTTTAAGATAATGGCAACAAGAGCAAGATAATTTTCCATCTCGCTCTTGCCACTTTTATCTGAAGCACCTGTTCCATTTTTTATAAAAATGGACGGTTATCATTTTAATCAGTATTTTTGTTCTATGGCTTCACTGATTGTTTTTACTGCTTCATCTGCGGATTCTTTTGGTGTTTTTGAACCTGATGCTGCATCGAACATCAAGTTTTCTGCACCTGTCCAAACTTCGCCCATTTCTGGGATGTTTGGCATCGCTTGAGCTGTTTCATATTGTTCAATCACAGCTGTTGTTAATTCATCGTTTTTAGCCTTTGCTGTTTCCCTAGCTTGTTGGTTTGCAGGGATTTCATTTACCATTTCAAAGAATTTTTCTTGATTTTCCTGATTCGTTACATAATCAAGCCATTTTTGAGAGAGGTCTTTGTTTTTAGCATAATTGCTGACTACCCATCCTTTTCCTCCGCCAAACGGTTGATAAGGCTGTCCATTATTTAGAGTAGGAATTTTGGCTACACCATAATTGATATTGTTTTCTTTGTATGTTTGCGCTTGCCATGGACCGTCAATGATTGCTGCAGTTTTATTGGACATGAATTGCTGGCTGGCGAAGTCTCCTGCACTTTTTATGTCTTGCATTCCCTTTGGCCAAACATTTTTGAACCAATCTGTTGCATAAGAGATTCCTTCTACAGCACCTGCATTATTCAAACCGATATCTGAAGGATTTGTACCATCATCACCAAATACATAGCCACCGTAACCTGCAATTAAACCATAGGAATAATAAAAGTCAGTCCATTTAGCTAAAAATCCTGTATTTTTTCCTGCTTCTGACTCAAAAGCAAAACGACTGTCTTTGGATAGATTCTCCAAATCTTTAAACGTTGATGGTGCTGTATCGACTAAATCTTTGTTATAGTACAAAACAAGGGTCTCGATTACTGCAGGTTCTCCGTAGATTTTTCCATCATAAGTCACTTGGGCTTTGTCTGTTTCATCGTAAGCTGCTTCATTTCCCAGTTTTACTTCCGCCAGATGTCCTTGCTGTCCTAACGCACCGATTCGGTCATATGCTGCCATCATAACGTCAGGTCCCTTTCCAGCAGGCCCATCTAACGCTAATGATTCCAACTGATCGAACATGTCCTTTTCTACTAGCTTGATTTTCACATCGTTTTCTTTTTCGAAAGTGTTTTTTATTTCGTTTATATAATCTTTATATCCAGAATCAACGGAAACTGTTAACGTTTTTCCTTCATCGGCTTCCCCTTCTGCTGAAGAGTTACCATTGCCACAAGCCGCTAATCCGCCTAAGATTCCTAAAGAGATTAACCCTAAACCCAACTGTTTCACACTTCTTTTTTTCATCTTCATTTCCTCCTGTGTATTCAACGTGCTGTTACACCCTTATTATAATGGGCACAAATCTTCATTTGCAAACGCTTTCTTGTTGTTACCGGTAACAGTTTTCAACACATGATCAAAAATCCGTATTGTCGTATCTCTGCTTTCCCGTCTTCTAACAACTGACAATTTTGACTAAGAATCACCTCATTTTCCTGTTCTACTACCCAAGGTTCTTTTGACTGATTAAAGTAAACATAGATGATCTGTCCCTCTAGTTCCCGTGTGAAATAGAGCTTATCTTCACGATCATTTACTATTAGCCACTGAGTAGAACCTTCAGAAATAATCTTAGACAACTGTTTCCTTAGAGAAACAAGTTCTTTTATAAAACCGAATAGCTCTAGATCTTGTTCCTCCTTCTCCCATATCATACATTTGCGGCAATCCGGGTCATCTTCACCAGTCATCCCTATTTCTGTCCCGTAATAGATACAAGGAGACCCTTTTTGAAGAAACATAAAGGCCATCACAGACTTCATCAATTCTTTGTTACCTTGGCAAAGGGTCAAGATCCTGGCAGTATCATGAGAATCTAATAAGTTGAATGTTCCTTCGTTCACCTGATCTCTGTAAAGCATTTGCTGATGATTCATTCCACTGACCATTTGTGAAGCTGTGATTTTCTTTTTTGCAAAATAATCTTTAATCGAATCTGTAAATGCATAATTCATCACTGCATGGAATTCATCCCCTTGCAGCCAAGCTTGAGAGGAATGCCAAATCTCTCCAAGGATATAGATGTCTGGTTTGATTTCTGTAACTGCTTCTCTGAATTTTTTCCAAAAATGATGATCGACTTCATTAGCAACATCAAGACGCCATCCATCAATATCGAATTCTTTTATCCAATAAGTTGCGATATCCAGCAAATATTTTTGCACTTCTGGATTTGCTGTATTTAGTTTCGGCATGAATGGAGTAAAAGCAAAAGTATCATATGGGATATTTTCAGCAGTTTCTGGTAAGTCAGTCATCTGATAAGAATCTACTGGGAAAAAACGGATGTGGAACCAGTCTTTATAGATCGATTTTTCTCCGTTTTTGAGAACGTCTTGCCACTGTGGTGAATGGACACCCATATGATTGAATACAGCATCGAACATGATACGTATCCCTCTTTTATGTGCTTCATCAATCAAGTTTTTTAAAAGTTTTTTATCGCCAAAAGCGGGATCCACCTCATAATAATCAATCGTATCGTATTTATGATTGGATGTGGCTTTAAATATGGGACAAAAATAGATGCCATTGATGCCAAGGTCCGTCAAGTAATCCAAATGATCCATCACACCTTGCAAATCTCCCCCGAAGAAGTCTTCTCGGTCTGGATCTTTACTTCCCCAAGGTAAAG
The DNA here is from genome assembly GCF_050555565.1 of Enterococcus sp. MSG3290. NCBI lineage: Bacteria > Bacillati > Bacillota > Bacilli > Lactobacillales > Enterococcaceae > Enterococcus > Enterococcus sp. MSG3290. The sequence continues at coordinate 1,331,168 of NZ_CP187862.1, read as the reverse complement.
TGTGTTCGGGGTCATTTGCTTTGTCCCCGTTTGCAAATCTTTCGGGAAAAATTTGATACCATACTGTTTCTTTTACCCATTCTGGAATAGTGAATCGATCGATTTGATGAAAATAAGGTATTCGAAAATAAAAATTTGGTTCAGTAATCACATTTTCTCGATAAGGAAAAATTCCTTGATCACCGTAAAAACAGTCCGTGTTATCTTCCCCAACAACATGGAACGCATACTGTAAGCGCCTTGTTTCGCTTGTCACTTCAATTTCCCAATAATCATGAACATTGGTACTTAGACATTTTTTCATTGGTCGTTGTTTTTGATACCATTTTTCAGTTGTTATGGTATATGGATCTCCACATAGCACATATACTTTTTTGATATCATTTTTCCTAGTACGAAGCCGAATACGAAATCTTGTATTCGTATATAGAAATGCATATTCACTTTCCGGTCGATGATAAATTGCAGCTGTATCCATTGATTTCCTCCTTGTGTTTTAATATGACGTCATCACTATAAGTGATAGAGAAACAAAAGACAACGCTTTCAAAAATGTTATCGGTAACAGTTTTTTGATACCGAATTTTTATTTTTTAAACTTGCCAAATAGATAGACTTAAAACTTTTAAAAGTTTTAATCTACTTCCTGTACTATTTAGTGTCCTGAATTTATCTTAAGCGATCAATTTATCCAATTTTCTAAAGTAAAAGTTTTTTAACAGTTTTTAACGTAGAAGTATATTCTAGAAGAATGAAACATAATAATTTAGACTAACCTAATTTTTTTATTAATTAAAGTTAACTTAAGGTGAAAAGTAAGTTATAATAAGATAAGAGTATTATTAATGAATTAAGGAAGTGGATAAATGAAAGAAACGAGACAATTTATATGGACATACATTAAGATTATTTTTGCCCTCTTCATATTAGGAGTCGCTATCAATATGTTTTTAGGGCCTCATCATATTGCTGCTGGAGGTGTCAGCGGTCTAGGAATATTACTGGAAGCTGCTTTAGGCTTTGACCGAGCTATAGTTATTTTAGTGTTGAATATCGTTATGTTGGTACTAGCTCTTCTATTTTTAGGTAAAAAACCCTTTTTTAAAGTACTTTTCGGAAGCTTGGTTTTTCCTTTAATCATTGCAATAGTTCCAGAAACAATGATTACTTCAGATCGGTTGTTGTCTGTCATTTTTGGAAGTGCGATTTTTGCTTTAGGAGTTGCGATTTTATATAAAAACAACTCTTCTAGCGGCGGTACGACGATCCCTCCCCTCATTTTTAAAAAATATTTCCACTTGAATACTTCGATTGGCTTATTTTTTACAGACGCATTCGTTGTTTCTCTTAATCTGTTTGTTTTTGGAATAGAAGAGTTTCTTTATGCTATTTTATCTATTGCAATCACTTCAATTGTCATGACTTATATCGAAACAGGTATCAATCGAAAGAAATCTGTTATGGTCATGAGTGAACATTATTTGGAAGACATCCGCCTTCGCTTAAGTGCTGAGATTGGACGTGGCCTTACCCTGCTAGAGGCAAAAGGCGGGTATAATCGAAAGTCAAAAGAGGTTTTATTGATCGTTGTGACTGATCATGAATTTTCCCGAATGAAACCATTGATAGAAGAAATCGATCCAAGTGCCTTTGTCATTGTCAGCAGCGTAGCAGAAGTAATGGGACGCGGATTTACTTATCATCCAATCGAATGAGTTGGTAAGTAAATCCGCTATTTTTTTGAATGCGTTTTCTTTAACTGGTATAATAAAAGAATCTAGTAACTGTTCGACTGAAAAGGAGAGGAGATCTTTATGCATAAAGGAACGGAAATCGATTTTGTATTAAATGATAGTTTGAAAGCACTAGAACTGTATCAAACAATCTTTGATGAAATACAACTGATTGAGGCAACAGATTACCCTAAAGGCAATAATGAAGTCATTTTTACCTTGTATGGCACGAGATTCCATATGCTGGATGAAAACACGTCTCTTGGTTTGACTGCTCCTACTGCTGAACATCCAAATACGACCTGGTTCAATATCATCGTCTCTGATATCGAGGACACACATAATAAAGCATTACGAAATGGCTGTGTAGAGATTCAAGAAATGACAGAAATGATGGACTTTGGTGTGACTAACTCAATGTTCAGAGATCCTTTTGGTTATTTATGGATGCTTCATCAGGTCCATCGTGAAGTAAGTTTTGAAGAAAGAAAACAACTTTTTGAGAAATATATGTAATGTTTATGATGAGATTAGTTTTTGTCTCTGATATTTTTTGTATATGTTTGCTATTCGAGAAAGTGCGTCTGTTTCATGTGCTTTCTCTTATTTATCTTATGCCAATCCATTTCTTTGCTTTTCACAATTATATTGTGTAAAATTCAATTGTATAAAATATAATTAAAGGTGGTAATTTTATGAAAAAAATGTATTCTACGAAAATAATCAACACAGGCGGACGCTCTGGAGAAGTGCATAATCCCGATCGTACATTCGAATTGAATATTGCAGCTCCTGGTAAACGCGTCGAAAATGCAACCAACCCTGAACAATTGTTTGCAGCTGGTTTCAGTGCATGTTTTAACAGTGCATTAGAATTGATCAAACAGCAAAAAAATATCTCTGGGGCTTCTACTGTCAGTGCACAAGTTTCCCTTTATTCAGAAAGTGAAACGAGCTTTGTCTTAGGTGTAGAGATTGAAGGATCTATCGAAGGTCTTTCTCTGGAAGAAACGCAAGAATTATTAGAGGCAGCGCATAAAGTGTGTCCGTATTCAAAAGCTACAGCTGGAAATATAGAAGTTACTCTGAAAGCAGTTAGTGAATAGACTTTTTTGTGTAAATCCGCTATGATACACTATAGTAAAACAGCGGAGGTGGAAAAATGGAAGATCTATATTTAGTTAATCAAGTATGTTTTCCTTTATATGCCGCCTCTAAGGAAATCATTAGACACTACACTCCCCTCCTCAAGCCGCTGAATCTTACCTATACCCAGTATCTTGTGATGTTAGTTTTATGGGAAAAGAAAAAGACTTCAGTGAAAGAGCTAGGAAATGATTTGTGTCTGGATTCTGGTACGCTGACTCCCTTACTAAAAAAGTTAGCAGAAAAAAATTATATTAATCGTCAGCGTGAAACGGGTGATGAAAGAATCGTAAATGTTACGCTGACTCCTCAAGGTGCTGCGTTGCAAAAACAAGCAGAAGGTATTCCACAAAAGATCAAGTCTTATCTTCCACTTGAACAGGAAGAATTGGATACACTGCAACATCTGACCCGAAAAATGCTAGATAATTTTCATCAAGACCAGAAAAAGGGCTGAAACTGCTAGATGAACGATTTTATGAGGAAAACCAACTCATAAGATAACGTCATTTAGCGGTTTTTCTTTTTGCTCTTTCTCTTTCTTATTTTCATATTCCATCATATAATGAATAACGTGTTTATTTTTTGTTATTTGGAGGTTGTCGATTTGACCGTTTATCAGCGTTTTTTGGCGAATGAAAAAATACGCCGTCTCACTGTTTTATTATTTGTCGTTTTTGTTCTTTTCTTAGTTAGAAGTATGATTACAACCATTTTGCTCACATTTATCTTTACTTATTTGATGATTCATCTTGTTCAAATCATTCAGCGATTTGTCCGAATCCCTACAGGTGTTTTAGCTATCATGATTTATACACTGATCGTTTACCTTATCTATCTGGCATTCACAAAGTATATCCCGATGCTTATTCATCAAACATTTGATATGATCCAGTCCGTTATTGATTTTTACGAGCATCAGCCAAAAGATGCAGATCCTGTTTTACAATATATCCATACTTATATTGAGCGAAACGATTTTTTTGAACAGCTTCAAAATGGCGCTTCGATTGCGCTTGGCTATTTACAGGATATAGGAAAAATGGCAGTGGCGTTTGCTATGTCATTCATCTTAAGTTTCTTTTTTATGATTGAAAAGAAAAAAACAATTGTATTCTCAAGATTGTTTTTAAAAAGTGAATTTTCTTGGTTCTTTCAAGATATTTACTATTTTGCCGATAAGTTTGTCAATACATTTGGTTTGGTATTAGAAGCTCAATTTGTTATTGCTCTTTTAAACACGTTGCTCACTACAATCGCCTTGGCTGTATTTGGCTTTCATCAGCTGCTGAGTTTAGCGATCATGATTTTCATTTTAAGTCTGATCCCAGTAGCAGGTGTTATCATTTCTTGTATTCCTCTATCTTTCATAGCTTATTCCCAAGGAGGCATCCGAGATGTTGTTTATATCCTGATTACGATTTTGATTGTCCATCTAATTGAGTCTTATGTGCTGAATCCGAAGTTGATGTCCAGCAAAACAGAACTGCCGATTTTTTATACATTTGTGGTCTTACTTGTTAGCGAACGGTTCTTTGGCGTTTGGGGCTTGATTGTCGGCATTCCGATCTTTACCTTCTTTTTAGATGTATTGAAAGTGAAAAAGATCCCGAACCATCTTCCAAAAGAAACAGATATCCCTTAAAATAAATATGAAGAAAGATAAAGTATGAACGACCCCAAATATCAGATTTCAATCTGGTATTTTGGGGTCGTTTTCTGGATATTTCTTTTTATTTGAAAAATGCGTTCACAGACATTATTCAAATGTTAGAGAGATCTGTTTTGTTTAAATCTTTTTGCAGAAAGCATTGTTGCTATACTTAATAGAATGATTCCGCTCCACAGTATAACTTTGTTTTGTGACTCTCCGGATTTTGGTAGCTGTTTATTTTTCGTTTCAGGACTAGCAAAGGTTGTATCCTTGCTACTTTTTAAGGTTTCAGCTGATTGGGCGCTATCAAATATTCGTGATTTTTTATTCAGCTGCTCTTCATTTATTTTTAGAATTGCTAGATTTGATTTTTTACTCTCTTTTTTTCCATCCTCTTGAATTGTTTTTTTGTTTATTTTTTCTGGTATTCCTTGGTCTCTTGCGTCCGTATCTGGTTCTGGAGTCACATCTAGTTTTTCTTCTGGATCTACCTCTGGTTTTTCTGGATTTTCAGTTTCATTATCTGTGTCTGGATTTGTTTCCGGTACTGTTTGGTTTCCAGAATCCGTATCTGGTTCTGGAGTTACATCTGGTTTTTCTTCTGGGGCTACCTCTGGTTTTTCTGGATTTTCAGTTTCATTATCTGTGTCTGGATTTGTTTCCGGTACTGTTTGGTTTCCAAAATCCGTATCTGGTTCTGGAGTCACATCTGGTTTTTCTTCTGGGTCTACATCTGGTTTTTCTCCAGGGGTTATTTCAGGTTTTGATTCATTGTCTGGCTCTGGTTGAGTTTCTGTATCGGGTTCTTCTCCAGGTTCTATTTCCGGTTTCTGTTCTCCGTCTGGATTTTCTGTAGGCGGTACTTCTGGCTTATTTTCATTTTCTGGTTTATCTGTTGGTTCTTCAACAAGATCTCCTCCTGAGTCGATAGCTGAATCTTGCTCAATTGTCTGCCGCTGACTATACGGCGTTAAATGATGATGATCGTTCGGTAGTCCATCTGATACCTTGACAGTAAAAAGCGCTGGTTTTAACAAGTCCTGATTTAATGTAACGGTGAAGGTAAATATCGCTTGCTTGTGTTGGATAGTCAAAGTGTTCTCGTCATAGCCAATCGACAAAGCGGGATCAACATTCTCAAATGTAACAGCTGATTGTAGTATAGGTGCTAAGTCTCCTGAATAGTCAATTTTTGCTTTGATGGTCGCTGTTTGTCCTTTTCTTAATTTTGCGACTCCTGAATTGAAGGATGAAAATTCATCCTGAAAGGTAATTCGATTGACGTTGGCCCACTTGGTTTCTGTCCATTTGGCTGTTTCTATCTCCTCTGTGTGGACTGTCTGATTTATAGTAAGCGATAAGCTTAAGGCTGCAAATGTTGATATTAAGATGGTTGAATATCTCATAACTCTCTCACTCCTTGATTTTTTTGTATGCAAGAAATAAGATAGTAGAGATTCTACCTATATGTTTACTGTTTTTTTGTCTAAATTTATGAAAAAAACAGTAATATTTTCAAGTTTTAACAATTTAAGTAAAAAGGAGCCTCTTTCATGCAAACTCAAGAAGCGATTAAAACGTTTCTCTTGAAGAAAAAAAGCAATACAAAATTAGATATTTTTCTTTTCCTATCTGAACATCGTTTCTTTATTACTACACAATATTTAGCAGATCATTTCCATATGTCTGAATCAAATTTTTTACTATACATCAAAGAATTAGAACAAGACTTTGAGCGTCTCAATCTAACAAAACTGCATATTGATAAGCAAAAACCTTTTTTAAAGTTGAATTTTGAAGGAATTGATCCGGCTTACTGCTATTATCGTCTATTTGGAAGATACTGCAACGAATCAGTCAGTTATCAGATCTTGACTTCTTTGTTCAGCTGTCAGACAAATTCGATTATCAGTTTAAGTCAGCAAACAAACTATAGTGCCTCTTATTTGTATACGAAAATGAAAAAGATTAATGCATTTTTAGCATTGTACGGTTTGTCTATCTCCTTTTCTAATAACGGCAGAAAGTCTTTTTCTGGAAAAGAGGTACAAATTCAATATGCAGCATTAGATATTTATTGGAACATCTTTTCAAGTACTGCTACAGAATTTTATGATGAAGATCCGCAAGTAGTGGCTTTTATGATGAATACTTTTTTTAAAAAAGAAGTACTTGACCGACTAAATAGCGGTATGATAGATAAATTATATTTTCTATTAAAAATATGTAAAGAGAATTTTCCTGCAACTTCTGTGAAAGACGTACAAAAAGAATTCACAGAGTATGAATATATTGACTTTTTTATTGATCCCTCTGTAGATATTTTGCGACCTAATCTGCCAATTTGTCGCGAACAACGCATCTTAGTGAATATTTTAGCTCGACTTTCTATCACGAAAATCGAATCGGAAGAAACAAGCTTGGAGCAATACAAACTTTTAAAAAAAGCAAACGTTCCTCATGTTCTTTATTCAAGAGAAATGGTGGAGTCCTTTTGTACTGTATTTGATTTGTTTATACCTGAAAAAGAAAAGATTCTTTACTCATTGGCATTCGCACGAAATAAACTTTATAATGGATTTCTTAACTTCAATCAACCAAATACGCCCCTTCCTACTTTCATGCTTTATCAAGAACATAGCGTGTTGAAAGAAGTCCAAACCGCCATTGAACAATTTTATATGGATTTCAGAGAACAAAATCAACACTTGTTACCAGTTATTTTAGAAAAGGAAAATGTGCAATGGATGGTTGAAGACCTAGTACATTTGTATGATCGCTACAAAAAACAGCCGCGAATTGTGATTGGTGTGAACTATACGCGTGATTTTTATATCAGTAAAGATTTGATCGTTAAGATAGAACAAATTTTTTCAAATGAATCGATCAAAATACAAAATGATTTTATGGAGAACTGCAACATCGTTATCAGCGACTGCCCTTTGAAACAATTGCCTTCTCATATCAAAAAAATCTATATTTTAAAAGGAATCATCACACCAGAAGACTGGAAAAAAGTGATTATGAGGATCTCAGAATATATCTTTGAATTAAAAGAAGAAGCACTCATGGATCAATCGAAAAAAGAAAATCAAGTTACTTCCTAGACCAAATAAGATACATAAATCCGAATGCTTATTAACAACCTCCGGATTTATGTATCAAGAATTTGAACATCCTTCTTATTTACATAATAAAATTACAGTTTTTTTCACTAATTATCTTTACTTTTGTTTCCTTTTTCGATTGCTTCCCATAATCCATTTAGATAAACAGCACCTAATGCTCGATCATATAAGCCGTATCCTGGTCTTCCTGTCTCATTCCAGATCATTCTTCCATGATCAGGACGGATGTATCCGTTAAATCCGTTGTCATACATTGTTTTTAGTATGCGGTACATGTCTAATGAACCGTATTCGGATTTATGCGGTGCCTCATAGAAATCTCGATTAGCTAAAAATTTAATATTTCGAACATGTGCAAATGGGATTCGATCTCTTTGACAAAATTCTGCTAAAATCCCATATACATCATTTTCTGGATCTTCTGCAATACTCCCTGTACAAAGAGTGATTCCGTTATAAGGGCTGTCTACTATGCGGCACAACCAATCTAAATCTTCTCGATTCTTTACGATTCGAGGTAATCCAAAAATCGAGTATGGCGGATCATCTGGATGTACAGCCATTTTGACCCCTACCTCTTCACATGTTGGGATGATTGATTGGAGAAAATAGGCAAAATTTTCTCGAAGTTTTTCTTCGTCTACTGATGCATAGGCTTCAAGCAAGGATTTGATATGAGCTAAGCGCTCAGGTTCCCATCCCGGCAATTCAAATTCATTGCTGGAATGTTCGATGCGCGCGACGATTTCTCTTGGATCATCTGGAATATCATCAGATATAAAAGCTAACGTGGATGAGCCGTCTTCTAAGCGGTAGTCAAGGTCAGATTTCACCCAGTCAAATACAGGCATAAAATTATAGCAGATGACTTCTATTCCATATTCTGCCAAGTTTCGGATTGTCTGCTTATAGTTTTCGATATACTGCTCACGGGAAGGTAATCCAATTTTAATGGCATCATGCACATTGACGCTTTCAATTACTTTTAGTGTTAACCCACGAGACTCAATTTCTTCTTTTAGTTCTTTGATCCTCTCCCTAGGCCATACCTCTCCTACTGGTATATCCATCAATGTGCCTACAATCCCTTTGACCGCAGGAATCTGTCTGATTTCATCTAAGGTAATCTTTTCTTCCTGTGATCCGTACCATCTAAAAGTCATTTCCATGATAAATTTCCTCCATGTTCTTGTAAGTAATCCTGTAATGTTTTTCGTACGGCATTCGGTCCTGCTACCATCTTGATGAACATTTCTTCTATTTTTCTGCCAAGCTCTGCTTGGTAAAGATCTACACCAAAAATTTCTTTATTTGACAAAATAGGAACCATTTTCTCATGAATATGTGATGTATCTTGCGTACCCAGTTGAATATCGGAAAGCTTATGCTGAAGGTCTGTCAATAGTGGGTCTGGACTCGGGATGAATGGTTTTCCTTGATCATCAATGCCAATAAGGTATCGAAGCCAAGCAGCGAGAGTCAATGGTATGAATACAAGTGTCTGCGGGTCTTTAACTTCTATTTCCATATATTTTTTAATCGTCTCACCATAACGAATCGCCACCTTTTGAGAGGTATCCGTGGCGATTCGCTGAGGCATATCAGGAATATTTGGATTAGAAAAGCGCACAGTAATTACTTCTTCCAGAAAGATCTTTGGATCAATGATACCTGGAGACTCCACAACTGGGAGGCCTTCATTGTACCCGATTTCAGAAACTAGCAGCGATAAATCTGGATCTTTCATCTCCTCAGCTATGCTCCTATACCCCAGTAAACAACCCATAATAGCTAAAGACGTATGCAAAGGATTAAGGCAAGTCGTCACCTTCATCGTATCTGCTTTATCTACCGTTGCACGATCAGTCAAGAATACCCCAGCTTTTTCGAATTTCGGACGTCCATTGGGAAAATGATCTTCCATGATTAAATAATGGATGTCCTCTGTATTGACAAATGGAGCAATATTATTTCCTTTTGCGGTTTGGAAAATCGACATATTTGAAAAGCCCTCTTTTGCCAACATTTTGCTAACTGACAAGGAAGGATTCGGGGTGATACGATCAATCATCGTCCATGGAAACGCAACAATTTCTTCATTCGATAAGTATTGGATAAATGTATTTTGTACATAACCTTCCTTTTGCCATTCTTTTGCGATCGTTAGCAAAGAAGTACGTAATTGACTACCGTTTTGTGAAAAATTATCTGTAGAGACAAGTGCAATCGGCCAAGCTCCAGATAAAAAACGTTTATAAAGTAGCGCAGCAAGAATACTCATTGTATGTGATGGCTTCTTTGGACCATTTTTTATATCGACTGCAATCGGTCCTATATATTTATTATTTGTATCTTTCAATCGATAACCTTTTTCAGTAATAGCAAAAGTAACTAATTGTAAACTAGGATTTTCAAAGTGTCGAATCATCTTATCAAAGTGTTCAGAACAATCTGGATGACAATACAGACTGTCAGCTGTCGCAGCTAATATACGTTTGACGAACTCTCCACTGCTTGGCATGACCACTTCAAGAATCAAATCATCAAAATCTTGGTAAGCCCTTTCAATTATTTCTTCATCGAATGTTTCACAAACAATGACACCAGTGGACAATTCGCCTAGATCCGCTAAACGTTGAGCGATTTCTGCATGAAATCCTCGATAAAGATTTCCGCCACCGAAATGGATCCAGACAGGATTTTTTTGTCCATTTTCTCTTAATGATGCACGGTCAAAATGAGGTATTTCTACTTCTTTTTGAGATAATTCAGGAATAAAGTTCCTCCAGTTGTTTAAATCAATCATTTTTCCCCTCCTAAACTAACATATTAGTTTTTGTATTCAAGTGAATTTTATGCAATAAAAATCGCTATGTCAACCAAAATTTTACTATTTATACAAATTCCCTAGTTAATGTGACATATCAGATTATTTTTCAGACCTCTTCTGTTATACTACGTTCATAGAAATGATTTTGGAGGTATAAAAATGAAAAGCAGCTTGCAATCTCAAGCTTATCAAGCGATTCGTAAACAAATTATCTATGCTGACTTAGAACCTGGAAGGAAAATATCTGAAAAGGCACTGGAGGAACATCTTGCTATCGGCCGGACTCCCATTCGCGAAGCATTGATTCAACTACGTCAGCAAGAACTCGTGTATACGATACCTCAAAGTGGTACGTATGTTTCAAAAATTAATCTTGTTTCTGCAGAAAATGCTCGCTTTGTCCGAGAACAGTTGGAAGAGCAAATCATGATTGAATGTTGTTCCAAATTGGACACACAAACACGAATAGTGCTAGAAACGATTTTAGAAGAACAAGAAAAAGCAGTCAAAATAAATGACGAACGCGCTTTTTTCCGTGCAGATAATTTATTTCATGAAGCTTGTTTCGAAATTGCAGGAAGAAAAGAAGTTTGGAACTGGTTAGATGACCATAATACCCATTTAGAACGTTTCCGCTGGTTACGAGTGACCATTCAGGGGCTTCCATGGGAAACGATCATGGAACAACATTATGATTTACTCAAGGCTTTAGTTGATAAAAAACCAGAAGAAGCTCGATTTCAAACGGGATTGCACTTACACATGATGCTGAAAGAACAGGAAACTGTTACTCAACGTTATCCCGAGTATTTCCAGCAGTAGCATTTTCTTGCGACCTCTTCTATTTTTATAATTAACCTTCGTTTTTGAGTAATCTTTATTAAATAACAAAATATCCATTGACTTTGCAACTCCAACTAAATTACAATAATTATAAATAAATAATTATTATTGGAGGTTTTACTATGTCATTGATTGGGAAAAAAATCGAAGAATTTAATGCACATGCTTATCATCAAGGAGAATTTTTAGAAGTCAGTGAAAAAGATCTTATGGGGAACTGGAGTATTCTTTGCTTCTATCCAGCTGATTTTACTTTTGTTTGTCCTACTGAATTAGAAGACTTACAAGAACAATACAGTACATTGAAATCTTTAGGTGTTGAAGTCTTTTCTTGCTCTACCGATACCCACTTTACTCACAAAGCATGGCATGATACATCAGATGCTATCGGTAAAATCGAATACGTGATGATCGGTGATCCGTCTCATCAGATTTCTCGTATTTTTGATGTTTTGGATGAAGAGCAAGGATTAGCTCAGCGAGGAACATTTATTATTGATCCAGACGGAATCGTTCAAGCTATGGAAATCAATGCAGATGGAATCGGTCGTGACGCTAGTGCACTGATTGATAAGATTCGCGCTGCTCAATATGTACGTACCCACCCAGGTGAAGTTTGTCCGGCAAAATGGAAAGAAAGTGGCGAAACATTGAAACCAAGTTTTGATCTTGTTGGAAAGATTTAGGTGGTGGATATGTTAGACAAAGAAACTAAACAAAATCTCGAACAATATTTAGCACTGATTGAATCTCCTATTGTTTTTTCTGTTAGTTTGGATACTAGTGAAAATAGTCAAAAACTAGCTGAATTTACGAAGGAAATAGCAGAAATGTCTCCTAAAATCTCTTGGAAAAAAAGAGATTCGATGCGAACACCTAGTTTTTCTATCAATCCAGTTGGCAAAGAAAGTGGAATCGTTTTTGCTGGTATCCCCCTCGGTCATGAATTTTCCTCTTTTTTACTGGCTATGTTACAAATTAGTGGACGGGCACCGAAAATCAGTGAATCTTTGAGTCTTAAAATCAAAAAAATAACACAAACATTGCATTTTGACAGTTATGTTAGCTTGACTTGTCATAATTGCCCCGACGTTGTACAGGCATTGAATATATTAGCTGTATTAAATCCAAATATTACTCATACGATGATTGAAGGTGGGATGTTCCAAAAAGAAATCGATGATAAAAAAATCATGGCAGTGCCAACTGTGTTTTTAAATGGAGAAGAATTTAGTAGCGGACGCATGACGATCGAACAAATTGTTGAAAAAATCACTGGCCCTTTGATTGAAGAAGAGTTGTTTGAAAAAGAACCTTATGATGTATTAGTGATTGGCGGTGGACCAGCAGCTAGTAGTGCAGCTATCTATGCAGCACGTAAAGGAATCCGTACAGGACTTGTCGCTGATTCTTTCGGCGGACAAGTCGTTGAAACACTCGGGATTGAAAATATGATTGGCACCCCTTACACAGAAGGTCCAAAATTGATGCAGCAAGTAGAAAGTCATGTGCGTAGTTACCCTATCGACATTATGATGAATCAACAGGCCGTTTCCTTAAATAAAGAGCAACATTTTATTAATATTGGCTTAGCTAACGGTATATCACTTAAAGCAAAAACCGCAATCATCGCGACAGGTGCGCACTGGCGTTCTATCAATGTACCAGGCGAAAAAGAGTTTAAAAATAAAGGAATTGCTTATTGCCCACACTGTGACGGCCCTTTATTTAAAGGAAAAGAGATTGCTGTAATCGGTGGTGGTAATTCTGGTGTTGAAGCAGCGATTGATCTAGCTGGGTTAGCAAAACATGTTTATGTTCTAGAATTCTTACCCGAATTAAAAGCAGATCAAGTTTTACAGGATAAACTAGTTTCTCTTGCGAATGTCACTGTTATCAAAAATGCAGCGACGAAAGAAATCAGCGGGTCGAATCAGGTCGAATCTCTCTCCTATATCGATCAACATACGAAAGAGTTGCATACTCTAGCTGTTTCAGGTGTATTCATTTTAGTCGGTTTACTTCCTAACACGGATTGGCTAGATGGAACAATCGAAATGAACCCAAGAAATGAAATAGTGACTGAGAAAAATGGCGCGACGAATATCCCCGGTGTTTTCGCAGCTGGTGATTGTACAGATAGTCCATACAAACAAATCATTGTTTCAATGGGTTCAGGAGCTACTGCAGCTTTAGGAGCCTTCGATTATTTGATGCGCACTTGAGCGATGAAGATTATACAAAAGACAGATAGAGGTTGTAAGCCTGCCGTTTCGCTCCGAGTCACAAGGAACAATTTAATAAACAGTTTCTCATGTTTGTTGAATATTGTGACTTGTGACCGAGGAGTTGACAGGACAACACCGTTCACTCGGAAAAAAGGATTGTGACAAGAATTTTGTCACAATCCTTTTTGTTTTTTTGAATAATCGCTTTTTCTTCTCTTTTTCTTATATACTATAAGTAGTAAATAATTTGAAAAAAAGAAAGGTGACTGATTATGGCGCAAAATCGTATTTTTACGACAAGTTTTGCAAGCGTTTATCCTATGTATGTAGCAAAAGCGGAGAGAAAAGATCGTATAAAAGAGGAAGTAGATGAAATCATTTGTTGGCTGACGGGTTATTCCCAAACAGAACTAGAATATCAACTACAAAAACAAGTGACTTTCGAACAATTTTTTGCGGAAGCCCCTGTCCCCAATCCTTCACGTTCCTTGATTACAGGTGTTGTTTGTGGTGTACGAGTAGAAGACATCGAGGATAACTTGATGAAAGAAATTCGTTATTTAGATAAAATGATCGATGAGCTAGCAAAAGGCAAAAAAATGGAAAAGATCCTCAGAAGTTGATTTTTCCAGAGATATTCTTCTCCTTCGCTCATTTTGTAACATTTAATTTGGTAAAATGACTAGTTCACGTTAAAATAAGTCAAAGGAGGTTTTCTTATATGTTTGAGACGATTAAACAAAATATTCAAAAATACGCCTTATTAAGAGCTGCTGTTTATATTATTTCTGGGATTGCGATTGTGCTAAACCCTTCTGCTGTTTTTCATTTTATCGGTTATCTGATCACCGCCTATCTTGTTTTGCTTGGGTTGTTGAATCTTTTTGAGGCTTACCGTTTTAAAAGGAAAACAGGTTCTTGGAGTATCGGTCTGTTCAGTGGTCTTTTTTTCCTGATCTTAGCTCTGATCGTCTATGCTTTTGCACCTGCAATCGTTTCTATCCTGCCGATTCTTCTTGGATTAGCTGTTATCATCAACAGCTTGTTCCAGTTGTTCTTCAGCATGAATACAAAAGCTAAAAGTTGGAGTGTTTATAGTATTCTGTTGTTGATTGGCGGATTCGTCTTATTGTTCAATCCATTCAAAAGTTTGATGCTTCTATTCCAAATATTCGGCTTTATTTTGATTTTCATGGGCATCCAGGAGATTATCAATTTCATCAGAATAAGAAAAATGACTATACGTTAATCATTTTTAGTTATTAAAATAGACCGTATAAAAACCAACAATCCAAAAAAATCTTTTGGATTGTTGGTTTTTTTGTGAGTATATTTTCCTATTTTTTCAATAATGTATGTTATGCTAAGTTCGGGCTATATTTTATACAAAGGAATGATGAGAATGGAATTTATTGGTATTTTATGCCTGATATTGATTTCAACAACGATTGGCTCACATATCTCGCGGAGATTAGGTATCCCAGCAGTGATTGGACAATTACTTGTTGGTGTTTTGCTAGGCCAAGCTGGATTGAATTGGGTCAAACCTGATATTCTAGTCCATGACTTTTCGGAGATTGGTGTGATCTTATTAATGTTTTTAGCTGGTCTGGAAAGTGATTTATCTCTTTTGAAAAAATATTTCCGACCTGGTATGTTCGTTGCTTTGCTTGGGATCATCTTCCCGGTTGTTTTTGGCTGGTTGACAGGCGAAGCATTCCAAGTTTCGGGAAATGAAGCGATTTTCTTTGGGATTATTCTTGCGGCAACTTCTGTCAGTATTTCAGTAGAAGTATTAAAAGAACTAAACGTAGTGAATACAAAAGAAGGATCAACAATTTTGGGTGCTTCTGTGGTAGATGACATTTTGGTCGTTTTAGTTCTAAGTTTCAGCCTATCTTTTCTAACGGGGGAAGCTTCTAGCAATGCTTCTTTACCGCTTGTTTTGATTGAACAGCTAATTTATTTTGTTTTTATTTTCTTATTAGTCAAATGGATTGCGCCTTTCCTACTTTCATTTGCAGAAAAAGTGTACGCAAATTCTTCTATTATCATCGTATCGCTAGTTATTTGTTTAGGAATGTCTTACGTAGCGGATCTTGTTGGGCTTAGCTCTGTCATTGGTGCTTTTTTTGCTGGGATAGCTGTCAGTCAGACAAAGGTTAAAGAAGAAGTATACCACAATGTAGAGGCTTTAGGATATGCAGTATTTATACCAGTATTTTTTGTCAGTGTAGGATTAGAAGTTGATTTTTCTGACTTTAGTGAACAACTACTCTTTATTTCTATATTGACGCTTGTAGCGATTTTGACCAAATTGCTTGGAGGTTATTTTGGTGCTCAGATTGCCGGTTTTTCTCAACATAGTTCATTGATGGTCGGTGCTGGTATGATTTCGCGTGGAGAAATGGCTTTGATCATTTTACAAATTGGACAGCAAAGTCAATTGATCGAACCACAGTACTATTCACCTTTAGTTATCGTGATTTTATTAAGTACACTTATTTCTCCACTTGTTCTCAAATATTTTACAAAAAAAGTTTATGAAGTGTGAGTAAATCAAAAAGAAGTTGTGAAAGAGACATCGTGAAAACCGTTTATTTGAAAAAAGGACTGTGACGATAACGCCACAGTCCTTTTACTGTACTTAAAAAGCAATTTTTTATTGATAATTTTGGTTGAGGTATTGCAATAGTTCCGGTGCTCGTTTGGTTGCTGAATCATCATCTTCTTTATTTTCCAACATGCTGACCATCATATAACCTTGGTTATCAGGATTGAAAGCAAACAAGAAACTGTTCTCTTTCCCCTTTTCATCCTGTTTTTCTTTGATTTCCGCTGTACCAGTTTTCGCTGCCAACGGAATCCCTAAAGCAGAAAGAGAATGTGCTGTACCATTTACATCTTGCACAACTTCTCTCAGATCTGGCACGATCGTTTGTACTGCTGTTTCGCCGATGACATTCTTCTTATCTTTTGTCTCTTTATCTGCAATCAATTTAGGATAGACAAGTGTGCCATTGTTGGCAAAAACAGAATACATTGCTGCTTGCTGGATAGGATTAATTAGAAGTTCGCCCTGTCCATATCCAGTATCAGCTAGCAAGATATCTGAGTTAAAGCTATCTTCATTAGAAATTTGTGCTGGATTCATACTAATTGGCAAATCAAGGTCTTCACCAAAAATGAATTTATCTAAGCCTGTACGAAATTTTTTCTCACCCATTTTCAACGTTTCTTGTGCCATATATATATTATCGGAATAGATCAAAGCAGTTTTTAAGTCTACTTGTGATACATCACTGACACGCGTTACTTGATAAGATCCCCAAGAACTGTCTTTTTGCCATTTAAGCCCGTTGATCGTCAACACTTCATTTGGATCGATAGTGCCGTTGTCGAGACCGATTGCTGCTGTAATCATTTTAAACGTAGATCCAGGAGCATAACCTGTCGCAAATCGGCTGATGAATGGCTGTTCAGGATTTTCTTCATAAGCTTTGTAATCTTCTTGTGAGATCCCGTTTGTCATTTTGTTTGGATCATAGCTTGGAGAGCTAGCAAGCGCAAGAAGATCACCGGTTTTTGGCGTTGTCGCAACAGTTGATCCAGCTTTTCCTCCTAGACTGTCAAAAGCTGTTTTTTGTGCCTTCGCATCGATTGTCAATTTGACATCTTTGCCATTTTGAACTTCATGTTCGATCAGAACTTTTTTCTCTACACCGTCTGCATCTGTAATGCTTAATTTCCCACCTGTTGTCCCACGAAGATCCTTATCAAAAGCCATCTCCAAACCTGAGCGACCGATTTTTCCATTACTGCTTAATTCTGGATTCTTATCAATATCTTCTGCTGTGATATCTCCCACGTAACCAATCAGCTGAGCAGCTGCTTCACCCAAAGGATAATATCTGCCGTCTACTTCTTGAATGGTAGCTCCAGCTGGAAGTTCTGGCGTTGCTCCATCAATGATTTTCAATGGGACAAAGTAATCGGGTTGTACCCAGCTTTGTGAAATCGCCTGATTGATAGCATCTTCTGTTAAGTCGAAGGAGGAAGCAATCGCTTTGATATTGGCTGTTTTTTCGCCTCCATCTCCAAGTTTACTTGGAACGACTCCTAATTGTTTTAGTTTGCCTGTTGTTGCTAATGGTTCACCATTTCGATCTATAATATTCCCTCTTGCTGCTTCTTGTGTGGTCAGGCTTACTTTGTCATTTCCTTCCATTTCTGGAAAAACCAAGTTGGGTTGCCAGTTGATCGTGGTTTGACCATCATTTCTGTCTAATGTTCCTTTATAAGAAAGATCTTTCAATTCACCTAATGAGGTATTCATCTTTGCTTTATATGAAAAACTGTAAGTAGAATCGTCTTTTTTATCTACTTTTAGATTCGATATCTGAAGTCCTTTGACATCAGCAGCACCGTATATATTCTGGTATTTATCTAAGATCTCTTTTTCAGATAATGCACTTTTATTTGCCGCCTTTTTTGATGTCATTTCTGCAGCTTTGTTATAATCTCCCTTGTTCAAAGCTTGGACAAATTGCTCAACTGTCTTTTCTCCAGCTTCTACTGCTTGGGTTTCTTGATAGTGCTGGTAGTAAAAATAACCGCCACCCGCAGCTGCTATTAAGATCACTGCGCCGGCAATATAAGCGCCTGTTCGATTTTTGCCGTGCTTGTCACTTCTTTTCATTTTTTCCTCCTTCTCTTGCTTGTCATTCCTTTATTTTCACTATTTATACCTGTTTATTCTAACATAATAAAAGAAGTCAGAACATAACATAGATTGTTATTTCTAACTTCTTTTATTTTCTTTACTTAATTATTCAGAAATTTTTTGATTGCTTCTTGGTTTTTGGTCAAATCTAATTCCAGAACACTTCCGGAAGGCGTATTGTCGTTGAAGTCCCAACTGCCGTCTACTGGTACGGATAATGTATCGATCTTTTTATTATTGTCTTTGAGGAAATCCATACCACAATCCAGAAGCACACTTTCTGGAAGGTTCGTTTGGATACTACCAAGTAATTTCCCAACCGCTTTGGGTAGCTTGAATATTGAAGTTACGTCTTTCAGCTGCTGAGAGATAGCTTTGATCACTTGCTGCTGCCTTCTGATCCTCCCGAAGTCTCCTTCTTTGTCTTCCCGAAATCGAGCATACTGGAGTAAAGTATTACCATCCATCACTTGCTCTCCTTTGTTTATATATACGCCATCTAAATCTAGAGATTTTTCTGCATCGATCTTGACTCCACCAGGAAACAGTTCATTAACGCAATCGATAAAATCTTGAAATGTGATACTTGCATAATAGGGAGCTTCAAATTTGAAATTTTCCTTTAATGTTTGATTTAATAAATCAACTCCCCCATAAGAGTAAGCTGCATTTATCTTATTCATTCCGTAACCTGGAATATCGACATATGAATCTCTCATGATAGAGATCAGTTTTGCTTGTTGTGTTTTCTGGTTGTATTGTGCAACCAGAAGTGAATCCGAGCGACCGTTTTCGTCTTTCGAACGAGCATCTGAACCAATCAAAGCCACATTTAGTGTGGTAGGGACACTTTTCGGCTCTACCTTTTTCACAGTTGAACTCTGTTTTGCAGACGAAAATCCATGGATAAACTCAATCGAAAAATAGCCAACTACTAATGTAAGCAGTAACAAAATAGATAATATGATTTTTTGAGATACTTTCATTGCGAATTCCTCTTTCTAAAAGAACCTCTCGCTTGAAAAATAAAAGATTGTACTTTATGATAATTCAAACTGAGAGTTTCTCAGTTTCTCTTTATTGTTTTTCAGGTCGATAGAGCGGCAACTCTTCGGCCTGTATCTTTGAAGAAATATTCAACGTGATTCCGATTCCTAAAGAAAGGATCAGATAACTTGTTCCTCCGTAGCTAACAAATGGCAATGGCACACCAGTCATTGGCATCAGCCCCGCGATACTTCCCACGTTCATTATCGTCTGAACGAATAGCAAAGTTCCGAATCCTAAAAGAAACAATCCAGCTTGCTGATTTTTACAGCGACTGCTTAAACAAAAGATTCTCATGCATAATGAGAACAATAAGAAAAGCACACACAATGCACCGATTAGCCCAAGCTCTTCTGTAATAATCGAAAAAATAAAATCTGTTTCTGTCTCTGGAAGATACCCTTTTTTTGTGATACTATTTCCTAATCCCCGCCCAAATATGCCACCATTATATAGTGCATAAAACGAATGGGTCATTTGATAGCCCGCGCCATGACTATCGATAAAAGGATCTCTTAAAGTCGCGATCCTTTCATAAGCATGATTAAACATCTGTGGAAGCCAACCTTTATTTCCTAAATATAATACCCCGCCTGCTGCTCCAATCAGCAATGCAGAAAAAGTAACGATTAGATAGATCCCTTTTTTAAATGGAACCGCCGCTGCCCAAAATATGACCCACGCAATCGAAAGGATCATCAATGCTCCAGCAATCTTTGGCTGGAATAAAATCAGAAAAGTTATACCTACTGTAATCAGGAATGGTTTTTTTAGATCTTTTGGGCTACTATTTCCGTCACGAAAAAACCAGCTTAAATAAAAAATCAAAAAAAGATTTGCCAGTTCAGAAGGCTGGAATTGAATGCCAAACAGAGAGATCCAACGTTGTGCGCCGTTGACAGTGACACCGAATATCCCTATTCTTACTAATACTAAAAAGAAAATCGATAAGGCTAAACCGTATCCTGCTATTTTAGGGTGAAGTAAATAGTGTAGTTTGACTGAACGAGCTAAGAAGATCACGCTCCAACTCAAAAATATGAAAATTAGTTGACGCAATAATAGACTTTTTGTATTTTCATCGGCTTGCAATAAACGATAAGAACTGGCACTGTATACTTCTAAAAGACCGATCATGGACAAAGTCAAATAAGGACCCAAAATCCACCAATCGATCTTTTTTCTTTTTTTCACCGCATCTCCTCCTCACACAGCAATCCACTTGTCAGGTAAGGAGCGAGTTTGTCTCATCAAATAAGTCAGTCACAAAAATATAAAGAAAAGGTCAGAAACCTTTTCGAACAAGAATTCTGACCTAGCATCATCTCATCGTCCGAGTTTTAGCACTATACAACGTAAAGAAAACATTCTTAGCTATTGGAAAAAGCCTTAATCCGACAGTTTCTGTTTTACCCATTGGCGACTTTCGACGTTTCTGGGCAACAGCCTATGTTTGTATAGGAGCCTCACCTAACAAGGTTATTACTATATTCTATTTACGAGTTCATGATAGACTTTTCCTAATGATTAGGCAATGGAATTTGAAATGAAATAGTGAAATTTAACAATCTTTAATATTTTTTAGAAAAAAATAACAAATAAGTTGAAAGAATCCCGTTGCAAATTCTTTCAGTTGCACCAGGATTCTTTGATAATTTTTTAGTTTTATGTGTTTTTTTATGTGTTTTTTCACTTTTCGGAATAAATATTTATTTGTTAAAGTAATTAAACAATCCGCTAATCGTTTGATCTGGCATTTCTATTTCCTTACCATCTAAAGTAACAGTAGTAACGACAAAATGGTCTTGCAATGGCGGAACTTCTAAGTACTGCCCTTGCAGAAAATCATTCACTGTTTCATATTCTTTTTTCATTTCTTTTGAATCTGTCGATGGTTTATAGCTTATTTTTAACATAACTAGTGCTCCTTTTCATTCGGGACGTGCAATCGTGAAAATTTCTCCTATTGCTGCATAATCATTTCCTGCCAAACGGCTTACAGCATTCAATTTTCTTGGATCGATCCTTCCTGTCTTATCATCATAGACTGTTTCATTTAAATGATATTTCTGTACTTCTAGCAAAAATAAATCAGCTGTTACTTTATTTTTATTCCGTATCTCGACATGTTCATATAAGGATGTTTCAAAACGAACTTTTGCTTCTGTCAATGCTGGTACTGAAATAATTACTGAATCAGTTAAAGTCAAGTCAGTCAGGTACAGTTCGCTTTCCTCATTAGGCAGATTGGCTGCTGTTTTATTTACTTCTTCTACGTTGTCCTCATCAAGGATATGGATAACAGCTTCTCTTGTCTCAAGAATATTCTTTGCTGTGTCTTTTACTGCATCTTGTTTTCTCTGGATCGCCAAGGATAAGATGGGTGGATTCGAACTGACGATATTGAAGTAACTGAAGGGTGCGATATTCACTATATCTTTTGCTGATTTAGTCGTTACTACTGCTACTGGTCTAGGGATGACTGAACCAATCAGCAACTTGTAATTTTCACGTTCTGTCAATTCTGAAGGACTCCGTTCAAACAAGGTTTCGCCTTCTTTCTATAAAATTCGTTAAAAAGCAGATCTTGAAGACAAAATGAAAAGTAATGCTTTTTTCATCTTCTTAGAATCTGCTTTAAACTATCTATCAATTTTTCTTTTTTGTCAAGAATCTGTGCCGTGCGTGTTTTTTAGTTATTTGCTTTACTTGCGGCTTCGACATATCTTTTAGTGATCAATTGCGGACGGGTGATAATAGATCCAACTACGACTGAAAAAGCACCTAATTCATATGCTTTCTCTACTTGTTCAGGAGAGTCAGTATGTCCTTCCATAATTACTGGGATATCGACTTGTTCTATGATTTGATTCAATAAATCAAAATCAGGTGTCTGCGTCTTTCGTGAATATTCTGTATAGCCTGCTAAAGTCGTAGACAAAAGATCAAAACCATCTTCTTGCGCTTGAAGCGCTTCCTCAAAAGTCGAAATATCTGCCATAGCTAACCGACCGTGTTCGTGAATCATTTGGACAAGTTCAGCAGTTGTTTTTTCTGTCGGACGTTTACGAGAAGTTGCATCCAGTGCAATGATTTCTGCTTGCGTCTCCAAAAGTTCTTCCACTTCTTTTTCTGTCGCAGTAATAAACACTTCTGACCCATCGTAATCTCTTTTGATAATCCCTATTACCGGTAAATCAACGATTCGCTTGATTTCATTGATATCTTCTGTCGTATTTGCTCGAATACCAACTGCTCCGCCTTCTTTTGCAGCCAAAGCCATTCTCCCCATAATAAAAGAACTGTGTAGCGGCTCGTTTTCCAAAGCTTGACAAGAAACGACGACTCCGCCTTTGATTTGTTCCAGTGTATCCACAATATCTCCTCCAGTAATGTTATATAAAAATACAGCTTCATATAAAAATGTAACCCTTTTCTATTCAGGAGTCAATAATGAGCTATTTCTTTCAGCAGACCTTTCTTACTAAAAGAAAATTACTTCAAATTCTTCGTATACGACCAGCTTCTCTTCTGTAAATTCTATGTTCAACGCTTCTTTATAAGCATGTTTAAAAAACTCAGCATGGACTTTCCGCCAATAAGCTAATGTCCGATCCCCTTCTCCTTCTTTCCAAGCATGCTCTTTCGTGACTTCACTAAAAGGCAAGATGGTCACATTTATATTTTTGATGATACAAACTGGTTCATTTTTTCCATTCAGGACCACGTCTAATTGACCAACTTTTGGTAAAGGCTCATTCTCTTGTTTATACAGATCGTAACCACTTGATGTACCAGTCTTTATCTTTTTTACAACTAGTTCGCTCAACTCGTCTGCCATTTTTTCTGTATCCCCAAATGAAAAGAAACCTAATTTTTCTGATTGATAACTAGGATATTTTTCTTGGAACTTTTTGACATATTCTTCTACTTGCTGATACATAACATCCACCCCTTTGCTTTTTATAATGAAAAAACCATCCAGATACTAGTATAAACAATTATCTGGATGGTGAGCATAATGAATTATTGAATATTCAAGACACGCAGACTATCTTCAACGATTTGTTTTGGTGTTAAATGATAACGTTCATAAAGCTGCCCTACAGGAACGCTATCCGTGAATTCTTTCTCTGCACCAAAATTTAATACGTTCATTGAAGAATCACCATAATAACGACTGATATTTTCGCCAAATCCTCCTGACAAACTACCATCTTCTAATGTGATGACTAATTCATGTGTTTCTTTTAATTTATCTAATGTTTCTACGTCATTTTCTGTGATCGTTCCTGGATTGATCAACGTTGCTTCGATTCCTTTTTTTCTAAAAGCTTTTACTGTTTCTTTTCCTAATTCAAGAAAACCGCCTAAAGCTAAAATTGCTACTTTTCCTCCATTATTTACTGTTTGATAGGCTGGAATACTATAATCATTTGCGATAGCTGTACCATGTTCTACACCATGTGTAGGAATTCGGATTGCTACAGGCTGCGCTGTTTGTTCGAACGCCCAATCTAGCATAGAGATCATATCCTCTTTTGTTGCTGGAGCAAGATATTTGATGTTCGGGATACTTGATAAGTAAGGAATGTCAAATGTTCCTTGGTGTGTTCGGTCACTAGCTGAGATCGTTCCGCCACCGACTAAAATAATCACTGGATTCTCGTTGATCGCTAAATCATGTGATAATTGATCATATGCCCGTTGCAAGAAAGTACTTGATTGGAAGACGACTGGACGTACTCCCTGAGAAGCCAAAGCAGAAGCGAAAGTGATAGAGTGCTGTTCAGCGATCCCCACGTCAAAATAATGATCTGGATGTTTTTCTTGGAATGTTTTCAGTCCAAAGGCGCCTGGTATCGCTGCATTGACTGCGGCAATAGGAGCTGTACTTGTTTGCATTTTCTTATCCAAATAATCCATGATGATCATATTAAATGTTTCTCCAGAAGTTACCTGCTTTGCCTCCCCGGTGGACAGATCAAATGGTACATGCCAATGATATTTCATTTTATTATCGATTGCCGGCTGATAACCGCGACCTTTTTCCGTATGGACGTGAAGTACAATCGGATGATCAATATCTTTTACTTCTTCAAATAAACGGATCACCGTTTCCAGATCGTTTCCATTATCCACGTAACGATAATCAAATCCCATTGCTTTAAATAGGTTATTGCTGCTTTTACCGTTGGTTTGACGAAGCTCAGCTAAGTTTTTATATAAACTGCCATGATTCTCATCAATAGACATCTCATTATCGTTTACTAATACGATTAGATTGGATTGTAAAACACCACCATTGTTCAATCCTTCAAAAGCTAAGCCACCACTTAGGGAGCCGTCACCGATAAATGCTACCACATTTCCTGATTCTTTCTTCAGATCTCTCGCTTTAGCTAAACCTGTTGCTAAGCTGATAGATGTAGATGTGTGCCCCACTGTAAAATAGTCATGTTTACTTTCATGTTGGTTGGAATATCCGCTCACTTCACGGTAATGTCCTTTTTCAAAACCATTTTTTCGACCAGTTAAAAGCTTATGACCATAAGACTGATGGGAAACGTCCCAAACGATTTTATCCTTTGGTGAATCAAATACATAATGAAACGCAATCGTTAATTCTACTACACCTAGATTCGGACCAACGTGCCCACCTACATCGCTGTCCTTTTGCAAGATTTTTTGGCGCATCTCTTCTGCCAACTGCTTCATTTCCTCAACAGATAATTTTTTGACATCTGCGGGGCTATTGATTGCATCCAATACATGTAATACTGTACTCATAATACATTCTCTCCTCCGTACTATCTTCTTTTAATGAAAATAGATTTGTTACACTTTATCTATTCTACTACTTAGAGTTGACTCTAAGTCAATAGCATTTTAAAAAAATTTCAGAGAAAACTTGTTATATAAGTAGATCTTCGCACGAATCAGGACTCAAATAAAAACCTTCTACAGACAATTAAAAAGATTTGTAGAAGGTCTCCTAATTAAGGTCTCATCAAGAAATATGTTTTTTTAATAGGTGAAGTTCCTGAGCAATATGATACAAATGGATGTTTGCACCTTTTAATGAGATTGGATAGATCTTTGTCTTTTCAGTTTCTAATCCATTTTGATAGCTAGCAGCATCGCACAAAACCACTCTTTTTTTCGCACATAGACATTCATCAGGCAATTCTTCTAATGAACGAAATAAAATAGGATTTATTTCGGCGATGCCTTCTTCCGCATACAAATGAAATTGGGTTCGATAAAAAAATTGTTTGACTGAACTTTCTGAAACAACAAAAATTTCTATTTCCTGTCTCCCCGCTTGTTCACTGTTGATCAAAGAAAGACTTTTGACGAATTTTCGAATGAAATTTTCATTCCATCTTAGTTGGATTTGATTTTTCTTTTTCCACTCTTCCAATATTTCTACAATTTTTCCGTACAGAAGTTGTTCTTTTTCTGATAGAAGATAGATCCTTTCCGGTAAAAATACTTGTCCATCTGCCCACAACGTACGGACAAATTGTAAAAAGGATTGCTTGAAAATAAAATTTTCTGCATCGTCGATTTCAGCGATACTAATAATCTGTAAAATCAATTCATTCAGTGATAGGTCATTGAGAACAAAATTTTTATAAACAACTTCGAAATCTTTTCTTAACAGCTCCATGTTCTCATTGGTATAATTTCTACTGTTGAACAAAGAAAAAATATAATAGACATCTTCTTCTTGTAAGTCTAGAATTCCTTTTTGCTCTTCCAATCCTTGACAGACTAATTGAAATAACGGCTTCGTTTCTGCGCTTTTCTTATCTTCTTCTTTCAGTCCAAGGGGAAATGCCTTTCTTCCGATTGCGATCTCTATTCCTCGTATGATAAAGGACTTTTCATCTTCCGAATATCTTCTTTTAAAAAAATGAGTCTCTACATAATCAATCAACTCGTTACAAGCTTCTTCTACATACGGATTTTTATTTTCATAGCCTTCCCAATTGACATAGCGTACTAAAGCTAGCAAGATGTTCCGCGAGTCAAATTCTGGGATAATGATTTCTTTATTTTTCAAATAATCATTTTCTTTAAAAAAATCCAATACGATTTTTTTGATTGTATATACTTTGCTCAAAGAAATAAATTCAAGATCAGCCAGTTCTGTACTCGTGAATATACCATTAAAATAATAACTTAAAAACTTTAAAAAATAAGATTGACCGTACAGAAACTGTGTGAGCTCAGAAAGAGCAATACCATGTTTGAATACGAGTTTATACTTATGCTTCTCTCTTACTTGTTCTTTTATGCAATATTCTAGACACTCGGCTAGACTTTCTAGATCGTGAAGGATCGTTGGTGTAGTCACCCTTAGTGAAATAGCTGTTTGTTCGATATCTATTTCTTGGAATTCAAATAATTGTTCACACAGATACACTTTTCTAAATATATTTCGCTCGATGTAATTTTCCAGCATTCCTGATACACGCCTCCAGTTTTTCTTATGATTTTATTTAATCATATCTGTAAATCGTATTTTTGTTTCCTTTTTATTTAGAAAAGCCCTTTCAAAAACCAATAAAAAAAGAAACTGGGACAAAAGTCAAACAAGCTCACAATTTCAGCCTCATTGTAGGTAGCTTTGAGCCGTTTGGACTTTTACCCCAGCCTCTTTCAAGAATGGTTATTCAAAGATGTCAGCGTCTAGTTCTTTGACTACATCTTTCAACAATTGGATACCAGCTGCGCTGTTACCAAATGGATCTAGTGCCGGGCTGAAGACACCTATGCCGTAACGATTTGGCACAGCTGCCATCAACCCGCCGCCTACACCGCTTTTTGCAGGTACACCAACATGGACGGAAAACTCTCCTGATTCATCATACAAACCAGCAGTTGTCATAATTGATTTGACGATTGTAGCACTTTCTTCAGTAATGATTTGTTTGCCATTCCAAGGAGCGATTCCTTTATTTGCCAGCACAGCAGCTAATTTTGCTATGCCTGTAGCGGTGACATTGAGGGAGCATTGTCTGAAATAAGCATCGAGTATCTCCGATACGTCTCCTTCGATCATTTGATTACCTTTCATATAGTAAGCAAGAGAGCGATTGATATCACCTGTTCTTGATTCAGAATGATAGATTTCTTCATTCAATGTGATATTAGGATCATCACAGATCTCTTTCATAAATGACAAGATTCGCTCAAATTTTTCATCTGCATCTTTACCGGCAATCAACGAGGTTGTTGCAATCGCTCCTGCATTAACAAAAGGATTCATTGGATGTTTGCGATGATTGATTTCCATATTCATGATAGAATTGAAAGCAAATCCGGTTGGTTCCGTGTTGATTGTTTGAAAGACTTTTTCTATTCCGTTGTCTTTGATTGCTAATAACAATACGGGAACTTTTGACATGCTTTCGATGGCAAAGCGCACATCGGCATCTCCACCCTCAATCAGTTGTTTTGTATCCAAATCATAAATCGCCATACCTAATTGTTTAGGATCCACTTCAGCTAATGCTGGAATGTAATCCGCCACTTGTCCTGTTTGATAATAGTGGAAATTTTTTCCAATCAATTGTTCTAATTCTTTTACTTCCATTTGAATAACCAGCTTTCATTTTTTATTTTTCTGCATGCTGGAATTTATGACGGCATGCGTAGATCGTAAATGGAATAACTAAGACGATAAGATAAGAAACAATCAGAATCGTTTCATAAATCCCATGCTGTCCATCTGCGATACTAGCAGGTGGAACAAATGAGATACAAAAAGCAAAAAGTGAAGTCAAAAGACCTAAACAAGCAACGATTACTTTTACAACTTTTCCGCCTGGAACCTGATAGGCTCTTTCAAGGCTGTCATCTTTAAAAACCAGCTTCAAATAGCCCGCGAAAAACATAAAGTACAACATCAGGTAGATTACAACAGTCAATGACATCGCTGCAAGAAATGAAAGATTATTCCCCCCGCCGCTTAATGTAAAGACGGCTGCCCAGATTGTTGCAACGATCCCATTTGCGATCATCAAATGAGCAGGAACACCGTGTGTGTTTTCTTTTGCAAAATATTCAGGAAGTAATCCTTCTTCTGCTGCTACGTGAAGTGCTTTTGAAGGAGAGGTTACCCAAGAAGCAATTTCTCCGATGACACCTAAACAAACAAGAATCGCAAGAATTTTCGCAATCCATGCAAGATTTGGATCAATGTGTCTTAATAGGAATTCTAACGATTGAATCACCCCTGTATTAAGAGACAAACCATGTTGAGGTACTGTAGTAGCGACGGTCAATCCGCCAAAAGTATCTAAAATGATTGCCAGAATAACCAATACAAACATTGCTAATGGATAATCCTTTTTAGGGTTTTCCATTTCATTTGCATGACTGGCAGATGTTTCTACGCCCATATATGCTAAAATAAAGGAAACAAAAACAACCAGCGTAGGCAATTTCGAAAAATCAGGAATCAATGTTTTCATAGACAGTGTCGTTTGTAGTGGAGCGCCTGAAGCGACATAATGGATCCCTAAGCCAAACAAGACTAATGCTGGCAACAAGATACCAGCTACAAAACCGATCCGAGCAATCAATGAAGTATATTTGGTTCCTTTTAACTGTGAGAGTAAAATAGCCCAGAAAATAATCAATAGGATTGCCAATTTCAGATATTTATTGTTTTGTATAGCACCAATACCCGTTGCATAGGATAATGCACCAGTTAAGAAATACAGCATGGTCAAGTAGCCAACTGTTATCTCAAACCATTGGAAAAAGATTGCGGCAAAACCGAATCGTTTTCCCAATGTGCGACTGACCCAAGTATAGACACCGCCTTTTTCCCATCCTTTCACCGTTGCCATCTCTGCTGCGCACAATGCCACAGGGATAAACCATAGCAAACCGCCTAATAACAAGAAAAATACTAAGCTGAAGCCTGAGGTCGCGAATGTGGGATATTCATATAATGAAACGACCATTGAGATGGTCATAGCCAAAAAGCCAAAGAACGTTAATTTTTTTGCAGGAATTTTCGTTTTGCTTTGTTGCATGAATCTTCCTCTTTTCTATTTGAATTTGTTTCAATTGAGTTTGTTGCCAAAGAAGAAAAAGTCCAATCCTTCTTCTTGTTCTTCTTTTGTAGTAGTGATCGTTGTAAAGTGCATCGCCGATTTTAAAATCACTGTTGTCAGCACATAGGCATACACGGCAGTAATGATGACACCAATCACTTGAATCCCTAAGAAGTACCAGCTGCTTGGATTCGTTAGTAAATGGCTGTTAGATGCAAAGATCCCTATCAGAATCGTACCTGTGAATCCGCCCATGCCATGAACACCCCACACATCAAGTGCATCATCCCATTGTTTCTTTTTACGAAAATCAACAGCAGCATGACAGACGATACCCGCAATGATCCCAATCAGCATGGCACTTTTTGCTTCTACATAACCGGCACAAGGCGTAATGGCTGCCAATCCAGCAACGGATCCTGTTAGTACGTCGACAAAATCAAAGCCATTTCCTTTTACTTTTGCAATGATCAGCCAAGTAATCATCGCAAATGCAAGAGCGATGAATGTTGAACCAAATGCATTGACTGCTTGTTCATCTGCTCGAAGTGCACCACCGGAATTAAAACCGAACCAGCCAAACCAAAGCAGTCCTGTACCGATAGCAGCTGCCATAAGACTGCTATGCTGACTTCTTTCTCCTAAAGGAATCTTTCTTTGACCAAGTGTGAGGATACATGCTAAAGAGCCGAATCCAGCTGTCGTGTGGATGACTGCTCCACCAGCGAAATCTCTAAATCCCATCTGATCCAAAAATCCGCCGCCCCATATCCAGTGGCAAACAGGGAAATAAATCAGCAGATTCCAAAAAATAACAAGTATAATATAGCCTTTTAAATTCAATCTCCCTGCAAAAGCTCCTGTCATCAAAGGAACGGTAATCACGATAAACATCAGTTGGTAAAGAAAGAACATTAAAAATGGAATCGTTGCACCATGAAACATGTTGGGGAAGCTTGTAACATGTCTCATCAAAAAGAAATCTGCCGGGTTTCCAATAACACCGCCGATATCCCGTCCAAAGGCCAATCCGAATCCACCAAATACCCACATAATCGTTGTTATCCCAACGGAGAGAAAAGATTGAGACATGATCGTTAGTATATTATTCTTCCGTGCTAATCCGCCGTAAAAAAAAGCTAGACCAGGAGTCATCAGACAAACCATTGCTGTACATAAAATCATGAATGCTGTATCTCCTGTATTGATAGGTAATGTATTCATTTTTTTCGCCTCCTTTCTACGATTACGAGTATAAAAGAAGGTGTAGTTGTTTTTTTCTTCTGTTTTTTTGAATTAATACTTGCATTTATAAAAGACAGACAATTAATAAAAGCTTGATGTGTTGTGCTCTTTTTCGTTTTTCACACAAATAAAGACAAAAAATAAACGGTCTTCTTTTTATAGAAAACCGTTTATTTTCGTCTTTTTTTATTTTTAAAGATATTTTTTCATAAGGAATAAAGAATACTTCATATAAAATATATAAAAAAGAACCGCAGCGAGTGTCGCTACGGTTCTCAAATTTGTTCTTCATTTCAACATAAGTTTTTCTTCAATTTGCTTATAATTTACGTGCAAAGAATGAAACGACTAATACTAAAATGATTGCACCGATCAATGATGGAATGATAGCCATTCCTGCAATTGTTGGTCCCCAAGTTCCTAGTAAAGCTTGTCCAATTGCTGAACCTACTAAACCAGCAATGATGTTTGCGATGATCCCCATTGATGATCCTTTATTCGTGATTGCTCCTGCAATTGCTCCAATGATACCGCCGACGATTAATGCCCAAATAAATCCCATTTTAAATTCCTCCTAACTGACTTTTTACTTCTTATTGTACACGTGGTTCGTTATTTTCTTTGACTTTTTGTGCACCTTTGCCTACAGCAGATTTTGCTTTATCTGTTTGGCGTGAAGCAAATTGTCCTGTTGATTTTGCTGCTTCTGTTACTTTGTCTTGTACTGTTTCTTGATCTTTTTGGTATTCTTCTTGTGTTTTGATGTCTGCAACATTCACATTCACTTCGATAACATCTAAATGTGTCATATTGTTTACTTCAGTACTGATTAATTCTTTGATTTGGTTGTAAATATCTTCGATGTCTTTACCGTATTCTACGATCACATCTAGATCCACAGCTACTTGTTTCTTACCTACTTCTGTATTGATACCTGCTGTTACGTTATCTGTGTTGACTAATTTTTCAGCCATATTTGAGAAAAATCCGCCATCTAATGTCAATAGACCATCTACATCTTTCAAAGCATAACCGATGATTTTTTGGATGACTTTGTCTTCATAAGTCAATTCACCATTCATCATGCGGTTTTCTCCTTTTTCATTTGCCAAAACTGATCCATTTGTTGTATTCATGTTTTTGTTTTCCATCTTTGTTTCCTCCTATGATTTAAAAAATTGATCAACTATTCCTGTCTGTTTCAAATAAAAACCGATTCCTGCGCCAATTGCTGTCATGATTATGATCAACAATGTCTTGAAAAATCCAATCGTTAACCATAAAACAGCTAGCAGTAGTCCAAGACCCCCAAAGATAATAGGGAGCTTGTATGCTGAAAATAGTTCTTTCATTATTTGGCCCTCCTATTCCACTCGAGAGTGCTTGTAGTCTCTTGTATCTTCTTGTTCTTCATAACCGCTGTATGTGACTGCCACTTTGACCGTTTCTTTTGTTCCGAGTACTTTAGTCACTTCTTCTTCGATGTCTTGCATCAATACACCTGTTTTCCCTACTAATGAAGAAGTTCGTTTCAAGTCTCCGTTGACATGGATATGGATTCGATTTTTCGTTGAACGTATCCGTACTTTAGGTGAATGAATGAACTCTTCTTCGTGTAAATGGGAACGTACCAACCCTTCGATCGCTTTTTTGTCGATTGTTAGTTTGCCATCTTCCCGTTTCATAACGAAAGTTCCTCTTGACTTTGGATAGAAAAGAACGACTAGCAAGATGATAATAGCAAGAACGGCAAATACTACAGCTGCCCAGAAAATATATTGTTGCATGTAGTAATTCGTTAAAGTAAAGAAGCGAAATCGTTCCAATTGTTCAGGCATAATATACGGCGCATTGATCAACGCAATCGCTAGAAATACTGAAAGTAGCAGTAAACTCATGATAACACCGATTATTTTTAACCCCTTATTCATTTTCCACCTCCTATAAACATATTTTTACCCTGTAAATAACTCTACCGACAATCACAGTATAGATAGCGAACAGTTAGCATAGCACCAGTAAATAAAGCGCTACCAAACATTGTTGGATCATAACGGCGTTTTATTGCCAGTCTGATACTGAAATAACAATTGCTTACTTATTCTCTATTTACTTTTGATTGCTGGCTATACTTAAAGGATATTATTCAAGATTAAAAATTGCAAAGATTATGCTCAGTTATTATTACAAGATTCTATTTATTTATTAAATTTTTTCGGAGAATTAAAAAATACAATAAATAACTTTAGTTACTTTAATGCGTTCTTGCTTTATTTTTATATTATCATTTTTCTTATTCACTTCTTTGGTTTATACTATTCTTATAAATAAAAACGAGGTATGTCCTATGATGAAAAGATTGTGCTATTCATTGATCATAACGATTGGCTATTTGATTGTATCAAATCTAGGAAATATGGTATTTGGTATCAGTAAAGAATTCAGTTGGACTACTACATTATGGGAATCTCTATTCTTTTTCATCTTCGTATTTTTGTTACAAAATTATCGAAAAAAATAAACATGTGCCATCTATCTGTTGGCACATGTTTTAGGATTTATGGTACTTTTTATTCGGCAATCCATTTTATTTTTCTACTTCTTCTTAATACCTCTAACACTTTTGATTTATAAACTAATCCAATGCATCTACTTGCGCTTATTAAGCTATTTCAGCTAGATAGTACCACCCCATGTGTCAATGCTTGATTTTCCTTTTGTATAACATTGTATAAGCAATAAAGGACAAATAAGTGGAGATTACACCAAACCATTGAATAAGAAAAATTCTGATACGTAAATAAACATGAACTTGAAAAAATTAATGAATCGGTTAGCTACTACGTAGTTGTCTTTTTTCTCATACAGTTCTGTTAACTTACACTTCTCTTCGCTAGATAATAAAAAATCCTCCAACTGTATTGTCCAATATAATCCCAGGCATCTAAACTAGCATTATAGAAGAGACACACATAGAATCTAAAATAACTGGTTTTAAATGTTTCTTACAATCAAAAAAAGCTGTTAAATGCACTCCACACCTTCATACTCTATCATTTTTTATAAACGATATATTTTTATTGTTTTTCGATAAAAAATAGTTGTTTTACAATAATTATTCTGCTATATTTTAGCTATCAAAGATAAAAGAGGGATAAAAATGAAATTTAAAACATTGCTATTAAAATTTGTCGTTTTAGGTATAAGTGCCGTATTTATTTTGTTCGGCGTACTTTTTTACACTCAGATCGCTACAAGCGAAAAAGGATTCAATTTTGATTGGCAGACCACATTATTTGTTTCTGTCATTTACTTTGCCCTTTTCCTAGGGATCGTTATTGCTTATTTCTTATTGAAACTATTGAAAAAAATCGAAGATAACCAAGCTTTTTCCACTCAAAGCTTAAACATACTAAAAAAAATCGAACGAACCATTTTGTTTATTGGTTTCGCTTTTTTTGGCTTACTTCCTAAATTTATGAAAGTAGCGGATTTAGACGATGCTCCAGGTTTGATGTTGGTAGGAATCGCTGTCGTATTCATTCCTTTTGCAGTATACACATTAACAAGCGTGCTGGAAAAACTGCTTGAACATGCGATTTTACTTAAGACAGATCATGATTTGACAGTGTGAGGTGCGACATGGCAATTATCGTTAATTTAGATGTAGTATTAGCTCAAAAAAAAATGAGTGTGACTGAATTGAGTGAGAAAGTGGGCATTACGATGGCAAACATCTCTATTCTAAAAAATGGAAAAGCAAAAGCCATCCGTTTTTCCACTCTCGAAAAAATCTGCCAAGTTTTGGAGTGTCAACCGGGTGATTTGTTGACCTATAAAAATGACTCGAATACTATACCAGAAGAATAAAATAAAGTAGAACAAACAGTAAATAAAAAATAATCTGAATGATAGATGTGTAAGACTTTTAGAAGTTATTTACGTCTATTATTCAGATTTTTTATTTCGATTGAATACCGTTTTATCTATAAATAAGATATGTACTGACTCATACAAAGGGGGCCTTTTCTTCTCCATGTACTATCACTTTTCCTGATACAACTGGTTTCCTGTTACGTTGTAGTTGGATCTGCTTTTAGTATAATACTTTATTCATTCCACCAGATTGATAGCAGTTTGAGCAGTCTAAATAATCATGTAGTATTACAGGCCATTCTGTTTCATACCTTGAAGTGCTTAAAACTTCAGCTAATGGCCCATTGTGTTAACTCTTACTCCATTCTTTTTTAGTAAACTCCCATATATACTGTAAAGCCTTCTATATATTATGTCATGTTGCTTTTACCATTTACTATGTAGTTTTGATAAAATGATTTGAATAACAGTGATGGACTATTCTTTTTTATTTTTAACATTATTTTGATAATAATGATTATTTATTTAAAAATACATTAGATAACATTTGTTACGACACGAAAAAGCTTCACAAACAAATATCGTTATTTTAAAATGAGGGCGAACTCACACAATTAGGAGGAATAGTATGCCATTTATTGTTTACTTTTTTCTTTCATTACTCGTGATCTATATTCCATTACCAACATTTTTCCTGCTCGTCAATCGTCTAGCAGAGCAACATGATACGATTGCTGCTCTTACGAAACTTTGTTTACTTCTATTTGTTTGTCTAGATTACTTTACGAGCTATTATTGGCTAAAACAGACAAGAGTAAAAAAGAGATATTATTTCTTCCTTGTCTTTTTCAATCTCTTTGAGTTTCTGATCCATTGCTTTTTACTTCATCAGTATCATACGATCCATTTGTGGATCATCTGGGTTTTCCAAGTGGTCGTATTATTTTGTATGTTCACCTTTCCTATCTCAAGAAAATTTAGGAAGGCATTGTTTTATTAAAGAAGCTTCTCTGTATCAATAAAGACACATTTAAGGAAAAACTTTTAAAAATCTAATTGGGAATTTGCCCGCATAAATAAGAGGCTGTGACAAAAGTCTTGTCACAGCCTCTTATTCCGAATAAACAGTGTTCAAAAGCTTGCATCTTCGATAATATGCCCAACCAAATGAAAAATATGAGAAGCTATTTTTGTTTGGCTGTTCTTATTACTTGATGAAGAACAGCTTTTTCACGACCTCTTTTTAAAAGTCTTTTTACAGTTTTCGAGCAAAGAATGATACGATTAGTACTAAAATGATGGCACCAATCAATGATGGCACGATTGCCATTCCTGCAATACTTGGTCCCCAAGAACCTAACAATGCTTGACCAAGTGCTGATCCAACTAAACCTGCTACGACATTTGCAATAATCCCCATCGAAGAACCTTTATTCGTGATTGCTCCTGCAATTGCTCCGATAATTCCTCCGACGATAAGTGACCAAATAAATCCCATGTTTCGTTCCTCCTAATGTTTTACTTCCTTATTACTGAACCCGTGGTTCTGTATTTTCTTTTACTTTTTGTGCGCCGCTTCCAGCTGCTGATTTTACTTTATCTGTTTGATTCGAAGCAAATTCACCGGTTTTTTTCGCTGCGTCAGTTACTTTGTCTTGCACCGTTTCTTGATCTTTTTCAAATTCTTCTTTTGTTTTGATGTCCACTACGTTAGCGTTGACTTCGATCACTTCTAAGTGTGTCATATTTTTTACTTCTTTGCCGATTACTTCTTGCATTTCTTCAAAGATTTTTTCGATATCTTTGCCATATTCCACAATGACATCCATATCAACTGCTACTTGTTTTTTACCGACTTCTGTTTCAATACCAGCCGTTACATTATCTGTATTCACAAGTTTTCCTGCCACATTAGAGAAGAAACCACCGTTTGCAGATAATAAACCGTCTACTTGTTCAATTGCGATTCCGATGATTTTTTGCACAACTTTATCTTCATAATTCAGCTCACCGCGCATTGAATCTTCCTGTTCAGAATCATGCTTTCCTTGGTTATTTGTATGATCAGAACCAAGTTTTCCTTGTCCGTTTGTGTGGTCAGAACTAAGTTTTTCTTGTGCTTTCGCATGGTCAGAAGGATGTTTTTGCTCTTCCACAGGTTTAGAAGGATCGATTGCATCATGTTGTTCTGGAACTTTAGATTCTGGAGTTCCTGGATGATGAGGTGCATGCTTTTCTGCATCATGTTTCTTCTCTTCTACTCCTTGTTGAACGTTAGGGACTACTGGATCTGGATGTGCAGATACTGGTGCTGTTTTGTTCTTTTCATCGTTCACACCATTTGATTGGTTTGGTGTCGTTGGGTCTGGATGTGCAGACACTGGTTTTTGGTTGTTCATTTTATTGTTATTATTTTTGTTATTGTTATTCATGGATGTTTCCTCCTAAGATTTAAAATAGTGATCTAAGATTTTCGTTTGTTTCAGATAAAAACCGATAGCGACGCCGATCGCTGCCATGATCAAGATCAATAAGGTCTTGAAAAAGCCCACGGTGATCCATAAAACGGCTAATATCAATCCAAGTACCCCAAAGATGATAGGGAGCTTGTATGTCGAAAATAGTTCTTTCATTTTTGGTCCCCCCCTATTCTACTCGTTTGCGGTCATTGCTTCGTTTAGCTGGTTCTTCAAAGCCTGTGTATTTCACCGATACTTTCACTGGCTCTTTTGTTCCCAATATGTGTTGTACTTCATTTTCGATTTCTTTCATCAATGTTCCTGTTTTACCAATGAGTGCTGAAGTTCGTTTCAACTCCCCTTTTACATTGACGGCGATCTTGTTTTTCGTTGCTTTGACATTTACTTTTGGTGAATGGATGAATTCATCTTCATGCAAGTGAGAACGAACCATTCCTTCAATTGCTTTTTTATCCAACGTCAACTCCCCATCACCATGTTTCAGTAGAAAGTTTCCGATTGTTTTTGGATAAAACAGGAAAACAAGTAACGTGATAATTGTCAAAATAGCAAATGCAACGGCAAGCCAAAATACATATTGTTGCACGTATGAATTAGTGATGGAAAAGAATCGAAACTTCTCTAGCTGAAAAGGCAATGGATAGGTTGCACTTAATAGTATCGCAAACAAAAGCACAGATAGCAAAAGTAACGTTCCGATCACTCCGATCGTTTTTACACCTTTATTCATTTTCGCACCTCCTCATAGGGGTGAAACGATCAACTTCTTATAAGTTGATCGCTTCTCCACCAGTTACTCCGTAAATTTGGGCTGTAACATAACTTGCTTTATTCGATGCTAAGAAAACATAAACTGGTGCTAATTCTCCTGGCTGACCTGCACGTTCTAGTAAACTTTGCTGACCAAATTCAGGGATCGAATCAGAAGGTTGTCCTTCGTCTAGTTGTAATGGTGTCCAGATTGGACCAGGTGCTACACCATTTACACGGATTCCTTTAGGTGCAAGCTGTTTTGCTAAACCGATCGTAAAGTTAGCGATTGAAGCTTTTGTTGCTGCGTAATCTAATAAATGTTCGCTTGGATTGAATGCTTGAACAGAAGTTGTTGTTACGATTGCTCCTCCTGCTGGGATATGCGGAACAGCTTCTTTCACTAAAGCAAACATAGCGATGATGTTTATCATAAATGTGTCTTTGACTTGCTCAAGTGGTAACTCAGCAATAGACTGACAAGAAATTTGCTGTCCTGCGTTTAGTACCATCGTATCTAGCCCGCCAAGTTCACTCACGGCTTTATCTATGATTTCTTTAGGTGCTTGTTCGTCACGAAGATCAAAAGGTAGTAAGACAATCTTACGTCCTGCATCTTTCACGTATTTTGCTACTTCCTCTGCATCTTTTTCTTCTCCTGGGAAGAATTGAAGAGCGATATCTGCCCCTTCTCTAGCAAATGCAATCGCTGCTGCACGACCGATCCCTGAATCTCCACCAGTGATTAGTACACGGCGGTTTTCTAGTTGATTATTGCCTTCATAGGATTCTTCTCCGCAATCAGGAACAGGAATCATATTCTGCTGTAAAGCGGGTGTATCCTGATCTTGTTTAGGAAATTTCTCCGTATGGTACAAGTTTCGCGGGTCGATTAATTTTGGTTCTGTCATTGCTGTATTCCTCCTAGTTTTTAAATTGTATTGCCAAAACAAATTTCTTTGTTTGATACCTGTTTTAAATAGATTCTTTAATTTGTATAATCTTTCCGGTATAAATGGTAACCTAAAACTACTGCTGCTATCAAAGAGCCAAAGACTACGAGTATAAAGCCTAGAGCAGAACTTTTACCCGGTAATCCTCCTGTATTCATTCCCCAAATCCCTGCGAACAACGCCGGAACGGAAATGATTAATGCAGCTGAATCTAGATATTTCATGATATGATTTAGATTATTGTCCATCATCCCGTTGAATAGATCACCAATACTCTCTAATAAATCTCGATATATCTCGATCATTTTTTCTGTTTGTCGCTGTCTCAAATGGACATCATAGAGTAGCTGTTCATCATCTAAACGTTTGATGAAAGTTTCAGAATTCCATAATTGATCCATTGTTTCCCGTTGATCTCTTAAGGTATGATCGATATATACGATGTCTCTTTCAAGATCTGCCTGTTTATACAGTTCTTCATTTTCCGTTGTTTTACGAGCTGCTTTATCCAAAGCGTCAATTCGCTTTTTCATCTCTCTTAGTTCTTTCACGTAATGGGTGTAAATATCTAATAATGTATACGTGATGATCTTTTCAAACGAGTTTAAATGATTTCCATGCTTTGTCAGCAGCCGATCCACAAATTCGGTTTTTCTATCGATACAAGTAATCAAGAGATTATCGGAAAGTACAAAAGATATTGGCGTTAATTTTTTTTCGATACGATTATCTGACTGATCTAGATTAATCACTACCAAAGAAAATGGATGCTCTAGTTTCGTCTCATAAAGGCGCTCCATCCGAGAAACTTCTTCCGGATATTCGGTTCCTACGAAAATATCATCAGGAAGCTCGAATTCTTCGATTGCTTGCTCAATCTCTTCGGGCTTTGCACTATCAAGTACGAGCCAATTATATTTTTTTTCATCTGTTTCTATTACATTCTTTTCTTCATCCACAAAGTAGTATCTCAATGTATACCTCCTTTTTGGACTTTCTCGAAACTATTAGCTGAAGAAGCAGTTCTTTAATTTGATATTATAATCGAGTACTGCGATTTCATTTTCTAATGAAAAGCTGTCAAGCTGTTTGTTGAAGTCCATGTTCAATCGTTTACCGAAATAATTTTGCTCTAATTTAGATGTATAGATGTCCAATAATGGATGCTCGATTTTAGTCGCATATTCTCCAAATTCCGAAACAAAAGGAATGATTTGAAAAAAGCTGCCTTTTGCAAAAGCACCTTTGTCCCTTAAAAATGGATCGGAATCATTGATGAGCGCGAGTGCGATTTTTGTATTTTCCCCAACCTTTTCAATTAACGTCTCTACTGCATTTTTAGACATTGTAATTTCCATTCCTGCTCCCCCTCTTCAGTTGTTGTCTTCTATTATTTAACAACTACATCTGTTTTTGGTTGAACTTTTGCGTATTTTGGATATTTAGGGAATTTAGCTACACAGCGGAAAGCCGTCATCCCTGCATATTTTTCGTAATATTTCTTCGTTGGCCCTTCAAAATCCTTGCTCCACGGTTTCACATGTCCTGAAAAATGGATAATGTAAGGATTGTTGCGAGTTTCTTCGTATTCACGTTCACCTGCTGCTGTTGGATGTTTTTTTGCTTTTGCCATGATATAGCCTTGTGCATTCCAACGCGGATGAAGTGGTAACCAACGGTCATGTAAGATAGCATTTAATGCATCTTGGTCATGGAATCGTAATTTTTCTGGATTATGTTCGATGAAATCTAATACTTTTTGCGTAATATTTTCATCTAACCATTTTTTCACATTGATCAGCATCAAACCTGAGTTGAAATAACGCATTGATTTAGCTGAAATTTCCATTTTTTCCAGTCGTTGATGGAACCCTGCATCTTCAACAGCTGCTACGATTGAATCCCCAAAATCAAGACGCCATAATTTAGAGATGTCTTGTAAAGCGATCATGTCGCAATCCATATATAAGATACGTTCAACTTCTGTGCCGCGGAACAATTCCGGAATCGCAATACGATAATAAGCTGTTTCTGGAATACGATCGCTGATTACCACATTTGTAAAGAATTCTTTATTGATTTTCAAGAATTCCACATCTGAGTTCATTCGTGCGTTTTTCACTGAGAAGCGTAAAAGCTGTTTACTTTCAAAATCGATATCATCGTCAATCACATAGAACCGAACAAATTTAGACGGGTTGCAATTATCTAATACTGAGACAAATAATGCAGCTAAATGTGGTACGAATTTTGTGTTACAACTTGCGACTACTGCTATTTCTTTTTTATTCATTGATCTCGCCTACTTTCGTTAGAGTACTGTGTGCTAATTTTTTTAAGTATAAATTGGTATACGGATGATCTTTCAACGTATTCCAAGGTTTATCATGTCCTGTAAAGTGAACGATCGAAGGTTTTTCATTTCCTTCTTTATACTGACGTTCATATTTTTCATTTGGTGCTGGATGACGTTCAAAAATCAGCGAAGTCTGCATGTTCCATTTTGGATGAAGTTGTTCCCAATCTTCATAAAGTACAGCATTCAAAGCATCTTGGTCGTGATAGATGATTCGATCGCCATTTTCACTGAGGTAATGGATAGTTTTTTCTGTAATTTCTTTTTTATTCCATTGATCAATGTCAATCACCATCACTCCTGAATTGAAGTACAAGTCATCGGAATCGATTCCTAATCTTTCCAAAGCTTTCACTTGACCTGGATCGATAATAGCGCCGATTGTTTTTCCATTTAACGGCTCATCATATAGTTTTACGATATCGTCTAGTACTAACACATCTGAATCTAAGTAAAGGACTTTCTTATAATCCTCTTTAGCTAATAAGTTTGGTAAAGAAATTCTTAAGTAAGCGGTAGTTGTGATATGGTCACTGACTAGGAAGTCTTCGTAGATATCTTTTTCCACTGTCAGGAATTGGATACTTGCATTACTTGAATATTTATTTACCGTTTCTTCCAATCCTTCTTTACTATATTCTGATAGACCATCGTCAATCACATAAAATTTTATGCGTCTTGTTTTATTGCAATTTTCTAATGCAGTTGCGATCATCACGCTCAAGTAAGGAGCATAATTTTCGTCTGAAGCAGTTACCACAGGAACTACGCCGTATCTCTTCTCCATCAAAATCACTCCTTTTTCTAATCTTTTTCTAACCTGTTCTACATCTAGAATATTCCTCATTTGGTTTTAAAGCAAAATATATGCTTTGTTTTCATTGAATATTTTAAAATTTTTTTATCACAAAACGCATTGGTAAGCGCTAACTATTCGTTTTTCATGGCTTTTTATTCAAAGGTATTGACCAAAAACTACTATATATAGCCACCTTTTTCTTAAGAATGTTTTTTGAAAAAATTCATAATGACAAAGCAAGTTAGTTTCATTTTTTTAAATTCTCATTTAATCTTAAGGTAACAGGAAAATAGATATGTAAAAAGAAAGTAGGAAGATAAAATGAAACTAGCAGCGATTGATTTAGACGGTACCTTGCTTGATCGAAATGGAAAGATACCAGAAGAAAATATCCAAGCACTTCGGAAATTTGATGAAAATGGCGGAATCGTAACCGTCGCTACCGGAAGGAACAGCATTTCTGCTAAAGATATTTTTTCCGAATTAGGAATCGGTGGCTATTTGATTTCTTCCAATGGTTCACTGATTGCTGAAATGAAGGATGGAAAAATGGCGAAAGTTCTCAGACGTTCAAAAATAGATAGCGATACACTGAGAAAAGCCTTCTTCTATGCTCAAGAAGCGAAAATATCCATCATTGCTAGCCGAGAAACCCAAGATGATCAGCTGACATTCGATGAATCAAATCTAGTCAAAGATGACCCTTATTATGAACATTTCAATTTACAGAACCATTCTTTTGATCAAATTTTAAATATGTTGGAAGATCCTTCTCTTAGCTATCTTAAATTAGCATTAACAGATAAGAGTGAAGAAAAACTACAGAAGCTACAAAGAGATCTGCAAGCAGATGGTATCCAATCAGTATTCTCTGATCCGCATTTCTTAGAAATCACGCCTACAGGTATCACTAAAGCTCATTCACTTGTTTTTCTGGCGGATTACCTTGGAATCGAATCGAGTGACATCATGGCTTTTGGCGATCAAGAAAACGACATTGCTATGTTGAATTACAGCGGGTTGAGTATTGCGATGGGGAATGCACAGCGACAAGTAAAAGAAATTGCAAACCAAGTAACGCTGACGAATGAAGAAGCTGGTGTTGCTTATATTTTAAAAAACTTTTATTAAAAAGAATAAAATGACGATATGAATGTAGGAGGAAAGAAAATGTTAGTTATTATTGATATGCAAAATCATATTCTTGATCCAAACAGCGAATTTTATATTCCAGAGTCAGATCAATTGGCAGAACGTATTGCTCAAAGATTAGCTAAAGCACGCCAAAATAATGAATATATTCTCTTCACACGGGATATTCCAGTTGAACTGAAGGACAAAGAAGAAGAACGAGAAGATTTGCAATTGATCCCTCTTCTTTCTCCACAAGAAAATGAACGAGTGATTAAAAAGTATTACTTTACGATTCCACCTGAAACTTTAGCTGAAATCAAGGAAACTTTATTTGAAAGC
Source organism: Enterococcus sp. MSG3290 (assembly GCF_050555565.1). Lineage (NCBI taxonomy): Bacteria > Bacillati > Bacillota > Bacilli > Lactobacillales > Enterococcaceae > Enterococcus > Enterococcus sp. MSG3290. Next base: position 1,287,828 of record NZ_CP187862.1, on the reverse strand, counting down.
AAAGAAGAACAAAAAGAGATCGAAGTAGTCGGGATTGAAACAAACTTGTGTGTACTCTCTAATCTGATAGGCCTGCAGAGTGCTTTTCCTGAAGCAGACTTTTTTGTTGATCCAATGTTAGTCTCCAGTAGAAAACACGGAGAATCCGCTTTAGAGCTGTTGAAAGATTTCAACGTCTCTATCGTCGAATCATAAAAATATCTATCTTCATTTACGATATTTAACACACAATAAAAAAAGCACGCAGAACTGTTTTAGTCCTACGTGCTTTTTCTATCAAAGTAGATTGGCTTTTTTATGACACATAGTGAAACGGAAGGCTCACGACCTCTTTCTTAAATGGTGTTCAATCAGCTGACCCTCGGTATTAGCTTAACAAACGGCAAAATACGAGGAACTATTTTTCCGTTTGTTTCTCTAATACTCAGGTCAAAACGCTGATTTCACAACCTCTTCCTTAAACGGTATTCAAAAGCTTGCATCTGCAGTAATAAGAACAGCCAAGTAAAAACATAAGAAGCTGTTTTTACTTGGCTGTTCTTATTACTTGATGCAGGGCAGCTTTTTCACAACCTCTTATGTACCTTGTAGGACTCGAACCTACGACCGGACGGTTATGAGCCGTCTGCTCTAACCAACTGAGCTAAAGGTACATCATAAATAAAATTTATTTTTGTTACTTTTCAACTATAGCACGGATGATAAACTCTCGCAAGTTCCAAAATATAAGTAAAATAATATTGTTATTCTTATTTCTTTTACTTGTGTCATAACTATTTTGTTACTTTAATTTTTATTTGCTTATTTTAGAAAAAATGTTATTCTTTTATTTATTCTCAATGTTAGGAGTGATTATTTTGCCATTTATTGCGATTTTATTCGATTTAGTTGCGGCAGCAGCTTATTTTCTCCAATTAAATTATCAAACCTCAGGAATTCTGTTTATTGGAATGATTTTTCAAGGTGTGATTACCCTTTTGCTTCTTGTCATGATGCTCAGCTATAAAGGAAAAAGATATGCCCGTATTCAAACAAAAGTATTTGTTAAATATATTTCCATTCGCTATGGGATCATCATTCTTTCCTTTTTAGTGAATGCGATCGTCCTCTTTTTATATGTATTGAATTACTTAGATATCAATCCATTGATTTTTTCTCGATAGATAAGACACATTCAGCGGAACAGTTCCTGCTTATCAGCAGAAAACTGTTCTGCTTTTTCATTTTTCATTGATCTATTCTTCTTTTATTTTCCTAGCATTTCATTTGTGATGTATGCAATAACATGTTATCTTTTATTATATGAATCGTTGAGGAGTCCGTTACATGATTACGTTGGTGAGAGTTTTGTTTTGGGTGCCTGCGGTCGCACTGGTCGCAAGTATTGTTTATCTTATGAATTGGAACAAAGAACGGTTTTATTTAGCTATTTTGACTCTTTCGGCTATCTACTTTATGTGGAAAGTTTTTAATTACAACTACTTTGAACCCGATAGTGTTTTTATAGAAGAATTATCAGGACTGGTTTTGTCTTTATTGATCGTCATTCTTTATTTGATACGTTTAAATAAAAAACATTGAGTACTATTGATTGCATGTGTAGCTTTCTATAGTCATTATAACTATTCTACTATAATGAAAGGTGATTAAATGAGTATCGAAGAAGCTATTTTACTGGATACTTTACGTTGTCGTCTGAATTTCTTAAGAACTGGCCGATCTTTATCTCAAGTAGCTGTTTCTAGCGCGTTAAGTATTCCTTTATTCAAATATCGTAAGTACGAAGAAGGAGAAGAAATTCCAAGCATCATTGAATTAATCTATATCGCTGACTTTTACGATATTTCCGTTGATTACCTAATTGGTCGCTCAGAAACAGCAAGCAAACTGAAGTGATTTTTTCCAGCCTTGTTGCTGGTTTTTTCATTTAACGTCTAAGGTTAACAATCTATATATAAAGGAGACATTTCTATGCGATTATGGCATGAAAAATTGATTTCAAAGCTTCCTCGTCAACAGCTTTTAGGACAACATCGGGAATGCTGTGCATTAAGAGGAAATGGCTGGGGAAAGAAACATGCTACTGTGGATTATGTTTTTCACTATTCTCCTTATAGATTATTCCAATATCATCAGCTTGTCATGGATGAAATGGAAAAACGTGGTTACAGCCCAGCACCAGAGTGGAAAAATCCTATGTATCGTGGCAAATCATGCGAAGCATTTTTTGATTTACCTACTGTAGAGCGCAACGTGCCGATTTATCCGGAACACGATGAAGTTTATCTAGCAGAATGTTTAGCAAATTTGGAGCAAAAAGGAATTTATCTTACCTAATATAACTAGAAAAGCCTTCTATCTCCTCTTACTTCATTAAAAAGCTTTAACCATCTTAGATCAAGCTAAAATGTCGTAAGTTTTAAGGTTATCTTCATCCTCACGTGCAAAACTAAAAGCGTACTCTAGTTTTGGTTCATCGCCAGCTTCCCTAGACATAAATGAACATCTCCTGACGTGGTTTAAAAGTACCGCATCTTCGACGTCTGTATACGATGCACAGCACAGATTGCTTCTTTTGATCTTTCTTTTGATTTTTCTATTGCTTCTTCTACAACTTCTTCGATTACTACATCGATGCTTACAATTGCTTCTGCCTAATATTCCCATGCATCGTCGATTTAAGCCTCTGTAGTCACTGTGATCGTTTCCACATTTTAACTCCTCTGTCGTGGCTTCAGTTGATTTTGTGATCAGTTCAGTTGCTGAGCCAGAGTCAGAACAACCTGCCATTGCTAGCGTTAATATTAATAGTAAAAATAGTTTTTTTATCATAAGGTTACCCCCCCTGAAAATAGACTAAAATAATAACGCTTTCTTTTTTTGTTTTCAGACGAAAATTAATAATTTCTAAATATTCTTTAAAAAAACTTATAACTATTATGCCTTTTTTAATATATAACACAGTTATTTTTAAAAATAAGAATGCTAAATCACTCTACAATAACGGCGAAAGCACAAAAAACAAAAAAATTATTACGTTATTTAAAAAACAGATGAAAGATCAGGTTTTATTAGATCTCATTCTTTCATCACTTGAAGGGATTTAATGAACTACTTTTTCCTCTTTGTCGTTTTTATATACTCGTATTCCTTCAAACAGTAGGATAGCCTCTTTCAATGCTTGATATTTGAACTGTCCGTTACTTAAAAATGTAGATGTGCCGCCCTCTTCCTAGAACATATTCTTTTTTACTTTTTCATTAATTGACAGACCAATCGAACGAAACTGTAAATTTCGATAGGATAATGATTGGTCAAACTCATTCATTTTCAAGACATCTCGTTTCATATTCAAGATAGGAATCTTTTTATCAACATCACTTTATTCGTATTTTCCTCTACCATAAAAGCCTCACGCTCCACAAAATTGTTTTATACACTACTATTCAGCCCATTCAACGACCAATGAATTTTTTCGTACAAAAAAACCGTCTTTTCTTTCGAAAAGACGGTTAAAAGTCAATTTTTATTAAGCTTTAACAATGTTTGTTGCTTGAGGGCCACGTTGACCATCTTCAACATCGTAAGACACTGCTTGGCCTTCTTCTAAAGTTTTGAAGCCGTCACCTTGGATAGCTGAAAAATGTGCAAATACATCATTTCCATCTTCACCAGTGATAAAGCCAAAACCTTTGTCTGCGTTGAACCATTTTACTGTACCGTTATTCATAAATAAATTCCTCCTGATACGTATCAATGTACGTTTTTTCGTTGCAATAAATATTTGATAGGCAAAAGGAGTTTTATCTATGTAGATATATCGCTCAAATTACGTTTCAAAATAGATTACTCATTTAATATATCATGCTTTTTCTAATAACACAAGGATAATGCAATGAAATATAAAATTCATTGTCTTCTATTGTCTTCGAATCGAAGAAAAAGTTGAATAACCGCGATTGATTCACTTTTTGTTTTCTTGTTTATTTGCTTTTATCTGCAACTTTTGACTTTAAAATTTCTTAACTATGAAAACCTTTCAATTGGTGGTATACTTATAAATGGAATTTCGTTATCAACGCGTTCGTTGCCTTTCAGCAAGTATTTAAAGAAAGGAGAATGGCTATGACATTCTATAACAAAGATATACAATATCGAGTAACCTTGGATACAGATTTGAATCTATTTGTCGTTTTTGACAAAGAAAATACCAATCATGTAGCGACAGGTGTTACGATCGAACAAGCAGTGCAAGAATTAAAAAAATCTGCATAAGGAGTGGAAACCCTCATATGGACGATTCTCGTTCTTCTCTTTAAACGCATCTACTGGTAGATAACAGTAGATGCGTTTTGTGTTTGTTCTAAATTGTTCACTACAAATAAGGTAGATACTTCAAAATAAAAAATTACTTCTTTTTCATCTGTTCCCTCAGTCGTGCAGGACAATAAATAAAGAGGACTAGAAAATAGTCCTCTTTATTAGAGATACAACCCTTTACTTTCTAAAAATCGTTTTGCTTGATGCAGGTCATAAAATTCATAGTCTGCTTTATTGGATTCATATAAACTTACATCTACTTTCAACTTATGCTTCCCATTATGATCGGGCAACCCTATCAAATGATCTTTGATGAGAAAAGACAAAATGCCCGCTCGCCTTGCTGCTTCGATCCCTGCAATCGAGTCTTCAAATACAAGTGCTTCACTTGGAGAAATATTCATTTTTGAACAAGCTTTCAAAAAGATTTCTGGTTCCGGTTTTCCTTTTTCCACGTCATCTCCCGAAATGATTTGTTCAAAAAAATCGTATAGATTTTCCATTCTTAAATACATTTCTATTTTCTCGCGTGTATTAGACGAGGCCACGATTGTATGGATTCCTCTTTCTTTTGCAAAAGATAAAATTTCTTCTGCTCCTTTTTTCGTATATACTCTCTTATCTTCTTTCACGATTTTTTCTTTATATTGATTGATTGCTTCTCGCCATTTGATATATGGAACATCTTCTCCGTACAAAATGCCCATTTGTTCTCTTATCGCCATTTCTGTTTGGCCAGTTAGTAAATAATAGACTTCCTTACGCATTTCATAATCATACTTTTGTGCTGATTTTACATAAGCACGATAAGCTAAACGTCCAGTTTCTAATAAAAGGCCATCCATATCAAAGATGAAGAGCTTGATTTTATTCATAATGCTCTCCCAGTGGTTTTTCCTTACTTATCGCCTCATATAGACCTTGCATGTAAGTGAGTCCCATTGCACGATCATACAGGCCATATCCAGGCATAGCCACTTCACCCCACACGGTTCTACCATGATCAGGGCGTATAGGACCGTCGAACCCTTCTTGCACCAACGCTTTCATAATATGATACATATCAAGGGAGCCTTCTGTAGAGGGATGTGCCGTTTCTTTGAACTTTCTTTCTCCTAAAAACTCCACGTTTCTGAAGTGGACAAAATGGATGCGCGAACCTACCTCATGGATGATTTCAACTAAATCGTTTTCCGGATTTGCCCCTAAAGATCCTGTGCACAGCGTTAGTCCATTATATGGAGAATCTACTGCATTTAGAATTTTCTTCAAGTCGCCAAGATTTTTCGTCACTCTAGGAAAACCAAAAAGTTCCCATGGCGGATCATCTGGATGGATAGCCATTTTTACATCTGCTTTTTCGCACACTGGAATCACTTTTTCTAAAAAATAAGTCAGATTTTCAAATAATTCTTCTTCGGTCATTCCTTCATACAGTTTTTCCAGCTGAGCGAATTTTTTCAACCGTTCTTCTTCCCAACCCGGCAATTTGAATCCCTTTGACTGGCTGTGTATCAATTGATACATTTCTCCTGGCTCCATCTGATCGACGATTTTCTGATCGTATAAAAGTGAATAGCTTCCATCGTTGTTTTCATTAAACAAATCAGTTTTCGCCCATCCAAAAATTGGTTTGAAGCTATAACAAATCAATCGAACCCCACATCGAGACAAGTTTTTGATTGTTCGTATATAGTTATCAATATAGTAATCTCGTTCATCTGTCCCTGCCTTGATTGCATCGTGGATCGCTACACTTTCAATTCCAAGCAGTTCCAGTCCTTGGCTCTCAACAGATGCTTTCAACTCCTCAATTTCTGAAATCTCCCAAACATCTCCAGGCATTTTAGTCAGCAAAGTTCCAATTATCCCATTTATTCCCGGTATTTGGCGAACATATTTTAATGGGATCGAATCCCCTTTTTCACCATACCATCTAAATCCCCACTTCATCTTTTCAGCCTTCCTTCTAAAAATCGTCCTCATCTAATTTTTTTTCTTCCGCTGAAGCATGCCAAACAGTTAAATTATCTTTTCCTTGTTTGACAATTTGTTCCACCGCTTCTTCTATCGGTGTGTGAAGCATCTGATGATTGATTGCTTCTAACAACATTGGCAGATTCACGCCCCCTATGACATAAGTGGCTGCTTTCTTTTCTTCAGTCAGTTCATTGACTGCCAAGAGCGCTTGATTGTACGGACTTGCGCTAATTAGATCAACAAATACTAGCATGGGTTCTGCTGTGTTGATCATAGTTAATTTTTCTTTGACCTTCTCTCCGAATGTTTGGATGTCCTCCCCAGACTCTAAGCACATTGTTTCAATATGGCTCGATGTCCCGACAATTACTTCCGCCGCATCTTTCAGTCCTTCGCTCAACTTACCATGTGTAACGATCATGATTTCCAACATTAGTCTTCTCACTCCTTGTTTTGCACTTTTTACTTATCGAAAAAGAGCAATAATCTGATTGGCATTTTGCCAATTAAATGTTTTCCCTCGTAAATCTGTTTTGGTCAAATAGAAGAACTGCGCTTGCTTTTTTCTTGCACTAAAAATATAATTGACGTTTTTTTCTTTCAACTTATCAACTTGTTTCAGCCACTGTTCTTTATTTGAAAAATAATTTCCCGAAAACTGTAGCGGTGTATCTGCCCCAACAGAGTCTAGATAAAAAAGAATAGCCTCTTTTTTCATACCCGATCTCACGCTGTCTAAGCCCTTTTCTCCATAACAGCCTTCATCAACAAACGCATACGCTACACTCGGATCATCAATCGTACGGATCATTTCCAGCATCGTTAATATGGATGAAGTATTTCGAATAAACGTTTGTCTGCTAGACCATCCGCGCGCTGCTTTTCCCAATAAGAAAAAGTAGCTCCCAAATGCTAGTACAGTGATACTTGTTTGTACGGATAGCAGATCGAATACGTGATGAGGATTTCCGTTATATATCATCATTCCCCACCAACCTAAACTGAACAACAAAATGAAGGACAATAATATAGAATAGATTGTTTTTTTCCGTTGGTCTTTCCAATCAAACATGAAATAACTTCCTAATGTATGAACGGGTGTATCGTAATAAGTACAGATAACTTTCTCTGCTTTTTCGATATCTCCAACATAAATATTTTTTGATCGGTAGGCTGGCGTATCGTAAGCAATGACTGTCACATCTGTTCTCATACTGTAAATATCTGATACCAACGCTGAAAGAAAACGCTGTTTACTTTTTTTTGTACGTCGCTTACGATAAACATAGCGATAACGGAATTCCCAATCACGAAACAGCTCGTTATTCTTCATTTTCCCGCCCTCTTTATCTTTTTTCTAAGCATTTGTTCATGACAAATCAAACTTGTTCAATACATCTTTTAATCCTGTTTTAGGTGCAGATGGAGTGGCTTGAAAATAAATATTCTTTACGCCATATTGTTCATTCATTTCTTTCAATTTTTCAGCATCTGATTTATTTAAATAAACAGATTTCGTCACTAAAAGATCTGTATCAGGATTTTTTTGAGCAATCCCTCCGATATTCAATTCTTCCATGGGGATTCCGTGTTTTACTAAGTCGTAAATCGTTTGGACTGTTTTTGCGATCAAAATACAATTGTACTCTTTAAATTGATATTCATCCCAATAGAATTTAGCTTTCTCTGGTGTAATGACAATTGTTTTTTGTCCTGTACGGCTTCCTGCATTTTTGTAAAGATCTCTCATAAATTTATCTTTTGCTACAACTTCGTCTACAACAAAAATGGAATTCACTCCACTTTTTTGAGATAACGTTACCATTACTTGTCCATGGATCAAACGCTCATCCACACGCGCTAAATTGACTACACCCATCTTATTCACATTCCCTTCTTTTTATAAAATACCGATTCCTGCTAGCACAATTAATATTCCTGTCAGCCATAATAATGCTTGTGTGACTTTCAAACCTTTTTTCGTATAGAACAAGTACACACCCATTACGACAGCCAAAGGTAATATTCCTGGCACGATTTGATCAAGAATTTCCTGGATAACAAACTCACGTCCGGAAATTGCAAATTTCAATGAAGATTCTACTTTTACATAGTTTCCCGCAAGCACCCCCATCATAAACAATCCTAAAACTGATAGCATTTCAATCGCTGTCTGAACACCAGTGTTTTGCATCAGGCCTGTAGCATTACGGCCCATAGTGAAAGCTTGTCTTGCAAAAAATACCCCTAGTAAAACCTGATACAACCCAAAGCAGATAAAAGGAAAAAGTGCGCCTAAAGGACTTCCCTGTTGTGCCCAAGGTACCGCGATTGCGATAAAAATATATTGGACGGTTCCTGAATCGATTGCATCTCCGATTCCTGCTAGTGCCCCCATCAATCCCGCTTTCGTGTTATACATCAAGTCATCCTGCATCAAGATCTCTTTTTCTTCATACTCTTCTTCTGCTCTTTGCTGTTCCATAGAAGACATTAGGCCAGTGATCACACCGCCGCCCCAGCTTAATTGAGTGTTGAAGAACAGTAACTGGCGTTTATACGCTGCTTTTAAAGCGTCTTCATCTTTATAAAGTTTTTTCAAGATTGGCATCATTCCGTATAGTAGTGATGGCGCCAAGTAACGTTCAAAAGAGTGAGGAATTTCGTTTGCAAAATGCCATCTCAGATATGCTTTTGTTACATCTTTTTTCGTGATTTCTTCAGGAGCACCTGTTTGATTATCCATTATTTCAGCCATTTCCCATTCCTCCTAAATTAAAATCCGTCATCATAGTCATCTTCGTCATCAAAAGATGCTGAATTGTTATTGCTTGTAGCAGGCTGTACTTGTTTTCCTTTTTGCGACTGGACAAAGATCAAAGCGATAATAATCCCAAAAATGGCATAAGTAACCATCGTAATATCTAAAGATTTCAAAACAACACTCATAAAATAAGCAAGGAAGAAAAAGACCAGATAATCTTTTCGACCGATAACGTATACAGTTGTCGCGATACCGATTGCCGCTAACCCTCCACCTACTACTTCAAGAATGTGGATAACGACTGTTCCCTCTAAAGCTTTGATTACATCAGCAATCAATGGTGCCCCTAAATATAAAGCAACGAAAACAAGCGGAACGAATAATAAAAATGAGGCAACCGTTGGATAAAGAATAATTGATCGGGCCATAGCTTTTGTATTCAAATCTTCTACAGCTTTATCTGTATATTTACCTAAAAAAGTATTGATGAAAAAACGAAACTGATACAAGTAACTTCCGAGCAATCCGACTGGCACCGCAACAGCAATCGCTGCTTCTGGCGACAGATCCCCTAATAATGCGACTGGTACTGCGATAGCTGCTGCAATAGATGGTTCAGCTGGCATTGATCCTCCTGGAGAAAAAACCCCCATATAAATCATTTGCAAAGCGGCTGTAACGATCATTGCTTGTGCAACTTCCCCCATGATCAACCCGACGACTAATCCAGTCATCAAAGGAGAAAAACGTAAGGTCAACGTGGCTCCTCCACCTAACCAGCGGGACATGACCGCGGCTACCCATAAAGCAATCAACAAACTTTGTACTACACTTAATGTTTCCATGTGTCCTCCTCCTTCAGATCTTTCTGATATAACCTTCCAGTTCCATCATTGACTGTATCAATGATTTCTTTGTCACCTCTATAGGAATCAAATGCACTTTCTCTTTCGAATCAATAAATTCAGCCATTTTATCTATTATTTGTTTATCTTTCGGAAATAATCCCATTTGTTCTAGAGAAACCGGCAGTTCTAATTCCTGATACAAAGGATATAACTCGTCTATTTTTTCCCAACGACCTTCTAGTGCCAATTGGTAGAAAATCCCATACGCCACTTTTTCTCCATGTAGAAAACGATGGCTTTCCGGAATATATTTACTGATAGCGTCATGCATAGCATGTGCTGCCGCATTTCTTGCATATTTATCTCCTAATCCTCCAACTAAACCAGCAACAGCAAAGATAATCTCTGAAAGCTGTTTGAACTCCGATGTCAGTTTTCTTTGTGCCATATCTTGGATTGCTTTAGCAGAATGATTCAAAATCTCTTCTTTGCAGATCTTCGCAGTATCTTGTGCTAGCTTCAAAAATGATTCATCTTGCAAAAAATCTTGTTCTAATATGAGCTCAGATTCATACCATTTGGCAAGTGTATCTGCTAACCCGGCAATGAAATATGGAACAGGGGAATCAATCACTAATTGGGGATCTGTTATAAAAAAAGCAGCTTGTCTGTAAAAGTGTTCTGTTTTCCCTTCTGCTTGTCCATTCTCCTTATACATGACAGCAAGTGGTGTCCATGGAGCACAATTACTAGCTAAAGTAGGTATGACGCCAAAATTGATTTTTGCAAGGTTTGCGCTATAACCCACTAGATCGGTCAGTTTTCCTCCGCCAACGCCAACCAAGAAATCGATTTCATTTTCTTTGATGATTGTAGCTATTCGTCTGGCTTCAGCGTAACTACATTCTCCAGAATAACGATGATAAAAAAATTGAATCGTTTCGTCATTCAAAAATACTAATTTAGGTAGCGCCTTTTCCCATGATACCGTTCCATGGGTAATCAATACTCTTTTTGCGCCGTATGATTCTAAGAGATCAGAAACTTTTGAAATGCCACCTTCTTCATATAAATAAAATTGAGGACCCGTTTTCACTTTTAACCCGTTCACCATTTTCTTCATCATCCTTTTATATAGTTGCTCTTTGTCTGGACAGAACGTTCAGGAAGAAGGTGCTGACTGATCTGTTCGACATCTCTGACACATTTTTCACCCATTGCTTCTAAACATTCCCTTGTGTAGGCCGATATATGTGGCGTAATCACTACTTGTTCAAACGCTAAATACGGATGATCTTGACGTCCCGGTTCTTCTTCTAAAACATCTGTGGCATATCCTGCGATCTTTCCGCTTTTCAGACCATTAATCATCGCTTCTTCATCAACTAGAGCGCCTCTTGCACTATTAGATAGATAAACATTTTCTTTCATCTGATCGACTTCTTTAGCAGAAATCATGTGATAGTTCTCTTCTGTCAAATTCGCACATAAACAAATGATATCTGAATGTTCCAGTAATTCTTGAAGTTCTACTTTTTTTGCACCAAAGCTTTCGATGTATAAATCTGATTTGTGAGGATCATAAGCTAGAACATCACAGCGAAAACCGTTACGCAAAATTTCGATTACTCCGCTGCCGGTATTTCCTGCACCAATCACACCAACTGTTTTGTTAAACAGCGTCCTACCGACGAACTCCGCCCGATCTTCCCATCGATCGTCCTTGACTCTTGCTTGTGCTTGTGTCGTGCGTCGAAGCATGGACAACAAATTAGTTATATTATTTTCTGCTACAGCATTTCGTTCAACTAAAGCAGGTATGATAGATACGATTGTCTGGTGTTCTTTTGCTGCTTTTAAATCAATATTGTTGTAACCAATACCATGTCGGGAAATCAATAGCAATTCATCTTTGTTTTCGAAAAAATCTCGTCGAAAAAATGGCGTAACACTTGCAATAATGATATTGAATCCTTTAAGTAACTCCGCTAATTCTTTTCCTGGAATCTCTTGATCAACAGTAAAGAAATGAACGTCTCCAACCGACTTTAATCTTTCCAAGTGGTGTGGAAAAACTTTCCCGAAACTGCTGGAATTAACGATTGCTATATGATAATCTGGCATTTTACTCACCCTTTTCAACTATTTCATGTCCGCCAAACCCATTTCTTAGTGCTGAAACTACTTTTGCTGAAAAACTATCTTCTTCCTGTGAAAGATTCCTCATGAACAAACTAGTTGCAATTACTGGAACTGGAACAGCCATTTCTAGCGCTGTTTCAACCGTCCATTTTGCTTCACCTGATGCAGAAACGATTCCCCGATAATTACTTAAATTGGGATGTTCTTTTAACTGATCTTCCATGATTTCCATCAGCCAGCCGCGAATCACCGAACCATGATTCCAAACACGTGCGACTTGTTCCAAGTCAAAAGCATACTCACTTTTTTGTACAAGTTGGAATCCTTCACCGATTGCTTGCATCATTCCATATTCGATTCCATTATGGATCATTTTCAAGAAGTGTCCGCTTCCGGATGCACCAGCATACAGATACCCTCTTTCAATTGCTACATCTTTGAATAATTGTTCCACGGATAGAAAAGTTTCTTTATCTCCTCCAATCATTAAGCAGGCTTGATGTCGTGCTCCTTCGATTCCCCCAGAAGTCCCGCAATCCAAGTAACCGATTTCATTTTTCTGAAACTCTTCTGCTCGACGGATTGAATCTTTATAATAAGAGTTTCCGCCTTCAATAACAATGTCTCCTGGTCCGAGTTTTGGAAAAAGTTTTCTTAACATGTTTTCGGTTATCTCTCCAGCAGGAAGCATTAACCAGATGATTTTTTTCTGCTCAAAAGTAGCTAGAAATTCAGAGAGCTCCTGATAAGCAGGAACGCCACTTTCTCTTGCCTGACTAACAGCTGTACTTGAAATGTCGAGTCCTTGTACTTTGTGATGGTGCTCTTTTAAGTTTAAAGCTAAATTCAATCCCATTTTTCCCAAACCAATTACACCAATTTCCATGATAGCGCCTCCATTTCTTATACCCTCATTATACAAAAAAATATTTTTTTGTAAATAGATTTTACAAAAATATTTTTTGTTTGATTTTTTCCTACTCTCCTTGTATCTTTAACATTAATGAGAACGAAAAAAATGATAATCTTATTATGAAAAGGAGGAATTCTCATGAGCGTCTCCATAAGACTACAAATCAAAACAATGTACAACGACTTCAGCCCAAAAGAACAGGCTATCGCCGATTATATTTTAGAAAATCCTAGCAAAGTAAGTCATAGTCCTATTAGCAATTTAGCAAGTGAACTGGGCATTGCTGACTCTACTTTTTTTCAATTTACAAAAAAACTTGGTTATAATGGATTTAAAGATTTTAAAATGGCCATGTTGATCCAAGAAAATGATCTATCTGCTATTTCAATCCACGAAAATATTCAGAAAACGGATACTGAGCTCACTATGGCGCAAAAAGTGTTCGAGTCCAGTATTTCCACTTTAAATGACACAAAAAGGTTATTACAACAAAAAGATCTAAAAAAAGCAGCTACTATTGTCAATGAATCTAAACGTGTCTATTTTTTCGGTGTTGGTGGTTCAGAGATTGTAGCAACTGACGCTTATCATAAATTTTTGCGTTCCCCTATCGCAACTTCTCACAGCACGGATTACCATATTCAATTGATGGAAGCTTCTTTATTGACGGAAAAAGACTGTGCTGTTTTGATTTCTCACACAGGGCAATCAAAAGAAACAATCCATATTGCTGAAACCGTAAGAAAAACTGGAGCAAAAACAATCGTTATTACTAGCCAAGCTAATTCTTCCCTTGCTAAACTTGGCGATGTCGTTTTTATTTCTATTTCTGAAGAAACAGAATTCCGATCTGAAGCTTTAGCTTCCCGTATTTCTCAACTAAGCATTTTGGACTCTCTATATGTGATTTTGATGTTTTACAACGAAAAAGAATCACGTCGTTCTATCGCTAAAGTTCGTCATACGATTTCTGAAATCAAGAAATAGCACCATAACAGAAAAAGTAAAAAATCTATTAAAACCTAAAAAGCCATTACCAAATATTTGGTAGTGGCTTTTTTGGTTCTGTAAGAGTGGTACAGAACATCAATAGTCGGTGGGTTAGAACGTATGTCATCGCATCTTTGGAGAAGGTTGTATTGGTATTATTCGAGTTACTTGTTAGATGCGATAACAAAGTTAGTATACAGTAGTAAAAAATTTATCTTTTCTTTTTTTTATTATTTTTGTTTCTTATTTTCTAAAAAATTAAAAAAAATTTTGGTAAATTAAGTATTTCCTTGATAACACTGGCTTTTGACCTCATTTTAGGTTATCATTTGTAATTTTATTTCACAGTTGATATGATTGTTATGTAAAATAAAAAAGTTTAGGATACATCGAATTTTTGGGGAAATTCTTTTGGGGGTATCCTAAATCTTTTCTATTATATTCCCATATTTTCTATTATTGGTCTAGACGTATGATGGTAAACTTTGTAACTATCTGATTGCTGAATCATTAATTGCTTATCATTAGCCATCTTTGTTTCAAGTTCGCTGGATGATCATTTTATTCACATCCTAACAAACTTGTCACATTTATAGATTCTTAATCTATTTATCATACAATTATAAAAAAGGAGGTGCTGCTTATGAAAGCTATCCATATTTCTTTGCTTTTTTTCGCTAGTGCATTGATTTTATTTGCTATTCATCTTTGTTCCCAGCCTTATATCAATAACAACGGAATATTAGTGGAACCAGCATTCTTTTGCTTACCACTCGGCTTTTTGTCCCTTCTTGCCTCCGCAGGCTTCGGATTTGTTGCTTTTTTTAAACGATCAAAACAACAAATCTGACTTATAAAATTTACGTAAAAGAGATCGTGACAATAATCGTGTGATATTCCCAAATTTCGAATAAAAGGTGCCCCTTGCCATCTCTAACTCCTCAGTCACAAGTTACAATATTCATAAACCATGAAAAGCTTGTTTATTGAAATTGCTCCTTGTGACTTGGAGCTAAGTGACAGATTACAACCTCTTTTGCATCATAAGACTTTACTCCTTGAAAAACATTACTAACTTTTGATATGTTTCTTGCGCTTGTTTATTGCTGAAATCAAACTGATATTCATGGTTCAAAACAGCATTTTTCTCCGCATAATCTACTTTTGTGACTTTCACCCCCGCTTTCTCAAATACAGAAGTTACTTCTTCCATTTGTTTCGTAAACGTATTTGTATTTCCATCCGTTAAGAATGTGTTTTGCGTCCAACGATCCGCATGTCTGACCAAGGCTAAACTTTTGACCTTCTCTGATTGTTCAAAGTCCTTATTATCAAAGTAAGCCCATCCACATTTTTCATAAAGAAAGCTAGAGATTTTATCACTTACTTGAGTAAATGCAGAAGGATCCAACAGACCAGACAAAGAAATAAACTTCGTAATCTGCTTGTTCTCCAAAGTCGGATCAAGATGATCAGCTTTTTTAATTTCTTCATTTTGAAGTGCTAACAAATATTCTCCACTAATTTGTGCACCTGCCGAATCTCCACCAATCGAAATATTCGACCAATCTGCTTGATCTTTTATCTCTTTTTTAGCTGCTTGAATGGCTTCGTTCAATTGGATAACTGGTGTAGGATGTTTTGCTTCCGGTGATCGTTCATAATCTATATTTACGATGATTTGCTGCGTGTCTGAACATAGATATTCCAAATAATCACGACAATCATTTTTATTCCCTCCTACATATGCGCCTCCATGCATCCAGAAAAGAATCGGTAACTTTTTCTTTTCCACTTTCGGTGTGTAGATATCCATATTATTATTTTTGTATTTTGAAGGATAGGATATTTCTTTTTTTATATCGATTTGTTCGATTTTTTGCTGGAAATCATCTGGTCGGGCATATACTTGTTCTTTTTCACTTGTGTCAAATTGTTTTCTAACAAGCAAGCTAATCGGCTTTGGTGTGATTTGATTAATCAAAAATACAGTGACTAAAATAACTACGATGATAACTGGTACTGCAATCACTATTCGCTTGAACCATTTCATTCATTTACCCTCTCTTTCTTCGCCAAATCCATGTGATAATCGTGCTAACAGATAAAAATCCACCTGAATAAATGAGAAGCGAATGTTTCTTTTCTCCAGTTTTCGGCAACATTCTTTTTTTTGCATCTGTCTTTTTTTGTACTTTCACTGTCATCTGAATCGGTTGCGTATCATCACTTGATTGATCCTCTCGAGGTTCATTCTTTCCCTTATTGTCTGCATTCTCTGTCGGATCTTGCTTTTTTAGTGGAGCTACTGGGATTTTTTTGTAATGGTAAATAATAGTTGGTATCGTCTCATTAAAAATCCCTTCAGTCGGTCCTTCAACATTTGCTAATTCGTATCCTTCGAATGTCTTTTGCTCTGTCATATAATTCTCTCCATAAGCTCCGTAAAGCTGGATTTCGTCCTGGTCTTTGAGTAGACTTTTATTGTTTTCATCCACATACTTTATGTTTATCTGATCATGGAACACTACTTTCAAAAAGTCCGTTACATGTTTCGTGTAGGCAGCATGGTCAACTTCCTGTGCCTTTCCATGTCCTGCTCCTTCTACTAATAAAAGATCTTTATACCCTCCTGATAACTCATATAATTTTTGCGCGTTAGACACAGGTACTACATCATCTGCTGTTCCATGGATAATCAATTTAGGCAATGAATCTGACATTCCAATCGTAGGTAGAGCAGCTTTTGTATCCAAATGCATCTCCTGATCAAAATAGTATTGTTTCAAAAGGCCCATAAATAAATCTTCATGCTCTTGATCCCCAATGATGTCTAACTGATTTTTTATGGCATCCGGTAGTGCGGGGACTACTGTCTGGCTGTACGTAAAACGTAGTTGTTCATCAATTGATGCAAATCCGCAATTTTCAATAATTCCTTTGACATTGACAGGAATATCTTTCGCTAATACAGACATCATCGTAGCTGCTCCCATCGAACCACCATAAAGTAAAATCTTTTGAGATGGCCGCTCTCGAACTTCTTGATTTATCCAGTAAAGGACGTCATCTGACTCATATTGTCCATAGGTCACATAATCGCCTCCGCTATTACCAGTCGCTCTGGAATCAACAAATAATAAATTATACCCGGCCTTATAAAAATCATTGTATTCTTCTGTAACGATCCCGTTATTCCAATTCCCTCGAAATCCGCCATGGATCATGACTGTTTTATCTGAACCTTGATCGACATAATATGCATATACATCCATCATTTTGCCATCTTGTTTGTTTAGTACAGTTTGATGAAGTTGTTTTGTATTTGGATAGAAGCCTGTGTTTTCTGTAGGCGTTGTCCCATCATCTGTACCTCCAAGCATCGACATCAACACACTGTTTTTTGCAAAAGCGATATCGTACAATAGATAAGTAGCAATCAGATGTTTGATAATCTCTTTATCTACACCATAATCATTAACAGCAAGCTCAGTGACTAATAACTCTATTAATTTTGACTTGATGTCTTCTGTTGGTCCATTAAGTATTTCTGTCATCTGTTTACCGAAGTAATTCAAATATTCTTTACCATTGAAATTTTCACCTTTACCGATATCATCATTTTCTGTCCCATTCTCTTTGTCACTTACTTTAGCAGAAGAGGATTCGTCGTTTGACATTTTTGTAGCTGTTGCTTCTTCTGTTTGTTGGTTATCTGTGGTAGCGGTCGTTTCTTGATCTGTGCTAGTAACAGATGTCTCAGCCGTTGTTTCAGTATTTGTTTCTGTTTGTGAAGTACTCGATTTCGTTTCATTTCCAGCATCAGTAGTTTCTGTGGTTTCTACCTCCCGAGATTCCGATTCGGAAGAAATGCTCTCTCCATATACTGTCCATTGCGGGACGCTTGTACTTACAGCAAATAAAATGACCAACGCTCCCTTTAATACTTGTTTTGTTCTCAAGCTATTCACTCCTTTTTATGTTTCTAGGAGAATTATATGTAAACGCAAACATTTTTTATACAAAAAATAAATGGTTTATCCCATAAAAATAGAACAGGATTATTTTCTCATTTTACGTAATAAAGCAGAATGGATAAACCAGTATCCATTCTGCTTTTTTTAAACGAAGAAACAACTTATTGCTCCAAAAATGTCAGAAATCGTTTATCCCAAATTTTCTCGTAAAAAGCGATTGTTTCCTTTGCTTTCATAAAAGGATTATCATAAGTTGTCGTTGCTCCTCTACACATCATAAGCTGGTATCCTAATCCATGAGCAAACTTCACAGTCGTATCTATACAATACTCTGTTTGTGCCCCACATAATTCGATCGAATGACAGTCCAATTCAGTTAATAACATACTCAGATTAGTCTTATAAAATGAATTCGCATGGGTTTTTCTCACAAAATAACTGTGCTCAGGAATAGATAATTCCGACAATAGCTCCCATGGTTTTGTTCCTGGTACTAATTGATCATCTTCGTGTTGAACGAAAATAACTGGTTTCCCAATCGTTTCGTATGTTTTGATTCTTTTATTCACTAATGCTGTCACTGTTTCTAATTCGTGTATCGGCGAAGAATCAAAACATACCCCTTTTTGTAAATCGATCACTACTATTGCGTCGGCTGTGTTTGACATACTTGTGCCTTCTTTCTTTTTTCTTGATTTAATAGTATTTCTTATCTAGCTAGTTCCATTATACGTGACAACATTTTCTTATTTTACACCTCTAAATGGCACTTTTCGACTATTTCTTCATGTTATTATTTCATAAATACTTAGCTATTGGAGGAATGTATGATGATTAAATTGTATACAGGTTCTGGCTGCTCGTCTTCAAGACGCGCAAAACGTTGGCTTATCGTCCATGATATACCGTTTATCGAACAAAACTTAATTCGTCAACCACTAACCAAAAATGAATTTATCCACTTACTAAAATTGACAAACAACGGCGTGACCGAAATGCTCTCTACTCATTCTATTAGTTATAAAAATCTTGTTCATAGAATAGACGAGCTCAGTTTGAGTGAACTATACCTTGAGATTCGTACATCCCCTTCTTTATTGAAAAAACCGATTATCTACGACCAACCTGCAAAACTTTTGACTGGATTTAGCGAAGATAAAATCAGGATGTTCCTTCCTAAAACTAAAAGAAAGCAAGAGCTCAATGAACTCTTGCTTTCTGGTCATCTTGTTGATTTTAAAGAAAACAATCTTTTGGCGATGTCTTGATCTTGGCATAAAAAATCTGCTGTTCTTAATTAACGAAATCCAATTTTTCCAATATGGATCTATTTTTCTCATTCCTGATTTTTATGATCTCAGCTTTCAGACGCGCCCAATCATTTTTTGTAGGTTGTCCATTCCAGTAAAATATCTGTGTATTCGTTTGATCATATGCCTTTTTGTCGATAGGATAATCGCTAATGACAATATCAGGTAACTGATCAGCGGATGCACTATATTTTATTGGGCGTTCAGTCATAGATAATATCCTTTTCTTTGCCCATAATTCCTGAGTTTTACCGTACTTCGATTGAATATAGAATATGACAGGTTGTTCGTGTTTTATAAAAATGTCCCTGACTAGCATACAGTATTGAAAAATCAACCGACTGTTCTTTTCATAATAAGTATTAAGCTCTGGAATTCTGCGAGCTACCCCACCAAAAAACTGTTGCATGATTGGATACATCACTGGAAATATATGCTGAAAATCTCTGTCTTCTGCTGATTTTCCGAAAGCATCCACCTTCTTTTTTGTCCCAAAAACCCTTGAATACAAATGGATCATTGCCAAATTGACATATAGATAATTTTTTTCTGAAGTTGTAAAACAAATCTTGAAGTTTTTTTCAAAATTTTCTACAATAGACGATTCAATCCAGCCCCAACTTTCTTGTACTTTATCTGGAGCATCCAACAAATCTTCTTCCAAATAGGTATTCATTACACCAAACATAAAATAAAGGTAAGCTTGCTCTGTTGGAGTGATGTGATTCATCGACCAGAAGTTTGCTTCAAAAAAAGGCTCTAGTATGTAATGCGTAAACTCTTCTTTTGTTATCAATGGATGCACAAATTTGTTCATCTCTTCTGGGACATACGTAATCGGGTGGCCTTGTTTCATTCGTTGCAACGAAATTCTTAGTAGGCTGATCCATTTCTTTCTATCTATACTACGCGTATATGGCGAATGTTTCGCAAATTTTTCTAATAGTTGACGTTTATTTTTTATACTTGATAATATATCAGAATGATTTTCGTCGAATGACTGCCAATACATCAAGTGAAAAAAGTATCGGATACGGTATTCTTCTCCTTCTATCGGATTACCTTTTTTCAAGCTGCAAGATAAATGATAGTTTTTCAAAATAGTATTAAGTTCTCTTGATTTTCTTTGAATCGTACGCAAACTTATATAATTTTTTTGACTAAGATTTTCTAAGGATTGATAAGTACCTTTGTAAAGTGAATCCAGTAAAATATAACCAATCGTTCCCTCTAACAGTATAGAATAAACTTTACTCAGTAAAAACTGAGAAGAAAACTCGACTTTTATCATCTTGTTTTCTGAAAGAAAAGATAATTTATATTCTGGATACCTTTCGCAAAACGATTCTGCTTGTTGAATCACCGAATTCATCTTAGCCAGGGTGTAGTTTAGATCTAAAGCGATATCCTTCACCACATATAATTTCTCGTCTCTTTCATAACAATAGTTCAAAAATTGATATACTTGCCTTTCATTGATATCAATAAATTCTTCAAACAAAGTACATACTCCTTTTTATCTATTATTTAGACTTATTCCGACAGCTACATGAATAACGTACAAATAGATTCGTTACTGATTTTTCAGAGATACTACCATGCGCAGTGTGCATTGTCAATTATTCTTGCTTTTCCATTTGTGTTCCTGTTATTTCCTGTTTCTCAAATATGTTAGTAAACAAAAATAGACCTGGCAAAGCTACAACTTCGCCAGGCAATACAGCACTCTCGAATGAAATATTCACTCAAAAATCTATCGTTTTTTATTCAATTTTAGATCTGTTGCTTTTATTCTTTATTTCACTCGATGGAAGAGAGAACGAAAATAGCTTGCTCCTACAATCAAAATGAGTAACACACCCATCCATGTAATTAGCTTGTTCAAGGTTCTACTACCAGTTTCTGGTAAATCGCTTTTTCTATTATCTGTTTCTTTCGCTTTTTCTTGATGATCAATTCCACGAGAAACAAAATCAGGCTGTTTTAGCACACTTTTTAGGTTGCTCCCTGCATTTCTCTTTTGTTCCTTAGTTGGTATGATAGGTACCAAATCAAGTTCATTATTTACTTTTCCTGTGCTGCTTTCACTACTTGTTCTATCCGTACTGCTTTCGCTGCTCGTGCTTCCTGTGCTACTTTCACTGCTCGTACTTTCTGTGCTGCTTTCACTGCTTGTGCTATCCGTACTGCTTTCGCTGCTCGTGTTTTCTGTGCTACTTTCACTGCTCGTACTTTCTGTACTGCTTTCACTACTTGTGCTATCTGTACTGCTTTCGCTGCTCGTGCTTCCTGTGCTACTCTCACTGCTCGTGCTTCCTGTGCTACTTTCACTGCTCGTGCTTCCTGTGCTACTTTCACTGCTCGTACTTTCTGTGCTGCTTTCACTGCTTGTGCTATCCGTACTGCTTTCGCTGCTCGTGCTTCCTGTGCTACTCTCACTGCTCGTACTCTCCGTACTGCTTTCACTGCTCGTACTCTCCGTACTGCTTTCACTGCTCGTACTCTCTGTGCTGCTTTCACTGCTCGTACTCTCTGTACTGCTTTCACTGCTCGTACTCTCTGTACTGCTTTCACTGCTCGTACTCTCTGTGCTGCTTTCACTGCTCGTACTCTCTGTACTGCTTTCACTGCTCGTACTCTCTGTGCTGCTTTCACTGCTCGTGTTTTCTGTGCTGCCTTCACTGCTCGTGTTTTCTGTGCTACTTTCACTGCTCGTGTTTTCTGTGCTGCCTTCACTGCTCGTGTTTTCTGTACTGCTTTCACTACTTGTGCTATCCGTACTGCTTGGCGGTCCAACAACTGTCCAACTGCTTGGTTTCAAATTCTCCGTAATCGTCATCTGTTCATCATAAAAAACAATCAAATCAACTTTATCTTTACTCTTGATCTCATCAATCGATAGTTCTGCAGAAATCATTATTGTATACTCAATACCAGCGGTCCATTGTACGTCTTTTAAATAAACTTCCCCAATAACCTTTTCTGAACTTCCATTACCATCCCAACCATATGTTAGAACAGCATGTACATCACTAGCATTCACGCTTTTGTTTGGTTTGACCGGAATAGTAATGACTTGTTGTGTCATGTCATAAACGATCCGATCAGTTTTCACAGTAAATGAAAGATTCTCATTTGCTCGTTCATTTGCAGAAGTACTGATTCCAATCATTGCTGCAATTATACTTAGCCCAAGAATAACAAATAATACGGTCGCTGTTTTCTTCATTTCTATCACTCTCCATATAATTACCTTCTATTTGATAAAGGAATTATATAAAATGAAAATGATGAGAACACGACAGTCAGTTGTGAATATCTAACAAAAAATGTCGTGTATTCGCTTGAATTTGTTTACTTTTTCGTTTAATCAATGACAGACTTAAAAAAGCAAGACCGATATCAGCCTTGCTTTCTTCATCTTTTATTGATAAACAGCAGTGTATTTCTTCATCCGCTTTGTTTTATATGCATAGAGTAGCAAACCAACAATCAAGACTAACAAGAATAATGTAGTCGATATAGACGCTTCAGCTCCAAAGTTTCCCCCAGTAATTATTGTGTTTTGCGATTGAACCAGTGTGGAGAAAAAACCTTGTTCTTGCGTTCCGCTGACTGGTATACCCAAAATAGCTCCTTGTGTCCAATTCCAAGTAATATGAGCACCAATAGCCGTAAATAAACTTCCTGTACTGTAGATAAGTGCGCTGAAAAAGCAACCTGCTAAAAAGATATTGCAAACTGCCAGAAATGTCATGTTAGGATTCAATCCGTGCAAAAGAGCAAATAATGCAGCAGATCCAATCATTGCTATTAACGGACCAAATCTAAGCAGCTGGTGCTGAAAAAAGCCACGGAATAAAAGCTCTTCAGATGCCCCCACTGCAATAAATAAAATAAAACTCGTTATCAGCGGCACAATGTTTGCGTTTCCTGAATCTAACCGATACGCCCCCATCAAATATAATGGACTAGTAATAAGCAGAAACACTCCAATTCCAACAACGAGACCTCCCGCTAAATACCCCCAGTCTTTTCCTCGTCCAGAAATACCATAATCTTCCACTTTTTTCCCTTCTATCTTACTAGCAAGAAATAAAGCTAGTAAAAAAACAACTAAATGTCCAACCGTACCAGCAATTGCTCCAATCCATTCACTGTCTCCAATAAACATATCCGCAAGTGCATTATTGACAAGAATACCTAAAACAAAACCAACTAAGACTATTAAAACAGATCCAATCAACCGAATAATCCTGATCATCTTTCATCCCTCCTTTATATTAAGTTTAACAACCCTTTTCTTTCTTGTCTCGTGAAAACTATATAAATGTTCTCCATCATAGAGAGAATAGATTTTTACGAACTAAGAATATCTACAGCAACCTTACGAAAATGAAAGACTGTCTCCCTAATTCTTCTGTTAGACTGTCTTTAATAAGGAAAGGATGGGAAATTTTTTGAAAAAACAACTACTGATTATGTGCCTTTCAGCATTTGCTATTTTACTATTCTCAGGTTGTAGCAAGTCCAATGAAACAATTGCAACGTTTAAAGGTGGAACACTTACAGTTCAGGATTTTTATGATAACCCAAAAGTTAAATCAAACAATCAAACACTATTAAGAAAAATGATTGTCTTCAAAGCATTTGATGATGTATACGGAAAAGAGATTTCTTCAAAGGAAGTTACAAAAGAATATAATGAACAAATCAAAAAACTCGGTCCAAACTACAAGGAACAATTAAAAGCAGTTGGCCAAACAGAAGAGACATATAAGAAACTCTTTAAACAGATGCTGGCTTTCCAATACGGTTTGAAAGCCAATGTAAAATTAACAGATAAAGATCTAGACACTGCTTGGAAAGAATTCTATCCAGAAGTTAGTACACAGATCATTCTATTTTCGACTAAAGAAGAAGCAGATAAAGCAAAAAAAGAAGCAAATGAAGGGGAAAATTTCTCCAAGCTTGTTCAAGCTTATGGAAAAAATAAAACATTAAAGGAAACTGATGGAAAAATGAATTTTGATTCAACCAATCCAGAGATTCCTACTGAAGTAAAAAAAGCAGCATTTAAACTAAAAAACGGGGAAGTTTCTGATATCATTCCTGTAACAGATCCAACGACTTATCAGCAAAGCTATTATCTAGTAAAAATGGTAAAAAAACAGGATAAAGGTTCTAATAAAGACAAATACAAATCTGAGCTAGAAAAAATTGCTACCGAAGCAAAAACTCTTGATACGGAATTCATGGATAAAACAATCCGTAAAGTGATGAAAAAAGACAATGTAACTATTAAAGATCCTTATGTAAAAAATATATTCAAATAAACAAATTTGACCCAATTGGGGATGTGGCAAAAGTGATGGCACATCCCCTTATTTGAATAAATAGTATTCAAAAACAATAAAATTTAAGTAGCTATTTTTCTTTTTTGCTTCTCTAATATTCAGAACAGAACACTGTTTTCACAGCCTCTGTCGTCTGTTTTATTATTATTCTAGGTACGGCGTACGGAAAGAATTATTGATTTTTTTTATTTCCTTCAAGTCACATTTTGGTTGTCGATCATAGGTCAACAAGCCATTGATTTCTTGTTCTACATCTGTCAATTGCGTATAACAAAATCCCCAAAGCCCCTTTGATCTATATACAGCATTTATGATTCGCCGGTAGTTTTTGATGAAATCAATCTCATTTTTCACAGAGGTATATCCCCAACCTTTTTGCCCAGAAAAATCAAAACCAATGCCGCCGAATTCGGTCAACAAAATGGGCTGACCTTGATATATAAACCCGTTAGCAAATATTGGCCACGGAGTAGACGGTCGATTAAGCAAATCTTCTCTTGTACTTAAGGTTGTGACGAAATCTTGATACTTATCTTCCTCTTTTTCCTCTCCATGTCCATAATGATGGATGGCACAAATATCTGTCTCCGTCATTGCCCAGCCATCATTTGAAATAACAAGACGAGTCGTATCCAGACTATGCAGATAATGGTACAGCGATTGGGAAAAATGCTGTTGCTGGCGGTCAAACGAAATTTTAGGTACTCCCCAGCTTTCATTGATCGGTACCCATGTAACAATACACGGATGATTATAATCGCGATCAACGATTTCTGTCCATTCCTGCATCAAACGTTTGCTGGAATCATGTGTAAACACAGCAGGTGCCGCACATTCTCCCCAAACAAGGTAGCCAAGTTTATCCGCCCAATAGAGGAATCTGGGATCTTCCGTCTTTTGGTGTTTGCGGCAGCCGTTAAACCCCATTTCTTTTGCGACTTGGATATCTTTTGCTAATGCATCATCAGTCGGGGCAGTCATTAAACCAGTTGGCCAATATCCTTGATCCAATATTAGCTTCTGATAGTACGGTTTATTGTTAAGATAAATCATTCCGTTTTCTTGATGTATCTTTCTCAGACCAAAATAGCTGGAAACAACATCTTTTATGTTTTCTTTTTGCTTCAATACAAATTCTACATCAAATAAATTGGGTGTCTCTGGTGTCCAAGACCAACCTTCATGATGGAAATTGGTTCGAAAAATATAGTTCTGCAACAGGTCAACAGTCAGTATGACTCTTTTTTCGACAAAAGAATGGGACAATTTTGCGACAATTCTCCCTTTAAAAGCAATACAGCAATCGACAGTTAATCCTTCTCTAAATTCATTTAGTTCCAACTCAGCTACAACTTTTCCTTCATCGAATAGTGGGGTGAATCTCAAGTGAGAAAAATAAACATCTTCCACCACTTCCAGCCAGACAGTTTGCCATATACCCGTTGAATTGGTGTACCAGATTCCCTCAGGTTTTTCTTGCCAAAATTGCTTTCCGCGCGGAATACTCTCATCTTTATGAGGATCTTCTGCTCTTACTGATAGTTGCTGATGCTTTTCATTTGTCAAATAATCGGTTATATCAAACGAAAAAGAGGTATGTCCACCGCTATGTCGTCCGACATGATGTCCGTTCACAAATATATCCGCATAATAATCTACAGCGCCAAAATGAAGGATTGCTCTCTGACCATCCTGTTTGTTTATGTCAAATTCACGGTAGTACCAAACAATATCATAAGGCGTTTGATCATTTATCCCACTTTCCCGGCATTGATATACAAAAGGAACAAGGATTTTCTGATCATAATATTTCGGATGGCTCCCCCATTTTTCTTTCATTCCAACACATTGATCATCAAACGCAAAAAGCCATTCTCCATTCAGATTCTGCCATTTTTTTCTAACAAATTGTGGTCTTGGATACTCGGTTTTATTCATCAAAACGTACCTTCCTTTACTTGATCCCGCTTTGTAGGGACATTGATTTCATAAAGCTTTTCTGTGCGACTAAATAAAGTGCGAATGTAGGAACAAGCGCCAACAACGCGCCTGCAGCACCTATCCCTGGGTAGGTCAGATATTGACCTTGCAGCAGCTGTAATCCTGGAGTAATTGGCAATTTATCTATATCATTGATAACGATAGAAGGCCAAAGAAAATCATTCCATGAACTGGTAAAACTGAATAAAGCAACGACTGTCAATACGGGTTTGATCAAAGGCAGGATGATATAATAAAAGATTTGAAATTCATTTGCTCCATCAACAACTGCCGATTCGTCTAGCTCTTTTGGGATTCCAAGAATAAATTGCCTCACTAAAAAAATATTGTAGACACCTGCTGCACCAGGAACGATGACAGCCATAAACGTATTCGTCCAACCAAGCATATCAATGATCTTAAAATTAGGGATAAGATTCATTACTGTTGGAAACATCATCGTGCCTAAAAGAAGAGAAAAGATCACCTCTCGACCTTTAAAAGTTAGACGAGTATAGCCGTATGCAGACATAGATACGATAAAAAGTACTAATAGCATATGCGAAAGTGAAATAATCAGCGAATTGACAAACCATCGAAAAACGGGAGACGATTCATTACCCATCAGCTGCAAATAGTTTGCTAAAGTCCATTGCTGTGGTAACAAACTGAAACCTGTTGCTTGGATCTCCATTTCTGGTTTGAAGGAAGTGAAGACAGCCCAGATCAAAGGGAACAACCAAATGATACAAACAGCTAGAAGCAAGAAAAAAGCGATTTTTTTACCTAGTTTATTTTCTTTCATTTTCTGTCCTCTACTTTTCTAGTTTTTTCATGCTTACAAACTGGAATATAGATACGATCATGATAGCTAACCCTAAAAGAACAGCCATCGCGGAGGACATTCCCGCTACTGATGTACTGCTTCCAAAAGCATTTTCCTGAATATACATCATCAAGACGCGTGTTGAATTATTTGGGCCACCCCCTGTCAGCATCAAAGGCTGCCCATAAATATTAAACTGAGCAATCGTCGTCATAACTGTCGTAAACAACAATTGATTTTTGATAGACGGGAGAGAAATCTTGAAAAATTTAGTGACGTTGTTTGCACCATCCAACTCTGCTGCTTCTAGCAATTCTCGGGAAACATTGCTAAGCGCTGCAGTATAGATGATGAGATTACCTCCTGCTGTCCACCAAATCGTTACAGCTACTATCGCTAACCAAGCCCATGGTTGCGTACCTGTTAAATGAACATCAAATCCAAAGAGCTCTTTGATAGGTCCAAAAGAAAGACTAAGTAAAAACCCCCAGATGATCATTACAGCTGAAATAGCGAATAATGTAGGCAAGTAAAGAATGGATTGAAAAAAACGGGCAAGTCTTGGTTTAGCTGATAACGCTGCGGCTAAACCTAATGGAATCACGATACATAGCGGAACTGACAATAAAGCAAAAAGCATCGTGTTTTTGAATCCATTGATGAATTGAGTATGATAAATAGAATCTGTATCCCATAGCAACGTCCGAAAGTTATCTAATCCAACAAATACAGGCTGACTGTATAGATCCCATTCTGTCATTGATACGTAAATACCAATCATTGCTGGAATAAGAAAAAATAGGACAAATAAAAGCATATGCGGACCAATAAATAAAGCAGGCCACACACTTATTTTCCCTTTGTTCTTCAATATTTGTGCACTCCTCTCACTTCAGATTCGTTCGATTTCTTTCGGTTACTTCATTTTTTCATCCACTACTTTTTGGATTTCTTCAAAAGTTTCTTTAATATCCGCCTTTCCGGTAATCATATCCCAAGAACGATTATCATACTCAGCAAATACATAAGAAAGACCATCTTGATCGTTTACCGATAAAGCTTCCTGTCCCTTTTCAGTCGCCAATAAAAATGATTGAGGCATATCCGTATACGATTCATTCTCTAACATAGCTAATGAAGTAGGGTTTGCTCCTGATTTGATCCATTCCAATTGATTGCTTTGCAACCAAGTCAAAAATTCGACCATACCAGCTTTTTTATCGTCCGAACGTTCCTCTCTCGTTTTGAACATTGCGAATTGATCAACACCTGTTCCTTGAACAAGATTTTCTGCATCCCATTGTGGTGTGAAGGTCGCTCCCCATTGAAAATCACTAATTTTTTCCATTTGTCCCAACATCCACGTTCCTTCTGGTAAGAAGAGGAGTCTTTGATTCAAAAATAATTTATTTGCATCCTCACCTTCTGGAACCATCAACTTATTATCATGAAGCTTTTTGAATTCTTCTACTGTTCGATACGAATGTTCATTGTTTATATCGATGTTATTCCCGCTATCTAGCCATTCTCCTCCCATCTGCTGATAAAGGTTCGAATAGTTCTGCATCCCCCAAGTATACCCATAACTATATATCCCATCTTCTTTTGCTTTTTGTCCGGCTTCTTCTATCTCTTGGTAGGTGATGATCTCATCATCTAACGCTTGAGGATGGTATTTTTCTACTAGATCCTTATTGTAATACATGATCCACGAGCCCATCGTTGCTGGGATACCATATTGATCCTCTTCTAATTTTCCTACTTCCCAAGCAATTTCTACATAATTCTCTTTTTTTAATTCTGTATCCGCTATCATTTCATTCCAAGTTTCAAGCATGTCCTGATTCTTATAAGTAGGAAGGGCTTCGGATGCAACAAGCGCAATATCTGGGACTCCTCTTCCTGATTTTCCAGCAGTAGTGAGCCGAGAAGTAAATGTATCAGCAGCCATTGAAACAAATTTTACAGGGAAATCGGGGTTTGTTCGATTATATTCGTCGATATTCTTTTTTATTTTCTCCCCATCTGGTCCCGTAGCAGAAGACCATAAAAGAATCTCATTTTTGTTTCCTGAAGAAGTATTTCCCTCACCGCAAGCAGCTAAACCGGTTATTGCAAGTGTTGCTACAGATAATGCCATCCATTGTTTTCTTAACTTCATTTTCCTCTCTCCTTTTTAGTCAACTCTTTCGTTTACTTTTTATTAAACAACTTGTTTATTAAATCATAACACACGAAAGAAAACGCTGTCAAAAGTATATTAAAAGGATTAAAAGCAGTAAACTAAATGGTTTATATTTACATTTGATTTGTACAAAAGTTCTATATATAGTAAACTTGAAACGAAATAAAAAGAAAGGAGATCCGCCATGGAACTCTCCCTTGATCTAGATTCACTTCTTGTTTACAAGGCACTATCAGCAGAAACTCGATTAATCATATTGGATAAACTAGCACAAAAACCGCAGACTTCTAGTGAACTAGCCCAACAAATGAATTTAAGCAAAGCCATCATCTCTCGGCACTTGAAAGTTCTTGAAGCAGCTTCACTTATTTCTCTTTTGGAACTTAGCGAAGTGGAGGAAGACAATCGAAAGAAGATTTATTCTTTATCCGTGGACAAAATAGAAATCCACTTCCCTCAACAAATCTATCTCCCTTATAAAAAAAAGAGCCACGAGATTGCTTTGGGTTATTTTTCGGATTTTTCTGTGCAGCCTTCTTGCGGATTAGCTAGTCCTGAAAAAGTGATTGGAAAAATGGATGACTTGCGTTCATTCGTATCAAACAAACGAGTCGATGCTTCCCTTTTGTGGTTTTCAGATGGGTATGTAGAATATATTTTTCCTAATCCTTTAGAAGCTTCTGATCAACCGGAACTATTGGATATTTCTCTAGAGCTTTCTTCTGAATTCCCAGTTTCCAACAACAACTGGCCAAGCGACATTTCCTTTTATATCAATGATGTAAAAGTTGGCACTTGGACCGCCAATGGCAATTACTCCGACGTCCGCGGAAGATTGACGCCTGACTGGTGGGACAGTCGCTTCAGCCAATACGGTATGTTAAAGCACTTGCGCATCAATACAAAAGACACCGGGATAGATGGAGAGCAGCTATCAATAATCAATCTCCCTGATTTAAAATTGCAGCACTCCCCTTTTATCAAATTCAGAATCGGTGTCGACAAAGAGGCTAAGAACAAAGGCGGATTGACGATTTTTGGGCGCCATTTCGGTAACCACCCTCAAAATATTGTAGTTGATCTTTATTATTCACAAAAAGAAAAACATTGATTTCTCGATAAATAGTATTCATTTCATTAAAATATCCCTTCTGGACTTGTTCTTCTTATTCTGTTATACTAGAGAAACACGAAAGATATTTTTATGCGACACTTTTCATTTGTTTTTATGAAATTTATTCAAAACTGGCGTAACTTCAGAGTTACAAGGATGTATTAGAGGTTAGGGAATACATCGTTTAAATGAGAAATAAGTAATAGTTAGTAATAGTCACCCAAACTTTAAATTAATGAATATTGAATCGTCAGATAGCCTTCTCGAGTTTTCGAGAAGGCTATCGTTTATTTTATGGAGAAATTGATTCAGAAGTAATCAGCGACCTTTTTTAGTTCACCAATCGTTTCTGCTTGGAAAGTTTGCACCCAATCTTCTTGGAAGCCCCTCACTGCTTTATCAATCGAGGGCATCTCTAATACTTGATCTAGTAGCTCTTTACCTAACGTTATCGCATGAGCTCCAGATCGAATGGCTGTAGTGACTTGTTCACAATTTTTGAAACTAGCTGCTAATATTTTTGTTGGACTTTGCGTACGTTCGATCTCAGTCCGCAACGAATCAATCACTTTCATAGCATCAATGCCTTGATTTTGCATCCTGTTATAATAAGGTGCAATATAATCTGCTCCATTATTAATAGCTAAATACCCTTGTAATTCTGTGTAAATAGCTGTACCGGTAATCAAATAACCTTCTTTTTTCAACTTTTTGATTGCTTGAAGGCCTGCTTGATTCACCGGCACCTTGATAAACGTATCTTTTCCCAGTTCTTCTATGATAACTCGAGCATCCTCTATCATTTCTTCTTCCGTTCTTCCTATTGTCTGAATATGGATGGGAATCTGTCCGATTATTTTTTTGATTTCTTTCATATGCGAGAAGAAGTTTGACACTCCTTCTTTTTTCAGAATAGTAGGATTTGTTGTTACGCCTGTTAAATTCAAAAACTGTTGACAAGAATAAATACTTTTTGTATTTGCTGTATCAAGCATGATTTCCATATAGCTTTCCCCCATTCTGATCCTCTTGATCGATTTTAATGATTGTCCCCTTTCTTAAATACGGCATTTCCTTATCTTCTACATACATTGTTCCTGGAAGTTCCGGCTCATGAGATCCATCAAATTTTATCGTGATATGTCCTAATTCATTCAAATTAGTTTGGACAACATCTCCTACTGCTGTGATTACATACATTTGTTTATCAAAGCAGAGCTTCATATCACAAGTTATTTCTTTTCTTACCTGATTCAATTCAATCTTATAACAATAATCTGTTAATGTTTCCGGTGCTTCATCTCCAAATAAAATCATTATTTTTTCTTTCCTGAATACTTCTGCTTCTATACCAACATCTGTTACAACCGTTTCAAAGATCGTCATCTCTGTTCCTCCTAAACTCAGCTATATAATCCAAAACTTGCTACCCAAGCAATGATAACTCGTGGGATGCCGTTAAGAAATCTTGAATAAAGAACTGATGGTACACCTACTTCTACTGTCTCAGCTTTTGCTTCTTCCAAACCTAGACCGACTGGAATAAAATCACATGCATTTTGAGTATTGATAGCAAATAGTGCCGGTAATGCTAATTGGGGAGGAATATTTCCTTTCCCAATCTCTACACCGATCAATGTTCCAATCACTTGGCTAATAACTGCCCCTGGACCAAGCAAAGGAGATAAAAATGGCAGTGAACAAATAAAGCCAATAATTGTTAATCCAACTGCATTTCCTGCTAAAGGTGCCATAATGTTAGCAAATACATTACCGATCCCAGAACCTTGTATCACACCAATCAAAAGGGAAACGAAAGCCATAAAAGGGATCACTGTCCGGATCATCGTATCTACTGCTTCTCTTGCTGATTGATTGAATGTAGCAACTACTTTTCCCGCGCCCATTCCAATTTTTGCTATCCAGTTTTGCTGCTCTGCTTTTTGCTCGGTTATCTTTTTAGAAGTATCATATTTGTACTTTTTATCTGGAGATGCAGTATTTACTGTTTCTTTGTTATCACCAGTTTCCATTAGTGGCTGTATTTGTTCTAATCCTACTGCTGAAACATAAATATCTTCAGTGATATATTGTGCTAATGGGCCACTTTTTCCTGTGGGAACGATATTGATGGTTGGTATCCCTTTTTTAGGATAAATTCCACATCTAAGAGTCCCTCCACAGTCAACGATTGCAAGCGCGATTTCACTATCAGGTATTGATGTTTTGAATCCATTGATAGACTCCATGCCTGTCAGTTCTTCTATTTTATCTACGATCATTGGCCTCTCACCTCCACCTGTGACATAGATGAACTTGTGTTTATCTTTTGTCGGCCTAATAATCAAAGGACCTCCATACCCGCCGTTTCCTTTTACGATCTTGATATCACTATACATTTAAAACTCTCCTTTCTCTAATCAACTGAAAGCTCTACTTTTTTGCTAAGAACGATTCCTTGCTGTCTGCATACAAATCCAGTAGTAAAATCAGTTATCCAACCACCAATAAAGTTCATCAGCAGTCCCACAAGCAAGTATCGGATAGCCAGCTCCATCGAATTTAGCCCTAAGGTTTCGATCCCTTGAGCAATCCCAATCCATACAAACAATTCTCCAGGATTAATATGGGGGAATACACCATTGCTCGTATGACAAAATTGAGCTTGAGCAGCATAATAGCTTGGTTTGTAGTATTCTGGAAGGAAACGAGCCATTGTAAATGACATAGGATTTCCCAACATAAAAGCAGATAAAAACGGTAACACAAGGTAACGAGTAAGCGGATTTTTCGCTGATAATTTGGCTACTTTCGTTACTCGGTCTTCACCTAAAAAAGCAATCAGCGTATTCATTGCAACCATCAGCATCAAGACAACTGGTACGATTCCTGTCATCCAGCTTATGAATGTTTCTGCACCTGTTTGGAACAGCCTCATAAATCCCTCAGCAAATTTTGTTATGATATCCATCGTTTGTCACTCCTTTTTTCTTTGATCGTATTTTTCCATATCCGAAAATTATTGAGCATAGCAATAAAAGGCAATGAAGGTTGTTCACTTTTTTCATTTCCTGCCTCTATTCGTAAGTATACTTCTCTGGCATTTTCTAAAGCTGCTTGTGTCAAACGATCTTCCGCTCGAACTGAGGGATGGTAACGATCGATGTAATGGATATCTTCACCCGCATAGACAGGTAATGAATGAAATTTCGCCAAAGATGTAACCCCTTGCATTTTTCTGACTTCTAAAACTTGATCATGATCGTCTATAGCTAGCATAACAATCGTGCCTGAACGGATTTTCCCAGGTCGTTTACCAATCGCTACTTTTCCTTTTCTTCGCAGTTCGCTATATGTTTGATTGAAATGCTTTAGTTGCTTCCAACTGATAACTGCTTGCAGCACATAAGCTGAAGCTGCGAAAACTATGAATAGATACATATCATTCATGAAGTCTCTCTCCTTTACTTTTGATTAGTTTTAAAAATGATTCCTGTGTCGGTGCTAATTCAATAAACTCATCTATTCCCATTTTTATGAGTTCAAATAGGATATCGTATAGCTCAAATAATTCATTTTCAACTTCAGCCGTCATTTCTTCAGGTATGGCAAATAAAAAAATAACTCCATTTCCTCCTGTTTCTGCTAAACCTTGATCAGTTATTAGCCCTACTGATAAAACAATGTGTTGAGATAGCTGGTTGGTTGTGTGAGGAAAAGCAAATTCTTTGTTAACAAATGTGCTTTGCTGAGATTCTCTTTTCAAGATCCTTTTTTCAAATTCTTCATCCACATAATAGCCTCTGATCAAAGGAGCGACTAATTTGTTTAAATATTCTTGATACGTCTTTTTTTCTTTCCATATTTGATAGAAAAAAACAGTAGAATGAAACCCGACTAATCGCTTTTTTTTTGCTTTTTGCCATTGTGCCCTTAACCAAGAGTCATCGAAAAGATTAGTCAAATGGATCACCGGTGTCTCTTCATTTACATTTTTTAACGGAATCGTTGTAAAAACAGCGAAATATTTGTTTAGATCTACTTTTTCATATTGTTCTTCTGAAACATGTGTTATTTGTATATCCCTCCCCAATATCCTTTTGATTTGTCTTTGGATCATTAATGCTGTTCCTTTTCCTGTCGTATGAACAATGGCTACTTTTTTAGAGGAAAAATGCTCTTTTTGATATCGAAATGCTAACTCCAAATACAACGTTAGGTAGCTGATCTCTACTTTAGAGATCGTATGTTGCAAGATAGCTTCTAATGCTTGTATGCATTCGCTAGCGATTTGGTAAGAAAAAGGATACTTTTTTTCTATCTCACCATAAAATAAATCAGTCAATCGATAACGAAAAATTACCCGATTTATCAATAAAGAGAGGTGCTGTTTCATCTCTTGATATAAGAAGGACTCATCCAGATCAATGAGATCTAATCGTCGAATACGCATCATCATGGGGTCGAAATATAAGCGCAAATCAGAGTTAGCTTTTCTTATCATCGTTATACTTGTGTTGATGATGTTCAAAGGAAAACTGATAAAATCTTTTTCATATTGGCTCAAAGTTAGTTCATAGATTTCTTCCAACTGATTGATCAGTTCATTGAATTCTTGGATATATTCAAAACACCCACTGTAACGATTGATGGGCTTCTTCAACAGATAGTTACTAGAGATTCTATTCAAAGAAATACCGATAACTTTCGTCAAAAGGGTGATTTCTTGTTTACTAGCATTCGTCTTCTTCTGAAAATGTTTGATTGCTTGTTTTTCTTCTAGAAACTGTTCTGTTTTCGTCTCTGAAAAATAGGGAGAAACAAAATAAAATAAAAGTAGTCGTAATTCTAGCTCATCTCCTATTATTCTTAGTCCTTTATTTGGTGTGCCTGTAATCTTTACATCAAAATCATTGATCATCTCTTTTAATGTCTTTAGATCCTTGACCACTGTTCCTCTGCTGACACCGACTTCTTCAGACAAATCATCCATACGTAAGAAATCCTCTGTTTCGATCAGCCTATTTAGTAAATAAGCGATTCTTTTGGATGCCGAATTGAAATCACTGGCTGTTTTCAATTTTCCTTGCATGATCTCATCAAAAAAATCAAAATCATAAATTTCAAGTTCAAAATGTTTGTTTTTTTGGATGATTTTTGCAATACCGGCAATTTCTTCATTCAACTCCCCAATATCTTTTTTTATGGTTTGATTACTGGTTTTGATTTCTTTTTGCACTTCCTGGATTGAAACTTTCTTGTGAGTGACTAGTAATTTCAATAATTGGTACCATCTGTTTACTAGCGTCACGTGCGTCCCCCCTATTCTTTATCCTCTTGTTTTACCTCCTGAAATATTAGTCGTGACTCCAGTGATATAACTTGATCTTTCTGAAAGATAATAGCAGACTAGATCCGCCACTTCTTGCAGCTTACCACTCCTTCCTAGAGGGATCGTACTTGTTCGACTGTAACCGTTTCTCAGCTGTTCGACGCTTATACCTCTCGTATAAGAAAGAGCTTCTTCATATTCTTGTGTTCTCAAACCGGTTTCTTCCAGTATCCCTGGTGCAACACCTACCACACGAACATTCCTCTTTCCTAACTCTTTTGCCCAAGAACGAGTAAAACTGTTCATCGCTGCTTTTGTAGCAGCATAACAGCTCTGTCCTTCTGATCCTTCCAATCCTGATTCAGAAGAAAGATTCACGATCACTCCTGATCCCTTTTGCACCAAGATTCTTCCAACTGCTTGGCTCATCAAATATACACTTTTTTGATTGACAGCGATCATCTTATCAAAAACTTGTTCTGATAATTCATACTTGCTTTTTGGATGATTTCTATCTATTAGAAGAGAAGGAATATTTATTCCTGCATTATTGACTAGACCATCGATCGTCTTGAAATGTTTCATTACTTTATATATCCCTTCTTCTATGTCCGTTTTAGAAGACACATCGACTTTTAAAGATAGTAGGTTTTCATGCTGTATACGGCATTCAGTTACATCAAAATTCGCTACTTGTGCATTCTGCTTCAACAAATTTTCGACGATACTTCTTCCAATTCCTGAGGAACCTCCAGTTACAATTACTACTTTTCCTGCAATATCCAACCAATCCGACATATGTGATCCTCTCCTTCTTTTTTCTTACAAATCCAGTATAAAAGCTCACTAAAAAAAATTAAGACATGAAATTTACAGCTTCAGCTAAAAAATGTGTACTAATGGAAGAGCAAAAAAAATTTTCATCTTTTTGCATAGATTGCTAAAATTCCTGAGCGTTATATAAGCAATGTTTCTCTTTTTGATATATAATTGTTTTATCATTTAAGAAAGGAGAATTCTAATGAAAACTTTAGATGCTATTGCATTAACTTTATTGATTGTGGGAGGGTTGAACTGGCTGTTGGTAGGCTTGTTCGAACTTGATTTAGTAGCTATGATTGCTGGTGGTTCAACAACTATTTTTGCGAAGATCATTTATATCGTCGTAGGTATTTGTGCGATCTACTGCTTGAAATTTTTCCCAATGATTACTAGAAAAGTTGATGAAAGATATTAGAAAGCTATAATTATTAAAAAAGTTATTATCTTCATGAACCTTCCCTTTATCGGGAAGGTTTTTTCATTTTAAACCATCTGCTTTTCTTTGTTTAAGTGATATACTGAATAAAGATAATCTATTTTAGGAGGAGCTATCATGCATAAAGGGATTTACGCAGGCTTGTTGGGAACTGTAATACTTTTTTCTGCCTGTGGATATAAAACAAAGAATTCTGTTAAAGAATCTTCAGCAGCCATTTCAACAACTGAGGTTGGTTCAACTAAAAGTACTTCTACTACTTCCATTACTAATACTTCTACTGGTAATGTAGATTCGCAACATAGCCAATCAAGTATTCAGTCGTCTAGCATTTCTTCAACATCTGAAATGCAAGAAAGCACTGTACCTTCTCTTCCATTAGAAAACTCTGACAAAGCACTTCTATTTCTTATTGCCCACCGTTCCGAATTACAAAGTGACGATATTGTTATTAGCTTTTATCAAAAAATTGATCGAGATTATTTGTTCACAGCTTCCAGCAAACAAATCCGTTCCCAAGGGGGATCTGGAAGCGTTGGTTTTTATCGAGTGTCACCCGAAGGATCGATTACGATGACAGATGCAAATGGAACACCATTTTGATTAGATGATATTATACGGATTTACAGTACTAGCAAGTCATTATCGGTATTATTTTTTCTGAGAAAGTTATATGGAGTATAAATAAGCATTTGCATTAACCTAATAATTCGTTACAGCTATTTCTCTTATGAATATACTCACTTCTCTACTTGCTCTCTTGATAAATTTTTGGTATCTACTTCATTTTCGGTCAACTGAGTTAATGAAATTTATTGTCGGACGGTTTTCTAGATTCAATTTTTCTATATTTGGATAGAAGAATTTACTTTTTTACCTTTTGACATATTTTCTTCTTATTATTTTAATGATCCCTTTTTCAAATTAGAAAGATAGCCTTTGTATCGTATTAGATGAAATATTCACAAAGCTAACCATTATACTTGCATTTTTTTCAAAATAGAGTTATTACGTAAATAGGGATAAATAAAAAATACTTATTGAAAGGATGATCAAAAATGGCAAATGTACCTAGCATTCGCGACATGTTCCCTGATTTCAATGACGTGTTTAGTCCAGCATTCAATGATTTTTTAGGTGTTTCAAGTTATCCAAAAGTAGATTTAGTCGAAAATGAAAAAGAATACAAACTAACTGCTGATATGCCTGGCTGTGACAAAGAAGACACGACAGTTGAATATTCAGATAATACTTTGACGATCTCCGCCAATCATGAGTCCCATACAGAAGATAAAGAAGATGGCAACTATGTACGGAAAGAAAGACATTCGGTCTCTTACAAACGTTCATTCTATCTTCCTAATGTTGATGAAGAAAAAATCACTGGAACCTTTAAAAACGGTGTGCTGAAATTGGTATTACCTAAAACAGCTCATCAGCCAAAAGAAACAAAAAAAATTGAGTTAAATTAGAACTTATCGCCTCTCGATGAATGAGGGGCGATTTTTATATATTTGGATAAAAACGAGTATGTTTAAATTTTCAAAATGAGCAAAAAAATATTTTGTTTTTACGATAAAGATGTTATGATCTCTCTTGGTAAAAAATATGGGAGTTGATCATTTGATTGTCTTAAGTAAACTTTTGTTTTGGATACCATTTATCATAATGACCAGTGCTTTCTTTTACTTATTCAAAAGGCCTAACAAATACTTACTCTTATCTGCTTGTCCGATGATCTATTTTATCCATAAGATTAGAGGATTTTATTATTACGACTCTGGTATCTCATTGTTTTGCTACGAAATCGGCTTATTAGCTTCGGCCATCTTTTTCATATTTGTGTTAGAATATTTCAGAAAAAAATAAACTTCCAGTCAGTTTTGGCTGGAAGTTTTTTATTTGGTGCAGATCTTTTCAGCTGTTATTCATACAAGTTGATCCATTTTTCTATTATTAAGTACATACCATTGTTACTCTTTGAATGTGGGGGAGAAAAAAATAAAAGGAGCTGGTATTTTGTTAGTTATGAGTAAAGCTTTGTTTTTACTTCCCTGCACGTTCATGTTTATTGTTTTATGTTATTTCAAAAGAAGAAAAAAATGGTGCTGGATCGATGTTCTACTATTCCTTCCCTTTTTCCCGCTTATTTATTTTCTTGAAGAAATATGGGATGATATGGCATGTGATTCTGCTTTTCTTTTTAGTCATTCATTGGGGCTTATGATCTCTCTTACGATCTTTGCCATTGTGCTATTTTTTTTGAATAAAAAATAATGTATTAAAATGTATTAACTCGTTTGTCCCAACTTCCAAAACATATTTTTGAAAGTTGGGTGTTATCTTTTTTGAAGTATAAAAAGATCTCAAATCAATCCACTTTACTTTCTTATTATGTTATTCATAGTAACAAAATCCCACCTACTTTATCTTATAACTTGATTTTTTGCATAAAAACTAAATAAAGAGTGCGGCATTTCGCACTTTTT
The DNA here is from genome assembly GCF_050555565.1 of Enterococcus sp. MSG3290. Lineage (NCBI taxonomy): Bacteria > Bacillati > Bacillota > Bacilli > Lactobacillales > Enterococcaceae > Enterococcus > Enterococcus sp. MSG3290. The sequence goes on along the minus strand of NZ_CP187862.1, from coordinate 1,248,043 downwards.
TATTATAGATAAACGTTTAGACAAATTGGAGTACTTCTAGTTTCGTGATATATTGGCATAGAAATTACTTGCAGTCTTCAGGTTTACATAATTTAATTATAGTTACACTCTATTTTATCTCCCATTCACTAATATTTCAAAGATGATTTCTCCATCTCGTTAATTATTATAGAAAATCATATGACAAAAGTGTTAGCTTTTTCGATTGTGATTCTTGCTCAACTTTATTAATAATACAACTGTCACTTGTTTCATTTATTTAATTAGGAGGGAAAAATTTGAATACTGTTAGCTTGAAAAAAGGATTTTCTACCTTTGATCTAAAAATTTTAGGGATTACGTTGATGTTTATCGATCACATTCATCAAATGTTTTATCCGTTTGGTGCTCCCGATTGGCTGGATTGGTTTGGTAGGCCAGTTGCTACTTTGTTCTTTTTTATAAGCGTTGTAGGCTTCTCACATACACATGATAAAAAGAAATATATGAAGCGACTTTATTTCTCAATGGTTCTTATGGCTTTCTTCACTTATTTTCTTGGTAATATCGTTCATTATGATGAAGTGGTATTGATAAATAATATTTTTAGAGATTTGTTTATTGGTACGGTCATGATGTATGCAATTGATCTTTTCACTGATGGAAAAAATACTGGAAGTTGGAAAAAGATTCTTACAAGTATTTTCTTGTTCATTTTACCAATCTTACTCTCACTATTTATTCCCTTGTTATTTTCCAGTCCAGTAATCGTTCAAAATAAAATTGTTTTTATGCTGATTACGTCATTTTTACCTGCACTGCTTTTAGCAGAAAATAATTTTATGGTTCTTTTGATTCCTTTACTTTATTTAGCAAGAAATCACCGTAGCATTCAATGTATTATTATCTCAATCGTTGCCGGCATATACTTCTTCTTGGGTACGACCCAGTGGATAATGATCTTTTCAGTCATCCCGATATTGTTATATAACGGACAAAAAGGAAAAGGAATGAAATATTTCTTCTATATCTTTTATCCGGCACATATTTCCCTATTATATTTGCTATCCGCGTTTTTATATAAATACTAGACTGATTATTAATGAAAGAAAAACTTGTCATAAACACTTAAAGAATCCCATGAAACTTATGCAGGAGAATTCACCATTTCGATTTAGTTCCTTTCCTTAGTCTTTTTTACCCATTCCATGTTACAATCGCTTTGCAATCGATCTCACAAAAAGGAATCTGGAGGGAAAAAGATGAAGCAAATATTGCCGTTTTTGACGTATAATGGTCAAGCAGAAGAAGCAATCAATTGGTATCACAAAGCTTTTCCTAACTCCGAAATCACTAAGTTGAATCGGTATGGAGATACCAGTAAAGAGGAACCGGATCTTATACTTGAAGGCGAACTTAAATTAGGCAATCAAGTAATTGGATTTTTGGATATGTCAAAAGATTTCCCTGCACCTGCCTCCACCTGGGCATCTACCATTTTGATTGAAGTAGATGATCAGGCAGAATTCGATCAGGCGTTTAATATATTAAAAGATAGCGGAACTGTAATGATGCATGAAAAAAACTATGAGAAGTATACGGAAGTTTGCTGGGTGACTGACAAGTTTGGCTTTACTTGGCAATTGTTATTCTAAGCATGAGATAAAACGTAAAAAACGATAGTTGACATCCATTAAATATGGAAAGTCAACTATCGTTTTTTCTCTCGAGTAATATTACTTTTCTAACTTGAATAAATCGTCTAATGCATTTGAGAATGTTGTTATTTCAAAATCTGGAAATTTCTTTTTAAATTTATCAGAATTAAACTTGTTGTCATAATGATATCTAGGTAATAACTCTTTTAGCTCTTGCATATTTTTATTGAATATAGAGCCAAGATCAAACATCCATTGTTTGATCACTTTATATTTTACCGGTTTGTGCAATTTTTCTTCCATCAACTTTATCATCTCTTCATATGTTCGACTTACATCACAAGGTAGATGCCAGGTTTGGTTATAAGTGTCAGGCTGATTTGCTAAAAGCGCCATGGCTTTACTAGCATCAGGTGTCCATATTAAGGTCCTTAATGTTTGATCAGAAATTGGTAACCAAGCAGTCTTATCATTTTTCACTCGGTTAAACAATAAACTGTTTGTAATACTTTGCGTCTTATTAGGTCCATAAAATTCAGGAGCGCGACAAATCATCACATCGATGTCAGGATTCTCCATTTCAGTCACTAGCCGGTCTGCCATTTTAGCTCGAACAGTGGATTTGATACCATCATAAATAAATTTGCTATCCTCAAATTGTTCCGTGTCATTTTTTTCGTACATATAAGTATTATCGAAAAAAACTAATTTCGCCTTTGTTTCTTTACAAGCCTGTATGACGTTTTCTAACATGATTTCAAATTTTGTTTTCCACTGTTCGGAGTCCATCGGTAATCCTGCAGCAAAATAAACAATCTCACTTCCTGCTACAGCGCAAATAGTTGCCTCACGATCTAAAATATCCGCTGAGATTAGTTCGTCTGTATCGTTGATTGATTTCGGATTTCGACTAACTAAGCGAAGCTGTTTCCCGTAAGTTTGATTAAGTTCTTTTGCTAACTCGTATCCAATTTGGCCATTACTGCCAATAACTGTTTGCATTTAGATAACCTCCTTGATGAATGTTCGTGCTAGTTCTCTTGTTGAATACGGATTTTGTCCAGTAATCAGATGTCCATCCTTTACCACATGACTCTTAAAGAAACGCTTCTTGATAAAATATCCTTTTCTCCTTACAGTCATCTCTTCATTATCAAAAGGAACTACTTTGCTTTTCATCGCCAATAATTCCTCCGTTTTAGTAAAACCAGTCAATTTTTTATTTGCTATTAAATAGTCATTATTAGCAAGTCTGATATTAAATAAACCTGCTATACCATGGCACACAGATAACACATATCCATTTGATTCATAAATATCACTAGCTATTTTTTGTAATGCACTATTCTCGGGAAAATCCCACATGACACCATGCCCACCAGTAAAGTAAATAGCAGTATAATCTTTGCTCTTTACGTTTGCAGGAGACAACGTATTCCTCAAACCTTTTTCAATAAAAGCTTTATTAGAATAAAGGTCTATTACATCAGAATCTAGATTTCTCATACTTCGAGGGTCAATCGGTACATAACCACCTAACGGACTGACAAAATCAGCTTCAAATTGATATTTATAGATTTCTGCTAAAAATTCTACTGTTTCTCCTAGCCAAAGCCCAGTAGCTTTATTTGTTCCTTTGTATTGATTGACATTTGTTTCAACTATCAGAATTTTCTTCACTGTTTTTTAGCTCCTCTATTTCGTCTATTACGTCAGACAAAAAATCTCTTAGTTTATATATATTTTTATTTTCGTGTTTTAAATAGTAAAAATTTTTTGTTCCTTCTTCTCTGACCTCTAATAAATCGGCGTCTTTTAAAATTTTCAAGTGGTGCGATACTGCTGGTCTTGATAAACCTGTATCGTCAGTTAGTTCTCCTACTTGCAAACCATGACAGCTTTTTTCATTTAATAATCTAATCAAAATCAATTGTCTTTTTCTGTCACCTAAAGCTGCTAAAAAATCACTTAATGATTCTAGTTCTGTTTTTAAGCGATCGTGTCCATTCATTGTGATCTACCTCTTTCGTTTATTAGTTTAAACCATTAAACCATTTTTAATAAAATATGTAAATTCCTTTGCTCAAAAAAGTAGCTTCTTTACGATTCGACAATTTCAGATAAAGCAGGTAAAAACTGGCTGTCAGAAAATAGCCAAACTGAAGCAAAAAATAATGTTAAAATTAATTAATGAACGAAAAAAATCCCTCACCTAATATTACGGTGAGGAATTTTTTCTACCGACATAAACAAAAAAACCACCTCATATGAGGCGGTAAACGTTCAACATTATTTTACGATATTTACTGCTTGAGGACCACGTTGTCCTTCTTCAATATCATAAGTAACTGCTTGGCCTTCATCTAAAGACTTAAAGCCTTCTCCTTGGATTGCTGAAAAATGAGCGAATACGTCATTTCCATCTTCACCAGTGATGAAACCAAAACCTTTATCTGAGTTAAACCATTTTACTGTACCGTTATTCATATATATTTCCTCCTGATACGTATATAATACGTGTTTTATTGCAATTAATATTACTTGGTAAAAGGAGTTTTTATAGTGTGAATATATCGCTCAGATTACGTTTCAAATTAGATTACTTATTTACTATAACACGGATGTAATGCTAACACAAGGATAATCACTCGATATACGGCTTAAATATAAATAAAAAGATGTGAAATTTCAGAAAATCACAATAATTGATTAACCAACGCGAAAGACCTTCAATGAATGATCTCTCTATCAATTAATCGAGTAATATCTAGTTTCTTTTTGTTCTTCGTTAACTACTTCCGTTTTTAAACAAAATGTTTGCAGTGTGGTTATATTAGCAATACTATTTTTCGCAACTTTATATGTTTCTTCTTCAGAAACTCCGTATTCTTTTTTTAATTTTGCTTTCGCTGCAGTTAGTTCGTGTTTTCTTAATTTTGTTAATTTGAGGTATCTGTGATTCATTCGAAACTATTCTTCTTATTATTTGGTTATTAGTTGGCTATTAGGTGATAAAATGCTATTATCCTAATTGATATAAGACTATATGGGAGATGATACTGTGGTCACATTTAGTATGCTTTTATTTTGGATTCCAGTCTGTATTGGTGTCATCTCTTTCTTTTACTTCACTAAACGTTCTAGAAAAGCGATTATATTAGTGCTTTCTTTTTTACCATCTGCGTTTTTTATAATAAAAATAATAAAACATACATTTTATCAATCGCTTTCAGCATTAAATTTTTACGTAGTAGGGTTGTTTTTATCTCTTATTCTTTTTATCGTTGTTTTGCGATATCTTTATAAGAATTATTAATTTTTCTGCTTTTATAACTATAAATTTTCTCACTTGTTGTTTTTGTCTTTATACTAGTACTATCAATCGACATCCATCTGTTTCTCCTTAATTCTTGTTTCTATCGACTTATTATTAAGGTATTGACTATAAAATAAATAAGAGATACTCTTTTCTAAAAGTGATTGGAGGTAGAAACATGACACCTATCAACAAACTTAACACTGATATATTTTTGTACATCGGAATGATTCTTGTTATTCTTAATGCTATTTTTTTAGATTTCAATTTTTTTGTAAATATTTTAGGTCTTGCTCTTATCTTATTTTCTAGCAATATTATAAAATTAATTGGTAACCTTCTAAAAGACGATCACTAGTTGATTGTCTTTTTTTCTGAATGTCTATGTAACTAAAAAATATGAAAAGAATCTGTTTATCTTTTCCCCTAACGGTAGTCGCTAGACTTTAAGTGCCTTATTTTCTCTTTTTTTACTCATTTAAATAAAATTCTGATTTATCTTGTTGTGGATCAATTCATAATACGCCTTACTAGAAACCGCTGTGCTTATCTTAGCTTTATTATTTTACAAATCTTACACGATCAAACTGCAAAAACGACCATTTATTGTAATCTGTGTTTGATTTGTTTTATCAAATTTTTCATTTGAATAATTAGCTGCCTCTTCATTCTTCTCCTGCATAATGACCTCAATCTTCTCTTCAGCAAAAAAATAGCTAGAAACAGAAGTATCATGTATAATTAAATTAAAATTAAAATAATTAGAGAAGGTGAAGTTATGGATGAATTTCAAATGATAAAAAGCACTCTTGCATCTATAAAAGAATATGTATCAATGAGAAGTAGCTTTCCTAATGAAAGTGATAGAAACAACGTTATAAGGAATTTTAATATTCAGTTTATAGGAAAAGAACGTAAAAAAGTTATTTCTATAGAGATTGCTAATTATTTAAAATTAGAAAATAGGATATTTAACAAATATATTGAAGAAGTTGCCAATGAACTCCACATCAAATTAGAAGGACTCCATAAGGTAAATTCTGTTACTTCGGAAGCTGATGCGTATTATATTTATCTTTGACAATAAGCAATTGATATATTTTAAGTAAACATAACTTTGATGTTTATAAATTGATAGACAGCAACGGAAATAGTAAAAACAAGGATGTGAATTTCAACTCTTCCTAATTGTTCTTACTATTTTTCAACCGTTGCTGTCTATCGCATTTCATCATTCTTTCAATCCGAATTAATTAGGGTACTTTATCGGCATATCTAGTATTTAACCATCAATACCATGACTACTATCGTAAAATCCGTCTTTTATTTTTATTCCGTTCCCTCCCATTGACGATCATTATCTAATATAGAAATCCAAACTTACGAATAGCTTCACTCGCATTAACAATACGTCGATTTGCCATTTTATATACTTCTTCTTCAGAAACTTTGTTGTGACTTCTCCCCTTAGTCTCATTTCTTTCTCATAATAAATAAATAGTGATAAAATAAATATATTGGGAAAGAGAAAAAATAAAGGGGATATAACTTTGTTATTTATTAGTAAAATCTTATTCTGGGTTACTTGTGCATATAAAATTATTGTTCTAAGTTGTTTGAAAATATGGCGTAAAAAAGATTGTTTATTGATCGTCTCATTCCTCCCATTTATCTATTTCATGATCAAGATTTGGGATGATTCAGATTCTGATCCCCTTTTTTTATCCAATTATTTAGTTGGGTTAGTGTTTTCGATAGTATTTTTTATTTGTATATTAATTTATCTGAATACAAAAAATTAACTTTTCCAGCTCTTGTAGCTGGCTTCTTTTGTTTCTAGCCTAATTATTTTTCTAAAAAGTTATTTGAATAAATACTCTTTTTGAGAGATCTTAGCCAAACCATTTTTTAAATAGCTAGGGATTCTGCGTTAACTTAAACGGCATAACTCAGTTTATACATGTATTCTTTTGATTAATCCAAAGTTGTTTCCAACTCATCCACTGATTCCAAGGTATCCAAGGCATTATTTGATGTACACCTATTCTCATGTGACAAATAAGATAAAAACTGAAACGATAGATATCATGGAGAATTTAAGAAAAAATTCTTGAATTTTACCAAAAAAAGCCACCGGTAACAATCCGGTGGCAAACCCAAAAGAAATCCAGGCTCGAGTTGGTCATTCTAGATTAGTTACTACTATGGATGCTTACGCACATGTAACCAAAAAATGAAAAATGAAGCTGTTGATATTTTCGCCCAACGTCTGAAAAGATCTTTGATTTAAAATGCAAAAAATTCGCCCAAGTAAAAACTTGGGCGAACATAGGGCGAATATTTTTGAATTTCACAAATTTTGAAAGCTAAGAAACTCCTAAATTCCTTGCTACTTCTTACTTTCTTCCTCATCCATTTTCAGAACGGCCATGAAGGCTTCTTGCGGAACTTCGACGGAGCCGATTTGTTTCATCCGCTTCTTCCCTTCTTTTTGTTTCTCTAAGAGTTTACGTTTACGAGAAACATCTCCACCATAACATTTAGCCAAGACGTTTTTACGCAAGGCCTTGATGTCTGAACGGGCAACGATTTTTTGTCCAATAGCTGCTTGGATTGGCACCTCAAATTGTTGGCGTGGGATTAGTTTTTTCAGTTTTTCAACGATTGCTTTTCCACGTTCATAGGCAAAGTCTCGGTGAACGATAAAGCTTAATGCATCGACTTTTTCTCCATTCAGCAAGATGTCCATCTTCACTAACTTGCTTTTTTGATAACCAGACATTTCATAATCCAATGAGGCATAGCCTTTCGTGCTTGATTTCAATTTGTCGAAAAAGTCAAAGACAATTTCAGAAAGCGGAATATTATAGACGACATTTACTCGGTAATCATCTAAATAATCCATCGTAATGAATTCTCCCCGTTTTCGTTGAGAAAGTTCCATTACTGCACCGACAAAATCATTTGGGACCATGATCTGTGCTTTGACGAATGGTTCTTCTACATCCTGGATCGTTACAGGTTCAGGAAAATCTGCCGGGTTATCTACTGTAGCAGTCGTACCATCCGTTTTATTAACATGGTAAATAACGGATGGTGCAGTCGTGATCAATTCTAGATTGAATTCCCGTTCCAAGCGTTCTTGGACGACATCCATATGAAGAAGTCCGAGGAATCCACAGCGGAACCCAAAACCTAATGCTTGAGAGGTTTCTGGTTCGAATTGTAAAGCAGCATCATTCAATTGCAGTTTTTCTAAAGCTTCCCGCAAATCGTTGTAACGAGAAGTATCAATTGGATAAAGACCACAATAAACCATCGGATTCATTTTTCGGTAACCTGGTAAAGCTTCAGCAGCAGGATTGTCTGCTAACGTTACTGTATCCCCTACTCGTGTATCTTGGACAGTTTTGATACTTGCTGTGATATAACCGACATCACCGACCATCAAAAAGTCTCTAGCAACTGCTTTTGGCGAGAAGACCCCGACCTCTGTAACATCAAATGTTTTTCCATTACTCATCAGTTTGATTTTGTCTCCGGGTTTGACCATACCGTCCGTGATTCGGACATTTAGAACAACACCGCGGTAACTATCATAAATAGAGTCAAAGATCAAAGCTTTTAGCGGTGCATCTAAGTCTCCACTTGGTGCAGGAACATATTCCACGATCTGCTCGAGAATATCTTCAATCCCAATCCCTGATTTGGCACTAGCTAATACAGCTTCACTAGCATCAATTCCGATTACGTCTTCGATTTCTTGACGGACACGTTCGGGATCTGCTGCGGGTAGGTCGATTTTATTGATGACTGGCAGGATCTCCAAATCATTGTCTAAGGCCAAATAAACATTGGCCAATGTTTGGGCTTCGATTCCTTGTGCTGCATCGACCACTAAAACGGCACCCTCACAGGCAGCAAGGCTTCGAGAGACTTCATAGGTGAAGTCGACGTGCCCTGGGGTGTCAATCAAGTGAAAGATATATGTTTCTCCATTTTTCGCTGTGTAATTGAGTTCTACAGCATTTAATTTAATCGTGATTCCACGTTCACGTTCCAAATCCATCGAGTCTAACAGCTGATCTTGCATTTCGCGAGACGTCACAGTGTGCGTCATTTCTAAAATACGATCGGCCAATGTAGATTTCCCATGGTCGATATGAGCGATGATCGAAAAATTACGAATCTGCTCTTGGCGTTCTTTCATTTTCTTTATATCCATAGCGTCTCCTCTTTTCATATAATCAGCACTTTCCATTATACCAACGAAAAGCAGTAATTTAAAGAGTTTTTAATTAGTCAGCTATAGAAGTTTTTTTTGTAGAATTTTGCTATACTGTTATCAAGCTAATAAATGGAGATGAAAAAATGGATCAAAAAGATTTTAGAGAAAATCTTGAATTAAAACCGGTCACTCAAGAACATATCGATCAATTCAATGAATTACTTTCCTATGTGTTCCAAGTGACTGAAGCAGATATCGAGGAAAGCGGGTTTGAGAATAAACGAGCTTTTATCCGTTCCAAAAAACCGATTTTGGAAGTATCGAAAGTGTTCGGATGGTTCCACGAAAATAAACTGATCTCTCAAATCGCTATCTATCCTTGTGAAGTCAATATTCACGGTGCACGTTATAAAATGGGTGGTGTGACTGGAGTTGGAACTTATCCAGAATATGCTAACCATGGATTGATGCAAGATCTAATTATCGTTGCATTGGATAATATGCGCAAGAATAAGCAATGGATCTCTTATTTGTATCCTTACAGTATCCCCTACTATCGGCGTAAAGGATGGGAAATCATGTCTGATAAACTTTCCTTTAAAATCAGAGATACACAGCTACCTAAACAAATCCCAGTAAGTGGTATGGTTGAGCGATTACCAGTTGATCATCCAGACGTATTTTCCGTTTATGACAAATTTGCCCAACAAAACCATGGTGCTTTATTCCGCAGTGATTTTCATTGGGAAGAGTATTGGCGTTTCGAAAATGAAGATGAGCGCACAGCCGCTGTCTACTACGATAGCAACCATGAACCAAGAGGTGTTCTATTCTACTGGGTAGCTGAAGAAATATTTCACGTAAAAGAAATGTTCTATCTTGATCAAGAAGCTCGAAATGGCTTATGGAACTTTATTTCCGCACATTTTTCCATGATCTACTGGGTACATGGAGATATTTATAAAAATGAGCCTTTAGCATTTTTGATTGAAGATAGTCAGATCAAAGAGCAGATCGAACCATATTTTATGGCTCGGATCGTTGATGTAAAAGAATTCCTTCAACGGTTTCCGTTTGTTGGAACAGCTGATGCTTTTCATTTCATCATTGAAGATCCTGTCGCTCCTTGGAATAATGGTGTCTTCGCTTTAACATGGGATGAACAGGGACAAGTCCGTGTCTTAAATGAACCTATAGGAAAATCCGTTCGACTGGATATCCAAACATTGACTTGCTTGATGATGAATTATCGCCGTGCTTCTTATTTGGCAAGAATCGAACGGTTAGAAACAGATGAAGAAACACTGAAGTCACTAGAGCGTATCATTCCAAACATGGAAGCTTACTTTAGCGATTATTTTTGATAAAAAGGATGATGTTTAGATGAAAATTTATTTTGCCGCACCAATGTTTGCTAAAAGTGATTTGTTATATAACCAACAGTTAGTTAAAGAAATCAGAGAGCTCTCTTCTGAGCTTTCGATCTATCTTCCTCAAGAAAATGAAGCAATCAATGACAAAACTGCTTATGCAGACAGTCGAATGATTGCTCTTGCTGACACAGAAAAAGTGTTGGCTAGTGATTTAATGATTGCTTTACTAGATGGGCTGACGATCGATGCCGGGGTAGCATCGGAAATCGGTGTGGCTTATGCGAAAGGCATCCCAGTGATCGGCTTATATACTGATACTCGACAGCAAGGCGGAACCCACCCGAAAAAAATCGCTGCGCTACAAGAAACAGCTGAAAATCAATTTCACTATCTGAACTTATATACAGTAGGACTGATCAAATTGAACGGAAAAGTGGTTTCTTCAGAGACTGAGTTGCTTTCAGAAGTAAAAAGATTTTTAGATGGAGGGACTTTCAGTGATTAAAGAAATCAAAAAGGTTCAAATAGCTTTACTTGCTTTTGGTGTATTCGTTGTCTGCTATAATTTTTATGAATTTATCACCCAAAAGTATTCGACTTCTCAAGGAATCACATTTATCGTGGAATCTTTATTAGGGATTGCATTGATTTTCATGCCACAAGTCATTTTGACAGTTTTCAAACTTAAAATTCCAGCAGCAATCGTTTTGTTTTACTGGTTCTTCTTATTCATCTCTGTCTTTTTAGGTACAGGGATGCATTTGATCAGTATCATCTCTTTTTGGGACAAAATCTTACATGCGGTGAGTCCAATGGTCCTGACAGCTCTTGGCTATGGATTGATTGGTTACTTGATGAAAGATGCTGAGATATCAAAAACCAGTCCTTGGTTGTTCCTCTTATTCGGCTTTGCGTTTGCTGGACTTTGCGGCGTGTTTTGGGAGTTCTGGGAATTCTTATGCGACCAGTTCTTAGGCATGAATCTTCAACGTTTTGCTGCTTCTGATGGCACACTGTTTGTCGGACGAGCAGCATTGATGGATACGATGGGCGACTTGCTGACAAATACGATAGGTGCTGCCTTAATGGGATTGTTTGCATGGTCTCAAAGTAAAAAAGATGAGCGTTACTTTGAAAGTTATAAATTAGAAAAAGTGAAAAATACCTAATAAAAGAGGTTGTGACAGAAGCGGGCAGCTTCAAGAAATTTCGACTTATTTTTCGAAGAAGCTACTTCTGGAATTTATTCGGAAAAAGGGGGTGTGACACTAGTTGTGTCACACCCCCTTTTTCTTTCATAGTCTCAATGGAAGATTAGACGATTTCTTCTAGCTCTTCTGTTTTGAAATGAAGTTGTCCATCAAGTAAAGTAATCGTTACTTTTGATTTAGGCATAACATGTCCTGCAACGATTTCTTTAGCTAGTGGTGTTTCTACTTCCTTAGTGATAAATCGTTTCAATGGTCTTGCACCATATGCTGGTTCATAAGCATTTTCAGCAATCCACGTTTTGGCTTCATCACTGATTGTCAGCAGGATTTCTTGATGTTCCAGACGTTGTGCCAATTGCGCCACCATTTTGTCAACGATTCCTTTCACGTTGTCTAGGCTCAATGGTGTAAATAAAATCGTGTCGTCGATTCGGTTCAAGAATTCTGGTTTGAAGTTTCCACGTAATAGCGTGTTGACTTGTTCAGCCACTGCTTCTGGAATCGTTCCATCAGCAGTCACACCTTCCAACAGTAACTGTGAACCGATATTGCTAGTCATGATTAGAACCGTATTTTTGAAATCTACTACTCGCCCTTTTGAATCAGTCAAGCGTCCGTCATCTAGGACTTGTAACAAGATATTGAAGACATCCGGATGCGCTTTTTCGATTTCATCCAACAAGACGATTGTATAAGGATTTCGTCTGACAGCTTCCGTTAATTGACCACCTTCTTCGTAACCTACATAGCCTGGAGGAGCTCCGACTAGACGAGACACAGCATGTTTTTCCATATATTCACTCATATCGATCCGTACCATATGATCTTCTGAGTCAAACAAGTTCTCAGCTAACGCTTTCGCTAATTCGGTTTTTCCGACACCAGTTGGTCCTAGGAAAAGGAAAGAACCTAGAGGACGATTTGGGTCTTGCAATCCAGCCCGTGAACGAATTACCGCGTCACTGACCGCATCAACTGCTTCATCTTGACCAATCACTCGTTTGTGAAGTGTTTCATTCAATTTAATCAGTTTTTCTCGTTCACCTTCTACAAGTTTCGTTACGGGGATACCCGTTAATCTGCCAACGACTTGAGCAATCTCATTTTCGGTAACGGACTCTTGAACCATCTTAATCTCGCTGTCTTTTGCTTTAGCTTCTAATTCCTTCAATTCTTTTTCTAATTGAGGTATCGTACCATGACGCAATACAGCAGCGCGTTCTAAATCATAGTTATTTTCTGCATCTTCTAATTCGTGTTTTGCTTTATCGATTTCAGCACGTTTTGCTGAAACAGAATTGACTTCTTCTTTTTCTGTTTCCCACTGCATCTTCATCGCATTTGCTTCTTCACGAAGTTCAGCTAATTCTTCTTGCAAATTTTTCAAGCGTTTTTTACTTGCATCATCTGATTCTTTTTTCAGTGCAGCTTCTTCGATTTCCAACTGCATCAAACGTCTAGTAACTTGATCTAATTCCGTTGGCATAGAGTTCATTTCTACCCGAATCGTTGCACTGGCTTCATCGATCAAATCGATTGCTTTGTCCGGTAAGAACCGATCAGTAATATAACGGTCAGATAAAGTAGCTGCTGCTACTAATGCGTTGTCATGGATGTTAACACCATGGTGGATCTCAAAACGTTCTTTTAATCCACGCAGAATACTGATCGTATCTTCCACTGTTGGTTCTTTGACTAATACCTTTTGAAAGCGACGTTCCAACGCTTTGTCTTTTTCCATATATTGACGGTACTCATCTAAAGTTGTGGCACCGATCAAATGTAATTCACCGCGAGCAAGCATTGGTTTCAACAGATTTCCGGCATCCATACTTCCTTCTGTTTTTCCTGCCCCTACGATATTGTGGATTTCATCGATGAACAAGAGGATACGTCCATCACTTTTTTTGACTTCTTTCAAGACTGCTTTTAGTCTTTCTTCAAATTCACCACGGAATTTTGCTCCAGCGATCAATGCACCCATATCTAATGAAAAAATCGTTTTATCTTTTAAATTTTCAGGCACATCTTTGCGTACGATACGTTGAGCAAGCCCTTCAACGATTGCCGTTTTCCCTACACCGGGTTCTCCTATCAGAACAGGATTATTTTTTGTTTTTCGTGAAAGAATACGGATGACATCACGGATTTCTTCATCACGACCGATGATTGGATCCATTTTTCCGCTTTTGACTTGCTGTACTAAATCAACGCCGTATTTTTCTAATGCTTTGTATTGTTCTTCTTGGTTTTGTGAGGTCACTCTTTCTCCTCCTCTCATCTCTTCGATGTTTTTACGCAATTCTTTTTCAGATAATCCGTTTTTATTCAAATAAACAGTTAACGGATAATTTTTTAATTTCATCAACGCTAAAATAACGACTTCCGTTGAAAGAAACTCGTCGCCGAAGCTTTCACGTATTTGGTCTGCTTCATTCAATAATCGAAAGAAATTCTGGCTGAGGTTTTGTCCATATTGGACGTTTCCACCAGAAACAACTGGATACTCATCCAGTAGACGATCAATTTCATGTTCAAAAGATTCGACATCCAATCCGGCATCCGTATAGAAATTTCGACCAAAATGATTAGGTTGTAAAAAGATTTTCCATACATGGGCAATGTCGATATCTTGATGTTTTCGAGTGACCGCAATCTGTTGAGCTTCAGCAATCGCTTCTTGAAGCGTCGTAGTCATTTTCTCAATATTCATACAGGTATACCCTCCTAATTAAAGGTAAGATCACTTATTTCTTTGATCTTTACAAAAACTATTATATCGCTTTGGTCAATTTTGGTCAAAATATACACATAGTTTTTTGACTTTTTTTCTCGACTTATATAAATCTTAAAAAACAAAATTGATTGTATGTATATAAAAAAAAGAGCCAAACAAACGTAAAATTATCTTATCCATAACGTTTTTCTTTGATTTGATAAAAAGGGTAGATCTTATAAAAGACCTACCCTTGATTTTCTTTATTCTCTTTTTTTACTTCTATTATTTCTTCTTTGATCACTCTTCGCCGTTCAGCAATCACATACACAAATCCATAGAGAAATGGCAAGATAAAGGAACTGAAACGATACAGTAAAAGCGAAGAAACTGCGTCAACTGTTCCAACAACTGGTCTGAATAATAACAAATAGACAAATTCAAAGGAACCAATACCAGCAGGCGTAGGAATAACCCCTGAAAGCACTACTGCAAAGCTGATAAACGAAATGGTCAGTAGAAAATCTATTTTAGGATGGTTTTCAATCAGAATCAAATAAGGAAGTACATACCAAAATACAAGTTTTAACATATTCCATAGATAAATCCGCAATAGCGCAGTCCTGTCTTGGATAATGGTTTGGACCGTTTCCCTTAAAGAGTAGATCTGCTGATTGCATGTATCCACCCATTTCCGCAAACGCTCACTTTTAAATAACTTATTCGATAAGCTGACAAAAAATATTTGAACATTCAAGCTGACGGACATCGCCAATAAAAAGGCAACAATCACGATCGTCAAAAGGATACCAGCGATGATAAACCAGATCATTGATGGACCATTAGAATAAAAAAGAGAGAATTGGATGACCAAGCCAGCTAATGCATAAGTGATCACTGCCAGTTTGTACATAATCATATGGAGTGCTGTCACCCCTGCTCCCTGGGATAGCTTCATTCCTTTTTTGTTATAAAAATAAATCTCCGAGATCAGCGTTCCTGTACCAAACGAAACGATTCGGTAAAACGCAATATAGCTAGAGGTCAAGAACCCATCTTTCGTTGTAAAATTCGGCGCGAAAGGTTCAGCAATTTCTTTGATTGAGCGCCCTTCAGCGATTTGGTAAACTGTCCCTAATATAACAGCCGCTGCCAAAACAACAACACTGGTAGACAGCAATTCGGCAAAGATATCTGCAAATGATTGATTGATTAAATAATAAATAATGGCAAAAATCACAATCAGCAAAAGCAGATTCAGAATGATTTTAGTTTTCGTTCCTTTAGACGACATCTCCTGCTCCTTAATGGAAAAAATAAATGAGAATCAAATCAACAAGTACACCTGCAGCGAATCCTATAGTAAACTTCTTTTTCCGAGTTTTATGATGGAAAACTTTTCGAGAGATCAATCCTCCCAAACCACCGCCTAACAGGCTGACAAATATCAAATTATTCTCAGGAACACGCCAGCCGCTAGTTCTAGCCTGATGTTTATCATACCCCATCAGACAAAATAAGTAAAAATTCACAATGAAAAGGTAAAACCACAAAGGATTGTGTAACAATACATCCATTACTCTTCTTCCAACTTTCTGTTAACTACTATTTCTAAGCTTTTTCTTCTTTCTTTGGTGAATAAACTGTTAATCCTTTTGATACAACAGATAATTCAACTGGAAGATCATCTGTCGTGTCTCCATCCGTTCGAGTGCCCACAGATTTTTCCTGCGCTTGGATTTTCATGCGTTTGGCTGTGAAATAAGTAATGCCGGGGATCGTATAGAATTTGCCTCTCATGATTCTAGGCAAATAAAAAATAAATCGGAAAATATCTAAGGAAGGTACGATCGTTACATGAAATTTTCCATCATCTGGGGTCGCTGAGTCGTCAAAATTTGTAAAACCGCCCACGGAGTTAGACATCGTGACTGTCAACAGTTGGGATTTTCCTTTCCAATGCTCCTCGTCTGTTTCTAAATCCAAATGATACTTTTTCTTCTTCAGCAATAACTTAAAAAACTTCTTGATAAAGATCCACGAGCCGTAACGCTGTTTTTCTTCTTGACTGATCCAAACTGCTGTATCTGCTAAGATACCGATTGTCAGTGTAGAGATAATGACTTCATCATTGACTTGACCATAGTCTATTTTCCGTACATTGCCTTCCAGGATCACGTCAGCAGCTTCTTCTTTTTTGAGTGGAATCTCAAGAACACGTGCAAGGTTGTTGACAGTTCCACCTGGAAGTAATCCGACATGGTATTGAGATAATGTTTTTTGGAACGCTTGGACGATATGATGAATCGTGCCGTCTCCACCTATAATTACTAAAGTATCAGCTTCTATGGCTTCTGCTTTCTTGACTAATTCCGCATCATCAATCGATGGGCCAGTTTCAGCTAGTTCTACATATAATTCTGGCTGCTTTTCTTTTACATAATCTTGAAACCAGCGTGCTAATTTCTCACCCTCATCTTTCCCTGAACTTTTGTTATAAAAAACTAGCAGCTTTTCCATTCTTTACCTCCTATTTACTCTTCAAAAAAGAGGGCGGGACAACCAATTCCATTGTCCTGCCCTTTAGCCTTAGACAGATGACATTCCATCATTGGGACGAACGCCTTGTCATAAGCTGTTCTTTTTCGATTTTAACTCTTTGTGTTCAATTCTGCAATTTTTACAATCACGTCTGTTGCTTTTTCCATTACTTGTAAAGAAACAAATTCGAATCGTCCGTGCATATTTTCTCCTCCGGCAAATAGATTTGGCGTCGGAATACCCATGTAAGAGATTTTTGAACCATCTGTTCCTCCACGAACTGGTTCGATCACTGGAGAGATACCAAGCTCGATCATTGCTTGTTTCGCTAATTCCACGATGCTCATATCTTTTTCAATGATTTCTTTCATGTTGTAATATTGATCATACATATCTACTTTGATTCGTTCTTGATCAAATCGCTGATTCAACTCTTCTTGGATATGTGTGATTTGTGCTTTGCGTGCTTCGAATTTTTCACGATCATGATCGCGAATGATATAACTCATAGAAGCTTCTTCAGGATTCCCATCCAATGCCATCAAATGGAAGAAACCTTCGTATCCTTCCGTTTTTTCTGGAACTTCATCGGCTGGAAGCTGATTATGAAAATCGATTGCTAACTGTAGAGCATTGATCATTGTATCTTTTGCCGTCCCTGGATGTACATTTTTCCCTTGGATCGTAATATTTGCTTGAGCAGCACTAAACGTTTCATACTGCAACTCACCTAAAGGACCACCATCGACTGTATAAGCAAAATCTACATCGAATTGCTCAACATCGAATTTATCCGCTCCGACACCGATTTCTTCATCAGGACCAAAAGCCACTTTGATGGTACCGTGAGGGATAGAAGGATCATTGATCAAGATCTCCATTGCAGTCATGATTTCCGCAATCCCTGATTTGTCATCTGCTCCCAGTAATGTACTGCCATCTGTTGTGATCAATGTGTGGCCTTCATAATTTTTCAAATTTGGAAAATCTTTTGTATTCAATGTATAGCGTTCTTCCGCATCTAGTACGATCGTAGACTCGCCATCATAGTTTTCAATGATTTGTGGATTGACTCCTACTGCATTAAAATCTGCTGTATCCATGTGGGAAATAAATCCAATGGAACGCACTTCATGATCAACATTGCTTGGTAATGTTCCCATAACGAATCCGTTATCTTCATTATAGAAAACATCAGCTAAGCCTAACTCTTCTAATTCTTTTTTCAATTCTTGCGCAAAAGCAACTTGTGTCTGAGTCGATGGAGTCGTTTTGCTTGTTGCATCGGAGCGTGTTTCTGTTTTGACATATCGTAAAAAACGTGGCAAAAGATTTTCGTACATAGTATTCTCTCCTTTTAATTAAATTGAAATGGGTTTGTATTTGTTTCAGAAACGAAAAAGTTAATATCCCAATTTTCTTCTTGTTTCCAAGATTCAAATTTCTCGATAAATCGTTGCTTGCATAACGATTCAATATAATGACCGGGATCAATTGCAATCAACCCAGCGCTTTGCATATCATGAGCCGTATGATAATAGATATCTCCCGTGATATAGACATCTGCTCTTTGGGCGATTGCTTGCGGATAAAATTTTTCACCGCTTCCACCGCAAATCGCAATGCGCT
Source organism: Enterococcus sp. MSG3290 (assembly GCF_050555565.1). Lineage (NCBI taxonomy): Bacteria > Bacillati > Bacillota > Bacilli > Lactobacillales > Enterococcaceae > Enterococcus > Enterococcus sp. MSG3290. The sequence goes on along the minus strand of NZ_CP187862.1, from coordinate 1,229,392 downwards.
TCACAGAGGATTTTGCATTTTTTGGCTGGACTATTCTCAGTCCATCTAGTTGGAACGCTTCTTTTACTTGTTCTACAAATGCCTCTATAGAAATTTCTTGCGGCAATTCACCTACTCGTCCTAACCCAAACATTTCGACTGGTTCATCTATAGCGAAAAGATCATAAGCAGGTTCCTCATAAGGATGAGCTGACCGCATGGCTTGAATCACTTGTTTTTCGATAGTTTCCGGCAAAATAACCTCAACTTTTGCCTCTTGAACTTGTTCTGTCTTCCCTACTTTCCCAATCGCTGGTTGTGCACCAGCTTCCGGAGTAAATCGACCGTGTCCAATCGAGGTAAAACTTGTACCGGTATAATCACCTTGTGTACCAGCACCAGCTGCAGCTAATACTTCACGCATTTTCTGTGCATGATCCACAGGTACATAAACGGCCAGTTTTTTATAATGAATCTCATGAGTCTTTACTAAATAACTCTCCACTTCAATACCGAGAAGTTCACAAAACCAGTCATTCAGTCCATCCCAAATAATATCCATGTTCGTGTGTGCTGCATAGACGGCAATATCATGTTTCAACAAATCTGCATACATTTTTTCTTGTGGCTGATCAGTAACCAGCCGTTTTACAGGACGAAAGATTGGAGGATGTTTAGCAATCAGCAAATCGATTTTTTTCTTGATTGCTTCTTCGACCACTTCTGGACGAACGTCTAATGTCATCATTACTCGTTGGATTGGCTTATCCAATGTTCCGATATGCAGTCCGACTGGGTCTCCTTCTTCAGCTAGCCACTGAGGACAATAGCTTTCAAACTTTTGGATGAAGGTGCGTCCGCTGATTGTCATGTCTTTAAAACCTCCTCAATCATTTGGATTTCCTGCTCGATTTGTTTTTGACGTGCCTCTTGATTAGCTGCTTGTTTGAGCTGTTCACGGATAGCTTTTCTTTGTTGAAGCTCTCTTGTCCATTTTGATTTGAAGATCTCACTTTTCTCTTCAAGCAGAAATGGCCCGAACATCAGCTCCATTTCATTGTAAGTAACTGGTTTTTGTTCTTTTTCGGCTACAATGATTTCATATATTTTTTTATTTTCTTCAAGTATTTTTTCTGATTGGATTTTATACTGATTTTCTTGCAGCCAAGATCGTAATGTACGCTCTCCGATGTTTGGCTGAAGGATCAAACGTTCTTGTCCGCTTAAGCGTTGATTCAACTTGCCAGCTTCTAGGATATCTCGGATCAGTGAACCTCCCATACCCGCAATCGTGACAGCTGTAATACCATCTTGTGGCTGGATAGCATCTAGACCATTTGCAAGGCGTACGGTGATACGGTCTTCTAATCCATCTTTTTTGACTTGCTTACGTGCTGATTCATAAGGACCTTGAACGACTTCACCAGCAACTGCATATTCGATTTTTCCTCTTAATATCAATGCAACGGGTAAGTAAGCGTGATCTGATCCAATGTCTGCTAAACGAGCGGATTCAGGGACAAAGTCACCCACTGCGGCTAAGCGCTGAGATAAATCTAAATGGTTCATAGCTTCACTCCTTCTAGATAATTATAGCATTTTCCAAATAAAATAAGGAGACTAGGAATAAAAAAATTCCCATATCTCCTTAAAAAATATACCTTTTCGTTCTATAAAACAACATTTTCTTATTTTTGAAAAAATGTTGTTGGTTATTTGTTCAATGAAACATCAATAATCGAATCTCCAGGAACTTGCGGTGGGATAGACATCGTCATGATCGGCATCTCAACTAATGTAAATTGGACTTTGTCACCGATTTTCAATTCATTTATGTCCACGCTTATTTTTTCAGCAGTAGCATTTAAGATCACTCCGTCATTGCTGAATGACGTTCCCATATTCGCTGGATCTTCTTTGGCCATGACATCGACGAGTTTCAACTGAAGCGTTTCTTCTTCTTCTTCTACTTGAGTGATACTTTCAATCGTTCCGACAAATATGCTTTGTCCCTCCGTTTTCGTACTGCTTGTTTTTACTGTTTGACCCGCATCAATCGAATCAACAGAACCTGTGTTGCTATCTGCGCTACCGCAGCCTGCTAAAAGAAAAAATAGACCAACTACAGATATACTAGAAAAAATAGCCCTCATAAAAAATCCTCCGTTTAAGTTTCTGCATTACTTGTTGCGGTGATTGTCTCCGGTCATTTCTGTCCATATAATGATTCGCTGACCTGCTTTTACTACTAGGTCAAATGTCAGTTGGACTTGTCAACTGTTCAACCATTGCGTCGGTTGCGACCAGTCATTTCGATTTCTTTTGTCAAATAACGTATGCGTTCCATTATCCGTTTCGCTTTTAGCGGCTCTTCATCTCCACGTTGAGTGACGGACAAATGCTGTTCCAATTCATCCATTGTAAAATTCGATGAGAAGAAGGTTGGTAACTGTTCCTGCATCCGATATTGAAGGATAACACCGAATACTTCGTCTCGTATCCAACTACTCATCGCATCTGCACCAATATCATCGATCATCAAAATAGGTGAACGTTTCACTGCATCTAACTTTTCTGCCACTTGATCTTTTCCGATTGCCTGTTTCATCTCAACGGCAAATGTCGGAAAATGGACTAGCGTCGTGGTGAATCCAGCAATCGCTAATTCTCTCGCTGTTGCTCCTAATAAATATGTTTTTCCAATACCAAAACTTCCTACTAGATACAGTCCTTTATGATACCCTTTTGGATCAGCAGTATATTTCTCTACAAAATCTAGGGCTTCTAAGCTCGCATATCCTCGTCCATCTGTACGTTCAAAGTTTTCAAAAGAAGCCGATTGAATATCTTTTGGCATATCCATTGCTTTTACTCGGCTTCTGATTTCTTCTTGTCTTTGCCGTGCTAACAATGCTTCCGTTGGTACATAAGTGACATCCACATAATGAAAATTCAACGTCAGCTTCGGCTCATAGCCGGGAGCGATCATCGTTGGATCGTTTTTTTGATATTTACGCTTTTCTTGCACGAATTCATACAATTTAGCGTAACTTTTTTCAATATCCGCTTGTGTCAATTCTTCTTGGTGTGCGCTTAGAAAAGCTTGAACATCCGCATCATTTAAGACTTCAGCGATCATTTCAGCATACTTTTCTTGATAATTGCGTTTGCTGATGATCCTCTTCAATTCTTTGCCTACGTCTTCCATTAGATGTCACCCTCCTTTTTTGCCAGGTATTCTTTAAAACGGCGGTCAATCTCTGCTTTTTTCTCGCTGCTGATCTGTTTTTCATCTTTTGGCTGATTGACCCAATCAGGAAGCTTTTCCCGCCGAACATTTCGCTTGCCGTTTGGATAATTTGTTTGCTTCTTTTGTTTTGATTGTTTTGCTTGATTGCTTATTTGCCGAATATGCTGAATTGCTTCTTCTGCTGTGGCGATTTTCTTTTGTGCCCATTCATTTGCCACTGTATTTACATAACTGGCATTTAAGCTAGCATTATTCTTGATCACTAGTACATAATTCAGCAAAACATTGATCACGCTACTGGAAAGACCTGATTGAGAAACAAGATCTTGCAGTAACCAGTTTTCTTGTTTAGAAACATATCCGCCTTTTTCTGACTTGATTGCTTCCAGATATTTCATCGGTGGAATGCTCTGTGCTTCTTTTATCAGCTGAAGCGCTGCGTTTGTCAAATGTTCGTTTGACGAGGGTTCATTACTGTTTTCAGAAACCGCAACTGTTTCTTTTGTTTGCTTCACCGGACGTCTCTGCATTGCCAAAATGGCTTTTTGCAGTTCTTTTTCAGATACTTTTTGTTCACTAAAGTCATAAGATTGACTGATCAGTTCGCCAAGTGTCAATTCATCGAAACCGTAAAGCTGATGATACATGTCGACTTGTTTGATGATTGGATCATCAAGACTTGCAATATGTTTTTTTGCCAGCCAATCATTCAAAAACTGCCAATCGAATGTCGAATCTGCTTCAAGTAATGCTACTGATTCAGATTCTTCAAAAGATTTATTCAGTGATTCGATGTTTTCTTGATTAGCAGCGTACACTGCTTCATTGAAGCGATAAACATCTAAAAATTTTTTTGTGATTTTTTGATATCCCTCTGCTGTATGCCTTTTAGGTTCAAACAATTTGGTAAGCTTCTGGAATCGTCGTTCACCAACTTTTTCCAGAAGAAGAAAAGCCAGAACAGAGTCTTTGAAAAATGCTTTAGGAATGAGTGGTTCTAACAGCTCATAAATAAAACGAGGTCCCAGATCACTATCTTCTTTAAAATAAACATCCAGTAAGCCGATTCCTTCTAGCTTTTTTCTTGCATCATAAAATTGCGGGATACCACAGCCTAGACTACTAAGCAGATCTGCATGCATCCCTTCAGGACCTTTGCCAGATTCTTGAGAGATTTCTGATAACAGGGTGAAATAGATACTCAAGGCTTCTCCGCCGATTAGTGGCTGATAAAGATACAGCAAGGCGTTCTTGCTGTCTTCTCTCAGCGGAGCCGCTTTTCTTCCTTGGTAAATATTTTTTGGTTGAAGCTCTTTCCAAGCATTTTCCAAGGAAATGCCTCCTTTTTGTTTCTTAATTGTTTTCTTTATTGTTCTCTTTATTATTTTCTTTTGCTTTATCCACGATATCTTGCAATTCTTTTAAGAAAACAGACATATCTTTGAACTGGCGATAAACACTTGCAAAACGAATATAAGCGATTTCGTCTAAATCAACTAAATCTTCCATCACATATTCACCAATTAGATTCGTCGATACTTCGTTTTCTCCGAGACTGCGTACGCGGTTTTCGACATGGTTGACGATTTGTTCCATTTGTTCCATAGCTACAGGTCTTTTTTCTGCTGAACGGATGAGTCCTCTTAAAATTTTATCGCGATTGAACTCTTCGCGTTCCCCGTTTTTCTTGATTACTAATAACGGAGCAGCTTCAATTCGTTCAAATGTAGTGAATCGGAACGAACAATTCTCACATTCGCGACGGCGACGGATCGCACGTCCATCATCTGCTTGACGGCTGTCGATTACTCGTGAATTATTATGTTGACATCTGGGACATCTCATTTTGTCTCACCTCTTGCATCGCATTTTTATATAAAGGGTGTGTCTTTCTTTACAACTAGTTGTATTATAACACGAAACAAATCACAAACGCGACTGTCCTACCCAAAAAACACGGATATAAGAACAATTTTTTCTACTTTCATGCGTAATTGTGTCCCCTGTCCTTACCAAATTTCAATTTTCCAATACTGATCACCTTGATTACTGAGAAATAACTTACACAAAAGCTGATTTAGTCATCTAGCACAAAAAACTTGAAGCAGATGAACACCTTCTCATCTGCTTCAAGTCACATCTCGATTTTTTACTATTTTATAACTTCTCTTCGATTCCTGTATAGTGTTTCATTCGCTGTTCCTCGATTTTTTGCTCATCAGGAATGTGGTCACTTTCTGGGAGCGGTGTTTTACTACGATCAGGTGTCGGATTTTTTCGTTCTTGAGTCAAATCTTGCCGCTTCGCTTCTTCTTCTGCCTGCTGGTCTTCTATTTCATCGATTCTTGCTTGGTACTGCTTTTCTTTTTCTTCTGCTGTTTCTGATTGCGTACGACCTTCATCGATTAGATTTTCTTTATTGAGTATCTCGCCGATTTTTTCTTTTGCGTTACCTACGACTTTATCCTTTTGATTTTTTAATGATCCCATCGCTATCCCTCACTTTCTATACTCAGGATAGCAAAATTGACACAGATACTCAAAGAAAGCGATTAGCAAAAAGCCAATTTTCGATTTGTCCCACAAGTTTTTCTTTTGTTCCATTGTTGTCGAACAAAATATCCGCACGCTGCTTTTTTTCTTCGATTGGAAGCTGACTACTAATTCTCTGCTGCGCTTGTTTTAGCGTCAGTTGATTACGTTTCATCAAACGCTGAAGCTGAGTTTCTGGCGTAGTATAAACGACAGCTACTGCATCCATATAGTGGTCATAATGACCTTCGTAGAGCAATGGGATATCTACAATTACTAAAGGCTGATTGGAACTTAGAGAGGCGATTTGATCTTTTATCGCTTTTCGGATAAACGGATCTAATAGCTGATCAAGTTTTTGCCGTTTTTCCTTTGATGGAAAAACAATCATCCCAAGTTTCCCTCGATCTAGCTGCCCATCAGACTGCAATACCTCTTGGCCAAACACTGACACAATTTTCCTCAGAGCAAGCGTTCCAGGCTCAACAGTTTCTCTGGCAATCACATCGCCATCGATCAAAGGAAATCCATGAGACTGAAAGACTTTGGCTGCCGTACTTTTACCGGTAGCTATTCCACCCGTCAAACCTAAAACAAATCCTACTTTGCGATTTTTAGCCTTTGACAATTCGGACAATAGTGCGTCCCCCTTTGTGCCACTTTTGTTTTCACGATCGGCGTTCCACAACGTATACATGGTTTGCCAGTTTGCTGATAGACATGCAGTGCTACTTGAAATCCGCCTGATTCTCCTAATGCATTCAAATAACTGCGAATCGTGGTACCTCCGGCTTCTATTGCACGATCCAAAACATCAATGATCGATAGACGTAATTGTTCTACCTCTTTGGGGCGCAGTGTGTTCGCCGGTTGTTCTGGATGGATCTTCGCTTCCCATAATGCTTCATCTACATAAATATTACCTAGACCAGTCACTAGACGTTGGTCTAGCAGCAATGGCTTGATTGCTTTGTGGGACTTTTTCAGTCCATTTGCGAAATCTGCTAATAAGAAGCTATCTGGCAAAGGCTCAGGTCCCAATTTCATGATTCCTCGGTAAGTTGCACTTGCTCCTTTTTCGACGATTGTCATACGACCAAATTTTCGTACATCGTTGTAGCGAAGTTGGCTTCCATCCTCAAAAAAGAAAAGTACATGCGTATGTTTATCGATTGGTGTATTTTCTTTCGTAAATTGATATTTTCCTTCCATTCGCAAGTGTGAGATCAGTTCATAATGATCGAGATGAAAAATTAAAAACTTCCCTCTACGTCCAATGGATTGGATGGTTTCGCCAACAAGAGAAGCCTCAAAGATGGGTGTCTCTGGTTGCTCGATGATCTTGGGCCACAAGACCTGAACTTTTTGAATCGTTTTTCCTACTACTAACCGTTCCAATCCTTTACGAACGGTTTCTACTTCTGGTAATTCTGGCATTTTTTCTTTTCACCTTCATTATATTGCTCTGTCTTAAACAATGTTTATTTTGCTTCGTACCACGTTTTTCCCCAACTGCTGTCAGTGATCAGTGGTACATGAAGAGAAACAGCTTGTTCCATAACTTCCTTCACCAATTTATCTAATGATTCAAGTTCTTTTTCCGGTACCTCGAAGACAAGTTCATCATGAACTTGTAACAGCATCGTAGCTTGAAGACCTGTTTCTTTTAATCGTTTATCCAATTCGATCATCGCGATTTTCAAAATATCAGCAGCACTTCCTTGGATTGGTGTATTGATAGCTGTTCGTTCCGCAAAAGAACGGATATTGTAATTTCTTGAATTGATGTCTGGCAGATATCGACGGCGGTGATACAGCGTTTCGACGTAGCCTTGGTCTTTTGCTTCGCGTACGATTCTTTCCATATATTCTTTGACACCTGGGTATTTTTCAAAGTACGTATCGATGTATTGCTGTGCTGCTTTTCGGCTGATTCCTAGATTTTGTGAAAGTCCGTAATCAGAGATGCCATACACGATACCAAAATTCACTGCTTTTGCCTGCCTACGCATATTTGGTGTGACATCCTCTGCCTTTTCGATTCCAAATACACGCATCGCTGTGCTGGCATGGATATCTTGACCTTCTAGGAAGGCAGCTTTCAAATGTTCATCATTTGAGATATGCGCAAGTACGCGTAACTCGATTTGTGAATAGTCAGAAGAATAAATCAGCCAGTCTTTTTCTCTAGGAACAAATGCCTGACGTATCTTTCTCCCTTCATCTAATCGAATCGGGATGTTCTGCAAATTAGGATCAACAGAGCTTAATCGTCCTGTTTGGGTCAATGTCTGGACATAACGGGTATGCACTTTTCCATCTGATTGGATCACTTTCAGCAGTCCCTCGACATAGGTAGATTGAATTTTTGCAATTTGACGATAGGTGAGGATATCCTCTACGATTGGTGCTTGTTCACGAAGCTGTTCCAGTACATCTACAGCTGTGGAATATCCAGTTTTTGTTTTTTTGATAACGGGTAATCCCATTTTTTCAAATAAGATCACTCCTAATTGCTTTGGTGAATTCAAATTGAATTCTTCGCCGGCTTCTTCGTAGATTTTTTGTTCGATCTCTCTTAAGCGAGCAGAGAACTCGCCCTTCATTTCTTGTAAGCGAGTCGCATCTACTTTGATCCCGCTTATTTCCATCTCTGCCAAAATGATAGACAATGGCAGTTCCATTTTCCGGAAAAGATCTTCTTGGTTTTTATCTGCCAGTTCTTGGCTCAATTTTGGTGTCAACGCATTGATTGCAGCTACTTTTCGCGCTAAATGAGCAAAAAAGAGTTCCTCTTCTTCTGGTAAACCTTTTTTCGCCCCTTTGCCGTATACAGCTTCATCTGATTGGATATCGTTGTATCCGTAATGAGCAGCTATTCCTTCGATATCTGTGCTTTTTTCATTCGTATCAAGAAGGTATGCACCTAGCAAGACATCAAAATCGATTCCTTTCGTTTTTCCAGTATAGCGGTTTAAAGCAACATAAGTTCGTTTCGCATCATATACTTTTTTCAGCCGAGTCGGATCAGTGATCCAAGAATGGAACGCTCGGTTTTCGAATACAGATAGATCGTTCGTGACATAAATTTTCTTTTCTGTCCCCCACGCTACTCCGACGATTTCCTCTGTATGATAATTGTCGCCCATCATTTCCACGTACAACGCCATATCCGTAGTAAACATTTCCTCTTTGAATTCATGAACGACTTCAAACAAAATATCATCCATTTTTACTTCTTCTTCTACGATATTCAATTTAGAAAGGAACTGATTGAAATCCATTTCTTTATAAAACGGAACGAGTTTATCGAGATTTTTCCCTTCATACTTCAATGAGTCGATAGAGACATCCACAGGCGCTGAAGTATTGATGGTCGCCAATTTTTTCGATAAGAAAGCCTGCTCTTTGTCATTTATCAGATTTTCTTTCATTTTGCTTTGCTTCATTTCATCGATATGTTCATAAATTCCTTCGACTGAGCCATATTGTTTCAATAGCTTGATAGCTGTTTTTTCACCGATTTTAGTCACACCGGGGATATTGTCAGAGGCATCTCCGGCTAGTCCCTTCATGTCAATAATCTGTTTTGGCGTCAACCCATCATATTTTTCCGCTACATGTTCTGGTGTATAGCTTTCGATATCGCTGACACCTTTTACAGTGATATCCACTTTTACTTCTTTACTAGCTAATTGAGTCAAATCCCGATCACCTGAAAGCACGACGACATCAAATTGATCTTTGTCTACTTTTTCTGCCAAAGTACCGATAATATCATCTGCTTCATAATTGGGCAATTCGTAATACTGTACCCCTAGTCCTGTCAACAAATCACGTATATATGGCATTTGTTCTTTGAATTCGCCAGGTGTTTTGGATCTTCCACCTTTGTACTCCGCATACATCTCTGTCCGAAAAGTCGTTTTTCCTGCATCGAACGCAACCAGAACATGAGTCGGTTGCTCTTTTTGCATAACATTTTCAAACATCGTATTGAATGCATAGATTGCATTTGTATGAAGACCGTTTCTATTTTTGAAACGTTCAAGAGAATTGTGAAGCGCAAAGAATGCGCGAAAAGCCACACTGTTCCCATCAACGAGTAATAATTTATTTTTTGTCATCTTCTTAACTCCTTACTGTAAAGTTCTTATTCATTCTAACAAAGAATCCTGCGGAATGCGAAAAGAAAAAGCGGGACCATACCAAATAATTCGGTATAGCCCCAACTGATGAATTTTTTTCTTTTTTAGTTGTTCCGTCCAAAGATTCTCAGAAACGCCAAGAACAAGTTGATAAAGTCCAAATACAGCTTCAATGCCATGAATACAGCAATTCCACTATGTGCTGTTCCGTTTGTCTGGACATAGATATTACGGATGCTTTGGTTATCATAAGCTGTAATCCCTGCAAAGATGACGACTAACAGTAGGGAGATGAACAACTCAACTGCGCTACTTCTCAAAATGAAGATGTTCAAGACTAGTGCAATGATTACTCCGATTAAAGCTGCCTGTCCTGCTCTTCCAACCCCGCTAAGATCTCTTTTTGTTGTTACTCCGACAACAGACATCCCCATGAACATCAAGGTAGCTGTCAAGAAAGCTTGCGTTACTGTTCCAATATCGTAGTATGCAAGAGTAACTGCTAATGTTATGCCATTCAAAAGAGAGTAGGCAATAAATCCACCGATTGCTAAGCTCGGATTCTTTTGTGCTTTTACGCCTAGAACCATTACTAAAATCAGTTCAACGATCCACAGACCCACAAAGCCTAGTGGAAAATTATTGATAAAAGTTGCTAATTGCAAAGGGAATACCCAAAGAGCCAAGTAAGAAGTGGCTGCACTAAGGGCAAGTCCCATACCTAAAAATCCATAAACTTTTGCATAAAAACGATTGATACCTGACATTGATGTACTTGGATTATTCATTCAATTCACCTTCACTTTCGATTGCTATTTCCAATTCAGGAACTTGTGGCGGTTGGACCATAACGACAGCATCCAACACACGATCTTCGTTCGTATTCTCCGCTTCTACAGAAATCGTCACCACATCCTTCATCTTATCTACTTTTATGACCTCAAACTGAAAAGTCAGTGTTTCATAATGGAAAACCGGTTCAATAAAATTGACAGAAAAATTGACAACATGTGATCCTGGTCCAGGAAGATGCTTTGAAATTGCACTTGTGATGATCCCCATCAGCATCACTGATGGAACGATTGGCTGTTGATATTCTGTTTTTTGTGCAAAGTCATGTTGGATATACAAAGGATTTGCATCATTCGTCAATCCCAAATACAGCAAAAGCTGGTTATCTTCAATAGATTCTGTTAAGGATAACGAGTCGCCTTCCTCGATTTCATTTATTGTTTTTCCTAGTTTTCTCGGCTTACCTATGTTCAAGATAGAAACCCTCCAGTTTATTTTTAATCATACATTATTGTACCAAAAGTAGCGTAAAAGGCAAGTTCTGCTCCCTTGATTTAACAGATTCCTATAGTTTACAGAGGTCGTGAAAAAGCTGTCCTGCATCAAGTAATAAGAACAGCCAAGAAAAAACAGCTTCTCATGTTTTTGATTTGGTTGGGCTTATTACCGCAGATGTAAGCTTTTGAACACCGTTTATCAGAGGTTGTGAAAAAGCTGCCCTGCATCAAGTAATAAGAACAGCCAAGAAAAACAGCTTCTCATGTTTTTGATTTGGTTGGGCTTATTACCGCAGATGCAAGATTTTGAACACCGTTTATCTGAGGTCGTGAAAAAGCTGCCCTGCATCAAGTAATAAGAATAGTCAAATAAAAATAGCTCCTCATATTTTTCATTTGGCTGGACTTATTACCGCAGATGCAAGCTTTTGAACACCGTTTATCATAAGTTGCAAAAAAGGGGGCTTGGCAAGATTTTTGCCACTCCCCCTCTTTCTATTTTTATAAGGACACTGCAGTAATTGTATTACAGTACATTTTTCGTCGTGCTGCTTAAAAGTTTTTCATACGCTTGTTCAAATTTTTGAACATCTCCAGCACCCATGAAGATTACTACTGCATCATGATAATCTAACAATGGAGATACATTATTTTCTTTGATGACTTCTCCACCTTTTTTGATTTTCGCTCCAAGGTCTTCAATCTTAACGTTTCCTTGTTCTTCCCGAGCCGAACCAAAAATATCGCATAAGTAAACTTTATCAGCTAAATCAAGTGCTTCTGCAAATTCATCCATCAATGCAATCGTACGCGTAAACGTATGGGGTTGGAAAACTGCAATTATTTCTTTATCTGGATATTTTTGGCGTGCGCCATCAATCGTTGCTTTGATCTCTGCAGGGTGATGCGCATAATCATCGACTACGGTCATGTCTGCTACGATCTTTTCACTGAATCGACGTTTTACTCCTGGGAAAGTCAGCATTTCTTCTGCAACTTCTTTCAGATCCAGTTTTTCGAAATAAGCTACTGCAATAACACCTAAAGCATTTAAGATATTGTGTTTACCGAATGCTGGTACAGTGAAGTGCCCAACAAATTCATCCCCATGATAGACATCAAAAGCAGAACCAGAAGTTGTGCGTTCGATGTTTCGTGCTTGGATATCATCGTTTTCTGTGACACCATAATAATAAATCGGCACATCTGCTTTTAATTTGCGTAAATAAGCATCGTCACCATACGCAAAAATAGCTTTTTTCACTTGTCCAGCCATTGTTTGGAAAGCTGTAAATACATCGTCGATACTTGTATAATAATCCGGATGATCAAAATCGATATTGGTCATGATTGCATAGTCTGGTGAATAGGCAAGGAAATGACGGCGATATTCACAGGCCTCAAATGAAAAGAATTCCGCTTGCGGATCACCATGTCCTGTTCCATCTCCAATTAGATAACTTGTTGGACGGACACCACTCAATACATGAGAGAGCAGTCCAGTCGTACTTGTTTTTCCGTGAGAGCCTGTTACAGCGATACTCGTATAGTTTTGGATAAAATGACCAATAAAGTCGTGATAGCGAATCACTTCCAAACCTAATTCTTTTGCTCGCTGGATTTCTTCATGTGAATCAGGAAATGCATTTCCTGCAATGATCGTCATCCCTGGTTTTACATTATCTGCGTTAAATGGCAGAATCGTGATATTTGCTTTTTCTAAATCTCTTTGTGTAAAGAAATATTTTTCAATGTCTGATCCTTGGACATTTAGACCTTGTTCATGTAAAACAAGAGCCAAGGAGCTCATTCCTGAACCTTTGATACCAACAAAATGATACAATTTATTTTGATTTTCCATTTGAATCCTCTTCTCTTATCTAGCGTCCATTCTTTTAGCTATTACATTCAACACGCTCCTCATTATCTTATAAACGATTGAAAATTTCAACCAAATTTATTTGGAAAGGAGGATTCGCTTGCTAAAATGGTCAAGTACGGGAAAAATCCGTTTTTATTGACTCTTTAATTCTGGTGTAAGAAGACCAAACTTCCTCTGATATATCAATGTGAGGAATAAAATCTTTTCCTTTCGGACCATAGCCGTTCTCATCGTCATGGAGTCGTTCCATTTCTCCTAATACTAGCGCATGGAAATATTCCTTAGGCCATTGGTGGTTCAGTTCTTTTGCTGTAAAGATGATCTCTTCAGAAAAGTGAAGGATTTCCGGCACAAATGGCACAGCATTCGCGAAAATAGTTTGTTCATTTTGCCATACTTTCTCAAAAGTTGCTCGAGTCCTGCGTTGCAGTGTCGGATCATTCATCAATAAGATTTTTTCTGGTACAGCTCCTAAGGAATGAAGAATCTCCAGTGAAAAAGTGGCGTTCTCTCCAGAATTTGTAGACTTCGATTCTATCAGAAAAGCCTTATCGGGCAAATCATAGACTTCTTTTAGATACTGACGACAGATTTCACTTTCACTCATGCCATCTTCAAAATGAAATCCTTGCTTTTCAAAATTCTCATAAAGGATTCTAGTCGCATGCCCCACCCCTCCGACCAAAAACAATTGATCTACTTGGCCATTTAAATACATTTGTGCTGCTTTATCAGCTAAGATAGGAAGACAGTTTCCAGCTAAAATAAGTGTAGGTGCCGTCAGTTCCTCAAAATTTCCCTCTTCAGGTGCGGCTAAAAAATTTAATAGCTGATTCCAGTCTTTTAGATTCCTCTGCTCACTTTTTTCCAAAGGCCTTCTATCCTTTCATCTGATTTTTTGTGCTTCATTAAAGTCTTCTCTTTTTGTCTCAATCCATTTGATTTCTCCATGACATCTTCCACAACGATATTTGCGTACATCGATTCTTCTCTTGCGGCAGATCGTGGCAGAACAATCTTGGCATCGATAATACTCCATCTTTATCTGTTTCTTCGTCAAGGCTGGTGCATAGCGCAACCCTCCTGTTTTTTTCAAAAGATACTTGAAATCCATATCTTTATGCTGATACCCTCTTCCAGCTAGATGAAGATGATAATGGCAAAGTTCATGTTTGATGATTCCTGCAATCGTCTCTTCGTCTGACTCTTCAAATAGCTTCGCATTAAAATCTAAATGATGATCGTTTAAATGATAGCGCCCGCCAGTTGTACGTAAGCGTGGATTGAACATTGCTTGGTGCTTGAAAGGAAGCTGGAAGCTTTTTAATGATATCTCTTCTACTAACTGCTGCAGTTCTTCTTGTGTCAATTTTTGTTACTCCTCATTGTTACTCTTCATAAGGGGAAAGCATCGTCAAACTGATTCTGCCTTTTTTCGTATCGACTTGTTCTATCCAAACTGTTACGATATCTCCTACTGACACGACATCTGTAGGATGCTTGACGAATTTTTTGCTGAGTTTCGATATATGGACAAGTCCGTCTTGCTTCACACCGATATCAACAAATGCGCCGAAGTCAATGACATTACGGACCGTTCCAGTCAATTCCATCCCTGGTTTCAAGTCTTCCATACTCAATACATCTGTACGTAATAAGGGCGCTGGCATCTCATCACGCATATCTCGTCCAGGTTGTGTCAGCCCAGCTAAAATATCGGCTAACGTTTCTTCTCCGACTGATAGGCTTTCAGCCAGTTTCTCTACGGATAATCGTGTCAATTTTTCTACTGCTTCTTCTGTACCAAGCTCTTTTTCTGAAAGTTGGACTGAAGTTAATATTTCTTTTGCAATAGAATAGCTTTCGGGATGGATACCTGTGTTGTCCAAAATGTTTTTCCCACCAGGGACTCGCAAGAATCCGATTGCTTGTTCATATGCTTTTGGTCCTAAGCGTGGCACTTTTTTCAATTGAGTTCGTGCGGTGAATTCTCCGTTTTCTTCACGATAAATGACAATGTTTTGGGCAGTTGTTTTATTCAATCCTGATATATGCTGCAAGAGCTGCGGGCTTGCTGTATTCACATCCACGCCTACTTGGTTAACCGCTGTTTCCACAACAAAATCCAATTGTTCAGCCAAACGTTTTTGAGAAACGTCATGTTGGTACTGGCCTACTCCGACAGCTTTAGGATCGATTTTGACTAATTCAGCTAAAGGATCTTGCAGGCGACGGGCAATAGAAACAGCACTTCTTTCTTCAACTTGTAGATGTGGGAATTCTTTTCGTGCAATTTCACTAGCGGAGTAAACAGAAGCACCTGCTTCGTTGACGATGGCGTAATAGGTTTTATGGTCGGCGGATTTCAACTGCTCAGCCACAAAAAGTTCAGATTCCCGACTGGCTGTACCATTTCCGATAGCTACCATATCTACTTGATATTTATTAATTAATTGGATAAAAGCTGGTCCAGCAGCTTCTCTTTTTGCTTGCGCTGCAGGTTTATGAGGATAAATAACTTCGATTGCTAAAACTTTCCCTGTCGCATCTACGACTGCTAGTTTACATCCAGTACGATAAGCCGGATCAAATCCCAGGACAACTTTACCTTTTAGTGGCGGTTGCAACAAAAGATTACGGAGGTTTTCGCCGAAAATAGCGATTGCTTGCTCATCTGCCTTTTCAGTCAATTCATTGCGCAGTTCTCGCTCGATTGCTGGCTGAATAAAGCGTTTATAACTATCCTGATAGGCTTCTCTGACGAATGAAGAAGAAGGAGAGGCAGGATTTTTGACTATTTGGCGATCCAAGTAAGCTAAAATTGCTGCTTCATCTACTTGAAGGAATACTTTCAGAATATCTTCTTTTTCTCCACGATTAGTAGCTAATATTCGATGAGAAACCATTTTATGGACGGGTTCTGCAAAGTCATAATACATTTCATATACGCCTTTTTCATCTGCTTGCTCATCCTTGACATTGCTGACATACATACCTTTGTTATACGTATAAGACCGAATCCAAGTCCGAAATTTTGCATTATCGCTGACTTGTTCAGCAATAATCTCATGAGCACCGTGCAACGCTTCTTCGGCAGAAGAGACTTCTTTTTCTTTGTCAATATATTTTTCTGCTTCAGATTGCACTTCTCCATCTGTAAGCTGCATCAGCCACTTCGCGAGTGGTTCAAGTCCTTTTTCTTTAGCAATCGTTGCTTTTGTCCGTCGTTTTTGTTTGTATGGACGATACAAATCTTCCACTTGTTGCATTTTCACGGCTTGGGTGATTTCTGCTTCTAACTCGGGAGTCAGTTTCCCTTGTTCATCGATTAGCCGAATCACTTCAGTTTTACGTTTTTCTAAGTTTTCAAGATAGGCATATCGCTCTTCGATTTCACGAATCTGGACTTCATCAAGACTTCCAGTCATTTCTTTTCGGTAACGCGCGATAAAAGGAACAGTGTTTCCTTCATTTAACAAATTAAGTACAGTAGTCAACTGCTTGGGACGATAGTCTGAAAGCTCTTTTTGTACAAGCTGAATGATCGTCTGGTTCAAATTTTCCGTCATTAAAATGCCTCTTTTCTGCTAAAAATTGCTTCTTTATTCTATCATACTTTTTATCCTAGGTTAAACTACTGAAAGAAACAATATTCTCTATACAAATAAAAAGAGCCGCAACAAAGTCACAGCTCCTTCATTCTTTCCATTAGTCAGATTCCATGCCAAGGTCCTTCGTTGTTCTGATATTCAATGTCTTGAAGAATACCTTCCTTGTCAAAAACAACCCCATGCAATGACCCTCCAAATACAGCTCCACCGTCCATGCCGATTTTATGATCATGGATCCAGAGGTCTGTTGTCTGCATATCTCCATGGAGCATGGGTGTAATCGTATGTCCAAATACAATTGTCTTACCTGTATTGTTTTTCCCTTCATGAAATGGTTCCCGTATCCAAATAAAGTCTCTTAGACTTGTCTTACGCCAGTCTTTCTTTGTCAAATCCACACCGGCATGGACAAAAAGATAATTTTCCCATTCATAATACAAGGGGCGCTGGACTAAAAATTTAATCAGTTCTGAATATCTCGATTGGATCATCATCGAGATTTCAGTTGGGGAGTATTCCTCCGATGCCCCTGGGTGAAGCAGGCTTTCAAACGTTTCTTTTCCACCATTTCTCATATAAGGCGCATACCAGTCCTCCGGTGATTGCAGAAATTGCAAAAAATATTCTTCATGGTTTCCCCGGAGGTAAATGGCTCCTGTTTCTTCGACTAATTGCTTTCCTAATAAAAAACATTCTTTTGTACGAGGACCTCGATCATTGAGATCCCCTAATAAAACAAGCTGATGGATCTTTGGATCATAATAGTGAATAAGTTTTTCAAAAAGCTCATATTTGCCATGGACATCCCCAATAGCATAAAGTAATGATTTCATGTGGATCACCATCCTCAACGCTAGTATAGCGCATATTGGAAATGGTCGACAATCAAAACTATTGTTTTCTATTTACTTAAAGCTGTAAACCGCAGTTCTGCTTCTTCTGGAGAGATTCCATGGTCTTGAACATAGCGATTGCGCGGATGTTTCGCACACTCTATGCTACATGCTCCTAAATGTTTTTCTTCATTTTCAATGGAAGCAAGAATCTGACGATTGCACTCAGGATTGCTACAATTGATATATCGTTCACATGGTGTTCCGTCAAACCAGTCGCGACCGACGATTTGTTTATCTACTTGGTTGATATCGACAGCGATCCGTTCATCAAACACATACATCTTGCCGTCCCATAATTCTCCTTGGACTTCAGGATCCTTACCATAAGTAGCAATACCGCCATGCAGCTGTCCGACATCTTTGAATCCTTCACGGACAAGCCAACCAGAAAACTTCTCGCAACGAATGCCACCAGTACAGTAGGTCACTACCCGTTTTTCCATAAATTCTTCTTTGTGCTCGCGGATCCAGTCTGGAAGCTCTCGAAAACTGCGTATATCTGGGCGTACAGCCCCTCGAAAATGTCCCAAGTCATATTCATAATCATTCCGTGCATCAATCACCACTGTCTGTTCATCTAAAATAGCTTCTTTAAATTCTTGCGGTGAAAGATAAGCACCTGTCACTTGGTTTGGATCAATGTCCTCTTCTAGCTTTAAACTTACAAGCTCTGGACGGTATCTTACAAACATCTTCTTAAAGGCATGTCCTTCGCTTGGATCGATCTTGAACATCGTATCAGCAAATCGAGGATCAGCTTTCATTGCTTCCATATAGGCAGTTGTGTTTTCAACGGTTCCAGACACAGTACCATTTATTCCTTCTTCAGCTACTAGAATACGACCTTTAAGATCCAAAGATTTGCAAAAGGCTAAATGATTTTTGGCAAATTCCTCTGGTTCTTCGATTTTTGTATAATTGTAATAAAGCAGTACTTGATAATCCATGTATTTCTTCCTTCCTTCTTTTCGTTCCTAAACAGTATAAAGAAGGCGTTCGCATTTGACGATTTATTTGCTTGTGTATAATTACGCATGGAAAGTTTTTTTGTTTACATAATATTATTATTTGAATTAAAAAGACTTCGCTTTCCTGTTTCGCACAGAAAAACAAAGTCTTTATTTCTATTATTTACCTGTAACCGCAAAGTAGTTGCCATCGGGATCAGCAAAGTTAAAGACATATTCTTCTCCAAGCTGTACCATATCACCTAATGTGACTGATTGCGTCTGCATTTTTTTATATAGTCCAAAGATATCTTTACTGTAAAACATCAAAGATGGGGCACTAGTAGCTGTGCCAGGTGAATGGGACTCAACAAATGCTCGATCATATAACAGAAATGAGGTTTGACTATCCTCAACTCCTACTTCAATTATAAGCGTCCCATCCATTTCTTGACGATCTTTTTCTGCAAAGCCAACTGCTCTCCAAAACGTTGCATTTTTTTCTACATCGTCCACATAAAGCATGATTTTTATTTCATTCGTAAACATCTGTTTCCTCCTAAACGATCTGTTCTAACATTCTCAACTTTGTCAGTTTACCATAGGAAAATGGGAAAATCTACGAAAGCTCTCAACAGAATCGTCCTACTTAAATACGCTTTTCTTTAATAATAAATAAGTTGGTTGTTTTTGTTATTCACGCTTTCACTTTTCGGAATAAATAATATGTGTTTATATGGAATAAATAAAAAAAGAGGTCGTGACTAAAAACAAGTCACAACCTCTGGTAAACGGTGTTCTCCTGACAACTCCTCGGTCACAAGACACAATATTCAACAAACATGAGAAGCTATTTTTTGAAATTGCTCTTTGTGACTCAGAGTGAAACGGCAGGCTCACGACCTCTTTCTTAAACGGTGTTCAAAAGCTTGCATCTGCGGTAATAAGCTCAACCAAACGTAAAATATGAGGAACTATTTTTGTTTGGCTGTTCTTATTACTTGATGCAGGGCAGCTTTTTCACAACCTCTTATTCACGGTGTTTCAGAAGTAGCTTCTCGGAAATAAGCCGAAATTTCACAAAAATTTGAGAAACTATTTTTAGGAAACTTCTTCTTATTTCTTAAAGCTGACCACTTCTATCACAACCTCTTTTTGACTATGCATTCACATCGATCACTTTAGAATCATCATTGATGACATCGCGATCTAAATCTTTGATGCGTGCACTTGTCACGATACCAGCTACCATGCTACCGCTGACGTTTACTGCTGTACGTGCCATATCGATCAATGGTTCGACAGAGATAACTAACCCAACGATTGCTACTGGCAAGTTCATTGCCCCTAAAACGATCAGTGAAGCAAATGTTGCGCCCCCACCGACTCCAGCTACACCAAAAGAACTGATTGTTACAATTGCCACAAGCATCAAAATAAATTCCAAACTAAAGACATTCACTCCAGCTGCTGGTGCGACGATCGTTGCCAACATAGCTGGATAAACGCCAGCACAGCCGTTTTGTCCAATAGACAAACCAAAACTTGCTGAGAAATTAGCTGTTGCATCATCTACTCCTAAAGCTTTTGTCTGAGTCTCGATATTCAATGGCAAAGCTCCAGCACTTGAACGTGAAGTAAACGCAAAGCTCAATACCGGAAAGGCTTTTTTGAAATAGTTGATTGGATTGACTTTTGCACCAATCAAAATCAGTGAGTGGACAATCAAAACAGCAAGCAATGCTACGTAAGAAGCAACGACAAATTTACCTAAATTGACGATAGCTGCAAAATCACTTGTTGCCAAAACGTTTGTCATCAAAGCAAATACTCCATAAGGTGTCAAACGCAAAACAAGCGTCACGATCCGCATAATGATTTTATACAGACTGTCGACTAAATCTGAAAAGAATGCTGCTTCTTTTGGCGCTTTTCTTTTCACGCCTAGATAAGCGATTCCGACAAATGCCGCGAAAATAACGACTCCAATCGTACTTGTTGCACGACTACCTGCTAAATCAGCAAATACGTTTTTAGGGATAAAGGATAAAATCTGCTGTGGAATCGATAAGTTTTCAACTGTTTCCTGACGTGTTGCCAGTTCAGAGATTCGTGCTGTTTCTGCAGCTCCTTGTGTGAATTTAGCTCCTTGGAGTCCGAACAGCATTGTTGAACCAATTCCGATCAATGCTGCAATAGCTGTTGTTCCAAGTAAAGAAGTCAATACAGTCGCACTAATTTTCCCTAGCTTTTCAGAAACTTTCATTTTTGTGAATGCACCAATGATCGAAATAAACACTAAAGGCATAACTAGCATTTGCAAGAATGATACATATCCTTGACCTACAATCCCGATCCATTCCATGGATTGAGTAACGACTTTGTCGTCTACACCAAAGATCAATTGAAGCAGACCGCCAAAGACGATACCAACTCCTAATGCTGTAAAGACGCGTGTTGAAAATTTTGTATGGCGCTTTTGCATACGATAGAACACATATAATAATGCCGCAAAAACTAGAACCACTAAAACTGTGATGAGTGTTGTCATTTTTCTCCTCCTCATATTATTAATGACAAGTCCATCGAAGGAAGTAAAGGTTCCCGAGAATGATTCTTCAACCATCCTCCTGAAAAAATTTTTTTCAGTGACTTTTATATTTTAGACGATTTTTATCGAAATGACATTCTTTTTGCTTACAATTAGTAATAAAAAAACATACCTGTGATAGCTTTAATCTATCACAAGTATGTTTTTACTGTCTATTCTTGTTTTTCTGATTGAAAATTCAATTTTACCCCAGGCTGATCTAAGGCGATCTCTGTCACCTCATAAGACATCCGGCGTACGATATCGAATAACGGTGCTACTAGCTCGTCCACTTCTTCTTGTGTGACATCATTTTGACCTTCAATTTTCCGATTGAGGATATGATTGATCTGACTCACACTTCCAGATAAAACATATGTATCAAACACTAAACGGAACTCTAAGCGTGCTCCTACGATGCTATGTTCTTTCGGATAGTTTTCGATCGTTTCTTTTAAAGGCGAGAAACCCACTTTCAAATCTGTTTCTACATCTTGATTTGGCAATCTCATATCATAATGAAATGCTTCTACAACTTCTTTTTGTCTTCTGATTTCCATATAATTTTATCACTCCTTTATGAAAATTATAACATATCTCCTTTGAAAGGGGATACTACTTTTTAATGATGCTCTGCAAGGTAAGGATTTCATTCAGATTTCCTACCACATAATCTGCCGGGATCTCACCCAGAAAATGATCGATGTCGTAAAGACAAGTAGCGACTCCTGCATTTTTCCCTGCTTCGATATCTAAACGACGATCGCCGATCATCATCGTGTCTGTTCTTTCTAAATGAAAAGTATCGATCAAATAATTTAAAGATGCTGGATTAGGTTTACGAGGAAAGTCCTGATCGATCCCTACTACTTCCTCAATCAGATGTGCCAATCGATGTTCTTTTAACAGGCCCCATGTTGATTCTGTCAAACGATGGGTCAGGATGAAATGACGACCGCCGTTGTCTTTTAGCATTTCCAGTACTTGTTTCGTTTCTGGAAATGGACGGGAAACTTCCGTACTTTCTTTTTCATATCGGTGAAATAATTCATTAAACTCTTTGGCGTTCAAGTTTGATTCATTGATCAAATAACTAGTAGAATACTTTTTCATTTTGAAGTAGATTTCTTTTTTGTCCATACTGATACCAAAATCTTTTAGTGCTTGCCATGCACCATCTACCATTGCGGGATACGTATCAAACAATGTACCATCAAAGTCCCATATATAATTTTTCATGTTCCTTTTGTTCCATTCCTTTGCTTCTTTTTTCTATCTCTCACTTTAGATAAAGGTGTTCTTTAAAGTATTTTTTTGTCCAGAATTGTCAAATCATCTGCTAATGTATACTGGATTGGTTGTGCATTTGGGATATCGATCGTATCCATTTGATCTTCAGGAACATCTTCTAAATATTTTGTCAGTGCTCGGATGCTATTACCATGACCCACAACTAGTAAATCTTGCCGATCTTTTAGTTTTGGTGCTAGATGATCTTGCCATAAGGGAATGATCCGATTCACTGTCATTTCCAGACTTTCTCCGTATGGGATCAAATGCGGGTCCAAGTGATCATATCTGCGGTCAAATCTATTTTCTGCGGTTAACGGCGGAACTTCCGTATATCCTCTGCGCCATTTTTTTACTTGATCTTTTCCGTATATTTCTTTCATCTTATCTTTGTTTTTACCCACAAGATCCCCATAATGCCGTTCATTTAGACGCCATGTTTTTATTATAGGAAGCCATAACTGACCCATTTCTTCTAGTGCGACTTGTCCGGTAAGAATCGCACGTTTCAAAACAGAGGTATAAACGGCATCGAATTGAAGGCCAGCTTCAAGCATTTTTTGACCGGCTACTGCTGCTTGTTCTTTTCCTTTTTCTGTTAAGGCGACATCTAGCCATCCTGTCCAGTAATTTTCAAAATTTGCTTCGCTTTCGCCATGACGTAATAATACTAATTTCATTCTTTTCTCCCTTAAACATTCGTTTCGAATTTTATACCACATGTTTTGCATGTCACGCGTATTCGTCCTTTTCCTTTAGGCGCACGCTGCTTTTGATGACAATTCGGGCACTCAAAAAAAGTATAACTTTTTCGATCCATTTTAGCTTGCTTTTTGTTTGTTATCTGATGATATTTTTCTTTGACTCTATCAAGATATTTCAAATAACGTTGATTCTCATTTAGTCTGGGGTAGATTTTTTTTGATAGGAAACGAAATATCATCCATCCGAAAAAGACGATGAACAACAATTGTCCGATTCTATAGGGCAACCAACGACTTAGCAAACTAAAGACAAGCGCAGCGATCAATAGACCGCGATTCAACTGATCAAATTTCGCATATCTTCCCTGCATAAGTTTGTGATAGTTCTGCTGAAATCGTATTAGCCTTTCTAACCATGTTTGCATCATATTATCTCCTCCATCATCTAATATTTATTATGACAAAAAAATCCAAAAAGAAAAAGCCTTAATTGGCCTTTTCCATTGCAACTTGGTGAAGGACATTCCGATTTCTGGTAAAGTCAATCACAATCACTTTCTTTTTATCTTCTCTGTTGACTACTCGAAATGTGTCCGTCAATGGAAGAAACAGCTTCTTAGATGGTAGCTGTTGCATACGTATAAAACGATGGATCATCGTAATCAATTGAGGAAATTGAATAGACGTGTGAAGCAGACCTGGATATTTTTTCAACAGCTGTGTCGTTTTGATCAGATTCCGTTTTTTACTGATCACTTTTAAAAAGCTTTTTAGAATCTTTTGCTGACGTCTAAAAATAGAAAAAGAATTTTCGTCATCTATTTGATAACGCATTTGTTTTTGCAGTTCTGCTGCAGTCAGATGGATCTTCCCATCGTTTGTATCGATCATTAAACCTTCTGGAAACAGTTCAACCACTGCTCGATCCCAAGATTCAAGAGAAAGCTCGATATAATCTTTTACTGGTAATTCCAATTCTACCTTAAAAAAGTGCAAAACAGCCGACAGCCCTTCTGCTTGATAGATTTCTCCTAATGTTAGCCCCTCTAGATGGAACTCTGGTGAAAAATGCAGCAATGTTTTATTTTCCTGCAATTGAACATATAGAAATGTAGATCGCTCAATCAGAGTATCTTTTAAAACAACTAAAAAATTCATTTTTCTCCCCCTTTTTTCATCATTTTTAAAATAGCATATTTTGAAAAGAAAGTCTGATGCTTAGAGTAGAATTTCATAAAAATTTACTATTTCATAAGTATTCACGAGAAAAATACAAACAAAAAAGCGGAAATAACGCTCATCCGCCTTCTTGTTTATGTTTATTTCCTCTTCAAACGCTTGTCTATGATTCAGACTCTTCTCTATCTTTATTTTCATCTAAAAGTTCTTGCATTCCGATAATTTCTCGATATTGATGAATCTTAGTGATACCAATGACTTTGTCTACATCAATACTAAAACAAATACCATTACCTGGAATATCGATGTTGATGCCTTGACCAATCGCATCCATTACTTTATTCGTCAAACTATCGGGTACTAATGTCAACACAATATCTTTTTCTGGCGAAATGTCCAAACCTAAAAATTTCCCTGAATCATGTACACCAGAACCTCTTCCATGTAAGATCGTTCCGCCTGCTGCACCTGCTTCTTTTGAAAAGTCGATAACATCTTCGCCCGTTCCTCCGTCAACGATCGTCACAATCATGTGAAGATTCAATGCTACAAGATCTTTCATTTGCTTTCCCCCAATTTTTGCAATCTTTCTTTTTCGATTCTGTCTTTTTCATCTTTTCGTTTATAAATATATCCTAGTACTAAAGTGGATAATATTGGTGTCAATGCAATCATTGCAACCACACCAAACCCGTCAATGATCGGATCTCTTCCCTCAATTTGTGCAGCGATCGCCACGCTCATTGATAAAATAAATGTCGAACACATCGGACCCGTTGCTACTCCACCGTTGTCAAAAGCCATTGCTAAAAAGATCTTGTCCACTTTTCGTCCTAAAATAAATGCTAGCCCGTATCCTGGGATCAAGAAATAATAAAGAGAGAATCCGACGAGCAAACGCCACATAGACAACCCTACTGCTGCGCCAATCCCAATCGAAATCACCATCAGCATGACTTTCGATCGGATTCTCCCCTCGCTCAATTCTTCAACCTGTTTGACCATTACATGAATCGCCGGCTCAGCAAACCCTACTAAGAACCCCATTAAAAAGCCAAGGGGAACCAGTATATAATTGTAAGGCAATCCCGCAATAGCACTGCCTAAATGCTGTCCTACCGGTACATAAGCCATATTGACTCCGTGCAGGAAAAGGATCAACCCAATAGTCGTTATCAAGAAACCTTTCATAATGTCAAAGAAACGCTTTTTGCGCATACGAAAACTAATGATATTCATTAAAACAAATAGGATTACGATAGGTGCCACTGCCAAAATGACTTCCATGGTAACGATTTCGATTCCATCTATCACTTGCTGCCAGAAACTCATTGGAAGATCACCCCCAAAATCATCACGGCAAGAATCGGCCCTAACGAAGCAATACCGACCATTCCAAAACTGTCATTTTCATTTTTCTTTTGTTTGATCATGCTAGTCATCCCTCCGGCAAGGGCCAAAATAAACGGAACAGTTACTGGACCAGTAGTTACTCCGCCCGAATCAAAAGCAATCGGCATAAATTCGGAACTGGTGAAAAATGAGGCGATCAAAACGCCTATGTAGCCTATAGCCATCAATTGATAATAGGATAGCTTGAATACGACCCGAAGTAGCGCAAAGGCTAAAAATACTCCAGTGCCGACGCTGACGATCCCAATCAGCAACACTCTGCCAATCTCTCCGTCAGATATATCATATACTTGTTGTCCCAAAACTTGCACGGAAGGTTCAGCAATCGTGATCACGATCCCGATAGCAAATCCCAAACTGACCAAAACAGCCAAACTTTTCTTTTTGATCATATATTTCCCTACTAGATCTCCGACTTCCATCATAGAATAATCTGCTCCAAACAAAAAGAGCGTCATTCCGATCATCATGATTGCCGCACCAACCAGAAATGAAGCGAGGTCTTCTCCTTCTAACGGTGCAAAAACAAACGTTAAAATGACAATCAGGACAGTCATCGGCAATATAGCAGCAATCACTTCTTTAAAATTTTTTAGCATGTATCCTCCTCCTTTACTCTTTAAGTTTACCTTAAAATGAAAGAGTTTTCGAGCACAAACTTAAAACGTTATCATTTAATTTTTCTCAACATAAAATAACACGCGTCCCAAAAGTATCTTTTTACTTGGAAAAATGACTTTGAAGGAACGCGCTTATTGTGTTTTTTTATTTTACAGAGCCGATCATTCCTTGAACGAATTGCTTTTGCAAAACAAAAAATACGATGGCAGTTGGTAAAGTAGCGATGACTAATCCAGCCATGATCATTCCATAGTCTGGTGTATAGGAAGCACCCATAGCAGATAAAACAAGCGGAACCGTCCGTTTATCAGGAGATTGCAAAGCTACTAAGGGCCATAAATAATTGTTCCAGCTACTCATGAATGTGATGATTGCAGCCGCGGCATAGGTATTTTTAGCCGTCGGCATATACACTCTAAAAAAAATACTTAGTTCTTTTAGACCGTCTAATCGAGCGGCTTCTACTAGATCTTTTGGAAAAGATTTAACATTTTGTCGAAAGAAGAAGATCAAAAAAGCAGTGCTAACAGATGGCAGGATGACAACCAAGAAACTGTTGATTCCCAAAACCGTTCCGTTCAATTGTGAAAACATTCGATACAAAGGGATCATCAATGCCGCAAAAGGAACCATCATCGATAGCAGTAGAATATTGAAAATTAGGTCTTTTCGTTTACTTTGATAAATCTCAAATCCATATCCTGCCATTGACGAAATCAGTAATGCAAACACAGTGGTCACCAAAGCGATCATCGCTGAATTCCAAAGGGAACGAGTAAAATTCAGCTCATTGGAAAACAAATTTTGAAAATTGATGATCAAGTTACTGCCAATCTTTATTTTTCCCGATGTGATATCCACGGGTGTATTCGTCATTCCCAAAACCATCCAGACAAAAGGGAAAATGGAAATAAATGATAGGATGCTTAATGCTGTATACTTTAATACTGAACCAATTGTCGAACGAAGTTCTAATGCTTGTTTTTTGACGTTGGGGCGTTCGATTGTTTCTTTTTCTACCATATTTTTCATCGACTTTCTCCTCCTACTTTCGTTTGGATTATCGACAATATCACAATAAAGGAAACAATAACAAAGGAAACTGCTGCCGCATATCCAAAATTAGGCGTGAATTTATAACTCAAATTATAGATGTATTGAGATAGGGTGGTCGTTGCATTTGCTGGTCCCCCGCCAGTAATATTTTGTACTTCATCAAAAAGCTGCAATGTCCCGATCGTCGAAGTAATGGAAGTAAACAAAATGATTGGTTTTAAATTTGGGATCGTCACTTTGATAAACTGCTGCCATTTAGAAGCACCGTCAATAGATGCTGCTTCATAAATCTCCGAATCAATATTTTGCATGCCTGAAAGGAAAAAAATCATATTGTATCCAGTCCAACGCCAAGTGATCGAAAGAATGATCAGAACTCTCGCCCAAATTGGATGAGTCAACCAGCCAATCGGTGTGTCAATCATACCAATGCCCAACAACAAGTTGTTTACAAGGCCAGATTGAGAAAATAGACTTTTCATGATCAGAGAATAACTGACCATCGAAGTGATACATGGAAGAAAGATAGCGGTTCGAAACAACCCTTTATATTTCAACTTTTTATCATTTAAAAGGTTGGAAATAAAAAGTGCTAGAAACAACATGATCGGTACTTGTACAAGTAAATACAGGAATGTATTAAAAAAAGCTTTTTTAAAAGTTGCATCTGTCAACATCCGCTGATAATTACCTAACCCGTTAAATGTCATATTGACAGGGGGACCACTTTGAAAAGACGTGATCAAAGCCAAAACCATCGGAATAAAAACCATGATTGATATCAAAATGACTGGCAAGATTAAAAAAGCATGCCCGTTTTTGAATAAATCTTTCTGCTTCATTCTTTTCCCTCCAATTCTATCATTGATTATCTACATGAAAAGACAAGAAAGACAACATCTGTAAGGCAGACGTGATCTTTTTTGTCTTTTCGTTTGTCTGATGAAAAAGCGAAGAAATTCACTTTTTTACCACCGATCAATTAGCCAATTGTGCTTCTACTTGTTTTTGTGTATCTGCTAGTACCTTGTCTGTCTCTTCTCCATTGATGATTCGATGAAGAGCTTCAGCTACGACTGCTTCAATTGCATAGGTCTCATGTCCGTAATTCACTTCTGGTATTTCAGATGTCCATGTTGAAAAATCGTCAAAGATCTTTTGACCACTGTAAAATTCAGAAGCTTCTTGATAAGCTTCTTGTTCATTCGCGCTAAGCATCGTAGATACTAGTCCGATTTCTTTCGCAAGAGTGCCCATCAGTTCTTCATTCGAAGCAAACGTTGCTTCTAGGAAATCTTTCGCTGAATCTTCTCCAGCTACTCCTTTGATCACATACCAGCCAGCGCCGCCAAGGTTAGAAGCTTGCGCTTTTTGCAGATTTTCTGGAAGTGCAGGTATTGGTGCAATCTTCCATTTTCCAGATTGGTTTTCTGCTCCTTGGATCGTTGAAGAATACCAAGCGCCAGTTGGGCTAGAAGCTACTGCTCCTGATTGTATCGCAGTTACTCCAGCATTCCAGTCAGAGGTTTGTTCGACTAGATCTTCTTTCAAAAGAGTGGCAAACAATTCAAGACCATACTTTAAAGATGCATTGTCTTGGATCGTGACTGTCTCCCCATCTTCAGATGTATACCATTCTCCTGCCTGTTGCATAATCATCCTTACTCGACCAAGGTCAGAAGGATTGACTTCAGCGATTTTCTTTCCCGTCTTTTCTTTGACATCTCGCGCTACTTGAATATACTCGTCCCATTTTAGATTATCCATATCCTCTTCTGTATAACCTGCTTCTGCCATCAGATCCGTACGATAGAAGTTTGCTGTTACGCCCGAATCGAAAGGAACACCGTATATTTTATCTCCTACTTTGTTTACCGCAAATTTATACGGTGCAAAATGATCTTCCTTTACAATAGCAGACAAATCAGCGAATGCATCTGGATAAGAAGTCAAATAGCCTTGTATCCTATAATCTTCAATCAAGACGATATTGGGCAATCCTTCTGTATTCCCGCTCGCTAAAGCGGTGTTCAGTTTCTGAACGATATCATCCTGAGACATCGTAACAACTTCTATCTCTGTTTCTTCGTTCTCATAAACTTTTTTTGCTTCATTCACTGCTTTGATATTGAATGTCTCATCCCACGCCCAGACAGTGACTTTTTCTTCGTTGTCTGCTGTACTACTAGCACTTCCGCATCCTGTTAAGAAACCTGATGCTGCCGCTAAACAAACGACTCCAGCAATTAACTTTCTGATGTTCATTTTTATCCGCTCCTTTTCCATCCATTAGTTGTTTACGTTTGCTACATTCATCATACCAAAATTTGAAAACGGTTTCTTTATTATTCAGATACTTCAAAAATTTCTCCTAAAATAATAAAAAAATACAAATCAACTATGACAAAAGGAATAATCTTAGCATCTAGACCAAAGATCGAAATGGTGAGGTTTCTTTAAAATAAAAATATCCTTGCATTTTCTCCTAGAAATAAGTATTTTTAAATTACAAGACTATTCTTAAGGCGGGTAAAAAAATGCCAATACGCGTAATTCTTATCGATGATGAACAGACGATTTTAGATGGAATGAAACAGTTGATCAATTGGTCTGAGCACGGGTTTCAATTAATAGGGACTTTTTCCAGCCCATTGAAAGCGCTTGATTTTTCTTTGGTACATGCAATCGATATCGTGGTCACAGATGTAATGATGCCTGAATTAAATGGAATCGAATTATCGCGGCTATTAAAACAGCAACAACCTGAAACACAGATCCTTATCCTCTCTAGCTATGATGAATTTGATATGGTTAAAGATTCTTTTAAAGAAGGCGTCGCTGATTATCTTTTAAAGCCTCGATTGAGTCCTGATTTTTTTCTAAATTCCTTAACTGCCGTTTCACAAAAAATCAAAAAAAAGCCCAACAAAAGCCCAATCACCAATCGTTATGAGCAGATCTGCGAGAATCTTTCACAGCAGATTGCTGGACAAACTCGTCCATTGCTTGACCCTCTTCTTTTTGAACACACCCTGTTTTTTCTGTTATATACCGAAAAACGGCCATTCAGTTTAAAACAAGGCTCTAAACAAAAACAGTCGATCACCCATTCATTGATGGATAGCGACGATTCGTTTACTATTTATCCTGTTTCTACCTTTTCGGAAGAATCCGGCTATGTGATCAATACTGATTCCAAAGATACATTTAGGAAGTTTGTTCAAAAGTTTCGTCAAGAAGTTTTTCCAGGTGATTTTTTTGTTGTTTCTGATTCTTTTGCAATCCAAGATATCAATGAAATATTCCAAGAGATCAGAAATTGCACCAAAGGACAACGTTTCTATCATAAGGGAAAGAACCTTGCTTATCAGCATGAACTTCTTCCGTTATTAACCAACCACGAGCAGCAAGCAAGTAGTTATTTAACAAAAATCGTTCATAAAGACTACGCTTTAGCTATCAAAGAACTTGAGAATTTCTTCACGACGATATTGGAACAGCCTATTGATCCAGCTTATTTGAAACATGAGGCAATCAATCGTTTCTATGCATTACTCAACGCTTTGGCTGACGAGCATGTTGGGAATGAAGAACTTTCTTTGCTCAAGATCGCCCTTCCTTCTTTATTAGCCGATGCTGAGTATTTCGAAGATTTTTCTATTCTTGTCAAAGAAACACTTGAGAAACTCACCCACTTTTCTGCAAATGCAAAAAAAGACAATTTCGATATCTTGACTTTGATCTACGAGTTCGTCCAGGAAAATTATGAGAAAGAAATCAATTTACAACTTCTATCCGAAAAATATCATTTTTCATATAGCTATCTTTCAGCCATCTTTACTGAAAAATTTGGCATCAACTTTTCAAAATATCTAAAAAAAGTCCGTATCAGTAAAGCCAAGCTCTTTTTAACGGAAACACGGCTTACTTTGACGGAAATCTGTGAGAAAGTCGGCTATACCGAACTGGGTTATTTCTCCAGAGTTTTTAAAGAAGAGACAGGAATGACACCTTCTCAATACCGTAAAGGAACTTTTGTAAAATGAGAAAAAAAATCAAAGAGCATGAACTCTTTACCAAACTTCTGTTCATTTTGTTCATCGGTCTTTTTCTGCAAGCCATCGTCATCTCTTTGTTTATTTATCATCGATCAAGGGATGCCTATATCCAGCTGTTCAATCAATCGAATGATGTGGTACTAAAAAAGATCCAATCTGAATTTGAAAGCTTGAATGATACAATCGAGAATACATTAGCCGCTTTTGATTCTAATCCAGCTGTCGAAAGCTATTTTTCCAATGATCCAGCCCAACATATGGAACAGCTTCAGCAACTAAGAACAATCCAAAAAATGAATGACTCTCTTTCAAAAATCCATCCAATGATCGATTACGATGTATTGATCTTTGGAGAAAATGGAAGAACTTTTGTCGGAAACGACATGCTCACTGCCGTATCTGCCAATTCTTTTTTTCAATCTGCGATTGCTCAGAGAGTGAATGAACGTGCTGCTGATACACAAATGCTTTTTGCACACCACGGATTGACTCTTCGCGATAAGAAAGCACCCAGCGTCTTCTTTGTCAAAAAACTGAAAAATACATTGAATCACGTTTACGGATATGCTGTTTTATCGATCTCATCCAAGCAACTAGCGAATCTTTTTCAATCTGTAGTAAATCCTGAGATATCGAAGATCTCCTTCATGAACGAAGAACAGACGATCATCGCATCAAATGAAGAAAATACAATTGGGAGCCGATCAATGATTTTCAAAAAACTAACAGTAGGTGAAACAACGATTTCAAATGGACAGCAGTTGACCCGTCTTCCTTTGTACCGCCAGGATTGTACATTACTCAGTCAAGTCGATCTTCATTCTTTGTCTAACCAAATGGGCGTGATTTTTCCGATTATTTTGTATAATATCGTGACACTTGCTTTTGCTGGCTCATTGGTATTTATGTATTTGGATCGACACACAAAATCGATCTACCGCTTGATTGATTCGCTAAAACGGCTAGAGGAAGATGGCTTAAAAGCTATTGTTCCTGTACAAGGAAGCCATGAAGTCCAATTGCTAGGGAATACGATCAATCAATTGCTAAGTAATGCTCAGCATCATTATGAACAGACGATCCAAGACGAAAAGAAGAAACGTTCGCTTGAAATCCAAACTATGCAAGCACAGATACAGCCCCATTTTATTTATAATACGCTGACTAGCTTGAAATTTTTGATTTGGCAGAAAAAAACAGATGAAGCAGTTCAAGGAATCGACAGTTTCATTACTTTACTAAGAAGTACGATTGGGAAAAAAGAAGAAGTGATTCCAGTCAAGGAAGAAATCAAAAGCGTACAAAGTTACATCGATCTTTTGAGTATGCGATATGGCGAAAGAATCTCGGCTAAAATAATGATTCCTGATGAACTGCAGTCATTATCTATGCCGAATATGATCCTTCAACCAATTATCGAAAACGCCTATCTTCATGCTTTTCACAATAAAACGCAAGGATTCATCACGGTGTACGGCAAAACAAAAAATCAGCTTCTTTTATTCGAAGTGATTGATAACGGCGATGGCTTCGATACTGAAAATACCAAACAAAAAAATGATCATTTTTCAGGAATCGGCATCAGCCATGTAGATGAGCGGATACGCCTAATGTATGGCGATGCATATGGCTTAACGATCCAATCAGTGATTGGGACAGGAACGACTGTAACGATTTGTCTACCGCTTCTTCCTAAAAATCAATCAGAATATCAAAAATAAAGAATAGCCAAGCGCTGATTTTTTTATTTTAAGTTAAATAAATCAATCAGTATTCTTGACTTTCATCTACGCGTCTCTTCTACTGTCAGCACTGGATAACAGCCCAATATTTGACTTTCTCCTCCGAGCATCTTGATTTCTTGGAGCGCATTCTCTACTAATGTCATTGGACGGTCCAACAACAAATCGATCACGAAAAAATATTCTCCCAAGCTAGTTTTCAATGGTCGGGATTCAATCTTACTTAAGTTGATTTCCCGCCAGCCAAAAGCTGCCAGCATTTTATGAAGCATCCCTGGCCGATTAGCAGGTAGTGTCAAGATGACACTCATTTTTACTGGAGCTGACTGCTGGCTGGTCATCTTTCGGTCACCGACGATCCAAAAACGTGTCTGGTTCAACTCATTATCTTGGATATTCTCAGCTAAGATCTCCAATCCAACATGCTGTGCTGTTTCTAATGAAGCAATCGCTGCTGCGTCTTCTTTCGGATGTTCTGCTACATACATTGCTGCAGCAGTTGTTGATTCTGTTGCTACTAAAGGAACATTAGGATAATGCGTTTCTAAAAACTGTTGTGATTGTGCTAGTGCTTGTGGATGTGAAAGGATTTTTGTAATCTTTGTTGCTGGATTGCCTAAAAGCTGCTGCTTGATAGGAAGAACGATTTCACTTTTAACTTCGACTTCTGGATGTTTGGAAAGAAGATCGATTGTGTGATGAACAGATCCTTCCAATGAATTCTCTACAGGAACGACAGCCAGATCGACTTGTTTGCGAAACAAAGCGCGCAAACAAGCAGGGATGGAAGCATACGCAGTCAATTGTTCTGTAGGAAATAGCTGACAAGCCGCCTGATAAGTGAATGAACTTTCTGGCCCTAGATAGCTGACGTTCATATGCTTTTGATCCTTTCTATAATGGTATCGATGATCTTTTCTGGTGTTTGATTGGTCGTGTTGATTCGATGTGTCGCACTTTCTTCATACCAAGAAAGTCGTTGTGCCAATAATGCTTTTATTTCTTCTCTTGTTTTTCCAAGAGCTAAAGGTCGAATAGACGTTTCATCTTGTTGGATACGATCAACTAGACAGTCCGCTTCTGCCTCTAAGTAAAGAACAATCGGCTGTGTTTTTAAAAAACGCCGATTTTCTGCACTTTGGACAATCCCTCCACCAGTCGCGATAATTTTGTCTTCATTTGACAGCTTTCTTAAAATATCTGACTCCACTTTTCGAAAGCTTTTTTCACCGTAATAGTGAAAATATTCGGCAATCGACAATTGGATATGTTCCTCAATCTTTGTATCTAAATCTACATACTCTTTTTGTAAACGTTGAGCTAACCCTTTACCGATTGTTGTTTTTCCAGCGCCCATGAAACCAATCAGCAAAATGCTAGCCATGAGCTTCTCCTCCTGACACAAGTTCTGCTAAATCGTCAAAAAATGCCGGATAAGAGATTGAAACAGCTTCAGCTCCTTCTAGTTCGCAAGGTCCATCAGCTATCAAAGCAGCTACTTGCAGCATCATACCGATTCGATGATCGCCTCTGCTGGACACTTTTGCGCCCTGCAGAGGTGTCGGCCCATGGATGATCAGACCGTCTGCTGTCGCTTTTATCTTTGCTCCCATTTTCTGTAATTCTTCTGCCACCGCATCAATTCTGTTGGTTTCTTTTACTTTTAATTCTTCTGCGTCTTTGATGATCGTGATTCCTTCTGCTTGAGTAGCCACTAAAGCTAGAATGGGCAATTCATCAATCAGACGTGGAATGATTTCTCCACCAATCGTTGCTTTCTTCAAATGACTCGTCTTGACACTTAAATCAGCCGATTGGTTCTGTTCATTGTGATTCGTCTGGGTAATCGCTGCGCCCATCTCCTCCAACACATCTAAGATACCGGTTCTTGTTGGATTGACCCCGACATTTTTTAACAACAGTTGGCTTTCCGGAACAAGAAGCCCTGCTGCTAGAAAGAAAGCAGCCGATGAAATATCGCCTGGAACAGTTATCTGTTGACCAGTTAATTTTTGTGGTCCGGTCACTATGATCGTTTTACCTTCTACTGAGATCCTTCCGCCAAATTGACGAATCATTTCTTCCGTATGGTTACGGGAACGTTCTTTTTCAACGATTACGGATGTGCCTTCTGCTTGTAATGCCGCAAACAGCAAAGCAGATTTGACTTGCGCACTGGCTACAGGCATATTGTATCGGATAGGTGATAAAGAGTTGGTTCCTGTCACAGTGATTGGTAGATACTGCTCATTCTCTTTTCCTTGCAAGTCAGCGCCCATCTCGCGTAAAGGTTCCATCACTCGCCCCATTGGACGTTTAGACAACGAAGCATCCCCGAACAGAGTAGTCGTAAAAGGCTGTCCAGCCAAAATACCCATCAATAAACGTATGGTCGTACCGGAGTTTCCCATGTCGATTGATTCGGTTGGTTGGACAAATGAGTGGCTACCGCGACCATGAATCTTGATCATCTCTTCCTCTTCTTCGATTTCAACGCCTAATTGCTGGAAGGCATGTAAAGTACTCAGACAATCTTCTGCGCGCAAAAAATTTTGTATAGTCGTCGTTCCTTCCGCAATTGCCCCAAACATGATGCTGCGATGAGAAATTGATTTGTCTGCTGGTATCCTAACAGTTCCTCTTAATCCATGTATTTGTTGTAATAATTGCATTTATCCAGCCTCCTATTTGATCCAGCAATGATAACTGGTATTAGACATAATGATTCTTTTTGCTTGTAACAAATCCTGTTGGTTTTTAAAACTGATTTGCAGTATTCCTAAAATATCTTCCCTGGTCTCTTGGATCTTCAAATTAATCAAAGAAACTCCCGCTTTTCCGATCAGTCCAGTTACTTCTGCAATAACGCCAGGTTCATCTGGCACATCGATAAATAAATCAAAAAAGGCAGGAATCGCGCCTTGCTTATGGATAGGCAACTGGTCTCGACTTTCTTTTGCCCGATTGAAAAAAGAAAAGATTTCCGATTGGTTCTCAGTCATGATCCATTCTGCTATTTGTGCCATTTCTTGCTGCCAATCCGCCAATCGTTCCAATAATATCTGCTTATTGCTCAACAAAATATCTGTCCACATAACAGGATCCGAGGAAGCGATCCTAGTGATATCTCGAAAGCCTCCTGCTGCCAGTTGTTTGGCTCGCGGATACTCTTGATTGAATTGTTCTGCCTGATTGACTAAGCCAGCTGCCAGAATATGTGGAAAATGACTTAGCATTCCTGTTATACGGTCATGTTCTCTTGCTGTAAGAGTTACATATTTTGCTTTGGTTCCGCAAAATAGTTCTTGCAGTTTTTCAACATCTTTTTTCGTCTTTTCCAAAGGTGTAAAGATATAATAGGCATTTTCAAATAGTTTAGCATCTGCTGCCTGTATACCTGATTTATGAGAACCAGCCATTGGATGTCCACCGACAAACCGAAGATTTTTCTGCTCAGCGGATGTCACGACTTGCTGCTTCGTACTGCTGACATCCGTAATGATGACGTGATCAGACAAGTTGATTCTTTCAAGGACATCAAGATAAGCTAAGGTTGTACGGACGGGAACGGCTAATAAGATAACGTCTGCTTGTTCTGCACCTGTTTCAAAATCACTTGCAACGTAATCAACGATCTGCTGTTCTACTGCTTGCTCACGGGTTTTTGACTGACTATCCCAACCAACTACTATCAGTTCTGGATTGGTCTGACGAATACAAAGTGCCATAGAAGCACCAATCAGTCCAAGCCCCACGATAAAAACATGTTGTGCCATCTTATTTGCCCCCTTTTTAATAATGTTTCAAGTAGTCACGGTACTCCTTCACTGCAACTTTCAACTCAACAAGCGAATCACTTGGGAATTTTGACAATAGCTCTGTCGCTACCACAGTGGCTACAACATTTTCCGCAACGACGCTAGCTGCAGGAACTGCTGTACTATCCGAACGTTCTACACTTGCTTTGTAAGGTTCTTTTGTATCGATATCAACACTTTGAAGTGGCTTGTACAATGTAGGAATGGGTTTCATGACCCCGCGAATGACAAGTGGTTCGCCATTGGTCATTCCGCCTTCGAAGCCGCCTAGATTATTGGTACGTCGGAAATAGCCTCTTTCTTCTTCCCATAGGATCTCATCCATCACTTCTGAGCCTGGTAATGAACCAGAAGTGAATCCGACCCCAAATTCTACGCCTTTAAAGGCATTGATACTAACCACAGCTTGTGCGATTTTGGCATCTAGCTTCGTGTCCCATTGTACGTAGCTTCCTAATCCAGCTGGAACGCCTCCAACGAGCACTTCTACAATTCCTCCGATCGTATCTCCATTTTTCTTTGTCTGATCGATCAAATCTTTTATTCTTTGCTCAACTGCTGGATCAACAACTCGTACTTCTGACGCTTCAGAAATTTCTTTGATTTCTTGAATCGAGATATTTCCAGGTATTTCTGCTTGGATTCCACCAAGACAAATCACGTGTCCTGCTACGATGATGTCAAGTTCTTCCAGAATTTTCTTGGCAATTGCGCCGATTGCTACACGCATGGTCGTCTCTCTTGCAGAGGACCGTTCAAGCACATTCCGAAGATCTCGATGATGGTATTTCATACCGCCTACCAAATCCGCGTGTCCTGGACGCGGACGTGCAACTCGCCGCAGTGATTGGTCTTTTTCAGGCACTTCTGCTACAGACATGACAGTTGTCCAATTTTTCCAATCTTTATTTTCTACCACTAAAGTGACAGGTGAACCAATTGTTTTGCCGTGACGGATGCCAGACGTGATCCGAACACGATCTTTTTCGATCTTCATCCTTCCTCCTCTGCCGTAACCAGCTTGTCTGCGAGCGAGTTCGTGATTGATTTCTTCTTCTGACAGAGGTAATCCTGCTGGTAGTCCTTCAATAATCGCTGTTAATTCTGGTCCATGGGATTCTCCCGCAGTCATATAACGCATCTTACAGTCCTCCTAAGTAATCTTTGAATGTCTCTGTGGGAACAGGAACGATTTTTGCTTGCCCAATCTTTTCTAGCAAGATGATATTCAATTGGCTTCCTCTTGCTTTCTTATCATGGGTTATCGCGTGGAATAATTCATCTGGATGACTTAGATCGTACGTAATCGGCAGATGGAATTTTTGAAGTATCCTTTCTAAAGCAGCTGTCGATCCAGTTGGAGACAAGCCGATTTTTTCTGCATGAGAAGTGATGGCTACCATTCCAATAGCTACTCCTTCTCCATGACTGACTACCCCATATCCTGCTGTATTTTCAATTGCATGGCCAATTGTATGACCAAAATTTAAAATAAGTCGATTTCCTTGGTCAAAGACATCTTCTTCCACTACTTTTCGTTTGATTTCCAACGTAGCAGTAATGATTGGAACAGCATGTTCCAGAAGATCTTTTTCGTCTTTCAGCTCGTTCAGCTGTTTCCAAAGCGTTGCATCTGCTATAGCTGCTGATTTGATGATTTCAGCGATTCCTTCTCGTAAACGACGTACCGGCAAAGTTTTTAGAACCTCAGGATCAATCAATACACCAGCTGGCTGGCTAAATGTTCCGACAAGGTTTTTCGCTTTGTTTGTATTGACTGCTGTCTTCCCGCCAATACTAGAATCTACTTGTGCAAGTAGCGTAGTCGGAATTTGAACGAAATGGATCCCACGCATGAACGTCGAGGCCACGAATGCGGCTAGATCACCCACCATTCCTCCACCAAGTGCAAGTATCCCATCGCTGCGGGTAAAATCATTATCTGCTAAAAAATCGTATAACTCAGCTGCTTGTTCTAAAGATTTACTGGTCTCACCCGCCGGTATGATTGAAAGGACTGGTTCAAAATTAGCTTGTCTCAATTGGAACATGATTTTTTCTGCATATAGTGGAGCAACGTTTGTATCAGTGATCACAGCTACTTTTTGAGGTCTCCAAATCGTTTGAAGCCATGATCCAGCCTGTTCTAGTGCGCCTTTTTCAATATGAATATCGTATTTTTGGTTATCAACATGTACAGTAAGCATTCGTTTCACTTCTTTCTTTTAAAAAGCTGGAATTAATCGAGTGTCTGAATCTTTTCCATTGCTTCTTTCATGATCGCAACTTCTTTCATCATGCGTGAGTAAGTCTTTTCATTCAACGATTGGGGACCGTCTGACCAAGCATTTGCAGGATCAGGATGGATCTCTACGATCATGCCATCTGCTCCGCTTGCCACACCCGCACGAGCCATTGGTGGTACAAGATCCCAAATTCCTGTACCATGACTTGGATCAACAATCACAGGGAAATGA
The DNA here is from genome assembly GCF_050555565.1 of Enterococcus sp. MSG3290. Lineage (NCBI taxonomy): Bacteria > Bacillati > Bacillota > Bacilli > Lactobacillales > Enterococcaceae > Enterococcus > Enterococcus sp. MSG3290. The sequence goes on along the minus strand of NZ_CP187862.1, from coordinate 1,189,910 downwards.
GTTAATTTTTTCATCAATGGGACAGCACTTAAATCAAACGTATTACGTGTCGCTGTCTCGTAAGTCCGAATTCCACGTTCGATAAAAATGACAGGAGATTTGTCTTCGACTGCAATGTATTCTGCAGCATTAAGCCATTCATTGATCGTACCGGAAATTCCACGTTTCAATCCAACAGGTTTACCTGTTTTACCGACAGCAGATAGCAGTTTAAAATTTTGCATATTACGTGCGCCAATCTGTAGGATATCGCTGTACTCAGCCACCATATCGATATGCCCTTCATCCATCACTTCAGTAATCACTTTCATTCCAAATTCATCAGCCGCTTGACGGATGTATTTCAATCCTTCTTCTTCTAAACCTTGGAAAGCATATGGAGAAGTACGTGGTTTGAAGGCACCACCTCGCAGAATTTTTGCGCCCCCGGCTTTGGCCATTCGCGCACATTCTCTGATTTGGTCTAATCCTTCGATAGAACAAGGACCAGCCATCGTCACGAAACTGCCGTCACCAATTTTTACTCCGTCTACATCCACGACTGTATTGCCAGGATGGAATTCTCGAGAAGTCAATTTGTATGTGTTTAAAATACGCACAGCATTTTCTACTCCTTCATAGCGTGTAAATGCTCCTTCTTGTAAACTTCGCGTATCACCTTTTAGTCCAATCACTACTCGTTCTGTTCCTTGATCGATTGAGACTTTGAATCCTTCTTTTTCGATATGATCGACGACTTTTTTTATTTGTTCTTCCGTTGCTTCTTTTTTCATAATTACTATCATTGTTTTTCCCGCTTTCTTTTGTTTACTTATCTATCTTGGCTGATTTTCTCTACTTTTTCAAGGTGGTTTTACATTAATTCCTACTAAATGACCGTGTCCTGTTGTTCTCATTTTCGCTCCTTCTTTCCTACTTATGACCCAGATAATCAACAAAAAAAGATGTCCCTGTAGGAAATTGCCTCTACAGTGAACATCTTCAACGAGCCTTAAAAAGCGCTGCAAAAATATAAAATAGCCACTATAGATGAATTTCTCTACGTGGCTGTAAGTCGTGTTTAAAAATCTTTAGCCATCATAGATACAAACCTGGTTTGTTTGTACCCACGAAGTCATGAATACAAACCTATCTAAAATAGCTAAAGTAATACGTATTCAGTTTTGTAAGTTTTCTAGATTTCATAAAAAATCGCTCCAAACTGATGTAAGAATTGTACCTAGTATAGACATAAAAAAATCGACTGTCAATCATTTTTATGAAACTTTTTTTAATTTTCTGATAGTTAACTTTGTTTTTCAGAAAAATAACAATTGGTTTTATTGAAGAAAATAGTCATGAACAAAAGTATCTGAGAACTTTTTTACTCTCTTGTTCATGACATATAGAATAAAGCAGCTTTGTCTTGTAAACTCCGTTTTTCAAATAATAATCTAAAGATTGCTACTGAATAATAAAGCCGATTTCATGGTCCTCTTCGCTGCTGATTCGGTAAGGTGACTCAACATCCGCTCCCCAGCTATTGATACCCCCGACTCCTCTTACTTTTGCAAAAATCGTAAGAACCGTTCGTCTTTCTGGCGGTAGTTCTTCTATATGTGTTGCCTGTTCCAGTTCTTCTGCTTTGAATGGTAAAGTGGAAAAAGCAAATGGCGTATCCTGCTGTTCAAATCGCAACGAAAAATCTTCTTGATCTTTATCCGTATTATCCAACGTTTGATTTCTTGTTAGTTCTACCCATTTCGTTTCCATATGCATGCCGCATTCTTGGGGAACAAGGTATGGGGAAACGGGGAGTCCTGCCACTTTATAAATACCTTCGACACCACCAGCCATCCGATCCGGATATGTTTCCCCTGATAGGCCTTCATACTCAAAAAATTTTGCTTTCGTTGGCATAATGAACCTTAAACCCAATGCGGGTAATTCCGGTAATCCTTTTTGTCCATAATAATGCATATTGACAAGCATTTTACCCTCTCCAGCGATTTGGTAGGAAATTGTCACTTGGGTTTTTGGTACTGTGTTGATTTCCAGTGTAAAAATGATTTCAAACGTTTCAGCGTATTCATTACTTGAATATTGATTATTTACTGGAGCAATCGGCAAATCGATCTTTTTATTGTCCACCAGTACTTCTATTTCTTTGACTTTTGGATACAATCCGGCTCCTAACCACATACCGGATTTAAATCCAAATCCGCTACCTCTGTCATTATCGGTCGTTGCTCGCCAAAAAACTGGAAGTGTTTCCCGGTATAGCCATTCTTTTCCGTTTTTATTGAGCGATTCCAGTCCGCCTCTTGTATAAGAAAAAATATAATGCGTATTCCCCGATTTGACACCTAATGTACAGTCGCCGAAGACGATTGCAACTTTTTCCGTATCCATATGACTTTTATTTACTGTATTTTTCATAATAATATCTTACCTCCTGCATGGCGGGTTTTTCTTGTCCATCTGCAAAAACGATTCCATTCCCTGAGAATTCATAGTCACTTGGTTTATCGTCAAAGTCACCGCCATAGCGCATCACTTCTCTACCAGTGATTGGATCAGTCACTTGGATCGCCTGATCTTTAAAATCCCATATATAGCCTCCTTGGTACATTTCATAACGATCAAGCAACGTCATGTAAGAATCCATTCCACCTAACGAATTCCCCATGTCATGCATGTATTCACATAAGATGAACGGTTTTTCCGCTTTATTTTCAAGGTAGTCAATAATCTCTTCTGGTGGCGCATACATGCAGCTTTTTACATCTGAAATCGAATCTTCGAATGCTGGATTTGGAAAATTCCCTTCATAATGGACAAGTCGATCGGGGTCTACTTTTTTGAAGTAATCGTTCATTTGTCGAATGTTTTCTTCCGCATAAGATTCATTTCCAAGAGACCAAAAAAGAATACTTGGATGGTTTTTTAATGTTTCGAAATTCGTTTTTGCTCGATCAAGAACAGCCGCCTGCCACTGAGGTACTGCACCTGGTACGTTGTAAGAAGGCTCAAATGCGCCCATTTTTTGCCATGAGCCATGGGATTCGAGGTTCGTTTCCGCCATCACATGGATTCCTGCTTGGTCGCATAAATAATACCAAGTGATCTGGTTGGGGTAATGAGATGTCCGTACGCCGTTGATCTTTGCATTTTTTATGATAGCCAAATCTTTTTCCATATCTTCTATAGTGATGGCGCGTCCTTTTTTCGGATGCCACTCATGTCGATTTACCCCGTTGATAATCATCCGTTTTCCATTGAAGTATATGATTTTATCTTTGATTTCGATTTTACGAAAACCGAAGGAATAGTCAATATATTCTGTTACTCTTTTTTCTTCGTCTATCGTCTCCAATTCAAGCTTATATAAATTGGGCTGAAAATGCCCCCACAGTGCCACATTTTCAAATCCATCGATGCGAATCGTCATTTGCTCTTTTAACGGATATTGCTGTTGATAGATTTCCTTCCCATCAGGATCTAGTATCGCTACATTCAGCTGACTGTTTTTGGCTACTTGCTCAAAAGACAAATCTACTTCAAGTTTGCCATTTTGACATTTGTCATCTAAGCGAGGTTTGATCCAAAGATCTTCTAAATGGTTTTGTCCTCGAGCAACTAAGAAGACATCTCTGAAGATCCCAAAAAATCGGAAAAAGTCCTGATCTTCCAAGAATGCAGCTGTACTTCTTTTGTAAACCTCCACAGCTAGAATATTTTCTTCTTCCAAATAAGGTGTTAAATCAAATTCAGACGGAGTGAACGAATCTTCGGCATACCCGATAAAATGACCATTCAACCAAATAAACATTGCTTGTTCTACACCAGCAAAATGAATCGAGATTTGTTTTCCCTTTAGACCTTCTTCTAATCGAAAAGTCGTCAAATACGAACCAACCGGATTGTCTTTAGCAGCTGAAAAGATCCCTTCCGCCTCTTTCTCAGGGCTTGTCGTGAAAGGGGGACGGCGAAATACATGTCCCTCCCACGGATACATCGTATTGATGTAATGGATCTTGTCATAATTTGCTAATTCAATATGACTAGGAACAGTGATTTCATCAAAAGAACAGGCATCAAAATCTTTTTTATAAAATGTTTTTGGTCGTACCGAAGGATTTGGCGAATAACAAAAACGCCATGATCCATTTAAAGACTGTTTAAGGGAGGATGTGGTTTCTACTTCTTCCCTTGTTGCATAGCAAACATGATCGCTATGTGCATTTGATTGGTTCACTCTAAAAACTTGTGGATCATCTAACCATTTTATATTTGCTTTCATACTTTTTTCCTTCTCTCTCATAACTTTTTGAAATGAAGCAGTTCTGTTTGGAAATCACCTTGAAAATCGGGGAAGTAAAGTCCAACTGTCATCAATTCGGCCCCCGAAAATATCCGCTTCGAGGTCTGTTCCTGATAAAGTGCCTCATCATCTAACCCCATCAGATATACTTCATGGAACGCTGGTTGAGCTGAAGCTAGTATCCTCCCTAAAAACACAATAGCTTCATCTTGTTTAGGAGACACAAACATCCATGCGGCAATATTTTCTTCAAAAGGACTCGCCAAACGATAATAATGGCCATACTGGATCACCGGACGAATCGTTTGATAGGATATAATTTGGTCTTTGACTTGCTTTTTTTCTTCAGGAGACAGCTTTGTCAAATCCAGTTCATAACCAAAAACAGCGCTCATAGCTGTTTCTCCTCTTGTTTTCAACGAAGTAGATCTGTCGGTCTGATGATTTGGTACAGCTGATACATGAGCTGTGATGGACGAAATCGGATAAGCAAGGCTTGTTCCATATTGGATTTTCATACGCTCCACTGCATCCGTGTTATCACTTGTCCATGACTGCGGCATATAATAAATAAACCCGGCATCAAACCGTCCACCTCCACCAGAACAGCCTTCCCATAAGATTTCCGGATAATCAGTTGTCAAATGTTCAAGTAGTTCATAAAGCCCGAGCATATAACGATGCGCTACTTCTCCTTGTCTCTGTGGGTCAAGGGTAATCGAATAGACATCTGAAAGCGAACGGTTCATATCCCATTTGATGTAGTCAAGAGGAATCGTATCTAAAATCTTTCTCATTTGTTTCTCAATCGTCTGCCGAACATCTAACCTTGTAAAATCCAGTACATGTTGTGATCTGGAAGCAGAAGGCATTCTACCTGGCTCCTGCATAAGAAAATCAGAATGTGTTCGATACAGTTCAGAATCAACCGAGATCATTTCAGGTTCAAACCATAAACCAAATTTCAACCCTTTGCTATGAGCATAATCTGCTATTTCACGTAATCCATTTGTCAACTTGCCTTCATACTCGAACCAGTCTCCTAATGAAGAATTGTCCGCATCTCTTTTTCCAAACCAGCCATCATCTAATACGAACATTTCGATGCCTAGCTCCTTTGCTTCATCAATGATCGCCTTGATTTTTTCACTATTGAAGTCAAAGTAAGTGGCTTCCCAGTTATTGACCAGAATCGGCCGTTCAGCAAATTGATGACGACCTCTTGCGATTCTTTCACGTAGCAACTCATGGTGGATCTGACTCATTTTGTTCAATCCCTGACTTGAGTAAGAAAGGATCATTTCAGGTGTTTGAAAAGACTGGCCTGCATTCAATTCCCACGAAAAACGATGGCTGTTGATCCCACCGACGACTCTCAATTGATTGATTTGATCTTTTTCAAGTTCGAAAGAATGATTGCCGGAATAAACAAATTGAAGTCCGATCGCTTCTCCAGTATTTTCTGTCGTATGATGATGAACTAAAGCAATAAAGTTATTCATATGGTGACTGCTCGTTCCTCGACGGCTTTCAAATACTTTTGTTCCAGATAAAACAGATTGCCGTGAAATCTGTCTTTCATTGACATGTGCTCCTGGCAAAGCAATGACTTCATCAAATCGCCTAGTATGGGCAAAGTCTAGCTGGAAACTAGCTGCTTTTTCTAGTTTGATTGTTTCTCCGGTTTCATTTCTTATCTTTACAGATCGTGTGATCACTGCTCTATCAGTAAATATGGTATAGAACAAATCGAAATAAATCGCTGTTTCTCTATCCTTAAGTGAAATCACCAACGTTTGTGCCTCTGACTTGTCCATCACATAAGTTTGAGGCAAGCCTTCGATCTCTGGCTTCCCATCTGTAATATAATGGCTGTCATATCTCAGATCCAGTAAGTCTGACCCATTCTTGCGCTGAATGATCGATGCGGGCGTTCGAAAGTCCATGCTGCCATGAGAAGAGTATTCTTGCGGTAGTGTATCTTTCGACAGAGACCGGTCAGGATTTAAGGGAACATTTCCTGAAAATCCACGATCTCTTCGGGGATAATTTTTATTGTCTTTGTACTGCTTGACTGGTTTGCCAAAATAAATATGCGCCAATACATTGCTTTCTTCTATCTTTATCAGATAAGAAAGAAATGTATTTCGTAAATGGAAGACTCGGCTCTTTTCATCAAATAAGATGAAATTTTTATCTGTTTTTCTATGCGTAATATCCATCATTTCACTCCCATCAAAACGGAAACCGTTTACTTTTTTTATAATTCCTGTATACTGTTTACTAAACAATTTTGTCAATAAAAATTTTTTATTTTTTTGAGGAGTGTGTAAAAATGGTTGGAATTAGAGATGTCGCACGAAAGGCAAATGTCTCTCCTGCTACAGTTTCCCGCGTGTTGAATAACGATCAGACGATCCATGTGGCTCAGACTACTCGGCAACGGATAGTAGAGGCAGCTGCTGCGTTGGATTATGACATCAGTACTCGTAAATATATCAAAAAGAGAATGCCTTCGATTGGTGTGATCTCTACGATCGGCAAAGCGAGCGAAGAACAGGATATCTATTACAAACATTTGCGAGTAGGGATGGAAGAAGAAGCTCGACGTCTGCATTTAGGGATGAATCGAATCTATAATCTATCTGATAATCCTAAACAATGGGAAGATCTAGATCAGTTAGGTGCGGTGATCGTTGTTGGGACTGTTACGAAAGAATCGATTACCGCCTTGTTAAAACAAAACATGCAAATAGTCGTCGTGGATAACCCTGACATCCAGCAAGAGGTCGATATGGTGTACGCAGATCTTGAACGGATGACTAAAACCGTACTGGAATTGTTCTTAGAAAATGGCCATAAAAGAATAGCCTATATCGGGGGATATAAAGTCGATATGGATGAATTCGGTGGGAAGCAGATTTCTATAAACGAAAAGAGGATGCGTGCCTATCAGCATTTTATGATCGATCATCACTTAGAAAAATATATGTCTTATCGTCTAGGTGGCTGGACAGAAAAACAAGGTGAGATACTTGCGACTGATCTATTAGAAAATGAATCCCCTCTTCCTACTGCCATTCTTGTCGGGAGCGATCCAATGGCAATTGGTGTCTATCGGGCATTGAAACAAAAAAATATCCAAATTGGAGAAGAGATTGTTGTAGCAAGCTTTGATAATATCGAGACAATCGCAAACCTCTCCCCTGGCTTGACCAGTGTTCAAATCAATGCGAAATCAATTGGGCAAGCAGCTGTTCGAATGGCATTGGAGCGAATTGACGGTATACGGGACGAACCAATCATTTTGACTTATCCTGCACGATTGATTGTTAGGGAAAGTTTTATCCCAAGAACAAAAAGGTATTGAAAGAGAGGTTGTGAAAAGCCGCTTCGTTTCTTCATACTCAAAACGAAACGGCTTTTTCACAACCTCTTACTTATACTTATTCACAAAATCCAATGTCTGCTGGTAACAAATTTGCGATTCTTTTAGCGTGTAATCAAATTGGTATTCATGGGTAATCTCTTTTTTTGTATCTGTATAAAACAAGGATTGCACGGGTACCTTTAATTCTGTCAACCGATTTTCTAATGCTTGACCTTGTTCCTGGAATGAGTATGCATTTCCGTCAGTTATATACGTTGGCGGAAATTCCTTAGAAACATGGTCAGCCACACTAGCTTCTTTCAGTTGCTCGCTCGTTTTCCAATCTTTTGTTCCAATCAACGACCATGCAACAGTTTTGACGAAGAACTTCATAAATCGATCATCCGAATGTTGCTGTGCTGTTAGCTTCAAATCAACGGGTCCGCAATAAGAAATGGTTCCTTTCAAACTATCTTTTGGAAGTACCTGTTTGATTTTCATTTGTTTGGCATATGCTTCGTTTGTTTGTAGAGCTGCATATTGCAAAGCGATTTGTGCACCTGCACTATCTCCGCCAAAAAATAGTTGTTCCATGTCTAGCAGTTTGTCGTCTTTTTCTTCAGCTAATAAATCTTTGACCAGCTCATTCACTTGAAGAACTTGATTAGGGTATTCTGAATCAGGCGCTAATTCATAATTCATCGCAACCACTGCGATGTTGGCGTCTGATACTAATTTTGTCGCAAATTCCTTGACACCTGATTTATCTCCGCCGACGAACCCTCCACCATGTACCCAAAATAGAACAGGAACAGGCCCCTTGCTGTTTTTTGGATAGTAGATGTCATAAGTATTCTCTTTATACTTGGACTCATACGTCAAATCTGTTTTTTTCGCCACGTTTTTTTCTGCTTGATCGAACGTTTTTTTATCAGTGATTTGAACAGTATTTGAAAACATATGGTTGATCAAGAATGCTCCAGGTCTGGGGGAAAGCTGGAAGGCAAGAAAGATTGCAAACGCGATCCCAAGAATGATTCCGAAGAACCATCCGATAAATTTAAGAATTTTCTTTTTCATAAGGCTCCCTCAGTAGTTAGTATTAAGCATTCTGATTATACCATAGTGTTATTTCCTATCAAGCTCTCCTAGATGATTTAATGATTTTCCCCAAACTTCTTCTGCAATGCTTCTGACAAAAGAAATTTTTTCCATTGTTCTTCAAACAAAACATTTTCTTCTTCTGTTGAAGCAAATCCACATTGAGGACTTAAGCACAAACGATCCAAAGGCAGATATCGTGTCGCTTCGTAGATCCGGTCAATCACTTGCTAGTGCTCTTCCATTTCGCCATTTTTCGTTACAGTCAAAATCTAAGACAACTAATTTATCTTCAGAGACTTTCTCTAAAAGAACAAAGCTCCCAGCACGTTCACTATCGTATTCTAAATAGTAGGCACGGACAAAAATAATGGGTCTGCTACGTCGTCATTCCCCTGATGCCGCCCAAATCGAATAATAATTTCCGCGTCAAACATGTATATTTAGTGTTGAATCATTTGAGAATATGAAAATAAAAATCTTTTTGATCAATCAGTTAATCAAATTGAAATAACGAAAAATCTGAGACAGAATGACGTTCATTCTGACCCAGATTTGATTTTGCACAACTCAACAGTCCTTATTGGCAAATCGCCAAAATAATGTAGACTAACTAAAAAGACTAAGAAACAATAACAAAAGTTAACGCTTCTTAGTCTTTCTTTAGCACGTCTATTTATTAAAGATTTTAGGGCCTTTTCTCATGTTTTTACGATCATTTTTAGGTGTTTCCATTTGTTTGGATCGGCCTCCACCTTGTTTCTTTTTGATCAATTCTTTCATTTTTTCTTTTTGGTCCATTTTTATTCTCCTTTAACGAATGAAGCGACTAATTCGATATGATGGGTTTGCGGGAAAAGATCTACAGGCTGAACTTTCTTCACGGCGTAACCTGCTTCTGCAAATAACTTAGCATCTCTTGCAAAAGTTGCTGGATTACAAGAGATATAGACGATTCGTTCTGGTGACATTTCGATTGCTGATTCAATAAAATGATGATCTAATCCTTTACGTGGAGGGTCTACTACGATCACAGATGGTTTGACCCCTTTTTCTTGCCATTTTTTCATGACTTTTTCTGCTTTTCCGACTTCATAATGAACATTTTCGATTTTATTATTTAAGGCATTGAACTGTGCATCTTCAATTGCTTCTGGAATAACTTCCATCCCATATACCTTATCTACTCTGTCAGCTAGAGACAATCCGATTGTACCTATTCCTGAATAAGCATCGATCACAATGTCTTTTTTATCCAACTCGGCAAATTCGATGGCTGTTTGGTACAAATACTCTGCTTGTTGAGTATTTACTTGATAAAATGACTTCGCTGAGATTCGATAGGTTTTTCCTAATAGCTGATCTTCGATATAGTCTCTGCCGTATAAAACTTTTTCTTTGTCTCCTAAAATCACATTTGTTTTTTCTTCATTGATATTTTGGATGACCGAAACCACTTCTGGCAATTCTTCATGAATGGCTTCAGCAATTTCCTTGGATTTAAAAAATTTTTCTTTACGAGTAACTAAAACGACCATCATTTCATGGGAATAATGACCACGACGGATAATGATGTGACGAAGCTGTCCTTCATTTTTTTCTTCATTATATCCTCGTACTTGGAACCGTTGCAAGATATCTCTGACTACTTTGATTGCCTGATCGATGACAGGATCTTGGATATAAAAATCTTCGATAGGGACTAGATCATGGCTATTCTTTTTGTAAAAACCGGTGGCTAACTGTCCATCGATACGGCGAACAGGGATCTGTGCTTTATTACGGTAGCCGAATGGTTCTGCCATTCCGACCGTTGGAAGTACAGGAACTTCTGGCATCTTAGCAATCTTCGCCATTACATGCTCTACTTGTTTTTGTTTGAAGACAAGCTGTTGTTCATACTTCAAATGGGCTAAAGGTGCGATACCTGTGCGAAGTAATGCATTGTTTTCTACAGGCTGACGATCAGGTGATTGTGTAATAAATGTTTCGACTTTTCCATATCCAAACTTATTGCCTGCTTTCACTACTAGTATTTCTACTTCTTCTCCAGGGAGTGCATTTTCGATAAATAATGGATAACCATCGATTTTTGCTACCCCCATTCCTTCATAACTCAAGTCGACGATTTCGACTGTATATCGTTCGTTTTTCTTTACTATTTGCTGTTCTGTCATATTTTGCTCCTTTAAGCCTATTTTTCAATCCTACTGAACTCTACTATAAATCAGCTAATTACACAACTAAAACCGGCACTGACCTTACTACGTTCAGCACCGGCTTTTGATTAATTCTTTTGATTAGGTGTTTCGTCTGCTATTTTTCCGTCACCGTCGATATCTTCATCCGTTAAACGTTCGACTTCTTTTACAAATTCTTTGCTAACAACCTCTAATTCTTCTTCATCTGTGCCTGTGATTGCTTCATCAGGAATCTGATCGGTATTTGCAAAGAACTCAATATGCTGATGAAGATTTTGGAAATGCATCGGTGCTTCCCCACCATATTCACCATCTAAGTTGATCATTACTGGTCGATTGATATCATCTTCTGTTTCGACGAACAAACTGCTTGTTTTGGTATAGATTACTCTTGGATCATCGACATGTCGACCGCCATTTAGCATGAGTGCCGCAATATGCAAGATCTCAAAGATATTTGCTGTCTTCACAATGATTAAAGAAAACTTCCCATCATCCAATTTGGCATCTGGCGCGATCTGTTCGAATCCTCCAACAGAGTTCGTCAGCCCTAGGAAAAACATCGAAGCATTTCCGATATATTCCCCTTCATCATACTTCAAACGCATTTTGATGGGCTTTACTCGAGGGAGCATCTCTGCTCCTTTTGCAAGATAAGCAAGATAACCAAAAATACTCTTTAGTTCTGATGGAACTTCATAAGTCAATTCTGTCAAATAGCCACCTGCAGCGATATTGATGAAGTAACTGTTATCAGAAAGGCCGATGTCCATTTTTACGGTTTGGTGTTTTTTTATCACTTCTGCTGCTGCTTTAATATTATCTCTAGGAATTTTTAATGCTCGAGCATAGTCGTTCGTTGTACCAGCTGGGATGATGGCCATTTTAGGACGGTGTTCAAGCGGAGCGATTCCATTAACCACTTCGTTGATTGTGCCATCGCCACCAGCTGCCACTACTAGATCAAAACCTAGTTCTGCGACTCTACGTGCTTCATTCTTGGCTGAATCTGGTTCTGGTGTAGTTGCATAGGCGCTGGCTTCAAATCCTGCTTCTTCTAATGCCTGTAGGATATCCGCCAAATTTTTTTTCAATAATTCTTTTCCCGAGGTGGGGTTATAAATTACGCGTGCTTTTTTCATTTTCAGCCTCTATCGTTTCGCTAATTCATCTTTAAGTAGCTTATTCACGACACCAGGATTTGCTTGTCCTTTAGTTGCTTTCATAATTTGACCGACTAGGAAGCCAACCGCACGATCTTTTCCATTTTTGAAATCATCGACAGATTGTTGGTTGTTATCCAAAATTTCATTAATGATTGGCAGTAGTTTGTTCGGATCAGATAATTGCACCCAACCATTTTTTTCAACTACTTCTTGGGCTTCTCCGCCATTTGTGATCAATTCACGGAAGACTTTTTTGGCGATTTTTGAGCTGATCGTTCCATCGGCGATCAAACGAATCATTCCTGCTAAGTTCTCAGGTGTCAATTTTGTCTCAGCTAATTCCAGTTTCTCACTGTTCAAGTAAGCAGAAACTTCACCCATCAACCAGTTAGATGCTTGCTTGGCATCTGCACCATTTTCCAAAACAGCTTCAAAGAAATCAGACATTTCTTTTGTAAGTGTCAATACCATTGCGTCATACTCTGGAAGACCAAACTCACGGATATAGCGTTCGCGACGAGAAGCTGGCATCTCAGGCAAACTAGCTTTTACTTTTTGAATCCATTCGTCATCGATCACGAATTTCGGGATATCAGGCTCTGGGAAGTAACGATAATCACTAGACCCTTCTTTGACACGCATCAAAACTGTTTTATTCGTTGTTTCGTCAAAACGGCGTGTTTCTTGTTGGATTTCTCCTCCTGAAAGAAGAACTTTTGCTTGACGTTTTTCTTCAAAAGCTAAACCTTTTTTCACGAAAGATAAAGAGTTCAAGTTTTTCAATTCTGCTTTCGTACCGAACTCTTCTTGTCCATAAGGGCGAAGAGAAATATTGGCATCACAGCGCATAGAGCCTTCTTCCATTTTCACATCGCTGACTTCTGTAAATTGGATAATTGATCGCAATGCTTCTAGATAAGCGTATGCTTCTTCTGGTGAACGCATATCAGCTTCAGAAACGATTTCGATCAAAGGCGTGCCTTGTCGGTTCAAATCAACGTAAGAATAACCGCCAATACCATGCATGTTTTTTCCAGCATCTTCTTCTAAATGGACACGTTCGATCCGGATTTTTTTCTTTTTACCTTCTACTTCGATTTCGATCCATCCGTCATGACCGATTGGTTGATCAAATTGGGAAATTTGATATGCTTTTGGATTATCTGGGTAAAAGTAATTTTTCCGGTCAAAATGAGTATCTTTAGAGATTTCACAGTTTAATGCCAAAGCTGCTTTCATCCCGAATTCCAGCGCAGCTTTATTCATTACTGGCAGCACGCCTGGATAACCCCAGTCGATCACGTTTGTATTGCTGTTTGGTTCTGCACCAAAATGAGCTGGCGCTGGAGAGAAAATTTTTGAGTTGGTTTTTAACTCGACGTGGACTTCTAGTCCAATGACTGTTTCAAAATTCATTCGTCTTTCCCTCCTAAAATAGCTGGTTGTTGTGTGTGGAATTCTGTTGCTTGTTCAAACGCATATGCCGCTTGATACATCGTTTTTTCATCAAAATAATTACCGATGATCTGCAATCCAACTGGTAATCCTTCTGATAAACCTGCCGGTACAGACATACCTGGAAGTCCAGCCAAGTTGACAGGGATCGTTAAGATGTCACTCATGTACATTGTGATTGGATCGTTAATGTTCTCACCGATTCCGAATGCAACTGTTGGTGAAGATGGCCCGATGATCAAGTCATAATCTGCAAAGACTTTTTCAAAATCTCGTTTGATCAATGTACGGACTTGTCCTGCTTTTTTGAAGTAAGCGTCATAATAACCCGCGCTTAAGGAGAATGTACCTAACATGATACGGCGTTTTACTTCTTCACCGAATCCTTCTGAACGTGAGTTGACATATACATCATCTAATGATTTCACATTTTCAGAGCGATAACCGTAGCGGATACCATCGAATCGTTGCAAATTGGAACTTGCTTCTGATGAGGCAATGATATAATAAACAGCCACACCGTATTTTGAATGAGGCAAGCTGACTTCTTCCACAACAGCACCTAATGAACGGAATGTTTCTGCTGCTTTCAATACAGCTTCTTTTACGCCAGGGGCCACACCTTCGCCTAAGTATTCTTTAGGTAAAGCAATCTTCATTCCTTTGATGTCGCCTGTCAATCCCTCTGCAAAATCAGGAACTGAAACGCCTGAAGAAGTACCGTCTTTTTCGTCATAACCGCTGATAGCTGTCAATGCTAATGCATTATCTTTCACCGTACGGGTCATTGGTCCGATTTGGTCAAGAGATGAAGCAAAGGCAATCAAACCAAAACGTGAGACACGGCCATAAGTAGGTTTCATCCCTACGATGCCGTTAAAAGCTGCTGGTTGGCGGATACTTCCCCCAGTATCACTACCTAAAGAAACTGGAATTTGTCCAGCTGCAACTGCTGCTGCAGAACCACCAGAAGAGCCACCAGGTACTTTTGTTGGGTCCCAAGCATTTTTTGTTTTCTTGAAATAAGAAGTTTCTGTACTTCCACCCATAGCAAATTCATCCATGTTTAGCTTACCAACAGGGATCATATCTGCTTGATAGATTTTATCCATGACCGTTGCATCATAAATTGGTTCAAAATTGTAAAGGATCTTAGATGCAGCGGTTGTCAAGATATCTTTTGTTACGATATTATCCTTGATACCAATTGGAATACCAGCAAGGACGTTGCTTTCATCAATCCCTTTTTCATCTAAAGCTTTTGCCTGTTCCAATGCTTTTTCTTCGTTCAATGTAATGAATGCTTCGACCTCAGGCTCTGTTTCTTTGATTCGTTCAAATGTTGCTTTTGTCAAATCTTGTACAGTGATTTCTTTCGATACAAGCATATGATGCAGTTCTTCTAGAGAACGATTGTGTAATTCTGTCATTATGCGCCAGCCTCCCCATTATCGATGATTGCGGGTACTTTGATAAAGCCGTCTTCTGTTTCCGGCACATTTTTCAATAATTCATCGCGGTTCCATCCAGCTTGCGCC
Source organism: Enterococcus sp. MSG3290 (assembly GCF_050555565.1). Classification (NCBI taxonomy): domain Bacteria; kingdom Bacillati; phylum Bacillota; class Bacilli; order Lactobacillales; family Enterococcaceae; genus Enterococcus; species Enterococcus sp. MSG3290. Next base: position 1,174,776 of record NZ_CP187862.1, on the reverse strand, counting down.
CGATCTTGTCGCATCACGTTTACTGTTTCAACCACATTCGACGTAAATGGAACACCTTCCGTATCTACTTCTTCCAGCATTTCAACCATATCGATGATTTTACCTAATTGGTCGGTAAAACTTGCAAGTTCTTCATCTGCGAACGCAAGTTTTGCTAATTTGGCAACGTGTTTCACTTGTTCTTCACTAATCGCCATACTACCCCTTCTTTCTAAACGAGTTAAAAACTTTGCTCTCTATTTTAACATAAGAGTGCCCTGTCTGAAATTATTTATTGAAATTTGTCTGAAAAAACTCAATATTTATTCTTTTGCTGAGTGGCTTTTAGCCAATGCTTCTGCCATTTGATCTTCTGTCCAAACTTCGATTCCTAATTCTTGTGCTTTGGTCAGCTTGCTGCCAGCATCTTCTCCTGCTACCACGATATCCGTTTTTTTCGATACGCTACCAGTCACTTTCCCGCCAAGATTTTCGATCGTCTCTTTTGCTTCTTCACGAGTAAATCGTGTTAGTTTACCAGTAAGGACTACTGTTTTTTCTTTAAAAGGAGACTCGACTTCTTGCAATTGGGCATTTCGAAGCCCTTTGTATTCGAAATTGACGCCTGCTTGTTTTAATTCGTTCATCAATTCATGGACTTCTTCGTTACTGAAATAAGTGACTACACTGTCGGCAATGATATCACCGATCGTATCAAGCGCAATAATCGACTCATAGTCACTTTTACTCAATGTTTCTAGATCACCGAAATGTTCTGCTAAAATTTTTGCCGCTTTCGCTCCGACATGTCGGATTCCTAACCCGAAAATCAACCGCTCGACCGAATTATCTTTGCTGTTGTCGATTGCTGTCAAAATATTATTTGCTGATTTTTCTTTTATTTTGTCCAACGTCAATAACTCTTCTTCTGTCAATTTGTAAAGATCAGCAACATCTGCTACTAGTTTTTTATCATACATCTGTTCAAGTACGCGCGGCCCCAACCCATCGATATTCATCGCATTTCTTGAAACAAAGTGGTTCAAACCTTCTTTCATTTGAGCAGGGCATTTAGGATTGATGCACCGTAAGGCTACTTCTTCATCCAAATGGACAAGTTCACTTCCACAAACTGGACAATGTGTAGGCAATTGGTATTCTTCGCTGTCTTTAGGTCGTTTATCTAACACGACTTGCGAAACTTCTGGGATGATGTCTCCAGCTTTATAAATCAGAACTGTATCTTTCAAGCGGATATCCTTCAACTTAATATAATCACCGTTATGCAGGCTGGCACGGCTTACTGTCGTTCCTGCTACTCGGACTGGTGTCATGATAGCTGTTGGCGTTACTACCCCTGTTCGACCGACTGTCCATTCGATGTTTTCGATTAGCGTTTCAACTTCTTCTGGCGGAAACTTGTAAGCTGCTGCCCATCTCGGTGCTTTGACAGTAAAACCAAGTTGATCTTGTAGCGAGAATTCATTCACTTTGATGACGATTCCATCGATTTCATAGGGCAAATCCACACGTTTGTCATGATATTCTTCAATGTATGACCACACTTCATCAATCGAATGACATAGACGTTTTTCCCGATTCGTGTGGAATCCAATTTTTTCTAGCTCTTCTAGCGCATCATACTGGGTTTTTGCTTGCATAGGACCGAAATCAGCTACTGTGTATAAAAAAGTGTCCAGATTTCTTTTCGCTGTGATTTTAGAATCTAACTGACGCAAAGAACCAGCTGCGGCGTTCCGAGGATTCGCAAAGATATCTTTTCCCTCTGCTTCTCTGTCTTGGTTCAATTGGACAAATGACCGTTTTGGCATGAAACATTCGCCTCTTACTTCGATGTTCATTGGTTCTTTTAATTTGATTGGGACCGACCGGACAGTTTTTAGGTTTTCAGTGATGTTTTCTCCTACAGTTCCATCCCCGCGAGTCGCACCTCTCACGAAATTTCCATCTTCATAACGCAAAGAAACGGAAAGTCCATCTATTTTTAGTTCACAGCAATAGTCAACTACACGTCCCACTGCTTTTTGTACACGTTGATCAAAAGCTATCAGCTCTTCTTTGCTGAAAACGTCGTTCAAACTGTAAAGCGGAATATCATGAGTGACTTTTTCAAAACCTTCTAATACTTTTCCGCCTACTCGTTGAGTGGGAGAATCAGACGTGATCAAATCAGGATATTGTTCCTCGATTGCTACTAATTCTGCGTATTCTTTATCATAAACATAGTCTTCCACTGTTGGTTTATCTTCTACGTAGTATTCGCGAGACCATTGGTTCAGTCTTGTACGAAGTTCTTCTGCTCGTTTAGCAGCTTCGTCAATCGTCATTTCATGTTCCATCATTTACCCTCCACTACTAAGCTTTTTCAATTGGCGCAAAGGCAGCCAAAAGACGTTTTACTCCTTGACTTGGGAAAGCCACATCTAGTTCTAGATCCTTCGACGTCCCGCTTACTCGGACGACTGTTCCTAGACCCCATTTTTTGTGTTTGACTTTATCTCCAGGTTTCCAGCTGTTATTTTCCCCTCCAGTAGCACTTTTAGAGGGAACAACCGCTGTCTCTGGCTGTTTATAGCTATATGCTGTTTTTTTAGCGAATACAGGTGTTTTTTTAGGCGTAGGACGCATGCCTTCGATTTCCAGTAACTCCTGATCGATTTCTTCTACAAAACGAGAAGGTCGGTTATATTGCGTCCGTCCATATAATGTTCTGGAGAAAGCATTTGTTAAATACAACGCTTCTTCTGCTCGCGTGATCCCCACATATGCGAGACGGCGTTCTTCTTCCAGTTCGCTTTCTTCCATCAATGCTCGAGATAAAGGAAAAACCCCCTCTTCTAGACCAATCAGGAATACAACTGGGAATTCTAATCCTTTGGCTGCATGCAAAGTCATCAATGTCACTTGGGAAGCATCTTCTTCTAAATTGTCAATGTCGGAAACAAGTGCCAGATCATTTAAGAAGACCGTTAGTTTTTCTTCTGGTGCATCAGCGTCTTCTTCATTTTGCTGTTCGAATTGTTTGTCGAATTCTTGTGTGACCGTTAAAAATTCCTCCAAGTTTTCGATGCGTGCTTGTGCTTCTAATGTATTTTGGATTTTTAAGTCTTCTAGATATCCGCTACGATCCAAAACCTCTTTCGTCAATTCTGTCACTGTCAAGTATGGGATCATCTGAGTGACTTCTTGGATCATCTCTCCAAATGCACCTAATTGCTGTCCTGCTTTTCCACCGATATTTGCCAGATCCACATTTTGCGCTGCTTCAAGCAGTGGCCATTCATGAAGAGAAGCAAAACTGCGTAGTTTTTCGATAGATCCTGGTCCGATGCCTCGTTTGGGCGAATTAACGATACGCTCAAAACTGATTGAATCTTGAGGATTTGCCAGCACATTCAAATACGCTAAAATATCTTTGATTTCTTTACGATCGTAGAACTTGTGCCCTCCAACCATTTTATAAGGAATATTTGCTTTCAACAGAGTTTCTTCCATTACACGAGATTGTGCGTTCGTCCGGTACAAGATGGCAAAGTCGCCGTAATTCCGATGATTGCTTCGAATCTCTTCTTGCATCCGGTCTACGATAAAACGGGTTTCGTCTCGTTCATTATCTGCACGGTAGTAAGTGATCTTGTTTCCTTCTTTGTTTTCTGTCCACAAGTTTTTTGGTTTTCGATTGCTATTGTTTTCAATGACTTGGTTTGCTGCGCTAAGGATGTTTTTCGTGGAGCGATAGTTTTGTTCTAGCAAAATTACTGCAGCATCTGGATAATCTTTTTCAAAATCCAAGATGTTCTGCATATCTGCACCGCGCCAGCCGTAAATACTTTGATCTGCATCTCCCACGACGCACAGGTTCCTAAATCTACCTGCCAATAAATTGACTAGCGTATACTGTGCGTGATTTGTATCTTGGTACTCATCTACATGAATATAATGGAATTTGTTTTGATAATATGTGAGTGAATCAGGATGTTCTTCAAATAATCGAATCGTATTCATGATCAGGTCGTCAAAGTCCATACATTGATTATATTGAAGCTCTTTTTGATAAGCAGCATAACATTTTGCCGCAATCTCTTCGTAATAACTGCCTTGCATTTTTGTAAAATCCTGAGGGGTCTGCAGGCTGTTTTTTGCTTGAGAGATTGTTCCTAATATACTTCGAGGATCATATTTTTTCGGATCAATGTTCAGTTCTTTTAGTATCCGTTTCATCAAGGTCAGCTGTTCAGAAGAATCGATGATTGTAAAGTTCCGGTTATACCCGATAAAATCAACATCTCTTCTTAAAATACGCACACACATCGAGTGAAAAGTCGATACCCAGACATCTTCGCCTCCAGATGCGAGAATCGCATTGACACGTTCTTTCATTTCTTTTGCAGCCTTATTGGTAAAAGTAATCGCTAGGATGTTCCAAGGATTGACTTCTTTTTCCTCAATCAAATAGGCAATGCGGTGTGTCAGCACTCTCGTCTTTCCACTTCCTGCACCTGCCATTAGCAGTAATGGTCCGTCAGTGTGAAGAACAGCTTCTTTCTGACGGGGGTTCATCCCGTTTAATAATTCAGCTTTGGATGACATTAACAACATCCTTTCTTTTATCAATCTTGTTAATTATAGCATTTTCTTGGCTTTCATTAAACTAGCTAGTTCAAAATCATTTGTTTCTTTTTATGGATTTTTCCTTGTCAATTCGTTGATTTCGCGCTAAATTAAAAGAAAGCGAGGCGTTTGAATGGAAAAAAAAGGAAAAATCAAAAAATTAGATAAGACTCAGATATATTTTATTCTAAAAGGAATATTTGTTGGACTGCTGACAGGAATCGTCGTTAGCCTGTTTCGATTATCTATCGAAAAGCTAAGCGATTTAGTTCGAAGTATCTATGAAATGAGTCGGGAACAGCCGATTTACTTAATTGGCCTAGCTATTTGCTGCATCCTTGCAGCATTTTTCGTGGGTTATCTGGTCAAAAATGAACCGGATATCAAGGGAAGCGGGATTCCACAAGTAGAGGGACAGCTTCGCGGGGAATTATCAATGAACTGGTTCTCTGTTTTATGGAAAAAGTTCATTGGCGGTGTACTTTCAGTTGGTGCGGGCCTTTTTCTAGGTAGAGAAGGACCTTCTATACAGCTTGGCGCATCCATTGGACAAGGAGCTGGACAATTGTTTCGGAGTCCATCTTCAGAAGAAAAGATTTTAATTTCTAGCGGTGCAAGTAGCGGACTTGCAGCAGCATTCAATGCTCCTATCGCAGGATTACTCTTTGTTTTAGAAGAAATCCATCACTCCTTTTCTCCACTTGTTTGGCTGACATCATTTGCTTCAGCAATCACTGCTAACTTCGTCTCTCTTTACTTTTTCGGCTTGAGACCTGTTTTATATCTAGGTGACCTTCCTTCTTTGCCGTTGAAATATTATGGTTCCTTAGTGATCTTAGGAGTACTTCTAGGCGTCTTAGGTTTTATTTATCAGAAGGTCTTGCTGGCTTTGCCAAAATTTTACAACCGATTGCCTTTACCAGCTTATTTTCACGGGTTCGTTCCTTTCTTGCTGATTTTGCCAATTGGTTATTTATGGCCTAATACTCTAGGCGGAGGCAATCAAATCGTTTTAGCTTTTGGACATGCTTCCTTGCCAATCATTATGATTATCGGTTTGTTTGTTCTTCGATTCGTTTTTTCCATGATTTCTTACGGTGGTGGTCTTCCAGGGGGGATTTTCCTTCCGATATTGACATTGGGGGCTTTAATCGGTAGCTTTTATGGAAACATTATGGTTGATTTCGGGATGGATCCAATCTACATCAAGGATTTTGTCGTTATTGCCATGGCTGGTTATTTCACAGCGATTGGAAAAGCACCGCTGACAGCAATTATTTTAGTGACAGAAATGGTTGGCTCTCTTAATCATCTGATGCCTTTAGGATTGGCTGCTCTTGTTGCTTATATCGTCAATGACCTTCTCGGCGGTAATCCAATTTACGAATCATTATTGGAACGTCTACTTGGAAATACTCAGACCGCCTCACTAAAAGGTGCAAGGACAACTTTTGATTTTCCAGTAACGGCAGAGAGTTCTTTAGACGGTTTAATGGTACGAGACTTCAATTGGCCTAAAAATATGCTGCTAATCTCTATACGCAGAGGAAATCAGGAAATCTTGACTCACGGTGATACGATCATGAATGTAGGAGATATTTTGGTTATCTTGACTGATGAAGCAAACTTGCCAAGAATCAAGCAGGAAATCGAGGCTAAATCTTCTATCACAAATTTGAAGCAATCATTTTAACGAACATGGAAAAACTATTTTACAACAACTATTCATCTACACTACTTGATTCTATATGATTCTATAAAAAAAGAAGAGACTGGGAAAACCCAGCCTCTTCTTTTTTATTTCTATGCTTCTGCTGCTGCAGGAGCTTTTCTCAATAACCCATAAATCACACCAGATACGACTGCTCCGATAGCAATAAACACCAAATACATGACCGGGTGACTCAGTAAGAATACAACGAAAATCCCGCCATGAGGAGCCAGTAATTTGATCCCGAAAGCTCCGACTAATCCGCCAGTTAAAGCAGAACCAATAATAAAACTTGGAATGGCACGAATCGGGTCAGCTGCTGCAAATGGAATCGATCCTTCCGTGACAAACGATAGTCCCATCACGATGTTCGTCAAACCAGCATCTTGATCTGTTTTGCTGAATTTATTCTTAAACAAACGTGTAGCAACGAAAATTGCCAATGGAGGTACCATTCCTCCAGCCATAACAGAAGCCATCACGACACTTCCGCCAGTTGCAACAGTCGTAGCTAAAGTTGCTGTACCAAACACATAAGCGGCTTTGTTGATTGGACCGCCTAAATCTGCCGCCATCATTCCAGCTAATAATGCACCAAGTAAAGCAGCATTCGAACCACTCATACTTGTCAAGAAACCGTTCAATGCATCATTGATTGCTTTCATAGGGACATTGACCAGCAACATCAAGAAACCAGTAATCAGTAAGCCAAACACTGGATAAAAGAGGATCGTTTTAATTCCATCCAATGATTTTGGCAAGTTCTTGAATAATTTACGTAAAAATACGATGACATAACCAGCTAAGAATCCACCAATCAGTGCACCTAAGAATCCTGCACCGCCTGTATTAGCTAATGCACCAGCAGCAAATCCAACGATCAAACCAGGGCGATCACCGATACTTGAAGCAATAAATCCTGCTAATACCGGCAGCATGAAACCAAATGCAGCTTGTCCGATTTGGTTGAACCAGCTAGCAGCTTGATTGTAATTCCCTAGATTTGATAATTGATCATGTGGCACGCCAATAAATTGGTCGATCATGAAAGAAAGCGCAATAGCGATTCCTCCACCAATAACGAAAGGTAACATGTGTGATACGCCGTTCATCAAATCTTTGTAGATTCTTTGTCCGATAGTACCATCCGCATTTCCTTCTTCTGAACTGCTTTCTTTTCCATCACCATGGAATACTGGTGCAGTACCACTAAGGGCTAGATTGATCAGCTCTTCTGGTTTACGGATACCATCACTGACAGGACGATTGATCAGTTCTTTTCCGTCAAAGCGATTCATCTCTACTTTTTTGTCTGCTGCAACGATTACACCTTCTGCACGGGCGATGTCTTCAGCAGTCAATCGGTTTTTGATTCCTTCTGAACCGTTCGTTTCGACTTTGATCTCCACACCCATTTCTTTCGCTTTTTTCTTCAGAGCATCTTCTGCCATGTAAGTGTGAGCGATCCCTGTTGGACAAGCTGTAACGGCAACAACGAATTTTCTTTCTGGATGAGCAGAAGCTTCTGCAGCTTGTGTTTCTTGTTCTGCTTTTTCTTCTGCTTCTTTTTGCTCTTCAGCTGTTTGGAACAAGTCTTGGACTTCTTCTGGTGTATTTGCTTCTTTTAATTTTCCTACGAAATCTGCATCAATCAGCAATCGAGATAGTGCTGCTAATGCTTGCAAATGTGTGTCGTTTGCGCCTTCTGGAGCTGCGATCATGAAAAACAGATAAGTTGGCTGTCCGTCTAAGGCTTCATAATCTACTCCTTTTTGGCTTTTTGCGAATAAAACTGTTGCTTCTTTAACTGCACTGTTTTTCGCGTGAGGCATGGCGATTCCATCACCAAGACCTGTAGAAGTTTGTGCTTCGCGGGCTAGAATTCCTTCTTTATATGTTTCGATATCGGAAATCCGGCCGGCATCAAACATTTTTTGGACCATTTCATCGATTGCGCCTTTTTTATCAGTCGCTTGCAAATCCATGATCATCGCTTCTTTGACCATTAAATCCTTGATATTCATGATTATCCTCCTTGAAACTAATCAATTTTTGTGATTTCAACTTCTGGCAGCAACTCATCAATCAATTCGCGAGCTGCCAAGTCATCAGAAAAAGCTGTTGCGCTTCCGCAAGCAACTCCCCATTTAAAGGCTTCGATTGGATCTTTCGTACGGCTGTAAGCCCCAATAAAGCCTGCAATCATTGAATCCCCTGCACCTACTGAATTTTTCAATGGGCGAACTAATACATTCGTTTTATAAGTTCCTTGTTCCGTGAAGAGCAAAGCACCGTCTCCAGCCATTGAGATCAGCACATTCTGTGCCCCTTCAGCTAGTAATTTTTTCCCATACGGAATGATTTCTTCTACAGATTGGAAGGTTGTGTTGTAAAGCTCAGCTAATTCGTGATTGTTTGGTTTGATCAACAACGGTTTCTTAACAAGTGCATTTTTTAGGTCATCACCTGTTGTATCAATCACGAAATCTGCACCTTTTTCTCGAATGATATCAATCAGTTCTTGATAAAATCCTTTTCGCAGGCTAGCTGGCGCGCTTCCTGACAATACGACGATATCTCCTTGCCCTACTGTTCCTAATGCTTGCTTCAACTCATCGATTTCTTCATCTGAAATAGATGGGCCTAAGCCATTGATCTCAGTTTCAGTGTCTGATTTTAGTTTGATATTGATTCTTGTATCTTCTTTTACGGTTGTGAACAAAGACTGGATTTGTTCTTTTTCAAGCCACTTCGAAATAAATTCGCCAGTGAACCCTCCTAAAAACCCTAGTGCTGTAGATTGAGAATCGATCCGTTTCAAAATACGGGAAACATTGATCCCTTTTCCTCCAGGTAACTTGAAGTCTTCCTTCATTCGGTTCAAATCGCCTAGTTTTAACCCATCTACGCGTACGATATAATCAATTGATGGATTAAGTGTTACTGTGTAAATCATTGTATTGCCTCCTTAATTGTTGTCTTTTCACGGAATTCATTAACGAATTCTAATGGACAACGCTCGGTTATGATCGTGGCTGCTTCCAAAGGTGCAACAGAGGTGAAGGACAACTGGTTGAATTTGGTATGATCAATCAATACAAATGTCTCTTCGGAATTTGTCATGGCTAAACGTTTAACAGCTGCCTCTTCTGGATCCGGAGTCGTGAATCCTTGTTCAAGATGGGCACCGTTCATTCCCATAAATGCTTTATTAAAATGAAAATTTTTTAGTTGTTCTATCGCATTAGATCCTAAAACAGCATTAGTTGCCAGCTTTATCGTTCCACCTAAAATAATGGTAGCAAGCTCCAAATCAACTAAATTTGCCGCATGTTGAACGGAATTTGTCACTACTGTGATCTGTTTTCCTTGCAGAAAAGGAATCATTTCTAACGTAGTAGAGCCAGCGTCTAAATAAATGACATCTTCGTCATTAATGGTTTCAGCTGCCGATTTGGCGATTTGCTGTTTTTCGTGAACGTTTTTGAGTGATTTTTCACTCATATTCTGCTCAAAATTCAATAATTGCTCTTTCTTAGCTCCGCCATGAACTCTTTCTAGAAACCCACTATTCTCCAGCTCTTGTAAATCACGTCTTATCGTTGATTCAGAAGCATTCAAAAGGTTTACAAGATCTTGTGATTTCACGATTTTCTGCTGTTCAAGCAAGTCTAGGATTTTTTGTCTGCGTTCCTCTGTAAGCATTTTCACGATCACCTCAATACAAATAATAGCATATTTTTTTTCTACTCGCAATATAAATCAGTCAAAAACGTTCATAAAAATTATAAATCAGTCAAAAAAAATAAAAAACCAGTCAAAAAGACTGGTTTTTTATTTTTTTGTCTATCATCAAGCCGTTTTATCGTTTTTTATTTTCGCTTCTTGTTTTTTTCATATAAACAGAAGCAGGTTTTCTTTCCTTATGAAGAAGATAATAATAAAGTCCCATCCCGCCAAACATGACCAAAAAACCGATGACTGATCGAATAGGAAAATTAGGAACAAAAAAGAGACAGACGGATAATAATGATGCCGGAACCATTATTCGATAATAGAGTTGTTTATCCATTTTCTTCACCTCATATTTTTTGTAAAGTAATCAATTGTTCTAATTCTCGGTAATCTAAAAATTGCACACGCAGATGCTGCTCACCTTTCTTGACATCGAATTGGATACTTCGCCGCTTTTTCTTTATTCGTTTGAAGGTAACATCAGAGAGTCTATGTTTGATTTCCTTTAACGGTAATTCTGACAGGGATTCTGAAGGAACATAGATTCTTAAGGATAAAAGATACTCTTGATATTTTTCATCTGTTACCTCTACTTCTAGATATTCCCTAATATAATAACAATAAGCTTCGATTCCATTATCCAAAGCAACAGTCGGATCGATAACTTTATAGCACATCATGCGCGAGCGATTCTCGTCAACCCAAGGAAAATACGCCTGAGCATTTAGTGTTCCGCGAACACGCCTTTCTTTATAATCTCCTTGTTGAATATCATAACTTTTTGTTACAAAAAATGAAGCATTCTTTTTAGGAACAGGTTGCATTTGTGCATTCTGATACTGGACAGATTGGATCGTATGGTCAGTGTAAATGTATTCAACGAATGGCGGTTTCAATAAACCGACACCATTGTCCCAAGCAAGATGATCAAATCCAAGCTGGTCCCTAAAATAGGATTGAAACATTTGATTGTTTGGCTTTTGCCAGTTAAAGGGGTCTCGATAAAGCTGGATACATATGACTTCGTTTTCTAATTCCTTCACTTTTTCTACTTGTTGGATGTCGAGAAAAATCGGTTTAGGGATGATTTGATGATAATAGCGACTATAATACATTTCCCAACACGAAGTGAAACATAAACCTTGGTAAAAAAGATCGTATCCTGGAAATTGGTTGCAATCGACTACTACTTCCCCGTTTTGTTGTTTCATTTTAGGTAAATGTTCGATTTCATCCTTTTTCTCAAACAATAGCCGTTGAGAGATCTGTTTTGTATTGTGATAGATAAACTCGCTATAAGCTCGCATATAGGCGAACACCCCATGAGCAATCATTTTTTTCTGAATGAAGTCTCGAATCAAAAATTGCTTTTCTTTGAAAACAGAGATAGACAATACATTTTTTATCAACAATTGATTATCTTCCAAGCGAAAACTACATTCGTTCTCGTCATTTCCTACAACTAACCAACTTTCGTCTCTTACCGATGCTAGCATTATTTTTTCTTGAAGCTTTCGAAGATCATACGGATCCGCTTGTTGTGTGAAAGAGCGGATAAATGTTGGCTGGATCAACAGACGTGTCAAAATAGCCCAATCGCTTATTTCCTGTTTTTTTTCTTCTTCATTTAAGTCTGTGAGCTGGATAGTCATCAATAATTTATCTTCGCCAATCATTTTCTCACCTCTTTCAAATCTTTTTATAATTTAATTATAACCAATGATAAAGAAAAACTAAAACTTTATGTCTTAGAAACCAATTTGGACGATTACATGATAGACTAAGTAAAAAGAAGCAAAGAGGTGTTTACAATGGGGTTGAAATTTGAACGTACAGATAATTTAGATAAACTTTTCGAATCATTTGCTGTCGATCCGGAAAAAACAGTTGCACCAAAAGAAGAGATCGATCGATTTCTAAAACCACAGCCACAAAATGAAAAGAAAAAAGACAAGAAACAAAAGTAAGTTAAGCTCAAAAAAAGACTTACCAGCCAAACTTTTATGAAAGAGTTTGGCTGGTAAGTCTTTTTTATTCTTTTTATGATTCAATTGCTTGTTCGATTGCTGCCCACGCTTCTTCTTTTCCCTGTTTTGTAACGGAAGAAAAGAGAATAAACGTGTCATTGCGATCAAAATCCAACGCTTTTTTGATTTCGCTCTCATGCTTGTTCCATTTACCACGAGGGATCTTATCTGCCTTAGTGGCAACAACAATTACAGGGATATCATAATACTTCAAAAATTGATACATCTGGATATCTTCTTGAGAAGGCTTATGACGCAAATCTACTAAAGAAACGACCGCACGTAGCTGGTCTCTAGTCGTTAAATATGTCTCGATCATCTTTCCCCATTTTGCTCGCTCAGTTTTGGATACTTTTGCATACCCATATCCCGGAACATCGACAAAATGTAATGCGTTCTCGATCAAATAAAAATTCAATGTCTGGGTCTTTCCTGGCTTACCGGAAGTACGGGCTAAATTCTTTCGATCAATCAATGTGTTGATAAAAGAAGATTTCCCTACATTTGATCGTCCTGCCAGAGCTATTTCTGGCAATTGTGTATCTGGATATTGTTTTGGTGCCACTGCACTTATGATAATTTCAGCTTGATGGACTTTCATGGTCTCTCTCCTTAACAAGGTGATGAATAAAGCAAGCGGCTGTCGCAAAAGCCAAAATGACTTTTACGGCAGCCTCTTTTCATCAACCCGCTTTTTTCTCTGAATCTTTATAGATTACTGTTGGCTCACCAGACAATTCAGCTGCTTCTTTTGTGATAATCACTTTTTCGATGTTTTCATTTGAAGGGATATCAAACATCACATCCATCATGATTTCTTCAATGATGGAACGAAGTCCTCGAGCACCGGTATTGCGTTCGATTGCTTTTTTCGCAATGGCTCTCAACGCTTCAGGTTCGAATTCAAGTTCGGTATTATCTAGAGAAAGAAGTTTCTGATATTGTTTGACTAGCGCATTTTTCGGCTCAGTCAAGATCCGTACCAGATCATCTGTTGTCAATTTCTCTAAAGCTGCCATAACAGGTAATCGTCCGATAAACTCAGGGATCAATCCGAATTTTAGTAAATCTTCAGGAATGATATGCTGCATGACACTTTCGTCTTCAGAAAGTTTTTGGTTTTGTGTACCAAATCCAATCGTCTTTTCGCCCATACGATTCTTCACAATCGTTTCGATGCCATCAAATGCACCACCTACGATGAACAATATGTTCGTCGTATCAATCTGAATAAATTCTTGATGTGGATGTTTACGTCCTCCCTGAGGTGGCACGCTTGCAACAGTTCCTTCTAGAATTTTCAGCAAGGCTTGTTGGACACCTTCGCCGGAAACGTCACGAGTAATAGATACATTTTCGCTTTTACGCGCAATTTTATCGATCTCATCAATATAGATGATCCCTTTTTCTGCACGTTCCACATTGTAATCAGCAGATTGAAGCAATTTAAGCAAAATGTTTTCTACATCTTCCCCCACATAACCAGCTTCTGTCAAACTTGTCGCATCTGCGATTGCAAAAGGTACATTCAATGTTTTTGCTAATGTTTGTGCTAAAAATGTTTTACCAGACCCTGTAGGTCCGATCAAGCAGATATTGCTTTTTTGCAGTTCAACATCATCTGTGTTTTCTTGTGCTTGCTGATTGACACGTTTATAGTGATTGTATACGGCAACAGCTAACGAGCGTTTTGCGCGATCTTGTCCAATCACGTAGTTATTCAATACTTCAAGAATTTCTAGTGGTTTAGGGACTTCAGTGAATTCGCGTACAGCTTCTTCATAAAATTCTTCATCAATGATTTCTTTACATAGGTCGATACATTCATTACAGATGTAGACCCCTGGACCAGCTACGATCTTTTTCACTTCTTCTTGGGTTTTCCCGCAAAAAGAACAGCGTACGGTCTCATTGCTACTTGGATTGTCATACATGGTCTTCACCCCTTAACTTGCAAAAAGTATGCAAGAAACTATCAAAGACTTTACAGTCTTTTACTATCATAACATAGTTTAGTAAAAAGAAAAAGTGTTTAACAAAGGATCAACTGACCTATACCTTTGCATTTTTTACTCTTAACAAAAAATAAGGAACTGTGACAAAATCGTGTCACAGTCCCTTATTTCGAATAAACAATTTTCTAGAAGTAGCTTCTTCAGAAATGATTTATTACTTGATTTCTATTCTTTCGCTTCTGTCGCTGTACCTGTGATCAATTCGATTGCTTTTTTCATTGTCACATCATGTTCCAGCATATCTTCTGTCAACACGCGTTTGATTTGTTCGATTGGCATGTTGTATGTTTCTGATAATTCTTGGATTTCTGCATTGATTTCTTCTTCTGTTGCTTGAAGATTTTCAGCAGCTGCAATTGCTTCGATCACAAGATTTGTTCTTGTGCGCATTTCTGCTTCACCTTCGAATTGTTTATGCAAGTCTTCTTCTGTAGAACCAGTTAATTGATAGTACATTTCAGGAGAGATACCTTGACGTTGCATGTTGTTCAAGAATTCGTCCATTGAACGATGTACTTCATCATGAACCATCACGTGTGGCAATTCAACGATTTCTGCGTTTTCAACAGCCATACGGATCGCTGCTTCATCTTTTGCATCGTCCGCTGCTTTTTCTTTTGTTTCTACTAATTCTTTGCGATATTTTTCTTTCAATTCGTCTAATGTTGATACTTCGTCATCAACATCTTTTGCGAATTCGTCATCTAATTCAGGCACTTCTTTTGCTTTTACTTCATGGATTGTCACTTTGAAGACTGCTTCTTTTCCAGCAAGATCTTCTGCTTGATAATCTTCTGGGAAAGTTACATTTACATCTAGACTTTCACCTGATTTATGACCAACTAATTGATCTTCAAAACCTGGAATGAATGAGCCTGAACCTAATTCAAGTGAGTAATTTTCGCCTTTTCCGCCATCAAACGCTTCGCCATCTACAAAGCCTTCGAAGTCGATTACTACTGTATCGCCATTTTCAGCTGCAGTATCTTCTTTGATAACTAATTCAGCTTGTGCTTCTTGTTCACGTTTGATACGTGCATCCACGTCAGCATCTGTTACTTCACGGTCTTGTTTTTCAACAACTAGATCTTTATATTGTCCTAATTTTACTTCTGGTTTCACTGTTACTTCAGCAGTGATTACCCAGTCTTGACCTTTTTCCATGCTTTCAACATCGATTTTTGGTTGAGAAACAGGATCGATGCCAGCTTCTTTGACAGCAGCTTCATAAGCTTCTGGTAATACAGCATTCAATGCATCTTCATATAAAGCTTCTTCACCGTACATACGGTTGAATACTTGACGAGAAACTTTCCCTTTACGGAATCCAGGTACGTTCAAGCTTTTTTTCACTTTATTAAACGCAGTTGTTAATCCTTTTTGGATTTCGTCTTGCGCAATCGTAAATTTTAAAACACCATCATTCGTGCCTTTTTTTTCAAATGTTGCAGTCATTTAATTCCCTCCGAGTTTAGAAATTCATTTTATACATCAAAAACGTTTCATGCATACCTTTAAATAGTACACTAACCCTTTCAAATTGTAAACATATTGAATGGATAGAATCCTTGTTTTTCATAACATTTTTATCTTTTTCACTGATAAAATCTAATGGAAGAAGATCATTTGCTGCAAAATTTTTTCTCTTTTTTTTAAAAAATCTTGTTTTTCATCTTCTGTACCTTCATACATCGTTTTTCCTGTACACGCCTCTACAGTCAGTTGAAACCAGCGCTTCGGGTCTTCGATGTATGTATCATAGACAGGATAAACAATTGCAGATTGCAACGTGAATTCTTCTTTTAACACGGAACTAAGCAGCGCATCTTCATTACCGTAACGATCTGAAAACACACATAATCGCTGGTAACTTGCCTGCTGCTGCGGCTTTGGCAGATCTTTTGGTATGACTTTGACTAACTTTTCTTCAATCGTCAAATAGAAAACAGGATGGCATTCGTTCAATTGCCTAAGTGTCTCCAGTAATTTTGCCCTTGCTAAAATATGGACCTCTGGCGATACAATAAGTTTACTCGCTGTTTGGATAAACTCATGATAAGGAAGCTGTTCGATCTCATCAATAGACGCAAGCTGACGTGCAGGTTCCAACGAAGGAAGTTCCTCCGATTTATTGTGGAGTGCCTTGATCTTCTGCCTCTCCATTTGTCCGGATAATTCTTCTGCAAATTGGATTTTTTCAATGACCCGCTGCTCGAAAGCTTCATAAAAATCTGTACTTGCTATCAATTTTCTAGCATATAAAAAATCTTGTGTACTGATTAACAAGTCAAAATAAAATTCAGCAAACTCCTCATTTTGAAGATACTGTTTTTCATGCAAGAGTGCTTGCTTCAATGCTTCTTTTTTCTCGTCCAACTCGTAAAGACAAAAAACAAGCAGGCTATTAGCCTCAAAGCTTTCTTTCAACTCGTAAGCTCGTTGAAATAATTCTTTTGCCTGCTGATATTGCTGGTTTGCTAGTGCTTGTTGTGCTACTCGCATTAAATTCTCATATTTTTCTGGAAAATCAATCGGCTTCACGCAGTGTCCTCCTCTTGCTCATGTTCAGCTCATGTTCAGCTCATGTTCAATAGTAGCAAAACAAAAAAAGCATGACAATTAAAAATAACTGAAGCACCCTCTAAAAGCTAGATTTTAGATCTGACTTTTAGAAGGTGCTTTCAACTGTTACTGCTTTTTATTGCTCATCAGCTGTTGACTTCCTGGTTGAATGCTTTGATCAGATTGATCGTAACAACACTTGTATTAGTGAAAAAATCGCCCAGATGTTGCTTTTTCTGATTAAAGATTGCTGGAAGATACCCTAACATTAGCAAAGGAAATTTTAGAATGAACCGGCAAGCACCTTCTCTAACTAAAACGGTTGACCAGCTAAGTTCTTCTTCATCAAAGCTGATGACTCGAATACCAAAGATCATTTTCCCAATCGTTTGGCCATGATTGAATTTCGTCAATAAAATAAAATACGCTAGATAAATAAGTAAGGCTGTGAATCCGTAGAGACTCAGATAAGAATCTGAAAAATTAAGCCAACCTAGATTTTTGGCAATACCAAGTGTTAAACGCGTAATAGCTCCGATACACAAAAGATCGACCAAGAAGGCAAACATTCGGATAAAAAAACCTGCATAGAAATACTTAGGAAAATCATTTGCTTTTGGCGGTTCATTTCTTGTGTCCGTATACTTTTTCCATTTACGTTGTTTCTTTTTGATTTCTTCGGGCGTCAAAGGCTCTCTTTCAAAAGAGCTCAGTACCTTTTGGGAAAAGTTGGAGTCAGGTCCTACAGCAGGCTGCTGTTGCTTATCTTTTTCTTGTTCCTTATTTTCATTTGAAAGCTCTGACATGCTTACTCACCTCCGTAATAATACATTGCTTTTGGTGATTCCGCTGTCCCTAGATTCTCAAGAACGGATAAGATCTGACTAGTCTCAGAAGGCTTCAATCCCTGGAATTCTGCTAGTTTACTTCCTAACCATGTACTAGCAAACCCAGATGGCGTGGAAGAATATTCTACTAGTTCCGCATCTTCAAGCTGTTGTTCCTTTCGCATAGCTTTTAAAGCATCTTCAGGAAATCCCAATTCATCGACTAAACCTACTTCTTTTGCTTGGACACCATCATAAATCCTTCCATCAGCAATTTTTTTGACTTCTTCTTCAGATTTATTCCGTCCCTCGCTGACGATTGCTACAAAACGACTATATGCGCTGTCGATATATGCTTGAAGCACCGCTTCTTCTTCTTTTGTCTCTGGTCGCGTTCCTGAACCCATATCTTTCAACGCTCCGCTTTTAACTGTTGTATCTTCCACACCCAGTTTTTCTAGAAGTCCTGAATAATTCAATCCTGACATGATCACACCAATTGAGCCGGTCACTGTTTCTTCTGTTGCAAAGATTTTATCTGCTTGAGCAGAAATATAGTAGCCACCGCTAGCTGCCATGTTTTTCATGCTGACATACATTGGGATATCATGTTCTTTACGAATCGTATCCAATTTCTTAGCGATTTCCGCACTTTCGTAGACACCGCCACCAGGAGAATTTACTTCTAAAAAGATACCTTTGACTGTTGGATCTTCTTCAATCGCCTTCAGTTGTTCCATAAAATTTTTATGATTGTAACCTTCAGAAGCAAATAAACCTGAAGACCCTCCCGCAGCAATCGTTCCATCTACTGATAATTTTACGATTTTTTGCGTACTGTCTCCCTCTTCCAACACATTTGGAGCTAGTTCTTCATCCCCATATAACCAACTGTTCAATCCCTCAATTTGATCGTTTTCCTGAGGCTTAGTCAAACTAGCTGAAACTAACGAAACCACAAATAATCCTGCAGCAATCAGAACTGCTGCCCAACGTCTTTTATTCATTCTTTCTCCTTTCTAATACAAGTTTTTTATGACGATCACAGTTTCTGACTGCTCAGAAGTGTCGAACCGCTCTGCTTTTTCTTCCCGCGCATACCCGGAAAACGACTCTTTTGTCAATTCATCTTCTACCGTAAACTCACGAGCTTGAGCAACTTCCAAGGCATCAGGTGCGATTTCTTGGATGCTATCCCAGCCAGTATCTAAAAATATTTTCGTATCATCTGATACACCAGCTGATGCTTCGAATTTGGACAATTGTTTTTTTAACATTCCCAGTGTCATGATCTCAATTTTTGAATCCATTTTTACTCCTCCTCTATCCGATTACTTTCTATTGTACCGAACTCCTGAAAAAGATGATAGATAAAAACCCATTATTTTTTGACATAAAAAGGACATTTGACAAAGCATTTGATATATACCAATTTATTTTTTATTCTTTTTTTGTTGACAAGAACATTCGCAAAAGGTTATGATTTTAAATGTTTCCAGATAAAAAACAAAAAAGGAGGATAGTTATACCTTTTAGGATAGCGCCAGGTCTGTGTAAACAGATGACGAGGAGAGGGTTTATCGAAAGATTCGGCGGATGGCCCTAGGGACTGCACTCTACAGAAAATCCACAAAAAGTATCTGCAAAGATAAAACAAAAGGATTTTCCTGCAGCTGGAAGCATTCATACGAATTCATTATAGAAAGTAGGATGTTTTTTATGTGCGGAATTGTTGGAATGATTGGATTAAAAAATGTAACACCAGGATTGATTGACGGTCTAGAAAAATTAGAATACCGTGGTTATGATTCAGCTGGTATCTTTGTCTCAGATGGCACAACTGATTATCTGGTCAAAGCACAAGGCAGAATTCAAAATTTGAAAAACAAAATAAATATTGATACTACAGGAAATATAGGTATTGGTCATACACGTTGGGCAACTCACGGGCAACCTTCTGAAGAAAACGCCCATCCACATACTTCCCAAAGTGGACGCTTCGTGCTCGTTCACAACGGCGTAATCGAAAACTTTGAAGAACTTAAAATTGCTTATTTAGCAAATGACCACTTTATTGGTGAGACCGATACTGAGATTATCGCTCATCTAATTGAAACTTTCGCGAAGGATACTACAACGCAAGAGGCGTTTTTAAAAGCTTTGCGGGTCATCAAAGGTTCTTACGCTTTCGCTTTGATTGATCGGACAGCACCTGATGTTATTTACGTCGCTAAAAATAAAAGTCCACTATTAATCGGACTCGGCGATGGATTCAATGTGATTGCCAGCGATGCAATGGCTATGCTTGCTCATACGAAGGAATTCGTTGAGATTGAAGATGAAGAGATGGTTACCGTCACATCAGAAAAAGTTATTATTCAAAATTTTGCAGGTGACATCGTAGAACGTTCTTCATTCGAAGCACAAGTAGATTCTTCAGATATCGAGAAAGGTACCTATCCTTTTTATATGCTGAAAGAAATCGACGAACAGCCTATTATCATGCGTCGTATCGCTCAAAAATACGTAACAGAAGACAATCGTGTCTCTCTTGATCAAAAGCTGGTCGATACATTGTCTGATAGCGATCGAATCTATATCGTTGCTTGCGGAACTAGTTACCATGCGGGGTTAGCAGGTAAACAGACTTTGGAAAAATTGACACAGATCCCTGTTGAGGTTCATTTAGCCAGTGAATTTGGCTATAACACACCTCTTCTTTCAAAAAAACCATTCTTTATTTTCTTGAGTCAAAGTGGCGAAACAGCAGATAGCCGCCAAGTTCTGGTAAAAATCAACCGTCTCGGCTACCCTTCACTTACGATTACAAATGTTGCTGGTTCTACTCTTTCGCGGGAAGCATCCTTTACACTGCTATTGCATGCTGGACCCGAAATCGCAGTAGCATCAACGAAAGCTTATACTGCACAAATAGCTGTACTAACTTTATTAGCCAAAGCTATCGGTGATAAAAAAGAATTTGAAACTTCTCTTGTATTCGATATCACTCATGAATTGAGTTTAGTTGCTAATGCGATGGAATCGGTCATCGCCCAAAAAGATTATTTAGAAGAGTTGGCAGAAGTATATCTCAGCGATACAAGAAATGCCTTTTACATTGGACGTGGCGCTGACTACAACGTTTCTCTTGAAGCTGCTTTGAAATTGAAAGAAATCAGTTATATCCAGGCAGAAGGTTTTGCCGCTGGCGAATTGAAACATGGAACGATTGCTTTGATCGAAGAAGGAACACCAGTGATCGGAATCATCAGTGAAGAAGTGACTGGTGCGCATACTCGAGGAAACCTGAAAGAAGTCGAAAGCCGTGGCGCTAAAACACTAGTTATTGTCTCAGAGGGATTAGAAAAGGAAAGTGACCAGCTGGTGCTACCCACTGTCCACCCTTATCTAACTACTCTAACCACAGTCGTACCGACTCAATTACTTGCATATTACGCAACGCTATTACGGGGATTCGACGTTGACAAACCACGTAATTTAGCGAAATCAGTGACAGTAGAATAATAAAAGAACAAGGACCAGTGTCAGACATCTGACACTGGTCCTTGTTCTTTTATTTTTTATGAAAATATCTCTTAATCCAGTCCGATTTCTTCTTTGACTACTGCCGCGATTTTATCGACATAGTAATTAACTTTCTCATCAGTAGGCGCTTCTGCCATCACTCGAAGTAATGGTTCTGTACCGGAAGGACGAACTAGGATTCTTCCTTCTGATCCCATTTCAGCTTCTGCCTCTTCAATCACTTTTTTGATTGCCGGAACATCCATCGCACCGTTTTTATCACTTACGCGGATATTCACTAATTTTTGCGGATAGATTGTTACCTCTGCTGCAAGCTCTGATAATTTCTTACCTGTCTGTTTCATGATATTCAGTAACTGAATTCCTGAAAGCATCCCATCTCCAGTTGTGTTAAAATCTAAGAAAATCATGTGCCCAGACTGCTCGCCGCCAAAGTTATAATCGTTTTTGCGCATTTCTTCTACAACGTAACGATCACCAACTTGTGTAACGACATCTTTCAAACCGATTCCTTCCACCGCTTTGTGGAATCCTAAGTTACTCATGACAGTCGTAACGATCGTATCTTTTTTCAATCGATTTTTTTCTGCCAAGTATTTAGCACAGATAAACATGATTTTATCACCGTCGACAATGTTTCCAAGTTCATCCACCGCAATAATACGATCGCCATCGCCATCGAAAGCTAGTCCAGCATCTGCTCCTTTTTCAACGACCATCTCAGCTAAACGTTCTGGATGGGTAGAGCCTACGCCATCATTGATATTTAACCCGTCTGGATTTGTGCCCATGGTATAAAAATCTGTTTCAAGATCGGCAAACAAACGATTAACACTTGTTGAAGTGGCTCCGTTTGCTGCATCGACACAAATGGTCAAACCGGAAAGGTCACCGTTGATCGTTTGTACAAGGAATTGAGAATATTTCAATAAGCCTTCTGGAAATTCTTCTACAGTTCCCAATCCTTCAGCTGATGGACGAGGCAATTCATCCACTTCAGCATCTAATAATGCTTCAATTTCTAGCTCTTGGTCATCTACTAGTTTAAAACCATCTGCACCGAAAAATTTGATTCCATTATCTTGTGCTGGATTATGAGAAGCAGAAATCATGACCCCTGCGCTTGCTTTTTGCAAACGTGTCAGATAAGCAACACCTGGTGTAGAGATCACACCTAGCTGGAACACTTCGATACCCACCGATAAAAGTCCTGAAATCAGCGCTTCTTCTAACATTTGACCTGAGATTCTTGTATCCCGCCCTACTAACACGCGTGGGCGTTTTCCTTCTTCTTCATGCTGGCTTAGGACATAACCTCCGCACCGTCCCAGCTTAAATGCAAGTTCTGGCGTAAGTTCCTTGTTGGCTTCACCGCGTACGCCGTCTGTTCCAAAATATTTACCCATAGTTGTAAAATTACTCCTTTAACTTAATTTTCTGAGGAATTTGTTCTGCTCATTTGTGTTGATTCGCTTGTTTCTGATGTTTCTTCTGTACTTGTGGTCGAGTTGCTTGTCCCAGATTCCGAACTGGAAGAAATGGTTGTTGTCGATGGTTCCGTTCCTGAATCAGCAGATGAAATACTTCTACTCGTACTTGTATTTTCTTGTGTCCGACTGCTCGTCGAAGCAGAGCTACTGCTTGACGTTTGCAACACGGGTGTAATCTCCACACTAACTGATTCGGGCTTGATACTTAACCCCTCTTCTACTGGTATTTCAATTTTACGAGTTGTTCGATGATTGATACCTGAGACATTGATCGGTACAGCAATACTGTCACCGATCGATGCAAGCAAATCGCTAGAGCCGCTTACTTCTGCTTCCAGTTTTGAAAAACTGAAATCATAGCTTTCTACCCCGGCAGCTGGTGTTCCTTGCTGTATCCCATAAAGTCGTACCGACTTGCTTGGCTTGATCGAATCAGCTCTCACTGTTACTTGCACTGGATCAGAGACGATACTTAATACTTCCCCTGCTGCATTCAGCGCCTGTATTGGGACCTCACTATTAATCCCATCATCTGTGACCATCGAAGCGTCCACATCAGCTACTACTCGTTTGATTTCTGCCAATGTTTTGTCACCTGTAGTGATAGAGACTTTTTTAGGACTAACGGAAGTATCATCAAGTTCATATCCAGATGGTGTGAACGTTGAAGGAATCAACGTTTCCACATCGAAATCTTTTATTACCTTTTTCTCAACCGTTACTGTAATAGTCGATGGTTCGATCTTTGCTGTGACAGCACTGCTCAAATTTTGAATTTTTAGCGGAACTTCATGTGTTCCTTCGCCCAGCTTAGTGATATCTGCTGTGACGCGGAACATCCGTGTATCTTCGTTTGCCTCTGCATTCAACTGAACTCGGTTTGCACTGGAAAGTTTGACAGTCACTGCATTTTCATATCCATGGATATAGTAGCGCTTTGAATCATAAGAAATCTTGATCGGCACCCCCGTAACTGTTTGATTATACGCTTCATTTCCAGAAAGCGTATTTGGAACGGACTGGCCATTTGCATTGAAGTACAGCGCAATACTGAACAGCAATGCAATAAAACTGTAAAGAATGCTTGTCCGTTTCTCTTTTGAGATCATTTGCGATCCCCTCCCTTAGTCATACCGTCTAGGAAAGATTGAATCACGTTTTTCTTGTTTTTTGTTTTCTCTTCAGCAATTAGTTCTCTACGCAAGATTGCCAAATATTCTTGCTGGGATAAGCCAGCCATCAGTTCATTATCTAACGTGATGCTGACGTCCCCGGTTTCTTCAGAGACAACGATGGTAATCGCGTCACTGACTTCGCTTATACCGACAGCTGCCCGGTGTCGAGTCCCGAATTCTTTAGGGATCAACATACTTTCTGATAGAGGAAGATAGGCGCTTGCTACTGCGATCTTTCCTTCTTTTACAATAACTGCACCGTCATGCAGCGGTGTATTAGGAATAAAGATATTGATCAGCAGCTCCCCAGTGATATCTGCATCTAAAGCAATCCCTGTCTCAATATACTCATCTAATCCAGTATGACGTTCGATAGTGATCAACGCACCGATTTTTCGCTTGGACATATATTGGATGGCTTTGTCAAAAGACAAGATCATCTTCTCATCTTCCTGCTGTTCGCTTTTTGATTGTTTGAAAAGCGAACTGCGTCCAAGATGTTCCAGTCCTCTCCGGATTTCCGGCTGAAAAATCACGATAGCAGCTATCACCCCGTACGTAATGACTTGGTTCATCAGCCAAGACAAGGTGTGCAGACCAATGATTTCCGCTACGATTCGGATAACAATAAAAATAGCTACACCTTTCAGAAGCTGAATCGCTTTTGTGCCTCGCAGCAGTTGGATCAGTTTGTATACAAGATACCAGACAACCAGAATATCAAGTATGTTCACCAAAAAATTCAGAGAGAACAAGTCACCGGAAAACATTTGCTGCCAATAGTCCAAATTAAAAAGTTCCCCGATTTGAAATGACATAAAAAGCCTCTCTTCTCTTTTGAGATTTCCTCTCTAGTATATCATATGTTTTAATTTTAGAGGCTGATCTGCTCGTATTTTTCTTGAGAAAAACGCATAATTTTCAAGAAAATTGCAAGTATGCGTTTTATTTTTCTCTGCAATAAATATTTTTAAACTTCAGAGAATTATTCATTATATTTTTTCTGTTATTTTTCCTTTTTTTCTTTTGTAGCTTGTTCCATTTTTTTACGTCGTTCTGCTCTGGCAGCTCTTCTAGCAGCTCTTCTTTCTTCTGCTTCAAGGTCCGTCGTTTTTTCTTTTCTAGTCTTAACGGGTACATCGATAGATTCCTCTGGTTCAAGTCGTTTCTTGATTTTTTCTAATTCTCCCGTCAGTGCAGCATAGTTGTAAAAACGTGTTTTAGCGTCGTGGACAGTCTTTTCAAATAAAGCTTTTGCAAGATTTGGATTTGCGTTATCTAGCGAGGAAAAGCGAACTTGTTTCCTCATGAAATCAGGCATAGCAGAGAAATCAGGTTTTTTGTAGTCCAAAGTCATTGGGTTCTTGTTTTTTTCGACCATTGTAGGGTTATATCGATATAATGACCAATAACCAGAAGAAACAGCTTCTTTTGCTTCTTTAAGCGATTCTTTCATTCCGCCAAGCAAGCCATGTGTGATACAAGGCGTATAGGCAATAATCAGAGAAGGACCAGGATACTTTTCTGCTTCTTCAAATGCCTTGATCGTTTGCATTTGATTGGCACCTGAAGCAATTTGCGCCACATAAACATTTCCATATGTCATCGCCATCATTCCTAGATCTTTCTTTGAAGCATACTTTCCACTAGCCGAAAATTTAGCGATTGCCGAAGCTGGTGTTGCTTTTGAGGTTTGACCGCCAGTATTGGAATAGACTTCGTTATCCAAAACAAGGATATTCACGTCTGCTCCGCTGGCAAGTACATGATCGATCCCGCCAAAACCAATGTCGTAAGCCCATCCGTCTCCACCAATCATCCATTGGCTGTTTTTTACGAATAGATCCTTTCTCTTGTATATATCCTCCAGTTCAGGGAAAATTGATCGTTCGCTTTCGATCGCAGCTTGCAGTTTTGCTGCTCTTTGCTGCGTTCCTTCACTCTCAAACATGTGTACTAACCAGTCTTCCATCAATTCTCGTAGTTCTTCTGATACTTTTGGCAATACTTCTTTGATTGAACTTGCCAAAGCCTCGCGACGAGTCTGTGCCGCTAGAAGCATACCATAACCAAATTCAGCATTATCTTCCAATAAAGAATTTGACCATGCAGGCCCTTGACCACATTCATTGGTCGTATAAGGAGAAGCAGGAGAAGCACCGCCCCAAATAGAAGAACAGCCTGTCGCATTCGCGATCATCATTCGATCACCGAACATTTGTGTCAATAATTTTACATAAGGTGTTTCGCCACAGCCTGAGCAAGCGCCCGAGAATTCAAGAAGCGGTTGATTGAATTGTGTAGACAAGACAGTATTCTTTCCTTTGACTGGATTTGCTTTTTGTCTTAATGTCATTGCAAAAGCCCAATTCACAGCTTGTTCTTTCTGTTCTTCATAAGGCTTCATCACTAAAGCTTTTTCTTTTGCGGGACAAGCCTCTACACACAGACCACAACCTGTACAGTCTTCCACTGAAACTTGGATACGGTATTTTACGCCGTCTGCGCCTCGCATTTCTCTCACGATAAATTCTTCTGGCGCTTCTTCCATTTCCTCTTCATCTGCTAAAAATGGACGGATGGCAGCATGAGGACAAACAAAGGCACATTCATTACACATCGTACAGCGATCACTAATCCACTCAGGTACTTCTAAAGCGACGCCCCGCTTTTCCATAGAAGCCGTTCCTAAAGGCATTTCGCCAGTTGTCATTCCATTTGCTACAAGTGTACCAACAGAGAGTTGATTTCCTTCCTGTGCATTCACTGGTTCAAGTATTTCTTGTACATAACCAGTGTTCCTTTTATTGATTTTTTCAGGCATCTCCAACGTTCTCCAATGGTCTGGGATCGCGACTTGATGAAGCAGTTCGGTCGTCCGATCGATTGCTTGTATGTTTTTTTCTACGATAGCCATTGATTTATGTCCATAGCTTTTCAGGGCTTCTTCTTTTAGCAGCGGAAGCACCTCATCAAAAGGAATGATGTCAGCTAATTTAAAAAAAGCCGTTTCCATTGCCGTATTGATCCGGCGTCCCAAATCGACTTCTTGGGCCAATCTCATGGCATTGATCGTATAGAATCTAATGTTATTTTCAGCCAAGTAACGTTTTAATTTTAAGGGCAGATGCGTTTCTAATTGTTCGTCGCTCCAAAGAGTATTCAATAAAAAAATGCCACCTGGCTTCAATCCTTTGACCAAGTCAT
Source organism: Enterococcus sp. MSG3290 (assembly GCF_050555565.1). Lineage (NCBI taxonomy): Bacteria > Bacillati > Bacillota > Bacilli > Lactobacillales > Enterococcaceae > Enterococcus > Enterococcus sp. MSG3290. The sequence continues at coordinate 1,147,870 of NZ_CP187862.1, read as the reverse complement.
AGCTATGCAGGTAAGCTGGTGTGTGACAGGCAACAAGGTCCGCATGCTCGACAAGATACGCTGAACGTATCGGCGTATCTCCAAAACGAAGATGAGAGACAGTCAGACCGCCAGATTTTTTCGAATCATAATAAAAATAGCCTTGCGCATATTTATCGGTGTGATCTCCAATAATCTTGATAGCTGATTTATTTGCTCCGACTGTTCCGTCAGATCCAAATCCCCAAAACTTGGCCTGGAATGTTTGCGGTTCTGTCAAATCCAGACTTTCCTTTGGTTCCAAAGATTGATAAGTCACATCATCCACGATCCCTATGGTAAACCGTTTTTTGCGTATGCTTGGGTCTTTTTTCAATTCATCAAAAACTGCTGAGATTTGGTCGGGAGTCACATCTTTAGACCCCAATCCGTAGCGACCACCAATAACAGCCGGGCGAAGTTCAGAATCATATAACGCACTTTGAACGTCTAATAAGAGAGGTTCTCCACCTGCCCCTGGTTCTTTACTTCGATCAAGAACAGCAATTGTTTTTACTGTATGAGGCAACTTTTGCACGAATGTTTCCACTGGAAAAGGACGATAAAGATGGATATTCAAAAAACCTGTTTTCCGTCCGTTTGCATTCAAGTAATCAATCGTTTGTTCAATCGTCTGTGCAACTGATCCCATAGAAACAATGACTTCTTCCGCATCGTCTGCTCCGTAATAAGTCACCAAGTCATAAGAAGTTCCTCGTAATCGGTTGATCTCTTTCATATATTTTTGAACGATTTCAGGTAATTTATCATAATAGGGGTTGATCGTTTCACGTTGTTGAAAATGGATGTCTGGATTCTGGTTCGTACCACTAACAGTCGGATGATTGGGATTCATCCCTCGTTTACGAAATGAAGCTAATTTCTCCTGATTGATCAGAGGAGCTAATTCTTCATATTCCAAAACTTCGATTTTTTGAATCTCGTGACTCGTACGGAATCCATCAAAGAAATTCAAAAAAGGGACTTCTCCTTCAATAGAAGCAAGATGGGCAACAGGTGCTAAATCCATCACTTCTTGTACACTGCTTTCAGCTAACATAGCAAATCCTGTTTGTCTTGCAGCCATCACGTCTCCGTGATCTCCGAAAATATTCAACGCATTTGTCGTCACTGCCCGACTAGCAACGTGGAAAACACTTGGCAGTAGTTCCCCAGCAATCTTGTACATATTCGGTACCATCAAAAGCAGCCCTTGTGAAGCGGTATATGTAGTTGTCAGTGCACCAGTTTTCAATGATCCATGGACCACACCAGCTGCTCCTGCTTCGGATTGCATTTCTACTACTTTTACTGGTTGACCGAATACATTTTCTTTTCCTGCTGCTGACCATTGATCTACTAATTCAGCCATGGTCGAACTGGGTGTTATTGGATATATTGCAGCAATCTCGGTAAATGCATAAGAAATATATGCGGCTGCCGTATTGCCATCCATTGTTTTCATTTTTCGCATGATTCATCATCCTTGTTCATATTCTCTCTTATTATCTGTTCCATTATAACGTAAAACATGCCATTTTTTTCTTTTATTTATAAAAATATTTTACATGTATCTATTTGAATTGGTCATCTAATTTTTAGACAAACAGTCTAAATCGTTGCCTTTTTTTGTCAGACATGTATAAACTATAAGCGAAAGAGGTGTTTTAACATGGATATATCAGTGATTGATGCAACGAAAACAAATACACAAAAAGGAATCCTTTATGGTTCATCGAATGCTCCTAAAAAAATGGTCGAATTCATCAACTTAGCTTGTCCGTATTGCCGACAATGGTTTGAAGAATCTTATGAGCTATTAGAAGAAGCAGTCCAAAGCGGGCAATTGCAGCGAGTGATCAAATTGTTCGATAAAGAAAAAGAAAGCTTGCAGCGAGGAAACGTGATGCACCGGTATCTCACAATCAGCGATGGTCAAAAAGCGATCAAAGAGATCAAACAAATATTCGATACTCAAGACGAGTGGAAACATCTTTCTCTCCAAGAAGTAGCGGATTTTGCAGTAGATAAACTAAAGCTGACAGAACAAAAAGACGAACAGCTGAGCCAAGCTGTCATCAACGAAGCTGAGCAAGCACATATTCGATTTGTTCCGACTGTCATCTTGGGTAAAGAAATCTTTGATGAATCTATTTCAATAGAGGAATTAAAAGAATTGATCCAAACAAAATAAAAAAATAAGGAGCGTGGGACAAAAGTAAAGAACACTTTTGTCTCACGCTCTAAACACGTATAAACGGCGGAAGCAGAAGCAACTCCTTCTTATTTCTTGGAGTTAAACGCTTCTGTCCCAGCCTCCTTATTCCGAATAAACGGTGTCCAAAAGCTTGCATCTGCCAGATTATCTCATTTCTTATGACAAGCTGAGCAAATTATCTCCACCAAATAATTTATTCATATTTTTGACTTGCGCATACTAACTAATTCTTAAATTTTCATACAAAATTTCTCAATTTCCCTTAACGAGTAATATTTATGTACGGTGATTCTCACTAGTATCCCAATCACTTTTTAAGTTATCCCGATTTCAATTCTACTTCAAAAATAGTTGCTTTTATGTATGCTGTTAGTTGATTAGATGGTCATTTGTTGAGCTAGGTCGTTTATTTTAAACAAGTTGTTTCTTTAGCTTATACCTATCTCGTCTACCAAACGCAAGATGGCAAACACAAATGCATACGCATCTGTATTTGCCACTTTGATTCGTATAAAGCTAACAACTATTAACTCCTCTCAGCTAATAGTTGCTCTCTTTTTTATTCAGATTCATTTTTGCTGATCACAGCCTAGTATTTCAATGGTTTTGAACACTAAACCAAATTGTTCCATTACAACATTCACTGGCTGATGAAATGGATTAGTAGATTTCGATTATTCAAAGCGATTTTCTATTGGTGGATCGTGTTCCCAACTAATAAGACGGATTCCAAACCTATCGTACAGATCTTCTAAACCACTTATAAATTTTGCACCTATTTCAGGTGTTTTATTGCGTGGATATTCTATTGTTACGCCATTAAATGGATACCAATTAGGATTAGGCTCTCTTTTTTTCTGTACATCTCCCATAAAATAGTTAGCACTTTCTGGGACATAATATATTCTTCGACCATCCTCTAATTCATCTAATAAGATATTTCGTGATCGTTTATCACTTGCTAAATGTAGACGCCACGTGCGATACCATGCCATGCTACCTGCATCTGCAGAAAATCCATCAAATAATGCAACAATTGTATCTTCTATCACAATCCTTTCCCCATCTACTTCATATTCTAATCTAAAATCAAACTCCCCTCGGGTAATTTCTGGTCTTGGAGGCTTAGGACCCAATATTATTCTACTTAAAACCGCATTCGTTCCCAGATGAAACACAGCTATAACAACAATAATGATTAATATTTTGTTTCTATTTGATAAATTTCTCATTATACGCACATCACCTCTACATTCTCACATATTAGTTCGTAATACTCCTTTAATATCAAAATATCTACTGGTCGTAATAATATTCGCTATGAATTCCTACTACTCGTATAAGAAAGGCCAAATCATCAGCTTTTACTTGCTGATGATTTGGCTTGTTTCTATTTATCGTAATTGTTTTCTAATCACCAAAATTGTTAACAATCGGTTCAGATATTTCCCAGTTGATTAAGGTAATTCCGTATTGTGTCAAAACTTCTTGCGCTTCTCCGAAATTAAGTACAGTTCTTATGTATCCACTTTCTCCTAATATAAAGTCTACCTCTCTTCTAAAACCTTCCTCGAGATTTCTAAGGGCTATATGTGGTTTTAATGACATTGATTGTACATTTTCCCCCATATAATATTGCGCACTTCCTCGACTAAAATAGATTCCTAGATCGTCCCCAAAAGGTAGATCTTCTCTATCACTAGCTAATCTACTTCTCCATCTTCGTTCTCTTTTCATAGAACCTGCGCTGAACTCACATCCGTTAAACTCAGCTATGACAGTATCTTCAATTATGTTAATCTGTCCATCTAGTTCGTATTCAATCCTAAATGGAAATTCTCCATAGGTGATTTCCGGTTCGGGTATTTTAGGTGAGATTAATGCAAAGAAAGGAAATATTAAGCTTGGTAACATCAAAAACACTCCTCCTATAATCACAATTCCCGATGCAATCCAAAATATAATTTGTACAATTCTCATTGATCCATTGTATTCCATTTTATTCCCCCTATTACTATTCATATCCGCCTATCTATATCGATCTTCCAATGCAGAGATAATTGCTTCCATACCTTGATTTTTTACTGAGTTACCTATGTGAGATATCATTCTCCACCAAGGTGCATCATATTGTCTATCTAACATGATTAACTCTCCAATCGGACTACTTATTCCACCGAAAAAATTATTTAATGCATCTCCTTCGACAACATAAGCTACCATGTTTGCTGTATATGTGTTTGAGTCTAAGTCATAAGCAGATAAATTTACTGTCGCTGGATTAAATATAATCGTATTCGTATTTATAGCTACTGAATTTGCTGCTTCAGCACCACCTTTTGAATGTCCGATCATTGTGATTTCAATAGTAGGATTTACGTGGACAGCCCTCACCGTTTACCCTGACCATTATAGAAATCGCTTACTTTTTTGAACTACGCAACAAAGGATACAATGCTCCTAACTTCACTGTCTCCATTTTTGTCCACTAAGGAATATAAAAAATAGGCATTAGTTCATTTAATTCGGTCACAACACATTACCTTTTAAATCATTATACTGTATCTCATACATTATTATCAATAAACTATTATAAAAATGCAAAAAATGCTTTATCAATCTATTTTGTAATTGGTCATAATATCATTGAAATCATACCCTGTATCGATTTTTCCTATGAATCTCATCTCTTTGTGATTGACGAAAAAGAGGCAAGACAGACACTGGAATGGTAATTTTACCCACTATTTTGCTCCAACTATTTGTAATCATACCCACTTTTGAAATACCAAGATGATCATTTTAATTGATATGCTGATTCCCAAGCAAAACCCCAAGAAATTAAATGCTCTATCGCATCTAGCTTCTTGGGTTTTGCTTATATAAATTCCAACATTTAAATTTTTTATGCTGTTCGGTCTCAGAAATGCCGTTTTTGCTTATATCACAATATCAAGATGTCAAATTATTCGTGTTGCCGATGACTTTGATTAATTTTTTTCAAATTGTTTATTAAGACTAATGCTGTCTTTTTGCAGATACCAATGTTCGAACTTTTTAACATTATCATATGATCCTGCAAGTTATAACTTCTTACCATTAGATGTTATCAAAGTTATAATTAATCTTGCCTTTTTCCCATTAGGATCTTTTATTTTATGAATTTTCTGCAGGTAATCTCTCCTAATGGCAACTATTTTTACCTCATCAGTGCTGATAAACCATTGATCATCCACATACATACTGCCTGTTATGTTGTGTTTTTCCATTTCTTCCGAGAACGAAAAGTTTAAGGCTCGTTCTTACTTCCAAAGTTGAATGAGTCCATGGATTGGACTTAGTGTGAGAATTGAGAACAACAATAAGAATCCATATCCTCCCGCAAACATCCCTAAGGCTATACTGTCTCTCCATCCATAAGTAGGATTAGAAGAGAAAAGAGTCACCGTTTGTAATAATATGAAAAGGAATAATCCAGCACAAACACCAAAGATAACAACTCCAAACATTGAATTTTTATACAATGACCATTTATTTATAGGCTTTTCTTTCATTTTACTTCCCCCTACTGTTCTGTTCACACGGAATGAATTCAAAGTTCATAAGCCCTCCTCTTTGAACATATGAATACGACTTGCTAACTATACTTTAAAAAAGCTTGTTTTAAGCGGTTATAGGCGGGTTGTAATCTCTATTCATCTCATTAGCAAATATCTTGCCGAAAAGTCTACTGAAATTAAAGCAGATAGTGGAAGAATTATCTAGCCAGGATAGACACTATTTGTGAAACACATGTCTTTACTTTTGAAATTCTATGATGAAAAGCCTTGGAATACAGTAGCTCTTAATTGGTAATACTTTTTCCATTATAAATAACCTCTTTTCATTTTATATTTATCCCCTCTAAAAATAATATCTAATCTAATATTTTAAACTTATATTTCCCTCGCTGTGCTAATAGAGCATTACTAAATAAATAGAAACTAGAAAAAAGCATTACGCCTGCCAGAATAAACCAATTATTTGAAACTATAAACGCCACCATCGAAGAAACAGAAAACAGTATAAGCATTATAAAAATTATCAACAACCTTGATCCTTCTTTTATAGATTCAGGAAACAGTATAATTTTAGTACTAGACAAATTGTTTACACCGATTAGTGTTAAAATATCTTTATTCTTCTTGCTAACATAACCCTTTATGCACAAAAGAACGGCTGTACTTAAAGTAACAAACAAATAACGTATTCCAATAGAAAAATCACTATAAATACTCTCTAGGACAGAACCGACAATTGAAGAAGTCACTACCGCAAATGCTGGACCTATCCAAGCAACATTAGAATGTTCTTTCTCTCTTTTCCTTTGTAAATCTTTGTTGAGTATTAATCTATTTATTTCTTCTGCAGGCAAGTTAATTTTCATAACCTTATGGGGGATTATCCAATTGAAAATTGGAAAAAGGTAGCCTCCCCAAAAAGTATAGTGATCTGTGTCAATCAGATAATAACCTGATTTTGATTCCAGAATAACATATCTCAAAGCCGAACGAAAATTTTTCATGAATATCCATAATCTCACTGTTTCCACACCTAATTCCTCCAATTCCAATTAAATGGATTTATAGCATCACCAATTATGTTAACTGCCTGACCAACCTCATTGATAAAATTGGCACCACTATCCCATGCTTCAACAATGCTATATATCTATCAAACAAAAAATGGAAAACTAAATACTCGCGCACATAAATTTTACATTCTGTTTTTTATAAGACTAATAATAATCATTGAAAAAATTTCTTATCGGTGGCGCATATTCCCAATTGATTAATGTGATCCCATATTCTGCAAGTATTTTACGAGCTTCTTCTAAGTCATAGTGAGAAAAATGCATAAAACCTGCAATACGATCACGGACTGTGAGCTGTGGCTTGCTTCCACCATCATTCATAAAATATCCAGCAGAGCCACTACTTAAAGTGATTGTTACATCTTCACTTTCTATTATTAAGAATTCATAATGAAATGCTTTCAACTCTCCACTATTATTTAAAAGTTTTATACTCCAACTTCGTCTAGGTTGAGTTGTCACATTCCCTCTAAAACTTCCTATAAATTCTGCAATCACCGTATCTTCAATCAAAATTCTTTCCTCATCTATTTCATATTCAAGACTAAACGGAAATTCTCCATATGTAATCTCTGGCAATGGTGGTGCTGTAGTTCTCCAAATAAATACAATAACTGTGAATAGAAAAAATCCAACGATCGATATAAATGTTATGAGACCTGCTCGAAGTAAAACCCGATATAATAAAAATGCTGTATTTCGCTTTGCTATATCTAGAAAAATAAAAAGTACTGCAATCATAATGATAGTAAAAGTTGTAAAAAAGCACATTTTTTGCCCTCCCTTTATAAACATCGATTCTCAAATTCTAAACCAAATCTTGATAGTTCAAGTTCAGGTATAACGTATACCAATCATACATCCCAATTACTATTTATGAACTTATGATTATCACTGAATAAATCACTCCATTCCCTTGTTAAAACTTCTACATTAATTACACCTGGTTGTTTTCGACTAGCTAATCCAATGAACTTATCAACCATCCTTATCCACCAACCACGAGAATCTTGACCAGAAGTAAGAAAAACAGTTCTCAAGGTTGATCGAGCAGTTCCTTCCAGTTTTTAATTAATCTCCAGTTATAGATAAATACTTGATCCTATCTATATCAGGACTTCTATATTAAGCAAAAGTTTATGTATAAAACTAAAATCTTCATTCAGTTGTCTCCCCGCTTTTTATACGATTGTATTAAAAAACAATAGAAGCCTTTCAAAATTATGTTACACCAGTAAAGTTGGAATTATAGTTTGACGGAAGAAAAGCAAGTATAGCTTTTAAAAAAAAACTGATACATTCGCATCTCCTGCTTCATGTATCAGTTTTTTCTTTGGATTAAACTGCTTCTTCACGCAGTTTTTCCGCAAATTCATTTATTTTTCGAATTCGGTGATTAATTCCCGATTTTGATATTGCACCTGAGGGAATCATTTCCCCTAATTCTTTCAAGCTGACCTCTGGATGTTGAAGCCGAAGTTCTGCGATTTCCTGAAGTTTTTCAGGAAGAGCATGTAGACCGACCTTTGCTTCGATCAATTCGATGTTTTCGATTTGTTTAGAAGCCGCATCAATCGTCTTGTTCAGATTTGCTGTCTCACAATTGACTAGACGATTGACCGAATTTCTCATATCCCGTACGATTCGAACATCTTCAAATCGGAGCATTGAGTTGGTTGCACCAATCAATGTTAAGAAATCAGCAATTTTTTCTGCTCCTTTTAAATAAGAAATATAGCCATTGCGCCGTTCAAGCGTTCGAGCATGTAGACCGTAATAATTTAACATATCGCAAATGTCTTGGTTATGCTGTTCATAAATAGAAAATATTTCCAAATGATAACGGCTCGTTTCCGGATTATTGACTGAACCTGAGGCCATAAAAGCACCACGTAAGTAAGAACGCATTTTTTGCGAATTTCCCATAATCTCGTCCGAAACGTGTCCATTGAACATCATACCATCCATGATATCAAGATCCATCAACACATCTTTTGTGCCTTGCTTCAACCGGACGATATAGACATTGTTCTTTTTTAATTTCATTTTTTTACGAACGAGTAGCTCACTTCGTACCTGATAATGATCTTTCAAAAGAGAATAGATACGTCTGGCAATTGCAGCATTTTCTGTTTGGACGTTCAAAATAAACTGCTGGTTCACAATACCTAAAGAGCCGTTCATTCGCAGCAAAGCAGCTAATTCCGCTTTCGCATGTTCTCGATGAACTTCCAAACCAGTTAGTTCTTTCTTCACATCTGCAGCAAATGACATCCTATTCTCCTCCTTTCTCCAACAATAAATTGCTTAATATTTTGAACCGAAAACTAAACGGAACAATTCTTCTACTACTTTGTCTCCATCGTGGAAGACACCACCATCTTTCAATTCTAAAAAGTCGGTGGAAATCACTCGACATCCTTCATTTCTCAATCCGTTGAAGTCGTGTGCGACTTGTACTAGATACTCATCATAGATCTCTGGGTCCATATAATCTTCAGGCACTTTTTCCGTATTGACCAATACTGTATCGATAAAAGGCTGATTCAAATGCTTGTGTAAAACACGTATATGATCGGCATCTGTGAAATGTTCCGTTTCCCCTTTTTGGGTCATGATATTACAGATATAGACGGTTTCAGCAGTTGTCTTGAGCATTGCTTCGCCGATTTCTGGTATCACTAAATTTGGAAGGATACTGGTGAATAAACTTCCGGGTCCCAAAACGACCATGTCGGCGTCCATAATTGCTGAAACGACTTTTCGAGCCGCTTTGGCTTCACTTTTATCATTTGTGTTGCAGACATACACACGGTCAATGGTTTTACGGTTGATCGCGATTTTAGATTCTCCTACTGCAGTCGTTCCGTCTTTAAAAACAGCATGCAAGGTCAAAGGAGTTTCTGAAGAAGGGTAAACATGTCCATCTACATGCATCATTTTTGCTAATAATTGAATCGCCTCATAAGTGCTTCCCCGCATCTCGGAAACTGCGGCAATGATCAGATTACCGATCGTATGATTGGCTAAAAACTGATCTTCCTTTTTGAAACGGTATTGGAAAATATCTTCATAGAATTGTGGCATATCCGATAACGCCACTAAGACATTTCTCAAGTCACCAGGAGGAGCCATAGCGATCGATTCTCTGATTGCACCGCTGCTTCCACCATCATCTGCAACAGTCACTACTGCTGTGATATCTGCTCCTTGGTTTCGTAAACTTTTCAGGATAACTGGCAGACCAGTGCCACCGCCGACCACTACGATCTTTGGTTTTCTTATCCGGTAGGTTTTCATTTTCACGACCGGTTCACCGTCTCTTTCCTTTTATCCTTGTCCCGATGTGTCACATTGACTTTATAGTTTTTCCCTAAAGCATTTGCCAAACGTTCAGTCAATGCCACAGAACGGTGTTGACCGCCTGTACAGCCGATTGCAACTGTCAAGCTGCTTTTTCCTTCTTTAATGTATCCAGGCAATACAGTTTCCAGAAGATCCAAAAATTTATGGTAGAATGATTGCGTTTCATCAAAGGACATCACATAATCATAGACTGGCTGATCTTTTCCGGTCAATGGTCTTAGTTCCGGGATATAATGAGGGTTGGGCAAAAAACGCACATCCATCACAATATCCGAATCGATCGGCAACCCGTATTTAAAACCAAATGATACAAATTCGATCCGAAATCCTTGGTCTCCCTTTGATTTGAATGACTCATTGATTTTTTCACGTAATTGTCGTGGTGTCAGTGTTGTCGTATCAATGATCACGGAAGCTTGGGCTTTCAAGTCGTCTAGTATCGCCCGTTCTTTACGTATCCCTTCAGTGATCAAACCGTCCATCGCCATTGGATGTGCTCGTCTTGTTTCTTTGTAGCGAGCCACTAGTTCTTCGTCTGAAGCATCTAAAAATAAGATAGAAGTGTCGATGAAGTTCGTATTTTCGATTTCGATCAGCATGTTTTGGATTTCTTCAAAGAAGGAACGAGAACGCAAATCCACTCCTAAAGCCATTTTTGTGACTTTACCTGATTCTTTGATCAATTCCCAGAATTTTGGAATCAATCGAGGCGGCATATTATCGATACAAAAATAGCCCATATCTTCAAAACTTTGGATAGCTACTGTTTTCCCTGCACCACTCATACCTGTTATGATGACTAATTGCAAATTATCTGTCATATTTACGAACCCCTCTCACATTGTGCATAATAAAACTATATCATTCCGGGCGTATCATTACCAGTTTTCTTTTTCTTTTACAAAAAGATTTGGACCAAATATCTTTTAGGATATTTGCCCCAAATCCAATTTTTTTACTTTTCCGATGCTGTATCCAATGCCTCGCTTCTTTCAGCTAATGCACGTTCGATCGTTCGATCCGCTAAAATAGATTGAGCATCGATCACTGGGTAATGATTATCTTTAGCAAATTCATGCATCAAAGATAATTCTGTGCAACCTAGGATGACTTTTTCACAGTTTAGGCGCTCTACCGCTTCCTCTAAGATTTCGTAATAGAGCTCTTGATTCAAATAATCCGATTCCTTGATCTCATGATAGATCAGGTAATTGATTTTTTCTTGAAGCGCAGTATCAGGAATCACTGTTTCGAAACCAAGATTTTTGACTTCGCGTTCATAGATTCCAGCTTTCATACTTCCTTCTGTTCCTAGAATCGCTACTCTCCCTGTCGTATGCTGACGGACAAGTTCATTTGCTGCTTCTCTTGGCATATGCAAGATAGGAATATCCGTTGCCGCTTGTAACTCTTCAAAAAAGTAGTGTGCGGTGTTACAAGTCAACACAATGAAGTTTGGTCGCAATAAATTTTGTTTCTCAATATCATCCAGCAGAAACGGCATTGGATTTTCTTCTGATCGATCTAAAATATAAGCTGTACGATCAGGAACTGTTGCATGATTGAATAAGACATAATTCAAATATTCTTGATCTTTTGTAGCTTTCGTTCGGTGGTTGATCAAGCGAACAAAACTTTCTGTCGCCATCGTGCCCATTCCGCCTAAAATACTGAAAAAATTCTCCATGAACTAGCCTTCTTTCACATGAAAATACTTTTTGAATCTTGGAATATAGTTATGGAACATATATTTCATCAACAACCAGCGCTTGATTGACCGGTCTTTTTCATAAAATACAGTAGTACCGTAACGATTTTCTTTGATCATTTGCTCAGCTAGTTTTTTGTCTTCATTTTCCCGAGCATATTCTAAAAAGATTTTTTTGGGCACACCCATCCATAATCTTGCTTTATCTGATTGATTCGTTCCATAGGTCGTTTCAACAAAGGGTTTGTTAAACACACGATCTTCTGTGACGAAACGAGCCAGATTCAAGCCGTTCAATGTCACAAAGAAACTGCTACGACCTTGTCTCAAATTGATTTCAAATAATTTATATTCTCCATCTCTAGGATCATACTTCATATCGAAATTGGCAAAGCCGGTATATTCGATTTTTTCCAAAAATGCCTTAATGGTTTGATAGATTTTTTCGTTATAATCTGGCATGATCACAACGTAATTACCAATCGATGCTGGTGTAGGATCTTCTAACAGTGGATGACCAAGGCACATCATCCGAACTTGATGATCTTCATCTACATACGCATTTAGCACACGCATATTACTATCATCACCCGGGATAAAATCTTGTACAATCATTTCACTTTTATAACCGGCTTCGTATATCCGGCCTAAAATTAAATCGAACTCTTCTCTAGTCTCTAAAATAAAAGCTTTTTTTCTTCCTTCAAATTGGACAGAAAGATACTCCACACTGTTTGCAGGTTTCAAAGCAACTGGGAATTCAAAAGGCAATTCCTGTTCCAAATGTCCATTTACTAACATTTCTTCTCTGACGATCAATGTTTTAGGATACGGAAGATCATATTCTTCACAAACTTCATAAAAGCTTACTTTATTGATCAGTCTTTCAAATAAAGAATAATCAATATATGGACAGATAAAATATTCTGACAGCTCTTGTTTATGTTGGGAGATCAATTCTGCATATCCATCACCACAAGCAATCAAAAGATATTTTTTACTCTTATCAGAATATCTTTCTTTTGCCAAACGAAGCATCGTCTCGATAAATACAGGGTCTTTATCAAATCCTGGAATAACTTCTACATTGACAATTTTACTGTAGCGGGTAGGGGCTAACTGATCCGAAGCATATGCTTGGCAGATTTTGCCGTATGCTTCATTAAAAGAACGTGCCATACCATAAACGTTCATGTCGCTTCCTAATAATATAGGGATAAATTCTTCATTTTCAATACTGTTCATCATTATCTCTCACTTACTCATAATCTCTTGTTTTTCTTTTCCAACTACACAAGGAATATCATACCATAAAGAAAAAAGCAATCAAAGGAAACTCCTCCGATTGCTCAATTCTTTTTTGAACGGATTGAACTTATAGGAAGTTTTTATCTATACCAATCAGTGTAGAAAGAACTACCATGTAATGATTCTAGAACACTGATATTAATAAAACAAGCAAAAATTCATTTTTTTATGTTTTTTTAACTATCTCAGCTATCTATCCTCTTTATACCATTATTTTTTTCAAATAGTGACCTGTATAACTTTCTTTTACGTTAATGATTTCTTCTGGTGTTCCAGTCGCAAGGATCGTTCCTCCACCTTCTCCACCTTCTGGTCCTAAATCAATGATATAATCTGCTGTTTTGATTACATCTAGATTGTGTTCAATCACTAAAACTGTGTTACCAGCATCTACTAATCTTTGTAATACATGCAACAAGCGGGCGATGTCATCGCTATGAAGTCCTGTCGTTGGTTCATCTAGTATATAGAAATTCTTTCCATTAGAGATTTTGTGCAATTCACTGGCAAGTTTCATCCGTTGTGCCTCACCACCGGACAATGTCGTTGCTGGTTGCCCCATCGTCACATAACCTAAGCCAACATCAACAATCGTTTGCAGTTTGCGATGAATCTTTGGAATGTGCTTGAAGAATTCTACAGCATCTTCTACTGTCATTTCCAAAATATCAGCAATGCTTTTTCCTTTGTAATGCACTTCTAATGTTTCAGAATTATATCGTTTACCATGACATACTTCACAAGGAACATAGACATCAGGCAAAAAGTGCATTTCGATCTTAATAATTCCATCCCCGCGACAAGCTTCACAACGACCGCCTTTTACGTTGAAACTAAAACGCCCTTTCTTATAACCCCGCATTTTTGCCTCGTTCGTTTGAGCAAATAACCCACGGATATCATCAAATACACTTGTATAAGTCGCTGGATTACTTCTCGGCGTCCGGCCGATTGGGCTTTGATCGATATCGATGATCTTTTCGATACTTTCGTAGCCGGAAATTGTCTTGAATTTACCTGGCTTAGCAGAATTCTTATTTAATTTTTGCGCTAACGATTTCTTTAAGATACTATTGACCAATGTACTCTTTCCAGAACCAGACACACCTGTGACTGCTACAAATTCTCCTAATGGAAATTCAACACTAATATTTTTCAGATTGTTTTCTGAAGCACCAGTGATCTTGATTGCTTTCCCATTACCTTTACGGCGTTCTTTTGGTACAGGGATTGATTTTTTCCCTGAAAGATATTTCCCTGTCAAAGAATTTTCATCATTAGCTACTTCTTCAGGAGTGCCTGCAGCCACGATTTGTCCGCCTTGTTCTCCGGCCCCAGGTCCGACGTCAATCAAATAATCTGCTGCCCACATCGTATCTTCATCATGTTCGACTACAACGAGGGTGTTGCCAAGATCACGCATTTTCTTTAATGAGCCAATCAGTCGATCGTTGTCGCGTTGATGCAATCCGATCGATGGTTCATCTAAAATATACAAAACTCCAGAAAGATTCGATCCAATTTGTGTAGCCAATCTGATTCGCTGCGCTTCTCCCCCAGATAATGTTCCGGAAGCGCGACTCAAAGTTAGATAGTCTAGTCCCACATTTTCCAAGAATGAAAGTCTGTCATTTACTTCTTTTAAAATCGGTTTGGCAATTACTTTCTCTTGTTCAGATAACGTTAAGTTTGAGAAGAAATCTACTGCTTTTTGAATAGACAACTCATTTGTTTGCCCGATATTCGTTCCATTGATTTGAACAGATAGAGCTTGGGGATTCAATCGATAACCTTTACATGTCTGACAAGTTAATTCTGTCATATAAAGACGCATTTGCTCACGCGTGAAATCACTGTTCGTATCATGATAACGACGCTCGATATTCTTCAATACCCCTTCGAAAGTCGTTTCTACATCGCGAACGCCACCAAAATCATTTTCATAATGGAAATGGAAAAGATCATCTGTCCCATTCAAGATGATCTCCTGATGCTCTTCCGGTAATTCTTCGAATGGTGTATCTAAATCGATACCGAAACTTTCACAAGCCTGCGCTAACATTTGAGGATAATACTGAGAGCTGATTGGATTCCATGGAACGATAGCACCTTGACTAAGTGTCTTCGTTCTATCTGGAATCACTAAATCTTGATCGACTTCTAATTTGACACCTAAACCATCACAGTCTGGACAAGCTCCAAAAGGCGCATTGAATGAGAACAGTCTTGGTTCTAGTTCGCCAACAGTAAATCCGCAATAAGGACAGGCATAGTGTTCGCTAAACAACATTTCTTCTTCACCGATCACGTCAACCAGAGCATAGCCGTCTGCTAATCGCAGGGCCGCCTCTAAAGAATCAAATAGGCGAGAACGAATCCCTTCTTTCACAATGATCCGGTCGATGACGATCGCGATATCATGTTTTTTGTTTTTCTCCAGCTCAGGCACTTCACTTAAATCATAGATCTCACCATCGACTCGAACGCGGACGTATCCCTCTTTTTGGATTCGTTCGAATATTTTTTTATGTTGTCCTTTTTTCTTTACCACGATCGGTGCCAACACTTGGATCTTTGTGCGCTCAGGCAAAGCCATTACTTGATCTGCCATTTGATCTACAGATTGACTGGTAATCTCGATATGATCGTTGGGACAAATCGGATGTCCTACACGTGCAAACAACAAGCGTAAATAGTCATTGATTTCCGTCACAGTACCTACTGTCGACCGAGGATTTTTACTTGTTGTTTTCTGATCAATAGAAATCGCCGGACTCAATCCGTCGATGCTATCTACGTCCGGCTTATCCATTTGTCCTAAAAACTGACGAGCATAAGCAGAAAGGCTCTCTACGTATCTCCGCTGCCCTTCAGCGTATAGCGTATCAAATGCTAGGGAACTTTTTCCAGAACCGGACAAACCTGTAACGACCACGAATTTATCTCGTGGAATCGTTACATCTATATTTTTCAAGTTATGGGCACGTGCACCGTGAATCGTAATTTTATCGTTAGCCATGTTGTCCTCCTACTTTGAAGCTTTTAATTCTAAAATCATATCTCGCACATTAGCGGCTGTTTCAAAATCCAATGCTTTCGCCGCATCTTTCATTTCTTTTTCTAATTTCATCAATAACGTATCTTTTTCTTCTTTCGTCATTTCTTCATACGAGACTTGTACCGCTTCTTTTGTATCATCTTCCGATTCTTTCGTAATAGAAATCAAATCTCGGATTTCTTTAATGATCGTTTTTGGAACGATCCCATGTTCTTCATTGTACTTCTGCTGAATCGTACGGCGTCTTGATGTTTCATCCATCGCTAGACGCATAGAATCTGTTACTTTGTCTGCGTACATGATTACTTTACCTTCTTCATTCCGAGCAGCTCGTCCAATCGTTTGGACTAAGGAACGTTCACTACGTAAAAAGCCTTCTTTATCCGCATCCAAGATAGCAACAAGGGAAACTTCAGGTACGTCTAATCCTTCACGAAGCAAATTGATTCCAACTAACACATCAAATTCACCTAATCGAAGATCTCGAATGATTTCTGTTCGTTCCAGCGTTTTGATATCACTATGCAAATATTTGACTTTGATCCCTAATTCTTTGAAATAATCTGTGAGGTCTTCTGCCATTTTTTTCGTCAATGTCGTTACAAACACCCGCTGGTCTTTTTCGACTCGTTCATTTATTTCGCCTACTAGATCATCGATTTGTCCCATGATTGGACGGACTTCAATTACTGGATCAAGCAGCCCTGTCGGACGGATGATTTGTTGGATAACGGTATCTGTTTGTTCATGTTCATATGGTCCTGGCGTCGCAGAGACATAAATGATCTGATTGACATGTTTTTCAAACTCTTCTAACCGAAGTGGCCGATTGTCTAAAGCAGATGGCAAACGGAAACCGTAATCTACTAGCATCTGTTTTCTCGCTCGGTCACCATTATACATTCCTCTGATTTGAGGCATGGTTACGTGCGATTCGTCCGCCACGATCAAAAAATCTTCAGGAAAGAAATCCAATAGCGTATAAGGCGGTTCACCTTCTTTACGTCCGTCCATATGCCGAGAATAATTTTCAATTCCCGACGTGTAGCCCATTTCTAACATCATTTCAATATCGTAATTGGTTCGCTGTTCTAAACGTTGAGCTTCCAGAAGTTTGTTTTCATTTCGCAAGACAGTTAAACGCTGTTCTAATTCCGCTTTGATATTCGCTACGGCATGCTCCATATGTTCATCATTCGTCACAAAGTGAGTCGCCGGGAAGATTGCTACGTGTTCCGTTTCTCCTAAAACTTCACCTGTCAGTGCATTGACTTCTCGGATACGTTCGACCTCATCTCCAAAAAACTCCACACGTAAGGCACGTTCATCTCTTGAAGCCGGAAAAATCTCCACGACATCACCGCGCACTCGAAAACGACCGCGCTGAAAATCTATATCATTTCTTTCGAATTGGATACTGACTAAGTCACGAATCAACTGATTGCGATCTAGTTCTGCTCCCTGTCGAATCGAAACTACTTGTTTTTGGTACTCAAAAGGCGAGCCTAATCCAAAAATACATGAAACGGATGCAATGACGATCACATCATTTCTTTCTAATAATGAACTAGTAGCCGAATGTCGTAATTTGTCGATCTCATCATTTACACTTGAATCTTTTTCGATATACGTATCGCTTGAAGGCACATAAGCTTCAGGCTGATAATAATCATAATAAGAAACAAAATATTCAACAGCATTGTTAGGGAAAAATTCCTTGAATTCCCCGTACAGCTGACCAGCCAATGTTTTGTTATGAGCAATAATCAGTGTTGGTTTATTCACTTTCTCAATAAGATTGGAAATCGTATATGTTTTCCCTGTTCCAGTCGCACCTAATAAGATTTGTGCTTTTTTCCCGCCGACTACGCCATCCACTAATTGGTTAATCGCTTCAGGCTGATCACCAGCCGGTTGGTATTTCGAGACAAGCTCAAAGTGTCGGGAGGTATCTCTCTCAATCATTCTTCGTCCTCCTTTTCATTCATTCCTTTTCATTTTACGACCAATAAAAAGAAAAGGAAAGCAAAGGCATTCCTTACTAAAAAATTATACCACACCGAACATACTTTCGCCACTTTTTTATCTTATTATGCATGTTATGTTTTATAACATAAAATGTTAGAAACTCGCATTTTTTTCATTTTTTCGAGCTTACAGTCTTGTCTGATTCAGCACTTTTCGCCTATAATAATAAAATATTGGAAATTTAGGAGGTTGATTATGAAAAGAAAGCATTTATTTCACTCATTTGTTTTCTTAATGACAGGACTTGTGACACTTGCGTTTGGTCATGTTGCACAAGCTGACAACACTACAACGGCAGAGTCAAGCACAAGCGAGACAATGCAAAAAATAGAGCCCAAAAAAGACGTATACGTAATTGCCAGTGACTCTGCTTTTGCTCCATTTGAATTTCAAAACGCAAAGGGCGAGTACGAAGGCATCGATGTAAAATTGATGGAAAACATCGCCAAACTGCAAGGATTTAACATCCGAATGGACTACCGTGGTTTCTCTGCTGCTTTGCAAGCTTTGGAATCAGGACAAGCAGACGGAATGATTGCCGGAATGACTGTAACAGATGAACGAAAGAAAAGCTATGATTTTTCTGATTCTTACTTTGATAGCGGGATCCAATTAGCTGTCAAAAAAGGAGATACTTCGATCAAGTCTTATGAAGATTTGAAAGGAAAAACAGTCGGAGCAAAAGTTGGTACCGAAAGTGCTGAATTTTTAAGCGACCATGAATCTGAATATGGCTATTCTATCAAATATTTTGATGCTGCTGATCAATTGTACGACGGGTTAAAAGTTGGCGCAATCGATGCAATGATGGATGATTATCCGGTAATCGGTTATGCGATCAAACAAGGACAAGAATTGGAAACACCGATCAAAAAAGAATCTGGCGGAAAATATGCATTTGCCGTTAAAAAAGGACAAAATCCTGAGCTTCTTAATATGTTCAATGAAGGATTGAAAGAATTAAAAAGAACAGGCGAATACGATAAGATTATTAAAGAATATGTAGCGGATGGTTCAGAAACTTCCAGTGAGTCTTCCACTGCTGATGAATCAACATTTCTTGGACTTATCCAAAACAACTATCAAGCATTGTTGAAAGGACTTTGGAGAACAATTCTCCTAACTTTGATCTCCTTTGCTTTGGCTATAGTAATCGGTGTGATTTTTGGATTATTCAGTGTAGCACCAATACGCGCTCTTCGCACAATTGCTAGTATTTATGTCGATATCATCCGAGGAATTCCAATGATGGTTCTTGCGTTCTTTATTTTCTTTGGGTTGCCTGGTATCGTTGGATTTACGATTCCTGACTTCCTTGCTGGTGTTATCACCTTGACTCTTAACGCAAGTGCTTATATCGCAGAGATTGTTCGAGGCGGGATCAACGCCGTTCCTGTCGGACAAATGGAAGCTTCCAGAAGTTTAGGTCTTTCTTATAATCGGACAATGCAAAAAATCATTTTGCCGCAAGCGATACGCATCATGATCCCATCATTCGTCAATCAGTTCGTTATCTCATTAAAAGACACAACGATCATTTCCGCAATCGGTGTAGTCGAATTGCTGCAAACTGGTAAGATCATTGTTGCACGTACAACACAAAGTACGTATGTTTACTTGATCATTGCGATCATGTACTTGATTTTGATCACAGCATTGACAAAATTAGCAAAAGTTTTAGAAAAGAAGGTGAAGTAAGATGGCAGAAAAAATCTTAGTTGAGCATTTAGTCAAAAAATACGGCGATAACACAGTATTAAACGACATCAATGTATCCATCAACGAAGGAGATGTCGTCTGTATCATTGGCCCTTCAGGTTCAGGAAAAAGTACATTCTTGCGTTGCTTGAATCGTTTAGAAGAACCTTCTGACGGTGAAATTATTATTGACGGCGCCCACTTGATGGATAAAAGCACAGATATCAACTTGGTGAGACAACATATCGGAATGGTATTCCAACACTTTAACCTATTCCCTCATCTTTCTATTTTGGAAAACATCATTTTAGCACCGATGGACCTGAAGAAAGAATCTAGAGAAGAAGCAGAGAAAAAAGCAATCAAATTACTGCAGACAGTTGGTCTAGAAGATAAAAAAGATATGTATCCTGAAATGCTTTCTGGTGGACAAAAACAGCGTGTGGCTATTGCTCGTGCTCTAGCGATGAACCCTGACATCATGCTTTTTGATGAGCCTACTTCTGCACTTGATCCTGAAATGGTCGGTGATGTCTTGAACGTCATGAAAAAGTTAGCAGAACAAGGTATGACGATGGTTATCGTTACGCACGAAATGGGGTTCGCTAAAGAAGTGGCCAATCGCGTCATGTTCATTGACGACGGAAACTTTTTAGAAGACGGAACGCCTCAACAAATCTTTGAAAATCCGCAAAATGAACGGACAAAAGATTTCTTGAATAAAGTATTAAATATTTAATAAAAACCAAAAATGCACGGTCGCCATGAAGGGACCGTGTATTTTTATCTTCTTATTTTCTCACCTAATCGTATCATCAGCCGCATCGCTTGTTTTCCTGCACAAACAAGCAATCGCTCTACCTGTTCCATCGCATAAGAAAGTACCATCGGTTCATTGATGATATCAAGTACATAGTCGATACCACCCTCACTTAATTGAGCTTGATTTTTCTTTTCCATATTATGTAGTTGTGGGACAACTTTCTGACAATCAGCAATTGTGTCAAGAACGGATCAATCCTTTATTGGAGTTGCTCGAAAGGATCTTCTCTTATTACGGACAGGCTTTGTTCACTGTACATAGACAACAAATCATTATCCTAGTCAATCAGATTTCCAGAGCCTCATTGCTATCATTGCTTGACAAAATCCAGACAAAGTTTAATAAAATGTATCAGTTACAGCTAAACTTTGGAATTGGGTCGCTTTGTTATACAGAGCAAGAGACACCGCAATCTTTCCTTCATGCCCAACACGCTGTGAACGGATAACTTTCCATCAATCTGTGAACGAGATCCGCTTTTTTGAAGATTTAGACCTCGGGATCATTTTACCAGCAATCCCGTCAGATCAACGAACATTATATGTAAAACGTATTTTGAAAAGCCTGACAGAAGAAGAAGTACATTTGTTCAAGAAGACTTTGGCATGCTTCAGTAAAAATAACGGAAGCATCAAAAATTGCTCAGAAGAATTATTTATTCATAAAAACACCTTGCAATATCGATTGAACAAGTTCCATTCTCTCACTGGTTATACCCCTAGAAACTATGACGATTATCATATTCTAAAGCTGGCTTTTTTGTTGGTACAAACATGACAACTACAAAAAAACCAGGCGAACATATGATTGTTCGTCTGGTTTTTAATTATTAATGACTTAGCGTTTTTACTAGAAAAACTACTTCCGCTTTTTCCCGCCAAAAGCATCTTTAAACTTATCGAAGAAACCGTCTTCTTGCTGTTCTTCAACTTTGATGCCGCCAGCTTCAGCGAATGCACGTAATGCTTCTCTTTGTTGTTCATTTAGATTTTTCGGTGTGATCAGTTTTACTTTGACATGTTGGTCGCCTGTTGCACCACCACGTAACTTCGGAGCGCCTTTTCCACGTAAACGGAAGTTCGTACCTGTCTGTGTTCCAGCAGGGATCTTCAATTTCACATCTCCATGGACAGTTGGTACTTGGACTTCATCCCCCAAAGCTGCTTGTACAAAACTTAAAGGCAATTCATAGTAAATTTCAGAACCTTCACGATCAAAGATATCACTTTCTTCTACACGGAAGACCACATACAAATCACCAAATGGTCCGCCGTTTTCTCCCGCTTCTCCTTGACCAGCTAAACGCATTTGTTGCCCTTCTTCTACACCAGCTGGTACATTCACTTTAACTGAATGTGCTTTCTTCTCATGTCCTGAGCCATGACAGGTTGGACAAGGTTCTTTGATTTCTTTCCCTGTCCCATGACAAACATCACAAGTTTGACGGCTCATCACTCGTCCAAGTGGTGTTTGGCGTTCTACATTGATCGTACCTGCACCATGACATTTATGACAAGTAGTTGGTTGTGTGCCTGGTTTTGCACCGTTTCCACCACAAGTATGACAGATTTCTTCCCGATTATACTTGATTTCTTTTTCTACACCAAAAATCGCTTCTTCAAAAGACAAGTCGACCGTATATTGCAAATCAGCACCTTGACGAGGCGCATTTGGATCGACTGACCGACCGCCTCCTCCAAAGAAAGAGTCGAAGATATCTTCAAAACCACCGAAGCCGCCACCAGAGAAGCCGCCGAATCCACCAAATCCGCCACCAGCTCCACCAGCACCGTAATTTGGATCTGTTCCTGCATGCCCGTATTGGTCATATGCAGCGCGTTTTTGCGGGTCACTTAAAATCTCATATGCTTCTGATACTTCTTTGAATTTTTCTTCCGCATCAGGTTCTTTATTGATGTCAGGATGGTATTTTTTCGAAAGCTTACGATAAGCTTTCTTTATTTCATCTTCTGATGCTCCTTTTGAGAGCCCTAAGACTTCATAATAATCACGTTTTGTTGCCATAGGCTTTCCTCCTATTGGTTCTCATCATTTTCACGTCGCTTGTTATCATATCATATTTTGTTTGAAACAAAAACCGATACTTCAAACTATTTTTCAAAAGAAAAAGCCAAAGTAGCAACTTTGGCCTTCTCTCGAAATTCAGTGAACTGATTATTTATCGTCGCCATCGACTTCTTCAAAATCAGCATCAACGACATCATCTGCTCCGCCTTGAGCTGCTTCTGGGTTTTCTTGAGCTTGTTGTTGTGCCGCTTGTTCGTATAGTTTAACAGTCAAGTTTTGAACGATTTCGTTCAATGCATCGCGTTTAGTTTTCATTTCTTCGATGTTGTTTGCTTCAACAGCGGCTTTCAATTCATCGCGAGCTGTTTCTGCTTTTTTCACTTCTTCTTCGTCCACTTTGCCTTCTAATTCTTTCAATGTTTTGTCCACAGAGAATAGCAATGCATCTACATCATTACGTAGGTCAACTTCCTCTTTACGAGCTTTATCTGCTTCTGCATTTGCTTCTGCATCTTTTACCATACGTTCGATTTCTTCGTCTGTTAGACCTGAAGAAGATTTGATCGTGATTTTTTGTTCTTTTTGTGTACCTAGATCTTTCGCAGATACATTTACAATCCCGTTTTTATCAATATCGAATGTTACTTCGATTTGTGGAATACCACGAGGAGCTGCTGGAATATCTGTCAATTGGAATCTTCCTAGAGTTTTGTTGTCAGCAGCCATTGGGCGTTCACCTTGTAATACATGGATGTCTACTGCTGGTTGATTATCTGCCGCAGTTGAGAATACTTGTGATTTACTTGTTGGAATCGTTGTATTGCGGTCAATCAATTTAGTGAACACTCCACCCATTGTTTCGATACCTAATGACAATGGTGTAACGTCAAGTAAAACAACATCTTTCACATCACCAGTGATCACGCCACCTTGGATAGCAGCACCCATAGCAACTACTTCATCAGGGTTAACTGATTTGTTTGGTTCTTTTCCTGTTTCTTTACGTACTGCTTCTACAACTGCAGGGATACGAGTAGATCCACCGACTAAAATAACTTCGTCGATTTCTGATTGTGATAAACCTGCATCTTTTAGCGCTTGACGTACTGGTACTTTTGTACGTTCTACTAAGTCAGCTGTTAATTCATCAAATTTTGCACGTGTCAATGTCATTTCCAAATGCAATGGTCCAGATTCTCCTGCTGTGATAAATGGCAAGCTGATTTGTGTGCTTGATACGCCAGATAAATCTTTTTTCGCTTTTTCAGCAGCGTCTTTCAAGCGTTGTAAAGCCATTTTGTCTTGAGACAAGTCAATGCTGTTTTCTTTTTTGAATTCTGCTACCATGTAGTCGATGATTTTGTTATCAAAGTCGTCCCCACCTAGATGGTTGTCGCCAGCTGTTGACAATACATCAAAGACACCGTCTCCTAGTTCAAGGATAGATACGTCAAAAGTACCGCCACCAAGGTCGAATACTAAGATTTTTTCGTCGCGATCTGTTTTATCTAAACCATAGGCAAGAGCAGCTGCAGTTGGTTCATTGACGATACGTTCTACTTCTAGACCAGCGATCTTACCAGCATCTTTTGTTGCTTGACGTTGTGCATCATTAAAGTAAGCTGGCACAGTGATAACTGCTTTTTCGACTTTTTCACCTAAATAGTCTTCTGCGAATCCTTTGATATATTGGAGGATCATTGCTGAGATTTCTTGTGGTGTATATGATTTACCTTCTACATCTACTTTGTAACCTGCTTCACCGATATGGCGTTTGATTGATGAAATCGTATTTGGGTTTGTCACAGCTTGACGTTTTGCAACTTCCCCTACTTGGATTTCTCCATTTTTGAATGATACAACAGAAGGTGTTGTACGGTTTCCTTCTGGGTTAGCGATGATTTTTGCTTCGTTTCCTTCCAATACTGCTACTGCAGAGTTAGTCGTACCTAAGTCAATACCGATAATTTTACTCATAATTAACGTCTCCTTCTTTAATTGAAAGTGTAAGTTTTATATCCGCACAATTATTGTGCAACAATGACCATAGTTGGTCTTAACACGCGATCATGTAATTTGTAGCCTTCTTGTAGTACTTCTACAATCGTATCGGCTGGTGTATCTTCAGTCGCTGGAACAGTTTGTACCGCTTGATGAAGATTAGGATCAAAGGCTTCTCCTTTAGCAGGGATTTTTTCAATTCCTTCTTCTTCCAGTGCGTTACGCAAACTTTCCAAGACCATTTCCACGCCTTTTTTCAAACCTGCCCCTTGATCAT
Source organism: Enterococcus sp. MSG3290 (assembly GCF_050555565.1). Classification (NCBI taxonomy): domain Bacteria; kingdom Bacillati; phylum Bacillota; class Bacilli; order Lactobacillales; family Enterococcaceae; genus Enterococcus; species Enterococcus sp. MSG3290. The sequence continues at coordinate 1,122,706 of NZ_CP187862.1, read as the reverse complement.
CTGACACTTCTGTGGCTAATGCACGTTCCAGGTTGTCAATTGATGGAAGTAATTTTTTGGCTAAATCTTGTGAACGGTATTTTTGTAATTGCTCACGCTCATTTTTTCCTCGATTTGCCATATTTGCGATTTCAGCACGAGCCCGCAAGTATTTATCTTCCATTTCTTCTAACTCAGCTTTTAATTTCGCTGTTTCGAATTCTTCCGCTTCAGCTTCTGAAATACCCGAATCTTCTGCAGCTTCGACATCGATTTCCGATTCTGGCTGAGCATCTGTCATTTCTTTATCTAGTTCTTCTTGATTTTCTTTCACGATACAGTCTTCCTTTCATTATTCAGTCAGCTGTTTGATTGCTCTTACTAAGAAAGAGAGAACGATCAGCTGCAAATAGCTTCGTTATTCACATTACGAGTTTGACAAGTCAAGCGAACGGTAGTAATCAGCAAGTTTAGCTGCTAGTTCTCTTCGATAAACATCGACTAGACCGAACATCCGAGAATAAGGCATACTAGTAGGCCCTAACAAGGCTATTGTACCTCTTCCATGACCATCTATCTCGTAACTTGCTTGAATCATACTCATATTCTGCAATAAATCATTGCCTAATTCAGCACCAATCTTGATATGAATATTGCTATCCATCGGAGTGATCATTTGTGTAAGTCCGTCTGAGTCTTTCATAAAAGAAAACATCGATTTGAACTGATCAAGATCTTGAAGGGGCTCATAATCCAAGAGATTCATTTGTCCACTGACATAAACCTTATCTTCAAAAACATGACCAAGAACGGTGTCAAATAACTGAGACATCCCTTCTGTCGTCTGGAAATATTTATGAAGAATCATCGGAATCTCCGTACGAAGTTTATGGTACACCGTCATCAGAGGATCTCCGACTAGACGGTCGTTTACAATCTGTACCATTTTTTCTAGTTCCTGACTTCCCATATATTCGGGAAGAGTGAACACTTGGCTTTCTACATTCCCCATATCTGTTACGACGATAGCAATAATCTGTCGATTATTCAAGGGTACGATACGAAAGCCAGTCAGTCGGCGGTCTTTTATTTCAGGTCCCAATGAAAAAGTCGTATAGCTTGTCAGCTCAGATAATATCTCAGCAGATTGCTTAATAATCTCATTGATTTCATGAAATTCTCTGCCTAGAGACTGACGAATCAGCAGCAAATCATCTTCTGCTACGCGAGCAGGTTTTAACAAATGATCCACGTAATAACGATAGCCTAAAGCAGATGGAATCCGCCCAGAAGAAGAGTGAGTCTTCAACAGCAATCCTTCATCTTCTAATGCTTTCATATCATTGCGAATCGTTGCTGAGCTGGCCTTGACTCCCTCAGACATCAATGTTTTGGAACCAACGGGCACGCCACTACTCGTATAGTGTTGGATGATCAGACGTAAAATGTCGTTTTGTCGCTTTGTTAACATCTTCCTCACCTCTCATTAGCACTCATATATTCTAAGTGCTAATCCACTTATAAATATAGCAAGAAGCCCTTCTCCTGTCAAGAGAAAGACTCCATTTTTTAGCACTCTAAACACAAGAGTGCTAATTCTAAATAATTGATGTAAATCCAGTTATATCAACGTTTCAATAGTCCTTTATTGTATTTTTGAACTTTTTTTATTTAAATTCAGATAAAAAACAAATATTCTTTAAACTATTTTTCAAACAAAAAGCGCTCAAACACATTGTTCCCCAAAAAGGTCCCTCTTGGTGTCAAATAAACACGGTCTTCTTCATTAACAAGTAACCCTTCTTGCTCTAATTCCCTTAGCACATCACCGTACACCGATTCAATTGTTTTTTGATAGCGATCATAGAAATGTTTTTTAGTAATCCCTGTTTTTTTTCTTAGTCCTAAGAACATTTCTTCTTCTATTTGATTTTTTCGTGTCAATTTTTCTTCTTCCAATACCGGGCGTTCATTTGCTCGTAATGGGCGTAAATAGTGTTGGATTGGTCCTTTGTTGCGGTAACGAATATCTCCAAGATAACCGCTAGCACCAGCTCCAAACCCAAAATAGTGGTCATTGTTCCAGTACATGAGGTTATGTTGAGATTCATGTCCGGAGAGCCCAAAGTTACTTATTTCATATTGGTGACGTCCATGCTTTTCCATTGCTTCAATCGTCTCTTCAAACATTCTGGTTTCCGTTTCCTGATCAGGCAGTTCGAGTCTTCCTTGTCGTACCCAGTTCATGAACATTGTTTTGTTTTCGAGGATCAATGAGTACAAAGAATAGTGAGGCAGATCCAAAGCCAAAGCTTTTTCCAAAGTATCCCGATATCCTTCTAGTGTTTGTCCCGGTAATGCATAAATCAAATCGATGCTTACATTGGTAAAATTTTCTGCTTCTAAAAATTGCATTGTTTGATACACATCTTCTGCAGTATGTTTACGTCCAATTTTTTTCAATAAGCGATTGTCAAATGTCTGCACTCCCATGGATAAACGATTGACGCCATAGTTTTTCATCACTTGAAGTTTTTCACGGGTCAAATCACCAGGATTCGCTTCTACAGTAAACTCATTACCATTTTGAAAAGGCAGGATCTCTCTAGCACCTGATAATAGTCGATCAAGTTGTTTAGCAGATAAAGAAGTTGGTGTTCCGCCTCCTACATAAAGTGTTTCCAAACTCGCTGTAGGATGACTTTCCAGCATTAATCTCATTTCATTCAGCAGCATTTCCACATACTCATCTACTGGCTGCCCTTCTAAAAAAACTTTATTAAAGTCACAGTAATAGCAGATATGCTCGCAAAATGGGATATGAATGTACGCAGAAACCTTGTTTTCTGCGGGATTTATTGTTTCTATCATTGAAATTCTTTCTCCTTACGTCGAAAAGTCGTACCGATTTTCGACCTTCTTTAAACGGTGTTCACAAAGCTGACCTTCGGCATTAACTCAAAATCTGCAAAAATATGAAAAGCTATTTTCACAGATTCCTCCTTAAGTGCTCAGGTCACAACGCTTTGCTTACAACCTCTCATATACGCATACTAAACGTATTTGACGAACAAATCCACTAAAAAATCCAAGAATCGACTTCTTGGATGATTTTTTTACGTTCATGATTCCCCTAAACAATCTTGTCCTTATTTTATTCATAAAAAAATCTAGTTAAATCTCTCACTTCAAGAGGTTTAACTAGAATCCAATTATTATTTTTTTGTAAAAATAAACAGTATCTTAATCATAGATATTTCTTCGGTGTCCTACTTGAATAGCGATAACAACCAATTGTTTATCTTCTATCTCTACCAACACACGATATTTGCCAATTCGATAACGCCATTGTCCTGAACGATTAGCGGTCAATCCTTTTCCGAATTTTCTCGGATCGTCAATACCATCAATATGTTGATACAGCCATCGAACGATCAGCATCGCTTGATGCTTATCCATTTTACGAAGTTGTTTCTGAATTTCAGGCGTGAATTCTAAACGGTAGGTCATTCCAGCCCTCCAAATTCATGAAGGATTTCTTCCATAGATACTGTTGTTTTTCCACTTTCTACCCAATGTTTATGGGCAATTTCAGCCGTTTGACGATCGTATTCATCTTCTAGTTGTTCCATCGAATAGGTTTTTAGAAGCTCAGATAAAGTAATCCCATAAAATTCCGCCATATAAGAAAGCCATTCTTTTTCGGCATCACTCACACGAACCGTAATCATAGCCATATTATCGCCTCCCTTTTGTATCACATTGTAATACAAAAGGGACAAGATGTCAATTTTGTATGATTTACTTAGCTTATTTTGAGATTTTTCCATTTTTTTAACCAATAAAAAAAGTCAGGAGAATTATTGGATTGAATGTGATTTCTGAAGAACTTTATTTTGAAGCTGCAGACCTTGCAAATGAACTCTCAGAAGAAGTGAGTTATTACTGTTCAAAGAAAATGGAACATGTAAAATGCTACGACATTGAGAATTATGTAAATGAAGTTGAAAATATTGAGTTTATAGAGTACAAATTCAAAAATAACTTAAGTAAGAAATTGCTTGGTTCCATTACAAAAGTTCATGGCGAAATCATTATTACCACCAATCAACAATTAATGCTCGAACGTAAAGATTTTACAAAAATGCATGAGATCATCCATTATTATAGGGACGTCCCCTATCTTGGAGAATCTCATGCATTTTCTGATATGATTTTAGAAGATACTTACCTGCCAGAGGACTACGAAAAAGAACTTCGAGCAAATATAGGTGCCAGCATCCTCATGGCGAATGATCGAGCACTACCCTATGCGTTAAAAAAGTTCAGAAATTTTGACGAAGTAGCCAATTACTTTTTCATGAGCAAGGCAGCCCTACGAAAAAGAATCCTCCAGTACTTGGAATTTACTGGAGGATACACTGCAGAAGAAGCTTATCGATTATTTAAAAATTATTATTATTATAAAAGATTCGAATTGCTGAAGCTTTTATAAAAATCTTAGATTTCATTCAGGTGTTTATCCTATTACTAATGATCTAGGACAATTTTACTCAAAAAGATCATCTGAATCTTCAGGTTTATCTAAATCTAAAAGACTATTCTCATATTTCTCATCATACAAAAATTCATCCAAATATCCAGCTTTGTCAAAAGGATCTAACTGTTTTTCTTCTTTCTTATGCTCTTTTAAGTTTTCCAAAAATAATTTGTACATATAATTTTCTTTCTTTTGCTCATGCGTAAGCGTGTTATACAATTCCTTTAAAAAAGCATCTTTATCTATTGTTTCCCTCATATAACTCTTAACGGGATTCTTTTTTAAATGCCTCTTCTCTCTTTTAAACAGATAACCGTCGTTATCGATCCCCAATTCAAAATCATCGTTCTTAGCATTTAATTCATTAATTTGTTTTAGAACTTCTCCTATTTTATTGTATTGAATATTAAATTTATTATTAATATTATACAGTTCTTCCGAAGAAGTCTTCAATTCATTCATTTCTACATCACTTAAGTTATTTGCAAGTTGGACAAATCTTAAATTATTTAGTATATGGAACTCTTTGCTTGCTTCCACTTGCAACTCATTCATTAGATGAATGTTAGGTCCAACCGTCAGATTATGAACTTTATATAACAAGTCTACCTTTTTGTCGGATTTCCCATCATTTGTAACAAATATTACTTTTTTCCCTAATTTATCACTATTTTTTGAATACTTGATAATGTCCTTCCATATTAAGAGATCCCCATACTTTCTTTGATATTCAATATCTCCATAGCGTCGAATAGAGTCGTTTTCATCCTCTTTACCAGTATCATTAAAGCCTGGAGGAATTTTCTTTTCATATCTTTCTTTACCTTCTTCTTCCACGCTAGAAATCCACTCTTGTGTGTACTTATCCCCGATTTTCTCTTCAATTATTTGTATTAATTTATCATATAATTCTACTTCTTCTTTTGTTATGATAGATTCTATTTTTTCTTCGATTAAATTTACTAACTTTTCTGAATAATCTTTAGTTACATCAACTAACTCTGTAATAAATTCTTCTTTTTCACTCTTATCTACTAAGTCAATTGTTGTTATAGCTTTTTCAACTGCTGAAACTGAATTCGTTACAGTATCTTTATACGCTTTTATTTTTTTTATCTTCTCTTTTTTTATACTACTTTTTTTAAAATTAAACTCTAAAGCTGTCAGATAAGGTATATAAATATTATCTTTTACTTTTTCTAATGCTTCAATGTATTTTTTTGAAACAGTTGTAGGTAATTGAATTATATCCAAAAGGTAGTTTGTATCTAACACGATTAAGTTATCAGTTTGATTGCTCAAATCTGACATATTTAAACTAGTTTGATAAAATTCTGGAAAAAGTTCCTTTAAATTTGCCATTTAACGACTCCTTAAAATTTTCTATACAACAAATATTTTAGGTATGAGATTGATCGGAAAAGAATCAAACTCAGACATAACAACATTAAAACCCATATCATCTTCTAAAGTTATTTTTATATCTGCTCTAATTTGCTTTAAACCGTAACAAGTAGAATTAATAAATACTGTTGGTTTTCTAGCATAAGTGTCAAACATTGTGCGTCCTCCTTCTAAAGCTGTAACTATCTATTATTTATACTATTATTGTCCATTCAATTTCAATCTATGTTGACTTTTGATATCAAAATAACTATCAAACAATCAAGTTCTATTACTATATAAACTAGTCATTCTAAGTGTTCTATTAATTTCTCTAGAGATTCAACCAATTGTTTTATCTTGAAATGATCTATTCTCCCTAAACTTATTTTTTCTGATTTACTGTTTATTTTTTTTAGGAATAGCTTTATATCCTCAATTTCTCCTGCGCGAAAATCTTTGGCATTACTAATTCTTAAATATTCAGAATTGATGTATTGCCAAAGTAGGTCAGCTTTATTATTATCTGTCACGATATAGCAACTTATTGAATCTGCTTCTAACATGGCTTTAAAAATATTATTGCTTATTAAGAAGCCACTTTGTTTCAACCTACGAAATACTTCATAATTTTCATTGAATAGACTATCAAGAAATAATTTCATCTTATCTTCAACTATTTTATTATCAATTTGTTTAAATTCTTCAAACAGTTTAGGCTTTTCTTCTTTTATATTCGAAAATCCAGACATAAAGAATCTATCAACTAAATCCATGTCATCATTTACACTCTCAGCATAATATGATTCTATTAGTTTACTTTCAATTATTTCTGAGTAATTACTATCAAGAAATATTAAATCCATCTTCTCAAACTGATTAAGTTGCCCGTAAACAGTAATTAACTCTTTAAAATCAAACTTATCTTCTTCAACATCTTTTAATATATTGTGTTGAATTGCTTTTAGTTCATCATCTGTAAGACGTCTAAAATTACTCAGCTGATCTAGGTTACTTATTTCCATGGATTTAGGAAAAAAGGCCTTTTCCCAAACACTAATATAATTACTTTGATCTATATAACCTGTTAAAATATATGTGCTAATGTCTCTTGAATAAAAGATATAATCATCAAATTCTTCACATTGGTTATGATATTGATCGATAATTTTTTCTTTAATAGTTTTTGTTTCACCTTCACTCAAATAATAGGAAAAGTATCTAGTATCCATTAGTCCATTCAATGATTTTAAACTTTCTTCATCAATATTTCCTAACTTATACTCACTTGTGATAACAAAAATATTTAAAAAAATGCTTTTCTTTATCTTAAGATCATCCGATTCTTGGGTATTAATATTTTCACGTAATCTAGATTCAACAAAATCAAACGTTTCAATTATAGAAAAGAGAGTTCTCATGTTTAATCCTTTTTTCTCTGTTACAACCTGCTGGCTTTCTAACACTATTCTTATCCATGAACTATATTCCTGAATAAAAGTATTTCTGCTTGTTTTTAAAATCATATCTTCAATAGTTGACATATCATATTTAAATTTTACTGTTCTTGATATCACTTTTTCTTTGATTTTTTTAAATTCATCAGAATTTGAAATCTCTGAATTGTTGGACAAAATAATCACTTTACATTTCAATTTTTCTAAAAGCTCATTTAATATGAATCCTAATAAATCTTTTAATTCAATTTCTTTACTTACACGTTCTAAATCATCTATAAAAATAACTATTGATTGTTCATCTGTAGAAGAATTTAGTTTAGCATTATTATATGATTCTAAAATCCAATCACTGATTAAACCAATCGATTTCAATTTACTATTATCTAATATGTTAGAAATTTTTTTAAATTTCTTATTTATTTTACTTATTGATGACAATGTATTTTTATTTGAACCTAAGGCTGAAATTATTTGGTAAAATAATTCCTGTTTTAAATCACTTAAGTCATTGAATCCATATGCAGAAAAGTAAACTGGGTAATTACCTTTCTCCTTTAGAGTGCTCATAACATTATTTTTAATAAAATATGTTTTCCCCGCTCCCCATTCACCATCAATTTGAAGCGCATAGGGTTCTTCGCTTTGAAGATAATTATCTATAATTTGAGTTAAGTTATTCATTTTTCGAATCTCCATTCACAAGCGTACATTCGCTTCTTTAGCACCTATTTCCCATTTTCCGTATTTAAAAACGACACGTAACGAGTCATTATACAGAACTATATCATAGTCACACATTAACTTTTCTCCCTGAACTTCACATTCAAGCTTAGAATTTACTATATAGGGAGATATTGATTTTCTAAACACTCCACTAATTTCTTCGTGTAATTCCTTTTTGGAAAAATACAAATACTCAACAACCAGCTCACTCATTGGCAACACCTCATACCTCATATCATTCAATATAAACTTAAGAGTTTTTAAAATCATTTTTTAAAACTATAATTATGACAAGTATTTTAGAGAGCAAGTAATTCTACATAAATTATTTTTTATTAAATAACAAAACTAGAAAACACGTTAATTTCTACACTATTGATGTCTAGATTTTAACTCATCATCTATTTTTACTACATATATCATTAGAATTAGTAATGATATTGCATTATCTGTATCATACATTGTTGAATCATCATAGTTTGGTACACCATGTTGATACCTATTTCGGATTGCCCAACTGTTATCAAATACTTTATTATTAAGCAAAAAGTTAAGATAGTCCGATTCTTGTTTCGTAAAGAAGGTACTTGAAAAAATAATCAACTCTTCACTTTCCAATTCATCAAGAGCAGCTTTTTCTTCACTTGATGAATGTAAATAACTTGTCGAGCCAAACAAATATATTTCACGAAGAAGCATGATCTTTGTAATATTTTCAAACTGCAAAATATCATTTTTTTCTGTAAGAATTTTATTATCAATTAAATATTGTAATGTTTCTCTATCGTATTCTGGAAAATCTGAAATAGTTACATCGTGATTTAAAAGCAAATCAAAAAAACTATCTCCTTTAATTTCTTCATTTATAAAATTAATTAAAGATTGGTCATCAAAAATTAAATATAACAAATTTTTTGCCAAGTCATTTTCTGAAAGATACGCATATTTTTTGGGAAGTAAGCTTTTTAAATTTGAAATTGAGGGTGTTGATGTTTCATTCACTAAATCACTTTTAATTTCATTTTCTTCTGTAAAAACAAGATATTGTGTACGGATACTTTCTTCAATTCTAAAAAAAGTGGAAGTACGATTTCCTATGTTTTCATCTTTGTGTGGAAGATATAATGGTAGCCACGAAACACCATATTGTTTTACACAATATTCTGTAAAGAACCAATCAATCAGACTTTCAATATCTAAATTCCACCTACTGAGAATCGATGATATAGTCTGAACTTTAGATACAGCAAGTTGGTTCTTAACTTTAAAATAAATTCCATGATCATAAGAGTCATTCGTTTTAACTCCCATAGTTTTACTTACGGTTCCCATTTCCTTATTTGGGTAACTCGGCAAATTAGCTATTAGTTTTTCTGTGAAAAATTTAAAATCCTCACTAAAGTACTTCAATAAACTATCAAAAGAGTGATCATTATCAATTTGTTCTTTGTCTATCAAAGCACTCATTGAACATTGAAATTGTTGCGTCCCTGTACCACCGGTTGCAGCCACAATATTATTAAGAATACTTCGATCTACCGCTTCTTGTATTGTCATCTGGTTCTTTTCTTTATCGACAGCTTCCTCATAATCTTCTCGTTGAATATAAACTGTACTACTCAGAAGCACCCCAGAATCCTTGCTAATAATTTTTTTATTGAACTCTTCGGAACGGTCTATAATACGAAGCTTCTGTTTTGGCGTAACATTGAAATATTTTTTTCCGTCAAGTTTCTGAATTGGGTTTTCAAGTATAGTCATATAATTCAAATTTGCATTTGAGACATCTATATATTCATCAAGTAACCTGTCCCATTCTTCCTTTGATATATTATTAGGAAAATATAATTTTTCCTTATTTACTTCTATAAAATTAGAAATTAGCAGTTCAATACTTAATGGATCTGCTAAAATATAACTTTTTATGGAAGCTGCATAAACTTTTATGAAATATTGCGATTTTAATAAATAGCGAACAGGGATACCTATTCTGTTAAACTCTTTCATAAATTCTTCTTCAGAAATTCTATTAGCATACTTAAAATTGGCAAAATTCTCAAAGAAATCATCTCGATATTCATAACTTAACTCCCCCATAGAATCTAAGATCTCCTCTTTTTTTGCTGTTCCTAAATATTTATCGACACTTTTTTTTAGTACAGTTTTTGCATCTTTGATCTTTTCAATATATTCAGGTGACCAATCTTTAGAGAATATTTCTGCATCTATATATTTGACAACATTCTGTATTTCAATTGCTTCCTCAAAGCTACTTGGGGGCTTAGGGTTGTTTAAAAAAGCATCAATAATTTCTTTAATCCTAGAGAGAAAGGTTGGTGCAATTAAATCCCCTTTGCTATAAAACTTTACTCTATTAATTTTCATCATTACAAATCTCCTCAAAAAATAAGTTCAACCGCTGGATTACAGCAAGTTTTCAATTTGATTCTTTAATTCCTTCATTATATTTTACCATATAGAAATATTTGATTATCATAAAGAACAATAATTTAAAACTACTATTCTCATCCATCAAAGCTTACAATCTCAATAATTATAAGTTTTTTATTGCTAACTTTTTACTCTTCTTAAGTATTTTATTTTACTATATTGTTAATGGTCATTTTAAAATGACGTTTTTGGGGCATGCCTATAAGTAGAGCATGCAGGCGTTTAAATAACTTGCATTGGTATTGTTTGATTAGGACTAGGATATGATTACTTCTGTTAGCCTAAAGCTTTTTAAGGGCTCATACCATACTCCAGAAGACTCCTTTTCGAGTTATATCGAATTGATAACTAAAATTGGAATTTATTAAATATTTTAATGACCGAATACCCACATTCTAAGATGACCAAAAAACAATTTAATTATTACTGCTATTTTTAGTTTACATAATGCACATTATCCTAAGCTCAGATTTTCTATAAACTTTAGCACGAGTAAAAACTCCACAAATTATAAATACATAAGGATAATCACTTAAACAGGAGACGTCCCTATAAAAGTGATCAACCTCATGCATTGATTTAACATTTAAAGTAATTAAATAAAGATTAACTCTTCTCCATCAAAGCATGTACCCTAGTTACTTCTCTTAACAGTTCTACTAAAATTGCTTTATTTTTTCTTAACTGATTGGAAGCATCATTTGAATCGGATAATTTATTCAATACTTTACTTATCTCAAAAGTATTTCTAGTAGCATTCAAATTATATTGACATGTTCTTTTTCCATTTTTCTCAGTAACAATTCTATGAGAGACAGGCCATAGCGTTATGGTATTGTAAAAGTAGTCTAAATAATATTTGGACCATACGATTAGATTAATACCATATTCTGAATAAATATGTTTAATGAACTTTTTGGATTTCTGGCTTAATTTATATTGAGAAACTCCTAGACCACAGTTTCTGTTACATATTCCATAGTAATCTTTGGCAAACGCTAGGATTTCTAATGGATAATCGCTTAAATAAGAGTACTTATTTGTTATTTTAGTGTATAAATCATAAGAGAGTTTATCCCAATCATACTCATCTGAAATTAATAAGAAATAGTCTATATCATCAAGTATTTTAGATAGATTTCTATTCATTTTTATATTGTACTGGCAAAAAATTTTAATTAGCCAACGCTGGATGGACTCACTATATGAATCTATTTCATACTGATAATTAACATTTCTTCTCAGCTCTTTCAATTCTTGATTCTTTTTAGGAGTTTTATCTTCTTCCAATAATTTATAATAGTCAAAGATATAATTAATCAGTTTTTGAATACTCTCGTCTTTGTTTTTTAAATTTGTTTCATCAAATCCGTCATGCTTTTTTCTAAGTTTAATGTAATCTTCTATTTTCATACTGAATCACAGGCTTGTTTCATATATTCTTCATATAGATTATCATCAACTGGTGCAATTTCCTTTTGCCAATAGTACATAACCAATATTTCCAATATTTTCTTTTTCCCTCGAATATAAGGTAAAGTTGACAATTGAGAATAGATAGTATCGATATTAAATTTATTTTTCTTTGCTTTCATAGGGTTATAGCACTTTCCAAATTCTGAAACATCATAAGTTCCTACTGGCCAAATATGTTCATATTTATAAAAATTGTTTGCATATGTCTGCGCCCAGATAAGTAAATTTACTTTATACTTATTAGCTGTTTTTACTACATAACTATCAATTTTTTCGTTAAAACTTGCTTCCTCTTTTTGATCAAATTGATAATTGTAGTTTAATACTCTATGTTGATCAATAATAAATTCATAAAGTTGTTCTATATAATTTTCCATGAAGGGATACTTTTTTATCAATTGTGAGTAGCATTTATATGAGTATTTTCTAAAACTCTCAGGTGAATTAGTCAGTAAAAAAACATCAATATTGTTTAATAATTTAGGGATTTGCTGATTCAGCTTTTTATTATATTGAGTATAAACTTCAATAAGCCATCCTTGGACACTAGATGAATATTTTTCTATTTGTCTTTGATACTTTGCTACCTTCTCATCATTTTCAATTTGTAAAAATTGAGTCTCATCTATATTGATATAGGTATTAAAATAGTCAAAAACATAATTTACACAATCTTGCAGATTAGTTTCCTTCATACTTAAATCCAGCAAATTTTTCTTGTCATCCTTCAATCTTTGTTCAATAAACTTCTCTAATGTAATCATAAGAACCTCTTTCTAAATAAAAATTTTAAGAAAAAGCTTTATTTAATAGTAACAAATTCTGAAATACTTTCTTCAGTAAATTAATCCTTTTTAAACAACATGTATAACACTAAATTTAAAGTTAATATCTTTCATTTATTTCCTTCATAACTACATTCATGACCATCTTCAAGTACATAAGCAGTTTGAAGGATGTCTAGATAACTTTAGTAAAAATCAAACAATCTTCGTTTTGTTATATGCAAAGACTATTCAATTATAGGCGATTATTATGAAACATATTGAAAGTTCAAACTTAACCAAATTTAGCGTACATATATCCCTTAATATCTGAAAATAGGTATTCCAATTTAAAAAGTTCTCGGTATTTTGGATTGATACTCTCTACAGCAACATCATAAGCCACTTTATTTAGACATTCTTTTGAGCAACATGATCCTGAATCTTCCTCAAAATGAATAAGTGAGTTGGGTATAGTATTATAAGAATTTATCCAGTAACGATCCTCTCCCTCTCGTACATCAAACTCTTTTAAACAATTTTTACAAACATAAGGTCTGTTTGACTTCCTCATGTTGCTTTTTCTCATTCTTGTTTTGTTGATATTGATAAGATTGATTGGATAATTACTCTTAAAACTATGACCACTACTTAAATTATTCAGTTCATTGACTAAATTTGCTTTTTTTATGGAAAGATTACTTTTATTAGCTTCTTGAAATTCAATTGTTTTTATTAAAGAACTAACAATTTCTTTCATATTATCTACTGTCAGAACCTCTCCATGACTATCCATCAAATATAGATGTCCTTCATATTCAACAAAATTGAATGAATGATTGTTTAACATTCTAACACTCCGTTCTATTTATATTTAATAATATCATTTTTTATTAACTCTTAAATCTAAACTAGATGATCATAAAGCTTAATCCAAAGAATTTATTTATTGAAATAGTTTATTGCATATAAATCTCCTTAAAAATCCATGCTACTTTGAGAAAATCATACACTATTATGGATAACCAGAACATCTCAAAATTTGATAAAATAAAAATGTAATCTCTTAAGAAGCATACCAGTCATATAAAATATTACTACAGGGATGAACTAGAAGTACTTCGTTATTTGGAGTAATGCTTGATACTTTAAATAGTGTTGTCATTTCAATACTTCTTGATACTCTCTATATGACCACAATAAGCTGCGCAAGCATTAAAATATTGTCCGATTGTTCCATTCTGCCGTAGTATCATGACTCCTTTGTTACATTTAGGACAAATTTTTATATTTTTAGGCAAAGAACTCAATACTTGATATTTCAGCATCATCTCTGGAATTAACTGATTTAACAGTTTTAAAAGTTCATATCTGCCATACCACTCGATTTTATGTACTTTTTCATTTTCAGCTATTTGTTTATAAGCATAACTATTAAAAAAAGACGAAGTGATAAACATCTTTTTAGTCCAGTTTTTGTCAGATATTCCTGCAAAAATTTTTACGTCATTATCAGTGATCAATCGCTCCTCTTTCGTGCTATTTAAGCGCTTTGATTTTGCTTGAACCGCTATACGCTCATTTTCTTTAGTTAAAATCAAATCTACACCACCATCGCCAGTATAGACACGCTTGTCTTTTTTATACCTTTTTTTAGTAATTTCAACTTCATATCCAGCCAACCGAAACACCGCGGCTAAAAATCTCTCAAAATGATCCCCTTGTCTCACTCGATCTCGAATACTACTTCCAAAATCCCTATCCATATCGCTTACGAAATCTACGACAATTTTTTCATCATTATTTAGTGCAAATGATACTTCTTCTAATCCCTTTTTTTCTTCTGGGATAATTTCTTGAATCTCTGTTTCATCTTCTGGCTGACTCGATTTTCCATTTAACTTCTGTAAAAATTTTAGAACCAATTTATTGTCTCCCTTCACAAAGTTATATATCACTTTTTATTGTAAATTATTAACAAGAGTATTAATTTGTTTGACCATAAAAAAATGATTTTTTTGTGAAAGGAAGATTGAACTTTCGAACAATATAAAAATGCATGAGATATTCCACTTTATAGGGATGTACCCTTGAAGAATCTCATGCATTTTTTGATATGAAATTTAAAAAAATTTACTTGCTAGAAAACTGTGAAAAAGAACTTCGTGCAAATGTAAGTGTCAGCATCCTCATGGCGAATGATTGAGCACTTCCTCATGCGTTAAAAAAATTTAGAAATTTTGACGAAGTAGCCAACTACTTTTTCCTGAGCAAGGCAGCACTAAGAAAAAAATCCTCCAGTACTTGGGATTTACTGGAGGACGTACTTCAGAAGAATCATAAAAAATGAATCAGATATGCTACGGCGGCTGTAATAAAATCTAATGTTTAAAATATACATTCGTCTTATTTAGAGTAAAATAATTCTAACAATTACACTAGGATATAAAACACAGAGCATTACCTCACCAATAACTCTCCAATCAAAACCACTTCATTTACGACTCTAGTGAATCATTACTTTTTTATTTAACAATATTTTGCTTTTAAAAATTGTGCTACTTCACTTATTTCAGGATATATAAATCCATGGGTTATCCCAAAAAGTTCTAGCTCTTCTAAAAATTCACTTTTTTTATTGTATGGAATTCTAATGATTACCTTTTTTCCTGTATTTGATTCAACTCTAAAACAATTCAGTTTATTTAAGTTTTTTTTATTTAATGAACATATTATGAATGATCCAAACTGTTGAGATATACGCTTGTTATCTCTTGTTGATACAACAAAATAGTCTTCTTTAAATGTTTGTTTTTTTATAGCTTGTATGAAAGCTGGCTTTTCCAAAGAAACTTCATGTTTCAAACGCTTTACTTCTTCTTTATTATTGAAATCATCATCACTTATTGAACTATCATTTGCGAATTCTATTATATTTTCCTTCACACATTGATCAAAAAAAGAAAGAGAGGCAATTATTGAAACATTATCACTACGGGTATACTTTATTTTATCACTGGAAAAAACGATTAATTCACCATCTTTATCAAAATTATTTTCTACAGCAAAAAATAAAGCTACAAGTAAGTTTTGTGTTACATCTAAAAGTCTAGTTGGCAAACCATAGTGTTGCATTTTTTTTAAGATATTTAAATGATTATTATTTGAATTTTTATATTCTTCTGGGTTTCTAGCTAGTGACTCTTCACATAATAAATGTTCGTTTAAATAACTTTTCTCAGTTCTATAAACCGAAGGGATTAATTGATAATTTATATCTGTATGGCCTCTAAAAAAAATTTCATCATCATTATTATTTTGTAACTTTTTAATTTCCTTTATTCGTTCTGTAATTCTTTGAATAGAACTTCCAGTCCAAATTTCCACTATATTTTTATAATATATATAATCATTTTCTAAAACTAATTCTTCACGAATCTTACCAGTATATTCAATCTTGCCTTTATTAAAATATATTTCGTTATTTTCCCCATGTTTAGTTAATTCTTTGATAATATAGATTCTTACTAATTTTCTGTAATTTTCAGAATCCATAATTGTTTTAAATATTTGTTGTCTCCTATCTTTAAAACTATTTTTTTCCGAAAATTGGAGCAAATGAAGGGTTATTAATACTTTTTTGTCATTCATATCCAATTGATTAAATTCAATATTTTCTTTTTTAAATACATTGTCTATATCCGTTAATAGTTTGTACGTCTCTTCTCTAGAGGAACTTAACAACTTACTCATTATAGCGTGAATTTTTCTTCGTTTTTTATTGTATTCTGGAATTGTATGATAATTCACTTTGAGATCCGTCTTTACCAAAGAGGCAATAATTACTTTAATATTTATATATCCATCTCTAAATAATTTTTCAAAAAAAATATCATGATAACTTTTTATAATAAATTCACTATCACTTTTAAGAGGTTCCTTGTCAAAAAAATAAAAGAAAAACATAATTTCAATTCTCCTATACATATATTTATAAAAATAGAATTCTAAAGGTATTTTTACTTTCTACTGATTTTATTTAGAAATATTTTGTTTAAATTTATTAAATTCGTTATTTTTAAATTGGGCTTCTAATAGTTATTCTTTACAAGAAGTATATCAATTGTCACTATTACTTCTTAAAATTTTTGAAATTTCCTCAATCGTATAAGCAGGTCTCTTTCTATGAATCATTGCATGACAGTTTGGACAAACAGGCTTCATGTCCTCAATCGGATCAATTTCATAAAATTCATCAAGCATACTTAATTCTTTTTCATGATGAACATGAATAAACTCTTTGCCAATTTCCCCGTAAGTTTCTTCAAAATTGAATTTACAGACTACACATCTATATCCATAATGACCTAAACATGCTTTTCTTGCTCTTGGATCTCTTTCGTAAATATTTACATATCTGTTAATTTTTCTTCCTTCTAAAAATTTTTTTCTTTTTAAAGTTTGTTCTTTAACTGTAGCCTGATCCATAGACGGGATCATTTTCCATGTTATCTCGGTCGTCTCTTTATCGTTGTAATCCACCATAACTCCTAACCCTTTGTATTCAAACTCAGGATCATTACTATTTTCTCTAATAAAAATATGAACTGGAAATTCTCCACTTACCATCTTTTGAATAGTAGGAGAATTAAAAGTAGTATTTTTCTTAGCATACCAATATAAGATGTTCCCTTCTATACTATTGTTATAATCATGTCCAGTTCTACCTGCAGATAATATATTAGTGAAAATAAAAAATTCATCTTCATGACGAACATACCCCGTGCTCCAAATCCCACCAATTTTTTCAGGTTCAGAATATCCTAGGAGCTTACGTATTTCTTTTCTAGAATATTTTTGCTCAATATTAAAGTAATGCATTGTGTCTCCAATCTGATAATATTACATTTAATTACTTATAGAACTTACTTGATGTTTAAGTTAGCTGTTATTAATAAGTCACTTTTATTATACATCAGTTCAATTAATATATAACATATTTATCAGAAAGTTTAAGTTTGATATCATTACTGTAATATACAATCAAAAATAACTTCAGATAATTCTAAATTTAAATATTCTAAAGATAAATTTGCAGATCAAAACGATGTACTTATATAAACATAATATCCCCTTAACATTATCTATTCTATTCCATCCAGAGCTAATTCTATTAAATAAAACAATAAAAAATACCAACTAGATTTCTCTAATCGGTATTCTGTCTAATATTGGGCTCTTGTTATACTTTGTCTATTTTTATTAATAAATAGAATTACGTGTAAAATTTTATATTTTTACAGTTTTTTTACTAGCTATAGTTTGATTGAACTTTAATTTCATTTCATCAGCAACTGCTTTGATCATTGGAACAGCAACGCTATTTCCAAATTGTCTATACATCTGAGTTCTAGAAACAGGAATAATAAAATCATCAGGAAATCCCATAAGTCTTTTACATTCTAGCTCTGAAAATAATCGTATACCAGTTTCTCCCCCTTTTACAAAAGTACCCGTCAATCTTTGAATTTTATGGTAACTTGCGACTAAAGTTTTTACTTGAATTTTTGAATTTCGGTCCACGAGTTGTGGTTTACCATCATCTTTTTTAAATAAGTAACTTTCTTGCAAATGTTTAGAAATTGAATACCCTGAAACTTCCGTCTCTAATATTTCTCCCACAGGTTTTCTTTCGTTTTTATTTCCTTCTGGAAAGGTAAAATTATCTATTCCTAAATCATTTCTAAACCCTACAATTACTACTCTTTTCCTTACCTGTGGTAATCCATAATTTTGGGCATCCAGTACATCAGAGAAAACTTGGTAACCAGCTTCTTTTAGCGATTCAATAATCACTCTGAATGTTTCACCATGCTGAATAGTTAATAGACCTTGTACATTTTCTAGCAAAAACATTTTAGGCATATGGTGTTTTAATATTCTTAGTACATCAAAAAATAGTGTCCCTTGTGTTTCATGGCCAAAACCTTCTCTTTTGCCAATCATGGAAAAGGGTTGACAAGGAAACCCTGCTAAAAGGACATCGTGTGCTGGGATTTCCGAAGACATAATTTTGGTTATATCTCCAGCAGGTACTTCGCCGTAATTCGCTTCATAAGTTTTTTGAGCAAATTTATCCCATTCTGAGCTAAAGACACCTATTGTATTTTCATCCTCAAAACCTTTTCTAATTCCTCCTATACCTGCAAATAAGTCAATAAATTTCAGCTTTTCTGTCATATTTAATGCTTTCCTCTCATTTTCAATAAACTCTAAACCTTTCTCCAATAGGTAAACACACTTTTTATTAAAACTTTTACAATCTATTATACTTAATTCTGAAAGTCGTTGTTCCAATGGAGGAGGTAAATAGATATTTTTTGAAATTTTTTTCTTTTATACATTTTCTTCCTGCACCTTCTCTATGTCCACCTCTCATATACACGTACCTCCTTCCAGAACGTTTGTTCACACAAGTATACTATTTTATTTTTGATTTTTCAATTTGTTTTATCTATTATCCATCCGTACTAGACTATTATATATTTTGTGAGATAATTATAATACAATAAATTAATAAGGATGATTTGTAATGACTTATAAATACAATAAAGGTGAATGGTCAGAACTATATACATTTTTAAATGTTTTAGCTTCAGGTGAACTGTACGCTGCTAATGAAAAACTTGAAAAAGATACTTCAACTAAATATAAAGTACTTTCTGCTTTTCAAAAAGATGTTGAGTATGTTCGTAGTGAAACAAATAGTAAAGTATTTTTTGAATATAATTCCACAGAATACGAGATTCCATTTGATCAGTTTGATGAATATAGTAAAAAATTATTTAATGGTATAAAACAAGGAAAGGGTAGAACATTTTCAATAAAAGAAATTGATTCTTTTATTGATGCTTTGAAGATCTCCTCGCTAAAAGCCGGTTCAAGAAAAAAAGGAGATCTCTTGATAAAAATTGATGACATTTTTACTGCACAATATCAAAAGCTTAATTTTAGTGTAAAATCATATATTGGAAGCAAGCCTACTTTGTTAAATGCCTCTGAAGGAACTATACTACAATTTTCGTTAACCGAAAAAATACCTGATAAAAATATAGATCTTATAAACGATATTAGTACTCCAGCAAAAATCAAGGATAGGATATTAAAGCTTAAAGAAATGGGAATAGGCTTAAACTATCACGATGTGCCCTCACCTATTTTTAAAAAAAATTTACAAATGATTGATTATAGATTACCTGAACTCATATCTAAGCTATATTTAGAGTCTTATTTTGTACCAGGAAAAAGAATATCTGCAGTTGTAGATTCATTTTTAAAAAATAACCCCAGTGAAGATAAAGATATAATAATCTATAAAATCAAACAACTCTTAATCGCTGCAGCTTTAGGAATGGTTCCTCTCACACCATGGTTAGGATTAGAAGAAGCAAACGGTGGCTATATTGTTGTTAAGGATAATTCTGATGTGTTATGCTATCATATCTATGATAGAAATAGATTGAGTGAATACCTTTATAATCATACTGCTTTTGATACTCCTAGTACTGGTAGAACATCTGTAGGTAAAGTTATAAGAAACGAAAATGGGGAATTAGGATTTAATCTAACTATGCAAATTAGATTCATTTAATATACTAAGTTCTTAACCTCAATGCATTATAAAGAATTTAATTTAAAGTCACAGTAATAGCAGATATGCTCGCAAAATGGGATATGGATGTACGCAGAAACCTTATTTTCTGCGGGATTTATTGTTTCTATCATTGAAATTCTTTCTCCTTACGTCGAAAAGTCGTGCCTGTTTTCGACCTTCTTAAAATCGCGTTCAAGCACCAACTCATTGAAATAAGCCGCATATTTAGAATCAAGGAAACCTAGTTCTAAAAATGCTTGCTTATTGTCATCGGAGCTACACGGTGCTTTTACAGCCTCTCGATAAACGGTAATCGCAAAGCTGACCTTCGCCATTAAGTCAAAATCTGCAAAAATATGAAAAGCTATTTTCACAGATTCCTCCTTAAGTGCTCAGACCACAACGCTTTGCTTACAACCTCTCATATACGCATACTAAACGTATTTGGCGAACAAATCCACTAAAAAATCCAAGAATCGACTTCTTGGATGATTTTTTCTTTCATTAAACTGGTTACCTAGTTATATATCTCTAGGGTTGTTTTCATGTCTGAGTGCCCGATATGATTTATTTTTCGTTTCTATAATTACTTTTTGCCTTCCAGTTTCTTTTAATATTGTACTCAAGCAAGTGGGAATTGGTTCTTTTGTCATCCATGTATGCAAAATGTTATAATGCTGGTAAACAAAAATGATTACCTGTCATTTTTATTTAGTTCGTATTTAATTAAGTTGACTATCTGTATACTCTGTCTAAAACTTAAGAATTGTTGTTTTCGCTGTCGCTACCCAATTTTAATGAATGTCTGTAGGTTAAAACTGTTGTCCTTGTTATAGATAGTAAAGGAGAGCTTGAAAATGAAAACTGCGATTACGTTTCTATTAGAGGAATATGCCGATTGGGAAGGTGCTTATATTACTAGCACACTAAACCAAAATGAGAAATGGCAAAACAAAACTGCTTCTATCCAATCAGAGGTCACTTCCATTGGAGGATTAAAAACAAAAATCGATTACTTAATCGAACAAATACCTGAAAAAGTTGACCTTTTTATTATGATCGGTGGCAATTCATGGGACATAAAAAATCATCATTTATATCAAATAATCGATAAATTGTTAAAAACAGACGTACCAGTAGCTGCTATTTGTGGGGCAGTTGATTATTTAGCTCAGAGCGGATTATTGCAAGGTTACAAACACACCGGAAATGCGCAATTTCCTTGGTTAGAATCGGAAAATTATCAGAATAAAGAAGATTTTATAGAACAACAAGCTGTGAAAGATCGTAATTTGATTACTGCGAATGGAACAGCTCCTATAGAATTCACAGACTTGATTCTTCAAGCAGTCCATTTTGAAACAGAAGAAATAAGAGAAAAAACGATTCGTCTATACAAACTTGGATTCTATGATTACTATAAAAAGTACGGAGATCCTTTCTCCTAATCATTCTCTTCAATTAAATACTCCTTATCAATAGTGTGACAAGTAATTTTACTGATGATTATTTGTCACACTTTTTCTGACATTTATCAAAGAAGATACACTCTATTTATATTCATAGACAAGGTTTTACGGATTCAAAAATTCAGGATTATGCTATACTGGTATTAAAAAAATAATGAGGTATTTTATATGAAAAAGTTAGGTTTTATTTTATTGTTGGTCTCTTTATTCCTTGTAGGATGTACGTCTCCTAGTAAAGAAAATAGTGATCCATCTGCGACCACAGACAAAAGTTCAATCAGACAAATCAGTTCAGCTGAAAAATCAAGTACTCAGAAATCAGCTTCTACTGAAACGAATACATCTTCAACAAGCAGTAAAGTCTCAGAGCCCAATACTTCTTCTACATCTAGTAGTACAGTTGAGACAAATATTTCTTCTTCAACAATAGACACAACCTCCTCACAGTCTTCTCAGTCAATAGATCCGTTAGCAGGATATTCTGATCTACAAATTGAGTACGCACGTGTTTGGCTAGCTATTAGAGGTAATACTTTTAGAGATACATCGGGTGATTTCGAATTACATGTTATTCATTATCCTGCAGGAACACCTATCGCCCCTTATGATGCAGGGAGTGCAGTCTATCCGAAAGATGTGGTTATGCTCACTGGGAAATACAGTTACCAGGGAGTTTTAGTGTATTCAAGTAACCATGACGGGACAATCACTAGTTATCCAGTTCCTTCACATTGGCAAATGCCTGCAGATCAAACATCTTATCCAGCGTTCATTAGAGAAACAACTCAAGAAATCATTGATAATGCATCTGTAGTAGCTATTCCTACAGGAAATCCAAATGATGTGAAACAGCTGATCAATGTGATAGTTATAGATAATTAGACTTTCTAATATGTTATACAAAAAGAAGCTGACAGCATTTTGTCAGCTTCTTTCACTTTCTTTTCTATTTAGATTTATTGGTCTTTGATAGACTCCAAGGCAGGAAAAAATTTTTTAAATAAACGTTTGCAAAACAGTCGCTTTTCTATCTTCTACCGCTACTTCTGCATAGGCACCATTAATCAATGTCAGTTGTGGCGGTACATGACCACAATCAATATCATACAAGATCGGTAGTTTTAATTCCTTTGACAGATCTTCGTATACATCCTTCATTTTATAATCTAACAAATCCTCTGCCGCACTTCTACCGAACATGATCCCCGAGCTGCCATCAAACCAGCCTGCCAGTTTCATCTGAACAAGTGATCTTCTTAAATCAACTGACGATAGCTCACAGTTTTCTAGAAACCACAAGATCGGCTTTCCATCATTATACTTTCTTTTAAAAGATTGGACATCTCCATAAGGAGTACCGATTAAATGCCTGATCGTATCAATACAACCACCTAATAATCGTCCCTTCATCCTTACTGCATCTCCGCTGACTGATTGCCAATTTGTTGGTTCAGTGAGATGGAAAACAGAAGATGATGAATGCTCATGGGGCCACACTTTTTGATACTTTTCAGAAGATTGCTGTAGAATCGATTCTCCTTCTCTTGTTTTCAGTACACTTTCCCACATTGCTGTCGTTTCATCCAAGTACTCTCCTCTTAAATCAATAAGGTTAGTTCCATGTGCAGTGGCTATCCCTGTTTTTAATGTGACAGCAAGTAGCAACGTACTAATATCTGAATAACCTACTATCCATTTTGGTTGTAGAGCATCAAAATCGACAAAATCGAGAATCTCAATCAATAATTCTCCTCCCCAAGGCGGAAAGATCATTTGGATATTTTCATCTTGCATCATTTGATTGAATTCATCTGCTCGTTTTCTTGCTGGACCTGATTTTTCCTTATCTTGCGTCCAAAGCGTCTTTCCAGTAACTACTTGGAAAGATTTTTCTTCCATTCTCTTTAAAGCTGATTCGAGTAACGAATGGTGTTCCTCTGATACGCCTGAGGATGGTGCAGTAACCCCAATCGTTGCATTTCTTTCTAATAATGGATAACTTATCATGTTGCTTCACCTCCAAGTATGCACTATTTTACTTGGTTAATTGTTTTTTTCGTTTGCCGGCATCAAAAATATCGGCATCTCAAGTAGCTGGATGATTTTGTTTAAGTCAACCGTTTGGATGACCATCGTTTGATCTGGTCTACCTGGTGCAAAAACAAGTTTTTCATTTGATAAGAGCTCTTCATCAATAATAATCGGAATCTGTTTTTCATAACCAAACGGAGAAACAGCGCCCTGCTTTTGTCCCGTTTGTTCTTCCATGCGTTCTGATGAAACAATAGAAAGCCTTTTACCGACGATCTTCCCTAATGCTTTGAAATCCGTTTGTTTCGTAGTAAAAGTCAGATATACGTAGTTATTATCTTTTTTATCTTTTAAGAATAAGCTTTTGGTCTCTGTACCTGTAAATCCTTGTTCTTTCTTTATTACCAAAGCATCTTCATTTGTATAAATGGCTCGATGATGATACAACTCAAAATATATATTTTCGTGTAAGAATTTCTTTGCCAAGTCAATCATTTTTATGTCTCTTTTCTATTTTACTATTTGAGACATCTTATCATATAAATATAGCGGTTACAACATTACTTGTGTTTTGTTCGTTTTTTATACATAACTATTGTTTTTCTGGTAAAATAAATCAAACCACTTAATGGAGGCGTTTTAGAATGGAAAAATTTCAGCCGATCATCAATCAGATCAAAGAAAAAGAACATCAACAAAAGATCAAAGACCTTTTTGCTAAGATAACAGAAACGTATCCCCAGCTAGACACAACTGTAAAATGGAATCAGCCTATCTTTACTGACCATGGTACCTTTATTATTGCATTTAGTTTTGCTAAAAATCATTTTTCTATCGCACCGGAAAAAGCAGCGATTCGTGCCCTTGAAAAAAATATCCAAGAAGCAGGCTACGTATATACGGATAACGTCATCAAAGTTCCTTGGAAAAGTGTAATCAACTGGGAATTGATTGAACAATTGATTTCATTTAATATTGAAGATAAAAAAGGTCATGATAAATTTTGGCGATAAAGCTTTATACGAATAAACCCTTTACTGGCGAGGAAACTATTCATCACCTTATACAGGTTTTGTTCAATCCTATCCTTTTTATCATCCCTGGTTAAACACTTAATTGACAAAGTATCTGCTATTTTTATAAGGAGTCTTTCTTGTGCTGAAAAAAATCACTGATTGAATGGCTTTGAATTTTCCACTTAGTAAAATTATTTTTTCAGCAATTTTCCTGCAAAACTTTTGAATAAGGAAAAAATACGAGAAAATATCAGCGATCTTTCATAATACTGCCCATTATTTTCAGGTATATTTAAATATAATATCACTTTAGGAGAGAAGGAATTTCTTTAGAGAAAGAAAAGTTAGAATTTTCTGACTTGATTTTTACAATGACCTTAATTAAAATCGTTCTTTCTACATTTCGTGATTAAGCAAATATCAACTAAGTCAGTAGAACCATTCACATAGGAGGGTGAACATTGAAAGATTTTTACTCAGTAAATGAATTAGCCGAACAATTAGGTGTTACTACACGTTCTATCAGAAATTATCTTCATGAAGGAAAACTAAAAGGAACAAAGGTTGGCGGGCAATGGAAATTTTCTGAACGTAATCTTTTTGAGTTCCTTTACGGAGATCAAGCAGAGGAAGCAGCAAAAGAAATGCAGCGATTCATGCTAAATGCACCAATCACGATGCGTTTCAACCTTCAGTATCGTGATTTTACAGCAATCAATCAATTCCGAGAACAATTAGTCCAGTACCATAACGATGTTTACGCAAATAAAAAAGACCGTCTTTTACAATACGATCTTTATAAAGACAATCATGCGGAGATACTAATCGGTGGTAACTTCAATTATGTCGTAAACTTTAGTCAATGGATCAATGAAAAATTATTGATCCAGACAGATATTTCCCTTGTATCTTAAACAATTAAAAAGCGCTAGAAATTCCAGAGATGTTGGAAATTCTAGCGCTATTTTTTTATAAGTACTTACTGTTTGATTCAAACAAATATTTTTTTAATAAATGAGATTTTACCATCTTTATCCTCAAATAAAAACCGTAACCATGCTTCCTACTACGATCAGCAATAATCCGATAATCGTTAATTTTTTTTCTTTTGGTGTCTTATTTTCATGCAGGATGTACATACCGCCTAATGTAGAGATAACTACGTTTAGCTGTGTAATGATATATGCAGTAGCAACCCCATTTTCATTTGCTGAAAAAATATAAGCCAATGCTGACACACTAAAGATGGCTCCAACGATCGTTGCTTTCCAACTCTTGTCTTCAGAAAATGCGGTTGGTTTACGGAAAATCACATAAATCACTGCCCCTAAAAAGACACCGATCATTTGCGGAAAGAAAATGGAAAGTCCGCTTGCATCAACTAGTTTGGGCAATGCACTGTATACCCAATAACCAATACTTGTTGATGCTAATAGACTAATTCCTTTTGTGATACCGCCTTTTTTTCCAGGATCATCACTGATTGCCGTTAAAGCAGAACCAAATACAAGAAGAATGATTGCTGCTGCTCCAATGATTTTCCCCATACTTCCAGACCATTCTCCAAAAGCGAAGACACCAATCAACGAGGTTCCGACTAACTGTAATGCAGTCGAAATTGGCATCGTTTTAGAAACACCAATCAAGTTGAAAGATGTATACTGTCCTGTTTGTCCAATAACCCAAAATGCACCAGAAAGTAAACTAATCAAAAATGTAGTCACTGAAATACCAGCTGGAGAAGCGAATAATTGAACGAGTAAGCCGACAAGCACCGCTCCAATACCAGTTCCTAATATCTCATTTGTTGGTCTGCCACCAATCTTTTTCAAAATCAGTGGCTGGATCCCCCAGCCAACTGCAGGGATCAATGCAATCAATAAACCCATTTTTATTCACCCTTATCCTTTTCCACCTTGGAAAGAAGGATATAAAGTCATCCCACCATCTGCAAATAGTGTAATACCTGTAACATAACTGGATTCGTCTGAAGCCAACCATGCAGCTGTCGCCGCTATTTCTTTTGGTTCACCTACGCGTCCTAGTGGGATCATACTTTCCAAGAGTTCTTTTTGTTCAGGATCATCAAATTTTGCCGCATTAATAGGTGTACGGATAGCACCAGGGCCTATACTATTGATTCTGATTCCCTTCGGTGCATACTCCATTGCTACCGTTTCGGTAAATAATTTTACCCCGCCTTTTGAAGCAGCGTAATGAGCAAACGTTGGCCATGGGATCTGTTCATGAACAGAAGACATATTGATGATATTTCCTTTTTTATTATTCTCTGTAAAGTAATTTAAAGCCGCTTTCGTTCCGATAAAAACGCCAGTCAAATTGACTTTTAACACTCTTTCCCAATCTTCAAGGCTAAGTTCATGGGTTGGATGCTGATTTTCCATCCCAGCATTATTAACCCAAACGTCCAGTGTCCCAAAATTTTCTAAAGCCGTATCAAGTAAACGCTGTATTCCTTCTTCAGAACTGACATCTGCTTGTACAGAGACAGCTTTTCCGCCTGCCTCTTCGATTGCTTTGACTGCTTTTTCTGCTCCTTCTTTATCCGAGTTATAGTTGACAACTACATTCATTTTTTCTTTCCCGAATCGTTGAGCAATCGCTGTTCCAATCCCCTTTGAGCCACCAGTTACTACTGCGACTTTGTTTTCTAATTCCTTGTACATAGTACCCACTCCTTTTTCATACCTAAACCTGTTATTACGGATAACTTTTATTTCCGTCTTAAAGTGAGTGTACACCAAGATATATAGTCTAAAGCAAATGATACGCTCTAGCAATCGTTTTCATGAATTGCTAGTGTCCTTTTATTTCTATAAAGAAAGAGGTTGTGACAGAAGTGGTCAGCTTCAAGAAATTTCGGCTTATTTCCGAAGAAGCTACTTCTGAAAAACCATTTATTTGGAAAAAAAGGCTGTGACAAGACTTTTGTCACAGCCCCTTTCCTGGGCTTATTTATCACCCATTTTATTGTAATTGCTAGTTATACATAAACAAGAGATTTTATGCATAATGTTTTATTGCTGAGAAAAATATTCAGCTGTTGCTTGTTCATCCTCTTTGAGTTGTTCAATCAATTCCTCTACACTAGAAAATTTCACTTGATCTCTTAAAAATTGATTCCAGCGTACTGCGACATGTTCACCATAGATATCTTGATTAAAATCCAAAATATACAATTCTACAGTCAGCTCCCGTCCTTCACCGAATGTATCATTATGTCCAATTGAACCCATGGCTGGATACCAAGTTTCCCCAATTTTTATTTCCGATACATAAACACCTTCTTTAGGCAAATGAACTGTGCTCTTTACTTTGACATTTGCTGTAGGGAATCCTAGTAGTCTGCCTCGTGCATCGCCATGGACAACTACCCCTTCTACCTCATATGTGCAACCTAATAGTTTTGCTGCTTCTTTTACTTGTCCGCTGTCTAGTAATCCTCGAATACGGGTAGAGCTGATTTTTTCACCTTGTTCTTCTTCTTTAGAAACTGTGACGATTTTGAATCTTCCTTTGGCATATTCAGGAAAATGAGCGACATCTGCAATGTCTTTTGGTCCATACGTATAATCAAAACCGGAAACAGCATATTTTGCATGTAACCCTACGATGTATTGATCAACAAATTCCTGCGGTGCTAAATGAGCAAAAGAAGAAGTAAAATCAACTTCATATAAATAATCTATACCCAAAGCGGCCATTTTTTCTTCTTTTTGCTTAAGGCTAGTCAAATATTTCACGCTGCTAGGATCGATCTTTTTAAAGACAATAGATGGATGCTGATTGAAAGTCATCAATGCTAATTTCAATCCTTCTTTTTGTGCAATTTCCATACCTGTCTTTATGACTTTCTGGTGTCCGATATGCACGCCGTCGAAAAATCCCAGCACTAAAACGACATCGTCTTCTGGAATTTGTTCTGATTGGTAAGGATGTCTGATCTTGATGATATTCATTCGTTATTCCTCATTTCTCAATACTTTACTAGGTTTTAATTTGTTTTTTTCTTTCGGGTTTGGCTGATAGATACTGACAACTTTTCCTTTATAAAACAAAGCAATTTCTTCTGACGGCATTTCTGGGAGCGCAAATACAGTATAATCAAGTCTCATACCGTTTTTTACTTTCTGCCATACTTCATCAGTAATATCTACTCGTTTGAACCGTTCCACTCCTTTTTCTATTGGCAGCAAACAATCATCGATTGTCCCATTTTTCACAGCTTGAGCTACTTCTTCTAATGTCAGAGCATCTTTCTGGGACATACCGGCACTTGCTGTTCGGGTCAGATCAGACATGTGCGCAGGGTAACCAAGTTTCTTGCCTGTATCTACAGCTAATGTGCGGACATAGGTTCCTTTCCCGCATTCTACTTCGAAGCGCCAAGAAATGGTTCCTGTCACTTCGTCTCTTGTCAATTCACTTGTCCGGATAAAACGGTAAATCTGAGCCTTTCTAACAGGACGCTCCACTGTTTCATTATTGCGGGCATATTCATATAACCGCTTACCGTTGACTTTTACCGCTGAGTACATTGGTGGTATCTGGGTGATCTCACCAATAAATGAAGCCATCACTTCATCTATTTTTTTTTCAGATAAAGACATATCTACTGGTTTTGTTTCTACCCGTTCTCCGGATCGATCTTCCGTCGTTGTACTGAAACCTAGAGTTATCTCGCCTACATAGATTTTCCCAGAATCTGTCAAATATTCGATAACTTTTGTGGCTTTTCCAATACAAATGGGCAACACACCGTCTACGTCTGGGTCAAGCGTACCCCCATGTCCGATTTTTTTCGTATGTAAGATTTTTCTTAATTTGAATACGCAATCATGACTTGTCATTCCGCGTTCTTTCCATAAAGGTAATAACCCGTCCATGTCTTTTCTCCATTTCATTTTTGATTTAACTGAATTATTATAACACATTGCATCAATTACTGACGAATTTGACATCATAATGAACGGTTTTTATTTTTCGGCAATAAAAACGTAACAAAATTCATGCTCACGTAAATAGAAATCATGTTATGCTTTTTTAAAGGAGGGAATAGAATGGAAGATTTTTTCTTTGCACCATTTGATTGGATTTATGGGTGGCTTACAGGTAAATAGTTTGGTTTTCACTTCCCAAAAACGAAAAAAAGACTGGCCATTCTTCCAGTCTTTTTTCCGTTTTTTTTATTTATTTTTTCAGTTTCTTAATCAATGTAAAAAATTCTGTTTTGCGGGATCGATTTTATCATTTTATTGGTCAAGATTTTTCCATTTCCAATCCAATACTTCTGGCAGATCAATACCATTTTCACGAATATAGTTTTGATGTTCTTGTAATTTCTGATCCATTTTTTTCGCAAAATCTTCTGCTTGACTTCCTTTGATTTTTAAAGCTGCGTCTTTTGCCAAATGATAACGATCAAGTTCATTTACTACACGCATGTCAAATGGTGTCGTGATATCTCCATTTTCTTTGTAGCCATGAATCATTAAATGATGGTTATGACGATCAAAGAAAATCGTGCGGACCAATGTTTCATAACCGTGGAAAGCAAATAAGATCGGTTTGTCTTTTGTAAAATATTGATCAAATTCTTCATCGCTCAACCCACGCGGATCTTGACTTGGATGACGTAATTTCAATAAATCTACGACATTGATGAACCGAATTTTCAGTTTTGGGAATTCTTCCAGCAGCAAAGTTACAGCTGCTAATGCTTCTAAGTTAGATTCCGTTCCTGCAGCAGCAATGACCAATTCAGGTTCCTCCTCTTTTGCTGTCGAAGCCCAATCAATGATTTTCAAGCCTTCATTCACTAAGACGGCTGCTTCTTCTGCTGAGTAAAATTGAGCACGCGGATGTTTGGAAGAGATGATCAAATTGATTTTTTCTGACGAGCGGAATGCTTTATCCATGACTGCGAGCAATGTATTTGCATCCGCAGGCAGATATTCACGGATGAACTCCGCCTTCTTTTCTGCCAAATGTGTCAATATTCCTGGATCTTGGTGGCTATATCCATTGTGATCTTGCTGGAAGACTGTTGAGCTTGCAATGAGATTTAGCGAAGGATAATCATTTCGCCAAGAAAGGTCATGTGATTTCCGCATCCATTTGAAGTGCTGAGTCAACATAGAGTCAACCACTCGCAAGAATGATTCGTAACTTGCAAAAAAACCATGCCGTCCAGTCAGAACGTACCCTTCTAAGAACCCTTCATCTTGGTGTTCCGATAATTGACTGTCGATGACGCGACCAGATGGCGAAAGCCATTCATCATTTTCTGGTTCGATTTTTTCCATCCATTGGCGATTTGTCGTTTTGAAAACTTGATTCAATCGGTTTGATTTTGTTTCATCTGGTCCAAATATACGGAAATTTTCTGGATTTTTCTCAATGATCTCGCGAACGAATTTACCAAGTTCGGTCATATCTTCTGCTTTAACGGAGCCTGGTTTTTCAAATTGCAAAGTATATTTTTTCCAATCTGGCATAATAAGCGGTCTTGGATCGATTCCACCATTGGTGATAGGATTTTTTGCCATTCTTTGGTCACCAGTAGGCGCGATTTCTCTGATTTCTTCTAAAATACGTCCTTGTGCATCAAATAATTTTTCTGGTTCATAGGATTTCAGCCAACGGAGTAAAGCATCTGCATGATCCATATGTTCTTGATCTACAGGAATCGGTACTTGGTGTGCTCGGAAGGTTCCTTCAATTGGTTCCCCGTCCCATTCTTTTGGACCGGTCCATCCTTTTGGTGTGCGTACGATCAATACTGGCCATTTTGGCATCACGACATCTGTTGCTGTCTTCAGGCGAGCTTCTTTTTGGATGGATTTAATTTTCTCGATTGCTTGATCCATTTTTTCAGCCATAACAGGATTTAATTTTTCTGAATCATTTCCTTCAATAAAGAAAGGTTCCCAGCCAAGTCCGTTAAAGTAATTTGCTAATTCTCCATCTGATTTACGTGCCAAGATCGTTGGGTTGGCTATTTTTGCACCATTTAAATGAAGGATCGGTAAAACAGCTCCATCTATCACTGGATTGATAAAGACATTTGAGAACCAGCTTCCAGCTAAAGGACCGGTTTCTGCTTCACCATCACCAATCACGACAGCAGAGATTACTTCAGGATTGTCTAATACAGCTCCGACTGCATGTGAAAGAGAGTATCCAAGCTCTCCGCCTTCATGGATAGAACCTGGTGTTTCTGGTGCTGCATGAGAAGCAATGCCTCCAGGAAATGAAAATCGTTTGAATAATTTTTGCATTCCTGTCTCATCTTCCGTTACTTCTGGATAGATCTCTGTGTAACTTCCATCTAAATAAGCATTCGATACCATGACTTGTCCGCCGTGTCCTGGCCCTTCAATATAAAACATGTTCAAATCATATTTATTGATGACTCGGTTCAAATGGACATAAATAAAATTTTGGCCAGGAATCGTTCCCCAATGACCGATTGGATGTTTTTTGACATCTTCTGGTTTCAGTGTACGTCTCAGTAAGGGGTTATCTTTAAGATAAAGTTGCCCAACAGAAAGATAATTAGCAGCACGCCACCAAGCCGTCATTTTATCAAAGTATTCTTTACTAGAATAATCCATACATAACACTCCTTTTCATTATTACTCTTATTCTAGCGCAGATACTCCCAATTGAAACCTAATAAGCACTTCTGTTCATTTGTTTGGATTTTATATCTAGCCAAATGAACAGGTATAAAAAACCACGAAATTTTTCCTTTCGCTGACGTTTTTTACATTGATCCAAAAAACTTGTCGTTATCACAATGGCTGTTCCGCAGTTCATTTCGCTCCTCATCATGCATAATTTGCTGAATGACGCTGGGCCAGTTAACACATTGCTGGAAAACTGGGGCTGGATCGAGCAATTCCTTTCCTGATTGATCCGTTTTATGTAAAAGTCTCTGTTATCTTTGTCAATATGTGAATTGGTATCCCAGCTACTATGCTAATTTCTACAGGGATTATCCAAAATTTGGATCGTGACCAAATCGAAGCGGCGTAATCGGAAATATCAATAACTTCAACGTGATTTTTCTTTTAACTGTCAACGGACCGACAAACTCAAACTTTTATGGTGCAGGTTCCACTGATCTTCTAGTTACTTGGCTATACCTGACTGTCACTAAAATAGATTACAATCTAGCTTCCGTTATCGGTATCTTGATCTTTATCTATATGCAAAAATTTATATACTACTAGAAAAAAGAAAGTCGAATTTTTTACTTTTCTTTTTCTCTTTTTTGGTTAGCTGACACGCCGCAAGACTAAAGTCATGGAACTCTTAGGTAATACGTCTTAATGAAAACAAAAAAATCCCGCAACCCCTGATTTCACAGGATTTGCGGGATTTTTTGATTAGTCTTTGTTCAAGTCGCGAAGCAATTCATCGATATGGTTGCCATAGACAACTGATTCATCAAGTTCAAAGAACAATTCAGGTGTCTTATAAATACTTAGATTGTGCCCTAACTCTCGACGAATCAATCCTGATGCTTTATTCAATCCATCTTGTGCTTTTTTCTTATCTGATGCTAAGTCAGATAAAATGCTGTAATAGATCGTTGCTTGCTGTAAGTCCCCCGTAACTTTCACATCTGTGATCGTTACGTTCTCCACACGAGGGTCACGGACCTTTTTGCGCAAAATATCATTGACTTCTTTTAAGATTTCTTGACCGACTCGGCGGTCACGGTAGTTAGCCATAATGATTGGCCTCCTTTTATCAGTTTTTAGTCATTTTTGACTTCTTCCATGATAAATCCTTCAATTACGTCATCTACTTTGATGTCATTGAATTTTTCAATCATTGCACCACATTCATAACCCATTTTGACTTCTTTCACGTCATCTTTGAATCGTTTCAGACTTGCAAGTTGGCCTTCATAGATTACGATTCCGTCACGGATTACACGGACACCGCTATCTCTACGAATATATCCTTCTGTTACATAGGCACCTGCAATCGTACCAACTTTAGAAACTTTGAAGGTTTCACGAACGATCATTTGACCGGTGATTTTTTCTTCAAATTCAGGGTCTAGCATCCCTTTCATCGCAGTTTCGATTTCTTCGATGGCTTTATAGATGATACGGTGAAGACGAATATCGACTTCTTCAGTATCAGCTTGCACTTTTGCCTGCGGTGTAGGACGAACGTTGAAACCGATGATAATAGCGTTGCTGGCTGCTGCTAAGGTTACATCACTTTCATTGATTGCTCCGACAGCTGAATGGACGATTTTTACACGGACACCTTCCACATCAATCTTCTTCAATGATGCAGCCAGTGCTTCTGCTGAACCTTGTACATCTGCTTTGATGATTACGTTAACTTCTTTCAATTCGCCTTCTTTCAGGCTTTCAAATAAGTTATCCAAAGTCACACGGCTTGTGGCAGCACGGTTTTCTAATAATGCACGTTTCGCGCGTTCTTCACCCGCTGCACGTGCTGTCTTTTCGTCTTCGAAGACTACGAAACGGTCACCTGCTTGAGGTACATCATTCAAGCCAGTGATTTCTACTGGCGTTGCAGGTCCTGCTTCTTTATCGCGACGGCCAAGATCGTTTGTCATTACACGGACACGTCCGTAAGTATTACCGACAACGATTGGGTCACCAACATGAAGTGTTCCTTCTTGGACAAGTAAGGTTGACACAGGACCTTTACCTTTATCAAGACGTGCTTCGATCACTGTTCCGATTGCGCGTTGTGTTGGATCTGCTTTTAAATCTTCTACTTCTGCGACTAACAGGATCATTTCCAGCAATTCTTCGATGTTTTGGCCGAATTTCGCTGAGATCTCAACAAAGATCGTTTCTCCACCCCATGCTTCAGGAATTAACTCATACTCACTTAATTCTTGCATAACATGTTGAGGGTTTGCACCTGGTTTATCAATTTTATTTACAGCGACGATGATTGGAACGCCTGCAGCTTTGGCATGGTTGATTGCTTCAACTGTTTGTGGCATGACGCCATCATCTGCAGCAACAACTAAGATCGTGATATCTGTGATACTTGCTCCACGTGCACGCATACTTGTAAAGGCCGCATGTCCTGGTGTATCCAAGAAAGTGATTGGTTTACCATCAATATCGATCTGGTAGGCACCGATATGCTGTGTGATTCCGCCGGCTTCGCCGCTTGTTACACGTGAATGGCGTAATGTATCCAATAAAGTTGTTTTCCCATGGTCTACGTGTCCCATAATCGTTACGACTGGCGGACGTGAGACTAATTTATCTGGATCGACTTCTTCTGCCTCGAAGAATTTATCGATATCAGCAATGTCAACTTGGACTTTTTCTTGTGGTTCCATGCCATAGTCCGTCGCTAACAGTTCAATCGTATCTTTATCCAGTGCTTGGTTTTGATTGACCATGACACCAAGCATAAATAATTTTTTAATGATTTCTGCTGGCTCACGATGAATTTTTTTCGCAATATCTGCTACGTTCATACCTTCAGTATACTCTAATACATCTGGCAATTCACGGAATTTGCGTGGTGGTACAGCTGGTTTAGTTGATTGTTGCTGTTTGCCTTTTTTACCTTTTTTATTATAACGATTACGGTTATTATTATTAAATTTGCCGCGATTGTTATTGTTTGGTTTGTTGTTATTGTTAGTACGGTTTTGATTGCCGCCTTGGCTCGTTCCTTGACGATTTTGGCTGCTGGTATTTCCCGTATTATTTTGGTTTGTTGTTGGTTTTTTTCCTTGATTCACTTGACCGCTCCCTTGACCGCGATCTTGATAACTGCGGTTATTTTTATTTTTTTGTTGATTGTTCGTTGTTTCTTTTTTACGTTGATCGTTCGGCTGTTGATTGGCTGGTTTTCTGCTTGCTTGTTGTGCAGCTTGTTGTTTCGTGCTTGGGTTTTTGAACGCTTGTTGCAATTTCTTCTCATCATTGCTAGTAATCGCACCCATATGGTTTTTCACATCGATGCCAAGTTGTTGTGCTTTTTCCACGACGTCTTTACTAGATTTTTTGAGTTCTTTTGCTAATTCATAGATTCTTTTGTTGCCCATGCAATCACCTTCCTAACCTTCAATTAGCTCCTTGGTCTTCTTCGCAAATCCGGCATCCATTATTCCGAATACCTTGCGAGGTTTTCCGATCATCTGCGTGATTTCTGCTTCAGAAAATAGCTCAAAGCAAGGAACTTCATAATATGAACTCTTATCTTTTATCTTTTTTCTTGTATTCTCGCTTGCATCGGTTGCCACAAACACCAATTTTGCTTTTTGTTTGCGGATTTCAGCAATGGTCAGTTCTTCACCCGTGATTAGTTTTCCCGCGCGCATCGCTAGACCGATGAGATTCATGGCTTTTTGCCGATTAACTGTATTCATTTTCCAAATAACTCTTTACGTGCTTTTTGGTGAGTGACATAGTCAAGAAGTTCTTGATAAAACTCATCTGTTAATGTTGTTTCGAGTACTCGATCGAGAATTTTTTTATCCCAAGCTTGTTGTACTTCTTCCGGCTCAAGTGAGACATACGCTCCTCGTCCAGGCATTTTTCCAGTTGGATCGATCGATACTTCCCCTTCTTTTGAACGGGTGATTCGGACCATCTCTTTTTTAGGTTTCATTTCACCTGAAACCACGGATTTGCGTAAAGGAATTTTCCTTTGTTTCATCTCTTTGCCTCCTTACTAAAGTTAAGCTTCTGGTTTTTCTTCGACCGTTTCATTGTTGAATGCAATTGTTTCATATTCATCGTCTGTTAAATCTGACTGAACGATTGCTTCATCATGCAGTTCTTCTGTTTCTTTTTGTTGTTCTTGATTTTCATAAAATTCCGTCATGTCAGATTCTGATTTGATATCGATTTTATGGTTAGTCAATTTAGCAGCTAAACGTGCATTTTGTCCGCGTTTACCGATTGCTAGCGATAATTGGTAGTCTGGAACGACAACTGTGCAGGCCTTTGGATTTGTCTCATCGAAGATCACATCCATGACTTGTGCAGGATTCAATGCATTTGCAATGAATACAGCTGGATCTTCATTCCATTCGACGATATCCATGTTTTCGCCTTTTAATTCATTGACGATTGCTTGAACTCGTTGTCCCTTTGGCCCGACACATGTACCGACTGCATCGATATTTGGATCATTTGAGCGAACTGCCACTTTTGAACGATCGCCAGCTTCACGGGCGATGCTGACAATTTCAACGATTCCATCATAGACTTCTGGTACTTCTTGCTCAAATAAGCGGCGCAATAGGTCTGGATGGCTGCGACTAACAAATACTTGCGGACCTTTAGACGTATTTTCTACTCGGGAAACATAAACTTTGATTCGATCATGTGGTTGATAAAATTCATTTGGCATTTGATCTTGTTTAGAAAGAACTGCCTCAATTTTACCAAGATTGACATAAATATAACGTTTATCCTGGCGTTCGACGATTCCTTGCATGATGTCTTTTTCATAAGCACTGAATTCGTTATAAATAATCGTTCTTTCTGCTTCACGTACACGCTGTAAAATAACTTGTTTAGCCGTTTGCGCAGCGATCCGCCCAAAATCTTTTGGTGTTACTTCAAAACGGATCGTATCACCGATCTCATATGCTGGATTGATTAAAAGTGCATCTTTCAATGAGACTTCCAACTGTGAATCCATCACTTCTTCCGTTACTTCTTTTACTGCATAGACATGGATCTTTCCTTTTTTCTGATCAAATTCCACTTCGACGTTTTGTGCTTGGCCATAGTGACGTTTGTATGCAGAAACCAATGCTGCTTCTAAAGCATCGATCACGATTTCTTTTGAGATCCCTTTTTCAGCTTCTAAAGCGTCTAACGCATTTAACATTTCTTTACTCATTTTTTTCTGATTCCTCTCCGTGATTAAAATTGGATAGCTAAGCGAGCTTTTGCAATATTTTTTCGGTCAAAAGTCAATTCTTTTTCTCGTGTTTTTATGCGTATTTTCAATGTAAGCTGTTCAGCATCAAATGATTGAAGAAATCCTTCATATTGTTTTTCGCCATCTACTGGTTGGTATAAGGAGACATGGACATAATCACCAAGTGCCTTTTCATAGTCGCTTTCTTTTTTCAATGGCCGCTCTGCTCCCGGGGAGGATACCTCCAGGAAATAAGCTTGAGGAATCGGATCTGGATCTGCTGCATCAAGTTTTTCACTCAGTTTCTCACTGACAAAGGCGCATTCTTCGATATCGATACCGCCTTCTTTGTCAATAAATACTCGTAAGAACCAGCTTTTTCCTTCTTTTACAAATTCGACTTCGACAAGTTCAAAATTTTGTTCATCTAAAATCGGTGTCACCATTTCTGTGACTGTTTCAACGACGCTACTCAAAAGTTTCGCCTCCTTAAAAAATTAAGTGCGTAATTCCATTAAAAAGAGTGAGCGAAAAATCCGCTCACTCACAGTTAGTATCATTACCTATAAGAACTATACCATACTCTGCTTAAAATTACAAGCAGACAGGAAAACAGATGCTTATAGCATATCGAATAACGATAATTGATTTTCATCTGGTAGATCTTTCAATACGCCATTGTCGTTCATATATTCGATCAATGTTTTTGAAACTTTACCGCGGGTGGCAAGATCTTCTTTGGATAAAAATGGACCGTCTTTTCTTGCTTCAACGATTTGTTTTGCCACGTTGGTTCCCAAACTTGGGACAGCTCTAAATGGTGCGATCAACGTATCACCTTCAATAACAAAGTTAACGGCATCCGATTTATACAAATCAATCATTCCAAATTTGAATCCTCGTTCCAGCATTTCATTGGCTAACTCCAGCACTGTCAGTTGATTCTTTTCTTTTACGGAAGCATCTAATCCTTTGTCCGTGATTTCTTTCATTGCTTGTTTCACAGCATCTTTTCCTTTGCACATGGAGACTAGATCAAAGTCGTCTGCACGTACAGAAAAGTATGCACAGTAATACAAAATAGGGAAATAAACCTTGAAATAAGCGACACGAAGAGCCATCAATACGTAAGCTGCAGCATGGGCTTTCGGAAACATATATTTGATTTTTGAACAAGAATCGATATACCAGTCGGGCACATTATTTTCTTTCATCGCCGATAGATAGGTTTCTCGCAATTCATCAGGGATCTTGTTCCATTGTCCTTTACGAACAGTTTCCATGATTTTAAATGCCATCCCGCTATCTAATCCAGCATGGATCAAATAAACCATAATATCATCACGACAGCCGATTACTTCCGCCAGTGTCGCATCTCCTCGTCGAATCAATTCTTCCGCATTTCCTAACCATACGTCTGTACCATGAGATAGTCCGGAAATTTGCAGTAGTTCTGCAAAAGTTGTAGGATGCGTTTCTTCTAACATTCCTCGAACAAAACGAGTGCCGAATTCTGGAATACCTAATGTCCCTGTTTTGGAATAAATTTGTTCCTGACTTACTCCAAGTACTTCAGGACCGGCAAATATCCGCATCACTTCCGGGTCATCCGTAGGGATCGTTTGTGGATCGATCCCTGATAAATCTTGAAGCATCCGAATAACAGTTGGGTCATCATGCCCTAGAATATCTAATTTCAATACATTATCGTGAATCGAGTGGAAATCAAAATGAGTCGTTTTCCATTCTGAATTTTGATCGTCTGCTGGATATTGGATCGGCGTAAAATCATAGACATCCATATAATCGGGAATAACGATGATCCCCCCTGGATGCTGGCCGGTTGTCCGTTTGACTCCAGTAGCGCCTTTTGCTAATCTGTCGACTTCTGCACTTCGAAACTGCAGATTATTGTCCCTTTCGTATCCTTTTACATAGCCATATGCTGTTTTGTCGGCGACTGTACCAATCGTTCCGGCACGGTAAACATAGTCTTCGCCAAACAATACTTTCGTATAGTTATGGGCTTCTGCTTGATAATCACCTGAGAAGTTCAAATCAATATCGGGCACTTTGTCTCCATGGAATCCTAAAAATGTCTCAAATGGAATATCATGACCGTCTTTGTTT
This sequence comes from Enterococcus sp. MSG3290, assembly GCF_050555565.1. Lineage (NCBI taxonomy): Bacteria > Bacillati > Bacillota > Bacilli > Lactobacillales > Enterococcaceae > Enterococcus > Enterococcus sp. MSG3290. The sequence goes on along the minus strand of NZ_CP187862.1, from coordinate 1,082,703 downwards.
AAGCGTGCACCACATTTTGGACATTGTTTTTCTGGCATGTCAAATCCAGAACCATACGTACCATCTTCAAAAAACTCGGAATATTGGCACTCTGGACAATAATAATGAGGGGCTAATGGATTAACTTCAGTGATTCCTGTCATCGTCGCAACAAAGCTAGAGCCAACAGAGCCACGTGAACCTACTAAATAGCCATCTTCATTACTTTTATGCACTAGTTTTTGGGCGATCAGATAAATAACCGAGAAGCCATTACCATTAATAGAATTCAACTCTTTTTCTAATCGTTTTTGAATGATCTCAGGTAACGGATCTCCGTACATTTGTTTTGCTTTTGTGTAACTCAATTCTGATATTTCATCTTCTGAACCTGGAATCTTCGGTGTATAAAGTTCATCTTTGACTGGAATCACTTCTTCGCAGATATCTGCGATTTTATTCGTATTTTCTACTACGATCTCTTTCGCTGTTTCTTCCCCTAAAAAGTGAAATGCAGTTAGCATCTCATCGGTTGTTCGGAAATGGACATCCGGCAAACTATGACGATTCAACGGATTCGCTCCGCCCATAGAATTGATCAAAATTTTTCGGTAAATGGCATCTTCTTCGTTCAGATAATGTACATTACCTGTTGCAACAACGATTTTATCCAAACTTTTTCCGATTTCTACCAAATTTTGGATAATTTCTTCCAAATCATGTTCATTTTTTACCAATTCTTGCTCGATCAAAGGCGCATAGACCGCTTTTGGCATAACTTCAATATAATCGTAGAATTTTGCTCGGTTTCTTGCCTCTTCTACCCCTTTTTGCATCATGGCTTCGAATATTTCTCCCTTATCACAAGCTGAGCCGATCAATAGATTTTCACGCATCTTTTTCAATTGGGAGCGTGGTATTCGTGGGACGCGTTCGAAGTATTCGACATTCGACATTGAAATCAGTTTGAACAAATCTTTCAGTCCTGCCTGATTTTTTGCTAAAATCGTTACATGGAAAGGTCGAGCCCTTTTGTAAGAATCTCCTTCTCCGATATGCTCATTTAGCTGATCATGATAAAGCATGTTATGATTGTCCATTGCCTCTTTCACAAAGATCCATGCTAAGTGACCAGTTGCTTCAGCATCATAGATTGCTCGGTGATGCTGTTCCAAGCTGACACCAAATTTTTTAGATAACACACCTAATCCGAAACGTTTGAATTGAGGATACAGATATCTAGCTAATTCCAACGTATCAATAACTGGATTGGCCGCTTCAGGAATACCATACCTTGCGTAGCTAGTATTCAAGAACCCCATATCAAAAGCCGCGTTGTGGGCTACCAAAATTGTATCTTTTGAAAATTCAAGGAACATCCGCAATACTTCTTCTTCCGACTTTGATCCTCGAACCATTTCATCCGTGATACCAGTCAGATCTACCGTTGTTCGTGACAAAGGATGTCCTGGATCGATAAACTCATCAAAGCTTTCGATCACATTTCCTTTATACATTTTGACTGCGGCTAGCTCGATGATCGTGTCATATACTGCAGACAATCCTGTCGTTTCCACGTCAAATACGACATATGTGGCTTCACTCAATGCTTCATGTGCATCATTATAAGCAATTGGGACACCATCATCTACGACATTCGCTTCCACGCCGTATAAGATTTTCACACCTGCTTTTTTTCCAGCACTATGTGCTTCCGGAAAGGCTTGCGCACCACCGTGGTCTGTAATGGCGATAGCTCGATGTCCCCATTTCCCTGCTTGTGCCACAAGATCAGAGATGCTGTTTGTTGCATCCATCGTACTCATATTGCTATGAACATGAAGCTCTACTCGTTTTTCCCCTTCAGGAGCATAATCTTTGCGAGGTGTATGTTTGACTTCTATGATATCTTGCGCATTCATGACCAAATCACGGACAAACGTATCTTCTTGAATACTTCCTCGTACCTTTAACCAGCTACCGACACTGATCGCATCAAATACTTGTTCATCTTTTTCGCCGTTCGAGAATTTTTTGACGATAAATGATGAAGTATAATCTGTGATTTTCAAAGTCAAGATCTTGCGTTTTGAACGTAGTTCTCTGACTTCTTTGTCGAATACGTACCCCTCAAGTGTGACTCTTCGTTCTTCTTCAACGATACTGATCATTGGTGTCGTTGGTTCATCGGCTGGAATATTTCGTCCTAGCTGGATGGGTCCTTCAAGAGCTGGCGATTGCTCTTTTCTTTCCTTTTTCTTTTGTTCGTGGACAACTAGACTTTCAGCTGCTTGCTTCATAAAGGCTTCTGCCTGTTCTTGTTTGCGTTCTTCAAAAAGTTTCAATACTCGTTCCGCTTGCTGCTCATCCACTTCTGGTTCGATACGAAATTTTGGGAATCCGTAACTGACGAACAACTCTTCTACTAATGGCAAGTATTGTTGCTTCAAATAAGAAATAGCTCCTGTACTGTCGATTGGCAAGATGACTTTACGATCTTTTATCACAGGTACCTGCGTTTTCAATACTTGCTGTGCTAGTGGTGTATCGCATTGCTGATTTTCCAAAGCTTGGGCCCAGTAATCTTGCAAGAGCTGTTCATCGAATGTCTGGTCATCTGCTAAGATATTCAGTTTGACTTGTGCAATATCTTTAAAAGCGATAGTCAGATGCTGAGTCAATGACCGATATAGCATAATAGGCAAAATTTTGGAAAAATGCAGCGTAAATTCCCATAAACGCGATTTACGATGGACCACTACACTATCCATTTCACCAGCAGTAAGCAGTGGATGATTTCTTTCTGCTTCCTCTAATTGGATTTGTTCCAACAGTTTTTCAAATAAATCTCGTTTTTCTGACAAAGATATACGCCCTTTCTGATGAGAAACAATGCAATTGATCGCATCTTATCCTCTTCTTTTTCAGTACCTTTTAGTATACTCGTTTTTTCTGAGTTTTACATTAAAAAATTGGAACTGCGATTTGAATCGCAGTTCCAATTTTAAAAGCGAATCATCAGATTGTCAAAAACAGCTGATTCAGCTATTTTTATTTTCTGTGTTTTAACGCTTATTATTCGCCTTGGTTCAAGAGGATTGGTAAAGTATTCGCCAATTCTTCTTTACGTACTTCAACCATTTCGCCAGTTTTCTTGATTTTTACTTCTACGATTCCATCCACTGCTTTTTTACCGACAGTGATTCTGATTGGACAGCCAATCAAATCAGAATCCGCGAATTTCACTCCTGCGCGTTCATTTCTGTCATCAACCAGTACTTCATAGCCAGCTTTTGTCATCGCTTCTTCTAGTTCATTCGTCAGGTTTGTTTGGTATTCGTCTTTTAGATTCATTTGGACGACATGCAGATCAAATGGCGCAATTCCTTTTGGCCAGTTGATTCCTTGTTCATCTGAATGTTGTTCTACGATTGCTGATAATAAACGACTTACACCGATACCATAACAGCCCATAATCACAAATTTTTCTCGTCCATTTTCGTCTAGTACAGTTGCTCCCATAGATTCACTGTAACGAGTGCCGATTTTGAAGATATGTCCGATTTCGATTCCTCGAGTAAAGGCAAGAACACCATTGTTGTCTGGTGAAGGATCTCCTTCTTGTACAAAACGAAGATCTTCATAAGAAAGTACAGTGAAATCGCGTTCTGGATTCACATTTTTATAGTGGAATCCTGTTTCGTTCGCTCCAGTAATGGCATTCGCTAAATCTTGGACATAACGGTCTGCATATACTTTTACGTCATCTGAAACACCGACTGGTCCGACAGAACCAAACTCAGCACCTAGATATTTTTGTGCTTCTTCTTCTGTTGCTTCTTCTAAAAAGTCAGCAGATAAAAAGTTTTTCAGTTTTACGTCATTGACTTCATGGTCTCCGCGTACCAAAACAAGGACAGGTTGTTCATCCGCAATGAACAATACAGACTTGATGATTTTTTGAGGTTCAACAGAAAAGAAATCTGCTACTTCGTCAATTGATTTTACGTTAGGTGTAGCTACTTTCTCCAATTCAAGCTGTGTTTCATGCGATTTTTTTGATACATAGTAGCTTGTAGCCATCTCCAAGTTTGCAGCATAATCACTTTCAGTCGAATAACAGATCGTATCCTCCCCGATTTCTGAGATCGCCATGAATTCTTTTGAGTCTTTCCCGCCCATTGCGCCACCGTCTCCGATAATCGAGCGAAATTCTAAGCCACAACGCTTGAATACTTCGGTGTAGGCTTTTTCGTAATCTTTATATGTCTCGTCCAAACTTTCTTCCGTTGCATGGAAAGAATACGCATCTTTCATGATAAACTCTCTTCCGCGAAGCAAACCGAAGCGAGGTCGTTTTTCGTCACGATATTTAGGTTGGATTTGATAAAGATTTAAAGGTAATTTCTTATATGAATTGATTTCATTACGCATCAAATCAGTAAAAGTTTCTTCGTGAGTTGGTCCAAGGATCATTTTTCGATCATTGCGGTCTTTGAAACGATACAAGTTTGGTCCATATGTTTCGTAACGCCCGGATTCTTCCCAAAGTTCTGCTGGCAAGATGGCAGGCATCAGCATTTCTACCGCTCCGATTTTTTCAAATTCTTCCCGCATAATGCGTTTCAGTTTTTCCAATACACGATTTGCTAATGGCAGATATGAATAAATACCCGCTGATACTTGGCGGATATATCCAGCTCTTAGCAAGATTTGATGGCTTAATACTTCTGCATCATTTGGAACTTCGCGTAATGTTGGAATCAACATTTTTGATTGTCTCATTCTATATACTCCTTTATTTCCTCAAAATAGTTATCGTTTGTTATTATACCCTATTTGTCAACTTTTTCTAGAAAAAGAATCGTTGAATATCGTTCCATGTAACTAGCACCATCAACAACATTAAAAATCCAAAGCCAGCTAATGTCAATATTCCTTCTTTTTCTTGACTTAATGGTTTCCCGCGAATCCCTTCAAAAATATTCAAGACTAATTTCCCGCCATCTAAGGCAGGAATCGGAAGCAGATTGACGATTCCGAGATTCATTGAAAGAAGCGCCATCAAACTAATAACAGTTGTTACACCTTGATTTGCTGCTTCTGAAGACAATTGGTACATCATGACAGGTCCGCCTAATTTATCTAAACTGAAACCTGTAAATAGTGATCCTAAGGCTTTGAAAATTTCCAATGAACCGCTGAAAGCTTGACGCGTCCCTCCAATGATCTTATCCATAAAACCTGTATTCATTGGGGCTTTTATACCAAGTTGGCCAACTTTTTCGCCATTTGACTCTACAGATTTCGGTGTCACGTCGACAGATTGCACCTGACCTTCTCGTTCGATCTTAAAGTCTAATGTTTTATCCGGATTTTTCGTAATGACTGTTGTCAGATCATTCCATGAATGGATTTCTTTTCCGTCCACACTGACTACCTCATCATTTTCTTTTAAGCCTGCTTCTGCCGCAGCTCCATTAGGCATGATCTCTCCTACGCGATTAGTGTTCGTCACTTGAACACCACCTTGCATAAATGCCAGAATGATGAATAACAGGATTGCCAAAATAAAGTTATTCATGGGTCCAGCAAAGTTGGTCAGCATACGCTGCCACAATTTAGCCGATTGGAACTGTACGTCTTTTGGCGCAATTCTGATTTCTGTTCCGTCGTTTTCAATAATCGTCGCATCGTGATCAACAGGGTAGGTTACTACTTCTGTTTCGTCTCCATTCACATAACCAGTGATAGTCAGCTCATCTTCTAAATCATAACGGCTCAATTCCATCGGGATAGCATTTGTCAATTGGATTTTCTTACTTAAATTTATCTTCTCTACGATGCCGTCAGAATTTAGTAAAAGAGAAAGAGGCATTCCTGGTGCCATTTCTGTTTCATCATCCCCATTGCCTGCCATTCGAACATAACCGCCAATAGGTAATAGGCGAAGCGTATATGTTGTCCCGTCTTTTGCTTGATGCCCATAAATTTTCGGACCCATACCGATAGCAAATTCGCGAACGAGGATTCCTGATCGTTTCGCAAAGAAGAAATGACCAAACTCATGAACAATCACTAATATACCAAAAACGATGATAAATGTCAGAATCGTTTTCATAGCTTTTTTCTCCTTTACTTGTTTTTTGTGTTTTTTATAAAACAACGATAAAACACTATAATTTTACCATAGTATACCAAAGACACCAATAGTATCAATATAATGAAAAATAAAAACCTGCGTCTTTTATGAAATTCACAAAGAAACGCAGGTATACTTACTAAATAATGCCAAATAAATGCATGATAGGAAATACAAACAGCAAACTGTCGAAACGGTCTAAGATTCCACCATGGCCTGGTAAGATATTTCCCGAATCTTTCACATCATAATGACGTTTGATTGCAGATTCGACCAAATCACCAAATTGTCCGACTGCTGAAAAAATAATCGTCATCAGAAGCATGACAAACATACCATGATTGAATAGTTCTTTTGCTGGGTATAGCAATAAATAAAGAAATGCGACTACAACAGCACTACCGATACCACCGAGCGCACCTTCAATCGTTTTGTTGGGCGAAATATCAGGACTTAACTTATGCTGACCATAACGTCGACCAACCATATATGCTCCGATATCAGTTGCCCAAACAATAAATAGACCAAATATCAAAACAGCCAAGCTTTCTGTTCGTGCATTGACAAAATTCTGGAAACCTATTCCCACATACAAGCTGACAAGCACAGGAAAACCTGCTTCATCAATCGTATACGTATTTTTAGAAATAACTGATGTTCCTAAAAGAATCATAACTATAAGATAAAATAACATAAATGTACTTACATTCTCTGGAAGAAAGAAAAACCATCTTTCTTTTGGCAAAACAAGTAACACTGCACCAACGGCGGATAAAACTCCTTCAAAACTTAAGAGTGTCAATCCTTTCATCCGGAACAGCTCGTAAACTCCTACTACCGCTAAGATTGCTGCTGTAAGCTCAACTGCTATGCCTCCGATCCATATAATCGGAATAAACAAGACTAGCGCCACAGCTGCTGTGATCACACGTTGTTTCATGACTGATCCCCTTTCTCATCTTCTGTTTTTTTTACACCGCCGAATCGACGGTCTCGATTTTGATAAGAGGCGATTGCTTCTTCAAGATGCGCACCATCAAAATCAGGCCAAAGCGCTTTTGTAAAATACAGCTCACTATATGCGATCTGCCATAACAGAAAATTACTAATTCGCTCTTCTCCACTTGTACGGATCATCAGCTCAGGATCTTGTAACTCTTTAGGCAAGAAACCTGTCATTAAATGCTTAGCAATCAATTCATCATCGATTTCTTCTGCGTGTATTTCTCCTTTTGCTACTTCTTCGGCAATTTCTTGGACAGCAGTCACGATCTCTGCTCTACTTCCATAATTCAAAGCAAAATTCAATACCATTCCAGTATTGTTTTTTGTTTGCTCAATTGCACGTCTTACAGCATCTTGCGTATGTTCTGGCAATACGTTTTCATAACCCATGACATGAACTTTGACATTTTCTTTAATCAATTCTGGTACGAACGTATCAAAGAAGTCGACAGGTAGTTGCATGAGAAAACTTACTTCATCTTTTGGTCGCTTCCAGTTTTCAGTCGAAAAGGCATAAAGCGTCAACACTTTCACTCCAAGCCTTGATGCTTTTTTTGTGACTTTCTTTACTGTTTCCATGCCTTCTTTATGGCCAGCAACTCGTGGCAAACGACGGTTTTGCGCCCAACGACCATTGCCGTCCATGATGATGGCAATGTGCTGAGGAATTGGTCCATCGGTATTAAATTGAAATTCGCTTTTTTCTTGAATATATTTGTTTTTTTGCGGAAAAAAACGTAACATTCTTTTTCCTCCTATACTTAAAAGATTCCCACTATCTTAAGTATTATAGCAATATCTAACTGTTTTTCCTATGAAATCATTGTTTTTTTATTTAAAAACTGAATAATTTTTTCTTTTTTTAATTTTTAAATAAAAGAAATATAAATAAAAACAGAGGAAGCGGAATGATCCGCCCCTCTGTTTTTATGATTTTATTAAACTTCCAATAATTCTTTTTCTTTATCAGCAGCGATCTTATCTACTTCTTTGATGCTGTTATCTGTCAATGTTTGTACGTCTTTTTCTAATCCGCGCAAATCATCTTCGGTAATATCACCATTTTTTTGTTGTTTTTTATATTCATCGATCGCATCACGACGGATGTTACGAATCGCGATTTTTGCATTTTCTGCTTCTTTTTTAACATCTTTAGCTAATTCTTTTCTGCGTTCTTCTGTCAGTTGCGGGATAACTAAGCGAATGACATTTCCATCATTGGTTGGACTGATTCCGATATCACTTGCCATAATAGCTTTTTCAACATCTTGAAGAATGCTCTTGTCAAAAGGTGTGATCATTAAAACACGTGCTTCTGGAATTTGGATTGATGCCATTTGGTTCAATGGTGTTGGCGCACCGTAGTAGTTCACAGTAATACGGTCCAAAAGGCTAGCGTTCGCACGGCCTGCGCGGATTTGCCCAAGTTCACGTTGAAGATTTTGTGCTGCTTTTTTCATTTTTTCTTTTGCTTCTGTCATAATTGCATCTGCCATTTTTATTTCCCCCTTACAGTTGTTCCGATATTTTCGCCTAAGATTGCACGGCGAATATTTCCGTGTTCATTTAAATTGAAGACAAGCAGTGGAATATCATTATCCATGCTTAGTGAACTTGCAGTTGAATCCATGACTTGTAATCCTTTGGCAATAACTTCCAGATGAGTCAGTTCTTCAAATTTCACTGCATTTGCATCTACTTTCGGATCAGCAGAATAAACACCGTCTACATTGTTTTTAGCCATCAGGATAACATCTGCGCCGATTTCTGCCGCGCGTAATGCTGCTGTTGTGTCTGTCGAGAAGTACGGGTTGCCGGTACCGCCTGCAAAGATAACGATCCGTCCTTTTTCTAAATGACGTTCTGCTTTACGGCGAATATATGGCTCTGCGATTTGACGCATTTCAATCGAAGTTTGCACGCGTGTCGGTACACCCACGTTTTCCAACGTATCCTGTAAAGCTAAGGCATTCATAACTGTAGCTAACATACCCATGTAATCAGCTTGAGCACGTTCCATGCCCATTTGTGCTCCGATTTGTCCGCGCCAGATATTTCCGCCGCCCACAACGATTGCCATTTCAACGCCCAGCTCGTGAACTTCTTTGATTTCTTGGATGATTTCTTTGATTACTGGTGGTTTGATTCCAAATCCTGCATCCCCAGCTAAAGCTTCTCCACTCAATTTTAAGACTACACGCTGATATTTCGGTGTGACCATGTTCATTCCTCCAATATTTTCTATTGCCATTTTACCATACTTAGATGATTTCGACACTCTAAGACTGGTTTTTCTTGTTTTGCTTAAAAAAAGGGAGCGCACAAACCGTGCGTTCCCGTCTGTTATTCAACAGAATTATTTTTTCACTTGGCTCATAACTTCTTCTACAAAGTTATCTTCGCGTTTTTCGATACCTTCGCCAACTTCGAAACGTACGAATGTTTTAACAGTTGCGCCTTTTGATGCAACGTATTTTTCAACAGTCATATCAGGATCTTTAACGAATGGTTGGTCCACCAAAGCGATTTCTGCTTTGAATTTCTTCAAGCGTCCTTCTACCATTTTTTCAACGATATTCGCTGGTTTGCCTTCGTTCAATGCTTGTTCTGTAAGAACAGTTTTTTCATGTTCTAATTCAGCTTCTGGAATTTGTGATTCGTTTACATAACGAGGATTGATAGCTGCTACGTGCATAGCTACGTCTCTTGCAACTGTTTCGTCAGTTGTTCCATCTAGAACAGTCAATACGGCAATACGTCCGCCCATATGCAAGTATCCACCAAATGCAGCATTGTCGTCTTTTTCTACAACTTCAAAGCGACGGAAGCTGATTTTTTCTCCGATAACTTGAGTTGCTTCGATCAAGTCAGATTCAATTGTACCTTTATCTGTTTTGATTTTCATTGCAGCTTCCATGTCTGCTGGTTTGTTTTCAGCAACAAGTTCTGCAATTTCTTTTACTAAATCTTGGAACATTTCGTTTTTAGAAACAAAGTCTGTTTCTGAGTTTACTTCAACGATTGCTGCAGTGTTACCTTTCACAGCAACTGAAGCCAATCCTTCAGCTGCAATGCGGTCATTTTTCTTCGCAGCCTTTGCCATTCCTTTTTCACGTAAAAGATCAACTGCTTTTTCCATGTCGCCTTCTACTTCAACTAATGCTTTTTTCGCATCCATCATTCCTACGCCAGTCATTTCGCGTAGTTCTTTTACCATTTTAGCTGTAACGTCTGCCATGTTTAACTCCTCCTGTGTGTTTTTCTTTTTAAAAAAAGCTGCTTCAAAGGAGAGTGAGGCTTGTCGCCCAGCCTTTGAAACAGCTCCATCATTCAAAATTATTCTGCTGAAGAATTGTCGCCTTCAACAACATCTACGATTTCTTCGATTGATGTTGCTGTGTTTTCTTCTGTGAAATCTTCTTCAACTACTTGATCTTCACCTTGGTTTCCTTCGATGAAAGCATCAGCCATTTTTGAAGTAATCAATTTAACGGCACGAATTGCATCGTCGTTTGAAGGGATTACTACGTCGATTTCATCTGGATCGCAGTTTGTATCAACCATAGCTACGATTGGGATATTTAATTTGTGTGCTTCTTGAACAGCAATACGTTCTTTACGTGGGTCAACGATGTACATTACATCTGGGATTCTTGGCATATCAGCGATACCGCCTAAGAATTTTTCAAGACGTTCACGTTCTTTGTTCAAACCAGCAACTTCTTTTTTAGGTAGAACTTCAAAAGTTCCATCTTCTTCCATTGCATTGATTTGTTTCAAACGGCTGATACGTTTTTGGATAGTATCCCAGTTTGTCAATGTTCCGCCTAACCAACGATGGTTAACGAAGTATTGTCCTGCACGAGTTGCTTCTTCTTTGATTGCTTCTTGTGCTTGTTTTTTTGTACCTACGAATAATGCTACGCCACCTTCTTCAGCAACGCTCTTCATGTAATCATAAGCTGCATCTACTAATTTAACTGTTTTTTGCAAGTCAATGATGTAGATTCCGTTTCTTTCTGTGAAGATATATTTCTTCATTTTTGGGTTCCAGCGACGAGTTTGGTGACCAAAGTGTACGCCGGCTTCTAGTAATTGTTTCATAGAAATTACTGCCATGTTTGTTTCCTCCGATTTGGTTTTATTTTTCCTCTTCTTATCTTCTACCTTGCCGGCAAACTTTTTCAAGCACCTACCGACAATCCAATAAGAATGTGGATTTGCTGATGCATAAAGCACCCTCAGCTATTATACAGACAAAAGATCCGTATCGCAAGAGCAAATGTACTTTTCTGCTCAACATTCAATAGTTTACCTGAAAGATAAAAAGAATTCAAGAAAAACAGTAGATTTCTCTTTGTTTCTTTATTATCCTTTTTCCATAAAATAATTTTAGGTATAAAAGACGAATATTATTGGGCAATCCTTCTTTTTTTTGTTATGATACATGTGAAATCTTTCGTAAAGGAGAAAGAAAATGCGCAAAGCTCAAAGACATTTGCTGATTAAACAAGTCATTGAAGAATTCCCGATCCGTACGCAAGAAGAACTATTAAACAAACTTGGGCATTATGGCGTTACCGCCACGCAGGCAACGATTTCTCGAGATATCCGTGATCTAAAAATCGTGAAGGCACCTGATGAAAATGGCGTTTCCCGCTTCGTATTGTTTCGCGAAAAAGGAACTCCTGAGACTAGGACTGAGGAAGAGGATCGGCTGGTTCAAATGATTGAAGACATTGTATTGAAAGTCGAACGAGTCCACTTTTTGACGATCGTCAATACCTTGCCAGACAATGCTCATTTATTTGCATCTGTTTTAGATGAGATCAAACCTCCCTCTATTGTCAGTACAATTGCTGGATTCGATACGATCATGGTCATCTCGGAAAATGAGGAGGACGCAAAACGAGTAGAAGAATTTCTTCACCATCCAACTGAAGTATCACTTTTTTAATCAGAGCACGTATTCCTAATATGGAATGCGTGTTTTTTTATTTTCAATATTTTCCTTATTAAATAAACCTTTACACTCTTTACAAAAATACATCATTTTTTATTCAAATTTTTCAACAGCTTGATTGAATCACAATAATCATCATTTATATTGGATGTTAACAAGAGCAGCTTCTTGCTCTTTGTGTATTTCAAAAAAGAAATGAAAGGAAATCATATGTATAAATTATTAACTCCTGGACCATTGACGACTTCTGAAACAGTGAAAAATGCTATGCTGATCGATCATTGTACTTGGGATCAAGAATACAAAGAAATTACACAATGGATAAGAAAAAAATTACTGGATCTTGCTCAAGTATCGGAAGGAATATACACAACGGTCTTAATGCAAGGTAGCGGCTCCTTCGGGGTAGAATCGGTATTAAGTTCTGTGATCAGGCCAGAAGATACTGTACTGATTTGTTCAAACGGCACATATGGACAACGAATGATCAACATGTGCGAATGTCTGAAACTGAACTATACCGTTTATGAGGTATCGGAACATCAAATCCTCCAAGCTCATGTGATTACACAGCTGATTGAAGAGAATCCCTCTATCTCCGCACTAGCAATGGTCCATAGCGAGACTACTTCCGGTATTTTGAATAATTTGGAAGAGATTGCTGCTGTCACACAAGAAAGAGATCTTTTGTTTATAGTGGACGCGATGTCAAGCTTTGGTGGGATACCGATTCGTGTAGCCGAACTAGGGATTGATTTTTTGATTTCCAGCTCAAACAAATGTATTCAAGGTGTTCCGGGCTTTTCTTTTGTACTTGCTAATAAAGCGGAACTAGAAAAGCGAAAAAATGTGAGTCGAAGTTTGTCACTTGATCTATATGACCAGTACCGCGTGATGGAAAACGAGAATGGCAAATGGCGTTTCACTTCCCCTACCCATACGGTTTTGGCTTTTCAACAAGCGCTGAAGGAACTAGAGGCAGAAGGAGGAATCGAAACTCGATATTCACGTTATCTCGCCAATAATCATGTACTACGACAAAAAATGACAGAGATGGGGTTCCAGCCTTTCATTCAAGAATATCAGGGGCCATTCATCACCTCTTTTCTTTATCCTAAGGACTGGCGATTTGATTTTAATCATTTTTATCAGTATTTAAAGCAAAACGGATTTGTGATCTATCCCGGGAAAATCAGCGATCATGAATGTTTTCGTATCGGAAATATTGGCGAGATCTATCCGGAAGATATTTTGGAACTGACAGCAATTATCAAAGACTATAAGGAGAACGTTAATGATTAAAACTGTAATTTTTGATTGGGCAGGAACAACTGTGGACTTTGGCTGTATGGCTCCTGTCCACGCTTTTAGAAATGCTTTTCTAGAAAAAGGAATCCAACTGACTGACAAAGAAATCCGCGAACCGATGGGAAAATTAAAATGGGATCATATCCAACAGCTTCTTTCCCTCCCTTCTGTCAAAAAACAATGGATAGCTATTTATGGACAACTACCTCAGGAAAAAGAGGTAGAGGAATTGTATCAACAATTTGAACATTATCTGTTTAAAGATTTGGCCCAGCATTCTACCTTGAAACCCGACACATTGGAAACGATCGAACGGTTGAGAAACGCTGGGATCAATATTGGTTCCACGACTGGATTTACTGCTCCTATGATGGCAATCGTAGCAGAAACCGCAAAAAAAGAAGGGTATTCACCAGACTTCATAGCAACTTCTGAAGACGTCGAAGGGTATGGTCGACCGTTTCCTTATATGATCCATAAAAACATGCAGTACTTCAAAAACAAGTCGGTTGATGAAGTAATCAAAGTCGGAGATACGGTCTCAGATATCCAGGAAGGGAAAAATGCCGGAGTGTTGACAATAGGTGTAATTGAAGGTAGTTCGCTAATGGGGATTTCTTATGATGAGTACCAAAAATTAAAGATGGGGAAAAAAGATCGTTTAAAACAGTCTGTTGCTCTTAGATTCCAACAAGTTGGCGCTGATATTTGTGTAAACAATTTAAAAGAGTTAACAGAATACATTTTGTACGCTGACAAGAATCCAGAATGACTTTTATACAAAATAAGAGGTTGTGAAAAAGCTGTCCTGCATCAAGTAATAAGAACAGCCAAACAAAAATAGCTCCTCATATTTTTCGTTTGGTTAGGCTTATTACCGCAGATGCAAGCTTTTGAACACCGTTTATTCGAAAAAAAAAGGGAGCTGTGACACGACTTTTGTCACAGTCCCCTTATTTGCAAACAAACAGTGTTTAAGAGACAACCTCTCCACTAAACGGTGTTCATTCAGCTGACTCTCGGTATTTGCTCAAAAAACGATAAAATTTGAAAAGCTATTTTCTCTTTTGTTTCTCTAATACTCGGATCAGAACGCTGATTTCACATTCTCTTTTTCTTACATCTTATCTGGTGCATGAAGTCCTAGCAAACGAAGGTCTTCTTTCAATAATACAGTCACTGCATAAACTAGAGCTAAGCGTGCTTCTTTTTGTTCATCATCAGCTAAAATCTTCGTATGAGCATAGTATTTGTTGAATGCTTGTGCTAATTTGATTGCATGTTTCGCAATCACTGACGGTTCGTATTTTTCCCCAGCAGACAAGACCGTTTCAGGGTATTTTTGAACTAATTTAACCACTTCCCAGCTGGTATCGTCATTCAATGCATAGTCTGCTGTTTCTGAAGGGACAAATCCTGCTTTTTCCAACAGGCTGACTGCACGAGCATGTGTATATTGCACATAAGGTCCAGTTTCTCCTTCAAATCGAACAACTTCTTCCAGGTTAAAGTCAAATGTATTCAGTCGATCGTTTTTCAAATCGTGGAAAATGACTGCCCCAACCCCAACTTGTTTAGCTACAGCATCTTTGTTTTCCAAATCAGGGTTTTTCTCGCTGATTTGTTCTTTAGCAGATTGGATTGCTTCATTTAATACTTCTTCTAATAAGACGATCTTTCCTTTACGAGTTGATAATTTTTTACCACCTTGTGTGATCAAACCAAATGGAATATGGTGCATGTCGTCAGACCAGTCAAAGCCCATTTCCTTCAAGACAGCTTTCAACTGTTTAAAATGATAGCTTTGTTCATTCCCTACTACATATAGAGATTGTTTAAAGTCGTAAGTACGTTTACGGTACAATGCAGCAGCTAAGTCACGTGTAATGTATAGTGTCGCACCGTCTGACTTCTTAATCAACGCTGGATTCAGGTCATAAGCAGATAGGTCAACGATCTCTGCACCTTTATCCTCGTTCAGCAAATGTTTTTCTTCTAAAAGTTTGACGATTTCATCCATCTTGTCATTGTAGAAAGCTTCACCGTTCAACGAATCGAAACGTACTTCCAGCAGATCATAGATTTTATTGAATTCTTTCATCGATTCATCACGGAACCATTGCCATAATTGAATAGCCTCTTCATCGCCTTCTTCCAGACGTTTGAACCAAGCACGAGCTTCTTCATTTAATTCTGGTTCTGTTTCAGCTACTTCATGGAATTGGACATATAAACGAAGCAATTCATTGATTGGTTCTGCTTTAACAGCTTCTTCTGTACCCCATTTTTTGTAAGCGACGATCAGTTTTCCAAACTGTGTTCCCCAGTCACCTAAATGGTTGATGCGGATTGGCTGATAACCGATTTTTTCCATAATGAAACCGATCGAATTACCGATAACTGTCGAACGCAAATGTCCCATTGAGATTGGTTTGGCAATATTAGGAGAAGACATGTCGATTGGTACTGTTCCTTGATTCCCGATATTGCTATCCCCATAATGTTCTTTTTCTTTCACTACTGTTTGCAAAACTTTTTTGCTGATAAGTTCTTTATTCATGAAAAAGTTCAAGTAAGGTCCGACAACTTCGATTTTTTCAAAGTTAGCAGAATCGATTTTTTCTGCTAAATCTGCAGCGATTTGCTGTGGCGCTTTTCGGTAAACTTTTGCTAATGAAAAGGCTGGAAATGCAACATCTCCGTGTTCAGCTGATTTTGGATTTTCTAGTAATTGTTCGACTTGTTCCAGTGTTAAATCATCTTTGACAGCGTCATAGACAGCTTTTGCGACAAGATCTTTATTATTCATCTTTATTCCTCCTAAAGTGCTCCCTTGATTGTTAAACAAAAAAAATCTCTAGCGACGGCATACTTAGTATGCCATCACTAGAGACGAGATTTCCCGCGGTACCACTCCAATTGTCCTAAAAAAGGACCAGCTCCATCTGATATCGGTAGACGACCGTCTGTTTAAAACAGAATTCTCCAAGTGCGCTTCGTTGTATCTTCTTCATTCGGCTTCCACCATTTCCGAATTCGCTAGCCAAGAATGATACAAGTACTCTCTTGTTCAACAAATCTTAGTCTTATTAAACTTTCTTGAATTATATCAGAAAAAAAAACGAAAGGCTAGTCGTTTCTGATAAAAAAACAATCCAGATGGCCTAAAGGAGAAGAAATACCACCTGGATAGCTATAAATCATTTCGTAAATACGAAAGACTTAACAAATTAATCAGCTACGATAATCGTTCCTTCTTCAGAAGCTAAAAGATTCTCGATATTTTCTAAAGAAGTGATGATTGCCTTAGCGTTTGGTTTTGCTTCAACAAATGCAATAGCTGCCTCTACTTTCGGAAGCATGCTTCCTGGAGCAAATTGCTTTTCATCAATGTATTGTTTCATTTCTGAAACAGTAACAGTTTCTAATTTCTTTTGATCTGGTTTTTGGTAATTGACATACACATTGTCTACTCCTGTCAATACGATCAGCAAATCCGCATCGATGATTTCGGCTAATTTTTCTGAAGCAAAATCTTTATCGATTACGGCTTCTCGTCCTTCTAATCCAGTAGCTGTTTCTACAACAGGAATCCCACCGCCACCAACAGAGACTGTGATAACTCCTTGATCGACCAGCGTTTCGATGACACGTGCTTCTTTAATCGAGATGGGTTTAGGGGAAGCGACTACTTTTCTCCATCCACGTCCAGCATCTTCTTTGAATGTCACAGTGGAGTCAGCATTCATTTGTTCTTTGGCTTCTTCTTCCGTGTAGAATGGACCGACTGGTTTACTTGGATTTTTGAATGAAGGATCATTTTCATCCACAATAACTTGAGTGACTAAAGAAACCACATCTTTATCGATCCCTTTTTCCTTCAGTACTTCGCCCATGGCGTTTTGTAACCAGTAACCGATAGATCCTTCTGTCATTGCAACACATGTATCTAAAGGCATTGCCGGTGTTTTCTCAGAATCAGCAGCTTGCTGCTGAATCAATAGGTTACCGACTTGCGGACCATTTCCGTGGGAGATGATCAATTCATCTCCTTGTTCGATAAATTTCACTAAATACTTTGCTGTTTCCATTAACGCTTCTTGTTGGGCTTTTGCACTTGCATCCGTAGACAAGATGGCATTACCCCCTAAAGCGACAACTACTTTTCGTTTGGCCATTTCATTCGTCCTTTCTTCAGTTCTACCGAATTTTCTAGATAACAAAACGAGCCAGCGTTTTGTGATTTTCCCTCAATGCTGACTCGTTTTTTCGTGAGATGAATGTGGTTATGCTTAAACGCGAGGGATAAACAAGTTACCTAATGTTGCTGCCATGATCGCTTTGATTGAGTGCATACGATTTTCTGCTTGGTCAAATTGACGAGCATATTTGCTGCGGAAGACTTCATCTGTTACTTCCATTTCAGTGATGCCAAAGCGTTCTTTCATTTGTTCACCGTAAACAGTGTTTGTATCATGGAAAGCTGGCAAGCAGTGCAAGAAGATCAAACGATCTGTGTTGTGTGTTTTTTCTACCATTTCCATATTGATTTGGTAAGGTTTCAACAATTTGATACGTTCTTCGAATTTATCTTCTTCACCCATTGATACCCATACATCAGAATAAAGGACGTCTGCTCCGTCTACACCTTTATCAACATCGTCGGTAATCATCAATTGTGCACCGGATTTTTCAGCAAAGCCTTCTGCCATTTTGACGATTTCTTCTTCAGGTTGTAATTCTTTTGGTGCAACGATACGCATATTCGCTCCTAAAATTGCACCTGTGACTAATAAAGAGTTAGCCATATTGTTTCGACCATCTCCGCAGTAAGCAACAGTGATACCTTCTACTGTTCCAAAGTTTTCTTGGATAGTTAAAAAGTCAGCGATCATTTGTGTTGGATGCCATTCATCAGTCAAGCCATTCCAAACTGGAACACCAGAGAATTCTGCTAGTTCCTCTACCATTTTTTGACTGAATCCACGGAATTCGATTCCGTCAAACATACGTCCTAGTACTTTAGCTGTATCTTCTGTGGATTCTTTTTTACCTAATTGGATATCATTTGCACCTAAATATTCAGGATGTGCACCTAGATCGATCGCTGCAGTAGTAAATGCAGAACGAGTACGTGTAGATGTTTTTTCAAATAAAAGCGCAATATTTTTTCCTTCTAGATAGTGATGTGGGATACCACGTTTTTTCAAGTCTTTCAAGTGTTCTGAAAAATCGATCAAATATTGTAATTCTTCTTTTGTAAAGTCTTTTTCTGCTAATAAGCTTCTTCCTTGGAATACTGATTCTTTCATATTAAACATTCTCCTTTAGATTGTTTTTATTTAAGATTAAAGAGGAAATCCCGACGGCAGCTGACAGTAAGACCGCCGTCAGGAAACAAATTACTTCAAGTCTTCACGGACAAGTGGTTGGCTCATGCAGCGTGGACCACCACGGCCTCGTGACAATTCACTTGAATTGATTTCTAATACTTTGATGCCATAGCTACGAAGCAATTCGTTCGATACATAATTTCGGTTATAAGTGACTACAACACCTGGAGCGATTGCCAATGTGTTTGATCCATCATTCCATTGTTCTCGAGGTGCAACGATCTCATCTCCATTACCAGTTGGGATCAGTACAAGATCATCTAATCCAAGAGCAGCTTTCATCGTTTCGTGTAAGTTATCTGAATGAGTAATCTTGATATCATCACCATCTGGTTCGATTGTAAAGACATCCATCTTACCGTCTTTACTTTGAATTGCTGGATGGATAGTGAATTTATCGTGATCTACCATTGTAAATACGGTATCCAAATGCATCATTGCACGGTTGTTTGGAATTTTGATTGCTAACACTTTTTCAAATCCTGAATTTTTTGCGAATAGGTGGCGTGCTAATTTTTCTAAAGCTTTCGCATTAGTTCGTTGAGAAATCCCAACAGCTACTACTTTATCGCTTAAGATCAATTCGTCTCCGCCTTCGATATGATCTGGATTTTCACGATCCAACCATACTTCGATTCCTTTATTTGCAAATCTTGGATGATGTTTCAAAATATATTCTGTAAACATCGATTCACGACGACGTGCTTCAAAAGTCATCTTATTGACTGTCATCCCATTTCCCATTGATGCGGAAGGGTCGCGTGTAAAGTACAAGTTTGGCATTGGGTCCATGTAAAATGGATAGTCATCGTCTGCTGACAGATCGTATAGACTGCTAGAACGTACTTCAATATCTTTTGTACGAACCCCAGCCATGATTTTATCTACCATTTCTTGCGTTTCCATTGATAGAAGGAACTCATGAAGACCCTCTCTTACAGCATTCGATGCAATATGAGATTCATCCAACATTTTATTCAAGAATTGTTCTTTGACATTGCCTGCGTCAATCGCTTCTGCCGCTAATTTTTCCAAGTAAAGAGTCTCGACGCCTTCATTTTGCAATGTCTTTGCAAAGTTGTCATGTTCTTCTTGAGCAATCGGAAGATATGGAATATCATCGAACAACAGACGATCCATAATATCTGGTGTCAAATTTTCCACTTCTTGTCCAGGCCGTTTCAGTAAAACTGTCTTTAATTTCCCTATTTCAGAGAAAACGTGAATAGGTTTATCCATGTTGTGTTGCCTCCTTCTTTTTGATTACATGTATAGGATATCCTCCTTTTGTAATCACTTTCATAATTTTGTCTCATTCAAAATGAGACATTCCTCACATTAATATTCGATAATTAAATAATTAAACGTTTTTCTATTTTTAAGCGTAATTTATTCATTTTTTATTCTGTATACACTTTCAAAAAAATATTTATTCATTGAAAAAATTTTTTTGAATAAATTAAAAAAATAAATTATATTAGCGTTGTTAGCGTTTACTATATGTATTATTGTTGTTTTTTATACACAAATCATTCGCTTCAAAACAAATTATTCAATACCATTGTATATTTTTTACATAATAACAAATTATATTTGTAAAGTATTAAAACTTGTTTCTAATGTTGGTATGTTAAAACTTTACAAATTCTTTAAAAAAAGTGACAATAAATATAGTGAACAATAAGGAGAGGACTTTTTAATGCGTGTTAATAAAATCGATTTTCACTTTTCAAAACTCAGATATCAACCTGATTTTGAACATTTCTCGGATGAAGAGTTCCAACAGATCAAGGAACATACTGTTCTTCGTTCTTATAAAAAAGGACAGATCCTTTTCGACGATGGTGATCCCAGACAACGGTTGTATATCTTGACCAAAGGACTCGTTCGTTTAGAACGTTATGATGAAAGTGCAACTTATTACTACTATGACTATGTGAATACAAATAACCTTTTTCCTATGTCAGGAATGTTTGGAGAAGAGACCTACACTTATACAGCTCAAGCGATGACTGATATTGAAACATTCTACCTTCCTGTTTCCTACTATGAAAAATTAGCACGAAAAAATCCCGAACAGTTGATCTATATGATACAAAAAATTTCTAAAGTAGTTGAAATACATGAATTGCGTATCCAAATCGGATTGACCTCTAGCGCCTTTGACCGGGTAAAACAAAATTTATTCATTTTGAAAGAAGAATTGGGCGTACCAACAAAAGATGGTCATATCACCATTCCTTATCCGATCACCTTAAAAGAATTAGCAGTGAATAGCGGCACGACACGTGAAACTGCTGGACAAGTAATCAAACAACTACGTGATTCCGGACTGTTAGATTATGACAAAAAGCGTTTTACTTTCTGTAAGACAGCTACTACTCCAGCTATGAGAGAATAACGCGAACAAAAATAAGCAGTGACCCTGATATTTATCAGGGTCACTGCTTATTTTCCTCCCTAAAACTTCTGAAAGATCCGGCAGTTTTAGATCACTGGGCAAGACTCAAAGATTTTCTATGTGTGTTTCAGTTATGTAATATTCACTGTTTGCAAAAAATACTGATAGATTAATTAGAGGAAGCGTCTTGTCCTCATCCGACCTAGATTATTCGATATTCCTCGACAATAAACGATTAATCAGTGAGGGCAATCAGAGGAACGGATAATGATGAATAAGCTGTAAAAAATAGGGCTTTGACAAAAGCGTGTCACAGCCCTTATTTCGATTAAACGGTGTGTACCTGTCAACTCTTCGGTCACAAGTCATAATGTTCATAAACATGAGGAGCTGTTTTTTGAAATTGTTCCTTGTGAATCAGAGTTAAACGACAGGCTTACGAACTCTTGATTAAACGGCGTTCAAAAGCTTGCATACGCGGTAATAAGAACAGCCAGGTCAAAAACATGAGAAGCCGTTTTTCCTGGGCTGTTCTTATTACTTGATGCAGGGCAGATTTTTCACAACCTCTTTATTCAGATAAAACCAAGCTTGGATCAGCATTCAACTGATAGCTAGCAAAATTTCTTTTTTGCATTTCCACATGTGCTGCTGCTCCAATCATTGCAGCATTATCTCCACAAAGTCGAAGAGGGGGAATCACTAGTTCTACCTCAGGGAATTTAGTTGCCAAAGCATCCTGCAATCCTTCACGCAACCCTTGATTGGCCGCTACACCTCCAGCTACAATCAGTTGCTTGACTGGATAATTTTGACAAGCTCGAAGTGTTTTAGTAATCAATACATCGATCACACTTGCTTGAAAGCTAGCTGCTAAATCATTTTTGTCTAGATCTTCTCCACGCTGTTGTGCATTATGCACCAAATTGATAAATGCACTTTTTAATCCGCTAAAACTGAAATCATAATTATCTTCATGGATCATCGCTCGTGGAAAATGGTAATTATCTTTTCCCTGATGAGCTAGCTGATCGATTTCTTTTCCGCTTGGGTAAGAAAGACCTAATACTCTTCCAACTTTGTCATAAGCTTCTCCTGCTGCGTCATCTCTTGTCTCCCCAATGATTTCATATGATCCATCTTCTTGCATATAGACTAATTCTGTATGTCCTCCGCTAACAAGAAGTGCCATCAATGGAAACTGGAATGGTTTAACCAGACGGGCTGCATAGATATGCCCTGCCATATGGTTTACAGGAATAAGCGGCAATTGGTGTGCCCAAGCAAAAGCCTTAGCTGCAGAAATACCAATCAGCAACGAGCCGACAAGTCCTGGTCCATAAGTGACAGCGACTGCCGATAAATCTTCTGCCGACACACCAGCTTCTACCAGTGCATCTTCCAAGCATAAGGTGATTTGTTCTACGTGATGGCGGCTAGCTACTTCAGGAACTACGCCACCAAAACGTTTATGACTGTTTATTTGAGAAGCAACGATGTTAGATAAGATCTCTGTTCCATTTCTAACGACCGCTACACTCGTTTCATCACAACTTGATTCAATCGCCAGAATCAATTCTTCATTCATTTCATCGTCTCCGTTTTTAACTTTCTGCTCATAATGATCGCATCTTCCGTCGGATTGCGATAATATGATTTCCGTTTACCTAATATACGAAACTTTTCTGATTCATAAAGTTTTCTTGCTGCTTCATTAGATAGACGTACTTCTAAAAAAACATGCAGCGAATCTTTTATTTGTTCCGTAATCAGTAATTGTAACAAATGCCGTGCATGCCCTTTTCCTTGTTCTGAAACTGCAACAGCAATATTTGTGATCTCGACTTCATCTATTACTTTCGAGTATCCAATAAAGCCACAGATCTGGTTATCTTCAACTAAAAGCAGATAATCAGAGTGAGGCTGTTGGATGTCTGCCAAAAACTGCATTTTCGTCCAAGGTGAACCATGTGGATAAGCATTTTCGCTAATCACCCATACGCATTCTGCCAAGTACGCTTCATCAAAATCTTTTTTTCTGCAAATCAACTAATCTCACTCATTTTCTAAAAGTTTTATCATATCCAATGCATCTTCTTTTGTTTCAGTGTAATATCTTTTTTTGATCGTCGTTGCTTGAAAACCTAACTTCCGATAAAGTCTTTGTGCATCTTGATTACTCATACGCACTTCTAATGACATCGTCTCACAGCGATTCATTATAGCAAAGTTCTCGATTTCGTCAATAAGCAGCGAACCGATTCGTTTACGCTGATATGCCGGTCGAACGGCAATATTCGTGATATGGCAATCTAAACCGAACGCTCTTGAACCGATAAAACCAATCATTCTTCCATTATCAAAGATACCTAGATATAGATGAGGAAGCGGTGACTTCAATTCTGATATAAAGGCACTTTTTGTCCATGGCAATTCGCCATTATAGACTTCTCGTTCGACATCCAGCAGCTCTTTGATATCTTCTGTAGTCAATTCTCTTAGTACGTAACGACGATCGATTTGTTCGATTGTTTTTTCTGTATAAATCATTTTATCTTGAAAAAAGCTTCTGGCATACGCTCTAAATTTTTTCAACATAACTTTCGTCTCCAGGTGTGTGCGTCTCCAACCATTTTTCTTCTGCTTCTACCCGTTTTAAATAGCGAGGAAGAAAAGCTTGTTTCTCTGCAACTGGTTCAGCTAAAGTACCTAATTGAGCCACAGTTACACCACTTGGAATATCCCATGCTGGAACTGTATTAATCATCGCACTAGGCAATATTTCCTTTATTTCAGAGAAGAATTTGTGACAATCACTCCCGACGAAATAAATAGCTTCATTCAGCTTTTGTAGTTGTGTGAACAAATCAGAAGCAGAAATATGTACATCTTCAAGTACAGTTTCTAATCTATTTTCTTTCCAGCGGTATGCCCCAGCGTATACATTTTTTCTTCGAGCATCAAACATGGGCACAATAATATTATCCACACCGATGCAATTAGCCGCGATGGTTTTCAGACTAGATACTCCTACTAGCTCTTTATCTAATGTATAAGCAATCGTTTTTGCTGTCGTTACACCTATACGAAGCCCTGTATAAGAACCGGGACCATCAGAAACCGCGATTCGGTCAATGTCTTTTGGACTTATTTGAAGATCTGCAAACAATTGGTCGATTGCAGGCATCAGTGTTACACTGTGGTTGCGTTTGATATTTGTTTGTATTTGTCCAAGAATTTGTTCGTCTTCTACCACACCGATCGCCAAAGTTTGGTTTGCAGTATCTATTCCTAATGTAATCATATATTTGATCCTTTCTGCTATGACATTCTCGCCTTCCATTGTAGCATACTTTTTTATTCTGAGGATGAAAATACCAAAGGCAAAACTAGTACAATGATACATGATTATCTGCTGGCGGGCAAATTTTGCCCCTTCCTGAAACACAAAAAAGCTGCGGTATCACTCCATTTCCCCACAGCTTTTCCATCTTTTATTTCGTTGATTCTCGAATAATCAACTCTGTTTCCACAATAATCTTTCTTGAAACCGGTGCTTTGGAATTACTTAATTGAAGAATCGTCTCCACTGCTAGCTCTCCCATCCATTCGGTATAAACTTTTACAGTAGAAAGAGAGGGCATTACATATTTCGCTACACTGACATCATTGAAGCCCATCACAGAAATATCTTCTGGTACCACTAAACCTTTTTCTTGAATCGCTTTCAGTGCGCCAATCGCTAATGCATCATTAGCTGCAAAAAGCGCATCAGGAACATGCGGATTCGTTTTTAAATACTTCTTAACTGCTTGATATCCTGACTCGACAGAAAAATCTGCTTCGATAATTAGACCTTCGTCGTAGCCTTTTTCTGCCAAAACTTGTTGAAATGCCATAATTCTGGGATCTTTTAGCCGCTGATGGTTTTTCTTCGTATATTCTGTTCCAGCAAGCATAGCGATATGTTGCGCTTTATGGGAGACAAAGTGTTCAATGACTTTTTGAACACTTGACTTAAAGTCGACAACTAGAGAGTCGATTCCTTGAGAAGTGCCGTCAGAATCTACCAAAAGCAAGGCATTTTGGGATCCTTTCATTTCTAATAACTGAGCTTCGTCGAATTTTCCTAGTGCGATCGTTCCATCTGCCGGAAGATCACTAATGGAATCCCACGTTTCTTTCAATAAAGTAACGTTTGCTTCTTCTGCCTTTTTTTCGATTCCTAGGCGAATAGATAAATAATAAAGATCTTCAAGCTCTTCCGTATCGTCGTACCACTGGATCAGGCGAAGCGTTTGCTTAGTATTTGCTGCATTTTTACGATGTTTCGTATAATTTAAGCGTTCTGCTGCTTCAAAAATTTTTTGCTTTGTGGCTAAGCCGACGGAAAGATCAGGATCATAGTTGAGAACTCTTGAAACAGTAGCAGGAGAAACTCCTGCCAACTGCGCAATGTCTTTAATTGTTGCCATTTGTCTCTCCTCCTTTTTTACGTTTATAAAATCGCAGTAAATCGTTCAAACGCTGCCTGTCCTTTTTCATCTCGCTTGAATACTCCAGCGTCTTCCAGTACACGTGCAAAAACCTGACCTACAGATTTTTGTACGACATCGGTGACCGTATCTTTCGTCAAATCAGGATGTTCTTTTTTCAATTGTTCTGCCCACGGACGATGATATTCAGCCATCTGGTTTTCTTCTCCTAATAAGAAATGCTCTACTTCTACTAGTTCTGGTTTCAAACGAGGTGGTAAAACAGCAAGCCCCATTACTTCGATCAACCCAATGTTCTCCTTTTTGATATGTTGGACATCTTTATGTGGATGAAAAATCCCATCAGGATGTTCTTCTGAAACATTGTTGTCTCGAAGGACAAGGTCCAACTCAAAGTAATTGTCTCTTCTTCGTGCAATTGGCGTAATCGTATGGTGTGGTGTACCATCTGCTGAAAAAGCTCTGATAGATACTGTTTCATCCGAATATGCTTTCCACTTTTCCAATACTGAGTTAGCTGCTTCAATCAGCAAGTTTTTCTCTGTTGATTGCAAACGGATCACAGACATCGGCCATTTCACGACTCCTGCGATGACTTGCGGATAATCTTCTAGTTTGATAAGTTTTTCTATCGGTGCTTTTGCCATAGGAAATTCATGACGTCCTGCCTGATAATGATCATGAGAAAGAATCGATCCTCCAACAATTGGTAAGTCAGCATTCGAACCAACAAAGTAATGAGGCAAGACTTCAGTAATCCGAAGCAGTCTAGCAAATGTTTCCTTTGTGATTTTCATCGGGCGGTGTTGTTCTGATAAAATGATCGAATGTTCATTGTAATAAGCATAAGGAGAATATTGGAATCCCCAGCTTTCACCGTCTAGATTCATTCGAATAATCCGGTGATTGGTGCGGGCTGGATAGTTCAAGCGACCTCTATATCCTTCGTTTTCCATGCAAAGCATGCAGGTAGGATAGTCTACTTTTACCGCCTCGCGTTCTGCTGCGATTTGTTTTGGATCTTTTTCTGGCTTAGATAAATTGATTGTGATTTCCAGTTCACCATACTCCGACTCTGCCGGAAATTTGATGTTTTTTGCGATGGCTCTTGTTTTGATATAGTCATTTTTCTTACTTAAATTAAAGAAATACTCAGTTGCTTCCTCTGGGCTTTTCGAATAGTGCTGTGCAAAGAATGCATTGACGACTGAAGGTGGCGGTGTGAGAAAATCCATTAATTGCGCTTCAAAAATCTCTTGTTCTGCTGGCAATTCTGAAAGAACACCATTTTCTCTTGCCTTAGCGACAAGCTGATCCAATAAGTCTACAGATTCTTCCTTAACTGGTCTTACTTCAATGCTTTCTAGAGCATCTTCTCCTACCATCCCTAAAAGACGATTCTGTAAATATAAGCGGTCCATTTCCATCCATCCGCCAGCTTCGATCGCAAGTGTGGCAAAATCACAAATCGTTTGACTGATTGACATATCTCATTCCCCTATTCTTCATAACCATTTGGATGGCTGACATGCCAATCCCATGCTGTTTTGATAATTGCTTTGATATCTGTGTATTCAGGTTTCCAGCCCAGAACCTCTCTCGCTTTTTCACTTGAAGCGACTAATCGGCTAGGATCTCCAGCTCTTCTTGGTGCTATTTCTGCTGGAATTTCTTTTCCTGTCACTTCTCTAGCTGCTTCTAGCATTTCCTTGACTGAGTATCCTTTGCTGCTGCCTAAATTGAAGAAGTTGCTTTCATTTCCTTCTTTCAAGTATTCCAAAGCTAAAATATGTGCAGCAATCAAATCTTCTACTTGAACATAATCTCTGATACATGTTCCATCTGGTGTATCATAATCGTCTCCATAAACAGCCAATGCTTTTCTTTGACCAAGAGCTACTTGTAAAATGATTGGGACAAGATGCGTTTCTGGTGTATGATCTTCTCCGATAGATGCATCTGCTTTTGCTCCGGCTACATTGAAGTAGCGCAAAGCGACATAGCGCATGCCATATGCTTGGTCACACCACTTCATCATTTTTTCCATCATCAATTTACTTTCACCATACGGATTTTTAGGATTAGCTGGTGTATCTTCTGTGATTGGAGACTCTTTTGGTTCTCCGTAAGTTGCTGCAGTAGAAGAGAACACGATTTTATTCACATTGAACTCGTGCATGACTTCAAGTAAGATTTGCATACCGTATACGTTGTTGTTGAAATACATCAATGGTTTTTCGACAGATTCTCCTACTAAAGAGCTTGCAGCAAAATGGATTACTCCTTCAATCGGTTCCTTTTCAAATACGGAACGTAGAAATTCTTTATCCCGGATGTCTCCTTCATAAAAATGAGCATCTGGATGTACTGCTTGTTTGTGACCTGTGAGCAAATTATCTACCACAGCTACTTGATACCCCTTTTGAACTAGCTGGTCTACAGCGTGCGAACCGATATAACCGGCTCCGCCTAGTACTAAAATTGTCATAAAAAACACTCCTTTGATTAGTAAAATTGTGTTTGTTGATTCTATATAATTTAAAAAAACGAAGTTTACTTTTATGGTGAAAACAAACAAAGTAAAATTTCGTAAATTCATATGGTAAATTTATAATAAAACATTTAGTAAACATTTTCAAGGATTTTTTGCAAAGGTTTACAAACAAACGTAAAACTAGCCTTTTTTTCTCTTTTGTTCCATAATGGATATAACAAATAATAAATGAGGTGGATTCAATGAAAAAATTTGTATCTGGAATATTAGTAGGAAGTCTGGCAACAGCCGCTGCCGTTGCTGGTTTGGTCGCTTCTGTGAAAAAAACAGTGATCGATCCAATTGACGAAAAAGAAGCAATGATCGAAGAAAACCGTAAAAAAGCAATGCGCAAACGCGTTTCTCGTTAATAATTATTTAAAAATACGCATGAAGACTTTTGAAAGAACAGATAAGTCATCATGCGTATTTTTATTTGTCAGTCAATATAAGTTGTGCTATTTTATCTGCCTGTCTCAGATTCCATGGATCTGTATAAGGTCTAGCTGCTGCTGCAGTTAGCCAATCCACACCTTCAACAGGTATTCCATAGCAATAAAAGTCAGACTGGATTTCCCCTGAAGCATCAATCACGCGATTCGTACCTCGCTCAACATCTATAGCTTCTGAATGATAACTTCCTGTATTATCTGAAAATGAAAAAGGGCGAACAAGTTTGTTTTCCTTCAAATTTTTTATGACAGGATTACTTGAACGAGAAAAGCTTGTTTGTGGCAATCGAGCTTCAATCAAATAGCGACTGCTGATTTCTTTATCTTGTAGAGAAATAACATAGCGGTTGTGCTTTTGCTGAATATCAAGTGGCGGTTCGATCAAATGAAAAATACCCGCATCTATCAGTGCTACTAATTCTTTCGTCCGAATGACTGGCGGACCGATCGTTAAAAAGCTATTTAGATGAGTAAACCATCCCCATAGTATTTCTTTGTATTCCTTTGCAGAAAAAACGTGCCATTCAATAGCCTGCCGGATTGGATCACGCCAGTCTTTTAATGCATCAAATGTTGAAGCAAATGCTCCTGTGCAATTGCCTTTTTCCGCTTCTTTTATCTGCCCTTCAATAAATGCTCGGCTAGCTTCTGCAAAGGACTCATCCTGATAGGTAAGAGGAATTTCTAAATACGACCAATCCCATCTATAAGGGATTAGTGCTGGATGCTTTCCGAGACACTCCTCTGAAGAGAGGGAGAGAAAATCATGCTCAAAATTTTTCTTTGGAATCGGCAAATGATATTCTTCGATGATTTTCTTGTAATAAAACAACTCAACGTCTTTTTTCAGATAGTCAAAAAATGTTTCGCCAGTCAAAAATCCCGACTGATGCCATTGCTCCAGGTTTTCTTTTGTTAGTAACCGTGGCCATGCCATTGCTCCGCCTTGCTTTTGGTTTCTTCCTCGAGGGTAATAAGGGAGCCCCCTTCTTGATCCACTGTATACAATCGGTTCCTTGCCTGATGGATGATAGACAAGTTTTCCCTTTTCGTTCTCGAAGCGCCCTCCTCTTGATACTGTAAACAATCCGACATAATCAAAAAAACTTAAGCCTAGACCTCTTAAAAAGACATTTTCTTTAGGCGGTATCTTCGAAAGATCGACATCTGCAGGATTAGAAGGAAGCTGATACAGTAAATCATTTTTCTTTGCGTAGTCTACCCACACTCTTTCTTCTTCTGTCTCATCATTTTCCCAGTGACCGCTTGCTAAAACAAGCTGATCGATAGAATAGCTTTGCTGATCTGTCTGTAAAAGATAACCATCTTTTCTTTTGCTGACTTTTTTTACTAAAGAATAAACAAACTGAATAGAAGCTGGAAATTCTTCTTGCAACTTTGAGAAAAACCAGCGTTGATAGAGTCCGTATAAACATCGAGTAGATTGCTGATCTTTTTCCAGACGATTGATTTCTTCTATAATTAGTTGCTTATTTTTGGTTACCGTCTGTTCGATATAATCTGTAGCAGGTCCTTTACTCCATTGAAACAAGTTGGGTCCCTGTGTTACCAATCCTCCACTGGACAATGTTTCATCTGTAAAAAGCGTCACTTGTTGAGAAACAGAATTCATTAATAACTCCGGTGGCTGATTCAACCGCCAAACTCGACCTCCAGGACCATTGGGATCGAAAAGAAAAAGTTCAAGAGAATGTCTGCCCTGATTATTATGGAGAATCCTTTCTGCTACACTTAATCCTCTAGGTCCGGCACCAATGATCCCTATTTTCATTTGCATGCCTCCATTTCGATAAATTTTTTCAATAAAACAGCATGGTTCTGATGTTCATTTTTTGCACCATAAACAAAAGTAATGACTGGATGTTCTTTCATAAGTTGACTGAGTTTAAGAATAGCTTGCTTCTTTTCTTCTTCGAAAATCAATTCTTGCTGGTATTTCTTTGCAAATGAAGCAAATCGTTCTGGTACATGGTCAAAAGTTTTGCGTGCTTCATTACTAGGTGCAATTTCTTTCAACCACAGATCTAACTGCGCTTTTTCTTTTGAAATTCCTCGGGGCCAGAACCTATCCACGAGTATTCTATAGCCATCCTCTTTTTCAGCATCAAGGTAAACACGTTTTAATTTGATCATAGTTGTTTCCTTCTTTCTGCCTTTTCGCTTAGCTTATATATGTAGATAATAGCACAAAATAAAAAAAATGAACGGCACAACTATCCATTGCGCCGTTCATGTGATCTTGGTCAAAATCTAATGATTGATTCGGTTTTTAAAGCTGTCATACAATCATCTGTTTTATACTTTTTTACTTTTGATTTTTCCAGACCATCCGTCATATCCACCCTTAAGTAAATAAATCTCTTGATAACCTGCTTTACGTAATTTATTTGCTGTACGGATGCTCAAACTTTTCTTTTGATCGTAAATATAAACAGGCTGGTCTTTTCGAATAGATCCTAATGAATCTTTCAAAACAGTGTAAGGGATGTTTCTTGCACCTAAAATATGCCCAGCATCAAACACATCTTTTTCGCGAACATCGATTACTTGTGCTTTTCTCATTCCTTCTCGAAATTCTTCTTCTGTCAAAGTCGTTGCCGAACGCTTGGCCATTACTCGTAGATAGACTTCCCAAAAGATGATTGCAAGCACAATCAATAGCAAAATGATATTAATTACCCATAAAACCATGTAATGCCTCCGTTTTTTTAAGCAAATTTCAAGGCTAATGAGGCAGCGCCAATGACACCAGCTTCATTTCCAAGCTCTGCTAATTTGATTTTTGTTGATTCTCTTACTTGCGGGAAAGTAAATTCTTTAAAATATTTCTCTACACGGCTGCGTAAAAATTCTCCTGCTGCCGATACTCCTCCACCTAACACAATACTTGACGGATTCAATGTATTCCCCAAGTTGGCGCAAGCTAAACCTAAGTAGAAGCATACGCGATCAACAACCATCAATGCAAACGGATCGTCTTCTTGAGCCATTTCAAAGATATCTTTACTTGTTACTTCTTCACCGTTGTCTAACATTGCTTTCAGTTTTGAATCTCCTGCGTATTCTTCTGCCAAGTAACGACCTAGACGTACCACACCAGTAGCGCTAGACACAGTTTCTAAACATCCGCGTTTACCGCAAGTACATTCGAACCCTTCAGGATCCACAGTGATATGGCCGATCTCTCCGCCTGCTCCGCTCACGCCGTGAATCAAATTTCCGCCAGCAACGATACCACCGCCAACACCTGTTCCTAGAGTAACGAATACAACGTCTGGATCGTTTTCTCCAGCACCTTTCCATCGTTCACCTAAAGCAGCAACATTCGCATCATTATCGATAGCGAATTTGATTCCTGTTCCTGCCTCGATCAGTTTTTTCACAAATTGAACTTCTGTCCAGTTTAAGTTATACGCACCAATAACCGTTCCAGCTTCGCTGTCCACGCTTCCTGGGGTACCCATGCCGATTCCGATAAAGTCTTCGGCTTTCATATTATATAAATTCAAACGATGGTTGATTGATTCAATGATTTCAGGAACGATATGCTTACCATCATCCAAAATATTGGTATCGATGCTCCATTTTTGTTGAATCTCTCCTTCTGGTGTTAAAATTGCAAATTTTGCTGTTGTTCCACCTAAATCAATCCCAATAATCTTCTTGTCCATTACAAATTTCCTTTCTTTCGGCTTTCTTCAATTCGGTGCTCTCTTTTTAATATGCGCCACGCTGTCATGTATGTATCATGATCAATCAAACGGCTATCATACAGATTACGCAATTCGATAGTCATTAATTCAATGTCATAGATGCGTGCACCCACATAGATAAAGATGCCAAATTTTTTGAACAGCTGCTGTACATCATATAAGCTCTCCATCTTTAAGCACTTCCTTCATATTATACAAGTAAACCATATTTTTTTAAACCCAGTAAAATACATATTACAAAAAGAAATACAAAAACTAGTGTAGAAAGAATCCTTTGGTGTATCGAATAGCTTGTCTGTTGTTTCGGTAGACCCAAAACATTCCCTAACACTAATCCGCCAATTAGCCCACCGACATGTCCCCAAACATCTACAGAGGTATCCAGAAGACCAAAAACAAATGTCAACACAATAAATAAAAGAAAATGTCTGACTAGCTGCTGGATCGCTGGGTTATGTTTAAAATGAAACCCTAAGATAAACAACGCACCGAACAAACCGAATATCGAAGTACTCGCACCACCAGACAGAACATTCGCTTCGTTAAAAGCAAAGCTTGCTGTATTTCCCATTATCCCGCTGAACATATAAATCAAGAAAAAACGCCAATGGCCATAGATTGCCTCGATTTGCTGCCCCATAAAATACAATATCAGTGAGTTCATTACGAAATGCATCAGTCCAAAATGGATGAAGATTGGTGTCACTAAACGCCACCATTCATTGAAGTGAACAAGATAAGGACCATACATTCCGGCATAATAAGGGATCTCAAGTCGCGGAAATAATTCCATCATGAGGAAGACCGCTGTCTGTATCCCTAAAAAAGCATAGGTCCATAACGGTCGTCTTAACCATGCACGCAATTTTATTTGCTGTTGATAATTCATGAAAACCTCCCATTTCATTTTAGTCAATAAACAATTGTTGGATCTTCTGATCAAAGCTCTCCGGTTGCCATTGTTCATTCAATTGTTCACGAAAAACAAGGCTACATGTTTTTTTATGAAAATTATTTAAATACCGGTCGTAATAACCACCGCCAAAACCGATTCGATAACCGGCTCTATTGTAGATAATACCTGGTACAATGAGGAGATCGATCATCTCCGGCAAATAGAGCTTCTCTGATTGTGGCTCAAGAACACCAAAACTCGAACGTACAAGAACGGACTGTTCATCCATTTCATAAAACGCCATCTGACGTTTCGGCAAAGTTTTAGGTACAACTATTTTCTTTTGTTCTTTTTCTGCTCGTTGGATAACCGGCTGTGTATCCAGTTCAAATTCATTCGATAAAGTCGTCCCTATCACTTTTGCTGACTTCCAGTACTCGCTGGCGAATAGCTGTTTATAGATTCGCTGTTCTTTTTCCTTTTTCTTGCCACTTTTGGCCAGATTTTTCAGCTTTTCGATTCCTTTCCGGCGTAATATTACTTTCAATTGGTCCAAAAACTCACCCTTCCTTCTCTCATAAAATGGTATAGGAAAAAAAGAAAAATAGCAATCGAACTTTCAAATAAATGCATAAATAGAATAAAAAGAAGACCTAGAAATGATTGGCCTTCCTTTTTTAATGAATTTCAACTGTTCAGCGCGTGTTTTTGTCTGATAAAAAGTGCATACAGAAAATATGGCGCACCAAAAAGGGCAATCAAAATTCCTGTAGGTACTTCCCCACTTGGTAGAATCACTCTAGCAACCATATCTGCACTAAGTACAAAAATGGAACCGAACAAACCGCTCAGAACAAAGGTCCAGTTATTTTCTTTACGTACGACTAGCTTCGCAGCATGAGGAGCTAGTAGTCCTACAAAAGATAAACTACCTGTCACCGCTACACTACCGCTTGCCAAAGCAACAGCTAACAACAAAAGGATTTTTTGACTTTTAGCCACGTTAAGGCCTAATCCTTGCGCGCGTTCTTGACCAAATGATAGCAATCCAATCCTCTGTGCATAAAGTCCTCCTAGCGGAATTAAGATAACCGCCCATGGAAGCAATGCCCAAACATAAGGCCAGCTCGCACCCCAGATTGATCCCGCTAACCATGCATTCACAAATCCATAATTTTCCTTAGATAATTGGATCGTGCATAGCAATGTTAATGCAGAAAGGCCGGCATTAACGGCAATACCGGACAATAAGATTCGATTCATACCCAAAAAGCCATTTCGATCATAGGCCGCAAGATAGACACAGCAAGCAGCTAAAACACCACCTAGAAAGGCTACAACTAGCAATAGAAACGGCAGCGAATAGTGCGAAAAGAAACCTAAATAAAGCATCACTAAAAATCCTGCTCCGGCATTAATGCCCAATATACTAGAATCTGCCAATTCATTTCTTGTTACTCCTTGCAAGATATAACCAGAAACGCCAAGACAAGCTCCTGCTAATAAACTGATCAGTAATCGAGGAACTCGAAATTCTCTAACAATCAGCGCCAAAGAAGATGATTCTTTCCCTATGAACGTGGCAAAAAGCTGATCCAGGTAAATAAAAGGCGTACCAATCATTAAACTACCTATAGACAGGATGACAAGTACAAAAAGCAAGAAATAAAACGTCCAATATATTTTTTTCACCGTTGTTCCCTCCTTACTTGTATCAGTAAAAACGGAACGCCAATCAATGCAATGACTAATCCAAAAGGTGTTTCAAAAGGGGGATTGATCATCCTCGCTGTAAAATCCGCCAACATAACCAATCCACCGCCAACTAAAAAAGAGACAGGTAGAACATAACGATAGTCCGTTCCAACCATTCCACGAACAACTGGCGGAACCAACAGTCCAATAAAGGAGACTGGACCGACTAACGAAACTGCTATGGCTGCCAACACTGCGACTAGACAGAAAACAATCAACCGCGTTCGTTTAGGATGACTTCCAAGAGCTAATGCATGTGTTTCACTCAAATGAATCAAAGATATTGCTTTTCCTAATGAAAAAGAAACCAAAACAGCAAGTATATATAAAGGAAACAATACTGCTAATTGTTTCCATGTGATATTGGCAGCTCCGCCTACAAACCAAAAAGCAAGATCCTGCTGCAGATTAAAGAATTGGGTAAGTGCTTGGCTGATAGCAGTAAAAAAAGAACTAATAGCTACGCCAGCTAAAATCAGCTGTAAAGGATTCATGCCCATTTTCGAAAACTGCAAAAAACCAAATACGAGCAAAGTTACAGCAAAAGAACCTGCCAATGACATTAGAAACACAGAAAAATCAGAAGCTTTAGGCCAAAAAGCAAAACTAAGGGCCATTGCCAACGAAGCACCCGCGTTGATTCCTAGTAAGCCTGAATCTGCTAAAGGATTTCTTGTCACTCCTTGCATCAATGCACCGCTCAATGCAAAACAACTCCCTACAAGAAATGCTCCCGCCACACGAGGCAAACGAATATTTCGTATGATTTGGTGACTTTGTTTTGATCTATCAAAATCAAACAACGCCTGCCAAAAATCTGCTTTTCCCACAGTCGCTGCGCCATTTGAAAGAGCAACAAAAAAAATAATCAAAAGAACAAAACAGACCAAAAGCAGGAGTCTATTTTTCTTCATAGTCCTCATAATTGATCCTCCTGCTCTTTTGGCAACAAATCATAGGTTAGAAAAACTGGTTTATTTGTTCTTGGAAGCGTGACAATCGTTGCATCAATCTCAAATATTTTTTTCATACACTCTTTTGTGATCACTTCTTCAGGTGTACCTTCTGTGATCAACTTACCGTTTTTCATTGCTAATAAATAATCTGAAAAACGTGAAGCATGATTAATGTCATGAATCGACATCAAGATCGTTGTTTGTTTCATTTGATTGATTTCAGTCAATAACTGTAGGATCTCTAATTGGTGTGCCGGATCTAAAAATGTTGTCGGTTCATCCAAGATCAAGATATCTGTTTCCTGAGCAAGCGCCATAGCGATCCAGACACGCTGGGTTTGTCCACCAGACAGCGTTGCGATATCCCGCATACGAAATCCAGCTAGACCTGTAGCATCCAACGCCCACTCGATTGCTTCATGATCTTGCGTGTCCATGCCACTGAACAGTTTTTGATAAGGGTATCGTCCGTAAGATACTACTTCTTCTACTGTCATACCTGTAGGGTGTTCACTAGTTTGTGCTAATAATGCAATTTTTTTTGCAAGTTCTTTTGAACTGTATGTAGAGATATCAGAGTTATTGACAATGATCTTTCCTGATTTCACAGGTAGTATACGGGTAAAACTTTTCAATAAAGTAGATTTTCCACTTCCATTTGGCCCAATCAAACTCGTGATTTTCCCTTCAGGAATCGTAACAGACATGTTTTCAATGATTTTTTTGTTTTCGTAGCCGGCTGCAATGTCAGCTGCTCTTAATCTCGTCATTTCACCCATCCTTTCGCTGAAAATCATTCTCAATTATGACGCTGTTTCAACATTTCGTCAAGCGCTACTTTCATATCTATAGCCAAATGAAGCGGTTGACAGCGTTCGAAATATCAGGAATAATAACCAATGAGAAAGATTCTCAATTATGTCAGGAGGAAAGAAATGAAATTAAAAACAAAAGTATTCACATTATCTAGCATATTGCTGCTGGCTGGAGTACTGAGCGCTTGCTCCCCCTCTTCAGATAAAGAAACAGCTACAACTGCCAATTCGACGACTTCATCCAATAGTACTCATACAGTCACAGATACACTTGGACATAAAGTAGAGATTCCAAACGCGCCCAAACGGATCATCGGCAGTTACTTAGAAGACTATCTGATTGCACTAGAGGAAAAACCTATCGCCCAGTGGACTGTTGGCAGTGGTTCCATTCAAGATTATCTGCAAGATGATTTAAAGGATGTCCCAACGATTTCTTATGACCTTCCTTATGAGAAAGTGTTAAGCTTTGAGCCTGATTTGCTGTTGATTTCTTCTTCCGCTACTGTCGAAGGCGGGAAATACGAACAATATAGCAAAATCGCGCCAACTTATGTTGTAAAAAACGGAACAGATGTCACATGGGAAGAACAACTAAAAGATGTCGGCAAAGCTTTGGCAAAAGAAAAAGAGGCAGAAAAAATCATTTCCGATTATCAAAAATCCATCAAGAAAACTCGAGAAGAACTAGCAGATAAAATCGAGAACAAGACAGCTGCAGTGTTGTGGGTGACCAACAACTCAGCCTTTATGGTCAGCAAAAATCGGTCAAGTGGAAGAATCGTATACGACGATCTGGAATTTGGTGTTCCTGATCTAGTGGAAGAGGTCTCCAAAAAAGCCACTTCTGACTGGTCTGCTGTTTCCTCTGAAAAGCTAGCTGAATTAGATGCTGACTACATCATCCTTGTGAACAGTGACAAAGATGCTGCCATGTTCAATGAACCAAGCTGGAAGAATCTTAAAGCAGTGACAGACAATCATGTACTGCAATTCGGACCTGAATCTAGCTGGCTATATAACGGACCTATTGCCAGTCAGGAAATGGTCAATGATATCAAAGAAAAACTAAATTGATTTTAACTAAAAAAAGCATCTTCACGATTAGTCGTGAGATGCTTTTGTTCTTATTAACAAACTAGACGCATAGATTTTATTCTTCTTTTGAAGCAACCCTATTTTTTACTCTTTCCCATTTTTGAAAACGATGGGCATATAGATTTTCTTGATCCGTTATCCCCTCATACTCCTCTATAAGGGTGAAGTCTGAAAAATCAATATTCCCAATATACGTATCGCCTTCAAACGTGCTATCGATCAATGTTCGCCAGATCCGACCAGTGTAAGGAAGAAGTTCTTGAAAAATCCGACTACCACCCGAAACATAGATATCTTCTGAGATCGTTTGACTATACGACAAAAGTTCATCGATCGAATGCATTACTTCCGCATTTTCTTTCGTACGAAAATTTGGTTGCGTTGTCAACACGATGATATGGCGATAAGGAAGTGAAAGATCCCCCATTCCTTCATAGGTCTTTCTTCCCATCACTAAAATTCGATCCATTGTATGTTCGCGAAAGAAACGCATATCATTTGGCAATCGCCATGGTAACAAACCATTTTTGCCGATCAGACCATTTTTATCTTGTGCCCACATGGAAATAAACATATTATCCGCTCCTTATGATTTTAGATGTTTTGAGATAAAAAAAGTCTCAATTCTTTGACCAGCAAGGAATTGAGAACTTTAAAAACATTATTTTGTTTCACGGTGCAAAGTAACTTTGCGTTCGCGTGGGCAATATTTTTGTTTTTCCAAACGATCAGGATTGTTACGTTTGTTTTTGCTTGTTAGATAGTTACGTTCTTTACAAGAAGTACACTCTAAAGTGATGTTTACGCGCATGATCTTCCCTCCCATTTTTACAAGAATCCTCTAAGATGACTCTCAGACTTGATTATCTTACCATGATTTTTTCCAGATTGCTAGTGTTTTTCACGATTTTGTTAAGTAAAACTACTTGACGATAAATACAACGGTTTTACTTCTCAGACAAAATCTTTTTCTTTTTGTATAAATACCCTTACACTTGTTTATAGAGACTATGTTTTTTTAAATAAAGGGGGATACTAATATGCCATGGAACATGAAGGACTTTCCTGCATCAATGAAAAACTTAGATAAACTGACAAGAAAAAAGGCGATCGACATCGCAAATGCTCTATTAGACGAGGGTTACCCTGATAGCCGTGCGATCCCAATTGCCATTGATCAAGCAAAAGAGTGGTATGAAAATGCTAGTGAATCAGAAAGACGAACATTCGAAAAAGAAAAAAATCCAAGTAAGTCGGATAAACATGATACGAATCCTCGTGCCGGAAAATTGCTTGATTCAGATGTGATCGTAGAATATGCCGAAGAACAATGGATCGTGAAATCTAAAGGAGCAAAAAAGGCTAGCAACCATTTTGATACAAAGAAAGAAGCGATCGAAAAAGGAAAGCAAGTAGCACAAAACAAAGAATCAACTTTGGTCATTTATAAAAAAGATGGGACAAAAGAAAAAGAAATCGATTATTGAACATATGTAAAGGGGTTGTGACGAAAATCGTGTCACAACCCCTTATGTTCGAAACAATGGTGTTCCTCTGCCAACTCCGAACCACAAGTCATAATATCTATAAAACGGGAAGAGCTGTTTTTTGAAATTGTTTCTTATCACTCGGTGTTAAACGGTAGGAGAAAACCTATTTTTTATTGATATTTGATTTTCATCAAACAGTCACATAGTCGATTGCTTCTGCTTGCGGAATCGTTTCATCTACAAAGTAGACTTTATACCATGTCAAGAAACTGAAGATTGTCCAGATTTTTCTTTGCTCTTCTTTACGTCCTTCGTGATGGTCATCTAGCAACTTCATGATTTTTTCTTGATCAAAAAATTCTTTTGCAAAATCTGCTTCGAATAATGCTTTGACTTGTTCGTAGCCGTGTTCTTCTTTCAACCAAGCTTTGATTGGCACAGGAAATCCTAATTTCACCCGATTCGACCACTCTTCCGGAAGATGTTTGTTCGCAGCTTGTCTGAAAATATCTTTTGTGTTGTTTTGATTCAATAAGAACTTACTTGGTATTTGTTGAGCCAATTTCATGACTTCGATATCCAATAAAGGTACTCGGACTTCCAAAGAACTTGCCATAGAAAGTTTATCTGCCTTCAACAAGATATCTTTTGGCATCCATTGATGAAGATCGACATATTGCATCTTATTGACTTCATCTTTGATTCCTTCTGTTTTCTCGTAATGAACAGTCATGATTTCATCCACAGATGGTGCTGTTTGATATTTTGGTGTCAACACTTCTGATGCTTCTGATTCTTCGAACACTCGAGCATGACCGATAAAATATTCTTTTGCAGGAGCAAGTGATTCATATAAATGGATCCGTCCATGGAAATTTTTCATTTTTCCGATTTTACGTCCTAAATTATAGCGTGTTCCTTTTGGTAATTTTTTCAATCCTTGAGCAATCACACGGATGAATTTTGAATTCGTATGGAATCCATACGTTTGGTATCCCGCAAACAGTTCATCCGCCCCTTCTCCAGATTGGACTACCCGCACGCTTTGTGAAGCAAGATTTGCTAAAAAGTACAAAGGTACGCAAGAAGGATTTGAATCAGGTTCATCTAAGTGATACTGGATCAAAGGGAATGCTTTGAACGACATGTCTCCGTCGATCACTGCTGCTGTATTATCTAAGTCCAATAGTTCGGTTAGTTTTCTGGCTTCAATCGCTTCATTATAGGTTTTATCATCAAACCCGATTGAGAAAGAATGATCTGGTTTCAATACAGAGGTTACATAACTGGAATCAACCCCGCTGGATAAGAAAGAACCAACTTCTACATCACTGACCGTATGTGCTTCAATAGAAGCTTGAACGGTTTCGTCGATTTTTTCGATCCATTCTTGTCGGGAATGCGTTTCTTTTGTTTCAAAATCTGCATCCCAATATTGCTGAATGTCTAGTTTTCCATCTTTATACGTATAATAATGGCCTTCAGGCAAACGATAGACATCTTTGAAGAATGTTTCGCCGTTTAATGGAGAATATTGGAAAGTCATATAAGGTTTCAACGCTTCTTTGTTCAATTCTTTGTTAAAATCAGGATGAGGCAGAAAACTTTTGATTTCTGAACCAAACATAAATGTTCCGTTCATTTCTGCATAATAATATGGTTTGATCCCAAAGTGGTCTCTTGCACCGAATAACTCATTCTTTTCATTATCCCAAATAGCAAAAGCAAACATTCCGCGGATCTTTTGCAATAATTCTGTTCCCCATTCTTCGTAACCATGCAAAAGGACTTCTGTATCTGCATGTGTTTGAAAAACGTGGCCAGCTGCAATCAATTCTTCTCTCAAAGGCTGGTAATTATAGATTTCGCCATTAAAAATAATGATCTTTGTCCGATCTTCATTGTAAATAGGCTGAGTACCGCCCTCTAAGTCAATAATACTTAATCTTCTGAATCCTAAAGCAACATGTTTATCGATATATTCTCCTGAACTATTAGGTCCACGGTGAACGATTCGATCCATCATTGTATTAATAATTGTTTTTTTGTTGTCCTTGTCGTTAACAAAACCTACAATACCGCACATTTAACTTTCACATCCTAATATAAAATTACTGTTTATTTCATTCATATGCATCTTATCATAGAATAAATAGCGGACGAATATTTTCTCTCTTACAGTTTCGTCACGTGAAAACAAAAGATGAAAGTTTCTGTTTTTACAGAAAATAAAGTCCCAATATCTAATTTACCATGTTTTCTTTTTTGAGGCTATCTTATTCTCTTCGTGTTAAAAAAATATTAGTGGATGCTATTTCCAAAAAAACCAGCAAAAAAAGACACGACCTAAAGATCGTGTCTAATTATGACTGTATCAGAAAATATGATACCAAACGGATCTATTCATTAATTAATTGACATAGTTTATCTGTTGCTCTTTTATGACTGGATAACTGACCAATTCATGACGATTCAAGTCTTCTTTATTCATATTTACAGCAGTAATCTGACTGTCTTCATACGTACGATAATAATAAATCCCTTTATCAACGTTACAGCAAGAAGAATAAATCGTATATTCGTATTTTCCTTCTCCAGTATCGCATACTCCTTTTTGTTGCTCGACTGAGCCTAGTATATGAAAAAATTGACTGATACTTTCAGATTCTGAA
Organism: Enterococcus sp. MSG3290; assembly: GCF_050555565.1. Lineage (NCBI taxonomy): Bacteria > Bacillati > Bacillota > Bacilli > Lactobacillales > Enterococcaceae > Enterococcus > Enterococcus sp. MSG3290. Next base: position 1,040,616 of record NZ_CP187862.1, on the reverse strand, counting down.
TCACCTGATGCAGCATTCATTTTAGTAAATGTGGCTTTTACAAATCGAGAAACAGAAGAGAGATCTCCAGGTAAGCCCAATCCTCCCATCCCACGACTATAAACATTCAAGCTGATCTGGTTTGAAAAATGATTTTCTGGTGTTCCATTTGATAGCGAGCGATAATTGTTCAGATTAAATAATTGATAATCAAATGGCGGATTATTTGTCAACACACCGACAGGATTATCATATAAATGAAGTCCATCTTTCATACTTTCAATTACTATCGATTTTTCTTTATCAGCTAATAACCAGTGTAAAGGTGACAAGGGTAGTTTTTCACTAAAATCGATATTGACTAGATTGATAGTAGCCAATAATTCTTTAGCTTCGTCTATGGTTGAGCATTGCCCTAGTATCCATGGAATAAACTCAAATGGTGCAACGTTATCTTTTCCTTCTTGTAATTCTTTATAATCAGCATTGCCAGGAAAATTCAGTCCTGCCATACTCAACCCTTTTTCATTGGTAGCCTCATAATAGAGTGGATAGTTGGCTACCCCAGCTGCTATCCCAATCATTGCATAATGTTTATCTAAATTTTTTACCTTTCTAAAATCGAAACGATAATTTCTTGGAGTAATAGTGACTACTTCATTATAAGACATCTCATAATCAAAATTCCTTCCAAAATAATGGTCTTTCGTTGCATAAGTGATTGCGGTACACATCGTTTTCCCTCCTAAAACAAATCGTTTTTACACTTTTATCTTACATCTAGTATTTTTTTTTATCAAAAAAAAGGCCAAAGAAGATTGATTTACTAGCATTTATAAAAAATAGTACTCAGGGGGAATCAAAAAATATTGTAGGCTAAAAGTACAACAAAAATAAGGGGCTGTGACAAAAGCCTTGTCACAGCCCTTTATTCCGAACAAACGGTGTTCAAAAGCTTGCATCTGCGGTAATAAGTCCAACCAAATGAAAAAATAGGAAAAGCTATTTTTGTTTGGCCGTTCTTATTACTTGATGCAGGACAGCTTCTTTACAACCTCTAATCGTTGATATAAGGAAGGTACAGGATTTGAACCTGCGCGCCGGTATTAGCCGGTTCGCCGGATTTCGAGTCCGGTGCATTACCACTCTGCCAACCTTCCGTAAGTACTATTTTTAAACTTTTTCCACGAAATGTCAAGCCTATTTCTAATAGATAAATAACAGAAATCGCTTTTTTTAGCAAAAAAGTCCATTGACAGTTTGCAGCCAACGGACTTACCGATCAAATTCATACTGATAGAACACTATCTGATTATTTCAGGATTATCTAATGCTAAAATCGAGTCAATTGTCCGTTTGATCAGTGCAATGATTTGTTCTTCTGTTGGATGCATGATATTTGATGACATCAATGACGCTAAGCCAGTCACTGCTACCCACGTACCAGTATGCAGAGCATCGACATATTCATCCGATAATTGATTGTATCTTTCATCTTCTTTAACTATTTCACAGAAATAATTGTATGAAAAATCATGCATTTTCTTTCCGTCCCCATGTTCATCAATGTACAATGCCATGTAAAGACTATGATGCTTTTTTGCAAAGTAGATATAGTTCAAACCGAGATCAATGATTTTATCACCAGTACGTTCAATAGGGAAAACATCTTCTTTTAGTTGTTCAAAGATAGAATCCAGCAACGTATTTTTTAAATCTTCCATGTTTTTGAATTCCAGATAAATCGGCTGTGTCGAAATCCCCATCTTTTTAGCAATATTTCTCGCAGTAAATCCTTTAAACCCTTCCTTTGCAACAACATCATAAGCAGCTTTTAGAATTTGATCCTTGGTATAGACTTTTCTTCTCATTAAAACTCCCCCACTTCTTTACTGCAGTATATGTTGTTTTATTGTACCCTATTTTTAGCATTTTTTGCAAACATTTTACTCAAAACGTTATATTTTAAATTTTTTTCTCAGTCTTCTTTAACTTTTTTTGCAAAATTAAAAAAATTTGGTTAAATTCAATGGGTTCCCTTACATTTTTAGTTTTGACCTAAATGATAGTTGACCAAATCTTTCATTTCAAGTTATAGTTAAAGAAAATGAAAAAGAAGGTGTGTAATGGAAAACGAAACTGACGTTATTTATATTCATCCTCAAAAACGAATCGTTTCACAGAAAAGAAAGTATTTTTATCTTGGTTTTACAGGTGCTTTTTTTCTTTTTATTGGCTTGCTTTCTGGTACTCCTACTGATAATTGGAGTGGATTGCTAACTATTCTTACCTCGCCAAGCAATCTTTTGACAGATTATTTTGCTTTAGGCGGTTTCGGAAGCGCATTCATAAATGTAGGGATTTTGACCTTACTTTCTGTGCTTTTAGCTTATCGGCACAAGGTGATTTTAAACGGTCCCTTATTTGCTTCGATTCTAACAGTTACCGGTTTCTCTTTTTTTGGCAAAAACCTTTATAATTCTATCTCAATCATTTTAGGTGTGTATCTATACGCTGTATTTGTCAATAAACCTTTTTCTCAGTACATCATGATCGGACTGTTTGGTAGCGCATTATCACCGGTCGTTAGTTATATCACTTTTGGTATGCGTTTTCCTTTACTGATAGGTATTTTATTGGGGAATTTAGCTGGCATAGCAATTGGTCTACTTCTTCCGCCCTTAGCTGCTCAAACTTTAGTTTTCCATCGTGGATTCACACTTTATAATATTGGATTCACCTCTGGGTTGATTGCGATGACTTTTACTGCTGTTTTGAGGTTATTCAGCTATTCAATCGTCGAAAATACATTGGTTTCCAATGAATATCACTTTCCTCTCATTTGGATTATTTTTGGCTTTTTTTCGCTGACAGTCGGAATTGGTTTCTATTATAATTCCTTTCGGCTTTCGGGGATTCGAGAGATTTTCGATTCATCTGGAAAATTGACAACTGATTTCATTGCTAATTCTGGTATTGGTGCTACTTTGATCAACATGGGCTTAGTTGGTCTGATGCTGTCTTCTTATGTTTTACTGGTTGGCGGTCAGTTAAATGGACCTGTCATCGGTGCTATTTTATCTGCGGTTGGTTTCAGTGCTTTTGGTTGTCATTTAAAAAACAGTTTTCCGATACTAGTCGGAATATTTATTGCTTCTTTGTTTGGAACTTTTCATGAGATCACCAGTACTGGCATGCTTGTTGCAGCTGTGTTTGGGACAGGTCTCGCGCCCATAAGCGGTTTTTACGGCAGTTTTTACGGTGTAATAGCTGGTGTGCTACATATTGCTCTTGTCCATAACGTCAGCACTTTACACGGAGGACTAAATCTATATAACAGTGGTTTTTCAACTGGTTTCGTTGCAGGTATCCTTGTACCGATACTAGATAACTTTACCGCTGTCAGAAAGGAAAAAAAGACACTTGGAAAAAGAATTATCAAAAAGAATCATCGATGAGCTTCTTACTTATTTATATTCCCATGAAATAACTGAAATACGTATTGGAGTAGAATTTGCTGAGGAAGGGCTTTTCATAGAGATACAGGGTACGGCAGAAACTCAGCCAGAAGATTTAGATGTACTTGCTGATTTGCTGAACAATCCTCGGGACCCTAGTATGGAAATCTACTATCAGGAACTATTAGGTAATCCCCGACATGATCGGGAAGATTATCATCTGTTAGGTAGTTTGATTGATGACGTGGAAATCATGTACGCCCAGCCGATTATCAATATTAAGATCTTTCGACGTGCTTCTCCTCGTTCCTATTATTAACCCTATTTTCTATTTATAAAAGACTGAATCAAAAAAGCAGCTCCTGAAAGTTCGATTAAAATCTACTTTCAGGAGCTGTTCAAGCTTGACATTATTGATTTTCCAATCCTTCATACACTTCATCTGTTACAGGTTCTAAAAACTCTGAGTTTCCGGAAGTGATCGCTAAATGTTCAAACCAACTGTCTTTTGTAGCACCATGCCAGTGTTTGATTCCTTTGTGCGTCACCACAACGTCTCCAGCTCTTAATCGTCTTGCTGGCTTTCCTTCTTCCTGGTACCATCCTTCTCCGCCAGTCACAAGTAAGATTTGATATCCATCTGTATGGACATGCCAGTGATTGCGACAACCTGGTTCAAATGTTACATTCCCTACACCAACAGAAACTTCGGGATCATTCACTAACATATTCAGATAGCTTTGCCCAGTAAATACCTGAGCGTAAGCTTCGTTTTTTTCCCCTGCTGGAAAAATCACGCCATTGTGTATTTCTTCGTATTTTGTCATCATTTACGCCTCTTTCTTGTTTACGCTGTTTCCTTCTAGATAGATTTCTTTTGCTAAGTTAAAAGCTGACCAAGCTTTTGGCCATCCTACATAAAAAGCTAAATGGGTAATGATTTCTGCTATTTCTTCACCAGTAATGCCATTTTGTTTGCCAATCTTCAGATGAGCTGGCAATTGTTCAAAATTTCCTCCTGAAATTAATGAAGATATGGTGATGATACTACGCTGATGAGCAGATAATTCTTCTCTGGACCATACTTGTCCAAATAAAACATCATCATTCAATTCTGCAAATTTTGGTGCAAAATCTCCTAATTGATCTCGTCCTGCGGTTTGTTTTTCTGCCATTTCTCTTATTCTCCCTTCACGACTGTTAGGTGATTCAACTGTGGTTCTAAGGCAACTTTATTTTCTATTGTTTCTTCGTATTTCATTTTAAATGTAGTCTTTCAGCCTGTCCAATGCTTAGTTTATTCAGTCGATATGCTTTTTAAGCATAGTTGCTAACGCTTTTTTTATTTTAAAAAAAAACAAGTTATTAAATAAGTCTTTAGTTGGATGTTTTTTTGAGATCAATCTTTTATACTTATGATGAACTTACAAAATTGTTTGTTTTCTGTCATATCAAAAAATGGCGCAGTTAGTTGCTTTTCTAGTAAAGTATAGTTAACAAAGAACCTCTAAGGAGTTGGTGAATAATGAATATTGCTGCCTCTCGAAAACTGATAAATTTCATATCCATTATCGGATTAGGCCTATCAATCGCGCTGACGATTTATTTTATTAATTTAGGTGTTTTCAAAGATTTGAATGCGTTAAGAGGATTAGTAGGTGATTCCATCATTTTAGGACCGATTATTTTTGTCTTCATCCAAATCCTGCAAGTAGTTATTCCAATCATTCCTGGAGGGATCAGTACTGCAGCTGGTGTCCTGATATTTGGCCCTTATGCTGGATTTATCTATAACTATATTGGAATCTGCATTGGTTCGATTATCATTTTTCTGCTAGGGCGTCGTTATGGAAAGCCATTCATACTTTCCATGATTAGCGATAAGACATATAACAAATATATTGGCTGGCTGGATAATCAAAACCGCTTTGAGAAGCTGTTTGCTCTAGCTATTTTTCTTCCAGTTGCTCCTGACGATGCGTTATGTTTGATGGCTGGATTGACAAACATGTCAGTGAAACGATATACACTAATCATTTTGATTGCTAAACCACTGTCGATTTTCTTATATAGTATGGCCTTGATTTATGGAGGCCAATATCTAAGTGGTCTTCTTGGATAATATTTATTTTGCAAAATTAGTCATTGATTGACAATGTTAAATCTGGGAAAGGGTCTGCAAAACACACTGCACCCTTTCCTTTTTCATTAGATTTGCGCTACAATGTGAAGAGCAGGTGATAGGATGAATTATTTAAAACGTAGCTTAGGTAATGCTTGGGACTTTTTAAAAGGAACACAAGCTTATTTCCGTGATGTCTTGCTGATGCATGGCTTTATTTTATTTATTTGTTTACCCTTATTGAGCAGTACGACCCGTTTTATTTTACACCGAGGGGCAATTGACTATTTGTCTTATGACAATATTCCTTCAATTTTTTCTCAACATCCTGGAGTTCTACTCTCGTTAATCGTAGTTTTGATGATGATTTTACTGTTAGTTTATTTCGAATTTACTTTTCTTTTGATGAGTGTCTTTTTTATTAAAAAGAAAGAACCAATCTCTTTGAAGCAACTCTTACACTTGACGATACTTCAGCTGAAGAAAGTGAGACCCATTACTTTTTTGTTTTTCCTTGCTTATTTTTTATTGATTCTACCGATCAGCGGATTAAGTTTTAATTCTGATCTACTGTCAAAAATAAAAATCCCCGCTTTCATTATGGATTTTATTTTTGCTAACCGTTGGATCATCGTCAGTTCCTTTTTACTCGTTTATATTTTCCTTGGCTATATTGGGATTCGACTGATTTTTGCTTTACCGGAAATGATTCTACGAGATCGTCCTTTTCGAGCAGCCATTCGGGAAAGCTGGTCATTGACCAAATCGCGTCTTTTGGCCATCACGGGCCAATTTATTGTGATTGGCGGTACGATTTTACTCCTTTCTTCTTTAGGATATATCGTTGTTATTTTGGCACAAAGTATGGTTGAACAATTTTTCCCAGACTATGCATTGATCAGCGCTGTGTTTGCTATGACGCTTTTACAAGGGATTTTATTATTCAATATCGTGATGTCTACCGTAGGGATTTTTTATATCATTGTTGATTTCATGGATGACGAAGGCTTCTTGCCTGAGATCCCTAAGTGGTTTATCCCACAAGCCCCCAACTTGCGTTTCTCTGCGCTGAAAAACACTGGTTTGACTCTTTTTGCAGTTTTTTTCGGTATTGGCGTCTGTCTTTACAATATGGATTATCTAACTTCAGCTGTTCAGACAAAACCAGTGACTGTCTCTCACAGAGGTGTGAGTACCCAAAATGGGGCGCAAAATACTTTAGAAGCACTTGAAAAAACAAGCAGAGACTATCATCCTGATTATGTAGAGATGGATGTTCAGGAAACAAAAGATGGTCATTTCGTAGTGATGCATGATGCAAATCTTCGTCACTTAACAGGGGTAAATGGAACACCACAGGATCTTACATTGAAAGAATTGACAAATCTTACAGTTACTGAAAACGGAGTGCAAGCCCCTGTTTGTTCTTTTGATTCTTATTTGGAAAAAGCACATAAGCTAAACCAAAAATTACTTATTGAGATCAAGACCTCTAAAAAAGATTCGGATGACCTTGTCGAACGATTTGTCCATAAATACCGCAAAGTTATCTTAGAGAACCATCATATTTTGCAAAGTTTGACGTACCAAACCGTTTCAGATTTAAAAGAAGCAGAACCAAACTTTTATGTGGGCTACATCTTACCTTTCAATATTGTTGGGCCCCCTGTGACGCCTGCTGATTTTCTGACAATGGAATATAGTACGATCAACCGTAACTTCATTAATTCTGCCCACCAAGACGGAAAAGAAGTATATGTATGGACAATCAACGATTCAGATGCCATGAGCCGCATGATGTTTTATGGTGTGGATGGTATCATAACCGATGAGATGGGACTACTAAATGAAAGTGTGAAACAAACAGATGAAGAAATCACTTATTCAGATAAACTGCTAAATTTTGTTTTGGGAGTCGGCTAATCAAAAATCGTTAATGAAAAAAGTCTTTATACAACAAAAAACGCATAACCTGCCACCGCAGGTATATGCGTTTTTTGTTTGACGCTCATAATGTGTGCTTAACTTTCTCTTGATTCCTTCATCGCACGAACAATAGCTAAAATAGCAGGAATTGCAGAGATTACTGCAAGAATAATTCCCATTTTCCCTGAACTTTTTCTTTTTGGCATATCTTCTCGCTCCCTTCTGTCTTTATTTATATTATAAGGGAGTTCTTGCGAATTCTCAAAAATACTGTTTAAGAAACCAATTCAGCAGGTGCGCTAATATCACAGAATTTTACGAGCATGCGATACTTGCTTTCATTGATAAGTTGATAGTCTCGTTGGTCATAACTTTCAACATACACGACAGCCGTGTTGATATATGTACGTTCAATACAGCCGATTAGTTCATGAGATACTCCGATCGGTTTGCATATATAAGATCTTCCTACTTCTGCTTTTACCATTTCATTCCCTCTTTTCTTTATTTTTATTTTGTTTTTTCTTTATTTTATAATAACAAATTACCTTATATTTGAAAACGTTTTTATTCATTTTTTTATTTTTTATTTTGAGTATCTTTCTGCTTTTTAGATAACTATTTTTTAACACGATCTTAGACGTTGTGACAAAAACGTTTGTTTATATTCCTATGTTGTTCGTGCGTTTTTTTCTTTATATTGCTAAGTTATTTATAAAGAGGTGAGCATATGATTTATATTCAAGCAATAGTATTTGTAACCTTAATGATTGGGCTACTTATCGGATTAAAAGAAAATAGCTAAACCATTTAAGAAAAAATAAATAAGGAAAATGATAAATGCTTTTTAATTGCATCAAAAAACGTACGATGCTAAACTTGGTATAAGTTCGAAAGTTTAAAGGAAACTTTCAAGAACTAAATTACATTACAAAGGAGATGGATTTTATGACGTTTACAAAAACAAATATGCAATACCGCGTAGCTTTTGATACAACTTCTAACCGTTTTATGGCGATTGATGCACAAAACGAAAATAACGTTGCGTTTGGTATTACAATCGAACAAGCAGTCCGAGCATTAAACGAATCTAGATAAGGAGTGAACCATTCCAAATGGCGACTGATGAGATCTCGGAAAATCAATAAAAGACGTTTGTAACGGTAATCCGCGACAAACGTCTTTTTGTATTCATTACATATATTTGGAAATTGTCTCTCTTTATCTCTAGACCTAAACAAAAACACAAGTTCTAATATCAACCATCTCGTTTTTTATGACAATTTTGTTAGCTGTTTCGATGATAATATTCCGTTATTATCTGTATAATATTTAATATAATAAAAATAAAAAAGGAGATCTTTCATGAAAAAAATTTTAGGGTTGATCGTTATCATATTGATTGCTTTTATAGGATGGAAAGGTTGGGACTACTATCAGTCTACTTATGTAGGTAAAGATTATTATGCGGTAGTCAAAGCTCCAATGCCTGCAGAAACTGATATCAAAGCAGATAATGGGGAAGTAATTGGAAGAGGTTTTAAATACAACGTAGATGCTTATGCTGAAAACGGTGAAAAAAGACAGTTAGATTTCGATGTCATTACTTCTGGTGACTCTGCCAATGGTTCTGCTTACCCCGAAGGAACGATCTTGCAGTTGAAAGCAAGCGAAAAGCGGATCATAGAGAAAAAAGTAATTACCAGCGATAAGGTACCCTCATCTGTAAAAGAAAAATTAGGCCTATCTTAAGCTAAGAATATATCGTAAAAAAGCACTCGAAGTGAGTGCTTTTTTTGTTGATTTTAGAAAACAAAAAATAGAATGGGTCTTCGAAGTCAGCCTCACTGTTCTTAAAGTCCTAAATCAAACTAAAGAACAAGGCAATCAATCGATTTCTATACAAACAAGGGACTGTGACAAAAGTCTTGTCACAGCCCCTTATTCTGAATAAACGATGCAGTATGTTTGAGTACCTAAATGGATACCAGTTTTCATTTTAAAGCGAACATGTTTCTATCACTGATTATTTAAATCTAGCGAAAAACCCTTATTTTAAAGGCGTTCGTTCAATTCTTTAGCAAGATCTTCAAAGCCTGGTTTGCCTAGAAGTGCGAACATGTTTTTCTTGTATCATTTATACATTTATTACTTTTTTTCTCTTTTATACCGTTAGAAAACGCCGAAATATCAGCATTTTATCTATCTCTTGTTTTTTCTATCTTTTCTGATTTTTAATATCACTATCACCAAAGCTATCACTAGTTTTTCTATTATTTTTACTTTTTTATATGTATATTGAAACAGGAGTTAGAAAAATTAATAGAAGAACGAAAAAAGACCTCAACCAAATTTAATTGCTGGGGTCTTTTTATAAGAAGAAATGCATATTATCGTTTAGATATTGTAAATACATATTCAGGAAAATCTATTTTAGGGTTTACAATAAGAACGTTTGTTCGTATACTCTTTTTGAGGTGAACTTTATATGTTAATGGAAGGAAAAACACAATTATGGTTTAAATTTGATCCTTCGAATAGATTTGTCAAAGATTTTTATAAGGTGTGGGATTCAGAAGTTTTCTTTTTAGCAATCGAAGATAGCTTATTAATCAATCTCTACTATTCTAATAAGAACTACTTTAAAATTCCTGCTGCGAAAACTAGAATGAAGAAAGATGTATATTTTTTGTTTGATATCGTGACTGACGTGCCAGACGCACGGAGCGATCATCGGCGTTATGACTATATAAAGTATACTTTCGTTGATCCAGAAAGGTATATAGATTAAAATAAGTTACCTAAAAAGGACAAATACAAATTTTATTATCTTATTTATAGTAAGAAGATAATTTTAAGATTGCGAAATACGATACTATTTGTAATCTATAGTATCAGTCCTATAAAATAAACATCTAATTAATTACTCTAAATCCTAATTATAAGCCTTTTTTCTCACTTTTTTTCAAAAATATGGTATGCTTCTTAGTGAATTCAAATATAAAAGAGTTTAAAGCGTAATACACTTATGGGGAAGTGGTTTGGGGTGCGCTTTAAACTCTTCTTTATTATTATCTCACAGCATACTTAAAAGGTCTATGGATTAAGTTATGTAAAAAAGTGCCTCTTTAAACGTCCTAAAATCCAAAAAAGAATAGCATAATATACACTATCGTTGATCCAGAAAACAGGTAAATAAATTTTGCAAAAGCAATAAGTTAAAAACATTACAAAAAAGACAAGGATATCACATCAAGAAAAAATGTTTTGAAAATATCTTTGCCTTTTTGTATTATATCTATATTAAATACTCAACCACAACATACTAACTAATTTATATATTTAATTTGTTGTTTTTCTATAATTGGATAACTAATTAACTTATGACTATCTAAGTCTTCTTTATTCATATCAATTGCAGTAATTTGGCTGTCCTCATATGTCCGATAATAATAGATTCCTTTGTCAACATTGCAACAAGAAGAATAAATTGTATATTCATATTTTCCATCACCAACATCACACAAACCTTTTTGTTGTTCTACTGAACCTAAGATATGGAAAAATTGACTAATACTTTCTGACTCTGAATCTCCAGATACAGAGTTCAGCTTCGTAAAAGTCGCTTTAACAAAACGAGAAACTGAGGACAAATCTCCAGGCAATCCTATCCCTCCCATACCGCGGCTATAGGCATTCAAACTTATTTGATTTGAAAAATTATTTTTAGGAGTTTCACTCGATAAGACACGATAATTGTTTAAATTAAATAATTGATAGTCAAATGAAGGATTATTGGTAAGAACACCCACAGGGTTATCATATATATGAAGTCCATCTTTCATACTTTCAATGACAATTGATTTTTCTTTATCAGCTAATAGCCAATGTAAAGGGGATAAAGGAAGTTCATCACTATAATTTATATTTGCTAAATTGATATTTTTTAACAATTTTTTAGCTTCTCCTACTGTTGAGCATTGTCCTAAAATCCAAGGAATAAATTCAAAAGGAGATACATTGTCTTTCCCTTCTTGTATTTCTTTATAATCAGCATACCCAGAAAAATTTAGCCCAGCCATACTCAATCCTTTTTCATTTGTCGCATCGTAATAAAGAGGGTAGTCAGCTATACCAGCGGCAATACCAATCATTGCATAATGAGTATCCAAATCATTTACCTTTCGAAAATTCAACTTATAATTTCTTGGAGTAACAGTGACTACTTCATTGTAAGATATTTCATAATCAAAATTCCTTCCAAAATAATGATCACTTGTTACATAAGTAATAGACGTACACATAGTTTATTCCTCCTAATATTGTTCTGTCCACGTTCATATTACTCCAAAGTTTTCCTCATTCCAAAAGAAAAGCACAGAATACACGAAGAAGCGTTTCTATTTGTATAAACTATATCAAAGTTCTATACTTAAATTATCAAATAAAAAGGACGTGAAGATAAATGTCAAATTTAGAAAACAAAGAAGAAAAAGTTGTAAACAAAATTGTTTCTGTTGTCAATAAACTGGATAAAGAGTTAGACGAACTTGATACGTTATCTGAAAATCCAGAAAAAAAACATAACCTAAAAAAATGGTTAGTTGAACGAAAGGCTATTCACGAAATTAAAAAAGTTCTTCATGAAGCTGATAAATATGAAAAATATGATGAAAAAGAACTTGATAAAGAATTTAAAGAAATCAATGACTTATTACTCTGATTTGTTAAACGACTCATTATGAGTCCAAAGAAACTATCTAGAGGTGATCCAAATATAAATATTGATTGTGGTACAAAAAAGAAGCGTCCGAAGACGCTTCGCTGTTTAAATACGTAAAAAGATTGGGAAATTGATTCATCAGCTATTACGATTATTATTATAATCTCATCCTGTAAAAAATCAATACTAAAAAAGCTACTCTTTCGAGTAGCTCTGAACAGATGTCATCATAACTTATGAAGGAAATAGACATAAGATTGTGTATAAAAAAATAACCACCCGAAAGTGGCTGAAGAAAGCTTTTATTTACATGAATACTCTTCTAAGTAATTTTAACACACAACTAACTTAATTACTATATGTAACTCGAACCTACGACCGGACGGTTATGAGCCGTTTGCTCTGACCAACTGAGCTAAATGTACCATTGGAGGAATCATTCATAAGTTAATGAACAATAAAGAGGGTTTCCGCGACAACGTATTTAATTTACTTGAATTAAAGTAATATGTCTATAGAAACAAAAAAGCCTCAACCATCCTTGGCTAAGGCTTTTAACTACATTTAATAGGCTGATCATAAATTTTGCTCAAAAAGCTACCAATATAATAAAAAAAACCGCCTAAGGCGGCCAACAAGAAAGAGGTGACAATACATATCACTTACTAAATAGTAGCTCTATAATCTTGTTTATCAGCTATCACTGCTGCAATTGAATAATAGCATATATATTTTTTTTACGCAATACTTTCGCTAGAAAAAAAATTAGGGTGTTTTCTACAACACGTATCTGTTTTTTTATCTAACAAAATCTTTAGGTCTTTAGATTTATTTTGGAAACGTTGGAACTTACAATTTGCAAGTAAATCTGCTACCTGTATCAATGGCTCAGACTTAGAATCCATGTATTCGACTTTAAAATCTACATCAGACTCTAGAAAGTATTCACTGTTTTTATAGCACCCTTTAAATACTTTGTTAATATAATTTTTAAAACTATCACGATTACATACATTAGTTTGGCTTTGATTATCAATGTAAAGATTAACTTTTTTTATGTGTCCATACCCTAATTTCTTTATTTGTTTCAGGGCATCTTCTACTAGTCTTCTCAAAATATAATTTTTATGCAATTGAACGGCTTCACAATTAAAAAAATCAATAGTTAAACTTGATACTTTAGTAACTACATAAATCGGATGAACATCTTCTTTAACAATTTTTTTTAGAAAACGTTTCTTTTCCCAGTGTTCCATGTTACTGCTTTTTATTTCTTTACTAGTATGAAATAATTGTCTTTTAGTTTTTGAAAAAGCTGATTTTATCTTAGATTTCTCAGAATCCAAACACCAAAATCCACCGTAAACAAAATAATCAGAATAATAGTTTGAGTGTAATTGACCTGAGTCATCAATATAAATTGAAATTTCCATTTTGCACCTCCTAATTACAAGGATATGAATATCTATGTTATCTGTCAACCTATCATTATCTAGGAGAATACATTGATAATTAATATATGTACTGCCCCTCAACGAGGGGCTATTTTTATTTATAGCGTCAAATAGATATCAGAAATCCGCACATCATTCACTGCGCCTTCACCATTAGACTGATTGCATCGACGTAAGATGATATCAATTTTCTTTCCTTTCATCCAACTAGAATCAAAAGTAACATCAAAACCTAGCGCGTCGCCACCTTGATAGCCGTATGCCTTTTTGACATCTGGACGAGCAATTCCTTGAGATTGGATACGTGTTAATTCTTTAGGTGTCCCGTGTTCCATCACAAGTACGTAAGCATAAGTTCCAATTGCACCTTGTGGTTTATCAGGAACCAACCAACCAGCCACACGAACAGTTTTGTCTGATACCTTCTTGAAAATATCTAGTTTTCCATAGGCATTCCCTTGATGCGTTGGCGTACTTGCTGATACTTTATCATCATGATTCTGATCTTCTGTACTGCCATCAGGTTTCAATGCGGGATTATCATGGTATTTCTTGATTTGTGAAATAAAGTAATCTTGCATTTGAGCAGTGATGGCTGCAGGAACTGCTAACGTAGAATCATAGCCACAATGTTCCATCAGTGAACGCTTAGGGCATTCAGTTGCTGAAAATTGATGATGGCATTTGACTGTATCTCGGTTAACTGGCAATCCGTAAAAACGAAGATCCTCCGCTGCTTGCCAGAAAGCATTTTGCTCCGCTTGTAGGAAGACTGCTTTTGGCGTTTCCCGATTCCCACGCACTTCATATCCGAGATAGCTATTATTACCGTCAGAATTAGCGACGTGCCAAGCACGATTATAAGTATCTTCTGTGCGAATAATCGTGTTTTCATCACAGTAATAATGAGCAAATCCTGCTTCTAACTGTTTATCTGTCATTCCTGCTAAACGATTCATTTCTTGTTCTGCTGTTGTGTTTGTCCAAGTATTATGGATGACTACACCCTTCACATCTCCTACACGTTTACCTGCTACACCACGACATACTGAATTATTGATAATATTGACCATTATTGTTTTCCTCCTAAAGTATTATTTTTGTCTTTTCCTTGTTCTTCAGATGAATCTTTTAATTTGCTGAATCGATCTTTCACAAAATCTGGAATCGGGATTCCTAGCTGACCTAAATTCTCGATCACCGAGATTCCATAAACAGCAATGTATGAAAGCACAAAAGCTGTTGCGACTCCTTCAAAGTTCATGATTTTAAGATAGGGATACGCAATCAGCACAAGCGCCACGACCAGCAAATGCTTTACTACCCCCATTAGTCCCTTAGTACTATTTGTTTCTTTTCCAGCAAGTCCTTTACAAACTCCTGTAATGATATCCGCAATGACAATCCAAACAAAAATTTGAATATAAACGTTGCTTACTAGATTTTTAAACTCTGATAACAAAACTAAATTATCAATGATCACCATGTTTCCACCCTTCACTTTCTATTTTTGGCCATACAAAAAGCGCACTCGTTTGAGCACGCTTCTATTCTTCGCTATTAATAATCTCATCCGCTTCTTCATCCGTAATACATAATGGAACAAATTCACGAACCTGTTCTTCTGTAAAACAGCCCCAGTCAAACATCATTTTCACATCGCTAAAACTAAACATACTACTCGCCTCCTTCTGTCTCTGGATTTAATTGCTCTTTAATTTCTGCAATATCCTTGCTGTTTTGAAGCGAAGCAAGCATTGTCTTTGAATTGATTTGTGCTAAACTATCAGCTTTTTCTTTCAATGCAGTATTTTCCTGTTTAATTGCTACATCGTTTAGCATGAGTTTGGCATTTAGCTGTTTTAGGTTGTCATTTTCATGTTCCAGAGCCTTGTACATCGCTTTGAGATTGTTTAAATCGTTGTGATCTAGTGCGTTTGCTAAAACAATCCATTGGTTCAATTTAGGATCAAACATCTGATCAGCAATCGTTAGTGGTTCACCATCAGCACGTACCCCTTCAAGTGGTGGCTGATCTGTGTAAGGAACGGATACAAGCATGTCGTCCAACACTTTTCCTGCGTACTCTCCGCCAGTACGCCCGTATTTCCAAATGTTTTTCATTCATTTCACTCCTAGTCTATATAGTATTGAATTGGTGCTAAAAACAAGTTGACTGTTCCCCTAAATGAAGGTAGACCGCAAACGCCGTTCGGTCGGATATAAGCCATCCCGCCATTGTCTAAAGTATTGCTACTTTGTGGTGGTAACAAGAATTGATACTCATAATTATCAGTTGGATTACTTGGTCTAAATCCTTCTGGAATCGTACAAAAATCTTGTGTACTTAGCGTGCTACCTTTTAATGATCCACGGAACATCACTAGTTTTCCAATTCTCCTAATTTGTCCCTGTTTATTCCAGGAGTGGCCGTTGATCGCTGTTAGATTTACCCATCCGGTATCTTCTGGAACTATAGCAACTTCTTTTCCCGCTATTTGCAAACCATCCTCAAAGTTTTTAAGCCCTAAAACAGTTTCAGGCTCGGTTAAGCTCACAGAATCATTCAAGCCTTTTTCAGTATATTCAGGTGTGATGTCCCAGCTGTAGTCGTTCGGATTGTTGCTGTCTTTCAATCCTTCACCGAAGTATTTATACTCACTAATATTGGGAGTTCGGGTGTTGCCTTTTTCAATCTTTAGCCAGTCAATTTGGCATGCGCCTGCTGTTGATTGCGGATACTGAAAAATACGAAATTCTTTAGGCGCATTTGAAGCGATTTTCGTTGGTGTGAATGTTAGTGACCATACGTCTGTCAATCCCTCAACTGGCTTTAGGTTTCCAAAACTAATAACCCCATCATTATACGCTACAAATGTTTGACTCGCGGGTTTTGTTCCTTTAAGCGTGATAGTATATGTTTGACCTAATATATACTCTTCTTCCATGTTAGCTTTATATATTTGGTACTCGCTAGATTTGATTGGGAACGTCGTACCTTTATTTGCAATATTCTTACCCAACGATGTTTTACCTACCCAGTAAGGGTCATCAAGTAAGTTAGGTTGATATGGTGTGGCTGTTGAGCCTTCTTCAATCTTAATGTCACTGACTATTACCCCACCATTTATCCGACTACTATACCCTTCAAGATCAATAGTTAAATAAAACCTTGATAAATCTGTGAGTTCATAATTTACTACACCTGTAGCCTTTACCGTTATTTCTTTACCTATTTCAATATCTTTAGCAGTAACACTTAATAAAATAGTACCATTGTTAGTTTTACGATAAGATATTCTTATTGTATTAATATCTCCAGTTGTACCTTCATCTACTTTAACTTTTGCACTTATGGTGTACGTTTTACCACTAATTAAACTAGGTGCGTTATTTGAAGTAAATGCGTTGAGTCGTTCAGCACCTTTCGAGATTACGTGTATAGCATTAGTAGAAACATCTGTTACAACAGTATCACCTTCTAGATGAAAATCAGAAGCTTTAATTACACTCATTAAATTCGGATTCCCCGAATAATCATAGTTCCCGAAGTCGATGCTATTGGAGTACATCTTTTTCAGCTTGCCGAGATCACCGATTTGCTGATTGGTTTGATCAATACGATCATTTGTCTTATCAATATTAGTATTGAGAGTTGCGACATCTTGATTGGCTTTCGTGATTTTGTCGTTTGTGTCTTTTAATTTCGCCTCAATCTGCGTTTCAGATTCCGCAATTTTCTGTTCAATCTCTTGCTTCCCATCAGCTAGAATTTTTTCGATTTTGTCAATGGTCTGACTGAAACCATTGAAATAATAATCTTCTAGTTCTGGTGTACTATCATCGATTTGACTGCGTTTGATGTCAAAAGTAAAACGACCAGCTGTATCTAACGAGCGGTCGTTTGGAAAATCAATATATACGCTACCTTCTACTTTTCCGACATATCCTAAAATATTATCTTCTAATACGATAGACACAATACCATTCACACGATCTTCAATGGTGGCAAGATAGTCATGTTTTCCATATCCACCTTCTGCTGTTGCAGATTTAAATATCAGACGAATAGGAACCGTAGTTCCTTCTGGTAGGCTCTGAGGAATCCCGTTTTTTCTTACTAACTTCATTCGAAGCTTAGCTGTTCCTCGATCATGCGACCAAAAAACAACATTCGTATTAATGGGCTTAATTGCTTCTGCTTGGATCACAATGATCGATTCATTCATTTTATAAACCATCAGCTTAACACCTGCCCATTATTGATAATCAATCCTCGACCAATAATTCTATTTTCAGTTGTCGCAAATCCTGCAGCTGGCTTGGCATATC
Source organism: Enterococcus sp. MSG3290 (assembly GCF_050555565.1). NCBI lineage: Bacteria > Bacillati > Bacillota > Bacilli > Lactobacillales > Enterococcaceae > Enterococcus > Enterococcus sp. MSG3290. The sequence continues at coordinate 1,022,622 of NZ_CP187862.1, read as the reverse complement.
TAGCAGTTGCTGCATCAACGTACACCCCAATGCTATTGCCTGAGCCTTTCAAGTCGCCCACGCTAAACTCTGATAGCAAACGAACTTGCACAGCTATGTCTTGATTAATGAATGTTGTTGAACCATACATATTCATCTTAGAAGTCCCACCTACGTATACAGCGTTATATGCCAATGATTTAGTATTCTCCGCAAATTTACACTGACTAATAGCCATATAGCCACTCTGTTCATTGACAATTCCATACTGTCTTCCTTGAAAAAGTGGAGAATTTGCAGCATCAACGATCTGCATTCCGACGATTTGACAATAGCCAGTACATGTTGCGAACATAATACTTCTAACTTTTACTGGGCAATCAGATACTTGAGGGTCTAATGTGCTGGTATCGTTTAAAGGACGTATGACAAACGTTCTAAACGTTAAACCGTTGACAAGTACGTCTTCCAAATACACCCCATCACTAATCCAAATAGTGACAGTAGAAGTTGTAATGAGCGGAACCGAATTAACAGCAGTTTGAATCGTGAGAAATGGTTTCTCTTGAGATCCATCTCCAGTCTGGTCGTTTCCATCCTTTGAAACATAGATACTGATAGGTTCGTTATACCCTCCAATGATTTGTTGGACTGCTTTGTTTAATTGCTCTACTTGTGCTTTTTGACTAGCGGCATTTGTAATTAATTCACTAATTTGTTCGTCCGACAGGTTTTCATGTTCTAATAATCTTCCGTGTAATGTATCAAAGATTTCTCCCTTATTATTTACACGTGCATCCACTACTTCGTTAGGAGAATCACCGCCTGAATGAAGCACGAGATTATCAATACGACTGTTCGTTGATTTGTCTTGAACAGATAGTTTCTTTTCAAGATCATTGAGGTAGTCAATGTTTTTATTAAATTTCTCTTTCCATTCTGTAGAGATACGGTTACTGATTAATTTTAATAACCCCATCAAATCACTCCTTTCTGTGCCATTTCAGCGAGTATCGACGTCATTGTTTTCTTTGTATTACTCAATGTGATTTCTGGTGGCTTATTTGGTATTGCTGGATACGTCTTGATTCCTACCACTTGAATGTACGTATTGATATTCAAAGGTTCATAAATGAATGGGACGTGATCGCCTTTGTCGGGACTGATTTTCCATTTCAACGTTACGGATCCCGAAATACTTGGATAGTCTTGCAAGTCTGTCTTTAACCGCTCGAGCATATTCCCTGATATGGTATATCGTTCATCCTTAACAGGATCTTGTATCCTGATTCCCCACTTCTGTGATTCAGGACTTGTGTAAGTGATAGGAGTAAATCTATAGTCACTATCTTTAGGATTCTCAGTATTTGCGCCATCCTTCAATTTTCCATAGCCTTTGATCTGCGTCTTCAAGGAATACGTATCAATATCAAACGACACTTCATCTGTATTGTATTTATAGCGAATCTGTTCTTCCGTCTGTTGGCCGTACTCACTGGCAGGATAAAAAGTTAGATGTTTATTATTCGGAATCACGACTGCATTATAGTCAGACAGAATCTCATTGATCAGCTTCAAGTAATTCGCATTACCAAAGTTTTCTTGTTCGACTGTAAGGAATTTCTTGTTTGGATCAATAACTTCCCATGTAAAGCCGCGACTACCTGCACTAAATACATGCGTGAGTAACTGACTAATAGATCTCGACCCTGTCACTGTGTTGTACTGATAGCCATCTTGAACGGTGTAATAGATATGTGTCGCAACTACTTGTTTCGTCAACAACTGTCCAAGTGCTTTGCGAGTCATTTCTTTGATCACAAATTCCTGTCCGTTGTAGAAAACAGAAGACTCGTATTCGACTAAATCAAATACTTCTTGATTCAACGAATTGCTGGTAACGGTAAAGCCGATCTCCCACGTTTCATTTTGTTGCCAGTTTTCATAAAAAGAACCCTTGTCATAACCGACAAGGATTTCTTCTTTGGTTTGTTCATAATTTCGAATAATTAAATCAGTCACTCAATCACCTACTTATATAAGAAACGGAAATCCCATGAAGATTTCACGCGAGTAATATTTTGAATTTCGATTTCATTGACTCCCTCAACCAAATTGATCAGTCCGTGATTCGTATTGATTCCACAACTTACACCGTTCAATTTTGGAATCACGCCATCCAAGACTAATGTCTGTCCGAGATTCGTAGAAAGTGATGGATAGTAAACAAATCGATCACCAGTCGTTTTATTAAAGATCGTTACATTACCTTCTGATTCCCCTTCTAATGCGATCCGCAGATAATGTTCACGTGGATCAATTTCAAAGCTTCCAGCATTGTAAATAATGAAGTGACTAGTCTGATGCGTGTACTTGTAATCTTCCGCCACTAGACCTTGCGAGAATTGCCATTCTTCCTCTAGATTGAAATCCGTTAAAGTAGTTGCGATGGATTCAGAATATCCTCTGATAGCTTCCAGATTTACAGTATATCTTGTGTAAATTACGCCTTTTCTTTCATCGTCAATAGAATCATAAACTACTCGATATTTTTTACCTGGCTCTTTGCTGTAAATTAGATAAAATTCCGGTTCTCTAGTAAACAATTCGCGGAGTTCCGTCTTTTGTAAAACTAAGTCAAACATCGATTGCTCTCTACTTCGAATGTCAAATGAGAGAGTAATAGGAAAAGCGTCAAACGAGCTGTTCGAAAGACGCTTTCCATTCGTTCCAGAAAACTCAACAAACTCATTTTTTGCCACTGGCATACCTATATTAATCTCAATCAATCTCAGATAAGAATTATTTGTCAATTCGACAACTTCATCAGAAAATTCAAGATATACACGAGTTTTCTCATTCATTAACCTATTCTCCTCTCATGTACGATCTACGATTCAATACTTTTCCAAAACGTTGATCCATATTATCCCCTACTAAAGTTCCATCTAAATAACTTGAGACCCGTACTGGCTGTTTTGCAATTACTTGTGCAAGCTTTTCAACATCAAATTGTTTATGATTGTTGTAGGTATTATTAACTATTTGTGATCCAACAGATGCCATCCCCATCCTTGAAGTGCCAAGAGCTGATTCTGGCGTGATAGAATTCATCAAACCATTAGAAAGCTTATTCATTGCTGAATATGCAGATTTCGCATCTGCTTCGATACCTACAGCTATTCCTTGAGGGATAAACTTACCAACGTAATCTCTCATCCAACGTGATGGAGAATGAATTCCAAGCGCGCCAGTTATTTTGTCTTTAATGTTTCCAGCTACTTCAGAAATTTTAGAAGCAACTGCTCCAACCATTGAACCGATACCGTTAATTAATCCTTGTATGATGTTTGAACCAATTTCAAATAAATCAATCCCACTCAAAGTATCTATTATAGAGTTTCCTATATTAGATACTGCACTGGTTACTGACCCTATCACACTAAGAATCCCAGAAACTAAGTTTCTAATTAAATTGGCTCCAGCATTCACCATTTGTCCAAGAAACTGAGCTATAGTACTCAATAATCCAGTAATTAATCTCGCTCCAGCTGATAATAATTGTCCCAATAAGCTCAAGATTCCTCTAATAAGTGCGTTGATCAATTGAACACCAGCTGATAAAAGTTGTGGTATAGCACTTACTAAAGCTTTGAACAAAGCAGCCATTAATTGAATAGCAGCTGATACTAATTGAGGAAGTACTGAGATCACTCCATCTACCAACGCAACAATCAATTTAATACCCGCTGATATCATTTGAGGCAATGCACTAATCAACGCATTAACTAGGGCAATAGTGATTTGAATTGCCGCTGCAACCAACTGTGGTAATATCGAGATTATTCCTTGTATTAATGCTAATAACAGCTGAATGCCAGCAGCAATAATTTGCGGAAGCGCACTGATTAATGCACTAATCAAAGCCATTGTGATTTGGATAGCAGCATTTATTAACAACGGAAGAATAGAAATTATGCCTCCGATAAGCGCCATTAACATTTGTATTCCTGCAGAAATTAATGTCGGTAAAGCTTCAATAATTGTTGTTAGCAAAGTAGTAACGATAACGGTAGATGCTTCAACAAGTTGAGGCAATGCAGTTATTATCGCATTCACGAGAGAAGTGATGATTTGTAATCCAACTTCTAAAAGCATAGGTAGTACTGTTAAGAACCCATCAATCAGTGTATTAATAATCTGAATGACAACTTCAATTATCGTAGGTAGTGCTGCTACGATCCCTTGAATAAGCATAGTTAACAAATTTGTGCCAACTTCAATAATTTTTGGTAGAAGCTCAGCAAAAGCAGAAATGAGTTTTGTAATTATCTCTGTTGCAGCCAATAGCAGTGCGGGAAGAGCTAATGAAATGCCTTGTACAATAGTAGTTATTATTTTCGTGGCTATTTCAATCAATTTAGGCAAATAAGTAACAATTGCATCCGTCAATGTTTGAATAAGCTGTATAGCTATCTCTGTTAGTTGCGGTAACATTTCAACTATTTTGTCGACAATACTTGTAATCACAGAAGTAATACTTTCGATAATTTGCGGGAGATATTGAGAGATAGAACCTGCCACATTACTAATTGTTTCACTTAATTGATCAAGCACTTTTGTGATTCCATCTGCACTAAAATCGCCAGTTTTAGCCCACGCTGATATAAATGAAATAATTAAAGAAACTGCTAATCCGAATGGACCAGTAAGCCCTAGTGCTGCTATTGCTACTTTAGTCAAAATGCCGATAACTAGAGAAACTGCTCCGCCGACTTTACCAAAAGCTCCTCCAAATTTTTCCAGCAGATTACCTGCCAATTCTATACCAGAAGAAAAAATCCCTGACAATACAGAGCCTATTTGCGAAAGAGTAGAGCCAAATCTTTCTATGCCAGAAGAAACAATTCTTTTTACTGCATCAACAAAATTAAAAAAAGCTGGTACCGCTACTGAAGCAATTGCTGATCCGACTTCGACAACTTTTTGAAATCCTTTAACAAGATAGTTTCCTACTGTATCAGCTACTTTTTGAAGTGTAGGTAATATAGAAATAAAGACTCCTTTTAGATATTCAAATGACTTAATCAGTCCAGATTTTACAACTTCAATAGTTTTATTTATGCCATTTCGAAACGTTTCATTTGTTTTATAAAAATAGATGAAAGCTGCAACTGCTGCTCCTATAACACCTGAAAGTAGTTGAAATACCGTCAGACCAGCTGGAATAATAGCAGATAACAATGCGTAAGCTGTTCCAGATACTCCAAACATGCTGACCATACTACCTAGGGCCGTTATCACTCCATAGATTTTTCCTACAAAACTTATTAATGTACCTAGAGCTAATGCTGTTTTGAAGCCTACATACGCTCCAGTGGCTGCAATAAAAGCTGGAGCTAACAATTCCACAATGTCTAATAGGCCTTTAAAAGCAGAAATCATATCATCAGTATTATCTATCAATATGTCCATTACTTTTGACATTTCTTCAAATGATTCATTAATAATAGATTTCATACTATCAATATTTTGAGCAATAGTTTTACCAGTAAGTTTCTGCACCAGTTCATCAAACTTAGTAATAAGATTAGCTACACCTTTAGAAACAGCATTACTTAGATTTCCGAATGAAGTAGCGATCCCCAGCGAATTCTCCTTTGCCAAGATTGCCAACATTCCTGTTCCAGTTCCTAGCTCAATCAGTTTATCTTGGAATTGATCAAATGTTACTGTTCCTTCTTTAAGCGCATTATAGAGATCTCTTTGAGCTGATTTCCCAACAAATCCCATTGCTTCAGCTGTTTTTTGCAAAGCAAGGGGCATGGTTTCTTGTAAAGTTTTCCAGCTCTCTAAGTCGACTTGCCCAGTCGAAAGCATCTGGTTATACTGTTGCATACCTCGACTGGCATCTTCTGTTGAAGCGCCAGACGCAAGAAATGCATTGTTTAATGCTAAAACAGTGTCCGTGGATCTATCTAAATCTCCAGTGATTGCTGTCATTTGTTGTGTACTTGCTACAACATCATCTAATTTAGTTGGCAAACCATCAATTCCATCGGATAATTTGTTAATGGATCTCTGAGAGTCCTCTGCACTAAAACCTAAAGCTTTCATTACTTTAGGGAATTTTTGCATAGTATCGAAACGGCTAATTGCGGAATCTAGCGAATTCTTTAAAACATTAAAAGCAGCCGCCGCAACTTTAACGAGGCCTAAGGAAACAACTAAATTTTTAATTGAGGCTCCTGCTTTATTACTCTTACCTTCTAACTGATCAAGACCCTTGTTAAGTATGGTAACGCCTTTGCCATCCACATCAACTTCTATCTCTACCCTTCCATCAGCCATCGTCTTCACCTACCTCCGAATCAGGCAATGCATATTTTTGTTGTAGCTTTCTCATGCGTTCTTTTTCTTTAGCTGATTCTCCTTTGCTCGGTTCCCATGTCCTAATCTGGATGATTCGAGCAAGAATGGTGTCATCTGGCAAACTCTCAAGTAACGCTTGGAATTCCTCCCACATCATCCGTCCTTGCTCTTCAAATAGATTGATGCCAATTTGTCTGAACGATGCATAGATGTATTTAGCATCATGAACTAGGCTGATGGTCTTTTTTTCTTTAACTGCATTAGGCATAGGATTGCCTAAACGATCAGTTTCAACACCATCACTATCTCCTACAGAAATATAATTTTCTAAAATGTAGTTAAATAATAAAAACTGTTGTTCAGACGAGCCTTGAAAAATTTTTTCAAAGTCGCTGATCAACAGTTCTAAACACATATTCACTTTTTCTTCTGGAAATAAATCACTATCTTCCAAAATATCAAAAACATCTAGTACATTATCAAATGTTAAATCGATAGGTAATTCTATACCATCAACCTCTATCGAAGTGACTAACGGGTCATTTAACCGCATTTAATCACCTACTTCTTTTTCTTATTTTTCAATGCTTTCTTTTTCAATAAATCAGCTTTCTTCTTAGAAAGTGTATCTTTACGTTTCAAAGCTTCTTTTTCGATTGCTTCCGCAACTTCAAAAGAGATTGGATCAAATAATTCTATTAATTGTTCTGCATCAGGATAAACAGAATAAATTTTTTCAAATGATCCTTCACCAAGCAACGAATCATATTCCGCCTTAGCTAAATCTTTCGTTAGAGAAATAATCTTAATAGCGTCTTCTTTTTTAGGCCGCTCGATATTCTCGATTTGTTTAAGTTGCTGTTTAAGCTCCCTTACCTGTTCCTCAAATTCAGCTTGGGTATCAAAAAAACGTGTCAGTTCTTCTGGAGTAGTATCGAAAAAGAACTCTACTTCTCCAATATTGATAGGAAAACCTTTTTTCTCTATTTGAAATGATAATTTGTTAGTCATGTTATCCTCCTAAAAAAGCTGCCCAGACGGACAGCTCGACTTATTTTTTGATTAATACTACTGGTCTGGACCAAGCAGAACCTAAGAATTCACCATCATGCAAATAGCGTGCTTTCTCGATATCATTAGCCCCTTGGCCAACCACATTGTAAGTTTGGATATAGAAACGGATTTCATCGCCAGCTTCTAGATGTGGCATATCTGCTGCTGATAACGTCCAAGAATTTGTTTCCGTATACCCCATTTTGTTAGCTTCGTGCGGATCTGTTTGATTCGCATCGGTATAGTGTGGAATATAAGATTTTGCTTCGGGCACTGCATCCCAAGAAAGAGAAACTGACCCATCAGCATTCAAAACCCCAGTTACGTTCTGGGGTGCATTAGGGTGTAACAGGAACGTCTTCTGCTTCTGGTGTGCTATCAAATGCGATACCGCATGAGAAATCACCGTATGCAGTAGCATCGCCGACTTGAGCAACTGGCTCTGTTACTGTTGCTTTACCAATACGTTGTTTTTTACCAGATGCAGATACTACTTTGAACCACACTTTCCGAGCATCTCCTGATTTTCCAATCATGCCCTCAATAGCCGCCATCGCAGCATCATCTTCATCGTATAAACCTGTAAATGAATAACCTAACTGATGAGAAGTAACGTCTGTCTCCCCTTCGCCGTTCCCATCATAGTAGCCAGTAGTTTCAGATTCTTCGTTCGAATTATCATCAACGTTAGAAATCCACTTTGCTAACTCCAACCAGCCGTCTTCGGTTGGCGCATCTGTGTTAGTAGGTGTAATTAATTGAATAAAATAAGCTTGTAAGGCATTTTTGCGTCTCATTTATTTTCCCCCTCAAAAGTAGTTAATTTTGTTTGAAAATCTAATAAAAAAACGAACCAACCCTGTTCATCAGCATCATTGATGAAAGGTTTGCTCGTTATAGTTAAATTGTTAAATTCAAAAGATCCATCAGAGCTAGCAACGTCTGACACACGCTCTAACGAATCAGAGATAAGCCAAAGCGTTTGCTCAATTCTATGACCATCTTTTGACTTCATCGCAATTTCAAAATTTAGTTGTACATCTTTAATACCGTCATAGTATTCCACAAGGTTTTGCCCTCCTGGTAATGGGTAAATTACTAAGCTTTCGTCAGCAGAAAGATAGCCTTTTTTCATTTTTAATGGCAGTTCTGGAATACTATTAATCTTATCTTTTATCCGATCGATAAAATCCATTATTGGATACCAGCTCCTTTCAGATACGCTTTTTTCCAAGAAGGCATATACAGTGATTTTGCTTTAAGATCCCATCTTGGACCTGTTCCTGGAGTAGTATATTTTTTCCCATTTAGATAGAACTGTCTCCTTGCGTATTTCGTTTCATACAGAATAGCGTTGCCGTCACTTTTGATATGCGCACTTTGGCGAAGGATATTATTCTTTTTAGGTACAAATGAGTTCATGTCAGCCATTGCTTGGTTGGCTAATGCGTATCTTCCTCGCTTCATAGCCTGTGGGCTGACTTTAGCTCTAACTCCATCAAGATTAACTTTAATACCCATCAAATCACCTCTAATTCGTATGAATAGATAGCATCTGAATACGCTTCTATAATTGTATCGATCTTAGTGATGACATGTTCTTTACCATCATAAATAACTAATGATTGTTCTTTAAAATTCGGTAAAGGGATAGTTAAAGTGTTATAACAAAAAATTACTGCATTATAGAGCAACTGCTTGCCACTTGGCGAAAAAGAATACTGACTTCCTCGGTCAATCCGACAATTTTCTATAGTTACATAATCTCCATAAATAGGTTGGTTATAGTCTCCTTCTCCTAAATATTCTCGATAAATAAAAGAATCCACTAGAAATTGTACTGGAGGTTTTGGCATTACCATGATGGCACACCTCGATATAACAAACCCGTTCCTTCTAAATAAATATAGATATCCTCAGCAACAAGTGATTTACTCTCATTTTTTCCTGAAGGATTATATCTACTAGAGTTTGAGATACTTGTTCTACCAGCAGAAAAGCTTTGTGGTGTATTATTGATACTTTCATAAGTATCTGCTCCAACTTCATCGAAATATATAATTTGTGAACATAGAGCTAGCTTAAATTGTTTTACACGAAAACCAATTGGATCTTCCTCAATTTTATTAAATTGATAAAAATAGTTAGTGATGCTATCTAGAACAGCAGTTGCTTTTGACAAATGCTTTTCGAAAGCAGCTTTAAAATCATCTGTTTTCCCAGTAAGATCTTTGAATTCTTCAAATTCAATATAAGGCATATAACATCCCTCCTTATTAAAAGAAGAGGGAACTATGCCCCTCCTCCTGCTTCTGTTACAGTAACTTCGCATGTCGCTGTTTTACCATTTACTGTTGTTCCAGTAATCGTTGCTGTTCCTGCGGCAACACCTGTGACTTTTCCTTGTACAGGAGTTACAGTAGCAATTGCTGTATCGCTAGAAGAAAACTGAACAGATTTATCAGCTGCATTTTCAGGCAAAACAGTTGCCGTTAATGTTTCAGTTGCCCCTACTTCAAGCGTTAGTGTTGTTTTATTCAATGTAACGCTTGAAGGGGCTACGCTTTTGGGAGGGTGACTTTCATAACAGCTTTTTTATTTGCTGGAAGGATGAACTCTCCCGCTTTACCTGCTCCTTGTAAAGCTACTCCGTCAAAGTCTTCTGACTCAATCGTTCGGGAAGTATTGATTCCAGTAAATTGTTTACCCACACTGACAATTGATGTATATGCTAGTTCACCTTCTTGGAATTTAGCATCTGGAACTTCTTTGATAATGAAACCTTTAAATTTGAAAATTCCGTTTTCGTCAACATTTGTATTAGATGATTTAGCAGTAGTTGTCAGCGGATGATCTACTAGAGCGTTGTAAATCGCTGGTTTGACCCATGCCATCTTAGTGCCTACAGTCTCTAAATTAGTATAGGTTGTAGACAAATCGTTGAAAAGCTTCGTCAAGTTGTCAGCAGTGACAGCTTCTAATTCAATAGTTTTGTCAGCGATACTAGAAATAAATGCTCCGCCTTTGTCATCGAATCTTTGGACTTTCGCTTGCGCTTGTAAGTCTAAACGGTCAGCTATCGCTCCAGTAAAATCTGCATTTACCGTATGACGATCAATTCCTTCATGATATGTCCATTCCCAAGTGTAATTAGCAGGGGTATCTGCATAGATGATTTCTGTACGATTACCAAAACGCGTTGAATTCCCTGTCCCAGTACCAAATCCTACATTTTCTTCTTTGTTATATTCAGCACCGACTACAACTGGAATATCAGATGTTTTAATATAAAAAGCTGTTTGGTTATTCGTAACTCCATCTAATGCTTCTAGTTTTCCGCCAAAAAATTCACTGAAATAGGCTTGTTTTTTATACACCGCTTGTAATAATGCTTTGAATTCCTTTTGATATGAGCGTACTGTTTGATTATTGTTTTCTCCTGCCATATTATTGGCCTCCTTAATTATATTTGGCTAATTTAGCCGAAAATGGATCATTATCCGCACTTCCACTTTGAGGATTTCCTCCTGCTAAAATTTGTGGAGTGGCTGGGTTTGGTTCATTCTTTTCTTGGAACAGAAAGGACTTGCTTTCTTTTAAACCTTCTAATTGCTCATTGAATCCTTGCAATCCGTCATCAGTAACCTTGATAGTATCTCGATCTAAAAGACCTAAGACGATGTTCTCATCAAGCGCATTCGCTTCTTTTAAAGCTAACTTGATTGCAAAGTCTTTTTGTTGCTCTGCAAGTTTTTTTTCAGAATCAGATTTAACAGCATCAAATTTACTCTGTAAGTCTGCAAGTTGTTGAGTCAATTCCTCGTCACCTTTTGCAGATTCTTTAAGTGCATCTAGTTCTGTTTGGTTAGAATCAAGCTGTTCTTTAAATTGATCGCGTTCTTGTTCTGCAGTAGCAAGATTTTTGTTCAATTCAGTAACAGTTTGTCCATGCATTCCCATCACAGAATTTACTTGTTCATCTGTTAACCCCAGTTCTTTCAATTGTTCTCTTTTCATTCTTCTTCATCCTTTCGAGTTTTAACGTGGCAACGAACACGATGGAGCAGTTTGTCTTTTACGCCTTAACAGGCTAAACAAGGCAAAATAAAAACAGCTAAAAAATAGCTGTTTACTGATCATATCTGAAATCTTTTAGCAATGTGCCAATTGGTGTATAAACTTTTTCTCTTGCATAATTTCTACTTAAATACTCATTAGAATCAACTAGAGTACGCAATCGACTTTGTGTGGCTCTAATTTTCTTCGACCAACCTTTTGCGTTTTCGTCTTGTCCGAGAGCTTCTGAGACCATTCTATTCTTTTTATATTTCACAACCTGACGTTCTAGGTAGCGTTGCTTCTTAGTTAATTCTGCAACCCTTTTATTTTCTTTTTCGTTGAATTTAGGTTGATTATTTGTATTGACACTAGGAATAAATGGGATATGCAGATGTTGACAATTTACACCTCGGTGCCCGCCTGCAGTTTCATATTCTGCTTGCCAATACGGGTCGTAGATACTTCTATATTTCCAATTGGGAGGTAAGTCAGACATGGGTCGTAAGTCAACCACATGACCTTGAATCTTTGAGCATGCTTGTCTTGCTCCCATATGGCTTGTGACTAGCACTGTGTGGACACTATACTCGCTCATGCGGACTTTTCTTAATGTGTCATAGGTATTTGATAGGGTAGACTTTAAGACTGTTCTAACATACCGCTCTAAGCTCCATGTATGCCCTCCCTTATCAATAAAAGTAGACTTAATACCTTTTTGAGCCCATCCTTGAATCGTTCTTTCTAGTGCTTCATCGAATGTAAAAAGACCGCTGTTAAATGCAGCAGTCGTTTTGTTAATTATTTCTGTGTACATTTGAGTGATAGCTGTTCCGTAGCCAAAATTGGTAGATAGTAACGTTTGATTCACATAATTGTTTATGTCAGACCATACTTGATCATGATAAGCTTTCATGACATTATCGAGATTCGATGGTAACGGCTTAGAATCGTAAGGCAGTTGTTTGTCTAAGTCTCTGATTATCTTTTCTCCCGAGCTATCAAACATACTTTCAATTTCAGACTCAGCAATTCCTGTTATTTGAGAAATCACTTTTGCAGTTTCTTTATTAAATAGATGCAACTGCTGCAGTTTTTCTCTTTGCCAATCTAAAATATTATCGTGCCCACTATTCAATCGTTTGATGATAATACGTATTAATTCGCCTTCTAACGATTGATATAGATGAGCCATATTAGAAGACCAAAGATCGAGTTGATGAGGAGTAACATCCATTTAGATCACAGCTTTCTTAATTTAGTTAACGACGGCCCGCCAATTCTTGCGGCGAACTCAAACGGATACTTAGGTATTTCAATAAATTTGTCACTTATTTGAGTTTGAATCTCTATGTCTCCTTGATGTACACCTCTCCGTAAACCATCCACAAAAGCACTAGCTACAGATTGGAATTTTTCGGATTTTGAGTTAATTACATTATTACTCATTCTTCTTCCCCCAATTCTTGATTAATTTTTTTCTGTTCGTGCTCCGAATAATCCATGTCTAAATTCTCTGCTCTAATCTCATATACTATCCTTTTTGCTTCTTTTTCTGTAACTCCAGTAAGTTTTTGAATAGCAGTTAACTTAGATGTTAAGCCAGCTGTTACTAGTTTAGAGTAATAATCAGCCTTGGCATCTTGCGATTGGAAAACACCATCATCAAAGTCGATATTTATTCCTAATTCTTTGATAGGATTAAATAACTTGTATGCCGCAGCAAGTTCAAAAATCGTAGTGATCAATTCTTTCAACGCTTCTTCTACAATAAGAACATTATCTGACCGAGTAGAAAAAGTTTCAGAGTTTTCACTAATTATCTCCGTCGCTGTTTTAACAGACTGGCCATCAAAACTAAATGTTCCACTAGAAAAGCCTGTCTGGAGCTCAATAATTCGCAAAATGAAATTGATACTTGCTATAAATTCAGTTGATCGCAATGATGGAGCGAATTCATCAATAAAAGCTTCATCAGATTTAAGCCGTTGAAAAACAGATGTTTTACTGTCAAACCGCTTCACTGGTTTCCCATTGCTGTCATATTTAACTCTGAAAAAGTGATCAGATGCTAAAATTTTTCTTCTAGCTTCTTCTATTTCCCACATAAACTCATCGTATTTTTCATTGATATCTGCCAATTGTCGCTTAGCGTTGTCGATCACACCCAAACTTAGTGGGCTATCTAAATTAATATTATTTTTACCCGCTAGCTTTATATACACAAAAAGAGGACGACTAAAACCATCTAAGATCGTCTCCTCCTGCAGATTTTTGTACTTTTCTAAAGAGTTGAGAGGGATCCTCACACCAACTTGCTTTTGTTCTTCAGATCGATACAATTCGTTTCTGATGCGGTACTTTCCGTCAACCCATTCATGAAATTCTAGCAAAGTATAATAGATTGTCTTTTGTCCCTCGGCTTGCTGAGTTACAGTAGCGATGGCTGCTTCTGAAATATCATTGGTATTGGATTGTAGAGGGAAAAATGTATCAGCTCGACAAAACGAAATTTTGATTTTACCTGAATTGGTATCCACGTAAGGCCTCAAAGCTAAACCGCCAATGGCATAACCAGCCTCTAGCTCTTCTCCGAAGTTTTTCCTGAATTTATTGTCAGCAAATACCGACTGCAAAAATTCATCAGCTTTTTCATCATCCAAACTGATGTTGCATCCATCGTTGAATACTAGCTTAGATAACTTTCTGGACACTACTTTGGATACGTTCAACGAGTGAAAAGGACGCGTCTGCCTATAACCATCACTATTGATATATTCTATGTCCCCATAAACGTTTCTATAAATTTCTTTATTGTTCCTTATTCGACTTAATTCGCTATCACTCATAGCAATCTTTGGATGATCTGTGATACTATTCAACGTTTCAACCATTCCTATTTTTGCACCTCCAATCCTAAACAAAGCTTTTAATTTGTCGAACATTTGTCCACCTCTTTTCTAGGCGATGTAAGTTTTGTAGAAATAATTGTTTCCATATCTCGCTTCATCGAGAGCGTGATTATATTTATCAATCGGTAATCCATTGTCATTTCTTACGTACATAGATATTTCTTTTTCAAAATTGTAGTGATCATATTCTTCTCCGTTTTCCAAGATAATGAATTGCCCACTAGTCATTGTATTTTGGAGACGTTCAATGCCGACTTCGATTTTCAATCCATTACTCGAAACTTTGTCAGAACTATTATTGTCAGCTTTATCAGTCTCAATACCAATTAAATTCAGTTCTGTTCTTAGTGTTTTACATGCTGGATCGACAAAGAACCAGTTCCATCGAGGGAGATATTTCCATTTTGTATAGCACCACTCAACAAACTTTTTGATTTCTTTAGCGTATGTAGACATCGCCTTGGTTTCTCCAGTCTCAGTTCCGCTATGATAGTAGTTAGCTAAACGATACAAATAAAACTTTCCTTCGTGATGAGTAACCACCCAAAAAGCACAAGTCGTAGCATCAGCTTGCCCACCATCTGCAGTAAAAAATGTTTCAATTATATTCCCCTTTATCTCGGTAGCTTTGTTGTTCTTGCCAAACATAGCATAGATAACACCTTGCGGTAATACTCGATGTCCGTACCAGTCACGTTCTAGAAGATATTCACTACTAGAAAGCTCATCAAAAAGTTCTTTCTTTCGCTCCTCACTTAAAATTGGATTGTCGTTCGGTGTCCAATGACGAAATAAAAAACGTCCTGACTTCTCAAAACGTTCAAGCAATTCAAGATTAGGATGGTTTGGCGCTGGTGGGTTCTGTTCTCCTAAGTGGTAACGCCATTCAGCGGCAAATGTCCGTCTAAAGCATTCATTGATAAAGTCTTTGTGCAATAGATTAAATTCGAGAAATGTCACAGAGCCTAAAGACATACCCGTGATAGCACCAACAGAGTTTATCTTCCCTCCGCCTTTATAATAAATTTTCTTTTCACCGTTTGGAGCATATAACAACAGATGATCACCATGTTCATCGTGTCGTATATCGGAACAACCATCAAATATATGGACCAAGCCTAATCCATCTCCATCCATAAACATTCGATAAGCTTGTTCCTGGTTATAAGCAGTTACAAGATGGTTTTGATCAGGGGATCTCAAATAAAAATCAGCCATTTTAAAAATATCGGAAGTTGTCTTCCCACTACGAGGTGTTCCTTCATTCAATTCAAAAGCAATCCCTTGAACCACTTGATTAATATTGCTAATCTGCTTCGGGCTAAACTTCAGCTTCATTACTTCCATTACCTCCAGACTTAACATCTAAGAGAGCTTGAAGTAGATCATTGACTTTCCCACCAGCAGTGAGTTTCTCAGCACTATTTTTAGCGATGTCTGCATCTGCTTTCGCTTTGATTATTTGTGATTCCATCAATTCCAACTTCTTACGTCTTTCGTCTTTTTCGTCAGCAATATTAATGAACTGCTTTATCAAATTTGATAATGTGCTCATTGCTCTTGACTGTGCGTTCATAAAATTAGCTTGTTTATCCCAAGCATATTGAATAGCATATTCTTCTGAACTTCCAGAATCACTCGACGACCACTTAGAAACTTCTTTGGACAAACTATCCTCATAATCCACAAACATGATTTTCTGTGCTCTGATAATAGCTGTGTACTGGATCATAATATTATTCCATAAGATATCCTCAGGTTTGGAGGTTGCAACCTCATTCATAATTTCTAATGTTTCAGAAGGTAACCAATTGGCAAAAAGGCCATGGGTAACAGCGTTTTTGTTGTCCTCTGGCGCTCCTTTGTTGTTCGGAATAGTTGCGTTCTTGGTTGCAACCTTTTCTCGAGACCAGTAACGTGACTTCCACGATTTTACTGTGCTGATGGATACACCATATTTTTCAGCTATTTCTCTATATTTCAATCCTTTTTCATAATCATCTTTAGCTAGTTCGTATTTCTTCACATGTGACACCACCTCGCTTGTTTGCAACATTTGTTTTGTAACTTAGATGTATTTAGATAGGTTAATTTGTATATGTTCATCTGAATAGAAACCATGACCGCAATAGACTAAACGGCATGCATCAATTTCATTCGGTTCGGCTTCTCTGATCATCTCTATAACAGAATATTTGCTTTTCATTTGAACAGATTGAACAACTCTTTTATCACGACAATCTTTACATCTTGGATAATCGTTGATCAATGACACATACCAGTAGTTCCTCATCGGCTTTCCTCCCTAAAATATGTATGAAATAGCCAGCGACAACAAATAGATAATAAGAACGTTTTAGGAGGAGTTGAGTTCACATCCTTTTTATTTATGTTGGTTGCCACCGACTATCGTTAAAGAAGAAGCATCGAAAACGATGCATGTTTTATTTTTGAAGAACAATTATTCGGAATAAAAAAATGAATTAATTTGTGAGTGTCTCATCTAATAATTGCCTTCACTTATAGGTGGGAATGGTTTACAAATTTTAGCTAATCTCAAAAAGGTTGATTTGGTGTCCATATTCAAAATAATTATCAATCTTATTTTTTATCCTCTGAGACATAGATTTGACTGTTCCAACAGCTAAGTCCATTTTTTCAGCAGCTTCTCCATAAGTGCATAGATCTTTATTGATCAGATGGAATAATGTCAGTTCTTTATTAGACAATAAAGATTCTATCTCCGTCACTTGGAGCAACATTTCTTTTTTCTTTGGGGAAATCGTCTCTTCAGCTGGTTTTTCTATTTCTTGCAAGTAAACTTGATAACTCATAACATCGATATCTGCCACTTTAATGGCTCTCCTATGTTTTGGTATCTTCTTAGCTTGTTCATCATCAAATGGTTTTTCTCTCCCTGTTTCTAGCCAAAATAAAGCATATTCTGTTGTTGATATAGCTTCTGCTATCACTTTTTGGTCTGCGATGTCTTGAGGAGTGCGATCATCTATTAATTTATGTATCACTCTCCCGTTTTCGTTAACAGGCACGCGATATCGTTTATTTAAAATTTTTTGATGCTGTTTTTTCAATGTATTCAAGTCAGTTTTGTATTCTTGAATCAACTCATTCATATAGATAGCCTCCTCAATTTCGCAAATAAAAAAGCGGACACAAATCAACAAGAAAATTCTTGTTAACTTGTATCCGCCAGTCTTCTGGTAGGATAATATTTAAAATAGTTGTTTTACTTCTTCTTTAACTTGCTTAACTTTATTGCAATGAGATTCTATAACTGTTGTTCCAAACGAAGGAAGCTCGACACTTTTCATTTGACCGTTTGAAATAATGATTAAACAATGTTCTCCTTGCATTTTTTCAATGTCGCTTAATTCAATTACCTTTAACTCCATAGCTGCCTCCTGTGATATAATAGACTTACCTTGGCAGGGGCAAATCATATTTGTCACGAGCAGCGAGCTAATAATGGCTTGCTGTTTATGTTTATTAATAATATTATGCTGATAATGAATTCACTATTATCTCCTTCAATAATTCTTCATACTTTATATTTAGCAATAAACTCATCGATATCTTTGATGTCATATTTTGGACGGCTGTTTTCACCGAATATGATTACTTTCAATCCTTTTTTTACCCACTCATTTATCGTTCCTGCAGATGTCCCTGTATAATGAACTGCTTCTTTTTGAGTCAAATAGCGTTTAGGCACATATCCTACTAACAATGAGTCTAAGTCATTTTTATTGATAAATTTGTCATTCATATTGATTTCTCCTTATATAACTTATAATTCTCTTTTTATAATCTCCATATCCACCAATCTCACCACTGCTAAATTCTCTTTGCTTTTCGCTGTCCATTTATCGCATTCCATCGTGTTTTCAATACGAATGATCGCCGAGTGATTATAGACATGCTCTACATATCCACGAAACGGATAGATGAACTCCTCTGCTTCACAGCGGACCATGTCACCGACTTTGACTTTTGGTTTCTTATGTGTTTTAGGGTTCTTAGTCAGCATGTCTAGCATTAAACCGCCAATACCATGACTGCTAGCGTAAAATCCGTCTTTTAGTTTCATCTTATTTCCTCCCATTTACGATCATCATTTAATATTGAAATTCCAAACTTTCGAATAGCGTCACTTGCATCTGCAACACACTGACTTGCCACTTTATATGTTTCTTCTACAGAAATTCCGTATTCTTTTTCAAACTTTGCCTTTAGTGCATTCAGTTCTTGTTTTCTCACTTTTGTTACTCTTCGGTGTCTGTTGTTCATACTAATTCCTCCTTCACAATCTATTCGCTATATATGAATTTTCAATCAATTCAACAACAAAAAATAGTTAAATTAATTTTTCCTCATTAAAACGTTTTCCACTTATGTTTTAAGTTAAAAAATATAGGTTATTTTATCTTAAAGTGTATAATTACATTTGCTTTACAATAAGCTTATCAGGAGATGATGCACATGAATAAATTATTAAAAAGAGATTTAAATGCTGGCAAATTGATATTAGGTACACTCATTGTTATATTAGGTATATTAGGTTTATTATATGGCCCATCTGTAATTAGCATTTTAGCTTTAACTGTCACAGGTCTCATAGCGTTTCGTTATGTTTACGGAAAAGGAAATATAAAGTATTTATTTTCTAAACCTATCGCTCCAATAAAAAATATTTTTATCTATTTACTTCTAAACATCGTTGTGAGTTTTATCGTATCCTATGTTTTGGAAAATTTATTGCATTGGAATCTTTCAGGAAATTCTGTTACTGAAGCCTTTCAGCCACTATTGTTAATCGTTTTGCCTATAATGATACTAGGTGAAGAACTATTTTCTATTTATTTTCTTTCAATCTTTTCTAGTAAATTCAGTATTCCTATCGCTAGTGTTTTTTCCGCAATTTTATTTGGATTGATTCATTATTCAACCTATGACAATGGTAATGTATTTCATACTCTAGTCCATATTCTTTTAATACAAGGTGTTGCAAGGTTAATTTTTAACCAAGCGGCAATTAAAAGTAATTCTATAGTGACCAGTTATGCGGTCCATTTAATATTTGATTTAACCGCTATTTTATTAGCCTATTACTTTGGATAATATTCATACTTGCTAATCTAAATTAGATTAGCTTTTTTATTTGGTTGGGTAATTAATCAATTACATTGTATTACCTTCAAACACGATGAAACAATGAATCACTGATAATTCGATAATCTTCAATTCTGATGTCTGGCATATTCTGAACGTTCCCTTCTTAAATTTTCGATCTTTTAGAGAGTTAACTTCTAACAATTTTGTCACTCATACCTTTTCTTAAGCATTTTCATTTATAATTCAAAAATAAGGAGGAGATACTTATGAAAAAATATGACATTTCTATTTTATTTTTTATTGTAAGTGTGATTTTATTTATGACTTCTGCAATTGTCGGTTCACATCTTGATGCAAACGGTATGTTGATTGAGCCTGCATTCTTTTGTATTCCATTAGGCTATTTGTCTCTTATCATCTCAGTTTTTACAGCACTGTATCAATTATTCAAAGGAAAATTTATCAATACTGTATCGAAGTAAACGGCCATTTGGTCGTTTTTTTCATTGCTGCTTTCTTATCCACGCTCATTCCTCCAATCTACGAATTTCCCTTCTTAAGTTCTCTATGTGCAAATTGATTGCCTTTCTAGCCGTTTCATTGACCATCACTGCCTTTGTTCGTTCCAGATCGGCAATCTCACGCTGAAGGCTTCGAATACGCATTTGAATCACTTCTTCTATTGTCATGATGGACCACCTCGTTAAAAACGCTCTTCCTTGAACGTATTCCGATATTTTTTAGCTAAAATCAACGGAACTTGATATTTATGACAAAACAATTTCGCCTTGATCTTAAAGTCTTTTGTCTGCATCCCTTTAACATCTACGACTTTGACAAGCTTACCGTTTTTATAAAATGTGAAGTCGGGAATATACTCGATCTTGCGATACTTCTTTCCGTCTAGTTCAAATTTCGGCATCAGCTCAAATCTTTCCTGAAGTTTTACTTTCCAGCCGTTCGCTTCCGCTTGCCACAAGGCTAGATCGTAGTACTTTGCTTCTGCGATAGAATCGAACTTGATACCTCGATGGATAGTTTTTCGATTACGATATTTATTCATTCTCAAGAAGCGCCTCCTTCTTAGCCTGATAAGCAGCAAAGCGGGCTTCTAATTCTGCTTTTTTATCAGGATCTAGTGCCTTTTCTTCTTGAGGTTTGTTGACCCAATCAGGTAACTTTTCACGCCGTACGTTGTTCTGACGTTTAGGAAGATAGTTTTGTTTTTTCTTGCTCTTAAAAGCTTCTTGGGCTTTTTCTGCTGATTCCATTGTCTTAATCCCTTGATTACTCCATGAATTTAATATCGCTTCAACGTATTTTTTCAATCCTGGCATCTCGACGTTGTTTTCGAAAGCTAATTTAAAAGCAAAGAGAATCATATCTGCTCCCCAAGCTTTAATCATCGGTCCTAATGCTCCTTGCAAAAGTCCAGTAGGTGCTTTCCCCCAGTTTTTTTGGATGAACTCATACACGCCTATATCATCTTCTTTATTTGTCTTGTTTTGTTTTGTATTGTTTATATAAGCTGAAGGATTTACTGTAGAATCTACTGAAGGATTTACTTCCCTATTTACTTTCGAATTTACTTTACTATCTACTGGAATACTTCCAGTAGTGGGATTTTCTACTGTATTATCTACTGTAGTTTTTACTGTAAAATTTCCAGTTAGATCGGAAAGAATATAAACTCCAGCTTTTGTACGACCTCTCTTTTTATATTGAAGGAGTCCATTTTGGATCAATTGGTTTCGATTATTAATCAATGTTTTTTCAGACGTTTTAGTCATTGCTTGTAGCCTTGTATTGGCAATCGATAATTCGCTCTGCCATCCACTTCTGTTTGCTATAGCCATAAGCTTGTACCAAAGCAATTGGGGACCAGCGCCAAGCTCGTTATATTCAAGCCAATTGTCGAAAGCATTAAGCTGTCCGATGTAATCCAATTGAGTCCCTCCTTTCGTTCTAGTAATTTGAGGGAGAAAACTCCCTCATTATTTATTTAACGGCGGATTAGATGCATCAAATAATCCAGTTTGTACATCTTCGTGTTCTTCAGAAATAACCTCTGCTTCTTTTATTTCAGGAATATCTTCTTCAACTTCTGTTTCAGCAATAATGCTGCCATCTTCTTGAACTCTTTGGACTCTCTCATCCGATGTGGTGGCTTCTTGCATTTCGATGGACAAGATCCCCCATTTAGAAAGAAGATTTCTCAGAACAGTTTTTCGTGCCATTGCATTGTAATCAGATGCCCACACACCACTTAACTTTGTCTTATCTCGATCTTTATTGTTAGCAATCCGATGTGCTTCAATTTCTTGTTTAGTCCAATAAACAGTTTTTTTGAATCCATTCAGTAACTCGAAGTAACCTACATATCCAATGACCTTGTCAGATGTTCGACCGTTAGGATCAAACTCGAACTCTTCGGTTAGTCGGTTCCAGCTCTTTAATTCTCCTTCGTAAACTTCAATCACGTTTAATGCTTTGTATTTACCTGAACGTTGGGCTAGTTGGATATAACCTTTATAGCCAAGCATGAATTGAGCTTTCTTTTCCCATTTTCCTGTTTGCTTGTTTTTACTATTGAATGGAACTAAATATGCATAACCTAAATTCTTATCTAGCCCAAGATTTAATGTTGCAGCAGTTAACGCACCACTCATGATAGACATTGGTTCACTATCTGCAAGATAACTATCATTAGATACAAGAGTCATAACATTCGACATAAAAGCATTAGCATTGTCATGAAGTACTTCTTCAAATTTCTTTCTCATTGTTGGTGTATTCATTAGAGCTTTAAGTCCTAACTGTCCTGGTGCAACTTGTTTCTGTGGCTTTTCTGACAATTGGTTTTTTAACGATTCATTTGTTGCCATTGTTCTTTTCCTCCTTCAGTGGTAATCCACAAATCGTACAATAACTCCAAGATGTTTCTCTAACTTCGCTTCCACAGCGGGGACATCTTTCCATCATTTAATCTCCTTTTCTGTCAATCTTCTAGATTCAGTAATGCTATAGATTTCTTCATCACTTGCGATATCTGGATATTTCTCTGCTAGTTTCTTCGTGTTCATGCGTTTAGTACTAACAAGTTTCCATCTGATGATGTTTCTTTGTGTAATGCCGATACTTGCCTCACGTTTTCCTAGCTCGCTGATAATCTCGTTGTCTACTTGACGGATAGCTGACTCAATTTCTTTTTTCGTCCGCTTGAGTTCTCTTTTTTGCTCGATAAGTTCATCAAAACGTGATGGTAGAGCTGTTTGATTTTCTTCTACATCTGCATATTTTTCTTTTAAGAAGTCAGCAGTCGCTTCACTTCCGTCAATTACAGGCTCGATACCTTCAACTACATTTGTTTCCCAAAATTCAACCAAGCGTTCTGTAATTGTATCGATCAATTCTTGATCTCTCGCAATTCGCTTCCAAATGAATCTTTGTCCGCCAATCAACACAGCGATATAACAATAATCTTTGTTCAAAACATTCATATAATGTTGAATCTGACAGAGATAGCTAAGCGGGACTTCTTCGCCTTCCCACTCTTTACCAAGAAATTGGTTAGCTGTTTTGCATTCAAGAATGGCGTTTTCCCCTACTACGTCACGATCAATATTTGCTCTTAAAAATGGATGTAACGGATGTTCAAACACTTGGTTTCTTCTGCGTACTTTTTTGCCTGTACGTTCCTGAAACTCTTTAGCAACAACTTCTTCTAAAACATTGCCCCAATAAGCTGGTTCATTTTCTGATTCTTCAAATACGAATTGTCCTGTTTTTTCTAGCCAGAGTTGATAAGGTGATTTCCACTTATTCAATCCTAAAATCGTTCCGACATCAGAACCTCCGATACCTTTCTTACGGTCTTCGAGCCATTCTTGATGGCTCATTTCTAAGGTAGATTTACTCATCGTCTTCCTCCTCTTTATGTGGCGTGCCCCATTCAGGAGTCGTTAAATATTGATCAAGCGCTTGTCCAAAATCATTCATTGTTTTAGCCTTCCTTTCGTGCTAAAATACAGTTAAGTTATTTTGTTATGTTGCCGATTAGCGATTGCCGTCGCTGGTCGGTCTTTTTTGTGTTGGCATTTTGAAACTTTCTCTTACAGCAGTAACCGCTACTAAGGTTCCCCAATAAATAAGTGCATATGCTGGATTAATACTTGCCAGTACAATAGCTACTAGGCTCATAAGCAAAGCACTTTTGACAGTCATTTTAAAAACTGTTCTCATTACTTCATTCTCCTCTCTAATTAGTATTGCGTTCTTCCCATTCCTTAACTAACTCGAAATCGTATTGCAAAACACCTCTAACTCTTCGGGAAGGTAATGGATCATTATTTGAGTTAGTCCATTTGGAAATAGTAGCTACTGAGACACCGAAATATTCAGCAATATCTTTAGCTTTCTTCCATACTCTTTCTTTTGGCTTCTTTTTTGGAGCTAAAGGAACCACTTTTTCCATTTGTGAAACTTTCATTTTAACTCTCCTTTCATATATCCTTGATTTACCCAGTACGATAATCGCTGCTCACTGAGCTTACGGATGTCGATACCAAGCATTTCGCATAATGCACTGATAAGAGTTACTTCAACCATAATCTCGTCTAAAAACTCATAGGCGTATGAGATTATTTGTTGACGATCGTCAGCGGTTAAATAATTAACTTGTTTAAGAAGAATTTTCTCAACTTCTTGTTTCTTCTGCTTACGTTCGTCAGATTCAATCATTTGCAACTTATCTAATGAAGATGGATCTCTTCTATAAACATCACCATCAATTGATTTGAATAGACCGAAAAACTCATGAATCACTTGAAGAGTAAAATCAGAATCTCGAAAGTGATCAGTTAAAGCTTGGGCATTTTCAAGTGTGACTGGCTTTGTATTATGTGGCGTTGACCAATCGCTTAGTGATTGTTGTGATACATTGATTTGCCTTGCTATTTCCTTCTTGGTTTCACCACTCTTATTAATCGCTTCAACTAACGGCTCTCTAATCACCACTGATTGTTTTAGCATTTTCCCCACTCCTTTTTCTTATTTACCCACATAGTAATATGAACAAATTCCCTATATTATTGATTTATAAATCAAACAAAAGCCGCTTCATCTAATTCTCGTTGAAGTTCTTTTTGAACTTCTGCAACTAAGCGATCAAGTTGATCATCGTTAGCGCATTTGATGATGTGAATCAATCGTGGTCTAGCATCAAGTACAATGTTTATTTTTTCTTGTCGTGTCATTTGGTAACCCCCTTACGTGTCAATTCGCGTCTTTCTTTCTCAAAAAAAATAGTCCAGTCGAATTCTAATGCGGATGCTATACGCATAGCATTCTCGACAGATGGTCTACGTCTTCCTTGCTCTATAGATGAATACGTTGTTCTTGGTATATCAGCTAATCGAGCTACTTCATCTTGCGTCATTTTTTTTGATGTCCGCATTTTAACTAGCCAGTTATTCATTAAAAACCACCCCCTTTCAATGTGTCGAATTGCGTATTTTTATAGTACTACGCATTTTGACACGTGTCAACGATAAAATACTCTTTTTGACACATTTTTTTGTTTATATTTATTATACGCAATATGCGTAGTATGATTAATACGAAGCGAATCATTAGGAGGTGTAAAAAATGTTTGGTAATCGTTTAACAGAATTAAGAAAACAAAGAAATTTAACCCAAAATGATATGGCAAAATTATTAGGTGTTGCTAGAACTACGTACTCATCTTACGAACAAGGCAGAAGAACTCCTGATGTAGAAATCCAAAACAAAATTGCAGACTATTTTGGAGTAACTTTAGATTATCTTCATGGAAGAAACCAAAAGAATGATTCGACTTATACTAAAAAACAACAAACTGTTGCTGCTCACATTGATGACGATGTTTCAGATGATGAAATGAAGGAAATATTAAATTTCATTGATTACATTAAAAATAGAGATCACAGTAAGTAGGTGTTGTTGAGTGGATAAGGTCGAAAAATTCATGTCTAAGTTTCCCAATTTAGAATATAAATTTGAAAAGTATATGCCAGAGAAACAAAAAGGATTGTATATCGATAATGTCATTTATTTAAATCCAGAACAATCAATTCAAGAAATGGCAAGCACTATAACTGAAGAAATCGGTCACCACTTATCTAGCGTTGGGGATATTGTCGATCAGGACACTAATGAAAAAAGAAAACAAGAACAAAAAGCTAGAGATATTGGCTTTACACTGCTGGTTACTCCACAAGATTTTATAGATTGTTATAATGAAAGATTCACATTTATGTGGGAATCAGCAGAATTTCTAGGCATAACAACAGAGGCGTTAAAAAATGCAGTTAGAACATATTCTAAGATTTATCCAGACGGTCTAGCTTATAAGAACTATAAAATCTTATTTAAGGCTAATGGAACTGTAGGCGTTTTCGAGTGGTTTGATTGATTGCTGTAAAGTATTATGAATTTCTAAATATTATAAATATAAATAATGGAGTGAGAAGCATGGGCTTGTTTGGCAATAGCCAAAAGAAAGAAGAAAAAATAAAAAAAAAATTATTAATTCAAGAAGAAAATGAAGAAAAGAAATTACTAAAAAAAAGACAACAAGAAGAAAACTTAAGAAAATTAAAAGATTTTACTCCTAATAGAACAATTGAGAAAAGTATTTTTATAGATACAGAAAAACGACAATTTAAAATCAAGGGGCTCTTTAATTCTAGTTCTATTTATGATTTAGATAAAATAAACAGTTACGAATTAGTCGAAAATGGAACTTCTATTTCTTCAGGAGGATTAGGAAGAGCTGCTATAGGTGCCCTAGCTTTTGGTGGTGTAGGAGCCATCGTTGGAGCAGTTACTGGTAAAAAGAAAGATAATACTATTATAGAGCATCTTAATATAAAAATTAATATGAATGATCTGGATAAACCAGTTATATATTTGCCACTGATCAGTAAGAAAACAAAACGTAGCTCAATGTTATATAAAAATGCTATTGTACAAGCTGATAAAATATTATCAACTTTAGACATATTGTTAAAAGAAACCTCTAAAGAACAAATAAATATTATAGCAGAAAATCAAGTATTTTCTCCTGCTGATGAGTTAAGAAAATATAAAGAACTTTTAGACGACGGAATAATTAACCAAGAAGAATTTAATATAAAGAAAAAGGAATTATTGGATTTATAGAAATCATCTCTAAATTGAGAAATTAACAAATTTATACGGACTTCCTGAAAGCGCGTATAGATTTTTAATTTAATTGGCGGCTACTACTTCCTGCCTCAAAGTGGGAGTAAATTATTTTATTTTTTTGGAGGAAAATATGAAAAAAATAGTTGGGATAGGATTGATTTTGTTTTTGAGCATCACATTAGGTGCTTGTGGTAACAACGATTCAAACTCTGATGTGCCTAAAAAAACGACTACTAATACTTCTACAATGGTTACTTTAGAGAGCAGCAACTCTATGGATTCAAGTACTGAAGAAAAATCTACAAGTGATACAACTTTTGAAGACGATTCATCAAAGATTGTAATAAAAAACACTGAAGAATTATCTAGCCAATATGATCCAAATAAAAAAATATTAGCTATTGAAATTCAATATACTAATAAATCTGACAAAGCTCAAAGTCCTTGGATGGCATTCGCTACATCAATCAAACCTATACAGGAAACAGATAAAACCGAAGAACTATTGAGTGGAGCAAATGGCTTGTTCCCTCAAGACTACAAACCAGATCTTGTAAAGATGGGCGATACAGATGTTAAGCCTGATGCTACTGTTGATGCAGTTGTTGGTGTAGAAATTATTTATCCAGGTTCTCCTATTATCATGAAAGATTTTATGGATAATGGAAGTTTTGAAAAAACTATCCCTACTAATTAAAAAAGGTTGGCCTTCGGGCTTTCTTTTTGTTAAGGCTTTATTAAGGGCGACTATCACTACCTGCCTTCAAGTGGGAGTAAATACTTGATTTACCCAGTGATATATTCAACAAGGAGGAATAAATGAGTACGTTTTTAATTTTAGTTGGGTTCTTTGGTTTTCTATTTGGAGTATGTTTTTTAGTATATTCTTTTTTCTCCAAGAAGAAACGTTCAAAGAAAAAGATTAGTATTGGAATTCTAGTAGCTTTTATAGTTATGGTAATCGGAGGGGCTCTTGCTCCACCAACAACTGGACAAGCAGATGTACACAAAGACGCTAAATCTTCATCTTCTAGTGTATCTGTCTCTTCTGAAAGCCGAGAAAAAGATGAAAAAAAGGCTAAAGAATTAGCTAAAAAGAAAAAGGCCGAAGAACAAAAAGCTAAAGAAGAGGCTGAAAAAAAGCACCAAGAAGAACAAAAAGCTAAAGAAGCTGAGAAAAAGCGCCAAGAAGAACAGAAAGCTAAAGAGGCTGAGAAAAAACGCCAAGAAGAACAAAAAGCTAAAGAGGCTGAGAAAAAACGCCAAGAAGAAATTAATCAAAAAACTTCAACAGCTAAAACCATTCTGGAACAAGCTGAAGCTAATCCAACTAGAGATAACTACAATGCAGCATTATCAGCTATCCAATCTATACCTGGTGGAAACCAAGAATTACTAAATCGCTTAGTCAATGTTGATTCAACTATAAAATCTAATGAGGCAGCTGAAGCAGAACGACAAAAGCAACAAGCTGCTGAAGCTCAGCGTCAGGCTCAAGAACAGCAAGCTGCTGAGGCTCAACGTCAAGCTGAACAACAAAATAATTCATATACTGTTGATGGCCAGTGGTCTATCGCTGCAAATGGTATGGTTTTCGCTCGTTCAGATAGTGGAAAGTACTATTCTCGTGTTACAAATCCAAATAATTATCAATATATGACTCAAATAGATGCTGATAATGCTGGGTATAGTCGTGCCCCTCGAGGGAATCAATACGCTCGGCCCTAATTAGTTGCATTGTAATAGTTTAAGATCAGCCTTCGGGCTTTTCTTTTTAAATATAAAAGAACATAAGTTCGTATAAGAACTCTGTTAATACGAAGATTTTCTAAATATTCGTTCAAATCACATACCTCCCCTAAAATATTCTTATTATTAGAAATGAAATACGAAAGGATTGATTTTAATGGCTTCCATTAAAAAGTACTATTTAAAAAAATCAAAAGAATATCGTTATGAAGTCTATATATCAAATGGAATTGATCCTGGTACTAAGCTACAGAAAAAGATTCATAAAAAAGGGTTTAAAAGTCATGAAGAAGCAGAAAGATTCGCAAAAATTATCGAAGGTGAAATAGCTTCAGAAGAATATACACAAAAAAACCCTAAAAATTTGACTATAGAAAAGTTTATGGACGATTGGATTAATAACTATAAAATGAATGTTAAAGAAGGAACAAGAATTGTTCACAGAGCAAATATAAAAATGTACATCACTCCATATATTGGAAAATATAAACTAGATAAATATACTAGAGCTGATCATCAAAGATTCATCAATCAGTTACTTACTAAAAAGGGTTTGGGGAGAACTAAGGAAGGTCTCTCAGTAACAACAGCCAAAAGTATCAATGCCACTCTTAGCAATGCTTTCAAAAAAGCTATTCAGTTAGGATATATAAAGAATAACCCTACTAGTTTTGTTGAGTTTCCAAGAAATCAATCTGATAAAAAGAAAGTTAAATATTATACTTTTGATCAATCTGAACTATTTCTCGAATTTGCCAAAAAAGAAAAATCATTTATATGGTATCCCTTTTTCCTTATTATATTTGATCAAGGATTGCGAAAATCAGAAGCTTTAGGGCTTCAATGGGCTGATATTGATTTTTCTCAGAATACACTTAATATTAATCGTGAACGACTTGGAGCTGCTGAAAAAGGACCTAACAAAGGTTTGATTATTACAGATGACACAAAAACCCCATCTGGTACACGATCATTGCCTATGACAAAACGAGTAAAGAAAGCCTTATTGACTTTAAGAAATCAAGTAATAAAAGAATTTGGTTTTTTACCTGAAACAGATGACCACGAAGCATTTATTTTTATAAATACTTACGGTAAAAATAAAGGTATTCCAATAAGGGATAGAACTGTTAATGGTGCTTCTCACAGAATTGAAAAACGTGCCAATCTCCCCCACATAACTGTGCATGATGGTAGACATACTTTTGCAGCTAGAACGAGACAAGCAGGAATACCTTTAGAAGATATCAAAGATTTTTTAGGTCATAAAGATGTTTCTACTACACAAGTCTATGCCCATATTTCTCCCGAAGTGAAAAAAAGATCAATGAATCAACTAGAAAACTATATAGAAGAGCAAATAAAAAAGCACTCAAATTGAGTGCTTTTTTTAAGTTCACTATCACTAAAACTATCACTAATTTTATTTAGAAGCGAACATGTTTCTATCACTGATTTTTTAAATCTAGCGAAAAAACCTTATCTTACAGGCGTTCGTTCAATTCTTTCGCAAGGTCTTCAAAGCCTGGTTTGCCTAGAAGTGCGAACATGTTTTTCTTGTAAGCTTCTACACCTGGTTGGTCGAATGGGTTGATTCCATTCAAGTAACCTGAAATACCTACAGCAATTTCAAAGAAGTACATTGTATAACCCAATGTATAAGCATCCATTTCTGGAATTTTGACTAGCAAGTTAGGCACGTCACCGTCTGTATGAGCAAGCAATGTTCCTTCAAATGCTTTTGTATTTACGAAGTCCACTTCTTTTCCTTGCAAGTAGCCTAGACCGTCTAAATCTTCTGCTTGTTCAGGAATTGTGATTGATTTACGAGGTTTTTCAACCTTCACAACTGTTTCAAAAATATTGCGACGTCCTTCTTGGATGAATTGTCCTAAAGAGTGCAAATCAGTTGAGAAGTTTGCGCTTGAAGGATAGATGCCTTTTTGGTCTTTTCCTTCAGATTCACCATACAATTGTTTCCACCATTCTGAGAAGTATTGCATTCCTGGTTCATAGTTGATCAACAACTCAGTTACTTTGCCTTTACGGTAAAGAATGTTACGCATTGCTGCGTATTGGTAAGCTTCGTTTTCTTCTAGTTTGTCGCTTGAGTATGCTTTGCTTGCATCAGCGGCACCTTGCATCAATGCATCGATATCTGCACCACTAACAGCGATTGGTAACAAACCAACAGCAGTTAATACAGAGAAACGTCCGCCGATGTCATCAGGAATCACGAAAGTTTCCCAACCTTCTGCATCTGCTTCTACTTTAACTGCACCTTTTGCTTTATCTGTTGTAGCGTAGATACGTTTGTTTGCTTCTTCTTGTCCATATTTCTTAACAAGAAGCTCTTTGAATACACGGAACGCAATCGCTGGTTCAGTAGTTGTTCCAGATTTTGAAATAACGTTTACTGAAAAGTCGCGATCACCGATTACTTCGATCAAGTCAGCAATATATGTTGAGCTGATTGAATTTCCGGCAAAGAAGATTTGTGGTGCTTTTCTTGTGTTGCTATCTAATAAATTGAAGAATGTGTGATTCAAGAAGTCGATCGCTGCACGAGCGCCTAAATAAGAACCACCGATACCGATAACAACTAATACTTCAGAATCAGATTGGATTTTTTTAGCTGCTTCTTTGATACGTGAAAATTCTTCTTTGTCATAGTTCGTTGGTAAATCGATCCAGCCGCGGAAGTCGCTTCCTGCGCCAGTACCTTCCCGTAATTCGTTGTGGGCTGCTGTTACTTGGCTTTGCATGTACCCTAACTCTTGTTCGTTGACAAACGGTGCTACTTTTGAATAGTCAAAATGAATGTGTGCCATTTGTTCTCCTCCTTATAGGTTTACTCTACAGGTAATACTTTACGTTTTTTTTTATTATTTTTCAAGCAAATAAACAAAATGCTGACAATATTTCCAAGAAAGTTTCATTTTTCAAACTAAACCTTCTGCTGCCATTGCTTTGGCAACTTTTTCAAATCCAGCAACATTTGCTCCAAGAAGCAGATTTTTTTCGTCGCCGTACTCGGCTGCTGTTTGGCGACACGTATGGTAAATCGTTTCCATGATTTGATCCAGCTGCTCATCCACTTGCTCTCTTTCCCAAGTCAATCGCTGGGCGTTCTGACTCATTTCTAAAGCAGATACTGCCACTCCTCCAGCATTAGCAGCTTTTCCTGGACAATACCACACGCCTGCTTCATGAAGAACAGAAACAGCTTTTACTGTACATGGCATATTAGCGCCTTCTGCTACGATTTTGATCCCATTTTCTACTAAGATTTCGGCCAAGCTTTCGTCTATTTCATTTTGAGTAGCACATGGCAAAGCGATATCCGCTTTTTCTTTCAATGTCCAAACAGATTCTCCAGCATGATAAATAGCAGAAGGACGCTGGTTTGCGTATTCCGTCAAACGTTGTCTATTGATTTCTTTGACTTCTTTCAATAGTTTCACGTCTATTCCTTCTGGATCATAGATGTACCCGCTAGAATCTGAACATGTAACAACTTTCCCGCCTAGCTCTTGCACTTTTTCGATTGCATAAATGGCTACATTCCCGCTTCCGGAAACAAAAACTGTTTTTTGATTAAATGAATCTTTTTCTTCGTTCAATAGATGTTTGACATAATACACTAATCCATAACCAGTAGCTTCCGTACGTATCTTACTTCCCCAAAAATCCAAAGGTTTACCCGTCAACACACCAGTATCATATTTTTTCAATCGTTTATATTCGCCGAACAAATAGCCGATTTCTCTAGCTCCTACACCGATATCTCCCGCAGGAACATCAATCGATGGGCCGATATGTTTTGACAATTCCAGCATGAAACTTTGACAAAAACGCATGATCTCATTATCAGATTTTCCTTTAGGATCGAAGTCACTTCCGCCTTTTCCTCCACCGATTGGCAGACCGGTTAAACTATTCTTGAAAATCTGTTCAAAAGCCAAAAATTTTAAGATACTTAGATTGACACTAGGATGGAAGCGTAATCCACCTTTATAAGGGCCGATAGCTGAATTGTATTGGATACGGTAGCCTCTATTTACTCGCCAGTTTCCTTCATCATCTTGCCAAGGCACTCGAAATTGAATAACTCTTTCTGGTTCCGTTAAAAGTTCTAAGATATTCTTTTCGATATATTCGGGATGAGTGTCCAAAAAAGACATAACCGTGGGCATGAATTCATCGATTGCTTGTAAAAATTCTTCTTGCCCTTGATCCTTTTGATGTAGCTTTTCTTGAATTGCTTGAACATATTCTGTTGCGTTTGTCATCGTTCCACGCTCCTTTGCTTATCTTCCCTCATTTTAGCTCATTTTCTCTTTTGGCTCAAAACATTTTTTTCTGTTTTCTTTCTTCAGATATGCTACACTTTCCTTGAGGTGAGGGAATGGAAAAACTGTATGATGTGATCGTAGTCGGCGCTGGAACAAGCGGGATGATGGCAGCGATCAGTGCAGCTGAACAAGGCGCACGCGTACTCTTGATCGAAAAAAACAAAAAAGCAGGAAAAAAACTACTGATGACAGGTGGTGGTCGGTGCAATGTTACGAACAATCGTCCTGTTGATGATTTGATTGCACATATTCCTGGAAATGGAAAGTTTTTATATAGTACGTTTGCGCAATGGAATAATTTCGATATCATGAACTTCTTTGAATCACAAGGCGTACATTTAAAAGAAGAGGATCATGGACGGATGTTTCCTGTAACAAATAAATCAAAAACGATTATCGAAGCATTGCTCAATCGTCTGAAAGAACTAGATGTGACGCTTCTATTCTTTACTCGAGTAGAGAAATTGATCCACAAAGAACATAAAATTTACGGTATACGCACGGAATTCGAAGAGTTCCATGCTCCTGCCGTTATCTTAACAACTGGTGGACGGACTTATCCATCTACTGGTTCTACTGGAGATGGGTACAAGATCGTGAAGCGAGTGGGTCACACGGTGACGCCTCTTTATGCGACAGA
This sequence comes from Enterococcus sp. MSG3290, assembly GCF_050555565.1. Classification (NCBI taxonomy): domain Bacteria; kingdom Bacillati; phylum Bacillota; class Bacilli; order Lactobacillales; family Enterococcaceae; genus Enterococcus; species Enterococcus sp. MSG3290. Next base: position 989,167 of record NZ_CP187862.1, on the reverse strand, counting down.
GTCCCCCTTGATATCGGATGAACCGTATATTCAGGAGAAAACACTTCAAGGGCTTTCTTTACAAGACATCACTTTACGCGTTTTAAATAAAAAAGGTCGTGTATTGACTGAACATACGATGGATTTACTTTTCACCCATTTCGGTATTTCTGGTCCGGCTGCACTGCGTTGTTCAAGTTTTGTCAATAAAGAATTAGAGAAAACGGGAGAACCAGTGACACTTTCTCTGGATTGTTTCCCTACACAAACCAAACAAGAGCTTATTCATTTATTGACAGAAAAAAGTAAAACCACCAAAAAGAACTTGGTAAATGCCTGGCACGGTTTATTACCTGAGCGATTGTTAGTTTTCTTTCTTGAGCGGCTTGAAATGGATCATCTGACAGGACAACAAGCCTCTCAAAAACAAATTCAAGATTTCGTTCAATTATGCAAAGAGTTTAAGCTATCAATCAACAAGACTTTTCCTATTGAGAAATCATTTGTAACTGGCGGAGGGGTTTCTCTAAAGGAAATTCATCCTAAAACGTTGGAGAGTAAAATCATTGATGGTCTGTATTTTGCGGGAGAATTACTGGATGTCAATGGTTATACTGGCGGCTTTAATATCACAGCGGCTTTCGCTACAGGGCATGTAGCAGGAATGAATGCTGGGCGAAGAGCATAATGTATAAAAAAGAAAGAAGAAGACTGGGCAAACAACATCCCGGCCTCCTTCTTTCTTTTATACGTATGATTTATTGTTTTATATCTGCAAATTGTCCGCTCGTTAATGCACAGATATCTTGAGGTGCTAACTCCATCTGTAGCCCTCTTCTGCCAGCCGAGACAATGATTTGTTCATAGCTTTCTGCAATTTGATCTAAATAAGTAGGAAATAGTTTTTTCATACCTATAGGCGAGCAGCCACCACGTATGTATCCGGTCGTTGCTTCCAAATCTTTTAAATGGAGCATTTCTACTTTTTTATTCCCTGAAACTTTTGCTAATTTTTTTAGATTCAATTCGGCTTCTCCCGGTATCACAGCAACAAGAGGCCCCGTCACATTGCCCACAGCAACCAGTGTTTTAAATATACGAGATTGGCTTTCTGGAAGCTGTTCAGCGACCGATGACGCACTTAGGTGGCTTTCGTCCCACTCACATTCGTGCTCTGTATAGGGAATCTTTTTTTGTTCGACCATACGGATTGCATTCGTTTTTACTATTTTTTTCTTTGCCAAAAAATATCACCTCAAACTTGTTCTACAACGGTTCATTTAATAATTGAATAATTTGCTTCAATGCTTTGACCGGTAATTGTCCTGGAGCAGAAGTAGAATCGCTGCTTAAGGAACCAAATGTCATAACGGAACCCGTCGTTCCGCCAGCCAGACGAGAAATTTTACCAAGATTTCCCATGGACATCGTAATAATAGGCATGGAGACAAAAGCATTTGCCCGTCTAGTCAACTCCATCAACCGCAAAACATCTCGTTCATTATTGGGAGTTACTGCCAGTTTTCCGATATCGGCTCCAAAATGTTCCATGACATTCAGTCGGTAAAGCAAGACAGGGTCAGCTGGTGTTTCTTTAAAATCATGACTACTGATGATCAAAGGGATATCTAAAGATTTGATTTCCTCTATCAGTCCTTTCCCTAAACTTTCAACTTTGAACAACTCGATATCGACCACATCTACTAATCCTGTGTGTATCACATGTTCATAAAGGTCGCGATACTGACGGATCGATATGTCTTGTTCTCCGCCTTCAGCTAAGGTACGAAACGTAAATAATAACGGCAGTCCATCAAGCATCTCATGGATAAGAACCAATGTTTCTTCTACTTCATCAAAAGAAAAAACTTCACGATAATGATCGACTCGCCATTCGACTAAATCGGCCCCTGCTTCACGTGCAAGAACTGCTTCACGTAATACTTCCTCTCGGACGGCCCCGATAAGAGGCGCACAAATCTTTGGTCTACCGCTTCCTATATTCAATCCCTTTACCCGAACCATTCTGCATCGCTCCTTCTAATGGTTATTTTTAATTTGATAAACAAACACTTTCAGATAATTGCCTTCTAAAAAGGTATCCGTCGTCTGGAAATCTTTTGGCAGACGATATAAAGCAAGTTGTTCAAAAAAAACATTTTTGGCATGGAATTCCTCTTCAATCATTGTTTGGAATTCTTCTATCGAGACATTCGCAGCATTTGTAGACGCAATAAGTATCCCGTCTTCTGCTAAAATATCCAGACTATCCTTGACCAGTTCCCCATAATCTTTTGCTACGCGAAAGACTTTTTTCTTATTTCTGGCAAAACTTGGTGGATCCAATACAATCATGTCATATAAAAATTGTTTTCTTTTGGCGTATTTGAAATACTCGAATACGTCCATAACAATGATTTTTTGCTGATCGACATCCAAACCATTCACTTCAAACTGTTCCTGTGTTTTTTTTAAACTGCGTTTTGCTAGATCGACACTTGTTGTTTCGATTGCCCCTCCCATTGCGGCAGCAACAGAAAAGGCGCCGGTATAACTAAACATGTTCAAAACTGTTTTCCCAGAAGCGAAACCTTCTGCTAATGATCCCCGTACTTCTTTTTGGTCTAAAAAGATCCCAGTCATTAATCCTTCATTTAAATAAACAGCAAATTTGACTCCGTTTTCTTTTACGATCAAGGGTTCCGGTGCCTCTTTTCCGTAAATGAACTGGCTCTCAGGCAGATTTACTGATTCAAATCGAATTTTCTCATAGCCTCCTATGATTTCCGGGTAGATTTCACGAAAAGCTTGAATCAATAATTCACGATGTGCATATAACGTTTCGTTATACCAAGAAAAAACAGCATAACCTGCATAATAATCAACAATCAGACCGCCGATCCCGTCTCCTTCTCCATTGAATATACGAAAAGCGGTAGTAGAATCATCTGAAAAAAAGAAAGTTCTTTTTTCTTTTGACTTCACAAAAAGTTCTTCAAAAAATGATTGATCAAATGGGATGTTCTGCTGGCTCAATACCCAACCGATTCCCTTATTCTGCTTTCCTAGATACCCTTTTGCGATAAATTGGTTTTGCGAATCAACTAATTCCACCCATTGCGTGGTTTCTTTTTGGGGATGAGCAAGGTCTTCTTTTTGGATCAGTGGATATCCTTTTTTCAATCGATTGCTTGCTCTTTTTTTTACTTGTACTTTCATTCCTTCACCTGCTTTAGCTTTCTCTTCCCAAGTATAACAAAAAACATAGGACTTGTCTTACTGCTCATTTTTTCATGAAGCTTAAAGAAAACCTTAATGAAACAGCATAAACTTCTGGTTTCAATTGACACTATATTGTCATACTAGTAAAATAAATGAGAATAAGTGAGCTGTGTAACATGGTTTCATGACACTTCTGTGATTAAGAAGTGCAGAAAGGAAGATTATCTTGAAATATATAAAAACACCTGCCTTTTTGAATAAGAGGCTCGGATTTTTTTCTTTACTAGTCGTTTTACTTTGGTTGAAAACGATTTTTGCCTATTTAGTTGATTTCCATCTCGGAATCGAAAGTGGCATTCAATACTTTATCTTGTTTATCAACCCTATTGCAACTACATTGTTATTACTTGGAATTGCTCTTTATATCAGACGCCCTAGAGTTGCTTATATCACGATGATGGTCATTTATTTTCTTTTGACATTGCTTGTTTTTTCGAATGTCACTTATTATCGAGAATTCACGGACTTCATTACGATCAACACGATTTTAGGTGCTGGGAAAGTAGCGAGTGGTCTGGGAGAAAGTGCCATTCGACTGTTTCGCCCATATGATGTGATCTATTGGATCGATTTTATTATCTTGACTGTTCTGCTGATTGCAAAAAAAATCAAGTTGGACCCTCGCCCGATCCGAGCAAGAATGGCTTTTGCGATCTCTACATTAGCAGTTATGATTTTCTCAGGAAATCTTTTTATGGCGGAAGCTGATCGTCCAGAATTGCTGACTCGAACATTCTCTCGTGATTATTTGGTCAAATATCTTGGCTTGAATGCTTTCATGGTTTATGACGGTGTTCAAACTTACCAGACAAACCAAGTGCGGGCAGAAGCAAGTCCCAATGATATGAAAGAAGTAGAAAATTATGTAAAAGAACATTATGCAGCACCAAATGACGATTTGTTCGGGCTCGCTAAAGGAAAAAATGTGATTTATATCCATTTAGAAAGCTTCCAGCAATTCCTGATCGATTATAAATTGACAGATGAGAATGGTGTCCAGCATGAAGTTACACCTTTCATCAATAGTCTTTACCACAGCAACAGCACGTTCAGTTTTGACAACTTTTTCCATCAAGTAAAAGCAGGAAAAACAAGCGATGCGGAAACGCTGATGGAAAATTCATTGTTTGGCTTGAATCAAGGCTCCTTGTTCACACAATTAGGCGGAAAAAATACTTTCCAAGCTGCACCTGATATTTTAAGTCAAACACAAGGTTACACTAGTGCGGTATTCCATGGGAACGCTGGTACATTCTGGAATCGAAACGAGACATATAAGAATTTAGGATATGATTATTTCTTTGATTCTTCTTATTATGATGTTAATGATGACAATTCGTTCCAATACGGGTTGCATGATAAACCATTTTTCCAACAATCCGTACAATACTTGGAACGTCTGCAACAACCATTTTATTCAAAATTCATTGCTGTATCTAACCATTATCCTTATTCAAAATTCACCAATGACGAAGCAGGATTCCCGTTAGCCAATACAAATGATGAAACGATCAACGGTTACTTTGCGACAGCCAATTATTTAGATACCGCCGTACAAGAATTCTTCAATTATTTGAAAGAAAGCGGCTTGTATGATAATTCAGTCATCGTCCTTTACGGTGACCATTACGGTGTCTCGAATTCAAGAAATAAAAATCTAGCTGAATTAGTTGGAAAAACAAGTTCTACTTGGACAAACTACGACAATGCACAAATGCAGCGTGTCCCTTATATGATCCATATCCCTGGACAAACACAGGGCGGAATCAATCACACTTATGGCGGCCAAGTTGATGCTTTGCCTACACTGCTCCATTTACTAGGTGTAGATACAAAAAATTATATTCAGTTAGGACAAGATCTATTCTCAAAAGATCATGAACAGCTTGTTTCTTTCCGTGATGGCGATTTTGTTACTCCAAAATATACTTACTACGGTGGTACCATCTACAGTAATGAAACTGGTGAAGCCATTACTGAACCTACTGAGGAAGTACAGAATGAAATTGATTCACTCAAAGAAAAAGTTGATAAACAGTTAGCTGTTTCTGATCAAATCAATAACGGTGATCTTCTTCGGTTCTATACGAATAGTGGATTAGACCCAATTGATACCAGTGATTATGACTACAAGAATGGCTTAGAGAAATTAAAAGAAGCTGAAAAATCTCTAGGTGACAAATCAACTAGTGTCTTTAGTCAACACAACGGACAATCAACTGTTGATCTTTATAAAACACAAACGTATCAAGAACTTCACGGAACGACCACAAGTTCTTCCGAATGATAAAATAAATTTAAAAGGAGCAGCGACAAAATTCTTGTCGCTGCTCCTTTTTTCGAATAAACAGTGTTCAAAAGCTTGCATCTACGGTAATAGAATAGGGCAGCTTCTTCACAACCTCTTGCTTTTTACAAAATATTTTCTGGTTTTAATTCGTGATTTCACTAAAGGAATTTCATACTTTATTCATATTCATTTTCTATACTTTTTATAGAGGTGAAAAGTATGAAAATAATCCGCTATGCTACTGCTCGATTAATTTATTACAAAAAGCAGACAATACTCTATTGTTTATTTTCAAGCTTTTCTGCTTTTTTATTGATAGCATGCCTGACTCTTTACCATTTGCAATCGGCTTTAGCCAATCAAGTCCAAGATCGGCTTTCATTTATTGGTGCTTCTGCATCTACAGAGCTTCTTCCGGCTTTAGAATTAGCTAGCCGATTTTATATAAAAGGCATATTCAGTTTATTTTTTCTATTTGCCTTCCTTTTTATCTTTTTCTTTTACTATTCAGTCAGGCAAAACAAGCAGGAATTGATCAATTGGCGCCTGACTGGTCTTTCTAAAACCAAATTATTCCTTTTTATTTTCTGGCAGCTGTTCTTTCCTCTCTTTCTTTGTTGTATCTTGGTTTTATTGTGGATCGTCAGCTTCCAGTCAGTTTATGAAGCGCTTCTTCAAAGGATCAATTTTCTTGTCTTAAAGACTACTGAACTGCCAGATATCCGTGATATCTTGACTTCGGTAAGCGGACTGACAATTCCGATGGATCAACAGACTTTTTTTACCATCGATTTCCAAAATGATCTTTTTTTCACAGATATACTTAAGGGATTTGCCCAAACTCTTATTGGACTCAGTGGATGCTGTCTCATTCTTAGTCTATTCCCTTTCACTTTTTTTATCCATCATTTGCAAAGTAGGAGGCCTGGACGTAATGAAACCTGAATATTTGATTCATGCTGAACACTTGACCGTTATTTTGTGTCCTCTCGAAAAACAGCATAAAATATTGGAGCACTTGAAAAAAGAGGTTCTTGTTGCAAAACTGGATAATTTTGCGATCATCCAAAAAAATTGGCCGATGTTTCCTTATCTGAATCTTAAAGACCATGTCCTGTTGGATGTACCGGAAAAAGAAATCAAACAAGATCGTTTGGCCTATCAAGAAAAACTTGATATCTCTTCTTCCTTGCTTAATTGTGCGGCAGCTGAGTTGACGTCTTTTGAAAAAGTAAAGCTGCAATTACTTCATGCCTTGCTTTCCAAGCGAAACAATATTGTTATTGAAGATACATTTGATGAACTTAGTGTATTGGAGATCCAAGAGCTACTCCACTTGCTTTCTTATTTAGCTCATGAAGAAAATCAAGGTATCTTACTCTTTACTCATGATGCTACTATTGCCCAAAGTCCTTATATTGATCGTTTAGAGCCCGCGGGCTAAATCAATCATTTTATAGTAAAAACAAGCGGTATAGAAGATCGATTCATGATCTTTTATACCGCTTGTTTTTTACTCTTCTTTGATTTCTACGTCAGGCAAACGAACAGTGAATTTTGTTCCTTTTCCTAGTTCGCTTTCTACTTCTAATTTTCCTTTATGCAAGCGTACAAGTTGCTGCACGATTGGTAAACCTAATCCTGATTCACCATATTTTGTATTTTTTCTTGAAGGATCTACTTTATAATAACGATCCCAGATACTTTTCATTTGTTGTTCAGACATTCCAATTCCCGTATCTTCAATCGTGATGATCGTTTCAAGATAGCCTTTTTCTAGAGTAATCGTGATTTGGCCGTTTTCAGTAAACTGTATCGCGTTTTGAATAATATTGACCATGATTTGGACAAATCGGTCATAATCAGCGTAAACATCAATATCATCAACGGCTTTCAATGTCAATGTATCTCCTGCTGCTTCTGCTTTAGCTTCTAACTGTGCAACAATATTTTTCAATGTTTCTGTTCCATTGAATTTTTTAATGACCATACTGATTTGATTCGTACGGATTTTTTCATAATCCAAGTTTTCATTCACCAAACGGATCAGACGCTCTGTTTCATTTTTCATCAATTTAATCGCGTTTTCTCGCTGGTTTTCAGGGATTGCATTGTATTCTAACCCTTCCAGAAGTCCGTTGATTGTCGTAAGAGGTGTTCTCATCTCGTGAGAAGCATCTGCCATAAATTGTCTTCGACGATTTTCTTGTTCTTCAATTTCTGCTTGAGATTCTTTCAATGAATTCGTCATTTTATTGAAATCATCTGCTAACTCATCAAATTCATCTTTGTCATGTACGGGGAGCTGTACATCAAAATTACCATTCGTCACTTCTTTCGTCGCATTCCTTAACCGATTGATACGCTTAACTTGGAATGCTGCAAAAGCATAGCTGGCAATAACTGCAACGATACTGGAAAAAATAAATCCTTTGAACAGGTTCAGTGTAATTGGACGAACGCTGTTATCGATATTTCGCGCAGGTTGACTAACTACAAGTGCTCCATAGAATTCATGATTCAAATTAAATGGCACAAGTGCGTAAGAGGTCGCCTGTGCTTGTCCTAAAATATTTTTATTCGATGTGAATTTTTCTTGACGTCCATTCCTCAGATTTTTCCATTGATCAGCTGTTAAGGTAAAATTCAGTAAAGCTGTATTAGTCGGATAAATGACACGTTCGTTTTTATCGATAAATATAAAGTTCACATTTTGTTCTGTCAGTACTTGCTCTGTCAGCAGCAGTGCATTTTGAAACGCCTGATCTTGACTAAACTGCGGGAGCGTATCGGCATAGGTTTGCGTTGTCTTTTCAACTGATTCAGCATATCCAAACAGTTGCTGGTAATTGTTTTCTTCAATCGTTTGTTTTGTCAGTTGTGTAAAAGAAACTCCAACGATCAATAAGATCAATGCGACCATTCCGCAAAAAGCTAAGAGTTGCTGATACAAATAACGCATTAGGCAACACCAGAATCATCGAATTTGTAGCCGACTCCCCAAACAGTTTGGATGACTTGTGGTCCGACCTTTTCGATTTTTTGTCGTAATTTCTTGATATGGGCGTCCACTGTCCGTTCATCACCAAAGTACTGATAATCCCAGACTAATTCAAGCAGCTGCTCCCGAGAGAATACTTGACGTGGTTTTTTTGCTAAAGTAAACAATAGATCGAACTCTTTAGGCGTCAGTCCTTCAATTGGCCGGTTGTCCAGATACGCTTCTCGTGTTTTCGTATTCATCTTGAAATGACTAGTCTCGATATCAAAATGATCATCTGAAACTGCTGCTTCTTCTCTTGCTTCTGCCAACTCACTACGGCGATGCAAAGCTTTCATTCGAGCAATAAGCGTCAGAGGACTGAAAGGTTTTGTGACATAATCATCTGCCCCCATCTCTAAGCCGATCACCTGATCGCTTTCAGAATCTCTAGCTGTCAGCATGATAATCGGCACAGTACTTGAAACTTTGCGGATCTCTCTTCCTACTAGCATACCGTCCAGTGTGGGCAAATTCAGGTCTAGTGTAATCATATCCCAATGTTGTGGGTTTTCTAAAAAGGCATCGAGCCCTTCTTTTCCATCATACTTGAAAGTTGCTTCCCAACCTTCATTTAAGAAAAACATCTGCATCATTTCAGAAACAGATTGATTATCTTCAATCATTAAAATATTCATTATCGTTCCCTCCAGTTTCCAGGTCATATTTCTGTAATTTCTTTTCTGTCATAATAAAAATAGGCATAATTGGAAATACTAGCAAAAGCATTTCAATCAGAAAATAATTCGTATGCCCAGATGTCTTTAAATAATAGCCGATCAATGCCATCAGTAAGCCCATAAGAAAAAACCAGTTTCCGCTTGTCTTTTGAGCCAGCCGCCAATGAGCGTCTGTTTTTGCGGCAAGAGGCGAATGGTACCCATAAAAAGGCAGATTTCCTTTTGAGGGCAGAATCCGAAAAAGACTGCCAATTATTAAGAATAAGATACCAATACTGAAAAAAATCATTCTTTCCCTCCTAAATTCTCTTCTTATAGTATACTCTAAATTGTTGACTGAACCAATATGTTCAGGAATTCTTCACGAAAGGTTTGTCTTTTGTTCATTCTTTGTTAAGATAAACTTATTCCAATAAAAAAGGAGTTTTATTTGTGTCAAATTATCGTGCAATCACTTTCTTTGATCTTGATGGAACATTACTAGATGCGAAATCAAAAATCACACCCGAAGTGGCAAAAGCTATGAACGCATTAAAAGAAAACAATGTTCTCCCCGTCATCGCTACAGGACGTACAGAAGCAGAAATCCACTCTATCATGGAAGATGCGGGCATTACTTCTGCGGTCACCATGAATGGTTCTTTCATTCGAGTAGACGGCGAAGAAATCTATTCTCAAACATTTTCTTCAGAAGAATGTCAAAAAATGTATGATCATGTACAGTTGAACGGTCATGAACTTTCTTACTATAACGATCAGAAAATCTGGTGTACCGGTCATAGCCAAACAATGATCAATGCTTACGACTTCATTCATTCAGATGTTCCGGAAATTGATCCTTTAGGCTTTAAAGAAAACACAGTAAATATGTTGCTGATCTTATCTCAATCAGGTGACGAATACTATCACGAACATTTTCCTGAGCTAACTTTTTATCGGAATGGTCCTTACTCGATCGATACAGTGAAGAAAGGAATCTCAAAAGGGGCAGGTGTCAAACGTCTGCAAAAAGAACTTCAGCTGGAAAAAGTTCCTACTTTTGGATTTGGCGATGGTCCGAATGATTTTGCCTTGTTGGAAGCTTGCGACAACAAAATCGCTATGGGCAACGCCTATGACGGATTAAAAGAACTTTCTACCTTTATCACAAAGAAAAATACAGAAGGCGGAATTGTCCACGCATTGAAGTATTTTGATCTGATTTAAGATCTTTTTTTGAAGCTACCTCTTTTCTTAAGAAAATCGCTTATTTTTTCTTAAGAAAGGGGCAGTTATTATATAAATAATGGGATATGATTCGCTTTTTTATTGAATTTATCCCAATATATGCTATACTAATTTTGTATGAAAAATACACGTAACCCTTGTTAGCTAACGGGGACGTTACGGATTCGACAGGCACAGTCGAGCTTGAATTGCGTTTCGTAGGTTACGTCTACGTAAAAACGTTACAGTTAAATATAACTGCTAAAAACGAAAACAACTCTTACGCTTTAGCTGCCTAAAAACAGTTAGCGTAGATCCTCTCGGCATCGCCCATGTGCTCGAGTAAGGGTCCTAACTTTAGTGGGATACGTTTCAACTTTCCGTCTGTAAGTTGAAAAAGAGAACATCAGACTAGCGATACAGAATGCCTGTCACTCGGCAAGCTGTAAAGCGAATCCTTAAATGAGTTGACTATGAACGTAGATTTTTAAGTGGCGATGTGTTTGGACGCGGGTTCGACTCCCGCCGTCTCCATTGTGAGATTTCAGCAGATTTCGCTAGATGCTTAAATCCTTATTTTATAAGGGTTTGAGCATTTTTTATTTTTGCTGATTTTCGTTAAATGAATGAAAATGGCATTCAAAAAAACACATTTTTTAATATAAATTACTTCCTCCATATTATCAACGCTATTCCTACTTCACAAAAATACTAGTTCGTATATCCTTTTTGAGGTGAACATTAAGTTAATGAAAGGTAAAACATAGTTATGGTTTAAGTATGTTCCTTCAAATAAGTTTTTTAATTATAAACTCTAGAGAAATTAATTCGTCCTAACATAAAATAATTGTTCACTCAAAAGTTTTTCTAGAACAATTAAAACAGCAGGCTTCTCATTCGCTATACATTTGTAAGAAGTAATAATTCTTGTACTAAAAGGCGTAATTGCTTTAATTATTTTTTGACTTCTCTTCAAACACAAGAAGTAGTTGTGTAATAATTGCAGAAATAAGGATTCCAATAATAGATATAAAATTTGACATGGAAACGTCTATAACATTTAAAGAATAAAGTGTTGAAGAAAGTAAACTGATTGAAATAATCCCTCCGTAAAAAATAGTCTGTGAAAATACCCACTTTTTTTCAGAAGACGTACTTCGTTTGGTTCTAAAACCTATCCCTGCATTTCTACTCTTATCAAAAAACCAAATATTTAGAAGTAATAATATTGCTATTATTAAGATAAAATTACTGTAAAAATCCAAAAGCTATCCTCCTAGCAACTATTTAAATGCCCAAAAAAATTACGTCTAGATAATATCATACCTACGTTTTCACTTATAAATTTTTTCATAAAAAAAGCGTTTAGAAGCATAATCGTTAATACAGATGGTAACCAATGTAACTGGTTTGAACTGGGATATCACCCTCTCCATGTATTGCTAAGACTAATAGATACTATAAAAGACTTGATAGTTTTGTATTGATTTTGCCTAATACTGAGCATAGGTGTATGCTAAACGATACTATAAGGAGTGTGTATATAATGAAAAGAATTCTGTTTATCAGTTTATCAAATTTATTGTTACTTACTGCTTGTGGGACTTCTGCATCAAAGAACATACCTTCAGATACGCAAATTTCGAATAGTATCGATTCAACAATTTCTACAAATGAGAAAAATTCTCCGGTAGAAACTTCCGATATAAAAGTTTCTACCTCTGCCAAAAACAGGGTAAAGAAACTGTCAGCACGTCTCCTTTATTTCAAACAAACTCTGAATTAGCTTCTTCATCTTCTTCAGCAAATAATGATGATAGTTTCGCGTTTACTCCTAACTAAATGCAACCTTTACAAATGCTTTACGATAACAAGCCTGAGCTAAATGATCCTGATATCAGTTTTGCATTTTTTGAAATGATTGGATCGGATGATCTTTTTAAAACTACTAGTTTGTCTATCCGAAAATAGGACAGTTCTGGCAGTATAGGTTTTTATCGAGTTTCTCCACCAGGCCTCGTTACAGAAACAGATTCTCTAGGCGAACCTTTTGAATAAATCAAAAATCATGAACAATCACTGCCAACTAAATAAAGTGCCTTCAAAAGCTTGGTCTTCTCGCTTTTGAAGGCACTTTATTTAAATCTTTATGAAACTAAAGTATGTTCATATTTATTGCTGTAGTTATATAGATATTCTGTTGTTTCCAACTCATAAACGTGAGTATATTTTGCCACTACTTTTCCGCATTTTTCTAATATTTCATTGCGATCGACGTCATGATATTCGTCTACGCAGATCACAACACAATTTTCTAATTTACTGATTACTTCTCCAACCACTTTTTGTTTCAAGCCAATAGGTTGGCAAATATATTTTTTTCCTAAAATGATAGTTTCGTTATTCATATTTCATCCATCCTTAATGTGTTTTTCATTATTTAAAATGATAATACCATTAAAATATGATTATGAAAACCAATAACACTTGTGATTTTATAAAAAAATAAAAAAACCGAAAAACAGAAATGCCCACTGTCTTTCCGGCTCTTTTTATTCTTGATTTCTCTTCTTTTTTGTTTCAATAGACGATTTTAGTTATTAATAAATGAAAAAGCATTTATATTAAAATTTGCTAATAAAAGATCTACATATTTTTCTAGAAATGCTTGATCGATTTCATCATACCCTTTCGTTACTCCGCAATCGATATCTAAAACACCGATTAAATGACCTTCTTTTACCATTGGCACTACGATTTCTGATTGTGCGGCTGAATCGCAGGAAATGTAATTTGCATGGGTTTTGACATCATCAACGATCAATGTTTCTTGTTTTTCAGCTGATTCTCCACAAACTCCTTTTCCCATCTTGATACGTGTGCAAGAAACTCGCCCTTGGAACGGTCCTAAAATCAATTCATTACCATCGAATAAATAATATCCTGCAAAGACAGTCTCAGGCAAAGTCTCATTCAACAATGCAGATGAATTTGCTAAATTTGCTAACCAGGTATCTTCTGCTTCTAATAATCCTTGTTGCTGTAATAATAAAATTTCGTATGCATCTTTTTTCTGTTTTTCTGTCCACATGATAAAAACCGCTCCTTTTTGATCTATGGAGAAGATTATAGCTCAGTTTTTTTGTAAACGCTAGGTTTCCTCCTCAAAAAAACGAGATACGTCAGGTTGATCACCTTGAACGCATCTCGCTGTCTTTTTCTATTCTGCTTGTTGGATTTCTGCTGCTAAATCAGCATAATCAATCGTTTCGTGAACAAAAGTCGGATCATCAACTGGAAAATGCTGTACAAGGGACGAGATGCGGCTAATCTCAACTTTTCCTTCAGCCACTTCAAAATCCATTACATGTCCGCCAAATGTATGTGTATCATCGATAAAATGCAGGTGAAATCCCGCTGCAGCAACTCCTTGGAATAATTCAGGCGTAAAGAACCCGACTAATGTTCCTTGGACATTGCTTTGTTGGAATTCTGGTTGAGACTCTGAAATTTTTGCTAGTCTTCTGTAAGGTTTTTCTTGCTTCGGCATGATACGGATGTGCATATTTTTGAATAATCCAGTTATCTTCACTGCCAAAAATAGGTTTTCCCCGGCTTCTCTTACTAATATGTCTTTTTTCAATTGTTCTCCATCTGCAGTTTTTGAGACAGAAAAACTAGTATCTGGCGTAAAATCTGTAATTGCTGCATAGGGGGTAAGTTCACTTCCATCTAATTGGGCAACTGAGCCATCTGATCTTCCTTGATAAGCTACGCCATCTAAAAAGATGACTTCACCATCAAGTCCATGCAATGTTCCCAATCCCAGAGTTCCTTTTTCTAATATATGAGCAATCGTTTCTGTTCCATCCATCAAGCCGGCCATCAAAGCTCCTAATGTCCCGTGCTGGTATAAGATTTTTTCAGTCATGTCGACACTTCCTTAATAGAATTGATCTGGTAAGATTGTTTCTCCCAATTTCTCATTATCACGGTAATCAATCGGAATATCAATAATTACGGGTCCTTCTGTCGCAAATCCTTCTTCTAAAGCTTTTTCTAATTCCTCTACACTTGTAGCTCGGATTCCTTTAGCGCCAAAAGCTTCTGCATATTTCACAAAATCAACTGGACCAAAGTCTACACCTGACGCCCGCTGATATTTCATTTTTTCTTGGAACTCTACCATATTGTAGTGTCCATCATTCCAAATCAAATGAACGATATTCAATTTTTTACGTACAGCCGTTTCTAAATCCTGGGCAGAGAATAAAAATCCCCCATCGCCGGAAACTGATACGATTTGTGTATTTGGACGCACCAATGCAGCAGAAATCGCCCATGGCAATGCAACACCAAGCGTTTGCATACCATTACTGAATAACAAATGACGAGGTTCATAACTTCTAAAGTGGCGTGCCATCCAAATATAATGACTACCTACATCTACGGTAACAGTCATATCATCTGTTACTTTTGACTGAAGCGTGTTAATGACTTCTAAAGGATGCAAGATACCTGCTTCTCCTTTTGATTGAACAATGTCCCGCTCCGTTAATTTTGCTTGAAGAGATGCTAAATATTCTTTTGCATCTTCTGACACTTGTTGAGGCTCTAATGAACCTGTCAATAAATCAAGAGTAGCTGAGATATCACCGATCAATTCTCTTTCAGGCTGCATAAAAGGATCGATTTCAGCTGGCGCTTCATCGATCACAATGATCCGCGCATCTTTTTCCGCATTCCAGTTTCTTGCTTCATATTCGATTGGATCATAGCCAATTGCAATAACTAGATCACTTCGTTTCAAAAGCATATCTCCTGGTTGGTTTCTAAATAAACCCACACGACCAAAGAAATGCGCTTCTAATTCACGTGAGATCACTCCAGCTGCTTGGAATGTCTCTACAACAGGCAATGCTGTCTTTTCAACTAATTGCCTGATGGCTAACGTTTCTTTTTCACTTGATCCTCGCATACCTACTAATAGTACCGGTAGTTTTGCTTCTCTAATGCGTTCAGCTAGGTAACGGATATCATCTGCAGAAGCAGAACCTAATTTAGGATCGCTCAATGGCTTGATGACATTACCTTGGACAGGTGCATCCACTACATCTTGCGGGATACTGATAAAGCTCGCGCCTTTTTTTGAACTCTTAGCCATACGATAAGCATTGGCAATCACTTCTGAAATTGTTTCTGGATCTTGGATTTCTGCACTGTATTTTGTGATTGGCTGGAACAGTGCTGCATTATCCATGCTTTGATGGGTCAACTTCAATAGATCGCTTCGTTTTACTTGTCCGGCAATTGCTAAAACTGGGTCACCTTCTGCTGTCGCTGTTACCAAACCTGTAGCTAAGTTACTAGCACCAGGACCACTTGTTGCGATAACTACTCCTGGCTCTCCTGTAATACGTCCGATTGCTTGTGCCATAAATGCAGCATTTTGTTCGTGACGAGTCACGATTAATTCAGGACCTTGATCCTCTAATTCATTAAATACACCATCGATTTTTGCACCTGGTATACCGAATACATAATCAACGTGATGATTAATCAAACTTTCTACTACAGATTTCGAACCTTGTTTCATTTTTTTAGCCATTGAACATCGTCCTTTTTATGGTTTATTTTTAATTATTAGTTAGAAATAATCACAAATAAGTGATACAGTTTCTAAACCTGTTTCATTCAGAAGTATAGCACGTTTTATTTCATTTGTTTAGCCATATGTTTCAAAAAATGAAAAAGAATGACAGTTTTTACATAAAAAACTGTCATTCTTAATTGAAAGTTTCAACCAATTTCACAAAAGGTCATATATAATTCAGCAACAATCGTGTCTCATCAATCAGAAAGTTTAATTTCTGTCCATTTTTCAAAGTGACAGTAATCATCTCACCATCTTCTTCGATTTTATCTGCTTTTAGAGGAAGATAGTTCAAGTAATCATCTATAATTTGTTTTTTCCCCCGGTTATTTTGATCTTCATCAAAATAAGATAACCGTACAACTTTTTTGTTCGTTTCATCAATGATTGCCGTTCCGTAGCCTGTTTGCGTGAGGAATTCCATTTGCCAAAATACGCTGTCCTCTGAGATCAAAACTTCATAGTCTTGAACAATCACTGGCTCTTTTGGCATGGATAGCTTTTGAAATAGCTGATTTAATTCCTCTCGCAGCCGATTGACCATATCTAATTGGCTCTGATCTGATTCTTCCATAATAGAAAAAGATTGGGCTTGGCTCATTGCTGTTTCGATAGAGTGAGAAGAAGCTGAACTTAAAGAAGAGATATCTACTGTTCTTTGTTCTTTTGCAGTAATACTACTCGCTAAAATATCTGGTAAAAAAAACAATCCTGCGCTGAATACCAGAAAGAAAGCAGAAAGAAGATATAATTTAATTTTCATCTGTTTCCCCTCCTAAAGCAAAATCGATCGTGATCATTGTCCCTGAGTCTAGCGTACTTTCTATGTCAAAAGAACTATTATGCAATTCGGTTATTTTCTTTACCAAAGCTAATCCAAGTCCTAAATGTTTCGTTGTCCTTGAAGGATTTCCTGTAAAAAATTCATCTGTTACTTTAGACAAATTTTCTGCTGGTATCCCTCTCCCATTATCGGAAAACTGCAGAATATAACGCTTTTCTTTCTTTATTCCTTTGACCACTAATTTTCCATCTTCTGCTATAGCTTCTAATGAATTCGCCAGAATATTCATTGCTAGTAACTTGAAAAGATTGATGTCTAGCAAAATATTGGCAGGTTCTAGTTCGATGGTATAAGTAAATCCTTGTTTCATTCCTTTAAGAAACTTGTTTAGATCATTGCTGATCATGCTGGTCGATATTTCTTCAAGAGAGACATTTGTTCTTTCCAGTTCTATCAATTTCAAAATATCATTGGACAAATGTTTTAGCCGGTTGCTTTCTTCAAGGATATAATCGACAGATTCTTCGGCTGATTGGTCCAATTTTTCCCATTTCAGCATTTGCGCATAGCCGATAATGGAAGTCAGCGGCGTTCGAATCTCGTGAGAAAAGCTAGAAACAAATAAATCTTGCTTTTCCTTTGCCTGACGGAGAGTTTCTAAATCGTAGTTCAATTTATCAGCCATATTGTTCAAACTGTTCCCTAATTTCCCAATTTCGTCTTGAGTATTGACTATTGCCCGTTCTTTCGTCTTACCTTCTGTGATATGCTGGGCTACAGAAATCAGCTGATTGATGGGCTTCAAGATCATGCTTGTTAGAAAATAAGTGACGGGAATGATAGCCAAAAGCAAAAAGAGTAAAATCAGCCGAAAATAGACAAGGGAATCTTTCGCGATTTCTTCATAGTTCTTTGCTTGATGGTAAGTAGCTAAACGATAGGTAGTGTCGGGTATCTTTGAAGTCGAATAAAGTATCTTTTTGTTTTTAACAGTAACCATATCACTGATTTCTACAATACGATTAGACAACTCTTTTGGAGAATCGTATTTTTCAAACAAAGTAGGCTTTGTACTAAAAACCGTTTTACCTTTTTTGTCTAGAATCTCAAATTCTCCGATTTTGGCTGCAGCTACGAATTCACCATTTTTTCTCATTTCATCTGTTGTTTCATCTCCGTCTGTTTTCGTCGACAAAAGCAGTAAGAGATTTTTTTGCTGGTTGACTAGCACTTCTTTTTCTTGAGAAACTGTGCGCTGGTAAATCGCATGCAGTGTAAAACCACTGACCACCAAATAAATGAGTAAAAAGAAGAATAATAATGAAAAGAAAACTTTGCTCGTATATTTCAAGTTCACCCCTCCAATAGGTAACCTACACCATAAATCGTACGCAAGTCCTGTCCTAATTGCAATTTATTTCTGATTCGTTGGATGTGTAAATCAAGCGTTCTGGAGTTGGGTTCTTCTTCCCTTCCCCAGATTTTTTGATAGATTTTTTCTCTTGGCAAAATAATTGCTTTATTTCTAATTAAGTAAAGAAGTAATTCATATTCTTTAGGAGTCAAAGAAACAGCTTGATTTCTTGCAGTGACGGCTCTTGTTTTTTCATTGATTTCGATATACTTCCATTTCAATAATTTATTTGAGCTAGATTTTCCGTTTCTTCGAAGAACAACTTCCACCCGTGCCAGCAATTCTTCTAGATCAAATGGCTTTGTTATATAATCTTCAGCTCCTGACCTTAATCCGCTCACTCGGTCGGAAATCTGGTCTTTGGCTGTCAAGAAAATAACGGGGAGATCATACTCACGCATATACGCAAATACTTCATAACCATCGATTTCAGGAAGCATGATATCCAACAACGCCAAATCAAATTCCTGCTGCTCGATGATATCTGCCGCTTCCTTTCCTGTGAATACTGAATAGACCGTATAGCCATTTTTTTCTAATGTACGAACTAAAAGTTTATTGATTGCAAGATTATCTTCTACTACTAGTATCTTCATACAGATCCTCACCTTCTGCCAATAGAGCAAATTTTATCCCTAACTTATAAATATACACGAATATCAGTGAAAAGAAAAAGATGAGTACGATCAATAAAAAAGATGGACTGTCTATCCTGGTAAATGCTTCGATCAATCTCATGAGCGTTTCTTTGCTGTCGGTGAAGACGTCTGTACTGTTCAATCTTAAAAAGCGACCGAAGTAAATCCCTATGGCGTTGATAAACAAGATGATGCTGACAACTAACCATTGATAGACGCCTATTCCGATTTTTTTGACGATTATATCGGTAACTATCCATAAGCTTTCACAACCCAAAAATGTGGTTGGAAAGACAGAAAGAACGACTAGCAACAATTTATACCAGATTTCCATCTCCATACTTATCATCATAGTTGATGGATCATAAGGTGAAAGCAAAGACAGATGGAATAAATCGGTGAACAAATAAAAGTTATTGGGAAAAAACAGTAACCAGAATAAGATCAGCACGAGAGAGACTAATTTGGATCTGCTGGATTTTATCCACATCGCTAATTCAATCGGGATATATGCCAGAATCGTATTAGTAAAAAATAAATAAAAAACACTTTTTTCATAAAAAGAAAGATAAAGAACGAGCAGCAACAAAATGTAATATCCTCTAATAAAATACATCTGCTTTTGAATCATTGGACATCTCTCCTTTTTTAAACTAAACGGGTCGGTGATCATTGCGCCCATAATAATTTTCTGCTTTTGATGGATTATCTAATAAATCGCTGATGGTCGTAAAAGTATATCCTTCTCTTTTTAATTCATCAATCAGCACAGGAACAGCATCTACGGTCTCAGGATAGATATCATGTAGTAAGATAATTGCACCGTCATATACTGTGCTTTTTACTTGCTGCAGAATTTTTTCCTTTTGTCTAGATTGCCAATCTTTCGAATCAACAGACCATTCGATCATTGGGCGATTAATGATTCCTGCTCCTTTTTTTGTGATAGAGCCATACGGAGGTCGGACATATGCTGGCTTTTTACCGATTGCTTTCAAAATAGCGTTATCTGTTTGAGTAATTTCAGCACTGATTTCCTGGTCAGATAGACCTGCTAAATCTTTATGTGAAAATGTATGGCTGCCGATTTGATGACCATCTTGTACCTCTTTTTTCAAAAGTTGTTCGTTCTGGGAAACATTTTCTCCTAGAACAAAAAAAGTGGCATGTATATCTTTTTGTTTTAAAACTTCTAAAAGTTTCGGCGTTGTGGACGGATTAGGCCCGTCATCAAAGGTAAGAGCAATGGTCTTTGATGATTTCATTGTATCTTCCGTTTCTTTATTTTTTTCATTTTTTGTTTGCTGTTCCTTTGTGGTGATCGTTGGACTGGTAGAATTTTGTATTTCTGTTTGCTCTTGTTTCCTGGAGCTTTCAGTATTTTCTATTGTTTTGTCTTCGTTCGTTGAGGGCGTGAAGACTCTGTCTGCCATATAGACGCTTCCCCCTGTGATCCCTATTAGAAGGATGATTATTCCAAAGGCTATCAAACTTTTTTTAATCATATTCCTCTCTCCTGCTTTACCGTAATTGCTGACTGATTCGTTTGATTTCTGCATCAGTCATTTTTTGGTAAGATATGCCGTCAATTATTTCTTCTTCCCCTTTTAATTGATCCGTACTCATTTTAAATTTGTTGTTCTTCGTTATATATAATTTCAGCAATTCTCCCAAAGGTAAATTGGTTTTCATATTGTTGCCTAAAACATTGATGATTTTGTCTACTTTAGGTATGGATTCCAGAGTCAATAGCTTCTGCATAATCGCTTTGATCACTTTTTGCTGTCGAATTTGTCTCCCATAGTCACCATTAGGATCGTCATATCTCATTCTTGACCAGGCAAGTGCTTCTTCTGGAGATAACGTAAGGGAGCCTTTTGGGAAATCATAGTGATCAAAGCTGAAAGCAAAATCATTGTCCACTTCAATATCGCCAACGATACTTAGAATACTCTCCAGCCCTTTCATATTCATTGCCATGTAGTAGGGAATAGTAGTATCAAGCATACTCTCTGTCGTTTGAATAGCAGTTTGTTCTCCTCCGTAAGCATAAGCGGCATTCAATTTGTCAAATCTGTTTTGTCCTGCGATTTGAACATAGGTATCTCGCTCTAGACTAATCAATTTTATTGCTTCATTTTTCAGATCAACATGAGCAGCAATCATTGAATCCGATCTTCCTCGTTCCGTCCTTCCAAATTCTCCAGTATCTACACCTAATAGCAGTACATTGAACCGATCGGGTAATTGTGTGTCTGTATCGGCTGAATATTTCACATTCATGTTGGCGGCTGTTTTTTTTGAAACCTCAGACAGGTTTTGCAATTTCATATATTCGCTTACACCATAAGCACCTGCTGCTATAATAAACATCAATAGAAAAATAGATATGATTTTTAACGTTTTATACATTTATCTTCTCCTCCTTTGCTGTTAAGGATAGAAGCAAAATCTATCTGATTTGTATCTAAATACCATACTTTAGAGAAATTAAAAAAAGGTTGTGCCAAAATTCTTGTCACAACCTCTTGATAAACGGTATTCTAAAAGTAGCTTTTTCGAAAAATAATTTATTTACTGAACTGGCCGATGATCGTTTCTGCCATAGTAGTTCTCGACAGCCGTTGGATGTCCTAATAAATCCCCCACTGTCGTGATGCGATAGCTTTGCTCTTTCAGATAATCGATCACTTGAGGAACGGAACGAATCGTTTCAGGATAGATATCATGGAATAAAATAATTGCCCCATCGTATACTGTTGCTTGGATCTTCTGCAAAATCAAGTCAGGATTTCTTGTCTTCCAATCTTCTGAATCAACAGACCATTCGATGATCGGTCGCTGGATGATCGTTGCTCCTACATTCGTGACAGAACCATAGGGCGGACGAACAAAAGTGGGGGTTTTGCCAGTGACTTTTTTGATCTCAGTGTCTGCTTTCGTCACTTCCTCCGTCATCGACTGGGCAGAAAGAGTGGCCAGATTCTGATGATCGTATGTGTGATTGCCAATCTCGTGCCCTGCTTCAGCTGTCTGCTTCACGATTTCAGGATGTTGCGCCGTATTTTCTCCTAAGACGAAAAAAGTGGCATGCACGTTTTTTTCTTTTAAGATTCGCAGAAGCTGCGGCGTTGTGGTCGCTCCTGGTCCATCATCAAAGCTGATTGCGACGCTTTTGACAGCCGTATCTCGGCTCGTTTTTGTACTGTCTTGTGTTGATTGTGATGACTGACTTTGTACCTTTTCCGCTGATTCTTGAATGGCTTCTTTGACGTTAGCTGTTTCAGTTGATTGTTCTGATTGTTTGAAAGATTGTGACGAATGCTCCGAAGAATGTGCTTGTCCTTTTACTTCGGTGATCAAGGAGGCCACCGAAGTAACTTCGAAAAATAAAATACCTAGCAAAGCAATAATCCCAATAACTAAAAAAGACTGTTTTGACATACACATTCTTCCTTTAATCCTTATTTTTGCAGAATTCTCAAGAAACAAATTTTTTGCTACTTTATAATTACTTTATTATCACTTTATTGTTATATTATCGTCAGTTAGTTCAAAATCAGCGTTCGATAATACTCAGCCTAAAATAAAGGGCTAACATTTCTTTAGAAATTTCTGCTATTTCTCATTGATACTAGGATAAATGATAAATGAATGGCATATGAGATAAAAATGATTTTTTTTACTGTTATTTGATTAATTAATATGATAATTAAAAAAATTCATCCTCACTTTACTCTTTTCAATTGAAACATTCTATGATAATGACCGCTTCCAAGTGTAAAAACACTTGAAAGCGGTCATTATTATTATTCGTAAGATTTTCCTAAAATAGTTAAATCAGTCAACTGATCATCCATGTTTGCAACTTTAGGTAAATGCCCCCACTGCTCAAATCCGTTTTTTCGGAATAGGTTGATGCTCGCTTGATTGGTAGCAAACACAAAAGCTAAAAGTGTATCGATCTTACAATCTAAAAGTTGAGATTCAGCAAATGATAATGCTTTTTGTCCTAATCCATGTTTTCGGTAATTTGAATCAATATAAATACTTATCTCTGCAGTTTTTGCATAAGCTGGTCTCCCGTAAAAATCGCTAAGACTCACCCATCCTGCGATATTTTGATCGATCTTCATAACCCACATCGGGCGTTCTTTTGATTGATGGGCATCAAACCATGCCTTTTTCGATTCTATTGTAACTGGTTCTAAATCAGCTGTAGATAAGCGAGTTGGAATCGCTTGATTGTAAATTTCCACGATTCTAGGCAAATCCTGGATCTGTGATAAAGAAAAGTTGATCATCGTTCACAATCCCCTCATACGTAATTGAGGTTATTATATCATTATCTATAGTTGCTGCAATCATTTTTTCATTTTTCTGAAACAGGTAGTTTATTCAATTATAGAGTAGTTGATCGGGAAATTCTCGCGCATCTGTGATCAAGGTCCTGCCAAATCCTGTAGTCCCTCTTATTCCATGAAAATCAGAACCGCCAAAACAAGAAAAATGATATGTTTTGATGAGATCTGAAAGGATCTTAAGGTCTCTTATACGATGAGCTGGATGATACTTCTCCAAACCATCAATCCCGAATGAAGCGAGTTCTGGGATTAAATCATAGTTATCAAATTTTCCTGGACAGGCTAGAACAGTCAATCCACCACCGTATTTGATTGCCTCTATGGCATCATATACATTTATTTTTTTTCGATTATCAGAAACTTCTTCTGCTGTCATAAGTTTTTGATAAAACGTATGGTCCATCTGTGTACCATAGCCTCTTTTTTTCAATAAACGATATAAATGACAGGGATAAAGTGCAGTTGCCTTCTCTGCTTCCTTCCAAAGTTCCTCTTCCTTCAGATGATAACCTTCTGCCTGCAGTTTTTTTAACTTAAATAAAGTTTGATTGGTTTGAAAATGAAGTAACGGTCTGCACAACTGCTTGATATAGCTCCGATTTGAAAGATTATATCCCAATATGCGGACATGTTTTTGTCTTTTCAAGTCAAAAGCACTAATTTCGATTCCTTCGATCAAATTAACAGGCGACTCAAAGAATACTTCTTTTACTGCTTCTATCCCTGCGAATGTATGATGATCCACGATTGCTAAATGGTTTATTTCTTGAGCTGTCGCTAAAGACAAAAGTTCTTTTGGATGAAAAAAACCATTCGAATAGCAGCTATGCACATGTAAGTCTGCCTTCATTCCCGTTCTCCTCTTTCTATAAAATTTTATGTTTTGACAATATATTTTTCTTTTAATTTCAAAGAAATAAATTCTAACAGTACAGCAATCGTCAAGATCATATAGACCATCACGCCGATTTCTCGAAAATCAAAATAAAAGTTACTAGCCATCGTCAACTGAAAGCCTAATCCTCCTGCACCAGCTGCAGCTCCTACCGCAATCGCATTTGTAAAATTGATTTCAAACCGAATGAATGTCCAAGAAAGCAATGTCGTGAAACAATGAGGGAGAACACTTTGAAAAACAATCTGCCACCAGCTCGCTCCACACGCTTTCAAACTTTCGATCATGCCAGACTCCATTTCTTCAATACTTTCAGAATAAACTTTTGTCAAATAAGCAATGCTGTGAAAAGACATCCCGATAATTGCAGCATTCGCTCCTAATCCGATCAAAATAGAAAAAATCATGACCCATAAAATCGTGGGAACTGCTCGAATAAAAGACATCAGCCCTCTTATCGTATTGGAAAGAAAGCCACTGCTTAAGTTTCGGGAAGCTAACAGGCTAAGAAAGAAAGCAAGAAAAGCACCAATCACAGTTGTTAAAACAGAGAGACCAATCGTTATACCAAGACTTTCTACTAAAGAAAACGTCGTAAATCTTCCAGATAACTGCGGACGCAAGAAAATATTGAACATATTGGAGAAAAAAGCAGAAACTGCTTCTGTTAACTTGACATTCCCGTAATCCATTGTGATCACAGTGTATGCAGAAACCAAACATAAAAGTAGCAGCATGAGCCTTACAATGATCCGTTCTTGTCGCCATAGTTTAACTTTTATCCTCTGATTTCTTTTCCTGAATGCAACCTTTGAATAAGAGGTTGGATTAAATATGGCATTCGTTTCATTTGTCTGATAATCCATCATCAGCGGATCATCCTCCTTACTGTATTCGAAATTGCCTCCAGTGAGATAACTGCAATAATGACAGTCAGCGTAATCATCCCGACCACATCGTATTGGAATTTTTTGTAATAAAAGTCAAATAAAAAACCAATACCAGTCCCTGTCAGTATCCCGACTAGCGTAGCATCACGAATATTATTTTCTATTAGAAAAAGAAGCCAGCTAAGGAGCTGATTCAGACACATCGGCAAAACACCTTGCCAAATGATTTGCAAATAGGAAGCTCCAGATGCCATCATCGCTTCAATGACGCTGCCAGATACTTCATCGATTGTTTCCATGAATGAACGGGTTAAATAACCAAATGTCGTAAAAGTAATCGCCAAATATCCGGTAAACTCGTTTTGTTTGAAACTTAACAACAAGATTATTGCCCATACAACAATAGGGACATTTCTGAAAAAACTCGCCATGCCTCTAGCGATCACTTTTGTGAAACGATTCAAACCGATTTCTCTTGATCCAATCACAGCTGCTATCAAGGCAAAAATAGCACCTGATGTCGTAGCAGTCACTGCCATCAGTATCGTCTGGACGAGTCTAGATATGATGATCGATAAATAGGCTAGGGAATCACTTGTCGGAATAAAGTTGGAGAATAGCCAGAAAAAACTTTTTGGCACAGCAGAAAAAGCTGCTCCTGCCCGAAATCCAACGCCATGTGCTGAAATAAAATAAAGAAAAGCAATCAGCAAAATATAAAACAAGCGATATCTTTTTTGTTGTCTGAAAAATTTTTCTGCCTCTATTTTTTCCATTCTCTCATCCTTTACACTAATAATTTTTTAGATTGATAGATCGTTTCTATTTTTTCTTTTGTCAACTCGTATGGCCTTCCCTCAAATACGATCTTTCCGCTATTCACTCCAATGATCCTATCGGAATAATCGATGGCTGTTTCCACTTGATGCAAGTTGACAAGGCAAGTAATCGCCAATTCATTGGTTATTCTTTTTAAGTAATCCATGATCGTTTTAGCAGATTTTGGATCAAGAGAAGCTATTGGTTCATCACATAAGATGAGTGCCGGATTTTGCATGAGTGCTCTGGCGATTCCGACCCGCTGCTTTTGTCCACCACTTAATTCGTCACATCGAGTGTACGCAAATGCCGAAAGATCCACCTTTTCTATAAGATCAAAAGCCTGTTCTTTTTCTTCTTCTCGATAAAGACCAGCAGCTCCACTGAGTGTTGTTTTATAACCCAAACAGCCATGCAGTACATTTTCGATTACGGTAAGGCGACTGACAAGATTATAATGCTGAAAAATCATACCAATACGTCTTCTTTTCTTTCGCAGTTCTTTTCTTTTCAGTTCATTCATTTCTCTATCCTCAAATCGAATCGTACCACTATCTGCTTCGATTAATCGGTTGATCGTACGCAAGATGGTTGATTTTCCCGCCCCAGACGGCCCGATGATCGAAACAAATTCTCCTTTTTCAAGTGAAAATGAAATATCCTGCAATGCTTGATTTCCGTTTGGATAGGTTTTCGTGATGTTTTTTACTTCTAATAGCATTTGGCTTTCCTTTCCAGTCTTTTCTTATTTGTTCATTTCTTTGATCTCATCATAAAAGTCATCTGAGACTTCCACATACCGCTCATTTCCTTCTTTTGTGAACATACCTGGGACATCAGCATCTTTTGGTGCAAAAATAGCTTTATTTTCAGCTGTACTATCAGCAGTCATTCCTTTGATGATCTTATCAATATCTGCTTCAGACAACGTCTGTTTGTTTGCTGCAATTGGTCCATTCAAGACCGGTATGGAAAGAATAACTTGTGCTTGTTCCCCTCGTACCGTGTCAAAAGGAGCTTGAGCATCTTTTTTTACTTCGTAAATGACTCCTGCCTTGTTTTCTTCTCCTTGGATCACATCAAAATATTGCGGCATATTCATAAAAGCAGCTACATCCGCGTCGCCTTTTAATAAATTGATCATGGATCCTTGATGAGACCCGCCAAACAACACTTTTTCAAAGAATAGACCATCCATGATAAGATCATCTGTATTCTTTAAATCAAAATGTTCAGCGATTTTGTTGCTCGGTACAGTAAAACCAGAAGTTGAGGTATTCGTGACGAAAGAAATCGTTTTGTCTTTGATTGGATCAATCGTATAGCCACCTGTTTCTTCATACTCTTTGCTGTTTTCTGGTTTCACCGCTAAAAAGCTGTAATATAACGCATCTTCCAGCGTTCCGCTTGGCCCAGAATTGGTCAATATGGCTTCTACTTGCTCATTTTTCTTGTTTGCTTCGATATAGCCTTCTGCACCCATATAAGCTAAGTCTACTTGTCCATTTGCAATAGATTCCACGACCACGTTGTAATCTGTACTTGTCACTAATTCAACTTTCTTATCTGTAGCTTTTTCAACCACCGCTTTTACCGCTTCTCTTGCCGGTTCAAACTCTGCAGCAGATTCATTAGGGTAAAAAGCAATTTTGATCGTATCAGAGGATTGGTTTTGATTACCACTTACTGTCTGATTGGACGAACGACAACCTGCTAATACCATTAGAGTTGCTATTAATACTATACTCACCATCGTTTTTTCTATTTTTTTCAACTCAAACATATCTTAGCTCCTTTTATTTATTTGCTACATCTTTAGTGTACCCTCTATTTGTAAAGTTCTAATTTGTATCTTTCTTAATTCAAATAAAGATTGTAAAAACTATGTAAATTCGTGATTTCTCTATCCCAAAAGTTTATCTAAGCAGGAACAAGGTTCTTTGTCTCTTTTCAGCTAGCTAGATCTAAACTGGTTTAAACAAAGATTTACAAAACTCGCTGTGCTGGAAATATTTTTACGGTGGATTCTTTCCTATCTCGGTTAAAAATAAAAAGCATGCCCTGCAATATGCAGGTCATGCTTTTTATTCACTATTATTTAATTAAATAGAAGTTTCTGTGATGATCGCAATCAATTTCTTTCTTAACTGATCGAATTGACTGTAAGACTGATTGAATAATCTCTGCACAGACTGATGGCTGTTTTCCATCCAGTTTTCTGGCTTTTTCTCTCCAAGAAAATCAGCTAGGAGCTGGTCTGTTTTTGTTTTGTTTATTTTCTCCGCTTCTTTTAGCAGATAAAAGTCTTCTACACCACGATACAGTTCTTTATAGCGAAGAGACAAGAGCAGGCTACCGGAGACAGATGGATAAACCAAGCACAAATCACCAATTGGAAGTGAACTGGTATTGTAACGAAT
Source organism: Enterococcus sp. MSG3290 (assembly GCF_050555565.1). Lineage (NCBI taxonomy): Bacteria > Bacillati > Bacillota > Bacilli > Lactobacillales > Enterococcaceae > Enterococcus > Enterococcus sp. MSG3290. Next base: position 960,813 of record NZ_CP187862.1, on the reverse strand, counting down.
ATCTTCTCTTGCATGTTCCGGCCAGCAGTTATATGCCCATCTCAGCAGACCATCTGTTCCAAAATAATAAGCTAATGCTCCTTGTAAGCGGCTTTCTGTCAAAGGACTGTGCAAGAATGTGTTTGGTTTATCTGGATAATTGCAGATGTAGTATTGTGTTTTTCCAGGAAACTGTTCCTTCAGCCATTCATAATTTTGACAAGTACAATAAAAAGATGTGACTGGATAGTCGATCTCTGAAATCAAGGCTTGTAAGACTGGTTCCTTGTCAAATGCCACTTTCAGCTGTAATGTTGGTTCAATTTCTTTTAGACACTTGACAGCTTCTTTAAACGTAGCGATTTCATGTGCTTTTGGCTCATCTGCCATGAGACGAACTTTGTCCCAAATGTTCTTTTTCTTAAAATAGGTAAACAATTGCTGGAAATATTGTCTGAGCTCTTCTTGTTTTTCGATGAATGCCATTTGCTCTATTTCCTCATCATAATAACGGATCACAAGTTTTTCTGGATGTTCTACTGCTTTATTCAAAGGGAAGAAGGGTGGCTGCCAGACGCCTAAAAGGCCGAACACATCGATTTCTTTATCGATCCCTGCTTCAAAAAAACAAGCTAAATACTTATCCAAAATTGAAAAATCACACTGGATATTTCCTTCTTTTGTTTTGAGGACTTTGACCATTGAGTATTCATACAAGTTAGCTGGGAAATCTTTGACAATATAATTGAACCATCCTTTCCAAGGGATTTCTCCTGCAATGACTGTGATGGTTTTTTGGCCTAATTCAGCTAAAGTTGAAGCCATTGTCTGAATCAGTTCAAAATGTTGATTACTCCAAAGAGGCACTTGGAATGTACGAGAAAGATTAGAAGGTTGCTGCCAAATGTCTAAATGGAAGGAGTCAGTTACTTTATCACTGAAAGTAAATGCTTCTACAGTTACTTCTAATCGTTTCTGTCCGATGACTGTTTCTTTTGTTGTTATTCCTGCTTGATAAATCGTGATATCTATTGGATAGGTGCCGGTTTTTTGTTGACCATCAACCGGGATTTCTACGTAAATAGGAGTAAAGCGATCACCAGAATAAGTATGTGCTTTTTCTTCTAACAGTTTATCTCCGTAGAAAATGTCGTCTTTTCCGCAATAATATTCAATAAAATTCGACTTGATGGGCAGTTCTGAGTTGATTTCTATTCGGTATATAGGTATTTCAATCGCATCTGGGATCGTAAATTGCTCGTCTAAGCTGTAATGGTTTTTCTTCCCATCATGCAGCAATAACTGAAATGCGGCTGTACTATTTCGATAAACAGATAGATTTTCGAGTGGCTCCGGTTCTTGGGCAAACATACTAGTAGATGGTTTAAAGGTTTCGTTCGTCAGCAAGATATTCATGGACAACCTCCTGTTCTTTTTTCGGATAGGTATATAAAGAGAATTTGATGATTTTAGGCATATTACCGATATATGGCGTATAGCGCTCATCCCCATTTAAAACACGCTCTGTGGTCCATTTTTTTCCTTCAAAATATCCTTCTTCAAAATTCAAAATTTCTGAACACAGCTCTTCATCTACTGCATCGTGGAATAGAGCAAAGTTACATCCAGCAAAAAAATAATCATTTTCTAATTGAAAAAAGAGGCCAGCAGTGTTCAGCTGCTCTTTCTTGTCTTTGCTTAAATATTTGATCAAAAATCGGTAATTTCCATCTTGATACTGATACGTCATGTCCTTTTCCTTTTTAAAAGAATGGATCTTGATTGTTTCATCCGTTAAAAACGGGGTTAGTTCTTTAATTATTTGATAACACTTAGTAAAATAAGGCAAACTTCCTGTCGGATCAAAAGCCGCTTGGTCTAATCCTAACTCTTTCAAAAAAGCCTGATCCTCATCTATTATAGCTTCCGTACTTTTTCTAAGATCTTCGATTCCAAATGGAGAATACAAAAGTGCGCCTTTCCCAAATGCATAGAAACAATTAGATAGATATCTTAGATCTTTTCTTGTTTCTGGTATGAAAAGGGGTTGATCAATCATTTGATAATCTTGAATGATTTCCCGAAAATTTTCTTCATAGATATCTGGAGCAAAAGCCGTTAAGCTAGGTGCATTTTTTTCCCATACGTTTAATACATTTTTTGTAGGACCACCGCTAGGATAGTCGCCCGCGCTTTTTCCTTCTTTATGCAGCCAAGCATTGGTGAACAACGGGATATCTAACCATTTTTTTGCTTCTAATGCCATCTTTTCCAGTGCATGACTAAAGGCATAGGCCATGAATGTCTCGTCTGAAAGTTCCTGCCAGCTGTTTGCTTGAGGATATAATTCTCTGATTCTTTCTGGAAGTGTGGATCCATATATTTGCTGTGCTTTTCTAGAGTAATCCCTTGCCGTTTCAAGACAGCCAACCTCATTTTGGATCTGCATCATGCATACTTGATCTTTCAGCGGATGCTGACTGATAAATTGACATAGGCTAGATAATGCGCGACAATCTGCTTCAATTGCTTTCTCGCAAAACGGTGAGATACAATTTAACTGCTCTTGCTTTTGGTTGACTACTCTAAAATAATTTTCTGTATCTGTCTTGATCCACGGAGGAACATAAGTAGATAAACCGTTTTTCCATAAACCGAACCACAGAAAAACCAGCTTGATCTTATTTTCAGCTGCTTTTTGTAACTGAGCTTCTATCAAATCAAAGTTGAATATTCCCGGAATTGACTCAATGTTTTCCCAATAAACAGGTACAAGCAGGGTGTTCAATCCAATATTGTTCACAAATGGCCAAATATTTTTTTCCATAGAAAGTGTCGTGGAAGCTGCTGAATTATGCACTTCTCCCCCTAAGAGAAGACAGGGTTTTTCATCCATGAGAAAATAGAACCGATTGTTCTTATTGATTATTTCATATTTCATTTATTTCCTCCGATCATCGATTCTTTGATGGAAAAGTTCAAAGATTCCAAGTCAATTCATTTACCCATAGACTGATCTTTGTTTTTGTAAATTTCTCTGGCGAAAATTCACACAGCTGGTTGAGGGACAAACTTCGAATGATTTTGTACCTACTTCTATCGGCTAAAAATGGCAGATGTTCAAGTAAGATCGAACGATTTGCTTCAATGGCGTATAAATTTTTGATCGGTACTTGCCAAACGTCTTCTATTTTTTGTGTAGTTTCTACAGCGGCTTGTGACCAAATGATTTCCAGCCACTCGATACAAAGCTCAAACCACTTGGCAAATCGTGGGTCCACCATCTCTTCACTATTTCCACTCCATTTATTTCCTAATGATAATCCGTGCTTTCCTTTTTGAAAAATATGTGTTTCAAATGGTACATCGTTTTCTTCTAACGCTCTCAAATACAAAATAGAATTCTCGATAGGCACCACATTATCTTCGAATGTAGAAAACAAAAAAGTAGGTGGCGTTTGCGGTGTCACACACATGTCTAAAGAAGGAGCCTTGATTTTCATCGCTTCTGCAAAGGAGCTTAAAATAGCCGGATAGGCAAGGATACAAGCACTTGGTTTTCGATCGGACAAAGTAGACAAAGCGGCTGCTAAATGCCCACCGGCAGAAAAACCGATCACTGCAACTTTGGATTGATCGATTTTTGCTTTTTCAGCTAGTAAGGCAATCAGATCCATGCTTTTTTCTGCATCCGCCAGTGCTTTGTGGAAATCACGGTGTTCTCCAACGTGATAGCGCAGCACACCCGCATGATAACCTTCAGCAGCAAATTTCAATGCAATCGGTTCTGCTTCTCTTTCACTGCAAAATCCATACCCTCCTCCTGGAATCACTAGTATAAACGGACGTTTGTCAATACGGTGAAATTCGGGTTTTTCTTCATGAAGATAAACCGTTAGAGTCGTATTGGCTTCGTTGTCAATAGTCATCGTATTGATCTGCATAGGCTTACTCCTCTTCGTTTAATCCATTTTCAGCAATCAATTTTTGATACCAATAAAAGCTATCCTTTTTATAACGATCCAAAGTATTCAAAGAATCATCTGTTCGATCAACATAAATAAAACCGTATCTTTTTTCGATTCCTTCATGGGTGCTGATCAAATCGATCGCGCTCCACGGACAATAACCGATCACCTCTACACCATCTTCCATTGCTAGATACATTTGCTGGATATGCTGTTTCAAATAGTCGATGCGATACTTGTCATGGATTTTTCCATCTTCTGTTAATTGGTCTTTTGCTCCTATTCCGTTTTCGGTTATCAATAACGGCAGACGATATCTTGAATAGATCTCATTTAACGTATAACGGAACCCTTCTGGATCGATTGGCCAGCCGAATTCAGTCATTGGCAAATGTGGGTTCGTTGTTGCTTGAAAGAAATCCGGGATACCAAAGCCAGATTGCTGATCGATCTTGTTTTCTTTTTGATAATAGGCTGACACAGTCATGGTATTGTAATAATTAAAAGCGATATAATCGCATGTACCTTCTAGCATGATTTTTTTGTCTTCTTCTGTTACTTCAGGACAGGCATTGATTTTTGACAAAATGTGCCAGGCATTATGGTTATAGACACCATAAACCGCAGCATCTAAAAACAGCCAGTTTCTTAAAGCACTCATATTCATTGCAGCCAACTGGTCTTCTGGTTTATCAGAAGCAGCATATACACTGGCAATGTTCGGCGCGGGTCCGATCTTTCCTGGATAATTCCCATCATGATAATTTTTCGTGACTAGGGCTTGAGCAACGAGCATATGATGGTTTTCTTGAAACTTTTCTTTCATTGATTTATTACTTGTACCAATGATCGAACCAGCTAAAGCCATGACATTTTGTTCATTGATTGTTTGCCAATAGTTTACTTCTTGACCGAATGTGTCAAAAAGCAGCTGGCAGTAATCAGCGAAAGCTTGGATCGTCGCCCTATTTTCCCAGCCTCCCTTTTCATGGATTTCATAAGGCAAATCAAAATGGAATACCGTCACGATCGGCTCGATCTCATTTTCTTTCAATAAAGCAATGAGTTTCTTATAAAACTCCAGCCCTTTTGGATTAACTTTTCCATTAGACATGACTCTACTCCAAGAAATCGAGAACCGATAAGCTTTTAATCCTAGCTCTTTAAATAAACGAACATCTTCTTCAAAGCGATGGTAATGATCTACCGCCACTTTGAAATCACTTGTTCCGTCAGGTATTTCTTTCATATCTTGAACAGACGGCGCTTTACCGTCTGCATCCCAAGCTCCCTCTGTCTGATACGCACTAGTGGAAGCTCCCCATAAAAAATCAGTTGGAAATCTCATTCAATCGTACTCCTTTCGCTGCACCGATCAGATTTGCTTCAGACTCAAAGGCGGCAGCTTCTATCGTCATTTTCGTAATCGTTTGTTCGATCATCGGCGACACAGAAAAGATGGCTTCATAGTTTTTCTGGATATCTCTGATCAGCCTTTTTTGTTTACTGATTCCACCGCCAATAATTATTTTGTCCAAATCCAGCAAACACTGGATATTGAAACAAAGAATCGCTACTTGATTGCAGTATGTGCGATATAAAGTTTGTGCTTGTTCATCTTCTTTTTGATATAGATAATCAAATACAAGAGGTCCTTCTGGTTCACACTGAAATAATTTTGCCAGTTCTTTTACTAATCGAACAGCTGACAAATTGATCCCTGCAAATGATTCAGCCCCATTTATCCCACGATCTTGTATCAAGAAACTAACCTCTCCAGCTTGACAATGGGGTCCTTTTCTTACCTGCCTATCTAGCAAAAGTCCAACGCCGACGCCTGTTCCTAGAATAATTCCTGCACCATTTTCAATCCCTTTTAAATGACCGAAACTTGCTTCTCCCAATACAGCAGCTTTCGCATCATTTTCTACGAACACACGAACGGGCAAATGTTTTTCTATTTCTTGCTTTAAATTGACTTCATTCAGGCATGCGACTGCTCCACCAAAAAAGACGGTTGACGCTTCTTTCACCGCACCAGGAACAGAAAATCCGACAAATTCAATGGGTTCGATCTGCTGATAAGAACGGATCAATTCGACAAGGACAAGGATAAAATTGTCCTTATCTGTTTTTGGTGTCTCTATTTGTCTTTTTTCTCTTATTTGCGTATCCATTATTAAAGCTGACTTGATATACGTTCCACCGATATCGATACTTAATGTCCACATGCTTTTCCCCTTCATTATGCTTCGACTTCTGCATTGATGATTTTTTCTGCTTTCATTTCTGCTTCTTCTTTTTCCAGCGCCGCTTCTAACTCTAGTTCTTTCTTATCTGCGATCTTAATGAATGGGTACCACATCACCACACCGATTGCCATACAAATAACCATTAGGATCGTGTAGTTCAATCCGCCTGATAAAGGCATCTTCACAAATGTAGGAGTTGTCCAAGGTAATAGCGACATAGTCGGATTCAAAGAAATCGGCAATATGGTAGTGGTTAATCCCCACGTAACGAATCCTGCAATCAATTGTGTAAAGATTTGTGGAATAAAGAAAATCGGATTCAAGATGATCGGCATCCCAAACATCAATGGTTCTGTCACATTGAATAAGGATGGAACAAAAGATAATTTACCTAACTGGCGCATTTTGGCTGATTTGCTTTTGATCATGAAAAATGTCACGAATCCCATGAATCCAGCTGCGTACATCCCCATGTAGATAACAGACGGAACTAAATAGGGTAATGCTTTTCCTTCTTGGAAGGCAGCAATATTCCCAACGACCATCGTCATACTGATTGCGCCTAAAGGTCCTTGCAAAACAGCATTGTGGATACCGAAGAACCATAAAACAGCTAATAATTCCATGATAATGATGATCGATAACGGACTCGCTACTAAAGAGTTCAATGGGGCATTGATTACGTCGATAAAGAATTGGAAAATCGTTCCTGATTGTGTCAAGCCAAACAATACTCGCAAAGCAAATACAACAACAAAAATGATCGTAACGACAAATACTGGTGACAAGGATTGTGTGACCATTGGCGGCACGCTTTCCGGTAATTTGATCATAATATTTTTCTTAGCTAAGAAGGCATAGAAGCGGGTAATGAGCAAAGCGACAAGCATACCGATAAATAATCCTTGTCCGCCCAGATAATCCAATCGTAACGCACCGACAGCTTGTTCAACTGCTTTCCCATCTTGTGTGACAGTTGTCATGACGGATTGCGGCATCAGCATAATGAAACTTGCCAAAGAGATGATCGAGGCATTCCGTTCATTGGTCCCTAATTGTTTTGCATAAGAGAAAGCTAAACTATATACGACATACAACGAGAAAACACCTGTAGCACCATTAGTGATTGCTTCTACATGAGGAAAAATCCCCACATTTTTCAAAAAATCGATCCAGCCAGGAAATGGGAAATTACCAATAATTGTAATGAAGGCAATCCCTAATGTAATTGGACTCGTTCGGATAAACCCTTCCATCAATGCGGCTAACACTTTGTTCTTTTGTAATTTCTCCGACATCGGCAATAGTCTGCTACTTAAAAACTGTTCTAATTTTTCCATCTTTCTTCTCCTTTTTTATAATTGAATTGTACGGTCATCTTCTGAATCTACTGTCGAGAGAGAAAAAGTAAATTCGCCAGACTCCCAAATTTTTTCCCCTTGATTGTTATAAAACATAAGTGCTTCTTTTGATAATGTATAGTTAATCGATTTTTTCTCATCTGCATGTATAGAAACGACTTGACTAGCAATCAACCGTCTAACTGGTTGCACAATAGAAGCTGTCTTGTCCTTTACATAAATATGGATAACTGTTTCTATTGGTTTTGCTGAATGATTGATTACTTCATAAACAAGTTGCAACTTATCTTCTTGATCCTGTATCTCCTGCCAGCTTGCTTCGACTTTTCCATACGTTTTACCAGTGCCAAAAGCAAACAGTGGCTCATTGGATTCATCAATATACTTGGACACAAAGCGAGTGGAATGCGTACTTGTTTCTAAAGGTCGGCCAGTTGAAGCATGTGCATAATAGATTGGAATCTGTCCCTCACTCCGTGGGAAAGTCATGCTGAGTCGAGCACTTGGCGCTGCTTTTCCTGCAAGAAGATTGGCAATACCGATGCCTCCCATCGTTCCAGGATACCAAACGAGCAGCAAACTAGAGAAATAAGGTTCGATCTCCGTTAGGACAAGCGGACGTCCGGTATATAAAATCCCCACGATTGGTTTGCCCAATGCTGCTAACGCTTTGATCAACCGTTTTTGCTTTTCAGGCAATCGAAGGTTAGTTTTAGAAGCTCCTTCTCCACTTTCTAAAAATTGTTCTCCGATCGTCAGTAAAATCACGTCAGATTTTTCAGCAGTTTCCAATGCTTCTTGGAATAATGTTTCTTCGTCTTCGATTGTTCCATTCAGTTGTTCAATTCCAGCTTTTAACGGTCCAAATGGTTCATAAGAATCAAACAGGTTGAATCCTTTTGCAAATAATAGCTGTTCTTTTGAAAAATGCTGTTCTAGTCCATCTTTTAGTGGAATACTATCTTGAGGTTTACCACTGACAGAAGCCCAGAATCCAATCGTCAGACGACTTTTGCCGTAAGGACCGATAACTGCGATTTTCTGGTGTTTTTTTAATGGAAGTGTATCCTCATTCTTCAGCAAGACACAACTCTTTTCCACTAACTTGACTGCTATTTCTTTCGATTCTTCCGTCAGGATTTCTCCCGTGTTCTCTTCTTCAAGCCCACGATAAGGATCTTCGAATAGTCCAAGTTTGTTCTTTAAATCTAAGATCCGCCACACTGCTTCATCTAACAATTGCAAGATCTCTTTATTTTCTTCTGCTAATTTTTCTAAAGAATTGGCATAGACAGAAGTCATCATATCGAAGTCCACACCGGCTTCTAATGCTTTTTTAGCTGAATCTGCTTGATCTTTCGCATAGCCATGTACTTGCAACTCTTCAATAGCCGCATAATCAGATACCAGTACGCCGTTAAAGCCGAACCTTTTTCGAAGAATATCCCGATTAAGCCAGCGATTACCAGTAGAAGGCACGCCATTCAAAACGTTGAACGCGGTCATGACTAGCAAACAATTGGCTTCAACTGCCGCTTGATAAGGAGCGAGATATTCATTGAAGAGACGTTGGTTGGACATATCGACCGTATTGTATTCCCTCCCAGCTTCTGGAGCCCCGTATCCTGCAAAATGCTTGATACATGCGCCCACTCGGTATTTGTCAATCAACTGGAGATTGTCTCCTTGATACCCTTGGACAGCGTGTTTAGCAAATTCTTTTGCAGTATACACATCTTCTCCCGGAGACTCCATCACCCGTCCCCAGCGAGGATCTCTTACTAAATCAAGCATAGGTGAAAATAGAACATGCAGTCCGCTTAAATAACTCTCTTTCGCTGTTTCTTGTGCGGCTTTTTGAATCAAGTCAAAATCATACGATCCAGCTTGTGCTAACGGAATAGGAAAAATGGTTCGGAAACCATAAATAACATCTGACATAAAGAGGAGCGGAATTTTTTTATTCCTTTCTTCCATTATTTTTTTTTGGATTTTTTTTAGTTTTTCAGGTTCATTTATATTATAAATGGAACCAATCTGACTTAAATCAAAATCATCAGGAAAGCCTAATTCCTTTGTTGGTCCGGTATTCATCACATTGCTATCAGTAAATAAGTCGCCGTTCAACTGGACAGTTTGTGCGATTTTTTCTTTTATTGTCAAGGAATCGACTAATTGCTTTAATTGTTTTTCATCCATTATTTTCTCCTTTTTTGTAACCGTTTTTACACTTTTAATTATAACGATAAAATTTTCTTTGTTATACAACAAAAGAAGACTTTATATAAAAATAGAAGAGAGATACCTGAAAAAATTAATATTCAACATGTTATTTTTGCGATACAATGGAAGAAAAAGGATAGACAGGAGGAAAATAATTGAAACAGACAGCGATTTCTAAAATAATGGATTTGTTATACAAAAAATATCTGATCCCCATGGTTTTATTCGATTCAAGCGGCGAAGTTTGCCACCCGAAGATTTCATGGGAGATACAGCCTATCATGGAAAAATTCATTTCGCCTAAAGAGAATCAATCCGTATGTTTATTTAATCACTTTCCTTTTATGTTTGCTAAACTGGATTTTATTACAGACAGCAAGCCCTATTCCTTATTAATCGGCCCTTGCGGTATGATCGGAGAATCCCCTGATACTTTCCTTTTCAAAGGACATAGCTATCACTATGGTATTCACTATACGAAAGAAACAACTGCAGCTTTTGAAGAATTCGTCCAGCTTATCTATGCTTTTCTAACACACGAACTCTTGAAAAAAGAGGAATTGCACTGGGTTTACCAAAAAGAAATCAAGCAGCGATCTACCACGGATCAACGGTTAGAGGACAGTTTGTACGACCGCCGGATGCAAGAAGCCACTTTTGATTCTTATCAATTCGAGCTTCGATACACGGAGTATATCAAACGGAATCAGCCAGAAAAGATTGATTGGCTCTTCAAAAAGATGCAAGAAACGTATCATGTCGAATTGTCCGAAAATGAATTAGAAGGTTTGAAGCTGAAGTTCTCTGCTTTCGTTGCCATCCTGACGCGTATTAGTATCGATGAAGGAGTCCCGATTAATCAGGCCTTCAGTTTATCTGATGCTTTGATCCAAGGCTTGTTCCGTATCCATTCTTCTAGTGAATGGCACACATATATGAAAGAAGCGACTTATCGTTTCATGCAACTGATCCATCAGCAGCCTCTAGCCGATAAATCCATGCTAGTCAAGCAACTGATCAATTATATAGACAGTCATATTTACGATCGTGTAACGCTTGACGAGCTAGCTGAGACATTTGATAAGCACAAGACACATCTTTCTGCTTTATTCAAAAAAGAAATGGGACAAACGATCCACTCCTATATCCAAGAACGGAAGATCAATGAAAGTAAACATTTATTGCTTTTTACGGACAAGAGTTATAAAGAAATCAGCGTATTGCTTTCATTTGCGAGTCAAAGCCATTTTATTCAAGTCTTTAAAAAAACAACTTCCCTTACGCCAAGAGAATATCGCGATCAACATTATGCTTATTCCGTCCATTAAAAAGATAAAATGATATATTCTCTAATTAATAAAAAAACAAATATCAATTATATGATGAAATTTATAGAAAAAATCTGTTATACTAACCGTAATGAAATCTGTCTTAGGGGAATCGAATCATGAAAATCTACTACATTGAAGATAACTTGTTTCATCAGGAACTATTTAAGAAAGAATTAATGAAACATCAAGAGCTGAGTGTCATCTCTCTTCAAATATTCCCGAACAATGAGTTGGAAACGATTTATAAGCGCTTAGATACACTGGTCTTTTCTTCTTCTGATTTGTTTATTATTGACATTGATCTGAAGACATTGCATAGCGGTATTGATTTTGCTAAAAAAATACGGAACAAAAACCCAGAATGCTCCATTATCTTCCTATCAAATGATAATACACGCGGATTAGAAATCATTAATCAGCAGATTCGTCCCGATTGTTACCTTGATAAAACGAACCTAGATGAAGTTGCGCAAACATTGAAACAACTTCTCTTAGAAAAACTGGAAGCTCATAAACAATCGTCCTCTATCATTGAACTGCAAGGTGCCGCAAAAGTCTTTTTGATTGCGCCAGACGAAGTCAATTATATTTCAACGATCAATGGTTCTCGCTCCACATTAGAATTTTATGGAACAAACGAGAACTTCGTTATTCATGATAAAATGAAAAATATCAAACAAAAATTTCAAAATTATCATTTCTTTAATGACCTGAAAAGTTTTTCTATCAACCCGTTCAATATCAAAGAAGTAGATAAACAAATGATGGAAGTCCATTTCAAAAATAAAGATACGCTTTTTTTAAGTTCTTCTAGTGTAAAAAAACTATTGCGCCATATTGACCAGCTGAAACAAACGAACAGCTGACGATTCCTTTTTTCAAACATCAAAACGGGTAGGACATCTCTGTCCTGCCCGTTTTAACTTCAATAGGCTACTTTACTAGCTATTCAAACAATTTTACTGATAGATTTCTCATAGATTGCTAATTCCAAGACAAACATTTTCGTGCGCTTTAAATATTTGATCCCGTAATTGGCGTTTAGATATTTATCCGTGATTTTCGAGAAGTTATAAAGACCGAGCCCCCCATTTTTTTTCATTGAGCTTCCTCTTTTCATCAACTTAGATAAACTTGTTGATGACATATCAGCTGGATTCTCGATTTTGAAATAAAACCGTTCGTTTGTTTGATTGATCGTGATACTGACGGGCACTTCTTTTCTTGTTTTATCACAATGTTCAATGGCATTATTCAGTGCGATAGATAAAAGACGAAGAACATCGATATAATCTGCTTTGATATTATTGATGATATTTAGAACTTGGATATCATAAGAAACACCTGATTGATTTGCTTTTTCCATAAAATGATAAAAAAGCCCGCGTACCGCTGGATCGCCGATTCGCTTCAGAGGATTATGCCTGGCATCATCGATCGCTTCTAAAGAATAATCCTTTAAATGTGTCAATAGCTTGATAGAATTCTCCTGACTGTCATTCTTCAAGCTGTATTCCAATGCAGAAATATAATTCAAATAATCATGACGGAAATCATCCAATTTCTCGTAGTAGTCTTTTGTCTCCTGATTGTCTTTCAAATAAAGTTCGATCACTTGGAACTTTTTCTTGTATATAATAAAAACAATAAAAAAAGCCGTATAAAAAATACTATATAAAAGTGTGATGATCGAAGTAAGGATGTAATCCAATGAATAAAAACTAATACCTAAATGAAAGATGTAAATCAGCACATAAATAACAACGGATAAAACTGTCAGTCCTTTCAGTTTTTTCGTGTAACCGCTGAAATAATCGAATATATCATATTTTTGGTCTGCTTTTCTGATGATTGAAAACAAGCAAGCTGCTAACGCTAGCTCTACTGAAAGGTTCAAATAACTTGTATAAAATCCCAAATATCTTGGAATATCGATTGCTAAGAAAAAGGAAATACCTATCACATTCAATAGAAAATTCTGTAGCAGGACCGATAAAAAAATATTTTCTACCAAAAGATACAAGAACCAGCATGTCACAACATAAGCGATTGCAAAGAAAAATGACGTATATGGAACAAAGAACATATTAGCCATCATCAACCCCAAATAAAATAAGATGAATCGCCATTTTGACGCTCCTTTAAATAACATACTCATCCAAATAAACAAATTTAAATAAGCAACAAGAACAAACATGATTGACTCCATCAACTAACCCCACCCTTTCGTCCTTATCATAACAAAAATAAGAAGGAAAAACAGCCGCGTTTCCCCTTCTTATTATTATGGCGCTGTTTCGATCGTCCATTCCAACTGTGACTGATATTCACCAGCATAAGCACCTGGTAAAACAGCTAACTGGAATTGATGGTTCGCATCTTGATGCAAAGAATAATCTGTCGTATTGTTTTGGACTACTGGTAATTCTATTGCTGAACTATTCGTTATTGGCAATTTTTCTTCGCCATTTAGATAAGTTAATTGCGCAGGCAACTCTCTTGTTCCGTCAGAAAAAGAGGAGGTCTGTTTGACTTTAAGCTGCCAATCTTTCGTAATTCCTGTCGTATCTTCTACAACTACCCCAACAGTTGCTTGTGGTGAAGAATAAACAGTGCTACCGAAAATAACCATATTTTGAAATTGGATCTCCGGATCGATCGATTTAAAGCTTACCTTTCCTTGATTCAATATGATTTTAAAACTTTCGTGATTAGATAGCTGACCTTCTGCATCTTTAGCATAAACTTCTACTTGATTATCGCCAAGTTTCAAATCTGTAAGAGATATATCTTGTGAAAAAGGAAGCCATGAGTCTTTTGCTGTATTGCTAACGTTGTCTTGTAAGACTCTTTCTTGACCATTTAGTTTATAAAACAATGTAACCGTATTACTGTCTTTATCCTTCCATTCCCCATTGATCGTCAATGACTGATCTGTTGGAAAAACATTGACAGTAGCATTTGCCAAAGAATCAGAAAGTTTGATTTGTGGTGGAACAAATGGTTGGGCAAGTGTAATGACTGCATCGTCTTCCGCGACTTGGCCATTACTATCAGAAAGCTTGATATGGATATTGTTCGTTCCGATATTCCCCACATTTTTCAGATCAATCGGAATCGCGAATGTCCCGTCCTCTTTAAAACTACCATCTGGTATAGGTAATTCTTTACCATCTACTGTCAGCACAGGATGGATATCATCTTTTGCCCCTGCCCAAAAACCGGTTAAAGTAGTTTGGTAAGAAGAATCGTCTTTGATATCGATCTTTTTGTTTTTAGTTGCTTCATCAAAAGAGACTCTTAGATCTTGAATGCTTGGCATAGATGCTGTTAGAAAATGATCCCAGTCAAAATTACCAGCCTTACTGTCATAAACAGCGGCATGAAGCATAAATTTATCGTTCTTCAATGCTTCTTCTGTCACGGTCGCTTTATAGCTTAAAATGACTTTAGAACCTTTTAGAGCTAATAAATTCGATAAGGCATATCCATCCTCATATGGGCCATCGTCATATTCAGTGGTGATTGGAATCTCTGTCATTCGGCCATCGTAAGTCAGCGGGTCACCGTGATCTAAATTGACCGATGCATTAAACATCATCAATAGATAAATGTGTAATGATTTGGTTATTTCAACAAATCTCCCCGTATCTTGTATCCCTGCTATCTCATATTTAAATTCAGGCTCTCCTTGTAATTCTAAGCCTTGTGTCTTATCAGGGAACAACATAAGAACAGAAGATTGTTTATACTGATCGGGCAAAGCACCATCATCTAACTTTTCTAAAGTGGTCGTAACCGTCACCGTATCTCCAACAGCCGTATAATGAGGGGAATGATCTTTTTTGTAAGAAATCGATGCTTCAACATGTCCTCCAAGAATCGACCCCTCACTCACTTCTGTATAATCTGCTGCTGAAACCTCAATAGAATGAAAAAAGATACTTCCTAAAACACAAATAAAAAACAAACTTAATATATATAACTTATTTAGTGGCTGATTCAATTTCACTTGAAAGACTCACCTACTTTTTTTGTTTAAGTAATTTGTAACTTAAAAATGCGATGATCAATAATAACAAAATTCCGACTGTAATGATAGCTGTGAGATACGGGATTCCTTTATCTTCTGTCACTGCTTCTTGATTGATCTTTTTGGCTTTTTCTGACTGGATCGTAAAATCAGTTGTCAAATGCCATGTTTTATCTGTGTTGCCTTCGCTGGCATCGATTGTTACCGTGTAATCTCCAGCTTCGATCTTCTCCTTATTCAAGCTGATCGGAAAGTCGAAGTTCGTATTAGGAGCGATCGACATGTTCTCTTTTTTTGTTTCATAAAGAACATCTTTTGATCCTTTTTTTGTGATCTTTGCATCGAATTCGACTTTGCTGATAATTCCAGGTGTTGGGTTTTGTACATTAGCAAACACAGTCGTATATGAATTTTGTAGACCTGCTTTTGCTGAGTTCAGCTTCAAATCAGGTGTGACAGCATCTGTATCGTTTTGCAATTTTACACCGATCACGTATGCATATTTATTGCGGATAGCTGTCCCGTCTACTTTTTCACTGACATTATCTTTTTTGCTGATGTGTATTCCGCCAAGGATAATTCCTTTGAAACGATTTTTTGGCATGTGAACTTGGAAAGTCACATCTTTGGATTCACCAGCTTGTAATTCGATTTCTTGATTTTTAGGAGTAACAAGCTGATTCAATACATATTTAGCAGAAGGGTCCTTCTTTAGATCTGTTTGTCCGTAATCAATGACCCCATTACTGTTTGTGGCAGCATTATTAACGTCTACGCTAAAAGTTGCTTTTTCTTTTGCTGAATTTGCTAAATGGATCGAAATCTCTTCTTTTTGATCTAGACCTAATTGCAAATCAAAATAAGAAACGTTCTTATTTTTTTGAAAGTCGGGAATATTCGCACTGACGCTGTACGCTGATTCATTCGAATCAGCGTATGTCGTCAGTGGCACGACTACAACACTTAATAAACTAAGAGCAGCAACAAACAATGATTGAAGTTTGTTCATTTTTCTCTCCATTCTAAGCAGTTGGGCCTGACGTGAGTGTCCAAGTGATCGTTGCCGTGTATTCTTTTGCTTGTGCAGATCCTGCAGGAACAGACAATTGAACATTTGTGTTATTTCCTTCTGTTCCTTTAAAGACATCCAGCCATGTTCCTTGACCTTTCAAGTTACCAGCTGTCATAACTGTTTTTGCTTGAGTATTATCAAAGATCAAATCACTTGCTGTGGGTGCTTTACTTACATTACCAGAAGTTGTTTCTGTTACTCCATGTTTAAATGTTAGTTCTGCACCTTTTAATTCGGATTTATCACTGGCGATAAATTTTGTAGCTGCGGCTGTTAATGTCCATCCGCCTTCTACTCCACGTTTATCAGTGATCTGAACATGTGGTTCTGCATTTTCAGCGTTATATACTTGACTAGTCGTTGAGATATCTTGTGTGCCAAATGTGATATTTGAGACATAGTCGATTGACAAAGGTCCGTTATCTTCAGTCCCGTGGTTATCTGGGTCGTCCGGATCTACTGGGTTCACTGGATTATCAGGATCATCTGGGTTTACTGGATCTACAGGATCAGTGTTATCTCCTGTAAATCTGATCTTTGCTGTCGAAGTGGTAGAATCTTTTGCTGGCTCTGTTTCATCTGCTTGTACGTTCAATGCGCTTAATAATGAGCTTGATAGCAATACTGTCGCTGCTAATGTGTAGAATACTTGTTTTTTCATCGTTGTTCTTCTCTCCTTATTCGTTCATGATAAATGTTTCATTAAGCTGGTGCGTCTGATAAAGTCCAGACAAGCGTAGCTGTGTAATCACCCACTAAGTTACCTGATGGGACTTTAAGCGAAACATTTGCTGTGTCCATTTCATCTGCCCATGTCCCTAATCCTGTATTCGTATTCGCAGTCGCTGTCATAATGTTTTGTGCGGTATCATTAACTACTACTTCGCTTGTAGCAGGAGGTGTAGCCTTGTTATCTGCAACACTTTTAGCAGTTCCGCTAGGTAATGTTAGTTCTGCACCACTCAATGTTTTATCTTCTGAAGTAAATCCTGGCTTTTCTGTATCGTAATTTACTTGCAAATGCCAGCCAGCCCCAGTTCCTCGTAAATCTGATACTTGTGATTCTGTTAGAGACGCAGGTTTTTCGGCAATATATGTTTCTGTTTTCCCAGAAATCGTTTGAGTACCAAAGTCGATGTTTGAGATATAATCGATACGCAAGTCCCCAGTATTTCCAGTTGGATCATTTGAAGGAGGATTATCATCAGGATCGATTGGATCGATCGGGCCTACTGGATTATCTGGATCTTGTTTCGTTAGACCGATTTTTGCTGTACTCTTACCACTTAGGTCATCTGCATGTACGGCCACTGTTCCCGCTAAGATTGTTGTGCTGATTAATAATGTAGCTAAAATTGTTTTTTTCATTCTCTACTCCTCTTTCTATTCCAAAATATAAATAATAAAATAACTACTAAAAGAAATACTCCACTCCATGTAATAAATGTTTGCTGTTGCTCATTGGTCTTCGGGTATTTCTCTTGTCTGGATTGATCTGCTGATTTATCAGCATCTTGCGAGGATGGTACGGATGGATCAGTTGAACTTGGCGGAACGCTTCCTTCAAAAGTGATACCTACACTACTTTTTTCACTTGCAGCAAACACCACTTGGTTGAAAGCAGAAAGTTGTATCAAGCAACTCAACGTAAAAACCAATATCAAACTTTTTCTAAATCTTTTCATGAAAGCTCCTCCCATTTTTCTTTTCGAACACCTCCAAAGTTATAACCTTCATTTCTTTATAATGATTACAATCCAGAACAACGCTTATTATAGCCGATTCCGTTCTATCCTTTTTTTATTTGTAAGCGCTTATTTAATAAGTTGTGTAAATTTTTTGATTTTTTGATTCAAAATGAAAAATAAAAAAAGGAGTGTGACAATAGTTATGTCACTCTCCTTTTTTCAAATAAACGATGTTCTAAAGCTTGTATTTGAGGTAATAAGTCGAAATTATATAAAATATTTGAAAAGCTATTTTCGTACATCTCATCTTATTTCCTGAAACTGACCACTTTTGTCACAACCTTTTTATCAATTAATATTATTGAGTTTCCTTGATTAGAAATGGTTATTACTGTTCAAAAGCTTCTTTAAAACGGTGGATCAATTCATTGACTACAGGTGACAAGATCCGATTCTTTTTCCAGACTAGCATGCAGTTCGTTTCAATCAGCGGGTCAAGCGGAACAAATCTCACTTCCTTTGAATGATTACTTACAGCCCCTTCTATGACTAAAGCAGCTCCTACCTGATTCTCAATTAGCGAGAACACATTGAAAATCAAATTGTACGTTCCTGTGATCAACAGCTGTTCTTTTTTTATACCTAACCAGTCTGCAAACATTCGTTGTATTTCTGGACGCTTAGAAATCAAAAGAGAGACATTGGAAAAGTCTTCTTTTTTTATTGCATCTTTTTGTGCTAAATCAGAAGCTTTTGAAATGAGTAATCCCCATTTTTCCTTTCTTGGCAGCAAAATCGTTTCATATTTTTCTGTATCTACTGGATCTAGCAAAATCGCTAAATCTAACAGACCTTTTTCTAGCCGCTCCGTGATGTCATCACTTGTTCCGCTATGTATATGAAATTGAACGCTAGGATAATCACGGATCAACTCTTCTAGTAATAATGCCAATGTGTCTGAATTATCAGCTTCCACACATCCGATCGTAAATCGTCCGCTGAATAATTGTTTCTTTCTGTTCTCGAATTCTTGAGTCGTTTGATTCGTCAAATCTAAGATTTCTTCTGCTCGGCTTTTTAGAAAATAACCTGCATCTGTCAAGATCATTTTACGATTTTCACGTACAAACAGTTCTATTCCTAGCTCCTCTTCTAGTTCCTTCAATTGTCGGCTTAAGGTGGGTTGTGTAAGATGCAAAACTTCTGCAGCTTGGGAAATCGTTCCTTCTTCTGCAATTGTCCAAAAATATTTTAGCAAGCGTAATTCCATAACGATGCTCCTTGATTTTTTTACTTGATACATTCCATTTTATTTCTAGATAAAACATGATCATATTTCTTGATTTTACCTTGCAAACGTTCTAAACATTCTTGCATTTCAGCAATTTTTTTCGTCAAAAGTTCACTTTCTTCAATCAAAAGCTTACGTCGTTCAGACACAGTTGCTTCTCCTTCGCTAGATAGACGAATATATTCGATCAAAGACTCAATCGATAATCCAGCGTTTCGCATACAAATCGTAAAATCGACCCATTTCAGGTCTTCTTTTGTATAATCACGAATCCCGCCTTTTGTCCGATTAACTGGCGGAATCAGCCCGATTCGTTCATAATAGCGCAATGTATCGGCCGAAATTCCCTTTTCTTCACTGACTTGTTTGATATTCATTTGATCACTCTTTCTTTTATTATCTTACCACTTCTCTTATGTATCTTATTATTCTATAACTTTAAGTGTACTCTAAGTCAATAACCATTTCTATTAAAACTGAGCTGGATCATCTATATCAGCCGGATCTACTCTATTCGGAATAAAGAAGACTTGTTTTTTTATTCTTTTTTGGATATACTTTTAACAATTTAGGAAAATTTTAGGAAAAGGGGTATAAAAATGACAAAGTATCAGCGAAAGGTATTATTATCGACATCGGCGGGAATTGCATTAGAGAATATGGACATTATGTTTTTAGCTTTTTCATTATCTTCAATGATTGCTTCTTTTCATATTAGTGGTACGCAAGCGGGGTTCATTTCAACGATCACTAATTTGGGGATGCTCATTGGAGGTATTTTTTTTGGCATCATAGCTGACAAATATGGTCGCGTGAAAGTATTTTCTCAAACGGTCCTTCTGTTTTCGATTGCTTCTTTATTGATGTATTTTGCTTCAAATATCTACTTAGTTTATCTCTTTCGCTTTATCGCAGGTGTAGGAGCAGGAGGAGAATATGGTGCATGCATGTCCTTGATTTCCGAAAGTTTTTCCAAAAAACAAATTGGCCGAGCTTCGTCGGTTGCTGGTATTGGTGCGCAGGTTGGTGCGGCTTTGGCTGCGATTTTAGCTGCTTTGATCATTCCAGCGTTTGGTTGGAAGATGCTATATGTCGTAGGCGTACTTCCGGTACTGATGGTATTGTTCATTCGTCGCGGTTTGACTGAACCAAAGGAATTCAAATCTATACAATCCGCCAAAAAGAAAACCAAACTTAGCCGACTATTTGAAACAAAACATCTTGCTTGGCAAACATGTGGCCTTAGTATCATGGTGACTGTCCAAATTACCGGTTATTTCGGGTTGATGAACTGGCTCCCTTCGATTATGCAAGATCGATTAGGACTTTCAGTTTCTGGTTCTTCATTGTGGATGGTAAGTACTATTTTAGGAATGTCTTTGGGGATGATGACTTTTGGCATGATCATGGATAAGATGGGGCCTAAACTAGCCTTTTCTTTATTTTTGATTTGTTCTTCTTTATCTGTCTATCTACTTGTATTAGCTCATAGCCAGTGGAGTTTGGTAGCCGCAGCTGTGATAGTCGGCTACTTTATCAATGGTATGTATGGTGGATATGGCGCAGTAATCAGCAGTTTGTATCCAACGGAAATCCGTGCGACGGCGAATAATTTCATTATGAATCTTGGACGAGCTGTTGGTGGTTTTTCTTCTATCGTCATCGGTTTTTTGATGGATCATTATAGTTTAACTGCCGTGATCTTGTTTTTGAGTGGTATTTACCTAGTCAGTCTGCTAGTTCTGACAACTATTACTGGTATTACAGAATTAAGGGAAAGCTTGCAGCATTAAAATTCGATGATATAAAGAACCAAAAGGGAGACTGATTAAAAAGTTATACTATAATAATAAAAATCTTCTGAAGCATAAAAAATAGAAGCTGGCGTTCCAGATAGTAAACCAAAAATAGTAGTTTACACGTCCATTTCGTCAGCTTCTCTTTTTTTATTTAGTCGGTTTCCTCTGCTTTTTTGGACATCTTCATTCATTCTTTCTCAATCAAATAGTACGCCTCTTTTTCTTTTCGCAGTTTGTATCTTCCTTTTTTCAATTTCATTGAAAACTGTTTCGAATGTTTATGTTTTACATGGATTTTAAGTAGGATCTCCTCATGTTGCAAGCGATAGTTCCCGCCCTTCAAATCGGAAAACATGACTAATCCATATTCATCAGAAGCTTTCACGAATGGAACTTTTTCTCTAGTAATATAGTGTTTGCCGTTGAGTGTTTTTACAGAAAAGACCATTCCTTCGATTGGTCGTCCGTTTTTGTTCTTTACATAAAAAGATAAAGGATAGTTTCGCTTAGCAATGGCCAAAAAATCTAAATAAGCTATGATTAACCAAATTAAGCCGATCGATCCAAGTAGTATGCCGATAGTCAATGCAAAAAATTTCCATTTTTTCCATTGATCAATTCCTTGGATTGCTTTTTTTGCCTCTTTTGCATGATAAGGAATACGATGACCAGTCACAAGCAGTCGATGTGTATTGACCATGTAAGGAGTGCAGGTAAGCAAAGTCACGAGATCCCTACCTTTTTGGATACCCAAAGAATCTACTTCATCAGGTAAGACTACTTGGATTTTTTCTACTTGATATGCCAATGTCTTTCCATTGATCTGGATGAAAAATTGGTCTTCTTTCTTCAATTTAGGCAGATCTGTAAATAATTTTGCTTCTGGAAGACCACGATGTCCAGAAAGAACGGCATGGGTGCTTTTCCCGCCAGTCGGGTAAGAGCTTCCTTCCAATAATGACGTTCCTTTTTGCAAAAATATCTCCGTTGTCTGATCAAATATGGGTAAACTGACATTGATTTTTGGGATTTCGATGACTCCAAGCATGTGTGCCATAAAAAAGGCATTACTAGGTAAATCTTTTAATACTTTTGCATCAACTGTCTGGTTGAAACTGGCTATCCCTGGTGATACATTTTTTTCTGCCAGCTGCTGGTTTTTCTTTGTCATTTTTTCTTGCTGTTTTTTTATTTCTGCTGAATTCTTTTTCGATGCTTGCTTTTGATAATGGATGATCATCTGCTGGGCAAGAAAATCATTCAGTGAATCTTCTACAAAAGGATAGGAAAAGATCCCGATCCCAACGACTAAAATGATTGCCATGAAGATGTCCAGTATTCTTATTCTGTTTTTTTTCATCATGTCCACCTGTTTTTTAATATGTATATGAAGAGGTTGTGAAATCAGCGTCTTGACCTGAGTATTAGAGAAGCAAACGGAAAAATAGTTCCTCATATTTTACTGTTTGTTGAGCTAATACCGAGGGTCAGCTGATTGAACACCGTTTAAGAAAGAGGTCGTGAGCCTGCCGTTCAGCTCTGAGTCACAAGGAACAATTTCAAAAAACAGCTTCTCATGTTTGATGAATATTATGACTTGTGACCGAGGAGTTGGTAGGAGAACACCGTTTAAAGAAGAGGTTCTGAAATCAGCGCCTTGACCTGAGTATTAGAGAAGCAAACGGAAAAATAGTTCCTCATATTTTGCTATTTTTTAGAAGGAAAAGCTGTGACAAAAGTCTTATCACAGTCCCTTCTTCCGAATAGACGGTGTTCAAGAGACAGCCTATCGGCAATAAGGCACGATTTTGTAAAATATGAGGAGCTATTTTTCAAAATCGCTTCTTATCGGTCAAGGCTGAACATCTCTTTCACAACCTTTCTCCCCATCTGATTCACTGTCGTTTATTATCGTATGATTTTTGTTTCCAATAGTTTATGCTTCTATTTCTTGATGGCGTTTTTTGAAGTAGATCACTGCTCCTCCAACTAAAGCAATACCTACCAAGATGAATACGATGATCCCCATACCACCAGTTGAAGGCAAGATTCCTTTAGGTTGGTTATCGATCGTTGTTTCATCAGAAGTTGTTGGATCATCATCTACTGTAAATTCAGTGTACGCAGCTTCATTCTTAGGTAATGCGTAGCCTTCTGGTGCTTTTGTTTCTTGAAGGCAGTATGCCCCTTGTTTCAGGCCTTCGATTGAAAATTTCCCTTCTGAATCAGAAATCAATTTCACTTCTTCCCAGTCAGAACCTGTGACTTCATCTGACCAAGCATATAGGTATTCTCCTGAGACAAGGTTTGCTATTTTCTTCATCAATTTAACGGTTGGATCTTTTGCTCTTAGAATAGAAAATTCTGCCCCTCCTAATTTTTCTTGTGTGTTCACGTCTTGTTTGATGAAGTGGAAATCACCGTATTTTGGGACGTTTTCTACAGTAATCGTGTTATCTGTAGTTGTATTTTCCCGATTGACTACACCGGTTGGATTCCCAAGATTTGCTTCATCTGCCCCATGGATGATTCCGGTTGTTTGTTGCAATTTTCCGTTTTTTACTATAAAAGTAGTTTCTTTTTGTGGATCGGTTAATTGATAACCATCTGGTGCTTTTGTTTCAACTAAAGTATAATTGCCGTCTATTAATCCATTGACACTGATGGATCCTTCAGTATCAGTTGTGAATGTCAACGCTGACTCAGCAGGATCATAGAGAGCAACACCAGTGTTTTCATCAAAACCGGTCACGAATTGATTCTCTGAATTTTTGATCTGAAATTGCGCCCCTGCTAACTTATCTACCCCTGAAAAGTTCCCAGCTTTCTGGATTTTGATATTGCTTTCTTTGATGACATTTTTAGCATATAGGTGAATCGTGTCTAAAGGTTTGTCAGGGTCTGATGAATTCGGGTTATAAAAGGGTAAGCTTAACACGATATTTGGCGACGTTTCGACACCGGGCTTTGGTGTTTCTACAAAGACGTATACAGCATCTTTCCCATCAGATTTACCTGGAAGAGTCAGGTTAGCTAATCCTTCACCAGAAGTCGTTACACTTGCGAAGGGTGTAGCGTCTGCTGGAACTGCTGTGTCTTTACTTGGATAGTACGTAGCAGTGATGTCATATACGTTGAATTCAACGCCGTTCAACGGTTCGCTATTCGGAAATGTCAATTCCGTTCCGTTGTTTATTTGATTTTCTGGTGCTGAAGTGAATTTCAATTTATGCAAATTAACCGTAACATTTTCTGGTGTAGGTGATACGGCTGCAGAAACCTCTGCAGTTCCTAGGCCGAGAACGAAAGGAAGCAGCATGATAGCAGCTCCTAAAAACGTCCATATTTTTGTTTTGATGTTTTTCATTTTATTTCCCTCCTATTGTTTCCTTTTTGTTGTTTTTTATAAAACCAAGCTGTCCCTGTTGAAAGGACTAGCAACAACCCTAAAATTGAGAAACCTCCAAGCATCTCTTCGCTTGTTTTTGGAAAGCTTCCTCCATTTTTTTCATTTGATGGACCATTTGTCTGCATCTGAACTGGCGTTTTTCCATTATTCGTCGGATTTGCTTTTGGTTCGTTGATGATTTCCAATGGTATAGGATGAAGCGGATCATAACTGCCTTTTTCAACTTCAAAGGGAATGGTTGATTGACTCAATATATATCCTTTAGGCGGTTTAATCTCCACTAGTTCGTAACTTCCAAAAGACAATCCATGGACAGAAAATGTTCCATCTTTACTGGAAGTAAAAATCGTTGCTCTTGAATCATCTTTGGCTACCCAATGATTTATCCCGTTTTCTTGCGCTAAGTATTGGTCATTTTTTTTGACTAGAAATTGAGCATCTGCTAGTCTTTGTTTCGTTTGCCGATCCACTTTGACAAATTGTTTGCCTCCTGTTTGGATGGCAAGATGTGTTTCTACTGTTTGATTGTCAGTCGTCAAACGTACATCGTTATCAAATGTCGTTTTTTCACTGTTTTCTTTCAATGTCATTTGGTAACGGATCGTTAATTTTTTCCCAGCAAACGAACTGAGATCTTTTCCAGAATCTGATAAGACAAAACCATGTTTTGTTTTTTGTGTGTGAAATGTATGAATCTTGTCTCCACCAATCAAAAAATCGATCGTTTCTGGTTCTAGCCATAACTGAGGATCAGCTGTATCTTTGATCGTATAGGTTCCTATCTCGTTGATGTTCTCAGGAATTGTTACGGTGATGAGATAAGGGACTTTATCCCCATCTGCAAAATCTGTGTGCTTATTCTCTACTGTTTTTGTTAATGTGAGTGCAGCAGGTATTTTTTGTTCACTCTTTGGATACAAGTGGATGGTCGTCAATTTATGATTAGATGAATCTGTCACAGGAAGCACAACGACAAATGGTGCTGATTTTTCTTTTACTTGATCTGAAGTCTTTATTTCCGCAAATCGGTAAACAGCGTCACGACCTTGCTCATCTTTGTCCGATGCACTAAAAGAAGCAATGCCCTCTTCCCCGTCTACTGTTTTTGTCACATTTTCTGCCAGTATTTTTTCACTATCACTTTTTTGTGCTAGTTTTCTTTGTGCGTCTTCCACACTACTTCCTTCTGACCGCAGCTTGTAAAATTCATCCGAGACATCATATATAGCGAAAGTAACGCCGTTCAACCCTTTTACTCCTTGAAAGTTATCTGGGATATTTATTCCGTCGTTTTGACTGATACTTGGCATCTTATCGCTTTCAAACATTCGATTATGCAAAGTAAATGTAATAGGTAATTCTCTAGCTGACACAGTCGGAGAACCTATAAAAAAGACCAGTAGGATAAAAAAGAGAACAGCAAATATATCCACACGTACATTTTTTGTTTTTTTCATCGCTGTTCACCTGCTTTTTTCTTACGATGGATAAAATAAAAGAAGCCAGAAAAAATAAAGATCAGTCCTAAAAAGACAAAGGGCAGTAGACCTATCCCGCCTGTCGAAGGAAGCAAGAGAGTCGGATTGATCGTCAACTTAGCGGTATCTGTTGCGATAATCGTATAATTATTGTTTACAGTTCCTTCGCCTAAACTAATCGTTACTATTTGTGATCCAATATCTGTCCGGCTGTTAACTGTTAGGGTATAATCCAATGATTCGCCTAAGACAACACCGGTAACGTGGAGATTTCCAACCGGAATCGAGTGACTTTGGGCATCATAATTAAAGGCAGCGTCATCGACAGTAATCACTGCGTTAGCTTTATAGATGGTATAAGTTCCTGATGTGTTGGCTATATCAGTAAATGACAACTTGGGATTTGCTGTTTTGACTTTGTCTATTCCGCTATTCGTTAGTTTAATTGTATAGCTGCCAGCATTAACCATATTTTTTGCTGATTGTGCATCTACTGTGTAATCCATACTGCTAAGTGCCACTTGTACTGGAGTAAGCGAACTAGTGACACCCTCTGCTAGCTTGACATGGATTGACGGGACACCTGCTTTTCCATCATATGTCTTACTGCCACCGAGCTCTACCGCACCGCTGATTTGCTTAATCGTATAGACATCAGATGTCTGCACGATAGTAAATAAATAGTTTGTTCTGGCAGCTAGTTTAGCTAGTCCGCTTTTTGTCAATTGCCAAGACGTATAGGTTCCAATTTCAGTAGGCGCAGTTACTTCAACTCCCTTTTCATTCATCGCTTTGAAATCAGTTGGATTCCATGTGATTTGATCAATACTGAGATCATTGTTTAAAAGGGATGTTGATTCTGTTTTATCATTAAAGGCATATTTAACGATCGGTACAACAGAAAGACCATCATAGTACTTACTGCCATTTGCATTGATTGATACTGTTGCATTTGTCTTATAATATAGGATGACTTCAGAAATCTGTTTTCCATTTGCGTCCTTTACGATTACATTTCCATTTGTATCTAAACTAGCTAAAACACTCATTGCTGATTGGTTCTTTGTTTCTGTCGCTGAAACAGCTGTAAAGGTATATCCGCTGATAGTAGGCGTATTAGTCGTCAGGTCTTGTGCGGCACTTCCGTAAGTAATATTCATCATTTTAGGAGGAGCAATCGTCTGTCCAAAATAGTCTTGGTACTTAATAGTGATTGGTGCTTGTTTACCTGTATAGGTCACCGTATTGACGTTACTTGCTAGAGCTGTGAGAGAACCGTTTGTTTGTGTAAAAGAATAGCCCGTTACTGCTGTTGGAGTGATAACCACTTTGTCACCCACATGGATTCCAGATAATGTAGTCCCGTACGTTCCGATTTTTGCTGCTCCACCATTGACTGTATAAGAAAAAGTTCCTGTCCGATTCGCATTGACCTGAACCGTCGCTGCTTGATAGGTTGGGAAATTTGAAACATTTCCCTTACCATCAACGATCTGCCCATTTTTGATCGAGTACCCTGTGAATGGAATATCATTTGCTAACTGTATACCGATTGAAAAAGTACTCATACCTCCTCCGGCAGGAAGCCCTCCCCATGTTGAGGGTGTAAAAGAATAACTTTTATCCGCATTGGGAATAACTGAATCGATCGTATTTCCAGCGGTAGCCACCCCCATATAGATACTTTTTGGGAATGTGATAGTAGTACCATTTACTGTGGAGCCAATAAACAGATTATGGATATCTGGACGGTTATCAATAAAAGCGATTGCTTTGGTTACGCCTTGTAACGCAGTTTTATCCGCACTCATCGATCCGTTAACCGCAACAATGACCCCATCTTTGGCATATATCACTATATATCCATCTGGTATGGTATGTCCGTTGAAATTCGTCGTGGCCGCAACAGCGCTAAATGTCTGGCTTCTACCTGTTTCTGAATAAGCTTTCTCCCCTGCTGCTTTTGCTGCTGCAATTTCTTTTTCTGTCGGATCAATCAGTTGAGTCGAGGATGTGGTTGAGGTTGTCTCGTTGTTGCTAGACTGATTGGTGCTTTCTATGGACTGTATTTCAGAATAGGGTGGACTATTTGTCTCCTCTGTCGTTTGGTTAGCAAAATTTGACGTTTCTGTATAAACGTTTACATAAATACTTGATAAGCTCCCTAAGAAAGTAAAAATCAAGATGATCGAAATCATAATGGGATGTAAGTATTTTCTTTTAGATACAGCTTTGAGTCTAGAAACAAAATGTTTTTGACATATACGTTGGATTTTATTTTGAGTTTTCTTAATCATTTTCATCCCTCCTCTCAATAAAAAATCATCAAATAATCCTTTACACGTTATTCTAAATTTAATTTTTATTATTTTATTGATGTATAGAAAGTTTGGGGCTTTTTTTCTCTTTTTATTCTAAGGTTATTTTAGTCTTGTCCTTTAATACAAAGATTTTATTTTTAAATAAAAAATACTCTTTTTTTACGATTATTGAAAAAAAAAGATAAAACTTGATTAATTGAAGTATTGCTTAAATTTGGAAGCTAGGAGGGAAGAATAAAAGAGTTAGGACGGGATTATCTACTATTTTTCTTTGTTTTAAATATTTGTTATCTTTGAACATAAAAGAGAAATGTGTCGACTGCAGTGTTGTGTCCCTCATCACGAATAAACGGTGTTCAATTAGCTGATCTTGTATTCACTTAAAAAATGGTAAAGTACGAGTTGCTATTCCCCATTTTCAATTTTCTAACGCTCAGGACAAAATACTGTTTTCACAACCTCATTGGAATAAAAGCATATATATTGTTTCAAGAACGAAATCTTGTTATCTTTTTAAAGGGCATCTGTCCAAAATCTAATTTTAGGAGGTACGTTTTGGTATTTATTCGTACAAATAAAAGAGAATTATCTTTATTCATTCTTTATTTTCTATTCATAGGATTTCAATTAGGGATCCTTCCATTAGCCTTATTATCTATGGTAACGAACAGTGATTTAATACATTCAGAGTTTGTTGTGTTCGCGGTTAACTTATGTATTCCTTCTATTATTGGTATCATTTTGTTTCGTAAAGAGATCATAGAAAGTTTTTCTTATTTCAAAGAAAAAACTTGGCTGAGGATTGCTAGTATATTTTTTTGGGTAGGCTTGATCTTTTTAGTAGACGTCTTCATGCAATACATTTTAGGTCCTACTAACCAATCAGCCAATCAGGGATATTTATTGCAATTAGGAAAACAAACGCCGCTATTTTTGACTTTGATTGTTTTTGCTTTCTTTGGTCCGATTTTAGAAGAACTTATTTTTCGTCATCTTTTAATTAATTGGCTTTCTCAATCTATTGGTTTAATTTTGTCTTCTTTGATTTCTATTTTTCTATTTACATTTATTCATGTAACGCATCCAATTGATTTTTTCATGTACGCTCCTGGAACGATTTTACTGACGATTGCTTATTTAACTGCGAATCGCTCATTAGCTTTTATCATAGCTATCCATATTTTGAATAACGTTCTTGGCTTTGTATTATAGATACAGATGACAAAAAAAGTTCAAGTATGCGGTGTAGAACCAATATCGCATACTTGAACTTTTTTCAATGAGTATAAATTAAAACTTCTAATTTTCAATTTCCATCATCTGATATGCCCGACCGTCTGAACTTCTTTTGAAAAAGCCGAATGTGATTAGATAACGTCTTTGTTCGACGTAATCGCCACTAGAAAATACGTTCAGCAGTATCGAATTAACCTCTGTTTCTGTATAAGTCACTCCATGGTTAAAGCGTTTCAAGACTTCTTTCAATAGGATGTATTTCTTTTTTGTTGAACTTGGTACTTGTTTTACTTTTCCATCATTCATGAATGTCTCCAAAACTTTCATCTTCTCTTTCTCCGTATAAGTATAAATCATCTTCTTTCTCCTTTTGATTCTAAGAATACTCCATTTATGTTAGAATATTCTGGATTTTTTATTAAAGCGGTTACTCTTAAGAAAGATATTATCATAGTGCTCTTTTTTTTACTACTACTTATAGGTAGATTTATTCTAATCCATTATTCTCCCCTACCAATAATTAAAGAAAAAAACTGGATCAGGGTGTTCAAATTACATGCTAAGAAAAAAGAACCCTTGAATACCAAGGGTTCTTTCTCAGTCTGATAACAATGATTAACGACGGATTTCTTTGATACGAGCAGCTTTTCCGTGTAATGCACGTAGGTAGTACAATTTTGCACGACGTACTTTACCGTAGCGAACTACTTCGATTTTTGCAACACGTGGTGTGTGCAATGGGAATGTACGCTCAACGCCCACTCCGTTAGAAACTTTACGTACTGTATAAGTTTCGCTGATTCCAGCACCGCGGCGTTTGATAACAACACCTTCAAATAACTGGATACGTTCACGAGTACCTTCAACAACTTTTGCGTGAACACGCACAGTGTCACCAGGGCGGAACGCTGGGATGTCAGAACGTAATTGTTCTTTTGTTAATTCTTCGATTAATGGATTCATGGTTTTCTTCTCCTTATTCCAAATATTCTTATGAGCTTTTCTCACAGCGGAATATCGTAATAGTTAAGTGCTTTTGCACTCACCATAAAATACTAACATATTATCAACCTACTGTAAAGAAGATTTTAGAAAAAGTCACTTGGCTTCATCTGCTGTTTTTTCTTGTTCTTCTTTCTTGATTTCTTCTAAAAATTTCGTCATTTGGGGTGTCCATTCAAGTGTTTCCAAAAGATCAGGCCGACGTTGATAGGTCCTTCTTAGTGATTCTTTTAATTGCCATTCTTCAATCAATTTATGATTTCCATTTGTCAATACTTCTGGTACTTTCATCCCTTTATATTCTGCCGGGCGAGTATATTGGGGATGTTCCAATAAACCGGTTGAATAAGAATCCGTTTGAGCTGAAGTCTGATTCCCTAACACATCTGGCAAAAGCCGAACTGTTGCATCGATCATGACCATTGCACCTAATTCTCCCCCAGTAAGGACATAATCTCCTAAGGAAACTTCATCTGTCACTAATGTGCGGATACGTTCATCATATCCCTCATAATGACCACAAATGAATACTAAGTGTTCTTCTTGTGAAAATTCTTCTGCCATTTTCTGATCGAATCGTTTACCAGCTGGGTCAAGAAGAATTACTCTTTTTTTGACATCCGGTGCAGCTTTTTCAATGGCTTGGATGTTATCATAGATGGGCTGGACTTTGAGCAGCATGCCTGCTCCACCGCCGTATGGATAATCATCTACTGTCTGATGTTTGTTATCTGAATAATCGCGGAAGTTAGAGATATTGATATCTAATAATCCTTTATCTACAGCCTTACCGATGATGGATTCCCCCATAGGACCTTCAAACATTCTTGGAAATAAAGTCAATACATCAATCTTCATCGTCAATCAGTCCTTCTGGGATTTCTACACGGACCACTCCAGCTTCTAAATCGACTTCTTTGACGACAGAAGCGATATATGGAAGCAATATATCAGCTTTTTTCGGACGTTGAACGACCCAAACATCATTGGCACCTGGTGACAAGATTTCTTTTACTTTACCTAACTCAGTTCCATCTTCTAATACACGCAGACCGATGATCTCATGGTAATAGAATTCATTTTCAGCTAAATCTACAGAGTTGTCTTTCGACACTTTTAATATGCCATCCCGATATTTTTCCACATCATTGATAGAAGGATGTCCTTCAAAACTCAATAAGTCAAAATTTTTATGTTTGCGATGACTTTTGACTGTTAATTCCACAGGTGCTTTTCCGTCTTGGAATAGTGTTAGCACCGTTCCTTTTTTGTAACGTTCTTCTGGGAAATCCGTTGTTGAGATCACACGGACTTCGCCTTTGATACCTTGTGTGTTTACGATTTTTCCTACATTCAAGTATTCAGTCAACTTATATCCCCATTTCTTTTTTGTCTGTTTTATTTTAGCATGTGTGAAGAGGCAATTCTAGTTTTCTTTTAAGGTATTAAGCCAAAATTATGCAAAAATGCGGCGTGCTATTTTTGATTACTTCCTGTGACTTGGAGTTAAATGATGGGCTCAGATCAGCGCGCTGATTTCACGACCTCTTCATAGAAACTGCCATCTTCAACGCAGACATAGGATCTTGATGAGTGATCGTATAGGCATTTTTCGGTTCTTGCCAGCTTACTTCTACGGCTCGATTCGTCGTATCACCCATATCAACAGTAATTTTACCAAATTGTTCAGGTGCTGGTAGACTGTTTTCTTCCAAATAAGCTACGATTTCTTTAGCTAATAGTAAGGGATCTTGGCCTTCTATATTATTCCCACGGATTCGAATACGCCAATTTCCTTCTTGCCATTCAAGGTAGCTTGAACCTGCTGCACCTTGCTGATACCCTGTGATTCGAGAACCTAAGTCCACTTGCTGACCATTTGTGTTGATCTCAAAGGGCTGCAAAACTTGGATTGTTTCTTGACTAGAAGCAAACCCATATTGATATAGATAGGTTGCAATAGGCGTTTCTTGATTCAATTCGTCAGCATTCAACCCGAGGGGACGATCTGTTCTGTAATATAAAATAGAATAACCTTGCTTTGTATGTGTCGCTGCGATATTGAGATAGCCTGAAGAGACTGGTACATCTAGAGGCATGGGAACATTTGGCTGTTGTTCTTTCAACTGGTCTAAAGCAGTCTTTTTCTCATTATTTGAGGTAGCCATTGTTTGTTCAGTGGTGGAAGCCGTTTTGGTACTACTTTTTTCTGGACTGGTAACAGTTTCAGATATACTGCTTGATAGATGTGTATTGTCTGATTCTTGAGTAACCGAACTACAAGCGCTTAACAATAGAGCAAATGGAATAAATAACATTTTCTTTCTCATTGGCTGTTCACTCCCTCCTCCTATAAGGATACGCTTTCTTGCTTGTTTTGCCAAATAATCATTTCTTCAATTAATAAAAAAAACAAAAAAGCTGCACTCGAAAATTCGAGTACAGCACGTTTATTTACTTTTCCTTATCATCGATGATATTCAAACGCACTTTTTTCGGTGCATTGATCCGAACACCGTAAACGATTGTGCGGATTGCTTTAGCAACACGCCCTTGTTTTCCAATGATACGGCCAATATCTTCAGGAGCCACTGTTAGATTGTACTCGTAAAAGTCTTTCGACTCTACGACATCTAACTTGACTTGATCAGGATAAGTGACTAGCGGACGAACGATTGTTAAGACTAAGTCGCTTAAATCTTTCATATCCGGTCACCTTATTTCTTTGAGAATTTAGCTTCGTGGTGTTTTTGCATAACGCCTTCTTTTGAAAGGATGTTACGTACAGTGTCAGAAGGTTGTGCACCTTTTGATAACCAGTCAAGAACTAAGTCTTCTTTTAAAACTACTTCTGCAGGGTCTTTCAAAGGATTGTAAGTACCTACAGTTTCGATGAAACGTCCATCACGAGGAGAACGTGAATCAGCTACGACGATACGGTAAAACGGACTCTTTTTAGAACCCATACGTTTTAAACGGATTTTAACTGCCATTATTTATTTCCACCTCCATTGTTTTATTCACAAGATGTAGTGTAACAGTTTTTTTTTACCCTGTAAAGCTTTTTTTCTTTACAGCTTGATTAAATTCGATTTTTTTTAGGAAATAGAAGATTTTAGACTTCTTTTTTGTTAAAAATAAGCCACCCAGCTACGATGGATATGACGATAGAACAACACGTCACTGCTAATGACTGAGTATAATCTGTAAGGTGGATTTCTTTCGCAAGAAAATTTGAGGAAGAAATCAAATAAGTCGGTACATATTCTGCTACTTTAGAGAACAACCCAGCACCATAACTCAGAATGACCGTTCCCCCACTAGCCAACAGAACCGCATAATTGGAAGAAAGAAAAGCTGAATAAAATAAAATCAATGAATAAAGCCAACAGCCAAAAAAATAATAAGTAAAACTGATAAATAAAGGATGAGAGATAATCGACTGGTCCCAATAATAAATCGTGTATGCTAGCGTAATACTATAACAGCACCAATAGCTGACACTCCAAAACAGTATACCCATGATCCATTTCGACAGAAATATCTTCCAGCGCTTCATTCCTTTTGTCAGCAAGTTGATGATTGTTCCGTTTTGGTATTCGCTTGTCAATATCCCGCTGAATAAAAGAAGGAAGAAAATCAACAGCATCGGAATATTTTTATAAAATTGTGTCCATGAAGTCGTGGCATCAACTGTGATTTCCTGAACAGATATCCCTGACTCTGCCAGAGTTGTTGACATAGCTTGCACTAAATAAGGAGTCAATTTAGCTAGCAATGGATTCATTATACCGAAAATCACTGTGAGCGCACTTAATGTGATGATTTTTCCAGTACGCCAGTTTTCTTTTAGCTCCTTTTTAGCGAAGGCAATGAGTTGTCTCATGATTGAACGACCTCCAAAAAGAGTTTTTCTAGCGTAGGTTCTTCCATCTGGACCGATTGGACTGGCAATTGATATTTGGCTAGCAAATCCATAGCAAAAAGCATTTCTTCTTTACTTTTTTGTGGATAAGCTATACGCAGTTCACTTCGGATCATCCCTCCAGGTAAAAGCTCTTCAAATTGTTCGCGCTCTTTTTTGGAAAAAAATACGATCTCAAACCCACTAGCATTTGTTTGCTTTTTCAATTCGTCTACTGATCCAGACAACACGATTTTTCCATTATCCAAAAAAACAACTTTATCACAGATACGCACCACGTCAGATAAAATATGAGTAGAAAATAAAATCGTCGTTTGCTCTTTCACAGAGGATAAGATATCTAAGATTTCTTTTCGACCAACAGGATCAAGAGCAGAAGTTGGTTCATCGCAAATGAGTAATTTGGGCTCGTTCAACAAGGCTTGAGCAATTCCTAAACGTTGTCGCATCCCTCTGGAAAATTTTTTGATCCGATTCTTTTCATTTGACAGACCAACAAGTGACAACAGTTCATTGTTTTTTTCCTTTATCCGCTGTTTAGGCATTCCTGTGAGTTCGCCACAAAAGGTCAAATACTCAGAAGCGGTCATATAATCATAAAAAACCGGTACATCAGCTAGATAGCCGATTTCTTGATTGGTCGTTGTTTGTCCGTACTCTACTTCTTTTCCGTTCACTCGGATTGTTCCGCTGTCTTTTTTGATAAGACCTAAGATCAGTTTCATAGTTGTCGTTTTTCCAGAACCGTTTTTACCGATGAAACCAAAAATCGTCTGTTCTTCTACAGAAAAAGATAAATCATCCAGCAATTTGTTTGTACCAAAGGACTTTGAGACTTTTTCAAGTGTCAAGATAGCCACTACGCATCCTCCTTGCCAAAAATCAAATAAAGGACAGGACCGATAAACTGCATACCAACAATAACAATAATCACCCATATCATTCGATTTCCATGTTTATATGCAGAATGTGTAAAGATATGATGAAGTACATAAATAAGTAATCCAAACTGTACAATGATTAAAGGAATTAAAAACGGAAGAAATTCTTTGATGCCCATATTACTCGCCTGCCAATCGTTTTTTTAGTTTTTCAATTTTTGATCTTTCAATTTGTTGAAAAATCGGATTTTCTAATGCACTCAATGCCCCTTCCCTGATGATTTTCGTGTCTCTTATTTGCTGTACCCCAAGATCTGCTCCTTCAAATATCTCAGTTATCTCATCAAAATACCTATCACCATGAAGGATCCTGCCTTCCTCGCTTAAAAGTATAAGTGTCAAATCCACAAACTGTTTTAAGCACTTTATTACTTGTTCTTCTTTTTCATGTTTCGCATAAGCACAGGCTGCAGCATAAGAAAATTGAGCACAGCTGTTGGGATGGACCGCAGTCAGGTTGAATGCTTGGATCACAGCATCCATTCTATTGACAGTTTCTTCTATAACCGGTAATTGAATGATTTGGATCAATAGATAATGAGTGGCTGAAGATACGATATTGATTAAATGAGAAAACATGCTGTATTGAGTGTAGCTTACCGCTTTTTTTGTTTGACCAGCGGCTCGGTATGCTTGGATAAGTAATGTGTCGCTTTGCTGGGTAAAACGATAAGGATCCGCTTTTTCTTCGATCTCAGATAAAGCTTCTTCTGGTTTGCCTAACTGGAGCATGACCGCTACTTTTAACAAAGAAGCATTATTGCATAGAGATAATTCTGCTGATTCTTCTACGATTTTCGTACATAATGCTTCTGCTTCAGACAGAATTGCTTGTTGTTCCTCCAGATCCTTTGTTAGCATAAAATGATTCAACCACAAAACGACTACTTGTAAAAGAAAAGGATAACATGAGTAATATTGTTTGACCGCTTTTCTACAGTCCTCCATCACATATTCAAAGGGCTCTTCAGAAAAAGCGGTGGTCCACTGCTGATAAAAGTGTCTGATTTGCTCTTTCGTCAATTGAGGATGATAGCCAAGCAGTTCATCAACAGACACATCAAAAAAACTGGCTAATTTAGGCAATATGAGTACATCAGGCATACTTTGGCCTGTCTCCCATTTGGAAACAGAAGCTTTTGTCACACCTATGAATTCAGCTAGAGTTTCTTGAGTCACGCCTTTTTCCTTTCGTAAATTTGCTACATTTTTGGATAATGATAATTCTTCCATCTTATCCCTCCTTTTTCTTCATTATATAGACTTTCTAAGAGGGTTGGCAATGGAGACTAACGATACTTCGCGATCATTTGTCAACTAAAACGAAACTTTTATCAATAAGTGTTTTTATTTGCTCCAGTTACTTATTTTTTGTAAGATTATTATAGATAGTTTGAAGGAGGAAAAATCGTATGACAAAAAAAATTGGATTTTTTATTGGTAGTTTAAGAAAAGATTCTTACAACAAAAAAGTAGCAGAAGCTTTTGCGAAATTGCTTCCTGAAGGGTACGAAAGTGTATTTGTAAAAATCGATGATCTGCCATTTTACAATGAGGATCTCGAAACTCCAGAACAGGCTCCTGCTGAATGGACTCGTTTTCGTGAGGAAGTGAGGGGATTAGACGGTGTCGTTTTCGTTACTCCTGAATACAACCGCTCTGTGCCAGCAGTATTGAAAAATGCTTTAGATGTAGGCTCAAGACCTTATGGACACAGTGTTTGGGATCATAAACCAGGTTTAGTCGTTACTGCATCACCAGGTGGGATCGGCGGCTTTGGCGCAAACCACCATCTACGCCAATCACTTGTCTTTTTGAATGTGCCAACCTTGCAGCAACCGGAAGCATATATCGGAAACGTTGCGAATCTAATTGATGAAAACGGTAATATCGTTGAAGGAACATTAAGTTTCTTCCAAACGATTTTAGATGCGTATCTAGATTTTTCTAACAAATTAGCAGAATAAAATCAGAACAATAATAAAAAAAGAGGCTGGGACAGAAGCGTTTAACTCCAAGAAATAAGAAGGAATTCACGAAAATTGCTTTTCAAATTTTTGTGAATTTCAGCTTATTTCCGAAGGAGTTGCTTCTGCTTCCGCCGTTTATATGTGTTTAGAGCGTGAGACAAAAGTAAAGAACACTTTTGTCTCACGCTCCTTTTGTTTTATTTACTTCTACTTTCGTACGTAATGCAATTCGATAAATTCACCGAATCGTGTCGTATCTAGCAGTTCGAAACGTGCTTCATAGGTTCCTTTTTGGAATAAAGGGATCCCGTCCCCTAATAATACAGGGGCAATCTGGATATACCATTCATCAATCATTTGATGTTCCAATAACGGTTTGATCAATCGACCGCCACCCACAACCCAGATATCTTTTCCTTCTGTCATTTGTAGATTTTTTAGAAAAGCAACAGGATCTTCGTTTACGACCTCAGCATCTGGCAATTGTAATTGTGCGTGGGTGGAAAAAACGAAATTCTTTTTCTCTGGATAAATTGCTTCGGTCTCCAAATATTTTTTTGCTTCCTGATAAGTTTTTCTGCCCATGATGGTCGTATCGATTGTTTCATAAAAAGCTTCATAAGTGGTTTGCTTACCTGTTGGAGTGTCAAAAAGCCATTGAAGATCATCCGTTTTCGTTGCCAAATAGCCATCTAAACTTATAGCACCATAAAATATGATTTTTCGCATGCTTTATTCGCCCTTTCTGCCGATACGTACGACCTCTTCTTTGCGGAAACAACTGTCAAGGTGATCATTGATGATCCCGACAGCTTCTAAAAAAGCATAGATTGTTGTGCTTCCGATAAATTTAAATCCTCTTTTCTTTAGATCTTTTGCTAATTCATCTGAAAGAGGACTTGTTGTTGGGACTTCTTCTTGTGAATGATAAGAAGAATCAACGATTTTTCCATTAGAAAACGACCAAAGATACTCTGAAAAACTGCCGATTTCTTCTTGAATTTTCAAGACTGCTTTGGCGTTTTGGACGGCTGCTTCGATTTTTCTTCGGTTACGAATAATTCCTTTGTTTTCCATTAGTTCACTGATTTTTGTTTCTCCATAATTTGCGACTTTTTTGATATCGAATCGATCATATGCTTCATCGAATGCTTCACTTTTATTTAAAATCGTCTGCCAGCTCAATCCGGCTTGATTAATATCAAGCATCAATTTTCGGAACAGCTTTTGGTCATCATATTCAGGAACACCCCAGACAGTATCATGATATTCCCGCATATTTTCTGTTTGTTCACTCCACGGACATCTCATCTGTGCCACCTCTTTATTTAGAGTAATTGTACCAATAAGTAATAAAAATTGCTGATAGAAAAGCTTCGGCAGTAGACATTCTTCTGTCTATACCGAAGCTGTTTTTCATATTTTATTTCCGTTTTTTCTTTTTCTTCTTGTTTTTCTTGATCATTCGATTCATCGCCATTTTGCCCAGTTTTCCTTTGACACCTGTGCCAAACATTTGGTCCATCCCTGGGATGTTCATATCACCTTTGGACATTTGCTGCATCATTTTTCTTGATTCCTTGAATTGTTTGATCATTCGATTCACTTCAACAACACTGTTTCCAGAACCGGCAGCAATTCGGCGACGACGGCTTGGGTTCAACAGATCAGGATTTGCTCTTTCTGCTGGTGTCATAGAATAAACCATCGCTTTTTTACGTTCTACGTCTTTTGGATCTACCTTGACGTTTTCGATTCCGGGTACTTGATTCATTCCTGGAATCATCTTGATTAGATCTTCCAATGGTCCCATACCCATCACTTGATCAAGCTGTTCAATAAAGTCATTGAAATCAAATGAATTTTCCCGCATTTTCTGTGCAAGTTCTTCCGCTTTTTTCTCGTCATAGTCTTGCTGCGCTTTTTCAATCAATGTCAGCATATCCCCCATACCAAGGATACGGCTAGCCATACGATCTGGGTGGAATACTTCTAAGTCAGTCAATTTTTCACCAGAACCGATGAATTTGATTGGTGCGCCTGTCACTGAGCGGATCGATAGTGCTGCCCCGCCTCGAGTATCCCCATCAAGTTTAGTGATGACGACCCCTGTAATACCTAATTGCTGGTTGAAGCTATCAGCTACGTTGACGGCATCTTGACCAGTCATGGCGTCGACAACAAGCAAAATCTCATTTGGTTGCGTCAATTCTTTGATTTGTTTCAACTCATCCATCAATGTTTCATCGATATGCAGACGTCCTGCCGTATCGATCAATACATAGTCGTTTTTCTTTTCTCTTGCTAACTCCATCCCTTGACGGACGATCTCTACCGGGCTGACTTCAGTTCCCATATCAAATACAGGAACGTCTAGCTGTTGACCTAATACTTTCAATTGGTCGATCGCAGCTGGTCGATATACGTCCCCTGCGATTAGGAGCGGACGAGCATTTTCATTTTTCTTTAAATAATTGGCTAATTTACCAGTAAAGGTCGTTTTACCTGCCCCTTGAAGACCAGCCATCATGATAACAGTTGGTATTTTTGGTGATTTATTTAACTCTGCTGTTTCAGAACCAAGTGTGATCGTCAATTCTTCATCAACGATTTTTACGATTTGTTGTGCAGGTGATAAACTTTCCAGCACTTCTGCCCCTACCGCACGTTCGCGTACGCGCTTAGTAAAATCTTTGACTACTTGCAAGTTAACATCGGCTTCTAGTAAGGCAAGGCGGATTTCCCGCATCATTTCTTTTACGTCAGCTTCTGATACTTTTCCTTTTTTTCTTAGTTTTCCCATCGCCTGCTGGAGACGTTCAGTTAAGCTTTCAAATGCCATATTTTCTTCATTCCTTTTATTTATTCTTCGATTGCTTGAATTTGCTGTACATATTCAAGTAGTTTTTTATCTTCCGGGTACTTATCTGTAATATATGCAGTCATATTTTCCAATACCTGTTCTCGAACAATATAATTAGAGAAAAGATGGAGTTTTTTTTCATAATCCTCCAAGATCTTGCTTGTCCGCTTGATATTGTCATATACTGCTTGTCGGCTTACTTCGTATTCTTCCGCGATCTCACCTAATGAAAAATCATCTGCATAATATAATTCCATGTAGTTCATTTGTTTTTCTGTCAATAAGGTCGAATAAAATTCAAAGAGCGCGTTCATTCGATTGGTCTTTTCGATTTCCATTCTGCTCACCTCTAGTTTTCAGCCATTCTTCATCAGAGAGCACAGTCATTTTTTGCTGAATAAAATAAGCAGTAGCCACTCCGGCACCATTTTTTGTTATTCCGGAAAAACTCCCGTCATAAATCGAACGGGTTCCGCATGAAGGGCTTTTTTCCTTCATGATGACTAGATCAATGTGTTTTTCCTGCAATTTTTGATAGGCTTTGATCGCGCCATTTTTGTACGCTTCCGTTACATCTTCGCCGCTTGTCGTCCATACTTTTGCTTGATCTTTCCACACATCGAATCCATTTCCACCAATGATTTCAGCGGGATCTCTAGGAATTGGTAATCCGCCGATCACTTCTGGACAGACCATGACAGCTTCTCCAGTTTCAACTAGTTCCATCAATTCTGGTACTTCTTTTTTCTGTCCATCATAGCGACATGCCAGACCGCCTAAACATGCACTGATTCCAATCATTGACTGCTCTTCCTTTCTATTCAGCAAAGTGCCTTCCTATTATACCATTTATTTCTTTTGTAAAATAGCCCTTTGTACTGATTCTATGCTAAAATATAAACAGAATGAAACCTATTTAAAGGAGATTTGAATGAAAAAAATACTAGTTGTTGATGATGAACCTTCTATTGTAACGCTCTTGACGTTCAATTTGGAAAAAGAAGGCTACAAGGTAACCAGTGCCACAGATGGAGGCGAAGGATTAGAATTAGCATTAGAACAATCATTTGATTTCATCATTTTAGATGTGATGCTTCCAACGATGGATGGCATGGAGATCACTCAGCGGCTGCGTCAAGAAAAAAATGAAACACCGATTTTGATGCTGACGGCTAAAGATGACCAAGTGGATCGGATCATTGGCCTAGAAATAGGTGCTGACGACTATTTGACCAAACCATTTAGTCCTCGCGAAGTATTAGCCCGTATGAAAGCCATATTCAGAAGGATTGAACCTCGTAAGCAATCAAAAGATGAAGCTGAGCCTGAATATCTATCGATTGGACAAATCACTGCTGATTTGACCAATTATCAAGTGACCGTAGACGACCATCTGATTGAACTAACACCGAAAGAATTTGAATTACTGGTTTATTTCATGAAACGAAAAGACCGTGTGATCGACCGAGACACACTGCTAGACCGCATTTGGAATTTTGACTTCGCAGGACAAAGTCGAATCGTAGATGTACACGTTAGTCATTTGCGAGAAAAAATCGAGCGAGATCCAAAACATCCAAAGTACTTGGTGACTGTTAGAGGATTTGGCTATAAGTTTCAGGAACCAAAACGATGAAATGGAAAAAAATTTATGAACGTCTCTTCTTTCTTATTCTTTTAGTTAGTTTGTTTTTTGGTGGCTGGCAATTGATTTCCCATTATTTTCAACAGCAGATCGTGGAACAGCAAGAAAGCTACCTGACAAAAAAAGCACAACTGCTGATCCGG
This sequence comes from Enterococcus sp. MSG3290, assembly GCF_050555565.1. Taxonomy (NCBI): domain Bacteria; kingdom Bacillati; phylum Bacillota; class Bacilli; order Lactobacillales; family Enterococcaceae; genus Enterococcus; species Enterococcus sp. MSG3290. Next base: position 918,883 of record NZ_CP187862.1, on the reverse strand, counting down.
CAATTAGATGTCGAAAACCTCCAAGCAGCGCAAAACAAAACTGCTTTGGAAGAATTCGTCCATCAGTCGAACGAACGGATTACTTTAATGGATGCTACTGGAAAGATCTTATTTGACACAAACAATGAAACATTGAATGAACAGCGAAACTCCCGTCCCGAAATCAAAGCCGTATTGAATGGCGGAAACCTAGGTAGCGCTTTGCGTAAAAGTACCACTTTGGATGAGGATCTTTTATATGTCGCATTACCAGTCAAAAAAAGTGGCCAGTTAGAAGCCATTTTACGTATCGCAGAACCGACAAGCGGTTTTTTACCGAGAACTGAGAGTTTTCGCCGTTGGGTCTTTTTCTTCTTTCTGTCTTTCTTCCTTGTTCTTGCAGGAATGATCTATTATCTGATCTATCAAAAAAACCAGCCATTGAAAACCGTGCTGCCCGTACTTAAAAAAATGGTGCAAAATCCTAATCAGGCGGAAGTAATCATGCAAACACCCGATCAATGGGAAGAATTGTATCAGACGATCAATGCGTTGAGCGAACAAATGAGTAAGATGTATCGGGCGTATACTACCACAGAAGAGCAATTATATACGTTACTGAACGAACTGATGATTGGCGTATTCCTGATTGATGATGCTGATTCTCGTTTACTACTGCTTAATCCAAAGATGCAGCTACATTTAAACGTGGTAAGCTATCAACCTGAACAGCGGTACACAGAAGTCATTCAAGATCCAAAACTCATTCAGCTGATTCATCAAGTGACTCCTGAGCATCCGCTGATCCATCAGGAGATCACCCTTACAGAAGGTCGGCAGACATTAGACTTGAGTTTGCGCTACTTTACTAATTCAGAAGGTACCGGACAGATTCTAGGGGTGGCGTATGACTTAACGAAAGTGCGACGTTTAGAAAAGCTACAAAAGGATTTCGTTGGCAACGTCTCTCACGAATTAAAAACTCCTGTGACTTCACTGATTGGTTTTACCGAGACTTTATTGGATGGTGCAAAAGATGACCCGCAAACTCTGACTTCTTTTCTTGAGATCATGCAAAAAGATGCGATTCGGTTAGATAAATTGATTCGGGAAATCATCCAGCTGTCAAAAGATGGCGAGAATTCTTACGAGATCCAGACAATTTATATAGAACCTTATTTCCAGCAAATCGTTCAAAATTATCAGCCAATCATCGAAAAGAAACGGTTGACAATTCGATTGATTGGAAAGAACGAATCATTTACTACTAAAGCAGATATCCTTTATCCAATTATCAAAAATCTGATTGAAAATGCTGTCCAATATTCAAAAAGCGACAGCGAGATTATTATCCGCTATCAGGCAACAGATGATCTATCGTTTTCTGTCCAAGATTTTGGTATAGGTATCGACATTGAGGATCAGGAACGTATCTTTGAGCGTTTTTACCGCGTAGACAAGGCGCGAAGCCGACATTCAGGCGGGACCGGATTAGGGTTAGCAATTGTAAAAGACTACGTGCAACTCCTTCATGGTACGATTACTGTAGACAGTCATCTTGGAACAGGTTCGACTTTCACCGTTACCATTCCGAAAATGTAAAAAAGAGCAACTGCTCGTGCGTTTTAAAGTTGGATGACTCATCCTTCTTCGAAAGATACACGAGTGGTTGTTCTTTTTTACTTTTTTTTGAGATACTTTTCGTCAATTTTCTCGTTTAAATATCGATAGAAATTTTTTAACTACGCGACTAAACGGCTTTTGCTCTTTTTCATTTTTACGTTCAAACAAATATTCTACCAATGTGGTCAAATGCCTAAAAATCGAATCTGCCGAGAAAAATAGAATGCTCAACAGCAAAAGCGATACAGCTGAGATACCGGTGATTGAAAACAGCTTATGCAAAAAGACGACCGAAAAAAAGATACCGCTAGCACAGAAAAGAATGATCTGACTTCTGAATTTATTCAGCGGTGAACAGATTTTATAGAGAACGAGGAACCCTACTGCAATCAAAAGCATGGTAGATGCTGTAGAAACATCTGTTTTATTTAGATTCAAAGTCACCCCGCAGATCACCAACGCACCGACTACGATCATATCTGTTAGTCCACCTGGCACAGCTTTTTCCATCACATTCATGATGAATTTCCCTCTGATTCGCTTTTTGTTTTCTTCTAGAGCAAGCAAGAAAGATGGAAGTCCGATAGTAAACAAACTAATCAATGTGATTTGTGATGGTTCTAAAGGATAGGTCAGAGCAAAGATCACTGAAAACAGTGAGAGCAAAAAGGAGAAAATATTCTTCACTAAAAACAAGCTAGCTGATCGCTCAATATTGTTCACAACGCGCCGTCCTTCTGCAACAACTTCTGGCATGCGTGAAAAGTCAGAATCAAGTAAGACCACTTGTGAGGCCTGCATGGCGGCTTCATTTCCGGAAGCCATCGCTATACTGCAGTCTGCTTCTTTCATGGCTAGAATATCATTCACGCCATCACCTGTCATAGCTACTGTATTGTTACGCTTTAGCAATTGAACGAAGATTTTCTTTTGTTCTGGCTTGACGCGTCCAAAAACTGTATATTTTTCGACAGCTGCTTCATATTCTTCTTCTGATAATTTAGATGCATCAACGTACTGATCAGCATGTGAAATCCCTGCTTGGACAGCTACATTGGATACGGTGAGCGGATTATCTCCGGAAATCACTTTGATGGCTACTTGCTGTTTTTTGAAGTAATCAAATGTGGCTCTTGCTTCTTTTCTGATAGGATTAGCAATCAGAATATAGCCTAATGGTGTGACTGCTTCTGTCAATACTGGTTCTTCAAGAATCCCATCGTACACACCAAAGACCAACACGCGATAGCCTTTTTCAGCGAAAGAAACAAACTCTTCCGCATATTCCGGCAATTGATCGCGCAAAACCATTTCGGGCGCTCCTAAAACATACACCTTGTCTGCCAACGCTACACTGCTGAATTTTTGGACAGAAGAAAAAGGAATAACATGGTGATAGGATTGATCAGTGGTTTTTGTAAAATATGCTTTAACAGCTTCCATTGTTGCATTGTCTCCTGCCATCGCTTTTGCATAGTCAGCAATGCATGCTTCCAATTGATCTGACTGACTGATTATTTCTTGTTTTTTAGAGACGATCACTTTTTGAACAGACATTTTATTTTCTGTGATCGTTCCTGTTTTATCTACACAAAGGACATTTACCCTTGCCAATGTCTCAATGCTTTTCATATTGTGTAAAAGAACTCTTTGCTTTGCTAGTTTAGTCGCACTTAATGCTAATGCAATCGTCGTCAGCAAGTACAGTCCTTCAGGTATCATACCGATCAATGCTGCTTCCATTGCAACGACACTTTCTTTGATCGTGTTTCCATTAAAAAAGTAACTTTGAGAAAAAAGCAGGATACCGATAGGAATAATGATGATCCCAATCCATTTGATCAATTGATTAAGAGAAGCAATCATCTCCGACTGTTCTCCTTCTCCCATTGTCTTGGCTTTGACTGTCAGCTGGGAAATATACGAATCTGCTCCAACTTTGTCTAATCGGGCGTAAGCTTTTCCGGAAACAATGAAACTGCCGGACATTAATGGATCGCCTATTTCTTTGGTTATTTCATCTGCTTCGCCTGTCAATAAAGCCTCATTAACTTGCAGTTTCCCTTCCACGACCTCTGCATCTGCTGGAATTTGATGTCCAGTCTCTAAAATAACAATGTCATCTATTACAAGGTCTTCTATATCTATTGTTTGTTCTATCCCGTCTCGTATGACATTGACTTTTGCTGTATTTAAAACATTTAGTTCGTCCAAGATCTTTTTGGATCGAATTTCCTGAAAAATGGCGATTCCTGTATTGGCTATGATAACTGGTAAAAAAGTCAAGTTCTTATAGGATTCTACTAAACAAAGCAAAATAGCTAAGATAAGAAAGATCAAATTGAAATACGTAAAAATGTTTTCCAATACGATTTGCTGATTTGTTTTGAATGTGGGATCGACTGAATCATTTGCTGCACCTTTTTCTATTCGTTCCTTGACTTGATCTGCCGTTAATCCTTTTTTATACGATGGAAAAAGACGGATGACTTTATCTGATGATCTTTGTGTTACTTTCTTTTTTTTACTTCGATTTGTCCATTTATTCTTCATGTGGCTACCTCGATTGATTTCGTTTTCTGGATATTTCCAAACTTCTCCTATCCAGTATAGAACAGATATGGAAAGTGTTCCTCACATTAAGCTTGCAAACACCTTTCATTCCTGTCATATAGCAAAAAAAAGCTACGACAGTTCTATGTCGTAGCTCTTTTTTTCGAATAAACGGTGTTCAATCAGCTGACCCTCGGTATTAGCTCAAAAAACGGCAAAATATGAGGAACTATTTTTCACAATTAAAGGAAAAATGTATATGTGGGGAAACATAGTTGATTTTTCCTTAATAGTAACGACTACCGTAGTATGTTTATCTGCTAGTTATTTGATATTTCCTTCGTGATCACGTTCTACTTCCATCATTGTGATCGGTAAATACCCTAATTCTTTGACAGGACCTTCTTGTATTTCTTCTGTCATCATGTAGTCTAAGAATTTTTGAACTTCAGGGGAAGGTTTTCCGTTCGTGTACATATGTTCATATGACCAGATTCCCCAGCTGTTATCTGCTACATTCTCTTCTTTTGGTTCTACACCGTCGATACTTAGTGCTTGTGTGGAATCATCGAGATATGAGAAAGCTAAATAGCTGATTGCTCCTGGTGTTTGACTTACCAGTTGCCGAACTGTTCCTGATGAATCTTGTTCTTGGGACTGCACAGGGGTAGCACCATCCAGTCCCCATTTTTCGAATGTCGCGCGGGTACCGCTGCCGTTTGCACGGTTCACGACGTTGATTTGTTGATCTTTCCCGCCAACTTCCTTCCAGTTAGTGATTTTTCCTGTAAAGATATCAATCAATTCCTGTTTGGTGATATCTTTGACATCTGTATCTTTATTGACGATTGGTGCCATCCCGACCACTGCTACTTTATGATCCACTAATTTTGAAGCATCAACTCCGTCTCTTTCTTCTGCAAATACATCAGAGTTTCCGATAGTAACTGCTCCAGCTTCGACTTGGCTCAAACCAGTTCCGCTTCCTCCTCCTTGTACAGAGATTTGATAATTTGGATTTTCTTGTACAAAGCTTTCTTGTGCTGCATCGACTAACGGCTGTAATGCTGTCGAACCTACCGCAACGATTTTTACTTGTTCATTTGAGTCACTTGAATTATTTTGTGTGGCAGAGCCATCTGTATTTCCTGATCCTGAGCCGCATCCGGCTAAAAGAATTCCCATCATACCTAGAGTAAACAATACTTTTTTCATTTTATTGCTCCTTTCTTATTTACAACTAAAGTTTATCAGTCGACTGTAAATCCCTCGTATGGTTGCTGTAAAAATATAGTTAAGTTATGTAAAAATCATGTAAACGTTTTTCGCATTCTTTACATAATAATAAAAAAAGCATATGAGAAACATGCATTTTACGCAGCTCATATGCTTTTTTACTGATGATCCACCATCAATAGTTATTTTTTATAGATACAGATCGTTCACTTTTTATCCTGATTTCTGTCCAGAAGTAAAAAAATGTTGCAAGAATAAATGAGGCAATTACTAAATAGAACCATGGTTTGATCGTCAAGAAATACATGGAGGAATAAGCTGAATCCTTCAATCCACTCTCGCTCAAACCATTAGGGCCGATAATCAAGCGAGGCAGCAAAGAAAACATAGATGTAAATACTAATAAGCAAGAAAAGTAAAGCAGCTGCCAATTGTAGTGATTGATCAGAGATTTTGGTAATAAGAGACCTACACTTATCACTAAATAGAAAACAGTCAAAGCTGGAAAATTCCTAGAAACCACAAATCCGCTTCCTTGGATCAGGCCTAATATCTCCGCACCTTGTACAACAGCATTTACCCATGTAAAAGGTAGCAAAACGATAGGAAAAAACCAAAAAAATAAATAAAGCCGATCGATTACTGCTTTTCTTCTCATTAACGTTCCCCCAAACTACTTTTTCTCTCATCATACTATACAATTTTCTATCTAAAAAAATTAGGGGGAAAAACTTTTTTTTTAGAGATAATGGCATGAGAGTTTATTCATTTAATCTAGAAATAATGAAAAAGTAATTGATTATTGCAGGATTCAATTTACAATAAAACTAACAAAATAATAACACTTGTTAGGTGGTGATGAAAGATGATAAAAACTTGCTGGAAAAACCTTCCATTGCTTTTATCTTTTGTTCCTTATGTGCATTTCGCCTTACTGCTTGATTTCCGTTATCATTCCGTAAGCGGGTTCATCACATTGATATTTTTATCTCTTTTTGCTGGATATTATTTTCAAAGGAACAGGCGTATTATATCTTTATTCATTGCCAATATTATATCTACTGTCACTTCCTATTTATTTTGCGCCAATTTTACTGAATGGCGTTACTTCTATCATCCTTTAAAACCGACCCAGCTGATCTTGCTTCTTGCAGGTATTTACTTAGTTCCACAAATCCTTGGGTCGTTATGGGCGGTAGCCTTATCTTATAAAAAAGCTCGGCATCCATAAAAACAAACCATATATGTACAAAGAGAAGCTACTTTCTTCTTTTTATACATATATGGTTTTCTTATAGCTCATGTAGAAAAATTTTCTTGATGATGATTTTATCCATCAATTGAGATTGACTGTTTTGCTCTCCTATGATTTCAGCTATGATTGTCCGATTTTGCGGTTTTCTTCTTAACTGGTAGTTGATTTTCCCAGTTTCCATCAACTCGCTAAGCATATCCACGACTCCGCCAAATCCGGTCTTTTTCGTAATAAAACCTAGTGCTACCATTCGTTCATCTAGATTTTTTGCTGTAATCGTCACACCAGTAATGAGCGAGTGCTGTAATGTTTGGGCCAGCTCTTCCATCCCTTCAGCATTGGATACGACGGAAGCTGTTTTGTTAATAGGTTCTTCGTTTATTTCTTTTGGTTCTTTCCTCTCCACTTTCACTGTTTGACGAAGGACATCTAGTTCTTGCAAGAGCGTTTCGTATTGTTCTTGGGTCAGCATCACGCCAGCTACTTTTTCACGATTAAATATATATACGCCAGTTCCCGCGTCTCGCGCTTGAGCAAATACATCCATCGGCGATCGTTTCACTTCTGTGATCGAAGATGTGGGAACTTCTAATTTCTTTAATTCCAATGGATTTCCTCCTTTACTAATCGCTTTTTATTATATCACAGACTGACTTGTTTTGATCTTTTTTCCAAAGGTTTTATCGGTTTTTGCCTAACCAGTAATTGATATCGGTAAGAAGTCTTTCGATACCAAATGAAGGATGGTACAGATACGTTTTTTGATCTTCGTTATGGTCTAGTGGAAAAAAATGATCGGTGATCACTAGATCTGCATACCGAGGCGGCTTATTTCGAGTACATACATGTATAGAGATCCGTTTTCGATGTCTTAGCGTTTTGTTCAGTACCTCGGCAAGTCTTCTTGCTTCTTGGTGTTCATAGCGAAAAAAAAAGACGATTTTCACTTCAGGAGGGTGGACATCTAAATACCCTCGTTCCTGGAGTGTTTTCAGTAAAAGCATCCCCCACTCTACTGCGGGGTGTGCAAGAGCTTGTTGGATCGCTAGCCGAAATTGATATAGTTTATCTTTGGAATTGGGAAATTTTTCTAATGTTTCCTGATAATAACGAACTTCTTCTTCTACCAGCCGGTCATGGATACCAATTACGTAACGAAGCCATTCTTGGTAAAGTACTTTTGTCAGCTTTGATTTGTTTTCGCTCTCAAATTCGCTATTCAGCCAAAACAGCGAATCAAGCTTTTCAGTCACAATCGTCAATTTCCGATAGTCTTGTGTCTCTTCTATCCGTTTCCACCGCTTTTCAGTAATCTGGTTACAGCTCAAGCGCAAAATTGCTAGATAATTTTTTTCTTTTATTGGCAAAATCTGCTCCTCTCTAAATAGCAATTCAGGAAACAATTCAAAGAATAGTGTTCGACTGTCTCCTAAAATCTCGATTTCTGCCGGATCCTTTCTTTGCTTCAATAATTGGATGAACATCTCAGAAAAGGACTGCTCTCCATCATCTGCAAAAAAATGCGGAAAATCTTTCAAAAAGCAAAACAGCAGATATCTTACTTTTCTTTCTGAACCAAAGATCTGTGCTTTTTTATAAGAAAAAGAAAGGTGGTACTCGCCAAACCACTTTCTCAATCGCTCTTGCGTAGAACGATCGTACTTCTGCTCGTAAGGTTCATTCAATAGCAGATTTTTCAGTAAACAAAACGGGGGTGATTGGATCAGAAAAACAAATAGGAGGTAAGGTTCGCTATATCCTTGATCATAAACTAACTGAACGGTTTTCTTATGAAGAATCAGCTGGATGGGACAGTCGCTTTCCGCCAAACGTTTCAGATGCCGATCCACTGTTTTAACATCGATTTTCAGTTCTTCAGCTAAATCAGCTTTTCGCCAGATCAAATCTTTCATTAGATTGATTAGTGAAAATAAATTTTGTGCATTTTTTGATAATAGTTTTTGCCATCTCATCGATCATTTCTCACCTGATTTCTAAACATATTGTTTGATCAAAATGGATTCACTCCTAAAAAGATAAAAAACTCCCTTTCTATTTATTTAAATACGCAAATTTTCCTCATTATTTTTTATTTTACTCAATTTAATCGTATTCTCATTTCAAAACGAATGTACTTTAAAAAAACATAATAAAATCACTTTGCTTGTAGGATGTATTCCCTTCCATTACAATGAAATAAATAGCGGTTTTATGAGAAGGTGATGTGAAAATGGAAGAAAAAATCGAAGAATCCAAACAAAAAATCGATCAGTTGATACAAGAATTAGAAAAAGCGGTCATCGGCAAACGTTCAACTATCCAATTGATGATCGTGGCCCTATTAGCAGGTGGTCATGTCTTATTCGAAGATATTCCCGGTGTAGGTAAAACGTTACTGGTCAAAGCACTAGCAAAAGCTGTACAGGGAACCTTCAGCAGAGTCCAATGTACTCCTGATCTGCTGCCTAGTGATATTCTTGGTTTTTCCGTATACAATTCACAATCAAAAGAGTTTGAATTTCGTCCGGGACCGATCTTTACCACGATCTTGTTGGCAGATGAGATCAATCGTACGACTCCTCGTACTCAGTCAGCACTTTTAGAAGCAATGGCCGAGAATCATGCAACGATCGACAACAATACATACCCTCTAGACAATCATTTTTTTGTCTTAGCTACGCAAAATCCAATCGAGTACGAAGGAACATATCCTTTGCCGGAAGCACAGCTCGATCGTTTTTTATTCCGACTACAAATCGGTTATCCTTCTTTTGATGACGAACTTTTGCTACTTTTGGATAAATTCGAAAAAGTGTTGGATAACTTAAATGAAGTATTGAACAGTTATGAAATAGAAGAAATAAAAACAAATGTGGCGAATGTCTTTGTCAGTCCCGAAGTGGCATCTTATGCCTTGCAGTTAGTGTCAGCAACAAGAAGCCATGCTGCCATCCAGCTTGGCATCAGTCCACGAGGAAGCCTTTCCTTTATTCAGGCAGCAAAAGCTTATGCTTTAATCCATGGGAGAAATTACGTCACGCCCAAAGATTTGCAGGATTTAGTTCCTTACGTGTTTTCCCATCGCCTGATTTTTTACGATCGTTCATTGAAGGAAGACGAAAAGAAACAAATCATTCATACTCTTGTTGCACAAATTCCTATTCCTGTGAGGTAGATTGAGGTAGATAATGGAAAAAATCAAAGATTATTTCATTAATTTTGTGTTATTTCTGGTATATTTCATCATTGTGCTTTTTGCTCTTGTATTCAACAATTCTTTAGGCTGGTTCTTGTTGGCCTTTTTTACTCTTTATGTATCATGGAGCTTGATTTCATTAAGCAGCTTTCTAAAGAAACTTTCGGTTACTTGTACATTGCAGCCACTCGTTTATCGCAAAAAAAGTATACAGGTTATTTTTTCCATAGCAAAAAAGAGAACTTTTTCTTTACCTCTCCCTCGTTTACAAATCGGCTTCCCAGCAATCTTTGCAGAAAAAAAACAAGAGATTTTGATTCTTACAAATAAACCGCAAGAAGTCCAATTGCTTTGGCAGCCAAAAGAAAGAGGATGCCATGAAACATTAACTGTCATTTTTACAGCCTATGATAGCCTAGGACTTTTCAGAAAAAGTGCAAAAAGAGAGATCTCTTTTCCTGTGACTGTTCTGCCTGCTTTTTGTAAGATTCAAGCAGAAAAATTACAGAGAGTTCTGGAAAAAAAACAGCAGCTGAACGCGTACCAAAGAGGTCTTGATTTTCGGGAACATCGCGCTTATCGTCCAGGTGATTCTTTCAACCGAATCGATTGGAAATTGTCTGCTCATACTCAAGAGTGGTTATACCGTGAATACGATTATCAAGAAGAAGAATGTTCTCCTCTTTTTTGCTTTTGGGGTTCGCACAGTCCAAAATTTGAACCTCTGCTAGACTTGTATTTTTCTTTATGGCATTTGAGAAAAGAAAAGCAGCCGGAACTTCTGATATTAGGCAACCGCGCCTTTCATGGCAAAGACCCCGGTCATACCTATTTTGCTTCTTTGGAAGCTGGCGATGAGAAAGCTTTTTTAGCACACTTGAAAAAATATGCAAAAAAACAAATCGTCCTCTTTGTTCCTGAGAATTCTCCTGAAGTCTCAGAAGCTATTGAAACATTGTCAAAAGATCGAACGGTTTATCTTGTTTATTTCGTAGAAAAACAACTCATGGTCCAAGAAAAAGACAAGATATGTTCATTGCCAGGAGGTGAATGGATTGACGATTAAATGGGAAAAATGGCTGCGTGGCGTTTACTCCTTTGTGATACTAAGTGTAGGTGCTCCGATATTTGTAGTAGCTAATCAATTGCAAAACAGCTACCTTCTTATCCTAACTATTGGTGTCCTATGCCTTATTGTCTGCTGTATTCCTAAAAAATGGGTACGTTTGCTGCTTTCTTTGCCAGTAATGATAGGTTGTTTGTTTTTATATTTTCCTTCGAAGACATTTTCCATATTATGGATCTTACAGTTTTTTTCGTCAGTCACAGAGGAATTCTTCCATCTATCCCAAGGTAAACTTTATTATTTGCCAGAAAAGACAGCTTTTTTTCTCATAATGTTGCTGATCTATTTATTTATTACATTGACCGTGGATTACGACTATTGGTACGCACCCTTTCTTTCTTTGATGGCTTACTTCATGATGCTTACCGTTTTTCGGGAAAAAGATTTACTGTACGAAATGATTGCGGTAGTAACTGTTTTGTTCGTGTATCTGGCAGCAAGGCAATTTTTCTCCATCCGGTTGTTGTCGGGAAACACTCGATTCCAGTCATTGACTACAGTTCTGCTTATTTGTTTCTTAACTTTTAGCGCTATTTTGCCTTTATATCTTCCGAAAGTACACCAATCTCTCGAGGAAACGAGTGAACCGATCCGAGAATATCTTAATGATGAAGGGCTTTATGACACACTCCATGAGTATCAATTAACCGGAAGTGCAAGAACAGGCTTCAGTGAGAATGATGAACAGCTTGGTGGACCTTTATATGATAATGGCGAAGTTGTTTTTACAGCGAACCAAAAAGGAAATGGCTATTGGAAGATCGAAAATAAAAATCATTACACCGGTTCTGGATGGATAGAAGATCAGGACGCACCCATCCAACCAATCCAAGAATTCCCTGTTGACATCACGAGCTACCAAACCGTTATGGAAGACAAAGAAAACATTACATTGACCCTAAAAAAACAAGCTTTCTTACCTTATCCTTATGGAAATACTACCTTGACTGATTTTTCATTAGCTAGTGGACAAACGCTTTACTATTTGCCTGAAAGCCAGCGATTCATTCCTGTCCCGAATGAATCGACACGTTCTGCAACTTTACAAACAGAAAGGTTAGTTTTTACGAGAGAAGAATTAAAAAGCAGTCAGTTAAAAGCTGATGATTTAGAAAATCAGCAGACAAATCTTCAATTGCCAAAAAGTTTGCCTAAACGTATTGAGGACTTGGCGGTCGAATTGACCAAAAATGAAGCAACTTTAATTCGTAAAGTCGAAGCTGTCGAACAGTATTTAAAAACAAGCGGAAATTTCCGCTATTCCAAAACGGATACCGGACATACTCCGAAAGAACACGATTATGTGGATTATTTCCTCTTTGATTCAAAAGTCGGCTATTGTGACAACTTTTCAACTTCTATGGTCGTCCTTCTTCGAACACTTGGTATCCCAGCTCGCTGGACAAAAGGTTTTACAAATGGGCTCAGAACAGGCACAGATAATCAAGGGAATGAGGAATACAGCATTCTCAATAGTCATGCTCATTCTTGGCCAGAGGTATACTTTCCTGGATTTGGCTGGCTTCCATTTGAACCAACCCCTTCATTTGCCAATCCAATGGGTTCACAACCAGTTGCTGAAACAACCGAAACCGTCCAGCCTGCTATCGAACAACCAAATGAAAGCGAAAATATGGCAGAAACTATTTCCAGTGAGAGATCTGAGGTCATTCCATCAGAAGAAACAACAATCACACCAGCTTATAAAATCGTCTTATTCAGCCTTGGAGTGTGTTTATCCGTCTTGTTGTTCTTTCTATTGTTATTCAGAAAATCTCTGCGCTGGACAAGTTATCTTATCTATCTTCATTTTTTTGCTTCTACTAATACGATTGCATATCAAAAACTTCTTAACCATTTGGAAACATTGGTACCGCGCAAACCCGCAGAATCTTTGCAGGAATATAGCCTGCGAATAGAACAAGAATTCAAGCTAGATCTGCGTTTCATTCGATTAACTACTCAATATGAAGCAGAAATATATGGACGACAAGCAGATCCGGTAAAATTCGATAAAAAAACCTATTTAGAAATAACGCATATAATAAGAAAAACGGTATACAAAAAAGTTCTGACAAAAGGGAGCCGCTTCAAAAAATAAGATAAAATTTCTGGAGAATCTACTTCTGGAATGCCGAGAACCAGCTGATTGAGTATCGATTATTCGAAAAAAAGGTTGTGACACGTTTTTTGTCACAACCTTTTTTCATTATTATTTGATTTTCAATGTCAAAGCATTTAGAGCTACAACTACCGTACTTAACGACATCAAGACAGCACCAACTGCTGGACTTAATATGATACCAATTGGCGCAAGAATTCCGGCTGCTAGCGGAATTGCAAGAATATTGTAACCTGCCCCCCACCAGAGGTTCTGGATCATTTTCTTTCGCGTTTGCTTGGCTAGATCAAGGAAATGCAAAATATCTTTTGGATCGCTGTTTGTCAATACGACATCCGCAGAATCGATTGCGATATCTGTCCCTGCACCGATTGCCATCCCGATTGAAGCACGGGCTAAACTTGGCGCATCATTGATCCCATCACCCACCATGATTACTTTTTTCCCTTGGTCAAGGTATTTCTGGACAACAGCTTCTTTATCATCTGGTAATAAACCGCCATAATATTCTTCGATCCCTAAATAATCTGCTACTGCTTGGGCAGCGTTTTTATTGTCACCAGTAAGCATGACAGGAGTGATTTTTCTTTCTTTCAATGTTCGGATAAATTCTTTTGCTTCTGTTTTTACTACGTCACCTAAAGCAACGATTGCAGCTAGATGATTTTCTAAAATCAGGAAGCTGATGGTATTTCCTTGTTCTTGGTAAGGTTTCAATAATGCTTGTTCTACGTTTAATCCGAGACGCTCAACTTCTTTTTCATTAACTATTTTCACTTGTTGTTTTTTGACTGTTGCCTCTAGCCCGACTCCTGAAAGATTTTTTAGATTTTCAGCTTGATAAGGCTTGATTTCATGTTCTTTCAAATAATTCATAATGCCAACAGCCAATGGATGATTGGCATTCGCTTCCAAGGCTCCTAGATATTGAAGGATTTCATTTTTATTGAACGCATCATCAAGTACTTCGACACCCGTTACAGTAAATTTTCCTTCTGTTAGTGTTCCTGTTTTGTCCAGCATGATCACATCTAGATCATTGGCTTGCTCCAGTGCATTGCGGTTTTTCAAAAGTAATCCGTTTTTAGCTGCTATTGATGTAGAGCGAGCAACAACTAATGGGATAGCTAAACCTAGAGCATGAGGACAGGCGATGATAAAGACTGTTACCATACGTTCTAATGCATTAGGAAGATCTGTCAAGAACAACCAGGCGATGAATGCCAGGATACCCACAATTAATGCGACATAAAACAGCCATTTTGCCACTTTGTCAGATAATGACTCTAGCTTGGATTTTTCTCCTTGTGCTTTTCGCACCATTTCCATAACCTTCGCTAGATAACCATTTTCACCAGTTCCAGTTACTTCGATTTCGATCGTTCCATCCCCATTGATAGAACCGCCAATCACTTTGTCATTGGCTTGTTTTTTGATTCCTCTTGATTCGCCAGTCACAGCTGATTCGTCAACAATTGTTTCACCTTTCAAGATTACACCATCTGTTGGCATTTTATCACCAGACCGGACGATCAAACGATCACCTTCGTTTACTTCTTTCAATGAAACTGTCTCTTCTTTTCCATCTTTCGTCAAGCGTTTCACTGATTCTGGCAGTAATTCTGCTAGTTTTTGTAAAGCATTGCTGGCATTCGACACAGCATTCATTTCAATCCAGTGACCTAGTAGCATAATAACGATCAAAGTAGCCAATTCCCAGAAGAAATCCATGACGTGTATATGTGGATTGAGCAGATTTGCGATAAACGAATAGACACTATAAATATATGCAACTGTAATCCCCATCGCGATCAGTGTCATCATAGCAGGACTTTTTTGTTTCAATTCCATCTTAGCTCCACTTAAAAATGGCTGACCGCCATAGATAAATAGTATAGTTGCTAAGATCAATACGAGCCAATCAGAACCAGGAAACGTTACTTGAAATGGAAATTCCATTCCCATCATTGGTGAAAAAAGAATGATTGGGATAGCTAGGATAAGCGATAGCCAAAATTTTTGCTTGAAATTCCCCATGTGCATGGAATGATCCATGCCGCCGTGTTCGTGATCCATGTGCATCGAATGGTCCATTTGTTTGCTGTTTGCTATATCTCCATGGTTATGTCCCATGTGCATGGAATGGTCCATCTGGCTATGGTCATGCTTCATCTCCATCTGTTTTTCAGGAGATTCTGTACTTTCTTTGTTTACTACTTCTTTTTTATGTTCATGTTTTTTCTCCATATCGTTCCCATTCATTTTTACTCCATCCCTTCTCTTACTTTTTCATGTGTCGATTTAAGCTCAGGGAATTCAACAATACACTGACGGAACTAAACGCCATCGCTCCTCCTGCAATGATTGGATTCAAAAAGCCTAGTGCGGCAAAAGGAATACCAATCGTATTATAGACAAAAGCCCAGAAAAGATTTTGTTTGATTTTTCTCAATGTCACCCTAGACAACTCGATTGTTTGTGCAATGGATGCCAAACTGCTACTCATCAGCGTCACATCGGCTGTTTCCATCGCGATGTCCGTTCCACTTCCCATTGCCATACCAACATCAGCTAATGCTAAAGCCGGTGCATCATTGATTCCATCGCCTGCCATACCGACTTTTTTGCCATCTTTCTGAAGTTTTTCTACGTAGGCTGCTTTATCTTCTGGAAGTACTTCAGCAAAGATATGCTTTGGATCAATACCAACTTGTTTACCAATCGTTTCGGCTGCCAGTTTGTTGTCTCCTGTCAGCATAAAAACATCTAATCCTTTATTCTGGAGCTGCTTGATTGCTTGTTTGGCTTCTAGTTTGATTTGATCAGCCACGGCAATCAACCCGATCACTTGCTTTTCATCAGCTAAAAACATGACTGTTTTTCCCTGCTGTTCTAATTCTAACGCGTGTTCTTGGTATTCATCAAATGATAGGTTCAATTCAATTAATCGTTTACGTGTACCCGCAAAATAGCGTACTCCGTTAATCGTACCGCTGATTCCAGCACCTGGGTGAGCTGTAAAATCAATCATATCGTATGTTGCTGCTTCTTGCAGTTTTCCGTATTCCACGATTGCTTTACCTAGTGGATGTTCAGAAGCTTGTTCTAAAGTATAAAAAATAGATAGGACTTCTTTAGAACCGACTAGATCTGTAACTTTGGGCTTTCCTTCTGTAATCGTTCCAGTTTTATCCAAAACAATGCTGTCTAAGTGAGCAGCTGCTTCTAATGCTTCTCCGCCTTTAATTAAGATTCCGTTTCGTGCGCCAACACCCGTACCTACCATAATAGCTGTTGGAGTCGCTAAACCTAATGCACATGGACACGCAATGACTAATACAGAGACACTATGGATCAATGCGAGTTGCCAATCACCAGTGATCAAACCTGTAGCTACGAGCGTGATGAACGCGATGACTAATACGATCGGAACAAAAATCCCTGAGATCCGATCTGCGATTTTTTGGATTGGGGCTTTGCTCCCTTGAGCATCTTCCACCATTTGAATGATTTGCGCTAATACTGTCTGCTTGCCGACTTGTGTAACTTCCATGTGAAGTAGACCATTCGTATTGATTGTCCCGCCAAAGAGCGTGTCATCCGGATTCTTTTCTACAGGAAGATTTTCACCAGTAAGCATACTTTCATCTATCGCACTGCTTCCTGAAATAATTCGACCATCTGCTGGAATCTGCTCACCAGGACGGATGACTAGTTGATCACCAACGACTACTTCTTCAATCGCTAACGTTTCTTCTTTCCCGTTTCTTATCACTTGGGCGGTTTTTGTTTGAAGAGACATCAATTGTTTGATTGCATTACCTGTTTTCGTTTTTGCTGTATGTTCCAAATATTTGCCGAGCAAAATCAGCGTGATGATCATACTGCTGCTTTCAAAATAAAGATCTTGGGGGTGTCCACGGAAAAATCCGTTGTAAATGCTCAATGCAAAGGCAGCCGATGTTCCAATTGCTACCAATACATCCATATTTGGTGCTTTCGTCTTGATTGCATGGTACGCACCTTTATAAAAACGAGCACCGACATAAAATTGGACAGGAGCAGACAGCACTAACTGGACGATTGGAAAATGAAAAAAGTGAACAATCGCCGCATGGCTTCCTAACATCATAGCAATCATTGACAACATCAATGGCAAAGTCAAAACCGTACTCAATATAAGATCGAATAGCATTTTTTTCAAATACGCTTGCTTTTCTTCTGCAATTTTTTGTTTGTGGGCTTCATCGTACAAAATTGCACCATAACCGATGTTTTCTACGCTTTGGATTAATTTTTCAGTGGTCGTCCCTTCATATTTGACACTTGCTTTTTCAGTGGCCAAGTTGACTGTGGCATTGACCACACCAGGTTGTCCGTTCAGCTCTTTTTCGATCCTAGCAGAACAATTTGCACAAGTCATACCTGTAATGACGAACGTATCCATTTTGGTTTCTGCTGTTGCCATCAAATCACCTCTGCTTTATAACCCAATCCATTGATTGCTTGACAAATCTTTTCGGATTGAACTTTTGTTTCATCAAACTTGACCGTACCGTTTGCTTTTTTCAAATTTACTTTCACTTTTTGCACGCCGTCAAGTGCGCTTACTGTTTCTTCTACTCTTGCTACACAATGATTGCAGCTCATACCTTCGATTGAAAATTGTTGTTTCATTTTTTCTTCCTCCTATTGATGTTGTTTACATTCACATTGACCTGGGATACAGTTACATTCGATCGTATCTACTGGTTGCTTTTGTTCCAGTTGTTTCAAAATCTCATTGATATCTTCTTGAGTCAAAGTGGCTTCTTCTACTAGATCCGCAATCGTCTCTCCAATCCTTTTTGCACAGATATGGGAAAAAAGATTTTCCGTCGCACTGCGAACTGTTTCCATCTCCGAGACAGCTGGATGATAAATGAATTTTTTTCCTTCTTGTTCTGTCCAGATCACTTCTTTTTTTACCAAACGTCCCAGCAAAGTTTTGATCGTTGCTGGTTTCCAATCCATCGAATCAGCTAAGATCTGCGTGATTTCTTGGGCTGTCGTCTGTCCAAGTGTCCAAATAACACGCATGATCTCCCACTCTGAATCACTGATTTTTACTGGCGTTTTGACTTTTTCCATTTATTTCACACCTTTCGTTTACAAATGTAATCATTAACTTATGAATACAGATTACACTTGTAAACAAAAACTGTCAATTATTTTTGCTCTCTATTTTCAATTTAGTTAAAAATTCTTGTTTCTCTCGTCTTGTTTTAAGGATGATCAGTTTATTTCTTGCATTAGCTACTTGGATCAGCTGCTGTATTTTTGGTTCATTGTTTTCTTCAAAATGCCAGATAAAAGATAAAAATTCTAAGTATTCCCTGTTTAGTTTCTCCGAAAATGATTCAGGCATATCTGGCCGAGATTTTTTGTTTATCTTTCTTTTTAGAGAACGCCAAACTACTCGGTAGATGGCGAGATAACGCGGCACTTTAAGCCAAATGATCTTATCTGCTTCTTTAATCCTTTCCTCTAACGTAGAAGTATAATTTCCTTCAACGATCCATGACGGATTAGATACCATAAACGATTGCTGTTCTTGCAAAAACCACTTTTTTGCCTGAATACTGTAGTCTGTTGTATGCCATAAAAGGTCTAGCGGCAGTAGCGGAAAGCCGGTGATTTCTTTGATATTCCTTGCGAGGGTCGATTTTCCCGACCCACTTTGTCCAATCACGATGATCTTCATTCTTCTCCCTCACTTCTCTTTGGAATTTGGTTCGATCATACCACTTATAACGCCGCAAAAAAACAAGGGACTGTGACAAAAGTCGTGTCAAAGTCCCTTGTTTCGAATAAATGGTGTTCAATCAGCTGCCCTTCAGCATTAGCTCAAAAAACGGCAAAATATGAGAAGCTATTTTTCCGTTTTGTTTCTCTAATACTCAGGTCAAACCGCTGATTTCACAACCTCTTCCTTAAACGGTGTTCTCCTGCCAACACCTCGGTCACAAGTCACAATAGTCAACAAACATGAGAAGTTGTTTTTTGAAATTGCTCCTTGTGACTCGGAGTTAAACGGCAGGCTCACTACCTCTTTCTTAAACGGTGTTCAAAAGCTTGCCTCTGCGGTAATAAGTCCAGCCAAACGAAAAATATGAGGGGCTATTTTTGTTTGGCTGTTCTTATTACTTGATGCAGGACAGCTTTTTCACAACCTCTGATTCACGGTGTTCCAGAAGTAGCTTCTTCGAAAAACAAGCCGAAACTTCACAAAAACTTGAGAAGCAATTTTCGTAAATTCCTTCTTATTTCTTGAAGCTGACCACTTCTGTCACAACCTCTTGTAACAAGTATTTCTATTTTAAGGCTGAACCACTGTTTCTGGTTCAGTGATTTCTTTGTTTTTGTCTCGACGAGCAATTGCTGGCAAGATCATACCTAATAAGATCAAGACGATTGGTGTGATGATATTCGTAAATAATTGGAACCACCATGCTTTAGGATCAGCAGTATAATCTACTTTTGGCACCATTCCTAGGATACATGCAAACGCAGTGAAGGCAAAGCACCAAGCACCAAAGATAAAACCGATTTTTGGATTTTTAACAAATTTATATTCAGAATTGAATTTCTTATAAGCTTTATTCAACATCATATATGCCAAGAACACCCATAGGTAACGCATTGGCATGACAACTGAGTTCAAGTTCGTCAACCATTTTACTAATTCATTCATATCTTTGATACCAAAGATCGGCAACAAAATAATGATTCCTACTAGTATACCTGTCAGAAGATAACCATTCACCAATGTACCTTTACGATTACGTTTACGTAGCCAGTTTGGTACAAATTCTGGATCCGCATCTGCTAACAAGATTTTTAGTGGTGCATCAATTGAAAAGGCTAATGCGGAGATTTGTCCAATCATGTTTGTCAATGCGTAAATGATCATCAATGAGTTACCGATACCATAGTAATTACCTAAAATTTGAAAAGCACTGTATGCCCCATTTGCCATCAAGTCTTTAGGAATATTATCGCTAGCAAACAGCATACCCATTGCGACTGAGCCTAATACAGCACAAATCCCTACCATTGCTGCTAAGAAGATCATCCCTTTAGGAAATTCCTTTGCAGGATTTCTTGTAGAGTTGACATAAGGGGATATTTTTTCCGCTCCTCCAACTGCAAATACTAGCATCGAAACGGTTGTGAAATAACTGAAATCAAATGTTGGAATATATGTTTTCACTTGATTCATATGTGGTGTGGCAAATTCCATCGTTGGATTGATGAACGGTGCCGTTACAGCTAAAAGAATAAATAAGATCGACATGACGAACATCGCTGTTCCGGCCAGTCCGCCAATCACTTTCAAAGTAGAAAGTCCTTTTGTTGATAAATATAAAAAGGCAAGAAATATAATAAGTGAAATAACTGCTACCATTTGTACTGACATCGTATTTACGATATTTCCATTTCCTTGGACTGCCCAACCACCAGCAATCAGAATTGCTTGAGGCTTTTGTGCCAAATAAGGAATATGGACGACCCAGTAAGTCCAAGCGGCATAGTATGCCAGTCGTTTATTAGATGTCGTATTTTCGACCCATGAACTGACGCCTCCTTTACTATCCTTGAAGGCTGATCCTAATTGTCCAACGATCAATGCGTATGGAATAAAATAAATGGCCAAAATCAATAGCCAAGAGGTGACAACTGATACTCCTTGCTGAGCATAGTTATTAACTACATTCCCCATGCCCCAAACCATGTTAAATGCAATTAACGCAACAGTAAACCAGCGTAATTGTTTGTTGTTCATTCGTTCTCTCCTTTATGATAAAAATTTGTTATCCAGATGTAATCATATTCAATTTTTAACAAACTTACAAGACAGTGTTATTTTATGTGTGTATTCTTTTATTTAATACACATCGTTTTTTCATATTTTTTCCATCAAAAAAATAAGTTATTTTCTTTCATTTCATTGACCTTATTGAATTTCAAGCTATTTTGAATTTTCTGTAAAATTAAAAACATTAGTTATTTTATAATCCTATCTATTTTCTTTACATTTTTCATTAAGAAAAGGATATAAAAAAAAGAGGACGTTCATTCGTCCTCTTCATTGATCAACGTTTATTTTTTACATGCAAGCTTCGCATGGCATTCAAAACAGCTAATACTGTCACCCCAACATCTGCAAATACTGCATCTCCCATTGATGCAAAACCAAAAGCACCTAAGGAAAGTACCAAAATTTTTATCCCAATAGCAAAGACAATGTTCTGTTTGACGATTTTCAATGTTTTCTTTGCTAAATGGATTGCTTCTGCAATCTTCGATGGTTGATCATTCATGATGACTACATCTGCTGCTTCAATTGCAGCATCGCTTCCCAATCCACCCATTGCGATTCCTACATCTGCTCTTGCTAGCACCGGTGCATCGTTGATTCCATCTCCGACAAATGCGGTCTTTTTATTGTTACTTTGTAAGATTTCCTCTAACCGCTGCACTTTATCTTCTGGAAGCAATTCGCTATATATCTTGTCCACGCCTACTTGCTTCCCGATATGATCAGCAATTTTTTTCGAGTCGCCCGTCAACATGACTGTGTTCTTCACACCAGCCTGTTTTAATTGAACCAATGCGTCTACGGCATCTTCTTTCAAGGTATCTGCAATAACAAGATAACCACTGTAACTTTGATCGATCGCTAGATAAAGCAATGTACCGATTTCTTGACTTGAAGGAAAAGAGATTTCAAATCTTTCCATCAATTTGTGATTACCTGCTAATACTTGTTTGCCATCAACTTCAGCTAAGATCCCTTCACCTGCAAATTCTTGGATATTAGCTGTTGGTAAAAGCGGACCTGCGTAGCCTTCTAAAACAGATTGAGCAATCGGATGTGTAGAAAACTGTTCTGCACTCGCAACATATTGCATGAATATCTTTGGATCGATTTTTGTATCGATCGTCTGGATCGAAAAGTCACCTTTCGTTAATGTGCCGGTTTTATCGAATACCACTGTCTCAGTTTGTGCAAGCAACTCCAAGTAATTTGAACCTTTTACTAATACACCGATTTTACTTGCTCCTCCGATACCGCCAAAGAAACTAAGTGGCACGGAAATCACTAATGCACATGGACATGAGATCACTAAAAATGTCAATGCTCGATAGATCCATTCAGAAAACGCCGCTCCAGAAACAACAAGTGGAGGTAAAACAGCTAATAAAACGGCCAATCCTACAACGATTGGTGTGTAATAGCGCGCGAATTTAGTAATGAAATTTTCAGCTGGTGCTTTTTTACTGCTGGCATTTTCTACTAATTCTAATAATTTGCTGATAGTAGAATTTTCATAAGATTTTTCTACTTGAACTAAAAATGGTTTATTTTTATTGATAAATCCGCTTAATACTGTTTCACCAACATATACAGATTTAGGGACTGATTCTCCTGTAAGTGCTGACGTATCGACTAATGATTCTCCTTCGATGATCGTTCCATCTAACGGTACACGTTCACCAGGCTTCACAAGTACAAACTGACCGATCTGCACGTCTTCAGGGTTCACGGTCATCAATCCTTCCGTCGTCTGCACGTGAGCTGTTTCTGGACGGATCGCCATCAATTCGCGAATCGATTTTCTTGAATGACTGACTGCCAATCCTTGGAAATACTCGCCGATTTGATAAAATAGCATCACTGCTACGGCTTCTGGATATTCACCGATCAACATAGCGCCAATCGTAGCAACAGACATAAGAAAATTTTCATCAAAGATTTTTCCTTTGACGATATTCATCACTGCCTTCTTCACTACATCATATCCTATCAGCAGATAAATCAATAAATACCCTATCAAGCGAATTGGTTCATTAAAATCAAATAATAGCAATAAAGCGATACCTGCAAGGGAAAATAAAATCCGGAACAGCGTATTTCTCTCTTTTTCATTTCCATGTTCAGATACTTTTTCCTTATCTATTTCTGTTACTTTGACATCTGGTTCTAATTCCTTCACTACTTTTTTTGTTTCTTGTTCAATCGTAGCCAAATGATCTTCCTCTGCGTCAATCGTTAGTTTTCCAGAAGTGAAGTTTACCGTTGCTTCCTTGACTCCATTGATCTTCTGAACTCCTTTTTCGATTTTCATTGCACAGTTCGCACAATCTAAACCTTCTAATCTGTAACTTTTCATTTTAATGACCTCCTCGCCTCAACATATGAATATCTCTTCATAACTAATTATAAATGAATGGTTATTCATATGTCAAGGTATCCGAAAGAAAAAATGAAAAACATCTGCATCGGAAAATTTCTTCCATACAGATGTTTTGGCTTATTCTTTCTTTTTCTCTTCGATCATTGCCACTGCTCTTATCCAACCCGCACTTGCCTTCTTGATCTTGATAGGATAGCAACTAAGTTTGAAGCCTGTTGCTGGCAATTTGTCTAAATTCATTAATTTTTCGATAGGACAATATCTTTTTTCAATCCCTGCAAAATGTCCTTCCCAGATATTCGAAGCTCCACTAAGCTTTCAAAAATATAGAAAGAGTTCTTTAATGAAAATTATTTCAACTTTCCATAAACAGTAACCCCATATAAATAAAAGACGTAAAAGTCACATGGAAGAACTTATACAGAAAAACGCATAGAGTCAGGTGAAATACATGTATCCCACCTGACTCTATGCGTTATCTAACCTTTATTATTCTCTTTTATACAATTTCTGCACCGAATGGCATCAACGCCAATCGAGCAAGTTTGAAAGATTGCTTGGCAAAAGGTATCCCTATGATCGTGATACATAGAAGGATGCCGCTGACGACATGTGCGAGAGCAATTGGTAGGCCTGAAACGATCAGCCAGATGATATTAACAATCAATGACATGCCAGACTGGTGATAAATTACTTCTTTGCCAAAAGGCGCAAAAGAAAGGGAGGCGATCTTAAAACATTGCATACCGATTGGGATACCTATGATCGTGATACACCAAAGTATCCCCGCTGCTAACCAGCTAAGACCACCGATTAGTCCGCCGAATATAAACCAGATGACATTTCCTAAACAACTCATTGTATTTCTCCTTCTATTACTGTTTTTGATTAAAACTGGGCAAAAAATGATTTTATTCTTCTTTTTTTAGCTTCCAGCATCAAATATTCTGCAAATTTTTTTTGGATTTCTTCCGTATTTTCTTTTGTTACTAATGTGTGTTGGATTAGTTTTCCTGATGGTCGCTGATCCAATCGTTCTTCTGACTGTTGCACGTCCGCTTGCGCAAAACCGATAATCCGTTTTTCTTTTGTTACAGCAACGAGCAATAGTTTATTCTTATCATTTAGGTCAGCTGCCGTTTTTGCTTTTACGAATGATTCTGGATGATCAGTAATCAGCTGATTGATTTGAGGTAGATCTTCTTTTACTGCCCACCGTATTTCCATCATTTTTCACTTTTCTTTCGCTCATTTTTATCTCCACTAAAAAAATCGACTGCGGCAATTGCATCTATCCAGCTTTGTGCAATGATCTCATGTCCGCCAATCGTTGGGTGGACCCCATCTTCTCTTGTATATTTCGAAAAACCATAAGCAATCCCTAAAGCATTGAATATGCCATCTAAAGGAACCAGCAATGCGCCATATTCCTTAGCAAGTTTACGAACAATTTGTATTTTAGGGTCTAAGTCTTTACGCCAGCCATGACGGTCGTCGGTTATAGGAAGTACAAACGGCTCCATCAAGATGATGTTGCAGATTCCCGCTTTTTGAAGTTCATTTAGTAATTTTCGATAAACGGATTCAAATTGCTGAGCAGATTTCTCAGTTCCGAATATAGCCTGATCGCTAGTATTATGCCAGGTATCATTGATTCCGATCAAAATCGATACATAGTCAGGTTGTAAAGCTAAACAATCTTCTTGCCAACGTACTTGCAGATCTGCAATTTTGTCTCCTCCTATCCCACGGTTCATGCATTCAAATTCCATCGTTGGATATTGGGAGATTAGTTTTCCGGCAATCAAAAGTGGATAACCTTTACCTAGATCAGTTGCTTCTGCTCGGTCTCTTCCTGCGTCTGTAATGCTATCACCGATAAATAATATACGTTTTTTCATTTGTCAAAAACTCCTTTTTGAATAAAACGATGATTTTCTTCCTTATATTATCCCATAAGCCCTATCAAGACGAAAGAGAAAATATATGTATAAAAAATGACACCAGCCTAGTCCCTTCAAACAATTGAATGAACGCTCATCAAGTGTCTAGTTTTTTATGCTATTTTTTTCTTAACGTGCCGGATTCCCCTTGATTCCTTCGTTGTTTGGTCCAGAGAGATCGATCATACCCAAGCTTCCGTCAATCAGACCACTGATGACGCCATCAAAACATATATTTATAGGCTCATCTAAGACTTCTAGTAAATGTCCCTTTACTAATATCTCTTCTAGATTGCTTGGGATAGATTGGTCATAACTTTATCTGGTCCGATGATTTCAAGGGTGAATTGAACTTACATATGGATTATTGCATGCTGAAAATACGGACCTACTCCATCTTCGAATGTTACTATTAGTTTGTTTTCAGGTGCTAGATGCTGCTTTATTTCAACAGCAGAAGCATCATCAAATCAGATTTCCATTTGAATTACCTTCTTTGTAAATGTTTGATTGATTGCGGTTTCGTTATAGAACCTTGTGAATCAAATAGCAATTTCTTTTGCTTTCTTCTCTTGTCTGCTGGAAACTTCCTTTATCCCGTATTTTAAAAAAAGAACTGCGAGAGTTCGCAGTTCTTTTTTAGAATAAACGGTGCTCTCCGGCCAACTCCTCGGTCACAAGTCACAATAGTCATCAAACATGAAAAACTGTTTTTTGAAATTACTCCTTGTGACTCGGAGCTGAACGGCAGGCGCACAACCTCTTGATATAAACGGTGTTCAATCAGCTGACCCTCGATATTAGCTAAAAAAACGGTAAAATATGAGAAGCTATTTTTCCGTTTTGTTTCTCTAATACTCAGGTCAAGGCACTGATTTCACAACCTCTTCCTTAAACGGTGTTCAAAAGCCAGTTTCTCGGTATTAAGCCAAATTTATGCAAAAATGTGGAAAGCCATTTTCACAAAATTTTTCTTAATACTCGAAACTAAACAGCTTTTTCACAACCTCTCCACTAAACGGTGTTCAAAAGCCAGTTTCTCGGTATTAAGCCAAATTTATGCAAAAATGTGGAAAGCCATTTTCACAAAGTTTTTCTTAATACTCGAAACTAAACAGCTTTTTCACAACCTCTCCACTAAACGGTATTCAAAAGCTTACATCTGCGGTAATAAGTCCCGCCAATTCAAAAACATGAACAGCTGTTTTTGCTTGGCTGTTCTAATTACTTGATGCAGAACAGCTTTTTCATCACCTCTTATGGATAAATTCGGTTCAACAAACGTGGGAATGGAATAGCTTCACGTACATGGTCGATACCAGCAATCCAAGTGACTGTTCGTTCAAGGCCTAGACCAAAACCAGAGTGCGGAACAGAACCGTATTTACGTAGATCAAGATACCATGAATATTCTTTTTCATCCAAACCGTGATTACGGATTTGTTCTAGCAAGAAATCATAGTCTGTTGCCCGTTCGCTTCCGCCAATAATTTCACCGTAACCTTCTGGTGCGATCATATCTGCACAAATTACCACGTCTTCTCTTGTTGGATGTGGTTTCATGTAGAATGGCTTGATGGCTTTTGGATAGTTTAGGATAAAGACAGGCTGTTCGAATGAATTCGCAATGAACGTTTCATGAGGTGAACCAAAGTCTTCGCCCCATTCGATGTCATCAAATCCATTTTTCTTCAGTAATTCGATTGCATCATCGTAAGTAATACGAGGGAATGGCAATTTTGTATAAGTTTTTAAGACTTCTTTGTCTCGTCCTAGTACATCTAATGCGTATTCGCAATGATCTAAAACATTTTGTACTAAGAATGCTACATATTGTTCCTGTACTTCTAAACTTTCTTCTTGATGAGTGAAAGCCATTTCTGGTTCGATCATCCAGAATTCGATCAAATGACGTCGTGTTTTTGATTTTTCAGCACGGAAAGTCGGACCGAATGAAAAGACTTTTCCGAAAGCCATAGCAGCAGCTTCCATGTATAATTGGCCACTTTGAGATAAATAAGCTTTTTGATCAAAGTAATTTGTTTCGAATAGATCCGTAGTGCCTTCTGGTGCAGAACCAGTCAAGATCGGCGGATCAATTTTGACAAAATGATGTTGATTAAAGAATTCATACGTTGCACGAATGATTTCATTTCTGATCTGCATAATCGCATGTTGTCTTGAAGAACGCAGCCATAAATGACGATGATCCATCAAGAAGTCTGTTCCGTGTTCTTTTGGTGTGATCGGATAATCGTGGCTCTCGCTTACCACTTCCACATTTGTAATTCCGATTTCATAACCAAATTTTGAACGACTGTCTTCACGGATTTCTCCAGTTACTAACACGGATGTTTCTTGGTGTAGATTTTTAGCTGTTTGGAAAACTTCTTCCGACACTTCGCTCTTTACAACTACACCTTGGAAAAAGGCTGTTCCGTCTCTTAATTGTAAAAATGCGATTTTTCCGCTTGATCGCTTATTTGCGACCCAAGCGCCGATTGTTACTGTTTCTCCCACATGGTTTTTCGAATCGATGATTTGAATTTGTTCCACGTATGACTCTCCTTTTATATTCCTTGAATTTCTTCAGGATTAATTTTGACTTTTACTCTCAATAAATTGCTTGATTCTGCGTACCGCTTCTTCTAACGTAGCGCGATCAGTAGCATAACTCATGCGGACATTTTCTGGTGCCCCAAAGCCTTCGCCAGTCACAAGCGCTACCCCTGTTTCTTCTAAAAGATCTTCTACCCATTGTGTGACATTTTCATATTTACACATGCGTAGCGTTTCTTTTACATTAGGAAAAAGATAAAAAGCTCCTTGTGGCTTTTCAAGAGAAACACCCGGCAGTTCTGCCACAAGCGGATATAACGTATTCAGGCGTTCTTCAAAGGCGTTC
The DNA here is from genome assembly GCF_050555565.1 of Enterococcus sp. MSG3290. NCBI lineage: Bacteria > Bacillati > Bacillota > Bacilli > Lactobacillales > Enterococcaceae > Enterococcus > Enterococcus sp. MSG3290. Next base: position 890,704 of record NZ_CP187862.1, on the reverse strand, counting down.
CGCATTTCTTCCACTGTATCTTGCTCGCCTTTCAATGCTTCAACAGCTGCATATTGACTGACTGCTGTCGGATTACTGGTTGACTGGGAAGCAACAGCAATCATTCCATTGATGATCTCAGAATTCCCCACCGCATAACCAATGCGCCAGCCTGTCATCGCATACGTTTTAGACACACCATTGATGATGATGGTCTGATTTTTGATTGCTTCTGAAATCGTTGCAATTGGAGTAAACTCATTGCCATTATAAACTAAACGGCCATAAATATCATCAGCAACTATCAAAATATCATTTTTTACTGCCCATTCACCGATTGCCTGCAGTTCATTCTTGCTATAAATCATTCCAGTCGGATTCGATGGAGAATTGATGATTACGGCTTTTGTTTTTTCTGAACGTGCTTGTTCTAGCTGTTCAACAGTAACTTTCCAGCTATTGGATTCTTCCCCTTTCACAAAGACAGGAAGTCCTTCTGCCAGTTTTACTTGCTCACCGTAACTGACCCAGTAAGGCACAGGAATGATGACTTCATCTTGCGGGTCAAGGATCGTTTGGAAAAGGGTATACAAAGCAAATTTCGCTCCGTCTGTTACGACTGTTTGTGAAGGTTCATAGACAAGTCCATAGTTTTTCTTCAGATAATCAACGATTGCCTGTCGAAGCTCTGGGATTCCTGCTGTTGGTGTATAATAGCTAGCTTTCCCGTTGCGGATTGCTTCGATTGCTGCTTCTTGGATGTTTTCTGGTGTCGCAAAATCCGGTTCTCCCACAGTCAAACTCAGCACATCTCTGCCTTTTGCTTTTAATGCCTTGGCCTTTGCCGCAGCTGCCAAAGTGACAGACGGTTCTAATCGTTTTGTTCTTTTTGATAACTCCATCCCATTCATTCCTTTACCTTTTAAATTCCCTTGATTGTCTTGACTTCATCTCCAGATTCAAAGCCAATCAGGTAATAATTCAGTTTCCCATTTGTTTCTTTTCCTACTACTTCCCACACAGGCTGATCATCATACATCCCTAAAGCAGCTTTTTCGATTTGGATTTCAGGATGGGCCGCAGCAATTGTCTGTTTTGCTTCGTTTTCAGTCAGTCCCTTTGTTTGATCCAATACTTTTACTTTTTCACCAGATTTAGGAATGATAACGGCGATTTCTTTTCCTTTATCATTTGTACCTGTCAGTGAAAAGTATGTCTTCTTTCGAGTAAACCAATAAAAATGATCGGCTTCCTCAAGATTTGCATATTTCTTTGCGATTTCTACTGCTTCTTTCTTCGCCTGCACCGCCGGACGACTGGAACGCAAGTAAAAAATCGAGCTGATCACGATGACCGCTAATAAAAATACGATCAAGCCAAGTAACACGCGATTAATCGTTTTTTCCTTTGTCTGTTTTTTCTTCAAGGGTCGTCGCTCCTTTATCTTCATTCCTTTTCATTATAGCAGATTTTAATTATGAAAAAAGACAGCTCCTCTAACTTCCTTCTTCATTTTTCTTTAAGAATTCATGGATGTCCTGATAGATTTCCTCCATAGCTAGCTCTTTGATCGGTACTTTTTTCGGTAATGCATGGATGATCCGTGCACCATATTTTGCAGTGACTAGTCTTCGATCCAAAATAAGCAATACGCCACGATCTGTCTCCGTCCTTATCAAGCGACCTAATGCTTGGCGTAACTTCAAAGCTGCTTTAGGTACGGATTCCTGGTAAAAAGGATTGATCCCCTCTGATTCTAAATAAGCGTTCCTAGCTTTGACCATCGGGCGAAGCGGATTATCGAAGGGTAAACGTGTGACTACAACGATCTGCAAAGCATCTCCAGGCAAATCTACACCTTCCCAAAAGCTGTCAGCGCCAAACAATACGCTTTTTTCTGACAAAATGAAGCGTTTCAAAAGCTTCTCCCGGCTTCCGCCAAACCCTTGAGCTAGTATTTCTCGTCCTTTTTCTAGCATGGACAGATGCATTTTCTGATAGACCTTCTGCAAAACATCATGAGAAGTGAATAACACAAGTATTGGCCGATCTTCTTGTTCGATCAGACCTGTAAGTGCTGTCTCTAAATAATCGATATATGCTTGATTGCTGACTTGATGGACGGCAGGTGCCTCTTTTGGCACATAGATCCTTGCCTGTTTCTCATAATCATAAGGAGAGGCAATCACTTTAAGAGGTGCTGCTTCAATGCCAAGCCTCTTAGAGAGATAGTGTCGATTAGGGCCGATCTTCAGCGTTCCTCCAATATAAAGAATACGATCATATCGAGGATACCAAACAGTCGACGGCAACATAGCCGCTTGAAAATCATGGAGATGAAAAATCATCTGCTGCGCTGTGTTCCCAGGAACGAACCAATGGATCAAATGATCTCGCCAGTCTTCCAGCCATTGATCCATCAGCAAGTACTGCTTGTCTAATTGATCAAATAGGCTATATAAACTTGCTAAATCGATCCGCATCTGGTTTGTCCAGCTTTCTTGGATAATCTCAAAAGTCAGACGCATTTGTGACTGTAGCTGCTGGATCTCCTGATAAAAAAGCTGCAGGTGATCAATGGCTGTCCCAGATTCCAGTGGCAGCTGATCCAACATCTCTTTTGTCATCATGACTTCTTCTGGATACTGTCCGTTAGGTTGCTTGCCGCTCACTAAACTCATTAATCCTTCTGCCATACAAATCTGTGCTTCGCATAGCGCAGAAAGTTCTTCTCGATAAATCGATAACCAGCGTAAGGCTTCATGTTCTTTCGGTAAATAGCTTTGTATTCGGTCAAACAGCTGATTTGGTTCTTCTAATTGCTGGATTTGTTTATGGAAATAGTTAATACTTAATCGTTTGTCATTTACTTTTTCAGCGATTTCCGGCAAATGATGTACTTCATCGATCAACAAAAATGGACTAGCTGGAAGCAATGGTTCTTTTCGCTGTGTTTCTTGTACTAAAAACGCATGATTGACAATCAAAAAATTACTTTGCCTGATTTTCTTTTGCAAGAAACGAACAAAGTCTTGTTCGTAAAATGACTGATTTCTTGCTAAAAATCCAATACCTCTGTGCGCGATATCTGCAAAGAATGAATGGTTCAAATTTGTTAAATGTAATTCATCCAAATCACCGGTCTTCGTTTGCGTCAGCCAAACTAAGACCGCCATTTGATACAAAGCATATTGTTTTTGTTCTGGCGGTTCCACAAGTGTGCCTTTAAATCGCTGCAGGTCAATATAGTGGCGATAGCTTTTGATAATTACAGGTTGTATGGGCTGATCTAGCAATTGATTCAGCAATGGAATGTCTTTTTCTATGATCTGCTGCTGCAAAACTAGCGAAACGGTACTGATGACAGCGGGTTTTTCAGGTGTAGCCAAATAACTCAATGGCAGCAGATAACCGATTGTTTTACCCATTCCTGTAGCTGCTTCGATCATCAAATCTTTTGATTCATCTTTTGTGAAATGGTCGTAGACCGCATTCATCAGTCTGTTCTGTTCTTTTCGATACATCAGTGTTTTACCAAACATTTTTTCTTTTGCTTGTTTTTTTCTTGGATATGTCCGCTCGCCATAATGGACGGATGTGAATAGTTCCACTTCTTTTTTCTGCAAAGCTAGCCCATCGACGATTTCTAATGAGGGATCAAGTGGCTCTGGTTTTTCTTTCATTTCTTCAATCACATGATAAATGAAACGACTCGTATCCATACCTGTGTGTCTACTTAATCGCGCAATCTGCTCTAACGTGATGATTGGCAATTTTCTCATCCGTTCTTCGATCAGCAAAAGAAGTTGACCTGTCACTTCGGCATCACTATCTGCCTGATGAGGATTCTCATGAATAAATCCAAAGCTTTCTGACAAATCAGCTAAGCGAAAGCTTGGTTCCGTCGGCAAGAAAATTTGTGCAAGTTCTACTGTATCGATGCCTGGTATCTTCAAACTAGGAAGTCCGCATCGCATGAGTTCATGGTTCAAAAAATTATAATCAAAATAAATATTATGCGCGACAAATATGGTGTCTGCCAAAAGATTGTAAATCGTTTGGGCGACATCTTCGAAATAAGGCGCTTTTTGGACGCGTTGATTCGTGATCCCTGTTAAATGCTGGATTTGTTTTGAAATCTTCCGCCCTGGATGAATATCGATCGAAAAACGTGAAGTGATCCGACCTGATTCAATCATGACGCAGCCAAATTGGATGATCCGATCTTCTTTTGGATTCGTCCCAGTCGTTTCGATATCAACGACTGCATAAGTTCTTGGTTTCAAAATATCTTCCTCTTCTCCTGCCTCTAATGTTCTTTTGAAATTATACTACAAAGTGCAGAAAAATACTCTCATCGCTTTTTAAAGAAAATAGACAAAAACGCCCAGACACGCAAATGTCTGGGCGTTTATTTTTTAGTATAGGTTAATTAAGCTTTAGTAACGTTTGTTGCTTGAGGTCCGCGTTGGCCTTCTTCAACATCGAAAGTTACTGCTTGGCCTTCTTCTAAAGTTTTGAATCCGTCGCCTTGGATAGCTGAGAAATGAACGAATACATCGTTTCCGTTTTCTGCAGTGATGAATCCAAATCCTTTTTCTGAGTTAAACCATTTTACTGTACCTGTTTCCATAATAAAAATCCTCCTTGTGTATCAACACATATTTTGCAATTACTTGAATGGTGTATATCTGGAAGATGTTTATTTGAAACAAGCTACCACAGATTACCGAACAAAAACTACTCCTATAGTATATCATACCGTTTACAAAAAAGCTAGAGTTTTTCGACTTTTTTTATTAAAAAAAGTTTTCTCAGCGATTACATAAAGTGAAAAACCGAACTTTTTTTAAAATAAACGACATATTGTTCAGTTGGTGTTTTTTTGCTCTGATGTTCTTTTTTAAACTAAAAAAATTATTCTTTCTGACTACTTATCGGTTCTGTTTCAACGGTCGAGGCTGGGGAAGATTCTTTAGTAGGTCTGATGTTCTCATGGTATTTCTGATAGCCTATGACAGTTACCAGAAGAACAAGGCAAACCAATACGATCAACGAGATTAGTTTTTCTTTTTTGCTCATATCTATACCTCATAAATAACAGGATGATGTCCATCATATTTCTGAGTATGAGTAAAAGCAAAAGCTGCAGCTGTAGAATGTAAGAAATGCCAGCAACTTTCATAATCACAGGTCGGACAGTACCAAAAGTAACCAAATCTTGGCTGCAAAGACCGTTCTTCTGTTTCAGGAATCGCAGAATCAAGATCTGTTGTCTGTACATAAACATTTTTGTACAGACGTGTGCCTGTAATAGGAGACCGCTGTGTTTCTTCAGCAAAAACTGGCTGACTTGTTAAACTTAGGGATAGAAACAGCAAACACCATAACAGTCTTTTTTTCATAAAGACCTCCTTATCGATAAGTTTTTCCCAATTAAAATCATATCTCAAGAACGCCCGTTATTCACATTTTGTTCATAAATGATGTTTTTTGTATCATAATCGTCAAAAAGAGGTCGTGACCACGTCACAACCTCTTTTTTAAACGGTGTTCCAGAAGTAGCTTCTTCGGAAATAAGCCGAAATTTCACAAAAATTTGAGAAATAATTTTTGTCAATCTCTTCTTATTTCTTGAAGCTGACCACTTCTGTCACAACCTCTTCCTTAAACGGTGTTCAAAAGCTTGCATCTGCGGTAATAAGCCCACCAAACAAAAAATATGAAGAGCTATTTTTGCTTGCTGTTCTTATTACTTGATGCAGAACAGCTTTTTCACAACCTCTCATACACGGTGTTTAATCAGCTGACCTTCGGTATTAGCTCAAAAAACGGAAAAATATGTGAAACTATTTTTCCGTTTGTTTCTCTAATACTCAGGTCAAAACACTGATTTCACAACCTCTTTTAATAACGAAGAATTGCTGTCAGACTCTTTTCATCTGGCGCATCTTTTTGATCCAAAATAAACACTTTTCCGCCATTAATGATCACATCATCTGCTAATGCATTCAACACTTGACGCCGATCATATTCTGTTTCAGGATCTTCACCGAAACCATCAGCTAAGTTTGACGTAGCGATAAATAAATGTGACACTTTTCCTTCTTTCGCAGCTGGAACGATATCAACTAACTGATCGATGAATTTCTTATCTAAGAGTTTATTGTATTCTTTTGATTCTTGAGCTGCGAGTTCACTTGACAGCTTCTTCGCCCCTTCTTCGATATCTCTAAAGGATAGCTGCGCAGGAGAAGCAGAAATCGCAACGTCTGCACAATAATAGGGATTTTTAGCAATTTTTTTGAACATCGTCTGATTTTCTGGTAGAGCGAATAAATAAATCGGCCATTGTTCTGGATTTTCGAAAGAATCCTTCAAGTACGTATCAACAGCTTGGTAATAGTTGACCCAATCGATCTCTACTTCTTCATCTTTTGGATTTACGCCATGGAAAGTTACTCCATCTCGGGCTCCGCCTCCTCCATTAGAAGAGAAGTTCAAACCGCCACCTGTCAGTTCAGATCCCAATGCAGTAACGACATCAACCGGTGCCCCTTCTGGTAGAGATACTTCTTTTACTTGTTTGTTGCTGACCTCATACAATTTCATGGAGTCGCGGTTCAATCCCAATAAATAATAAGAATAGTTGAACTGCCCATTTTTGATAATAGCCAGTAAATAAGGAAGATCACTTACATAGTATTGATCGTCTACCGGGATACTCAAACGATGGATATAGGTTTGGTCAGCAGTTATAATGACCGCTACACTCGTAGTTGCACTACGCCAAAACGAAGGATCTCCTAACAAATTTTCAATTTTTTCTTGGAACGGGGACCAGTCATGTTCGGAATATTTTTTCTCAAAACGTTTCTTTGCTTCTTTCGCAAAATTTTTGAATTTGATCTGATCTTTTTCCACATCTTGATGGGCGACATGCGTATTCAGCATGATCGTGACGAATGGTCCTTTAGCGCCTTCTGAAGTCAATTGTGACAATAATTCTTTATCCTTTTTTGCCATAAACGTACCCCTCCTAAAAAAATCATTCCTTTGTTTCTATCTAAAGTCTACCACAACACTATTTTTCCATACAATAAAACGTATCTAAAAAAATAAAACGGTTTCTACGGTTTTAAATTTAGCTATTTTTTTAAGTTATCTTCATAATTTCCTCAATTATTTAGCCCCAGTCTTCAACTATTCTTCATGAAATGCTGATAAACTAAGAAAAAGAATAAAAGAGGTGGATCTTATGCATTTGATTATGATTTTCAGTTTATTAAGTATTATCAGTTTATTTGCTTTCAGCGCTTCCCGCTTATTAGATGCGGAAACACAGCCTATTCCTGTAAAAGTACGTAAAAACGACCGCTAAACTTCCATAACGCGCGTTCTTATCCTAAAGTTTTTTCAGAAACATTGAAACTCTCTCCCCTCTCTGATAAAATTTTAATTTGTAGCGAAACAAATTAATTACAAGGAGATCGGATATGTCCATAAAAAAAACACGTCTAGTCCTATTATTGGCTAGTCTCATTCTTTGCCTTGCTTCTTTTCTACCAGCTGTTGCTGTGCAAGCTGAAGATACGTTCAAAGTAAATGCAAAAGCAGCTTTTGCTGTAGATGCGCAAAGCGGTAAGATTCTTTATGATCAAGATGGAGAAAAAACCATGGGGATCGCTTCAATCACAAAAATCATCGGTCTTTACATCGTCCTTGATCAAGTAAAAGAAGGAAAACTATCATGGGATGATAAAGTTTCGATTTCAGATTATGCAGAAAATTTGAGTATCACCCCAGATTTATCGAATGTTCCTTTGCATAAAGAAAACACCTACACTGTCAAAGAATTATTCGACTCTGCAATCATCCAGTCAGCCAATGCTTCAATGGTGGCCTTGGCAGAAAAAATCTCTGGCAGCGAAGCTAAATTCACTGAAAGAATGAAAGAACAATTGAAAGATTGGGGAATCAAAGATGCAACGATCGTTAATGCATCAGGATTGAACAACTCTTATCTTGGCGAAAACCGACCAGAAGGCACTGGAGAAAACGACGAAAATCAAATGTCTGCTCAAGATGTGGCCATCGTTGCCCGCCATTTGATCTTGGATTTCCCAGAAATACTGGATGTATCAAGTACTACGACCCAAATGTTTGGCGAAAATACGCAATCACCAGTGGAAATGGTCAACTGGAACTGGATGCTCCCAGGATTCGTTAATTACAAGGAAGGCGTGGACGGATTAAAAACTGGTACGACTGAGCTTGCAGGTGCTTGTTTCGTTGGTACGATCACTAAAAACGATCAACGGATCATCACTGTCGTATTGAATGCGGACGGCCATGCGGAAAACCCGAGTGCCCGCTTCAATGAAACAGACCGTTTGATGGACTACTGCTATGACAATTGGTCAGAAAAAGAGCTCGGAAAAGCTAACGCAAGTATTCCTAGCCTAAAAACCATTGATGTAAAAGACGGAAAAGAATCAACAGTTCCTGTTGTGCTTAAAAGCCCTGTAAAAGTATGGGTACGAAACGATATGGATACTGGCAAATTAACGATCACGCCAACACTTGACAAGAAGCAAGTCACTGACAACGAGATCCAAGCACCTATGGATAAAGGTACAAAAATCGGTACCGCTACGATCACCTTGGCAGACGATAAATTAGGTTATTTAGAAGACAACAATGCGCCATCGACAGAGATCATTACGGATAAAACAGTGGAAAAAGCGAATATGTTCGTGATTGGCTGGCGACGCGTCGCAGAATTTTTCGGCAACTTGTTTTAATTGAACAATAAGAAAAGCATCTTTCCATCGGAAAGATGTTTTTTTGCTTTTTCTAGTTTAAATAACAGCTTTTTTCATCTATTTTCGTTATACTGTATAAGAAAAAGGAGTTGAATTTATGAATCTAACCAGAGATCTGATCTTTTTAGTTCTCTATCTTATTGGGGTATTCTCTATCGTTTATTGGCGAAAACAGAAGAAGGATCCTTCCTTGTTCTTTTACGGCAGTACGTGGACATTTACGGTAATCTTAACTTATTTTGTCGTGTTGGAAATTTTTTATTCGACCTTTTATTTTTTGATTCCATTGTTGTTCTTTAGTATCTTTGCTTTTTCTTATTTCACAGAAAAACGAAGGCTGCTGAATGGTCTTTTATTCAATGTTTTCCTCATCAGTTTCGGCATCTACTTGTTTGTCTTGCTGTATGAAACGCAAAATATTTTCCTTGGCGGACTGATCGCCTTGATCACGATTCCATTGCTACTTGTCCTTTTATTTGGTATTTATGGATTGATTGTTTTTCTTTTTTGGAACGGGGTCACAGTTTTACGTAGAGAATCGCATTCATTAGCTAATCTTTTAACGTTGATACTAGCCATTTTTCTTACACTGTTTCTTGTTTTTGACTTTTTCTTGTTAAAATATTTGCCGCAATGGATAAATGCTTTGTTTTTCTGCGTTCCCCTGATCTTGATCTATCTATTTATCGTATTCTACAACTTTTTGACTGTCTCATTCTTGTATCAGTTCAACCGGCCTCGATACAATCAAGACTTCATCGTTGTGTTAGGCGCTGGGTTGATCAATGGAGAAACAGTTTCTCCTCTTCTAGCCAAGCGAATCAATAAGGCAATTGCTTTTTATCGGGCTCAAAGCCGTGCTACATTAAATCCGCCCATCTTATTGATGTCTGGTGGGCAAGGAGCAGACGAAAAAGTGCCAGAGGCCATTGCGATGAAACAATATGCCATGGAACAAGGAATTCCTGAAAGAGACATTCTTGTCGAAACCAATTCGACAACCACTTTGGAGAACATGCTCTATTCAAAGGAAATCATGGATCAGCAAATGAAAGGGCCATACCGCGCGATCTTCAGTTCCAACAATTACCACATTTTTAGAGCCGGTCTTTATGCGCGACAAGCCAAATTGAAAGCAAATGGTATTGGTGCAAAAACAGCTTTCTACTACTTGCCTAATGCGTTTTTGAGAGAATACATCGCCATCTTGATGATGAACAAAAAAAGACATATGATCATTTGCGGATTGCTTTTCGCAGGCTCCGCATTCTTATCGCTGATTACTTTACTTTTCTAAAAAAACAAGGTGTGACAAAACATATGTCACACCTTGTTTTTTTCTTTCATTCTCTTAACTATTGGCAAAAAGAGTATCCCTTTTTTGACCGCTACTTGCTGAGCAGAATAAATACCGCTGTTGCCTGAACACATAAAGCTGATCAAGCAGATCATAAAGAAGTATACTGCCGCTTGTGAACCGAACAATTCGATCCCCATCACAAAGCAGGCAATCGGTGTATTTGTCGCACCAGAAAATACTCCGATAAAGCCCAATCCTGCAAGAAAAGGAACAGAAACATGGAGCAAAGGCGCTAGTGCTGCACCAAGCGTTGCACCAATTTCAAACAATGGTGTCACTTCTCCCCCTTGATATCCCGCGCCTAAAGACAAAACTGTGAAGAATAACTTCCCAATAAAATCATAGACATGTGCCTGTCCATTAAATGATTCTTGAAGTAACGGAAGACTCAATCCGAGATAACGTTGTGTTTGCAAAATCAATGCTGCTGCCACAACTACAGCTCCACCTATCGTATTTCGCCAAACAGGATGAGGAATCCATTGTGCATATCGTGCTTTTAAAAAGACGATCGAACGGCTGAATACCCAGCCAATCAAACCAAAAGCAATCCCAGCAACAAAAACTTTGAAGAACAGCAACATACTCCATTCAGGAATCACACCCATTTGGTAATGTAGATGAGAAACACCATAGCTTTCCGTCATGAAATTTGCAAACAGTGCAGCAAAGAAGCTAGGGAAGATCGCTTCTGTTCGGACTTTCCCGATTGCCAACACTTCTAATCCAAATAATGTTCCAGCTAAAGGTGTGCCAAATACAGAACTAAAACCCGCACTGATTCCACTGATAATCAAGATTTCCCGTTCTGATTTATCCAATCGGAACAAACGTGCTGTATTATCTGCTAACGCTCCCCCCATTTGAACTGCTGTTCCTTCACGGCCAACAGATCCCCCAAATAAATGGGTAGTTATGGTTCCAAACAGTGTAAGTGGAATAAGCCGCAACGGGATTTTTTCTTCTCCACCATTTCCTTGATCGATCACTAAGTTGTTTCCACGACTAGAAAGACCGCCGTGATACGCATAGAGATAAGCAAAAAGCGCACCACTAACTGGTAGTAGATAAAGGAGCCAAGGATGTGATAGTCGGATATCTGTCACAACTGTCAGGCTATTTAAGAAAAAAGCAGACAAGCTCCCCATGAATATACCGAGAATCGCTGTGATCACCAGCCACTTCAGCATGTACACTAAAATGCGTACTGGACTCGGTAATTGTTTTTCCATAAAAAATTCCTCCTCAATAAAAAAACGCCTACTAAAGAAAGGGGCTGTCCCCAGACTTTAGTAGGCGTCATTAGCTATCTTTCGTTAGCATTTAAAGGCGAACACCATCACCTATTCACTTCCATTAAAAGATAGCATATTTTTCTGTAAAAAACAATAAAATTATCGTTCTTTCTTTACACGTTCAGCAAATTCATAGAAAGGAGCCAATTTCGTTAACTGTTGATTACATTGGTCACTATCATGACAAATATAATTCCCCTTTTTCGTATACGTGCCATCAGAACCTGCTTTCGTTGTAGAAAGAAAAAGCGAAACATTCGATGTTTTCTGACAGATTGCACAGATTCCCTTATTTATCGTTGGTGATAAAGTACCGCTAATCCCTTTTAATTTTTCATCTTCGTAATAGACCATGAATTTTTTCTGCGTACCTGGATCATTCCAGCCGATGTACGTATGTTCTTGCAAGTCGATTTCATTCCAAGCTGGTTGTTTGAGTTTTTTCACTTTTCGGAATAATTTCTCGATTTGTGGTTTGCTAGGCTGCATAAACGGCTGAACGATTTGCTTCAGCTCCTCCAATGCTCTTTCTGCTTGCGCTTTTGTCAGTTTTACGTCTAAAACTGTCGTTAAAAATGTATCGATTTCTGGCAGTTCGTGATCTAATATGTCTCGAATCTTTTCAGCTGCTAGTGCCTGAACTGTTTGTACCGTTTTTGGATCATTGACAGATGAGTACGCATTTAATAACTGTTCTACTTCTCTTTTTATAAAAAAATATTGGTATGGTTTTATTGTTTGTTCCATGATTTTAAAGTCCTTTCTTCTAACCAAAGTGCATACTTTGTAGAAAAAAGTGATCTTCTGCAAAGTATGTGTTACCTGAAGATCCCGGACTCTTTTAAATAAGATACGTTTTGCATCTTATCATCACCCCCTTTAATGCTTATTATTCTATGTACATGATTCATTCGATAAATAAAAGTAAACCGTATCTTGAACAGATAGTCAACTGCAAACAGAAAAAAGGACTGTGACAAAAGTCGTGTCAAAGTCCCTTGTTTCGAATGAATGGTGTTCAAAAGCTTGCATCTGCGGTAATAAGCCGAAACTTCACAAAAATTTGAGAAGTAATTTTCGTAAATTCCTTCTTATTTCTTGAAGCTGACCACTTCTGTCACAACCTCAATATGGTCTATTATTGGTTTTACCTGTTAAATCGAGGATTCTTTGCCAAAGTAACGTTGCCATCTCTTACGCATACTTGCAGACATGGGCTGAGCCGCTTCTTTGACTGCGCAGTATTTGTCCACGAATGTCACGATATATCCTTCTTTGTACTTAGGCGGTGCGATCGTTGCACCCCACATGTGCTTCAAAATGATATCTCGCTCAAGATCCGACAAATCGGTGATTTTTTCTGCATTCTTTACAGCAATTCTTGGATGGATATACGCATGTGTCCCCTCGTCAAATTTCGTCGTACGCCAATCATAGTAGAACAGATCATGCAAAAGTCCAGCACGCGCTGTTGCTTTAGCATTGCCACCCCATTTTTTTGCGAGCAGATAACTATAGTAAGAAACACTGATGGAATGCTCCAAACGAGTGGAATGAACATGCTGTGTGTAATTCGCTAATTTTTTCACTGCTTCTGTTTCTAAAAGATCTTGTACATAAGACATATATTCTTCGTCTTCACGCCATTTTTCTGTCATAATTATCGATCTGCCACCTTTTTGAATTTCATTTTCTTCTGAAATTGATCTAAGTATACCACCAGTGTTCGGATTATTCTAGTCGCTCTAGATAAAATAGCTAAAGCTTAATAGTTCCTTAATCATAAAGAAAAATGATAAAGAACGATCCCTGCTGCGACTCCGACATTCAATGATTCCGCATTTCCTTTCATTGGGATATATACGTTCTGATCAGTCAAAGACAAGATTTCCTGACTTACTCCCTGACCTTCGTTTCCCATAATTATAGCGAAATCCTCTGTTTTTTCTACTTTGTCTAATGCATGTGCTTCTTCATTTAATTCTGTACCGTACACCGTAAACCCTTTGCCTTTCATTACAGGGATTACATCTGCCAAATCTTTTTGTAACACAGGCAAATGATAATTGCTTCCCTGCATGCTTCGCAGCACCTTTGTACTATAAATATCTGCCGTTCCTTTACCTAATAAAACACCAGCCATACCAAACGCATCTGCCGTACGGATCATCGTTCCCACATTTCCAGGATCCTGTACATTATCTAGTAAAAGCCAGCCTCCTGAAAAATCTGGCGTATCTTCAGATGTTAACGTCATCACTGCTAAGATCCCTTGCGGTGTAGGTAGATCTGACATAGCGGTCATGACCTCATCTGAAACTAGAAAAGTAGAAATCTCTTTGTTTACAGCCAGCCAGTCTCCCCATTCTTTCATACCTCTCTGTGTCACAAAAAGTTCTTTTATTTCTGCATCAGACGACGCAGCTTCTTCGATCAGATGGAACCCTTCCAAAAGATATTCTGCCTTTTCTTCTCTGTATTTCTTTTTATGTAGTTTTTTTAATTCTTTGATTCTTGGATTTTTTGCTGATTGGATCTCTTTCACATTCCTTCACCTCACCTGATTATATCATGGAATAGGTGCTTGAGCTTGTTTCATCCTAAAAAAATCGGTATCATTGATTTATAAAACAGGAAAGAAAGGTGACGAACATGCGCAAAGTTAAAATGAATGTCCAAGGACGTGTCCAGGGCGTGGGATTTCGCTATATGACCAAGATGGTTGCTGATCAGTTAGGCGTGACCGGAACGGTAAAAAACGAAGACGACGGCTCAGTCACAATCGAAGCAATCGGAAATGACGACATCATCCAAAAATTTATCGAAGAAGTCAAGAAGTCTCCGAGCCCAAGTGGACGAGTGCAGTATGTGGATGTCCAAGAAGATCCGATGATTGAGGAACGAAAGAAATTTGATGTGGTGGGATAAGGTTGTGAAAAAGTCGCTTAGTTTTGAGTATTAAGGAAAATTTTGTGAAAATGGCTTTCCACATTTTTGCATAAATTTGACTTAATACCGAGAAACTGACTTTTGAACACCGTCGATAAGGTTGTTTTTGAAGCGCTTTGCCTCGAGTATTAAGGAGAAACATTTTAAAAATAGCTTCTCATATTTTGAAATGTAATGACTTAATACCGAGAAACTGACTTTTGAACACCGTCGATAAGGTTGTTTTTGAGGCACTTTGCCTCAAGTATTAAAGACAGGTAGTAAAAAAGCTGATCTATAACTTGCAATAAATTTGCTTAACCCATATTTTCCAGACAGAACAAAAAAGTTTTTAGTTTTTTAAATAAGAAAGAAACACTTGGAATCACTCTTTTCTTTCTAAGTATTTCTTTCTTGATTTTTTGTCTTTTTTCAAAATTTTTCGCTACGAAAAAGAACGAATATTTATATGAAATTTCTATGAAGTTGATTGAATTCCATGCGCTTTTTTAGTATAGTTAAGTTTGTGTAAAAATTATAGAAGAGGAAGTATTCTATGAATAAATGGAAAAACTGGTTATTGGGATCCGGACTTGTCAGTATCCTGCTCTTTTTATCTGGCTGTGTGCGGATGGATTCAAACGGAAACCCTGACACTTCAGGAATCGTTTATCGAGTACTCGTCCATCCTATGGGCCAAGCGATTACATATCTAGTTGAGAATTTCAATTGGTCTTACGGCTGGGCAGTTATTGCAATGACTGTGATCGTTCGTATCATCATCTTGCCACTAGGTATCAGTCAATCGAAAAAAACAATGATCCAATCTGAAAAAATGCAAGCGTTAAAACCACAAGTTGAAGCAGCACAGCAAAAGCTAAAAGCTGCAACAACACGTGAAGAACAAATGGCAGCACAAGCAGAAATGCAGCAAGTATATCGCGAAAATGGATTGAGTATGACCGGCGGAATCGGCTGTCTGCCTCTATTGATCCAAATGCCGATCTTCTCTGCCTTGTATTTTACGGCTCGCTACACAGAAGGTATCCGTGAATCATCTTTTTACGGCATCGATCTAGGCTCACCAAGTATGGTGCTTGTGGCCATTGCAGGGGTCGCTTATCTGCTTCAAGGATATATTTCAACAATCGGTATTCCTGAAGAGCAGAAAAAGACGATGCGTACGATGCTGATCGTCTCTCCTGCTATGATCGTCTTCATGTCGATCAGTGCGCCAGCCGGTGTTACACTTTACTGGGTAGTCGGTGGTGTGTTCAGCTGTCTGCAAACATTCATCACAAACGTTATGATGAAACCACGTTTGAAAGCACAAGTGGCAGAAGAGTTGAAACAAAACCCGCCAAAACAAGTCGTCACTCCAAGAAAAGACGTGACAGAATCAGCAAAGCCAGCTAACAACAAACAAGCAACAAAACAAATCAAACAACCAAAAAACAGTACAAATAACAAAGGCCGCAACGCAGGAAAGCAGCAGAAGCGGAAGTAGATAGTAAATAAGAGTGTAATAAAAATTCATTAACAGTTTTAGCAATTAAAAATATCGACCAAGATTTTTGAAAAAGAAATCTGGTCGATATTTTTATTTAAGTGAATGTTTAATTTGAATCATCGATTGATCGCTATCTAATTGCAGCAGCATCTTTTTATGAAGAAACAACTTTTTCTTATCTATCAACGTAGACAGGTGTTGCTGTTTCTACTAATAGTGTACTTAATTCCTTAATATTTTGTTTTCCTTCTTCTAACATCCAACTACTCGCTTTTTCTTCGCCTTCGGTAACAAAAGGTGCCACTCCCTTCGCCCATGTTGCTCGCCCACATAAGACACCATTGAATGTCGAACCTGATTGTTTTGCAAAACGTAATGTATCTTGAAATAGCGTAGCATTGACTCCCGCACTTAAAAAAATAAACGGTTGTTCAGTCACTTTCGATTGTTCATAGAAATACGCGGATGCCCCTGCTTGACTATAACAAGTCTCTTGCCCATATCCTTCCACAAATCTCATATTCACTGGCACTTCTACTTTCAATACATCCACTTGATAACGTTCTTTTGAAAATTCTCGCATGGCTTCAATAACTTTATGTGGTTTTACTTTTGCATAGGCAAGAGAAGACGGATCGCCAATAGTTGCATCATAAGAAAGGATCTCTAAAAAGAAAGGTATGCCTTCTGCTTCGCATTCTGAACCAATCCGTTCTATAACTATTTGTTTTTGCACATTAATCTCTGCTGGTTCATCAACGTCATAGTACAATAAAAATTTACAAGCATCCGCACCAGCTTCTTTTAACCTTTTCACCGACCAAATATTCAATAAATCAGGTAATCTTCCCGGCATTTTCGTATCATAGCCGGTTTTTTCATAAGCTAGCAGCAAGCCACATTCTTTCTCTCGAAGCGCTGCTGCAGGCAGGCCGTATTCTGGATCAAGTAAAATAGCTGAGGCATAGGGAGTCAGGTATTGAGAAACCATCTGTTTAAATTGGATGATGTCTTCTGATGTAGCTTCTTTATATTGGTTGATCATTTTCTTCAAAGCACCACGCTGGTCGATTGCTAACGCGCTAATAATTCCAGCTTCATCCGTCAATCGCTTCAAACGTTCCTGCTTTTCTATACTCATCTTCTTCATAGATCTTCACCTATTTCTTTAGTTAATATTGTGGCTATTTCTGTTTTTGATTTTGCTTTTCTCAACTGTTCTGTAACCTCTTTTCGCATCAATGATCGTGCAACGAGAGATAATAATTTCAAATGAGTCGTTCCTGCTTCTGAATCTGGAATAAATAACGCAAAAATAAAATCAACTGACTGTCTATCTAAACTGTTCCATTCAATTCCTTTGTTCAGTGTGACGATAATCATACTAGGTTCGTTGATTGTTTGAGACTTCGCATGAGGGATAGCAAAACCTGACATTATTCCTGTAGTACCTTCTTTTTCTCTTTCTAGAAGTTTTTGATATACTTCTTTTTCGTCATGAGCAATTCCTAAGCAGAATGTTTGCTTTGCTAAAAACTTAAATGCTTCTTCTTGACTATCTAATGGCTGTTGTAAAAAAATGTTCTCTTCATGAATGATTGTCATGATAAGCCTCCTGCTCTTCCTTCTTCGATAACTGTACGATTTGCTGCTTTATTATCCATCTTCTTGTCTTTATCAGTTACTCTTTTCTTTTGGATTAATCCTAGTATCACTCCACCAACGATCGAACCAATAAGAATCGCTGTAACCCATTGGATTTTTCCTGTTACTACAGGTAATACTAAAAAACCGCCATGTGGTGCTGGAACTTGGACGCCAAACAAATAAGTCAAGACAGCAGCAATTGATGAGCCTAACATCATCGTGGGTAACACTCGGATCGGGTCTTTCGCAGCAAACGGAATAGCTCCTTCCGTAATATGAGTTGATCCTAAAATAAAATTAACCAAACCTGCATTACGATCATTGGTATCAAAATATTTACCAAACAATAAAGTAGCAAAACCAGTAATCAACGGTGGTGTAATACAAGCTGCTGACACACCAGCCATAAAAGTCGTGTTTCCTTGTGCCAAAAGAGCTGTTCCTGTTACATATGCCGCCTTATTAATCGGTCCTCCCATATCAAACGCACACATGCAACCAACAATCACGCCAAGAACAAGTGGATTCGAATGTTCAAATCCAGCTAAAAAGCTCATCATTCCTTCATTTATAGCCTTCATTGGACCTGCCAGCAAAGACATCACGATGCCAATAAATGCTACACCAATAACTGGATATAAGAAGATTGCCTTCAAGCCATCTAGTTGTTTAGGTAAAATTGTCAGTAGCTTTTGCAAAAATAAGATAAAATAACCTGCTAAGAACCCAGCTAAAATACCTCCTAAAAATCCAGTACCGCCATTCATGGCTACGATTCCACCAACAAATCCAACGACTAACCCTGGACGTTTCGCGATCCCTTCTGCAATATAAGCTGCTAAAACTGGAACCATCATTCCCATTGCTGCATCGCCAACTGCTTTTACCATTGCCGCTGTAGCACTGTATTGTGCATGATCTGGATCAAAAGAATAGATTCCCCAAACTGCAAATGAAATAGCAATCAATACTCCGCCAGCTACCACGAAAGGCAACATATGAGAGACACCATTCATCAAATTTTTATAGATGCTACGACCAAAATTAGCACCACTCATCACTTCTGGTTCTAAAGTATCAACAGCTTCATTATCTGCTAAGACAGTACCTTTTCCTGCCAATGCCTCGTCAATCAGCCGTTGTGCATCCTTGATTCCTGTACTGACAGAAACATCAATGACTCGTTTTCCCGCAAATCTTTCTGAATGGACATCTTTGTCTGCGGCAATAATGACAGCATCCGCCTGTTTGATTTCTTCAGCCGTTAATTCATTTTCGATCCCAATTTGTCCATGGGTCTCTACTTTGATCGTGATGCCTTTTTTCCTAGCTGCTTGTTCTAATGCCTCTTGCGCCATGTAGGTATGCGCAATTCCTGTCGGACAACCGGTTGCTGCAATTAGTTGATATTTTCCCATCTTTCGAACCTCTCTTCCCTGATTTTGATTTGTTTACTTAATTCCTCCACATCTAAAAAATCTGTTAATCCTTTGCGAAAAGCGGTTGAGCTGCCTGCTGCTATGCTTTTACGTAACGTTTCATCAAGTGGTCGTCGATTCATGTATCCTGCTAAAAAAGCGCCTAACATGGTATCACCTGCACATGCTGTATTGACAACTTTTCCTTTTGGCGAGTTTCCTCTAAACACCCTGTCTTTCGTAAAAAGAATCGCTCCTTTCTCACCGAGGGATAACAAAACATTTTCTGCACCTAACTCTACTAGTCGTTGTCCATAAACAAAGTAATCTTCATCTGTAACCATTTTTCGTCCGAACCAAGAAGAAAGTTCTTCCTCGTTTGGTTTCAGCAAAAACGGTCGATAGGGTAAACAATCCATGACTTCTTGATCACTACTATCAATAATCAAATGAATCCCCTTTTCCTGACAAATCCGACTGATTTCTATTAAAACCTTTGGAGACAGCCCTCTTGGTAAACTCCCAGAAACACAAAGATAATCTTCTTTTTGTAATGCTCTTATTTGATTTAAAAAATTATGGACAGCTGTCTGCGGTATTTCAGGTCCTTGATTCACTAATTTGTATTCTTCTCCCGTTTGATTGACTTGTGTAAATACATTGATACGCGTCATACCAGGCACTTCAATAAACTCTGTTTGGATTTGTTTCTGCTGTAAATAGTCTTCTATATACTTTCCTGTGAACCCAGCAGAAAAACCAAATGCCGTACTTGGGAAATCTAGCATCTTTAATACTAGTGACACATTCACTCCTTTTCCGTTTGCCTGAATGTCATCCTCTTTTGTGCGATTTACCATAAAAGGATGCATCTCCTCTGTTTCAATAAATAGATCAATTGCCAAATTCATCGTGCATGTGTAGATAGACATAACCAATGACCTCCTTGACTCTATTATGAAATACGCGAAAGAGAAAATGTTTTCTTAATCGTCCCAACACAAAGAAAACCTTTACATTTATAAACTCGTCGTGCTATTTTTTAACTAACTTTTGGTGAAAGAAGGAAAGAATATGGATCACAAATTAAGTGAAACAGAACAGTACCTCTGGAACTTTATCGAACACCACATCCTAGAGATCCCTAACTACTCCATCGTGAAACTAAGTGAACAAGCAAATGTCTCAACAGCCACCATTGTGCGGACAATGAAAAAGAAAGGCTATGAAGGGTTTACTTCGTTTAAGCATCATCTAAAAGAAGGAGAAAACAAGAACATCAATTTTTCTTTCTTAGATAAAGTAGACAAAGGTATCCGCCGAGCCATTCTAAAAAATGAACAAGAAGTGGTACGTACGATCAATATGTTGGAAATCGGAAACATTGAGGATGCGATACAAAGAATCAAATTTGCTGACCGGGTTTTTGTCTTTGCCCGAGGATTTTCAGAAATGATTGGCCAAGAAATGCTGGTAAAACTTCAATTAACGGGAAAAAATTGTCAAATGCATACTGATCCAGAAATTATCAAAAGCATCAGTCAGAAACTGACTAAGAAAGACAGCGTTATTTTTGTTTCTTTGAACGGCGAGACAAAAGAACTCGTCACCGCCGCAAAGAATTGCTATGATGCAGAGATTGGTTCGATTCTAGTTACAGCCAATCATTCCTCTACACTGAAAGACTATTGCGAGATCAATCTCGTAGGTTTCAAATCAGAAGGTTCTTATTTCCCTGATTATGAAGTACGGTCACGTTTGCCTCTCCAGATCATCGCGAGAATCTTGCTTGACGCCTATGTATTGCGTATGGGGGAGAATTGAGGATATTTGATTTGCGATTGATAACAATTGCTAGAAAAACTGTAAAAAATGCTTTACGTATCTCGCTACTATAATTTATTAGTTTCATTTTCCATTTTAGATAAAAGCTATCGTGTACTTTAGCATGGCTAAAAAATAAATAAGCAAAAAAATAATAAAAAATCTGGAACAGAAGCTTGTGCTTTCTGTTCCAGATTTGGGTTGATGAAAATTAAATTATTTGAGGTTCATATTTTTGTACATAAAAATTCTAAAAATAACTTATTGAAAGTCAATCGGCTTTTCTTGCTGTATTCCAAAATTATAAGCAATTGCATCTAATATACGTTCACTTGCATTACCATCGCCATATGGATTGGACGCTTGCGACATTTTCTCGTATTCTTCTTTATCGCTTAACAGCAGAGTGGCTTCTTCAAAAACTTTGTCTTCTTCTGTTCCCACCAGTTTTAAAGTACCCGCCTCAATTCCTTCCGGTCTTTCAGTGGTATCCCTCAAGACCAATACTGGCACACCAAGAGAAGGTGCTTCTTCTTGTACACCCCCAGAATCAGATAAAATCATATAGCTGTTATTAGAAAAGTTTTGAAAATCAATAACATCTAAAGGTTCAATTAAGTGCACTTGTTTAGAGTCACTTAATGTTTCTTCTGCATTTTTTCTTACCTTAGGATTTTTATGCATTGGAAATACGATATGCACATCTTCAAATTTCTCAACTAATCTATTGATTGCTTTAAAAACATTCGTCATTGGTTGACCTAGGTTTTCCCGACGATGCATTGTGACTAAAATAATTCTTTTTCCTGCTAGATTATCTAGCAATTCATTAGAATAATTTTGTTTGATAGTGTATTCCATGGCGTCTATCACTGTATTTCCTGTAATAAATATAGATTCCTCTGGTCTTCCTTCCTTGAGAAGATTAGATTTACTCATCACTGTAGGTGCAAAATAAATATCTGCTAGTGTATCAGTCAATTGTCTATTCATTTCTTCAGGAAATGGAGAATATTTATTCCACGTTCTCAATCCAGCTTCTACATGGCCAATCTTTATTTGATGATAAAATCCTGCGATAGATGCTGCAAATGTTGTTGTCGTATCACCATGGACCAAAATAATATCAGGTTTAGCTTCTACCAATACGCTGTCTAACTCTTTGATTACTCGGCTCGTAATATCCGTCAATGTTTGTCCATCTTTCATGATATTTAAATCATAATCTGCTTTAAGATCAAAAATATCCATTACTTGATCTAACATTTGCCGATGTTGTGCTGTGACTGTTACGATTGATTCAAAGCGTTCATCATTTTCAATTGCTTTTATCAATGGAGCCATTTTTATTGCTTCGGGACGAGTGCCGAAAATGGTCATGATTTTTATTTTCATTTTTAACTCCTAACTAAAGTCATAATTTATTGGATTTTTCCTGATATCTTGAATAGTTCTCAAAGTATCCCTCTGAATAACCATACTAACAAACAACAATATGATGTTTAATAGAATAATATATTTTAAATTATAGGAATTCATTATACCCGCAAGTAAGAGAACTAGGATTTGCATAGATTGTTTTTTTACAGAAATTTGGAATTTATTTTTTTTAGAAAAGTAAGTTCTTGTATAATAGAAAACTAAATAGCTAATAGATATAGCCAAAGCTGCTCCAGTTGCCGTTATCTTGGGAACTAGAATTAAAGATGTAATTAAACATGTAAAAATTGAAAATAAACTCACATATATATTCAAATAACTTTTTCTAGAAAAGACAATTCCTAAAGTTGTTGTTTCACTTAGAGTATATAAAATGGGTACTAACGCTAATAAACATATAATGTATTGAGAATCTGAATAACTTGTAGACAGTAATAGGGTAATGTTTTTCTTAAATATCGCTAGAATAAAAAAACCCACAGTTGCAATTAATAATAGACAGTCGCTAATAACTTGAAAATGAACTTGGCTCTTACCTTCTTTATACCATCTATATGACAGTGGCACCCAAAAACTAGTAAACGAAACTTGTATTAAGGTTAAAAGATTAGCTATTTTTTGTCCAGCAGTATAAATTCCTAAATCATTAAACGTTCCGTATATTCTCAAAAATAGACTACCAGTTGTATTTAGGAAATAATTCACTGACACTGAAACAAGTAACGGAAAACCAAATCTGAGTAATGTATTAATTAAGGGCCAAGAAAAATTTTTAAATTTTACATCTGTAAATAAAGATTTATATCTAACAATAAGGTATAAATCTCCTACCATTTGACCAATCAATGTTGAATATACTACAACTGTAAAGTCTCTCTTCCCTATATATATTAAAAAAACTGTAACAATCAATATTACAATTTTAAGCAGTACTGAAAATACTGAATATTCAAGTGCTTTTTCCTCCATTCTTATTGACATAAGAATAAATCTTTCAAAAACACCAAATATAACTGCTAATCCAAATAAAATTGATATATATGAATATCTACTATTTCCAAAGATAAATAGAGAAAAGTTCTCTTTATAAAAAGAAAGTACAAGAAGAAAAATACAACTAACCATCACTGGAATCAACAAAGAATTTTGAAAAAGTATTTTCTTATTATTAGAATAATGAAACTCTCTAGAGTATGACTGATCTACACCAAGATAGGATAGTGTAATAACCAATCCATATACCATTGTAAATAATCCCGCTTTCCCAAATTCAGAAGGAGAAATAAAGTACGTTGTCACAGGGATAGTTATCAATGAAATAATTGCTCCCCCAATTGGCCCAATTGAGAAAGAAAAAAATTTTTTTATAAATCCATTCATTTATTTTCACCATCTATCAACTTTAATTCTCTCCAAACAATTTCATTTAGATCACATTTTTCTAAGATTCTTTTTCGCGCGTTTCTAGATATATTATCAAAGCTAGTATCATCATTGCTGATTTTTATAATTGCTGAACAAATATCCTTTGCATTTTTACATAGTAAGCCCTCTGTCTTATCGTCTACAAATTCTGGTATCGCAGTATTATTGGATGCAACTACCACTAATCCACTAGACATCGCCTCACACATAGATACTCCTTGCGCATCCTGACGTGTTGGACACAAAAATATTCCATTTTCTGAATGAAGCTTCACGATCTCATCTGATGTTAAAAATCTGTTAATTAGGCTAACATTGTTGTATTGTCTAAGTGCCTTAGTATCCTTTTCGTAATATTGTCCCTCTCCAACAATTGTTATCGAATATTCAGAAAAATTTTTTTCATTCGATAATAACTCAAGAGCTTTACAAGCAACATCCGTTGCATACTTTCTACTATTGAATGGTCTTATTAAGAGAATATTCTTTTTCAATGAATCCTTTGAGGAATACTTAAATTTTTCAGTATCTATGCCGTTAGGTATAATTTCAAAGTTAGTAAATTTAGCTTTAATATCCTTCTCTGCGATATCCTTCATCCATTCAGAAACAAACACAAAAGTACTATTGGTATCGTAACTTAGATATTTTCTATAGTATCTGAGTTGTAGTTCATTATAATAAATATATTTTATGAAATCTGAACTAAAAATATTAAACATTCGTCGTTTCCAACTCAACGCTTCATACCCATGTACCCATATTAATTTTTTAATTTTAATAAATTTTTCTTCTATAAGTACTGGTATCATTTGCCACGTTAGAAAGTGTATGATTATCTTATCATAAGTTTTATTATCAAGTATCTCCCTTAATTTATCAGCAGTACCTTCTTGTACATTAACTTGTTCATAAACGTACTTATTATTTCTATTATTTAGAACAAATACTTCATAATTATCACTTGTTTCGTTTAAATATCGTTTTACTCTTGTATGAACAAAACCATTTCTATATATATCAGCTTCTTTTGGATACTGCTGAGTTAAAATTAATACTCTCATCATTAATCCCTCCTAAAGATATCTCTCGTATAAACCTTATCCTCTACATCATTAAGTACAGGTTCAACACGGTTCGATACAATCACATCTGAAATAGTTTTAAATTCTTCAAAGTCTTTAACCACTTTAGAATTAAAGAAATCTTCCGCATCTAATGTTGGTTCATAAACAACTACTTCAATTCCTTTTGCTTTGATCCGTTTCATAACACCTTGAATTGATGAATAACGGAAATTATCTGAATTAGCTTTCATCGTTAAACGGTAGATTCCAACTATTTTAGGATTTTTAGCAATGATTTGTTCTGCAATAAAATCTTTTCTTGTCGTATTTGCGTCTACAATTGCATTGATGATATTGCTTGGAACATTTTCATAGTTTGCTCTTAGCTGCTTTGTATCTTTAGGTAAACAATATCCTCCGTAACCGAATGAGGGATTATTGTAGTGAGAGCCAATTCGAGGATCTAACCCTACTCCCTCAATGATTTGTTTTGTATTCAATCCTCGAGATTCAGCATAAGTATCTAACTCATTAAAATATGCTACGCGTAAAGCAAGATAAGTGTTTGAAAACAATTTAATTGCTTCAGCTTCAGTAGGATGTGTCAAAAGAACTGGCACATCTTTATCTAAAGCGTTCCGTTCAAACATATCCGCTATTTCTTGCCCTCTATCAGAACACTCTCCTACAACAATTCGAGAAGGATGCAAGTTATCATACAATGCCTTCCCTTCTCTTAAAAACTCTGGAGAAAAAATAATATTCTCTGTTTTAAATTTTGCTTTTAATTCTAATGTATATCCCACGGGAACAGTTGACTTAATAATAAAGGTAGCATCTGGTCGAATGATCAGAGCTTTTTCAATAACATCTTCAACTGTGGAAGTATTAAAGTAGTTTTTCTTTTCGTCGTAATCTGTCGGTGTAGCGATGATCAAGTAATCCCCAAAAAGTACAGCTTCCTCAAAATCTTTAGTAAATTCCACATTTAAATCATCCCGTTCGAGAAACTCGTAAACTTCTTTATCCTCTAAAGGTGATTGTCTGTTTCTTAGCATATTGATCTTTTCCTCAACGATATCATATGCTTTAACATTTTCGTGCTGGCTAAGTAATAAGGCATTGGCTAAGCCAACGTAACCTAAACCAAATACTGAAATTTTCATATAAATTCTCCCTTTTTCTTTATTTTTTCATATAGTTAACATTTATACTGAATTTCTTGTTATAAGCTACAGAATTCTATAAACTTAAAAACCCATTTATATTGCTAACCAAAGTAACTAAAACTGTCTATCAGCGTAAAATTGTTCCTGAAATAGTAACAATTTATTTTTATTAATTTATTCGTTTACTTCGGAAAACATTAGAAATAGCCCAAATAAATAGCCAGTATCTTAATGATGCAGAACAACTTATAACTGCTAAGAATGATAATCATATGTCCAAAAATATATAACTAGCTTTTATTTTATAGTTAGAGTCAATAATTTAATTCTAAGATAAAGAACTGTAAAACGTGATCTTAATGATATTGTTTGAATTCGTTCCTTAATTAATTCTCTCTTGTCTTCAGATTTTATATTAGAATCTTTTGCAATTCCTCCAATCACAACATTCAACAGAAAACTCTCTCTTGATTGTTTAGATATTAAAGTTTCCACAGATTTTAGCCACTTTTCAGAATCTCTCCATCTATTTACTTTCCCCACGCTTTGAGCTGGGTTCATATTATACACGGTTAAAGGTAGATTCACGTGAATAATTTCTGAATTAAATAATTTTACGGCACGTATTACCCAGTCCCAGTCTTGATGCTTAGGTAGACCACTAGTAAATGGGTTTTTTAAAAATAATTCTCTGCTTGCTAGAATTGTTGATGTTTGAATGAATCCATATGCTCGTCCCAACTTTGTTCCAAATAGATATCCTCCTATTTCTTGACCAGAGTAGGATGTTCTAGGACGAATAACTTTTCTCTGAAATCTATCAGTCGTTTGAACAGACGTGAAGCAGATTGAGTTAGCTGCATTTTTACTATTTTCAATAGCTATCATTTGCTTTTCAATTTTATCCGGTAACCATTCATCATCATCATCAAGTAAAGCCACCCATGGATAGATTGCATTCTGTATGCCTATATTTCTCGATTCATTTCCTCCAAGCCGTGTTTCATTTTTAACAAAACAAAGCTCAACTTCATTATCAGCTTTCCATTTATTTAGAAAAGTACTACATTCAGCATTTTCTCCATCCAAAACAACAATAATCTGAATATTATCGTAAGTTTGTTTCACAACACTTTCTAATGATTTCATAAGAAATGTAGTATTTCCAATCGTTGTAATAACAACACTGACCCCAGAACCATCAGTCATTAACTTTTATCCCCTTTTTAATAAAAATAAAATATTACAGTTTTGAAGAGATAACATATAGGATGTAGTTACCCTTATATGTTATCTCGATAGCTTTTAACTTCTCAGAATATGTTCCAAAAAATGTTTAAATATCCAAATATGCTTTTTTATAATATATAACAAATTTAACTTCTACATAGCACCCAAACATTCTTCAAATTTAAGACACCATATCTATAATAGTATTTTTCTAACTACGATTCATTAATAGATATATTTTGTTCTAACAAGTTTTGATAATAAAAAATTAACTCCTTCTGTTCTATCTTTATATCATAACCTAATGAAATAGCTTTATTTTCATTTCGTTTTAGTCTCGTTTTATTGCTGATCTCAATTATCTTGCGTACCCAAACATCAGTATTTCTAATAGATAAAAAGGAGGTTTTTTCATCAGTTAAATCCTTTGTAATTTTATCGCTTAATAATAAATCCAATCCATTTGCTAAGCTTTCAATAGCGACCATCGGAAACCCTTCGAATTTTGAAGGCATTAAAATTAAATCCAATGAATTCAAAAAGTCACTAATTTTATTTTCATGACTTCTTATCATCACATAATCACTCAAATTCATTTTTACAATTTTATTTTCTAATTTCTTTTGATCTGGTCCTTCACCAATTAGAAGAATCAGAAAATTTTTATAATCATTATTTATTAGTTCCCTTGCAACTTTCAACAAAAATTCTTGATTTTTTTGAGGAGTAAATCTTCCTATACATCCCATAACAAACTTATCCTCAAAATGAAGTTCTTTTCTTATACCAATTCTTTTTCCTTCATTAAAAGAAAAACGCTCTGCCTCAATAGCATTTTTTATTAACTTATACTGTCCTCCTTTAGCTAAAAAAGCACCTGATTCATTTGAGCAGCCTATAAAATTTGAAAAAAACTTTTTCCGACCAAGAAGTAGAAAAAAATTTCTTAGTGCTGATATTTTTTTATCTGAATACTTTGTTGCATGTGAGTGTCCTATGATGATTTTAAAACCGTATTTGGATGCTATTGGAGAAATTAAGAAAGCAATGTTGGGATGATGTACATGCAAAATATTATATTCTTCTATATGCTTTGAAAAAAAAGCATCTATATTTTTTATATTTTGTTTGATTTTTTTTAATGAGATAGCTGGCAAAATATGAACAGTACGTCCATGTTCGCGCATATCTTTATCAAATTTATTATTTCCTTCTGAACCGAAAAACAGAAAATCAAAAATAATGGATTCATCAAAATTCTTTTCAAAATTTCTAATTACAGTCTCTACGCCTCCAGAAGGTCTCTCTGCAGTTATGTTTAGTACTCTAGGTTTCATTGTTTATTCTCCTAATTCCAATAAAATAAATAAGGGTATACTTTATTCCATTCGGGTTTAAAAATAATAATAATTAGATAATATAGCATAAAAAAGGCAAGAAAAAGATACATATAAAAAATGATTTTTTTTGTATTTTTAATCTTCGCTAATTGATTTGGCAAATAGACAATTAGGTTGATAAGAAAAAAATCAGAAATTCTATCAAATAGATTAAACTGAAGAGATAGCAGTAAAACAACTATTCCTATTAAACCGGAATTAAAGCAAAAGTCATCTAAATTAAAAATTTTTTTATTATAATTTTCATTGGAAATGTGTAAAGAGTTAGTTTCAGTCTTTCTATTTTTTCTTTCAAGATAAAAGCTTACAGAGAAAATAAAAGTAAATAAAATTATTTTTAGTACTGAAGCAATTCTGACATTTCCATTTAAATATTCCGAATCAATGTAGTAACTATAAATTGGAAAAATTTCCAATAAAATTACTAATATTTTAATAAAAAATAAGTTAAAAAGAATCACCAAAGTTGAAAGCATCGATATTGATAAAAAGGATAATTTAATTCTT
The DNA here is from genome assembly GCF_050555565.1 of Enterococcus sp. MSG3290. Taxonomy (NCBI): domain Bacteria; kingdom Bacillati; phylum Bacillota; class Bacilli; order Lactobacillales; family Enterococcaceae; genus Enterococcus; species Enterococcus sp. MSG3290. The sequence goes on along the minus strand of NZ_CP187862.1, from coordinate 861,680 downwards.
CTTTTATAAATGAAAATAAATGATATAGCGACAATAGCAGTTCTGTGAAACAGAAAAGCAGTAGCTATTCCTACGAAAAAAAGTATCATTCTTGACTTTTTTAATGCAACGATACTTAGCATAACAAAAGCAATTGATACTGAAAGACGAATAACATTCATTGACATATCAAAATATCTCAATAAAAAGAACATTGCGATAGAAAAACCCCATAGAGATGAGAACTCTTTTAAATATATATATAGGGCTATTATGACTATAAACATACACACTGCGAATAACAATATATAGTTTTTACTAACTAAATTTAGTAGTCTATTTAAAAATAAAAAACCCAGTTCATAACGTTCTTTATATCCCTCCCAAGAACCTTGACCTATTGTTTGAAATACTCGAGCATACTCCATAGAATCATTTCCGATTGATAAATGTCTAAACGATCCAAGAAACCAAAAAGGTATTAGACTAAAAAATAAAAGAATATTTGACCTTTTTTTGATAAATGAAAATGAGAGGATCGTCACATATACTAGATAAAAAAATAAAACGTTCATACACGGATTCCTTGCCTTTAAATTATTTTATTGTAATCAGAAATAGCGGCCTCCAAAAACTTCACTATTAAATGTAATATTAAATTAATATTCATTTAATTTACGCTTTTCCTTAGGTACTTATTAGATACAAATTTCAATACTTTTTTTGGAGCTATCATAAAAAACAACTGACTTATAACCACATAAGATAAATCAAAAAAATCACAATATTTTTTTTTATAATATGAATAGATTGTTGAAATATAGTTTATGCAATTCACCTTGTCTTTTCTTCTCAAATAATTATCCTCATTTGATCTAAAGTACAGTCCTATTTCATCTAAGTTTTCCGAGTAATATTCATTATTTAAAGCATTTAAAAAAAGTTCAAGATCTTCTTTCCTACGGACATCTTTATATCCACCTAATTCTAAAATTCTTGATTTCTTATACATTACAGTTGGATGATTAAATGGACTTCTTCTTCTTGAAAATTCGATTATTTCATCAAACTTCGTTGGAACCTGTCGCATACTTACGATATCTTTCGGTGTTGTATAAAATTCAGCAATCTGAGTTCCTAATATTACCAATTCCTCTTTAGAATTAAATCTATTGAGCTGGTGTTCACATCTGGTTGAAAGACTAATGTCGTCGCTATCCATTCGAGCTACTAATTCATTTTTACAATTTGCTAACCCTGCATTTAAAGCTAAACCTAATCCGATATTTTTTTCCAAACTAATTAATTTTATAAAAGAAAACTTTTTTGAATATTTATCTAAAATTAAATCTAACTCTGGTGTTAGCGGTCCATCTTTTACAATAACAAAATCATCTGTTAAAATAGACTGATTAACGATACTTTCTATGCTTTCTACTAAATATTCTGGTTTCTCTTTATAGTATACTGACATTAAAACTGAGTAAGTAGTAAACTTATTCATCTTGTCTCCCCTTATAATTTCTTTTCTCATAAACCAAATTCCCAAACGCCTTATTCGTTAATCTTCCGATTTTTCCTGGTACATATCCGAGTAAGCGTATTGCCCAATTCATATAAGAGAAAAGGTAAATTTTTTTTCCATTTTCTTGAGCAATATCTCTCACCATATGACTTGTGCGAACATATTGATCATTTTGTGGGAAAAATACACCACTGTCTTGAGCATCAATGCGTTCTTTGATAAACTCAGACAACTTATCAATATGTAGCATTGATCGTTCATTTTTTACATCAGGAAAAATAGGTAATTTATTTGCCAACTTCACCAATTGTTGATAGTTTCCCTTACTCCCCGGTCCATAGATCATTGGCGGACGTAAAATAGCGACATGGAAAGTATCGTCGTCTAATGGTTGTAAGCCAATCTCCGCTTGCAGTTTGCTGTCGCCATAGAAATTGGAAGGATTTGGTTTGGTATCTGATGTGATTACACGTTTTTTGTTGATATTTGTTTCTTCACCATAAATAATGATGGAGCTCATATAAATGAATTGGCCCTTTTTTCCTGATAGATCTTGTTTATATTTTTTTGCGGTCTCAATCGCAAGGTCTCGGTTGACCGCATAATAGAGCTGCTTTGTTTCTTCGCTTACTTTGGATACATCTGCGTGCGCGATACCTGCTACATGAAAAACCGTATCATACCCCGAAAAGTCATGTTCTCTCCACGCGTCACCTCGTACACTTAGTGTGTCGATTTGATACTCGTCTTGAAATTGTGTCATCCATTTTTTGAAGGATGTACCGATATAGCTGTTTGCACCAGTAATCAGGATCTTTTTCATTTTGCATCCTCCTTTTTCACCGAACCAGTTCCGCCTTCGACAACGCCGTCGCTTTTAAAGACGGAGATTATGGTTCCAAAAAAGCATTTTAGATCCATCCATGGCGTGATATTTGCTGTGTACTGTCCATCTAAACGTGCTTTGTAGTCGATCTCTAATTCATCTCGTCCACTGATCTGTGCGAGCCCTGTTAGTCCTGGACGGATATCATTTGCATGGTACTTGTCTCGTTCTTCAATCAAATCATATTGGTTCCATAGTGCTGGACGTGGTCCGATGACTGCCATGTCCCCTTTTAATATATTAAATAATTGCGGTAGTTCATCCAGACTTGTTTTTCTAAGGAATTTTCCTACTCGTGTAATAAAAAAGTCAGGATTTGATAACAAATGAGTTGGTGTCTCTTGAGGCGTATCTACTTTCATCGTTCGGAATTTATAGATATAAAAATGGGATTTGTTTTTTCCTACCCGTTTTTGTTTGAAGATGACTGGACCTTTTGAATCGATTTTGATAGCTATACATAGAATCAAAAGGATCGGTGACAATACGATGATACCAACTAAAGATAATAAAAAATCTATCCCTCTTTTTAAACCGTCTTTATACACTTTACTCCCCCTACTTATTCGAAGCATTTGCAAAAGTGACAATGTCTTTAGCCAATTGTTCATCGTCTTGCGGCAGGCTCTTAACAAAATCCATCACTTTTTGTATTGAGTAGCCTTTGATGTTTCCTACAAAGATTTTCTCATAAACTGCTTCATCATTTCTTTCCTTATCCAACAATAGTTCTTCATATAGTTTTTCCCCTGGACGGATACCTGTTTCAATGATTTCGATTTCGTCTTCGCTATACCCGCTCAATCGGATCATGTTTTTCGCTAGGTCTACAATCTTCACTGGTTCACTCATATCTAGAATAAAAATTTCGCCACCTTTTGCTAATGCGCCAGATTGAATAACTAAACGACTCGCTTCAGGAATCGTCATGAAGTATCGGGTCATACGAAAGTCTGTTACAGTGATTGGACCACCTTGAGCAATTTGTTCTCTGAATACTGGAATCACACTACCGCGAGAACCAAGGACATTCCCAAATCTGACAGCTGAGAATTTCGTACAGCCTTCTTCATTCAATCCAGTCACGATCATTTCAGCGATTCGTTTTGTTGAACCCATGACATTTGGAGGATTGTTAGCTTTATCTGTCGATACCATGACGAAGTTTTTCACTTTTGCTGCTTTAGCTGCTTCTGCTACATTTTTTGTACCGAAAATATTGTTTTTGACTGCTTCTTTTGGATTATATTCCATCAGTGGTACATGTTTATGAGCAGCTGCATGGTAGACGATATCTGGATGATATTGTTCCATGATCTCATTGATTTTCTCACGATCTTGGATATCTGCGATGATCGGTACGATTTCTGTAGGACAATTTTGATGATGCGTGCGTAACTCACGGTCAATCAAGTAGATCGAGTTCTCCCCATGACCTAAAAGTAATAGTTTTGCAGGGACAAATTGGATGATTTGCCGGCAGATTTCTGAACCAATTGATCCTCCTGCACCGGTGACAAGAATGACTTTGTCTGTGATCTGATCTTTGATGGATTCAATATCCAGCTTTACCTCATCTCTTCCCAGTAAATCCACTACGTCAATTGTTTTTAATTTTGATACGCTAATTTTTCCTGAAGCAAGTTCTTCTATAGAAGGCATCGTGTTGACTTTCACACGAGCGGATTCGACTAACTCGAAGATTCGTCGTAATTTTTTTCTTGATAAGGAAGGGATAGCGATCGTTACCATTTGAATGTCATATTTTTCAATCAATTCCGGAATATCTTTTAATGCACCTAATACTTTTTTTCCTGAAAGATACGTATTTCTTTTATTTGGATCATCATCTACAAACCCGACAACGTGGATATCTTGAGCCGTTTTGGATCCAAGAAAGCTGTTGTATAAAATACGCCCGCCTTCGCCAGCACCAACAATCAAGGTATTTTTAGCAGAATCTGCTGATACGTATCTCATATTTTTTGTTTCGATGTAGATACGCCAGATCAATCGGCTACCGATGATCAATAAGAGCGAAAGCAGATAAGCAAAGATAACTAACCGTAAACTGTATCGCCGATTAATGAACAGCAGTATGAGGATACTTGAGGCAGCACTTGCAGATAGTGAACTAAAAATTGCAATGATCTCTCTTAAATTTGTATAGCGATTGATCCGAGTGAAAACTTTGAATAAACTACCATAAAATAAATAAAAACCAATCGACAAACCGATAGAGATTAAAATAAGGTCCATTGGTATAGCTACAAACGGCTTCATGAATTTAGCTGCTGCAATATTTGCAGCAATTAATAACAAGCTGTCCACAAAAACCAATGTGGCAATTTTTCTTCTTCTTGTTAATATAAACACTTTTTAATTCCCCCTAAAATAAACCAAACTTCTTCTTTTTTACCTCTTCATAGATTGGATAACTGATTTCATCCCCGTTGATCAGATCCTTTGCGACTTGTTTCATCTGTACTACTTTTTCCTTACCAAAGTCCTTGGCAATCTGTTCATAGCACTCTTTTAAGTAAAAGGTGCGCTTAGAGACCCCATGGGCATCAGAAGCAGCCATCTGCACGAGATTATGTTTGACCATCGTTTTGGCTGTTTTCTGGATATCTTTGCCAAATACCCCAACATAACTTGGCGCAGTAAGTTGGGCCAAACATCCCATATCTAGGAACGGAATTAAATGATTCGGGTCTTCGCGAAAATGCGCATTACGTTCTGGATGGACGATCACTGGTGTCTTTCCTAGTTCTAACAACTCAAAAAAAAGCCGTTCTGCATATAACGGCACTTCCAGTGTCGGAAATTCGATCAGAAGATATGTATCATCTAAATCTGTAAATAAAATTTCATCTCGATGGATGTCTTCGATGAGCGTTCCGGTAATACGTACTTCTTGTCCTTCCAATAACGTCAAAGGCAATTGTCTTTTCTCTAATTCTGCTTGTAACGAAGCGACTAGAGAAATGACTTGTGATTTTTCATTGCTGTATTTTCCATTATTATGGTGTGGTGTGCATAAAATATGCGTGATGCCTTGCTGAATCGCTTTTTCAGCCATTGCAATACTTGCTTCTAAGTTTTCTGCCCCGTCATCGATTCCTGGTAGGATATGGCAATGTAGATCGATCATTTCTCTTGTCTCCTCTCTTCTTATTCCTTAATTTCCGTAGTAATAACCAGCATCTTTGCTATGTTCTGCTCCGTTGTACACAACACCTAAGACTCGTGCTTGTACCATCTCCAGCAGTTCTTTTGCTTTAGTCAAGGATTCTTTACGTGACGTATTTTCACGTACGACCAATAAAGTGCCATCCGTTTTTGAAGACATGATCTGTGCATCTGTTACGGCTACTACTGGTGGCATATCGAATATCACCACGTCAAATAACTGTCTTGCTTCGGCTAGGATCTGATCCATTCTTGGCGAGCTTAACAATTCGGATGGGTTGGGTGGCTTAGGCCCACTAGGCAAAATCGACAAGTTCTCGACTGGCGTTCGTTGGATCACATCTGCTACACTTCCTGATGAACTAAGTGCTGTACTTAATCCACTGGCATTGTTCAGCTGGAATGTCTTATAGACGACGGGTTTACGTAAATCTGCATCGACTAGTAGAACTCGTTGACCTGATTTAGCAAAAACGACTGCAATGTTTGCTGAAGTGGTGGATTTCCCTTCTCCAGGACCTGATGAAGTCACGACAATCGTTTTGATTTGCTGACCAGCTGCGGAGGCAAACTGGATATTCGTCCGGATCGTACGATATTGTTCGGCGATTGGTGAAGATGGGTTTGTTAATGTGATCAAACTGACTGCATGAGTTTGTGCTGCTTTTTGTTTCTGTGTTCGTGCCATTTTTCTTCCTCCTAGACTCTTGAGCGGCTTCTGCGTGATGGGGCTGTTTTATCGTTTGTAGCTTTTGGTCGTGCAGGAGCTGGTCCTTTTTTACGGATACCAGCGTTCAATTCTTTCGCTGACATTTCTGGAACTGTTCCTAAGATTGGGAATCCTAATGTATCCGTCACATATTTTTCATCTTTCACTGTCCGATCAAGTAATTCGAATAAGAATGCCAGACCTACGCCTACCATCATTCCTAATACTAAGCCAATCACTAGATTCAATTTATTATTTGGCGAAACAGGTGTCGTATTGGCAACTGCACCTGAAATAATCGAAATTTTATCGACATTCATCACGTCTTTTGCATTCTCTTGGAAAACTTGGGAAGTTGTGTTAGCGATCTGTTGAGCAGTCACTGCATTCGTGCTTATTGCCTGGATCGAGAACATTTGTGAGTTTTCTGACTGATTGACTGAGATAACATCTTTGATTTGTCCAGCAGTCATTTTCACATTATCTTCTGTCTCTAAACGGTCTTTGACTTCATTGAGCACTAAATCACTAACGATCATATCTTTATACGTATTGATCATTTGCAGGTTCGTATTGACATCATTGACATTTGCAGTGTCTGATTGTGGCAGCGTCACGATCAATTGTGCTTGTGAACTGTATTTGGGTGTCAAGATGAAAAATGTTACGATTCCTGAGATGGCCAAGCCAGCAAACATTGAGATGATGATTGTTGCCAAGTGTTTGCGTAATGTTTCAAAAATTTCTTTCAAGCTGATTGTCTCTTCCATTTTTTCTCCACTTTCCTATTTATTCTCTAGATTCATTTGATCTTTTAATTCTTTTTTCACACGATCAAGTTCTTGATCGCTGACTTTTTGATAGGAGATATTATCTTGCATGAAGCCTTCTCCTTGCAACTGATCTTGCTTGATCGTACCAAATGCCTCCCGATAATCTAAAGCGATTTTTTTCATTTCATCAAAGCTCATGTCTGTTTTCATATTCGACTCTAGGGCATTCAAAACGGATTGATAGTTGCTGACACCGTTTAGACTCAATACTTTTTTTGCTACGCCTTCTACGATCTTTCTTTGACGCTCTTGTCTACCATAGTCACCGTTTGGATCTTCATAACGCATACGAGAATAAGATAATGCCTGATCCCCGTTCAATGTGATTTTACCGATTGTAAAGTCATAGCCATCTTGTGAGAAAGTGAGGTCATTATTGACTTCGATACCACCAACTGCATCAACGAGTTCCTTTAGCCCTTTCATATTGATAGAGACATAGTGATCGATTGGGATGTCTACATATTTTTGTACGGTATCCATCGCCATGGCAGCTCCGCCGAATGCGTAAGCGTGGTTGATCTTGTCTTTTGTGTCACGACCTACGATGTCGACATACGTATCTCGAGGAATGCTGACGATCGTTGTCTGTTTGTCTTCAGGACTGACTGTGGCAACCATCATCGTATCTGATCTTCCTTGATCGACCCGACCTAAATCTCCAGTATCAATCCCCATCAATAGAACAGAGAAAGATTCTTGTTTGTCCAGATCAACTGGTTTCGTTCGTTCTCCTTGGGTTCGTTCCACTGATTCGTAAGTTTTCTCAATAGAATGTGAGAGATCCAGATATAATTTTGCTCCTACTCCTACAATTGCTAATACTAATACGATAAGAACTGCTAAAATAATCAGAAATATTTTTTTCCCTCTTGATTTTCTTCTTCGACTTGCCATAGTTTCCTCCGTTTGCTAACCTTGCTTGAATCAACGTTTTAACTGTCAATAGCTTATATTGCTATAGCCCATTTGCTGAGCAACAGTTTGTGCTTTTGTTGCGTATGCTGCGCGTATTTTTTCATTCCGGATCTGCTCTATTTGACTGAGCACCGTCAAATATTGATCGTAAGTAGCGGTGGCAGTCACTTGACCATCCTTCAACATCGTATCGAATAACTGATCTAGTTGCGTGACTTGCGCGATCTGAGTATCAGCGAATCCTAGATATTGCATAACAACCGTTTTCCAAGGACTATCTTTAAAAAAGCTCATATTTTCACGTACACGAGCGACATCTGCACTTGTCACCTTTTCTTTGATGACGACATCGTCTACAGCTTGCTGCCAGTTTGATACATTTTTAGTAAATAAATCGTTGACAGCTGTCTGGATCTTCAGTTTTGATTCTGCACTATCTAACTGTGTCACGATTGCTTTCTTCTCATCTTGGATTGCAACAGCTTCTTTAGGCAATTCTGATTCTTTGATGTCGTAATCATCTGCTGAAAGTTTGACAGAGGATAGCTTATGGGACAAACTTGTAATTGTTTCTTCTGTTATTTCAGGGTTTAGAAAAATTTTTTCTTTTGTACTATACAGCTTGTCTACTTCTTTCGATAAAGAAGTCAAGGTGTCTTTTTGATTGGTGATGGCAGATTCTGCATAATTGATCCGTTGCTGATGTTGCCGCTGATTATTGATATGGTAACCAAACAAACAGATCGCAATAGCACCTGCACCTACCGCCACAGCAGTCAATGACTTGACGAATGGCTTTTCCATAGATTCACTCCTAAGTATTGATGATAGATAAATTAAGATATAATTCACTTACATAAAAATGACAGCTTTTTATTTTAAAAACATAATTAAACTAATATATTCACAGAAATATTTGTAAACAAGTTTTCCCTATATAATCATACCACAAACTGTTTTCTTGACTAGGGCAATTTACGATTTAAAAATAAATAAAACATTAATAAGATAACAATTAATCGATTTCATTTTTATTTCCTTAATTTTCATAGGTGTTTTTAAAAGTTACACAAAAAATAAAATAACAAAAAAAATTAACATTGAATTAATAATAGTTATTTATATTTATAACAAATAAACCAGAGAAATAGCCTATTTTGTGCCTGTTCTCTGGTTTATTTACATATTAGAAATTATTTTGTGATGATTTGATCTAAACTTGCTAGTGACAAAGCCATGGCAGCAATTTGACTTAATTGCGTTAATCGGTTCTTACGTACTGCTGGTTCTTCTGCCATGACCATCGTCTGATCAAAATAATTTTCGATCAGTGGGCGAAGGCTTACAAGCTGATCATAATTTTCGTTGATCGTTTGGTCAGCAAAGCTTGTTTTCATTGCCTCTACTGCTTTGTGCAGTTCTTTCTCCGCTTCGTTTTCGAACAGTTCAGGGTCTACTTCTGATTGTTTTTCAAGCTCCGCTTTTTTCGCTAAGTTCACGACACGTGTCAAAGCTTCCATCGATGGTTTGAAGTCTTCATCTGCAAGATGCTGCTTGAACAATTGTGCTGCTGCAAATACTTTTGTCAGATCTTTTTGTTCTGCGTTCAAAACAGCTTCGATGACATCATGACGAATATTCTTAGTTGTCAATAATTGGCGCAGACGGCCTTTGATAAAGTCGATCACCTGTTGTTGTCCCGCTGACAAGCCAATGCCAAAACGATCCGTATCTTTACTGATAACTTCACTAATCGTTTCTTGCAGAACAGACAAAGGAAAGGCCCATTTTTTCGATTCGATGATTCGAACGACACCATATGCTTGACGGCGCAAAGCATATGGATCGTTTGAGCCACTTGGGATCATCCCAACTGCAAAGAAAGAAAAGATACTATCTAATTTATCAGCAATCGCTAAAACAGAACCTACTGTAGTCTCAGGTAGATCTCCTTCACTGGATATAGGCATGTAATGTTCACGGATCGCTGTTGCTACGGCTGGTTTCTCGCCTTTAAGCAGAGCATATTTTTCTCCCATGATCCCTTGTAGTTCAGGGAATTCTCCTACCATGTTGGTTACTAGATCAAATTTATAGATTTCAGCAGCGCGTTGCAGATCCATCAATTCTTCCTCAGATAGTCCTACTTGTTCGCCTATAATGCGGGCGATGACTTGTACCCGTTGCATTTTCTCGTAGATGCTACCGATTTTTTCATGGAAAGTAACAGTTTTTAATTTTTCAACGTATTGGTCGATTGAAGCTTTCTTGTCTTCATTATAAAAGAATTCCGCATCTTCTAAACGAGCAGTCAATACTTTTTGATTGCCTCGTACCACATTTTCCAATTTTACCCGATCGCCATTACGAGCAGAAATAAAATGAGGAAGCAACATACCTTGATCGTTCCGTACTTCGAAATAACGTTGATGTTCTTTCATAGAAGTGACTAGTACTTCTTCAGGAACAGATAGATATTTTTCTTCGAAGTCGCCAGAAAAGACAGTTGGATATTCGACTAGATTGTTGACTTCTTCTAGTAAATCTTCATCTAGATCAATGATCCAGTGATTTTTTTCTGCTAATTCGTTTGCTTGTGTGATGATCATTTCTTTTCTTTTTTGCGGTGAAGCAATAACAAATTGTTCATTTAATTTTTCTTCGTATTCTTTTGCATGCGTAAATGTCACATCTTCGCCTAAGAAACGATGACCTCTTGAAGCTCTGTCTGTTTTGACATCCAAGATCTCAAACGGGATTATTTCGTCATCTAACAATGCCACGATCCAGTGAATAGGGCGAATATATTCAAAATCGTATTCTGCCCAGTGCATCGTTACTGGGAAAGTGAGGCTTTTAATGACATCTGCTAAACCTGTCAATACTTCTTTTGCTTCTTTGCCGTGAGTGTATTTCGTTACATAGACATATTCCACGCCTTTTAATTCTCTAAAAGTGATAGCATCTGTCGTCAGACCTTGTCCGCGGACAAATCCTTCAGCTGCTTTCGTCCAGTTTCCATCTGCGTCCAAAGCAATTTTTTTGGCTGGTCCTTTGACTTCTTCTTCGCTGTCTGCTTGACGTTCTGGAATGTTTGTTACTTTGATTGCTAAGCGGCGCGGTGTAGAAAACGTTTCGATCGTATCATAAGTCAATTGGTTTTCATCTAAAAATTTTGCTGTTTTTTCTTCTAATTGTTTCATGCTTGGTGTGACTACATGAGCAGGCATTTCTTCCAGCCCGATTTCAAGTAATAAGTCTTTTGCCATCTTATTCAGCCTCCTTCACGTTTTCTGGATTTGCTGTGTTTTTATTCAATAAAGGGAATCCTAATTTTTCGCGTTCTGCCACAAAGATTTTGGCTACAGCACGAGCCATGTTGCGGATGCGGGAAAGATAACCTGCACGCTCTGTTACGGATACTGCACCGCGAGCATCTAATAAATTGAATGTATGGCTACATTTCAAAATATAATCATACGCTGGATGAACAAGATTTTCATCGATACAGCGTTTAGCTTCTTTTTCAAAACGGTCAAAGTTACTTAGTAGCAAGTCTTGGTCGCTTACTTCAAAAGAATATTTGGAATGTTCATATTCTGGTTGTTTGAAGATCTCGCCATATTTCACGCCATCAGCCCATTCCAAGTCATAGACACTTTCAACTTCTTGAATATATGAAGCAAGACGTTCTAGTCCATAAGTGATCTCAGAAGTAACTGGTTTACAAGGTAGTCCTCCGACTTGCTGGAAGTACGTGAATTGTGTGATCTCCATCCCATCAAGCCATACTTCCCAGCCCACACCGGCACAACCCATCGATGGGTTCTCCCAGTTGTCTTCAACAAAACGAATATCGTGTTCTAATGGATCAATTCCTAAAAGACGCAAGCTTTCTAAATAAAGCTCTTGGATATTTTCAGGTGAAGGTTTCATTACGACTTGAAATTGATGATGCTGATACAAACGGTTTGGGTTTTCTCCATAACGCCCGTCAGCTGGTCGGCGGGATGGCTCTACATAAGCAGCATTCCATGGTTCCGGTCCGATTGCCCGTAAGAATGTATATGGGCTCATCGTACCTGCTCCTTTTTCTGTATCATAAGCTTGCATCAGCATGCAGCCGTTTGATGACCAAAATTTTTGTAATGTTAAAATCATATCTTGGACGGTCAATTTTTTACTCATCTGTTTTGCCCCTTTCAATTTTTAAGCGTTGCTGTCAATAAGAATACAGGAAAGAAAACGACAAAAAGTCCCTATGTCTGATTACAGACATAGGGACGAATAATTTCGCGGTTCCACCCTACTTCCGAATAAAGATTCGGCAGCTTCATTTATCGTACTCGCAAGTGCCTCTTCAAAAATCGTTTGGGTCCGGCTTCCACTCTCCCGAACTCGCTAAACCACGTGTTTTTTACTGATCTTGGTCAATGTACGTATTCATTTTGCAGTTTTCTTGTTTCTATAATAGATCCTCTCAGTGAACGATCTATTTAATCTACGGTTAATAATAGACGGAAGTCCCTGTATTTGTCAAATAGTTTTGATTTTTTTGTTGTATCTTTCATTTATTCTTCTTTTTCAGGTATCTCTTTTTCAGGCATATTTTTCTCTGGCGTCTTTAATACGTGTGCCCAAGACTTCATTTGATCAATGAACTTTTTGCTTTTTAGATGAATACCGACATATTCATCATACAACTGGTCAATGAGGTCACGGATTGCCTGCTTCGTTTCTTCTTTCAAGTGGATTCCACTGATCTTATCATAAGAAATAGCCGAAAACATTCGAACGAAATAAACAGCGCGAGGATCTGCATGATAACGGTGTTCGCCCATTGGCCAGTGTTTCTCGCATATCACACCGCCATATTTGGAAGAATAGTCAAATTTTCCTTTTGTTTCCCCGCATACGACACAGTGCGTCCAAATTGGCGCGATTCCGAAGCGTTGCAGTATTTGAACTTCAAAGATATTCGTGATGATTTCTGCATCATCTCCTTGATCCATCCGCTGCAGAGCTTGTTGCGTAAATTGGAATAAATGCGGGTCATATTGATGATCTTCGATTGCTGCATCTACTAGATTTAGCAAATACGTACCATAACCGCTCAAAAAGATATCTTCTTGGATGTTCCGAAACGCATGGACGTCTTTGACACTGCTTAAAAACGACAAACCTTCACTTCGAAAATTACCGATATAGACTGCTTCGGTAAAGGGGAGCAAAGCCGGAGCTAATGGCTGATTTTGCCGATGGATTCCTTTGATATAAAACATCATTTTGCCAGAAGATTCCGTAAAGATTTTGACTAATTTATCTTTTTCTTTGTAATTACGGCTAGATAAAATCAAGCCTTTCGATTCTGCAAGCTGGCTCATATTCTCCCTCCTAAAAAATAAATCTGGAAAAGCAGATTCTGCCGATCCAGATTATTTATGTTTCGATCTTCCGCCGTTTTTCTCAACGTGCGGATTTTTATCCAGTTTATTTCTATACTTAACCTATAAGAAGTTCAGAATATCAGTATTCATCTTTTCGGTAGCCGAAGTCTTGCAGATAGACTTTTTTGTCTCGCCAGTCTTTTTGGACTTTGACCCAAAGTTCTAGAAATACTTTGTCTCCTAAAAGATTTTCGATATCCTTTCTTGCTTTCGTTCCTACTTGCTTCAGCATTTTTCCGCCTTTGCCGATAATGATTCCTTTTTGGCTATCTCTTTCGACGATGATCGTGGCCTGGATATGGATTTTATCATTCTCGTTTCGCTTCATCGAATCAACAACGACTGCGACAGAATGAGGCACTTCGTCTCGTGTTAAAAACAAGACTTTCTCACGGATCAATTCAGAAACGATGAAGTATTCAGGATGATCAGTCACTTGATCATCTGGAAAATATTGTGGGCCCTCTGGCATTTCACTGACTAATACATCCATTAAGCGTTCGACATTGTTTCCTTCTGTAGCAGAGATCGGAATCACTTGTGCAAAAGGCATCTGCGTTGAATAATCTTCGATGATTCCCAGCAACTCGTCTGGATGGATCTTATCGATTTTATTGATAATCAGATAAACAGGAGAATGCACGTTTTTTAGACGTTCAATAATAAAATCGTCTCCCCGACCGCGTTTTTGATCAGCACTGATCATAAATAAGACTGCATCCACTTCTTTCAACGCACTGTAAGCTGCTTCTACCATAAAATCTCCTAGACGATGCTTTGGTTTATGGATTCCTGGTGTATCGATAAAAATCAGCTGAGCTTCTGGTGTAGTATATACTCCTTGGATTTTATTTCTAGTTGTCTGTGCCTTGTCACTCATAATGGCAATTTTTTGACCCACGATTCGGTTCAATAATGTGGATTTTCCTACATTCGGGCGGCCGACGATTGCGACAAACCCTGATTTATGTTCTGGCATATACGTTCTCCTTTTTAATTAAACAACAAATGATATATTTTAGGGACAAATAAAATCAACCCAATGATGACAGCAAAACAAGCGGTCACTAAAACTGCTCCAGCTGCCATATCTTTGATTTTTTTCCCAATCGGATGAAAATGAAAATCCGTAAACATGTCCACTACATTTTCAAAAACAGTATTGATGATCTCTACTATCCAAACGAGAAAAACAGCTAAAAGCAGCCATAACCACTCTATCCGATCAAACTGGAAAATCACGCCCATAAATAAAGCAAGGATACCGAACGCAACATGTTTCCTCATATTGCGTTCTTCCTCAAAAACGGTTTTGACTCCTTGGACAGCAAATTCCACAGACATCAGGAAATGTTTGTTTTTCTCTACGTTTTTATCTTTTGAGTCCATAGGCATCCAAGATCTCTTTCTGTAAACCAAACATTTCTTTCTCATCTTCTGGTGTCATATGGTCATACCCGTTGATATGCAAGAATCCATGTACCGCTAAAAAGCCAAGTTCCCGATCATATGAATGGCCGTAAGCTTCTGCTTGTTCAGCAGCACGTTCAATAGAGATCATGATGTCTCCTAGTACACGAGGCAATGGATTCTCTCCATCTTCAAAAATCACTGGGATTTCGTCTTCGCCTTCTTCTTCCAGAGCAAAACTGATGACGTCTGTCGGTGCATCTTTTCCACGGTAATCACGATTGATTACTTGGATTGCTGCATTGTCCATGAAAGTAACAGACATTTCTGTTTCCTCTGGTATCTTTAAATAAGATGCTGCAAATTGCAGCAAGTCATCGATTTCTTTCATTTTCTCTTCTGAGACTTGGTTTGTTTCATCCATAAAGGTAATATCCATTATACATCGCTTCTTTCTATTCTTCTTGTTCTTCCTTTATCTTCTCAACTTCTGTTTTCATTTTAGGATATTTGATCCGAGAATGGAAGGTGCTACTTAAACCGCTGATCAATGATTTTTCCACTTTTCGGATTTCTTTCAAGGTCAGTCCACTATCGTCTAATTGACCATCGGAAATACGCTCTTCGATAAGATTATGGACAAAACTTTCGATTTTTTCGCTCGTCGGATGATCCATTGCCCGTACTGCAGCCTCACAACTGTCAGCAATATTGACGATCCCTGCTTCGCGACTTTGCGGTTTTGGTCCAGGATAACGGAATTGCTCTTCTGTTACTTCCGGATTGCGTTCTTTCGCTTTGATGTAGAAATAACGCATTAGCGTGGTTCCATGATGCTGTCTGCAAATATCGATCACCATTTGCGGCATATTATAATCTTCCAATATTTTGGCTCCATCTGTCACATGTCCAAAGATAATATGTTTACTGTCTTCTGGCAATAAGAAATTGTGCGGGTTTTCCGCTCCTGAAGGCAAGTTCTCAACGAAAAAGCTAGCATGTTTGATCTTGCCGATATCATGATAATAGCAAGCTACTCGAGTTAGCAAAGAACGTCCGCCGATTTCTGCTACAGCGTTAGCACTTAGATTAGCTACCATCATACTATGATGATAAGTACCTGGCGCTTCTTCCAGCAACTGTTTCAATAAAGGATGATTTGGATTGCTGAGTTCATTTAATACAATTACACTGTCATCATTGACCATTAATTCAATATATGGGTGTAGACCGATCGTCAGCAAGAATGAGAAGAGTGCACCAGTGAACCCGCAGACAAGCATTAACCAAGTCGTTGCATCACCAAAGCTCATTCCTTGATAGACGATCAAAATGACATCCATCATCACAGGAAAAATAATGACCCACATGGCAGCAGATAATCCTTGTTCTGAGATCCGTTTACGTCTGACAATCGTTGCCATGAGCCCAGAGAAAACATAAGACATCAAGATAATCGTTAGAAAGTTCGTGCCAATCGAATCATAAAAAATGAAAAGTGCAGATACTGCTTGGAAAATACCAGCCATGATCCCTGCTCTTCGATTCAAGAAAAAGCTTAAAACAAGTGGTGCAAAAGCAGCGGGATAAAACAGCGGGATATAAGTAGCTTGTTCCGTTTGGAATAATTGGAAAAATTTCATCAGCACTATGCTGACTGACATAGCTGTCACATAGAAAAGCACGTATTTTGTTCTTTCTCCTGCATTTTGGAATTGAAGTGAATTATAAATCAGTACGCCGATTTGAAGCAAAACAGCTAAAACCATGGCAATTAGCGGAAAAATCGAAGTTGTTTGATTAGTCAGTCCTAGTAATTCCAATTTTTTCATAGCTGAAGCATCGATTTGATTACCTTCACGAACAATGATTTCTCCTTGGAAGATCATCACTGGTTGTACAGCTTCTCGTGCGGATTGTTTCAATTCTTCTGTCTTTTTCTCATTCAATACGTCATTCACTACGATACCTTGATCCACTAAGTAGCGAATCATTTGTTGTTGTGCTGGTGTGACATTCAAATATTGGATTTGCTCTTCTGCTTCTTGTTTAAAAGCTTCCAATTCACTTTCACGAACTTGTTTGCTCATCTGTTCGTCAATGAGCTTCAGACTCTCATCCCTCACAGTATGGATCTCAGTTTCAGTCATTTCAAATATCGTCGAATAAAAATTGTTCGGTAGTTTTTGATAAAACGCAACATTTTCTGCATTCACATTTTCAAAATTTTTCTTCAACGCGGCGATCCGCTCTTCTGTAGTAGGCTTTGGGATATTTTCATCTTCCTTTGCCTTATCAATCTTTTCGTCATAAGATTTGTTGATGGCATCATTCGTCTTATCGATCAATTCAAATAGTTGCTTGATCCGATTGTTCTGGTCATCTGCAAGATCTTTTTGGTAAGTGTATTCTGGAGTGACTGCTTCTGCTGCCAGTTTTCTTTTTTGTTCGGTTTCTTCCGTGTTCTCGATCGTTTTGTTCGCACGGATACTTTCTTCTGCTACTTGGCCTTCTCTGAAATCATTGGCCTTTTGTTTGACACTACTAAATGTAACGCCGCAGATAATGATAAAAAACAAGAACAGCAGGAAAGGCAATGCTGCCTTTCCAAGTTTTTCTTGTAGTTTCTGCAGTGTTTTATTCAACATGTGCTTATCCTCCTAAGCAAAGCTTATTCTTGATGGAGATCTGCCTTTTCATAAGCTTTGATGATTTCGGCAACTACAGGGTGCCGAACAACGTCACTTGCTTCAAAATTAACAAAATCGATTTTCTTGATTTGCTTTAATGTTCGTTCTGCATGAACAAGACCACTTGTTGTCCCTCGAGGCAGATCAATCTGACTCGTATCTCCATTGACAATCATTTTTGATTGATAACCAAGACGTGTCAGGAACATTTTCATCTGAGCAACTGTCGTGTTCTGTGCTTCATCCAAAATAACGAATGCATCATCCAATGTCCGCCCCCGCATGTAAGCTAAAGGAGCAATTTCGATCACGCCTCGTTCCATCAATCGGTTCGTATGATCTAATCCAAAAATTTGGTATAAAGCATCATAAACAGGACGCAGATAAGGATCTACTTTTTCTTTTAGATCCCCGGGAAGAAAGCCTAGATTTTCCCCTGCTTCCACAGCAGGCCGCGTCAAAATGATTTTTTGCACTTCACCTTTTTTCAAGGCAGCGATTGCTAATACTACTGCAAGAAAAGTTTTTCCTGTCCCGGCTGGTCCTACGCCAAATACGATATCATGTTTGGCTACCGATTCGACATATTTCTTTTGGCCGCTGTTTTTTACCCGTATAGGTTTTCCATTACGGTCTTTGACGATCTCTTCCTCATACATCTCAACAAAATAATCTAATGTGCCTTTTTGCCCCATTTTCAGTGCCGTCACGACATCTGGTGTACTTACATGGATTCCTCGTTTGATCAATTCCTGCAATGTCCGAATGACTGAGGCAGCCAAGGAAATCTGGGATTGTTCACCAATGATCTGAATGATTTCTCCACGTGTATGGATGGTTGTTTCTGTTGTTTCTTCAATCAGTTTTATATGCTTGTCGTGTGCACCTAAAAGCATGCTGACATCATCAGCAGCCGTCAATCTAATCTCTAAAGAACTAGACTCTTCCGTCAAAAATAGACATCCCCTTTTTTTCGATTCATTCTTTCCTATTTTACCATACTCAGAAGAAACTATATAGCAAATAAGAAAAGGTTCTAAAAGAGTTGCTTAACCATAAGTACCAAGAAACGTTAAAAAATAGCTGCTTCCATTCTCTAAAGGTCTCGTTTGAATAAAAAAAGCTGATCATGTAAGCTATGCATAAGATAGAGGACAAGTATTCCGTCTAACTTAGCAAGTATTCTCTGGGTATTTTTCTTGTTTCAAAAAAAGAAAACAAAATATTTGAAATATTCTTGCATTTCAAAAAAAACAGGTGTATTATAACGTCAACAAATAAATATACAGCAAAGCGTCGAGGAAAACAGTAGGCTATTCAGTGATTTATTCCCAGTGAGTCATGTAAGTGAGAAATGACAATAAATCGAATAGACGAACATCATTTCCGAGTCAATGTCGAAAACGTAGATCATTGTGGCTGCCTCCATTATCAGGCTAGCGGATAACTTTATCGAAAAGCGTCCGTGAATGAAGAAGCTTTTTTAAGCGAAAAAAGGTGGTACCGTTCTAGAATCTAGAGCCCTTTTCCCAAGTGGAAAAGGGCTTTTTTTATATTTTAAGGTGGTGGTTTTCATGGAATCTGATATTAGTGGTATTTCTAGTTTCTGCAACGTTTATTTTGTTACTCAAAATGATAATTATTGGAGGAAAAATTTATGGAAGAAACAAAAACTTATTCATGGAAGCAATTATTGATGGTCAGTTCACTTATCTTCGGGATGTTCTTCGGGTCAGGTAATCTGATCTTTCCTGTCCACTTAGGTCAAATGGCTGGATCAAACTGGATCAGCGCTGGTGTAGGATTTGCCATCTCAGGCGCTCTTTTCCCATTATTAGCTATCTTAGCTGTAGTAGTGACAAAAAGTGATGGTCTGTATGACTTAGCTAAACCTGTCGGAAAATGGTATGCTGCCTTGTTCTTGATCCTTGTTCATTTAACGATCGGACCATTCTTTGGTACACCGCGGACAGCAGCAACTGCTTTTGAAATGGCTGCTAAACCTTTTTTGCCTGAAAAATATGATTCATTAGGTATGTTTTTATTCTCTGCTCTTTTCTTTTTACTTGCTTATTTCCTTACTGTACATCCAACACGTTTGGTCAAATATGTCGGAAAGTATTTAAACTCCTTGTTTCTTGCATTATTAGCTATCATTTTTGTCGTTTCTTTATTCCAACCCATGGGGAATCTAAACCAATCTGCTGCAGATTCTTATCAGACGAACGCTTTGACAAATGGCGTTTTAGAAGGATACAACACGGTTGATGCAGTAGCTTTACTTGCTTTAAGTGTCACTTTTGTCCATGCAGTTCGTGATCTTGGTTTTAAAGATAAAAAAGTCACAGAATTAACAGCAAAAGCTGGTAGCCTGAGCGTTGCGTTAGAAGTCATGATTTATTTTGGTCTGGTCCTTCTCGGTGCGATGAGTTTGAATAAGATGTCTTTATCAGAAAATGGCGGAACTGCACTTTCTCAGATCACTAATTTTTATTTAGGTAACTTCGGTGCTAGCTTCTTAGGGGTAATGGTCACATTAGGTGTCTTCACTACCGCTATGGGACTCGTTGTTTCTTTTGCACAAGATTTCCATAAATTGTTCCCTAAAGTCAGTTATATGACATGGCTGCGGTTAACGACTTTTGTCTCTTTTGTCGTTGCGAATGCCGGTTTGGATAATATCATCCAATGGTCTTTACCAGTATTGATGCTTTTGTATCCATTGTCACTTGCGTTAATCTTGCTTTCCTTAACAGCAAAATTCTTCCAAAAGAGTCCATTTGTCTATCAAGTAACGATGTTCTTTTCTGCCGTTCCAGCCGTATTGGATATGTTGGCAAATTCGCCTGCATTAGTCAGTCAGCAAACTGTCGTAGCAAGCTTACTAGGATTTTATCATCATTATGTTCCTTTTGCTGCATTAGGTCTTGGCTGGGTCGTCCCAACGTTGCTTGGTTACGCTGGCAGCTTGCTCTTTTATTATGTATATCGCGTATCAGGATATAAACAAGAAGCAAGTGAGTTACCAGAAGAATAACCAAATCAAACACAATTTAACATAAGAGATATTAAACAGGAAAAAAACAGCTAGAAGAAAGAATAAGATTCTTTCTTCTAGCTGTTTTTTAGTTCTTTTTTTACGAACACAAAAAACTGCGGACAATCACTGTCCGCAGTTTAAATGATAAAATTAAGATTGTAATAGTTCTTTCACAATCGCATTCACTTGGTTTCCATCTGCTTTTCCTTTGACTTTAGGCATAATTGCACCCATAACTTTGCCAAATTCTTTCATTGATGAAGCACCAGTTTGAGTGATTGCTTCTTGAACAAGTTGTCGAATTTCTTCGTCGGAAAGTTGTTCCGGCATATATTTTTCGACTATTACAATTTCACTTTTTACTTTTTCAGCTAAATCGTCACGTCCTGCTTCTTCAAACTCATGCAAAGAATCACGTCGCTGTTTCATTTCGCGAGACAACACCGTTAGTTCTTCTTCTTCTGTCAAGTCGTGACCTTCTTTAATCTGCTCGTTTTGTATAGATGACTTGATCATTCGGATGACTTGTAAAGATTCCTTATCTTTCGCTTTCATCGCTGCTTTCATGTCATCGTTTAATCTACTTAGTAGTGACACACTACCAACTCCAATTCATCACAGAACTAGAATTTTTTGCGTTTTCTAGCTGCTTCAGATTTTTTCTTGCGTCTTACACTTGGTTTTTCGTAGAATTCACGTTTACGAGATTCTTGTAAAGTACCCGCTTTTGACACGGAACGTTTGAAGCGACGAAGAGCATCGTCAAGTGATTCGTTTTTGCGAACGACTGTTTTTGACATGTTAATTCCCTCCCTCCGAGCTTAAAAAGTAACCGTAATTGTTATTGAAATATATCTCAAAAAACAAGACTGTCCTGTAAATATTATATCTAATGCTGTTTTGACCGTCAAGGAAATCTTGCTTTTTTTTAAAATTATCAAATGTTATTTTATTTAAATCCTTATTGACAATTTTCACATCTTCCGAAAATCTCGAATCTATGCCCTTCGATCGTGCATCCACCTAGCTGTTCTTCGAAATAATTCATCGGACACATATGGATTTCTTTCGTTGTTCCGCACACTGTACAGATAAAATGATGGTGGTGGCCGATTTCCCCCTGACAGCAATGAAAACGAAACTTCATTTCTCCATTTAAATCGGTTTCTTCCAGTAAATCGATCTCTGCAAAATCATGGAGATTCCGATAAATCGTATCATAACTTACCCCTTTGAATTCCTGATTCATATAGTCAAAAACTTCTTTAGCAGATACGTAGCGGTTACGCTTCACTAAATAAGTTAACAATGCTTCTCTTTTTTTAGTATATTTAAAACCGTTATTTTTCAATGTTTCTAATGATTGTTCGATCAATGTCTGTTTTTTCATGACTTATTCCTCCAAATCAAAATGATTACGAAGTACGCATTCTAGAGTATGGTATAATAAACATAAAAAAAATGCAAGTGAGGTTTTATCCATGTCTTCCGATTCTACAGAAATCGTTACTTTTTTTGTCATCTCCGACTCTGCTGGAGAAACTGCGACAAAACTAGCGCAAGCTACTATGGCTCAGTATCCTACCGTTGAGTTCAACCTATTCCGCAGAACGTTCGTGACAGATGAAAAAACATTAAGGCAGGCATTGCAAGATGCATTAGAAGAAAAAGCACTTGTCCTGCATACATTAATCAATCAAGAACTGATCGAGATAACACGTTCTTTTTGTGAAGAACATCAATTATTTAGTTTTGATGTGATGACGCCACCGATATCAGAAATTGAACGTTTAACTGGTATCAAGCCAATTCGGCAACCTGGTGCCCTCCATTTATTGAATGAGAACTATTTCAAACGGATCAAAGCAATGGAATTTGCTGTAAAATACGATGATGGGAAAGATCCTCGTGGTTTTTTAGAAGCAGATGTCGTTTTGCTAGGCGTATCCCGAACTTCCAAAACGCCTTTGAGCTTGTTTTTAGCAAATAAAAATTTAAAAGTTGCCAATTTACCTTTGATCCCACAAGCACATATTCCCAAACAGCTTTGGGAGATCGATCCTAAAAAAATCGTGGGACTAACGAATAACCCAGATATTTTAAATAATATCCGTAAAGAACGGATGCGCTCTTACGGATTAAACCCTGATACTGCTTATTCCGATATCGAAAAAATTAGAGCTGAACTCGATTTTGCGAATGATCTTTATGAAAAACTAGGATGTGTAGTGATCAATGTGGCATCTTTATCTATTGAAGAAACGGCTTCGCTTATTTTGAATGCTTTAGACCTAGAAGATCATAGTTATTATGGAACTGAAACAACAGAAAAAAGCGATTAATCATTTTTGTCTTTTTCTAAAAAAACACTGGTGTGTGACAACGAAATTTCTTCGTTGTCACACACCAGTGTTTATCTATTTGCACCTATCGTTATTGATGTTCCACATGTTTGAGTGTCTGGTTCAAAATATCCAGTACATGAGAATCATCAAGACTATACAAAATCGCTTTTCCCTCGCGATGAGACTTGACGACATGATTTTCTCTTAATAAACGTAGTTGATGCGATACAGCAGACTGCTCCATTTCCACTGCTTGGGTGATTGCTGTCACATTTTGTTCCCCGTCTTTCAGATATAGCAGAATTTTAAGACGAGTGGGATCACTCAACATTTTGAATAATTGACTGACTTTCTCTACTTTTGATTTTTGCGTGTCTGGCAATCCATTCACCTCCAACTTGAAAAAAGACTGACTTCTAAAGTTTACCACTTTTTCCATCAGTCTCAAGTTTTTTATTCTTCTGTCATCTTTTTGATAATCGCTTCATAAGAGGCTACTTTTTCGGCTGCGTCTTCTGTAGAGCTTCCTTTTACACCAATATAAAACTTGATTTTCGGCTCAGTTCCTGAAGGGCGGATAGCGATCCAGCCATTTTCTTCCAATGTATACTTCAATACGTCGGATGGCGGTGTTGTTAGTTTTTCTACGTTTCCTTCACGGTC
Organism: Enterococcus sp. MSG3290; assembly: GCF_050555565.1. Taxonomy (NCBI): domain Bacteria; kingdom Bacillati; phylum Bacillota; class Bacilli; order Lactobacillales; family Enterococcaceae; genus Enterococcus; species Enterococcus sp. MSG3290. The sequence continues at coordinate 838,043 of NZ_CP187862.1, read as the reverse complement.
TGTTCTCGTCAATTCTTTAAAGTCTTCTGTTTGAATAACTTTTGCTCCGGCAAATTCTGTCGGTGCTTCTTTACGGAATTTTTCCATCAAAGCAGAGATTTTCGCAGAACCTTCTTGTCCGCTCATTGTCACAGAAATCGTTTTTTCTGCGAAATAGCCATAGGTTTCAAAAATCGTTTGCAAGCCGTCATACAACGTTTTGCCTTGTTTTTTATAGTAAGCTGCTACTTCTGCTAATAAAAGCAATGCTTGGATCGCGTCTTTATCGCGAACAAAAGGTTTAACTAAATAACCATAACTTTCTTCGAATCCAAACATAAAAGTATGTGAATGGTCTTCTTCAAATTGTTGGATTTTTTCAGCAATGAATTTAAACCCTGTCAACACATTGAACATGGTAGCACCGTAGTGTTCCGCAATTGCTGTAGGCAATTCGCTGGAAACGATTGATTTCAATACCGCTGCGTTTTCTGGCAAAGTGCCTCTTGATTGATGTGCTTCCAAAATATATTGAGCAAACAATGCTCCGATTTGGTTCCCAGTCAATACTTCATAAGAACCATCTGGCAAACGAACCGCTGCGCCTAAACGGTCTGCATCAGGATCTGTTGCAATCAGCAAGTCAGCTCCTTCTTTTTCTCCAAGTCGTATAGCATATTCAAAAGCTGAATGTTCTTCTGGATTTGGCGATTTGACCGTAGTGAAATCTGGATCTGCCACAGCTTGTTCGGGAACTAGTACGAATTGTTCGAATCCAGCTTGTTTCAACGCACGTTCGCCCAACATTTTCCCTGTTCCATGAAGTGGCGTGTACACAAGTTTCAAATCTTTCCCCATTGTTTCAACCAATTCACGATCAATCGTCACTGCTTTGATTTCTTCTAGATAAGCAGCGTCCACTTCTTCTCCGATGATCGTGATCAACCCGCTATGTTTAGCTTCTTCGTCAGATAATACTTCGACTTTTAGCGGATTGCTGACTTCACGGACATATTTCGTCAATGCATCTGCGTCTGCAGGAGGCATTTGTCCGCCATCTTCTCCGTAGACTTTATATCCATTGTAAGCCGCTGGGTTGTGAGATGCGGTTACCATGATTCCCGCAAACGTCTTCAAATGACGAACTGCAAAAGAAAGCTCTGGTGTTGGACGCAGACTTTCGAATACATAAGACGGGATATTGTGATGTGCCAGTGTTTTGGCTGCTTCCATTGCAAATTCTGGTGACTGATGGCGTGAGTCATAAGCGATAGCGACACCTCGGCGTTTTGTTTCTTCAACTTGTGTATCCATGAAACGTGCTAGTCCTTCTGTTGCTTGTCTTACCGTATAGATGTTCATTCGATTGATCCCAGGTCCTAAGATTCCCCGCATGCCTGCAGTACCGAATTCCAACGGTGCATAAAAAGCATCTTCAAGTTTTTCAGGATCTTCACCCAGATCATTTAATTGTTTTTTTAAGTTTTCTTCTAAATTTTCTTCATGTACCCATTGTTCATACACTTGTTCCCAAGACATGAAAATAACACCTCTTTCTGAAATATGGTTCTTAATAAGTATAGCATTCACTTATTAGATATGAAAGTATGAGGACCAAAAAACGCTTAAATCAAGAAAGGATTCTTTTATCAAAAGGTGTTGGACGTGTTCGCATAAATCAGATTCAGTAAATTTCACGCGAAAAAAAGAGTAAAAGAACAATTGAAACCGTTCTTTCACTCTTTTTAAACTTATGCTGTTGTTTCTTCTAAAGACTCCAAGTATTTATACACTTGTTGTCCAGCAATACCGCCGTCACCAACAGCTGTAGTGATTTGTCGCAAATCTTTTTCACGAACATCTCCGATGGCAAAAACGCCTGGCATATTCGTTTTCATTTCGTTGTCTGTTGGAATCCAGCCAGCCTCGTTCGTCAAACCTGCTTCTCTAAAAGGTGCAGTTAATGGATCCAGTCCAACATAGATGAATACTCCGTCTGCTGCTAAATCAAATTCATTGCCGGTTTTGACATTACGTGCTTTCACACCTGTCACTACCATTTCGTTTCCAACGATTTCGTCAACGACTGTATCCCACATAAAGGAAATTTTTTCATTTGCAAATGCACGGTCTTGGATGATCTTTTGTGCACGTAATTCATCTCTACGGTGGACGATCACTACTTCAGAAGCAAATTGTGTCAAATAGATGGCTTCTTCTACTGCTGAGTCCCCACCCCCGATGACTACTAGACGTTTGTTACGGAAAAACGCACCATCACAGACTGCACAGTAAGAAACGCCTCGTCCAGCAAATTCTTCCTCGCCAGGTACGCCTAATTTACGGTGGATACAGCCTGTTGCGATAATGACTGTTTTTCCTTCGTAACTTTTATCTTCACAGATGACTTCTTTATGGCTGCCGTGATCCTTGATATCTTGAACGATTCCATAAGCATTTTCTGTCCCAAATCTTGAGACACTTTCATACATCTTATAAGCTAGATCGGGACCCATGATCGAATCGAATCCAGGATAATTTTCGATTTCTGCCGTATTGTTCATTTGGCCGCCAGGGGCACCTTGTTCGATCATCAATACGGATAAGTTTGAACGTGAAGCATATAAAGCAGCAGTCATCCCAGCAGGACCTGCGCCAATAACGATTACATCATACATATGTAGATTCTCCTTTACTTAATCAAGTAAGCATACTTTACAGCCAATGCGAAAAAAAGTCTATTGTTCTGCTTGCGTTTCTCGAATAGCTTTATTATACTCGAAAAATCCGCTGAAAAACAATAGACTTTTATAAATCATTGATCAATCGTTCGAAAGATTTTCTCCATTTGAATCAATTACTTTTTTATACCAGTTGAATGATTTTTTCTTTGAACGGGCTAATGTGCCATTTCCTTGGTTATCACGATCGACATAAATGAATCCGTACCTTTTCTTCATCTCACCGGTACCAGCTGATACTAAATCAATACATCCCCAAGTCGTATAGCCTAATAGATCGACTCCGTCTAGTTCTACTGCATCCTTCATCGCCTGGATATGCGCTGCCAGGTAATCGATTCGGTAATCATCTTCCACATAACCATTTTCATCTGGCGTATCGACTGCACCTAAGCCGTTTTCTACAATAAATAATGGTTTTTGATAACGATCATAAATATCATTCATCGTTATTCTCAAGCCTAATGGATCAATTTGCCACCCCCATTCACTTGCTTGCAGATATGGATTTTTGACAGAAGCAAAGATATTTCCTGCAGTCTGTTCCAAGAGTTCGTTGTCGGTAGTCGAAACTCGGGAAGAATAATAAGAAAAAGAGATAAAATCAACAGTATGTTCTTTCAGCAATGCGGCATCCCCTGGTTCCATTTCGATCTGAATGCCATTTCGCTCCATTTCTTTCAATGCATAAGCGGGATATTCTCCTCGTGACTGGACATCAATGAAGAAATAATTTTCTCGATCTGATTTTCTAGAAGCCCAAACATCTTCAGGATTGCAAGTGTATGGATAATATGCTCCTGCTGCCAGCATACAGCCTACTTTGTTCTCCGGATCTACTTCATGAGCAATCTTCGTTGCGATGGCACTTGCAACCAACTCATGATGTGCCGCTTGATATTTGATTTGTTCTTCATTTTCTCCTTCTTCAAAATACAGCCCTGCGCCCATGAATGGTGCATGAAGGATCATATTGATCTCATTGAATGTCAGCCAATATTTGACAAGTCCTTTATAGCGATTGAAGATGACTCGGCACAGATTTTCATAAAAACCAACGAGTTCTCTGGAACGCCACGCACCATATTCTTTGATCAAATGCATTGGACAGTCAAAATGCGTAATCGTCACAAGTGGCTCAATTCCGTGCTTTTGGCATTCTTTAAAGACATCCTCATAAAATTTCAAGCCAGCTTCATTCGGCTCTTTCTCATCCCCCATTGGAAAAATACGACTCCAGGCGATGGACATTCGATAAGTCTTGAACCCCATTTCTGCAAACAAAGCAATATCTTCCTTATAACGATGATACATATCGATTGCAATTTTTGCTGGATAAAAATGATCCTCATCAAATTCAAACATTTTTTTCTTTCCGGTGATAACAGGAAAACGGTCTTTTCCGATTGGCACAACATCTACGTTTGCTAGTCCGCGTCCACCTTCATCATAACCGCCCTCACATTGATTGGCTGCTGTAGCACCGCCCCATAAAAAATCTTTTCTGAATCCCATTATACTTCCTCCATTATATGTGTATTACCTGATAATTCTCTTGCCAGTTCATCTTGAACTTCGATTCCTTCTTCTTTTAATCGGCTGATTGTTTCCTTGAATTGCGGTAAATACTGCTGGTGTGCAATAAACAACTCATCCATGATCCGTTTTGCTGTCTTTCCTGATCGTATAAGTGGATTGATCGTAAACGCCTGTAAAGCTGTCCCATAATCACCAGTCACAGCTGCTTCGATCGTCAGCAATTCCATATTCTTCATTACTTGCAACCAGCCTCTTTCAGCAGCAGGAAGAGAACCAAACGCTACATTTCTCGCTCCTTGTGCGCCAACATAGGCAGTGACTTCTACTACACAATCTGCCGGCAGGTCAGGAACAGCTCCATCATTCTTTGTAGATACCACGATCTGTGTTTCTTTATTTCCATAGATTGAAGCAATCGTTTCACAGGCAGCGTCTGAATAATAAGCGCCACCTCGTTTTTGCAATTGTTCAGGTTTATGGTCTAATTCTGGATCTTTGTATAATTCAAATAGCTCTGCTTCTGTTTCTTTCACTTGCTGCGCTCTTGTACCAATCGTTTGATATTCTTCTAAAGCATGTTCCAGCATTTCTTCTTCACGGTAGTAATAGCGGTGGTAGCCACAAGGGATCATGTTCATTTGTTTTAATTGTTCTTTGAAAAACGGGATATCAAAGATATTTTTCGGTAATCCATTATCTTCATCGTATAAACGATCAATCAATTCTGCCGTGCGGTCATTTCCTTTATTATCTGCTACTTTGTGCCAATGGAAATGATTTAGACCGGCAAACTTGTAGATCAGCTCTTCTTTTTTCTTGCCAAGCATTGCTGGTTCTGTCATCATCGCCATCACTGGCACATTGCATAATCCAATCACTTTATCCCATTTGCCATATCTGATAACTGCTTCTGTCACCATCCCACTTGGGTTCGCGAAATTGATCAGCCAAGCATTTGGACATAAACGCTTCATGTCCTCAACGATTGCCAAAACGACTGGAACGGTACGAAAAGCTTTGAATATCCCGCCAGCACCATTTGTTTCTTGTCCGATCATCCCGTAATAACTAGGGATCCGCTCGTCTTTGATTCGTGCATCTAATTGACCGACACGAAACTGAGTCGTAACAAAATCCGCATCTTTCAATGCTTCTTCCCGATCCAGAGTTGCATAGATCTTGACTTCATACGGAGAAGCATCCCACATACGCTGAGACATCTGACTAACGATCTCAAGCTTTTCTTTTCCTTCTTCTACATCTACGAGCCAGATTTCTCGTATCGGTAATTCCTCATATCTTTTGATAAATCCTTCCATCAACTCGGGGGTGTAACTGCTGCCTCCACCAATCGTAGCGATTTTGATTCCTTTTGCCATGTTCTCACTCCTTTACTTTTTTACACTTTCATTATCTTTTTTGTAAACAAAACAAACAATAGAAATCTGTTTCTTTCCAGTAACATTTACAAAATTTACTGTTTTCTAGTGGATTTTTGTAAATATCTTGTCAAAAAATGTCTATTTTAAGTTATATAGTATAAATCCGTTTACAAATCATTTTCAAAAAAGTTATAATTTACGTAAAAAAATAAGAAGAAGGTATCTACATGTTATTACGTGAAAAAATCAAAGAAATCTCCTTTTCTCCTTCAGAAAATGAAGTGATCCAGTTTCTCTTAAGCGATTCTCCAGCACTTGGCGAAATGACCATCCAAGAGATCGCTGAGCGATGTTATGTCCACCCGTCTACACTCATCCGTGTAGCAAAAAAAATGGGTTTTGATGGCTGGGTCAGTTTTCGTAATGCTTTTTTAGCTGAAACAGCCTATCTTGAAGGGAATTTTCAAGACGTAGATGCGAATCTTCCTTTTTCCACCACAGACGGTATTATGACGATCGCAAATAAAATGGCTTCTTTAGAACAGATGACGATTCAAGATACACTTTCTCTCATTCATCATGACCAACTGCAAAAAGCCAAGTATTTACTGCTCCAGGCAAAAAAAATCGTGATCTTCGCCAGTAACTCGAATACTTTGATTTCTCAAGATTTCATGCTGAAAATGAAGCGCATCAAAATGGATGTCACAATTGTCACCACTTTTGGTGAATCATTCTATGAAGCGTACAATTGCACGAGCGATATGTGCGGGATCCTGATTTCTTATACGGGTGAAAATAAAGTGATTCTTCGTACCGCAGAAATATTGAAACAAAATCATGTTCCAATTTTAGCTTTGACCAGTATCGGTGATTCAACGCTATCTGCAATGAGTACAGCCGCTTTGCGACTTACGACACGCGAGCGACTGTATTCAAAAATTGGTAATTTTACGATCAATACATCAATTTGTTATCTTCTAGACGTGTTATATAGTTGTGTTTTTGCAGAAAATTATCAACAGAATTTAGTCCATCTAATTTCTGTCGGACAAAAATTCGATAAACGCCCTATCAGCTCAGCCATCATGAAAGAGCCTTTCAATTTTGAAAATAAAGAAGTGGAATAAAAAGAATAGTTAAGCCTAGTCCATTCTTCACCTAACCGTTCAGGTCAGTGCGGTGATAAGTGCATCGTCTGGCCCGACCGTCTCCCCTTGGTTTTCCAAAATATCCAAATAATCCGTGTAATTGGTGACGATCACAGGTGTTTCTAAACTGTATCCTTCCTTTTCGATTTTCTTTTTGTCGAAGCGTAGCAACAGATCGCCTTGTTTCACTCTTTCTCCTTGCTGCACTAAGCTTTCAAAATATTTCCCTTCCAACTGCACAGTATCCAATCCGACATGAATCAGCAATTCCAGCCCTGTTTCAGAAACCATTCCGATTGCATGTTTCGTCGGGAACAGGGTCATAACTGTTCCGTCAAAAGGGGCACGTACTTCTCCTTTTTCAGGGTAGATCAGGATCCCTCGACCTAATGTTCCTTGAGCAAAAGCTGCATCCTTCGCTGCATTTAGTGGAGCGATTTGTCCTTGTATCGGTGTTTTTACAATTTCTTTACCTGATTTTTTCTGTATATCATCTGTTTCACCTGCTTCATCCTTCCAAAAGAAAAAAGTCAGCGAAAACCCGATTACCGAAGCAATAGCAATGCCGATAAACGCTTGAAACATACCACTGGCGTCTGTTTCCGTGATGTAGTTTACCACCCCAAAAATCCCTAACCCGCCCATTGTGTAGCTGATTGTTCCAGATGCCATCAAATAGATTCCTGAAACAGCACCACCAATCATCGAGTAAATAAATGGCTTCTTCTTCGGTAAGGTGATTCCATAAATGGCCGGTTCTGTTACGCCGAAGATTCCTGAAATCACAGCTGGCATGCAAAGCGCCTTCATTTTTTGATCCTTGAACTTGAAATACATCGCCAATACCACTGCTGTCTGTGCAAAACTCGCGCCATAAACGCCTACTAACATCTGACTCCACCCATTTTGCGCTAGCTGCATAATCGCAAGAGGGATAATACTCCAATGAAGTCCGAAAATCACCAGTACTTGCCAAAGAAACCCTAGAACTGCACCATACACAGCTGGAGAAAAGTCCATCAATGCTTGGAATCCCGTGCTTAATAGATCTGTCAGTATACTGACAATCGGACCGATAATCAAAAAGCCAGCAGGAAGTGCGATTAATAACACAGAAAAAGGAACCAAAAAGGTCTGGACGACTGCAGGAATCCATTTCTTGGCAATTTTTTGGACTTGTCCGGCAAATGCGATAATGAAGATAACAGGTACGACGCTACTGGTATAACTGCTGCCCACCCATGGGATACCCAAAAATGTTTCATAAGCCGGAAGACCCAGTAAGCTATAAGGCGCAGGACTGCCATCAGGGAAACCACTTTGTAGTGCTGCTCCTTGTACAGTCGGATAACAAAGTGCTGCACCAATCACGAGCCCCACCATCGGATTCAGATGAAATTTTTTCGCTGCTGTGTACCCTAAGATCACTGGCATGAAATAAAAAATTGCATCCCCTATCCCATTCAGCATGATGTACGTACCCGATCCTTCAGTATAAAATTTGAGAAACAAGAACAAAGCATTTAATCCTTTAACCATTCCCGCTGCAGCCAAAGCACCTAAAAAAGGCTGGAAACAGCCACTTAATATGTCGATTAATCGATTGAACAGATTACTACTTGAAGAAACCTCTTCTTCTGCTTCATCGGAAATCCCGGCTACTGTCAGTACTTCTGCATAGACATCTGGCACATGATTCCCGATTACAACTTGATATTGCCCGCCGCTTTTCATGATGGTGACTATCCCTTCCATCTTTTTCAAAACATCATCCTTTGCTTTATTTTCCTCCTTTAGTTTGAAACGAAGTCGCGTCACACAGTGTGTCAAGCTACGGATATTTTCTTTTCCTCCGATATTCTTTACGATGTTTTCTGCTAATTCCTGGTATTTTCCCATTTCTATTCCCTCCAATTAATTAGTGGAAGGTTTAGCCAACTGAATGTCACTACCCTTATTTTCATACGTTCTTGTTAATTTGTCCTCCTTTTTTATTTATTTACAACGATTCTCATGCACTAAACGCGCAGTATGGATCGTTAAATACATTTTTTCATCCGTGGACATCTGGTAGTCGAAAGCACCGGTTAAAAAGTCTGCTATTTTCTCAACGCAACCAAACGTATCCTTATATTTTTTTTGAATAACTTGGAACAATTCTTCAGAAACTTCTCCATCTTCTGATTTTGCTCCATCTAGGACACGTGTCAGAAAAAAACGCAGGTGTGTGACGAATCGAAAAAAGTGGACTGAATCTTCATCAAATGTAATCTTATAGTAATAGCGGACGATATTTAAAATATCCTGTATTGTTGTGGTAAACAGGTAGGTATTGTCTTGCTGGCTTTGAATGCCTTGTGCATTGACTAAATGCAATGCGATAAATCCGGCTTCGTCTTCTGATAACTTGATGTGGTATTTATCCGAGATTTTCTTCACTGTTTTTTTCCCAATGGCATACTCTTTAGGAAACAGTTGTTTGATATCATACAGCAATACATTTGGCACAAAGATCCCCATTTTTTGACGTTCGATAGCTGTATACAAGTGATCCGTCAATGAAATATACACAGAATCATTTAAATGGACTTGCAGAGCCTCTTTTGTATATTCAATGATTTCACAAGAAATTTCTAAGTACTCAAGAGGAATCGCTTGTGCCAATTCTTGGAACTGTTGTGAAAGTCCGTCATTTGTCAACTGAAATTTTTTGTCGATGCATGAGTCAAGAATCGGGTCACCCACCTTCTTTTTGAATGCCAATCCTTTTCCCATCACAATCATTTCCCGATCTCTTTCATCCCTTGTTATTACGACGTTGTTATTCAGTACTTTCTCAATCAGCATGTTTTGCTCCTTTCCATGATATATAGGGCTGTATCCAAAACAAAAAGAAAAACCCAAAAAGCCGTCCATGAAACCATGGGAGACTCATCAGGTTTAGCTTGCATCAGGCAATCACTATCCAAGTTGTATCGTTTTCTTTATATTATCGAAAGCAAACGATTTTGTCAACGCTTTCTTAGGGGCTATTAGGCACTTCTGACTAGCTGACGTCGTCTTTTTTAAATCTGGTAACTACGACACTAACTCTCACAGATGAAAAATATGGGAAGCTATGTTTTATTTTCACTCTAGTGCTTAGGTCAAAATGCTACTGTCACAACATCTTTTATATACCACTGCTTTGCAGTTTGTACATATCTGCATACAAACCATTTTGCGCTAGAAGTGTTTCATGATTCCCGCGTTCTACTATATGACCTTTGTCTAAAACTAAAATCAATTCTGCATCTCGAATCGTTGACAGCCGATGGGCAATCGCAATCGTTGTCCGTCCTTGTCGCATTTTCGCCAATCCTTCTTGGATCAATCCTTCTGTTTCAGTATCGATATTTGCTGTTGCTTCATCCAATACTAGAATTTTAGGATCAGTCACGATTGTTCGCGCAAAAGTGATCAGCTGTCGTTGTCCACTAGAATAGCTGGCACCATGTTCGATCACTTTTGAGTGATATCCTTTTGGTAATTCATCGATGAATTTGTTTGCTTGAACAAACTCAGCCGCATGGCGTATCTGTTCGTCTGTGATAGCTGGATTCATCATCCGAATATTTCCTGCGATATCCCCATAAAACAAGAAAGCATCTTGCAAGACCAGCCCCATTTTCTTACGTAACTCTTCCATTGGATATTCTCGAATGTCATGATCATCAATCAATATCTGACCTTCATAAAATTCGTAAAACCGCATCAACACATTGATGATCGAGCTTTTCCCACTTCCGGTGTGTCCCACTAATGCAACGGTCTCTCCCGGATTAGCAACAAAAGAGATATTGTTTAATACATTGTGCTCTCCATCATAAGAAAAGCTTACATTGCGAAACTCAATCTTACCTGAAGTAATCATTTGATCTGCTCCAGGGTTTTGTTGTGGTGCATATTCTTCTGTATCCATAATCTTCAAGATACGACTACCAGCAACCATCCCATCTGTGAAGATGCTCAAAAAGTCCATCATTTGAGACATTGGATTAAAAAATCCCTGGACATAGGTCGTAAATGCATAGATCAGTCCAACTTCTACGGGAGAATGCAACGCATCGATCCCAAACAAAGTCAACACCAACGCAATCGCCAATGCATATAGAAAATTGATGATTGGACTTAACAGAATCGAATTCGTTTTGATCATCGCATAACGCGTGTCTAAATACTCATTGTTCACTTGTTCAAATTCTTTAGCTAAACGAGCTTCTTGGCGAAACTGCTGGATAATACGCATGCCGGAAATCGATTCATTCAATTTCGTATTCAGCTGACTTAATTTTTCTCGCATATTCCGGTAAATACGAGAACTAAATTTCTGGTAATACCAGATGACGATTCCTAAAATTGGCAAGAACACCAAAGTCCACAAGGCAATTTCTCCATTGATTTGAAACATGGCAATGAATGAAGAAACGACTGCAAAGATCCCAGTCAATACCATCAAAAAGACGTACCAAAATTCAAATAGCGTTTCTGTGTCATTCGTCACTCGAGAAACGGTTGATCCTGCCGGTGTCTGATCAAAATAACGCATACCTAGTGTATGCAGCTTTTCAAATAATTTTACCCTAATATACTGATAGGTCTTCAATGAAGCCATGGAATACAAATACCATTGGAAAAACCAAATGATACTTTTTACTATGACTCCAAATAAGTACATACCAGCAAAAAACAAAATAACTTGTGTCGTAGCCGACTGTTTAGCCAGATGATCATCCATAAAAGTTTGGATGATCCTTGGCAATAGGACATTGATCACAGACAGAGCAAACGCAAATAAGATAGCAACGATGAACGTTCTTCTAAAAGGTTTGGCGAACTTCATCAGTCGTGTGATAATCTTTTTCTGTTCTTTAAGTGGAATCGATTTTGTCCATTCCGATTGATAATTTTCATCCATCAGGCCTCGCCTCCTTCTATCTTCGCTTCTAATTGCTGTTTCTCCCACATTTGTTCATACCAGCCGCCTAGTGCAAGCAGCTCATGATGGGTTCCTCGTTCAATGATTTTCCCTTGATCGACAACAATGATTTCTTTTGCATGCATCACGCTACTTAAACGGTGAGCTGAAATGATAGTTGTTTTCTCTTTTCTTATTTCTTTTAAATTATGCAAGATAGCTTCTTCTGTTTTGGCATCTACTGCAGAGAGTGCATCATCTAATATTAATAATTCAGGATTTTTGATCAATGCTCGAGCAATCGAAATCCTTTGTTTCTGTCCGCCAGATAAAGAGACTCCACGTTCTCCAACTAAGGTATCATAACCTTTTGGTAATTCCTTGATTTCATTGTTGATAAATGCTAAAGAAGCCGCATGCTCTACTTCTTCTTCTGAAAGTTTTGGATTAGAAAAACGGATATTATCTCGAATGGTCATCGAAAACAAGAAGTGATCCTGAGGCACATAGCCGATTGATCCTAATAAAGCATTCAATGAATATTCTTTGATCGAACGTCCGCCAAATTGAATTTTCCCTTGATAATCATCGTATTCACGCATCAGTAATTTGATGATCGTCGTTTTTCCCGCACCAGTTTTCCCAACAATACCTAATGTTTCTCCTTCTTGGATCGCAAACTTGATTTGTTCTAATGCTGGTGATTCTTCTTTCGGATAATTAAAAGAGGAAATAGCTACATTCAGCTCGCCTTTTGCCGGGGTCTGCACTGCACCCAGTTGTTCCACGATATGCGTTTTTTCATGCAAAAGTTCATTGACGCGATCATAAGAAGCATTTCCTCTTTCCAATACGTTGAACAATCGACCAATCGCAAACATCGGCCAAACAAGCATACCGATATAACTAATAAATGAGACCATCTGCCCGATCGAGATCGTGCCTTCCAAGACATACTTTCCACCTAAAATAATTGTTGCAACATAAGACAGACCGATAATCAAGGTAATGAATGGATCAAATAAGGAGTCTAAAAAATTGACTCGTTTGTTTTTAATAATTGCATCTTCAATCTTTTCTTCAAAATCCGCTAGATCTTCTTTTTCTTGTCCAAATGTTTTAATGACTTTGATCCCAGTGATACTTTCTTGTGTCTTATCATTGATACTAGAAAAAGCTTCTTGCGAATCACGAAAAGCATCATGGAGTTTTGACCCCAGCACTCGCGAAGTGACGGCCAGCAAAGGCAGAGGAATCAGCGCAATCAGTGTTAAGCGCCAATCAATAAACAAAATCATCGCAATGATCGTTGTTCCGCCCGTAATCACTGAATCTGCAAAGGTCAAGATACCAGCTCCTGCTACATTCTGGATCGCATTCAAATCATTCGTTGCATGAGCCATCAAATCCCCAGTCCGATATTTTTGGTAAAAGAGATTGTCCATTTCTGTAAAATGTTTGAATAACTGCTGCCGAAGTTCTTTCTCCAACCGAGCTGCACTTCCCCAAATATTCGTCCGCCAGATATAACGAAAAAGATATTGTAAAAAAGCAGCGATAATCAATAGGAAGATCCACCCGAAAATGATCTTTACTGATAAATTTTTATCGGCAATCTCATCAATGATGATCCCAATCACTTTTGGAGGAACTAACTGTACCAAGGCCACTGCGAATAGCGAGAAAACCCCAATTAAATAATGTTTCTTTTCCTGACGAAAAAACCAGCCTAACTTTCTAAAAATCGACATTTTACTCCTCCTTTGTCTTTATCAAGAGCCTAGGATTGTCTGTGCTTGTCTTTTTGCTGAATAATCTGAATAGTCTAACAAATTACGAAATAAAAAACGGACTGAAAAAATCAGCCCGTAAAAAGTCGTTGGGTCAGAACCTATTTTTTCCCTTGGTTCTTCATTTGCTGCATCATCTGGCGAATTTTCTTCTCAGATGGTTTTTGCCCCATTGACATCATCATTGATCGCAACATGTCCTCATTAACGGGAGGATTTTTTTCTAAATAGTCTTTCATATATTTACGCGCTAGGAAAAAGCCACCTACTGCGCCGATTAGCAAAGCAATAATAGCAATAAGTACGACAATACCTGTTGATAACATATAAATCTCTCCTTTCTATTTCCGAATTGCTCTCAATGACTTATTTTACTAAAGTTTATTGAAAAAAGAAAGGCGTATTCTTTAGTTTCATGCAAAAAATAGTGGTTTTTTTAGAGGAGAACAAAATTTCTTTCGTCATTCAGCAAGACGCGCCACGAAAATAAATTAGGCATACCGAATCTTTTTCTTTAATTTTTTCTTTTTGAGGTGTAGAATGTAATCGTAGATAAATAGGAAAGGTGGTTTTTTCTTGAATAATCAATCCAACAAACAATTTCATAAGCATCGACTTATTGAACATACAAATGGTTTATCTTTAGCTGAAGTAAATGGAACAGTTGATGTACCAAAGGGGAAAAGTTTTTTTAAAACGCTTCTTGCTTACTCTGGACCAGGTGCATTAGTAGCAGTTGGTTATATGGATCCAGGTAACTGGTCCACTTCGATCACTGGTGGACAAAATTTCCAATATTTATTGATGTCAGTTATTTTGATGTCTAGTCTGATTGCTATGCTTTTACAGTATATGGCAGCAAAATTAGGAATCGTGACCCAAATGGATTTGGCCCAAGCAATCCGAGCACGCACAAGTAAGACATTGGGTGTCATTTTATGGATCTTGACTGAATTAGCCATTATGGCAACAGACATCGCAGAAGTCATTGGTGCAGCAATCGCCCTCTACTTACTTTTTGATATTCCATTGGTGATTGCCGTCTTTATTACTGTATTAGATGTTTTCGTTCTCTTACTACTGACAAAAGTCGGGTTTCGTAAGATCGAAGCACTGGTTGTCTGCTTAATTTTCGTCATTTTATTCGTTTTTGTCTATCAAGTTGGCTTGTCTAACCCAGATTGGCACAGTTTATTTGCTGGCTTTATCCCTAACAGTCATACATTCTCAGACTCACCGGTCATCGGCGGCGAAACTCCGCTGACTGGAGCTTTAGGGATTATTGGTGCAACAGTCATGCCGCATAACTTATATCTTCATTCAGCAGTTTCTCAAACTCGGAAGATCGATCACCAAGACGAAGAAGATGTAGCACAAGCTGTACGTTTTTCTACTTGGGACTCTAATATCCAATTGTCGATGGCTTTTCTAGTCAATGCACTGCTATTGATCATGGGTGTCGCTGTCTTCAAAACCGGTTCTGTCCAAGATCCTTCCTTTTTTGGTCTGTATGAAGCTTTATCTGATCCATCAGCTATGAGCAATGGTATCTTGATTGCTGTAGCAAAATCTGGTATCTTGTCCACTTTATTTGCTGTAGCACTTCTTGCTTCTGGCCAGAACTCTACTATTACTGGTACGTTGACCGGTCAAGTCATCATGGAAGGATTCATCCATATGCGTATCCCGATTTGGCTAAGAAGACTGGTCACACGGTTGCTTTCTGTGATTCCTGTATTGATTTGTGTTTTGTTTACAAGTACAAAAGGAACGATCGAAGAACATACCGCTTTGAATAACTTAATGAATGAATCCCAGGTGTTCCTGGCTTTTGCGTTGCCGTTTTCGATGATTCCTTTACTGATGATGACCAACAGCCAAGCGGAGATGGGTAGCCGATTTAAAAATTCATTCATCGTAAAACTTCTTGGCTGGTTCTCTGTGATTAGTCTAACTTACTTGAACTTACGAGGATTACCAGGACAGATCGAAAGTTTCTTTGGTGAACAAGCCACTTCCGCTCAACTAGCATTGGCTGATCACATTGCTTATATAATCATTGTTCTTGTCCTTCTCCTGTTGGCATGGACGATTGGTGATTTATATAAAGGAAACAAAAAATATGAACAACGTTTGCAGGAAACGATAGAAGAAATCGAATAAAAACTGATTTTTCCACACAAAGACCCTTGATAGTTAGGTTAAAAATCTAGCTACCAAGGGTCTTTTTATTTAGAAGATAAAGCTTTTTTCAGATTTAATTTACTGAAAACTAGCATGCTTGTTACTACGATGAATTGCGTTAATGGCACGCCTGCGCCAGTGTAAACACTTAAAAAATAATCCTTTTTTTCTGGCGCATAAGAACAAAACCACGAGACACCGAAAAGAAAAACCAATTGTGTCAGTATTAATCCGGTGACCACAATCAAAGAGGAACTATAATAGGCACGATCAGCTTTTGCAAATACGGTTCCTAGTATCATAAGTAATATCCCTGCTATTGAAGCAATCAGCACGGGAATAGCCAGAACTTGGTAAATTTTTATGATGACATTCGCGACTTTTGCTGATTTTGTTAATTGGAAATTAGGTGTTCTCGGTTCATTACTATCGATCCAATTCTCCATTAGCGGAAGGTTTAATAATTCTTGAGCCTGTTTGACTTGTTCTTGCGTTCCGAAACTATAATTTCCTCCTTGATGGAAATCTTTATATCGCCATGCATAAGCGTATCCTGATTGAAGGAAATCGAATACGATTGGCAGATCACTCATCGTCTTTCCATCACCTGATCCCATCAGATAGAACTCTTTTTTCTTTTTGATGGTTCCCTTGTGATAGGCTTCTTCTAATTCTTGGTTGACTTTTTTCCAAAAATCATTGGTTTCTTTTGCATTGTTTTGGTAATAACCAGATTCGCTTACCACATCTCGCAATGCCCAAAAGATGATATCTCCGGGTAATTCTTTTACTTTTCCACCTTGGGTCCACGCGTGAGTCGTATATAATTCGTCAATACGGGTAGAAACAGTATGGAATGTAGGAGATGCGGCTAATGCTTTATTTAGTGCAGCATGTGAGACCCATATCTCACTGTTTTCTTTATTCAAGTTCGTTTCATCATCTATTCGGATCAGTTGTTTCATCAAACGTCCAAATTCTCCACTGGAACGGTCATTGATGGTTGCAATACCGTATGTTGTCTCATTTTTATATTCGATCCACTGATAGACGATGGAAAAGCCAACTATAGGAAGTAAAAACAATGAAAGTTTCAGCCATTCCCGTTTCGAGAGAAGAAAGAGTCGTTTTTTTAACTTCTTTACTTCTTTGAAAGAAAAGTCTTGCCCTAGCAAGATCTGGACGAAACTGATACCCAAAGCTACTACAGTAAAAGGAAGAAGCCAGATAGAATCTTCGCGAATGAACCAAAAGAAAGGAAAAGCGACAGAAAGCCCTAAAAACCATGGCAGCAATTTTCTGCTAGAACCGTATTTGCGGTAATAAATAGCTAGTAAACAAGCGATAATGATCTCAACAGCCGGAATCACGAGGGCATTACGATACGTTCGAGTGGAATATTCATGTGTAAAACTAATCGGAGAAAACAAAAAATAAAAATAGATACTTAAAAGAAGATACTTGTTCTTCACGATCGGTTTAAACGCGAGTGCAACCAATATACTGGCAAAAATACTGAACATGCCGAATAAAACTGCATAAGAAAGATGCAGTTTATGTGCAAGTACTAAAAATAAGCTGTAGGAGATTCCTTTGGAAAGTGTTGTAGTCGTATACTCCCCTAGCCATTTACCGTCCAAAATATTTTGAGCATAGCGAATCAGCAGCTGGTCATCATAGGTTGCTGACATGTCTGTTCCATAGATTGCTTTACTATATAAATACAAACGAATAATTGTAAATAATAGGGCTATGCCAAGAATAAAGTATGTATGTTTCTTTTTTAGTTGGTTGATCAAGGGTTTTAAAGTGTTCAGCATCTTTTCGTCCTTCCAATCACGTTTTGCCACTTGCTTGTGAAACTTTTCGTTTTTTTACTTTTCTACCAGTATACCTTGTTTGTCTAAATTTAAAAAGAGGGGGGAGAAGATGCATGATGAAAAAGACTGCAAAAAGTACTCCTTTGTTTCTTAAACAAAAAAGGACAAGGCAATGTGCCTGGTCCTTTTTTGCTGCTGTCAGATAGAAAATCTTAGAGTATCACTTCTTCTGCTAATAACTCAGGAAACACTTCTGGATCAAATGTTTGCGCTTTGAACATGGCGATTTCTTTTCCATATGGTGCGTAAGCTTTCTTTTTATCTTTGCCGACATAGGGAGTTTCCAAGATTTTCGAAATATTGTCAAACATTGGATCATGGACGATCTTATTCAGCGTGTCGAATCCGATTGTTCCAAAACCAATATTGGCGTGCCGGTCTTTATGCGAACCTTGCGGATTTTTAGAATCATTGATATGGAGTACTTTAAGCCGATCTAACCCGATGATCTTATCAAACTCTTCCATTACACCTGAAAAGTCTTCTTTAATATTATAACCGGCATCATTCGTATGACAGGTGTCAAAAGTAACGGATAATTTTTCATTCAATTTTACTCCATCGATGATTTGCGCTAATTCCTCAAATGTTCGACCGATTTCCGTACCTTTACCTGCCATTGTCTCCAAAGCGATTTGTGCCGTCTGTTCTTTTGTCAAAACTTCATTCAAGCCTTCAATAATTCTAGCAATTCCGGCTTCTGTTCCTGCCCCTACATGAGCACCTGGGTGAAGTGTAATTTGAGTAGCGCCTAAAGCTTCCGCACGAACAATCTCTTCTCTCAGAAATTGGACGGCAAAAGGAAACATTTCTGGTTTGATCGTATTCCCCAAATTAATGATATAAGGGGCATGAACGACGATATTTGTTAGACCGTTTTCTGCCATGTACGCTTTTCCGGCATCAATATTCATCTCTTCGATGGCTT
Source organism: Enterococcus sp. MSG3290 (assembly GCF_050555565.1). Lineage (NCBI taxonomy): Bacteria > Bacillati > Bacillota > Bacilli > Lactobacillales > Enterococcaceae > Enterococcus > Enterococcus sp. MSG3290. The sequence goes on along the minus strand of NZ_CP187862.1, from coordinate 819,512 downwards.
TTCTTCTAGTGTTTTGAGGGGCGCCTGTATAGATCATAAAAGTCGAAGATCCATAACTGGCTGCTTCTTCTGCTGCTCCTAACAGCATTTTCTTTCCGCTCATGCTGACGTGTGAGCCTAATAACATGGATGGATTCCTCCTTGAAAGGCAATTGTTACTAACAATTCCTATATATTGGTAAGATGATATACAAAGAAAATGATTGATTTTTCTTTGCCCTGTTCTCCATAGTAACTGAAATTTTCTCTAAAGAAAAGCTTAAGAACTCTTTTATAAAAAAGATCATTTTCTCACGTTTTAACTCCTTTAAAAAAGAAATTCCTGCCAAAAACAGCCTTGTCTGTTTTTTTGTTCTATTATTTGCTATAATTAGCGAAATAAAACCATTAGTTGAGGTGACCCTTTTGCCACGCAAAAATACTCGAAAAAAACAGAATAGAAGAAAAAAAGAAAAATGGTTTGTTCCTAAGATTATTTTTAGAGTTTTTCAATCATTGACTGTTTTTATTACTGTTCTTCTTTTGATGTTCGCAGCTCTAGGTATTGGAATAGGCGCTGGCTATTTTGCCTATCTCGTCGAAGACACACAATTGCCGACTAAAAAAGCACTGCAGACAGAACTAGGAAACATTACAGAAACGTCAAAGATTGTTTATGCAGATAATACAGAGATATCAAAAATCCAGACAGATCTGATGCGCACGACTATTTCATCTGATAAAATTTCACCTTTATTGAAAACTGCAATTATCAGCACAGAGGATGAATACTTCGATAAACACCAAGGTTACGTTCCTAAAGCTGTTTTACGAGCATTAGTATCTGAAGCTACTGGTATTGGCTCTTCTGGTGGATCAACTTTGACACAGCAATTAGTCAAACAGCAGATCCTTACAGATGAAACAACATTCAAACGTAAAGCAAACGAGATCATTCTTTCTGCACAAGTAGAAAAATACTTTTCAAAAGATGAGATCATTGCTACGTATTTGAATGTCTCACCATTTGGTCGTAATAATAAGGGACAAAACATTGCTGGAGTCCAGGAAGCTGCAAGAGGAATCTTTGGTGTAGATGCAAAAGATGTTACTCTGCCGCAAGCTGCTTATATCGCTGGATTACCCCAAAGCCCGATCACGTATAGTCCATACACGAACACAGGTGCGCTAAAAGAAGATCTTTCTGCCGGCCTTGCCAGAAAAGATTTTGTTTTATTCAGTATGTATCGTGAAGGCCAAATCACGAAAGAACAATACGAAGAAGCAAAAGCCTATGACCTTACAAAAGACTTTCTACCACAACAAATCGCAGAACAGACTGACAGAGAATTCTTGTATTATACTGTGATGAATGAAGCAACAAGAATCATTGCACAACAATTGGCTGAAAAAGACAACGCTGATATGTCTGATTCATCGATCAGTGACGCTTATTATCAAAAGGCACAGCAAACGATCCAAAATAAAGGATATACAATCCATTCGACAATCGATAAAGATGTCTATGCTGCATTGCAAAATGGCGTTGAAAATTATGGATACATGTTAGATGATGGTGCTGGCAGTCAAGTAGAAACCGGAAATGTATTGATGGATAACAGAACTGGCCGCATCTACGGATTCGTTGGCGGACGGAATTACAGTCAGAATCAAAATAACCATGCCTTCGATACAGAACGTCAAGCTGGCTCATCAATCAAACCAGTTCTTGTTTACGGACCTGCAATCGACATGGGGCTTATCGGATCAGAATCCCGTGTATCAGATTATGCAACAACTTGGCAAGAAGGAGAAAATGCTGGCGAGAAAATCGTCAATGCTACTAACGAAGGATCGAACACCTTCCAAACCGTCCGTGAGTCACTAGAATGGTCCAACAATATCCCGGCTTATCACTTATATCAAGATGTGTTGAATTCCGGTGGATCGAAACAATATGCTTACGAGCACTACTTGGCAAAGATGAACTACCCGGCAAATGACAATTGGGGCGTTGAATCTGCTCCTTTAGGTACAGTAGATGTCACGACGCTTCAACAGACCAACGGATTTCAGGCTTTAGCAAACGGCGGGGTCTATGAAGAAGGCTATATCATCGATTCCATCACAGATAACGCAGGAAATGTAATTTATAAACACGAAAGCAACTCTGTCCGGATCTATTCGGAAGCAACGGCATCGATCATGAATGATATGATGCGCAGTGTGATCAATGCAAAAATCACTACACCATTCAAAGATGCCATCTCAAGCTTAAACGGAAATCTAGGAAAAGCAGATTGGGTCGGAAAAACTGGTTCTACCAATGAATACCGAGATTCATGGCTAATTGTCTCTACTCCGTCTATTACCATCAGTAGCTGGGCAGGGCACGATGACAATACTGGAATGGACAGCAAAGCAAGGATACGTTCGGCTAATTATCTTGCCAATCTGATCAATCAAGCTTACCAAGCAAAACCTGACATTTTTGGCACTGATGAGAAATTCGAATTATCATCTGATGTGATGAAGAAAAAAGTATCTGGATTTACTGGTCAAACACCTGGAAAAGTTACTGTCAATAAAAAATCCATCCAAACACCAGGAAAAACAGTTGAATCGCTATGGGCGAAAAATGGACCGAAGAAAAGCGCCTTTAAGTTTGGCGTTGGCGGTACCGATGAAAACTATACAGATTACTGGAACACCGCTTCAGCTTATGCAAGAGCGAATCAAGCAACCAAAGAATCAGATGAGAAAGATGATTGATTTAATAGAATACACAGTAATAAGGGAATGTGACAATAGTATTGTCACATTCCCTTATTTTTTTGATGGTGGTGAACAAAATGCAGCATCTATACATGGATTGTTTTATATACGATAAATGTAATTTCAACCACTTTCTCTCTTTTTTAAGACACAAAAAAAGGATTATAACAAAATTTTGTCATAACCCCTTTTCCCGAATAGACGGTGTTCTCCTGCCAACTCCGAATCACGAGTCACAATATTCATCAAACATGAGATGCTGTTTTTTGAAATTGCTCCTTGTAACGCAGAGTTAAACGGCAGGCACACAACCTCTGAATGGTTGTCCTTTTATTATTTTGTAGATCCTTTTTCTTCGATTCCATAAGGCAAGATAATCGTTTTTTCTTCGACTTCTTCTTTATTCATCATTTTCGTCAATAGGCGCATAGATACCGCCCCTAAATCGTATAATGGTTGTGTGATACTTGTTAAACGAGGACGAGCTACTTCTGTCAGTAGTGAATTGTTACTTGTGATGATTTCGAATTCTTCCGGTACTTTCACGCCACGGTCTAATAAACCATCCAAAATACCGATGGCTAATTCATCATCTGAAACATAGACAGCTGTTGCACCGCTATTATGGATCCGATCGACTAGAGATAGACCATCTTTGAAGTTGTATTGTGCTTCAAAGATCAATCCTTCGCTATATGGCAGGTTATTTTCGCTTAATGCTTCTTTATAGCCTTTCAGACGATTTTGTCCATTGATAGGATCGATCAACGCACCACTGACAAAAGCGATTTTTTTATTGCCGCTTTTTGCCAATTTGTTTACTGCATCTTTTGTTGCTGATACATAATCAATGTTTACGCTACCTACTTGTTCATCTGGATCGATAGAGCCAGCTAATACAACAGGAGTTTTTGAACGTGAAAATTCTCCACGGATTTCGTCTGTGATATGGTGACCCATGAAGATCACGCCGTCCACTTGCTTAGCCAGTAAGTTATTCAATACATTGACTTCTTTTTGGTCGTTACCATCTGAATTTGCTAAGATAATATTGTATTTGTACATTGTTGCCACATCATCGATACCACGTGCTAAAGAAGCAAAGAACATATTGCTGACATCAGGGATGATTACCCCAACTGTTGTTGTTTTCTTACTTGCCAAGCCACGCGCAACTGCGTTTGGACGATAATCCAAGCGATCGATAACTTCCAAGACTTTTTTTCTTGTTGCTGGTTTGACGTTTGGATTGCCATTTACGACACGTGAAACAGTAGCCATCGAAACATTTGCCTCTCTCGCTACATCATAGATAGTGATTGTTTGCTTTTCCATTTGTGTTCTCCTATTCATATTTTATATGTTTTCTGAAAATACGTCTTACATTTCTAAAATAGAATATCAAATAATCTCAAGAATTGCAACCGTTTTATCTCTGTTTTCATGAAAATTTTTACTTTTTTCAGTTTTTAGAACGTTGGTCTTTTAATAAATCAGTGGTACAATTATTGAATACAAAATTAATTTAGAAAGTAGGTTGCCAAATGAATAACGTAAAAATCAATGAACTACGTCAATGGATGGCACAACACCAAGTCGAATTGGCTTATATCAGCGACCCTGGCCACATCGCTTACTTTTCCGGATACGAAAGTGATCCTCATGAGCGTGTACTAGCTCTTTTTATCCCTCTTGAACAAGATCCTTTCCTTTTCACTCCTGCTTTGGAAGTTGAAGATGCTCAAAACAGTAGTTGGGCGTATGATGTCCGTGGCTATTTAGACAGCGAAAACCCTTGGGAGATCATCGGAAAAGAACTTCGTGCTCGCTATGGTCAGCCTGGCAATGTAGGGATTGAAAAGAACGCCTTGACTGTCGAGCGCTTCGATGCTATCTCTGATATCTTGACGGGAACGGATTCTTACACTGATCTAACTTCCATCATCCAACGTCTACAACTGATCAAAACTCTAGAGGAAAAAGACAAACTGATCGAAGCTGGTAAATGGGCCGATGTTGCATTTGAGATTGGCTTTAAAGCAGTGAAAGAAGGCGTGACTGAACAAGCGATCATTGCAGAAATCGAATACCAATTGAAAAAACAAGGTGTTTCACAAATGTCTTTCGACACATTAGTCCTTGCAGGAGCAAATGCTGCAAGCCCTCATGGTACACCAGGAAACACGAAGATTTCACCGAATGAACTTGTGTTATTCGATCTTGGCGTTGTTTGGAATGGCTATTGCAGTGATGCTACTCGTACAATTGCTTATCAAAAACCAACCGACTTCCAAGAAAAAATCTACAACATCACTCTTGAAGCACAGCTTGCCGCACAAGAAGCCGTCCGTCCAGGTGTGACAGCAGGTGAACTTGATCAAATCGCACGAAACGTGATCAACAGCTATGGCTACGGCGAATATTTCAATCACCGTTTAGGTCATGGGATCGGAACAACCGTCCACGAATTCCCTTCCCTTGTAGAAGGAAATGACTTAGTAATCGAAGAAGGGATGTGCTTCTCTCTTGAACCAGGAATCTATATTCCTGAAAAAGTAGGGGTACGTATCGAAGACTGTGTATATGTGACAAGCGATGGCTGTGTGCCATTCACGACTACACCAAAAGAATTACTTGTTTTAGAAAAATAAGAGTAAAAAAGGTGAGAGCTAGTCCGCTCCCACCTTTTTATTCTATAAATTTGTGATTTTAGTGATTTGTAGATGAATCTGTCATTGTATCTTTTATTTCTTTTTTAGCTTCTTTCGCATCTTCTTTTGCCATTTTCATCATTTCTTTTGTGTCATCTGCAACTGGTTTTGCTTCTGACATTCCTTCATTGACAGTATCTCCTGCTTTACCAGCAGCGTCTTTTACATCAATCATGATATCTTCTGAAGTATCTTTAGCAATACTTCCTAATTCATCTGCAGGTTTTTTCATATCTTCTGCCGTTTTTTTGAAACGATTAGATAAATCAGCTGATTGTTCTTTAAGATTTAACAAGATATCGTCAGATTCACTTCCTGCTTCATCTGCTGATTCACTTACTTTTTGTTTGACACTACCTGCTAGATCACCTGCTTGTTGAGAAAGATCTTGCGCTTTTTCTTTTGCAATACCTGTTAACTCAGTCGATTTTTCTTTCGCCATATCTGTGTAATCTGAAGCCATATCCATCAAATCATCCGCTTGGGCAGCTAATTCATCCCGAAGTTCTTTACCAGATTTTGGTGCTAACAATAACGCGGCGATTGCTGCGGCTGTGCCTCCGACTACTGCACCTAATAAAAATCCACCTTTTTTAGCCATTTTTATTTTCCTCCTGTCGTTTCAGTATGTTTTTTGTTTTTAAAAAATTTCATCGCTGTCCCACCGACTTTTCCGGCAACCGTCGCTTTAGCTGTCGTTTTACCGATTCCGCCGACTTTCGTCGCGATGTTTTTACTAGAATGATTAAGTTCTGATACACTTTCACTTAAATCAGCAACTGCTGTGAACAATGGATCGATCGTTGCGACTTTTCCATTGATATCCAAGAGCAGTTCATTACTTTTGACCAGCAAACCTTCTACTTGTCTAGACAAAAGATCTACGTCTTTTGTGACGATTTCGATCGTCGTATTTGCTTCTGCTACAGTCTGATCTACTTTTTCTAAAGTTTTAGAAACTTGCAACAACACACGAACGATAAAAACGACAAGTATCGCAAAGGCGATTGCTGCGATCAATCCTGCAATTTCTCCTCCTGACATGATCAAACTCCCTTCTTGTCTCTCTTTTCTATAAGGATAGCATTTTCGTGTTTTTTAAACAAATAAAAACGAGCTTCAACTACTTTTTATTCAATTAGCAGCTGAAGCTCGTTAGAAAAAAGGGTTATTTTTTCTTTTCTTCTTTGATTTCTGTTATTCCTTTTGGATTATGATCGATCTTGCTTCCTTCTGCTTCTAATGTTTTACCTAAAGACAGGATGTACTCACGTAAAGGTGCACCTACTTCTGGATGTGTTAGACCATATTCAATACTTGTTTTCATAAAACCAAATTTGTCACCGACATCGTAACGTTTACCTGTGAATTTACGGGCAAATACGCGTTGTGTTTTATTCAATGTATCGATTGCGTCAGTTAGTTGGATTTCATTTCCGGCTCCTGGTTGTTGCTCGGACAATACATCAAAAATTTCTGGAGTCAATAAGTAACGTCCAATAATAGCTAAATCACTTGGTGCTTTGCTTGGATCTGGTTTTTCAACAAAGTTTTTGACATTGTATAACCCATCTTCCAATACTTCTCCTGGATTGATAATTCCGTATTTTGAAGTTTCATCATGAGGAACTTGCATAACGGCGATTGTAGAAGCATGAGTACGTTCGTAATCATCGATTAATTGCTGTGTCAATGGTACTTCGTCTTCCATGATATCATCGCCTAGCATAACGACAAATGGTTCATTTCCAATAAAGGCTCTTGCTTGAAGAACGGCATGTCCTAAACCCTTTGGATGAGATTGACGGATGAAATGCAAGTTGACATCTGTCGTTTCTTCTACTAATTTCAATAATTCGGTCTTTCCTTTTTCACTTAGGTTTGTTTCTAATTCAATATTTGAATCAAAGTGATCTTCGATTGGTCGTTTAGCTTTTCCTGTAACGATCAAGATGTCTTCGATTCCTGATTTCAACGCTTCTTCAACGATGAACTGGATTGTTGGTTTATCAACAATTGGCAACATTTCCTTTGCCATAGCTTTTGTTGCTGGTAAAAATCTTGTTCCTAATCCTGCTGCTGGAATAACTGCTTTTTTGACTTTCATATACATTCGCTCCTTCAAAAAATTGTTAATGAGAATTCATTTTCTTTTTTCCCATCACGTAACATGATTTCTTTTGCGGCTGTTTTGATTTCTTTTTGTTCATACAGCACTTCATAGATTGTTTGAGTGATGGGCATTTCGATTTCCATCATTTGGGCTAGTTCCATCGCTGCTTGGGTAGTATTCACACCTTCAACGACCATTCCCATATTGGCTAGCACCTCTTCTAGGGGCTGCCCTTGTCCTAACAAGTTGCCTGCGCGCCAGTTCCTAGAATGAACACTTGTGCAAGTAACGACTAGATCGCCTACTCCGCTTAATCCGATAAAGGTCAGCGGGTTGGCACCCATTGCTACACCTAAACGGCTGATCTCAGCTAATCCGCGCGTCATGATTGCTGCCTTTGCATTATCGCCAAACCCTAAGCCGTGAATAGCGCCAGCACCAATAGCAATAATATTTTTCAAAGCTGCCCCCATCTCTACACCGATCACATCAGGATTGGTATAGATCCGAAAATAATTATTCATGAACAGCTCTTGTACATATTTTGCTGCTTTTGCATCTGTACTTGCAGCTGTGATCGTAGTGATGTCATGTTTCGCTACTTCTTCTGCATGGCTTGGTCCAGAAAGAACAACAACAGCTTTTCTTTTTTCTGCTGGGATTTCCTCTAATAAGATGTCAGAGATCCTTTTATGTGTTCCCTGTTCTAATCCTTTACTTGCATGGATGATCACTGGCTTTGTATTCAATTTAGGCACTAGTTCTTTTGCAACAGAACGTATTGCTTTCGTTGGAATGACGAATAGCACCGCATCTGCGTCTTTTACTGCATCTTCCATATTGGTGAATGCTTGGATGGAATCGGGTAGATAATGATCTGGTAAATAACGTTGATTCGTGTGTTGGGTGTTGATTTCTTCTACTTGTGAAGCACGATGTCCCCAAATCCGAACGTCATGTCCGTTTTCGGCGAGGACTTGTGCCAAAGCAGTACCCCAAGAGCCTGGTCCTAAAACCGCTACTCTATAATTCATTTTACCACTCCTGAAATTTTTTTCATTTTTAACGCTCTAAAAATCAGATAATTTGTTGATTTTTTCCTAATGAGCGGTCATAATCCGGTAAATTTTCTTTTTTTCTGCGCCAAATAAATAGAATCAATGTACCGACAAATAACACAGCAGATAATAATTGAGAAATACGGATCACACCTAAAAAGTAAAGACTGTCTGTACGTAATCCTTCAATAAAGAAACGCCCGAAACTATACCACATTAGATAACATAAAAGGACTTCGCCTTTTTTCAAAAGGTGTGGTTTCTTTCGTAAAAACAAAAGCAAAATAAATCCAATCAAACTCCAAAGTGATTCATAAAGAAATGTTGGTTGACGATAGATCCCTTCGATATACATATTATCAATGATGAATTGCGGTAAATGCAGACTTTCTAAGAAGCTTCGCGTCGTGTCTGGTCCATATGCTTCGTGGTTCATGAAATTTCCCCAACGACCGATTGCCTGTGCTAATAATACACTTGGTGCAGCGATATCTAAAAAAGTCCACAAAGAAATAAAATGATATTTAGTAAAAAAATACAGCGTGATCGCGCCTGCAATCAGTCCGCCATAAATAGCTAAGCCTCCTGAACGGATATTGAATATTTGGATTGGATCAGCTATATACTGGGGAAGATCAAATAAAACATAATATAAGCGAGCGCCAATAATGGAGATAGGCAATCCCCACAACATAAAATCTGTCACATCATCTGCTTTTAATCCTACCCGAACAGCCTCTCTGCTGCTAAGCCACATGGCGATAATGATACCTGATACGATGATCAATGCATACCAGTAGATAGGAATCCCTACAAGCTCAAAAGCAACTCGATTGATTTGTGCTAACATATTGTCACTCCTTGCTAGTCGTTGCCTGAGTTTTCTTCAATCAAGCGACTTAATCTTTCTTCAAATGTTTTCGTCGCGTCAAAGCCCATTGTACGTGCACGGAAATTCATCGCGGCTACTTCAATGATGATTGCAACGTTTCGTCCTGTTTTGACAGGGATTTTTATTTGTGGAATGCCCACTTCCGCGATTTCAACGGTCGTGTCTTCAGAGCCCAGACGGTCGTATTTCTTATCTTTTGCCCATGCTTCCAGATAAACAGCCAACTGGACTTGCATAGAGCCACGTACCGCACTCGCACCAAAAAGATTCATTACATCAATGATCCCGATTCCTCGGATTTCAATCAGATGTTCCAGGATTTTAGGCGGTTCTCCGATCACCGTTAATTCATCTTGCTGATAAACATCTACTCGATCGTCTGCGATCAATCGATGACCGCGTTTGATCAACTCCAACGCTGTTTCACTTTTTCCTATCCCACTGTCACCTTGAATCAGTACACCTAATCCGTAAACATCCACTAAAACACCGTGGACACTTGTTCGAGGGGCAAGGCGACCATCTAAATAACTGGATAATTCTCCTAATAAACGAGAAGTTGAGATGGGAGAACGCAGTACAGCTATCCCATTTTCATTTGCTGCCTGGATCATTTCTTCTGGAGCTGGTAATCCTCTTGAAATAATAAATGCGGGCATATCTTCACTACATAATCTTCTCATGATGATCAAACGCTCTTCTGGGATCATCCGTTCCGCAAAACTGATTTCTTTACTGCCAAATAGCTGTAAACGATTATGGGAATAATAATTAAAATAACCAGTCAACTCTAGTCCTGGGCGTGAGATGTCCCCAGTTACGATGACACGGTCTAAGCTTTTCTCGTCGCCTGTCACGATTTCCAAAGATAATTTTTTCACTAATTGGCTAACTTTTACAACTTCTGACATTCATGCTACCTCATTTCTATTAGAGTGTTCTCTATCATTTTATCATTGTCTAGCCAAAAGTACTACCAATTAAAAAAAACGTTTTTATTTAATTACCAATGTAATAGAAAACGCATTCCTGATTCTAAATAAAAAAACTGCGCCGATAGTTCGGCACAGCTTTCTTTTATTTTCTACTGTTATGTTCGCTGACAATTACATTGACAAGCGACATCAAGATAGCTACTAACAACGCTGCACCGAATGAAGAAAAACTAAAATGTTCTGCTCCCACAAAAAAGGAGGTCATTTTAAGAATCGCTGCATTGATAACAAACGTAAACAATCCCAATGTGACTAATGTAAAGGGCAGGGACAGTATCGTCAAAATCGGTTTGACAAACATATTCAACACAGACAATACAAAGCTGGCAAGAACGGCCGTCCAAATACTGCTCACATGGACCATCGCAGGAAAAAGAACAGCCAATGATATGAATGTTAACGTATTAACTAAAATACGTTGAAAGTACGACATTAAAAGTCACTCCATTCGTCATCATCGATTTTTTCCGCTTCTTTGCGTTTTTTTGTTTGTTTACGATAATTGTTTTTTTTATAATATGCATTGTTATGTCCATAGTTTGTTCGTTCAGAAGGCGCATCTGGAATAATCAAAGCTAATAGAATGTATAAAATGATGGGACTACCAAAAGCAACTAAGCTTAAGAATACATAAAGCACTCGGATAACAGTCGGATCGATCCCGATATATTCCCCTATCCCTGCTAAAGTCCCTGTCAAAACTTCATTTTCATTGGATTTTGTCAACTTTTTTTTCATCATGTCTCACCTCTGTTCTACTATTTTAAATGAAGAAAATCGTTGTGACAACCTTCTTCTTAATCGGTGTCTTTCTACAAAATTCTCGGTCACAAATTACCATATTCATAAAACGTGACGAGCTTTTTCTGAAATTATTCCTTGTGACTCGGCGATAATTGGCAGGTTCATAATCTCTTGGTAAACGGTGTTCAAGAGATAGCCTATCGGCAATAAGGCACAATTTTGTAAAATAGGGGAAGCTATTTTACAAAATCGCTTCTTATTGCTCAAGGCTGAACATCTCTTTCACAACCTCTTTATTTATCTGTATCTTTTAAATAGATACTTCCTGTTGTCGTTGAAAGTTGCACTTGCGCGATTTCACCATCTGAAACACGACGGAATTGCAACATTTGGTTTGTCCGTTCTTTTTTCTCACGAACTACTTCGTAATTGGACAGACGGCTGTTGATACTTCCAAGACTTGTTTTAGCATGTCCTTCCAAACCGATGCCATCTGGTAAAGCGACTTTGACATTTCCGTTCACTGAACTTGCTTCTACTTTTTTCAAATTATCTTCTTTAATCGTAAGACGTACATCACCATTTACTAAAGACACAGAAAGGTTTTCTGCTGTCGCACCAAATGTCACTGTACCATTTACTGTTTCGATAATAGAATCTAAGATGTTCCCGTTTCGAATATCGATATTGCCGTTTACACCTTCTACTTCCAGCATCGTTGCAGTTAATTGGTCCACGATGATGTTACCATTCGTAGATTTTGTATAAATATCTTTAGCTTCCAATGTTTCAATCATGATGTTGCCATTTAGAAGTTTAATAGCTGCGTGGTCGTATACTCGTTTAGGTAAGTAGAAAACAAGGTCTGCACGCACACGTTTATTTGGAATTTGGAAGGAGATATGATCTTCATTAACCTCAATCTGGCTCCGTTCAGAGAATGCTTCAAATGGTTCAGCACCCATTTTTCCGTAAAGTTTGATCTTAGCTTCAACTTTCACATCATCACTGTCCCACGTTTTTAACGTCACGTTTCCGTTTGCTGCCTTGATATCAAGGATACTTGCTGCAGGAGCTTCATAGTAAAATTCATGCTCAAATTTCGTTGTCGCAATCCCAGGGACACGTAAGCTGACATCTTTCCATTCCATGTTGTCATTCACTGTTTCTGAAACAGTTTGGAATGTTTTCTTCAAGAATTTGCCTAGCTGTGATCCAGCTTCTGACATTTTTTCGCCTACTTGATTCAGTGTATCTGTTGCTTGATCTTTCCAATCATCTGGCAATTCAAACTTATCAGTAAACGTTTCTTTTTTCTCAGACCATTGATTCTTACGGATATCTTTTAATTCTGCTTCTAATTTCAATTGTTCTTCTAACAGTGTATCGCCACTAGCTTCTAATTCTTTGATTTCTGCTTCTAACGTCTGACGCTGTGCTAATTCTTCTTCTGTCAACTCGCCTAATTCTTCTTTTGTATTCAGCTGCATCAATGCTTCCTGTTTCTCATTGCGTGCTGCCTTATTGTCAGCGAATTGAGCATTTACTTCATCTAGACGCGCCGAAGTTTTATTCGCTTCAGTTGCTAGTTCATCTAAGATCTTTTCTAAGTTTTCTTGATCTTGTCTTTCTCTTTCCTTTGGATCAACTGGCTCAGAAATTTCTTCTTCGCCGTTTTCAAGTTTATCGATCAATTGACTTGCCTGATCTTTTTCTTTATGACTAGCAGTTACCTTGTCTGCTTCTTTTTTGATTTGCTTTTCGTCTTTTTCAGTTGCCATGCTTTCTAATAAATCTAAGCCTTCTTCAGTCGAAAGGATTCCTTTTTTCACTAAATCTAAAATACGTTCTCTTTCTTTCATGGAAATTGCCTCCTTAAGCAAAATTGTTTGCAAGCTTTTCCTTACATCCATATTATGCACTGATTCAGTAAAAATGTCATAGGACTTAAGTTGTAACTTTTACTCCATCTTGAGTTGTTCTTTCTTTTTTGTAAAGAGATATGCTGTAGTCACGCAGGTTAAAGGAAGAACAAGTAGTGCGGACAATGTGGTAAGAATAGCCATCGTATATTCTAGAACAAATGATTTTTCATTGATCACTTGCTGAAAAGGAATGTCTAAATCAATAAACCAGAGGATCAACGCTAAAGAACTTCCCATGAATGCAAAAAGAAGTGTCATTACTGTTGACGCCAATATTTTTTTAGCAATAGCGAAACTAGAATGGCGCAATTGGTAAAAAGATAATTGCGGATTTGCCTGATATACTTCGAATGTCCCACTAGAAATTGCTACACTCGCATCTAAAACAGCACCACTAAGACTAATCAGAAGCAACGATCTCGTAAGTAATCTAAAATCAATCGCTAAAGTCTTATCTAAGCCAGATAATTCTTCTAGTTCTACCGATGTAAAACCTTGGATCGCTAAAAAATCAGTGATAGGAAGCAATAGTAGGAAACAAAATAAAAAGATCAGTATACTCACAAAAGCTGCACGCATTTTTAGATTATAACCGTTGATAAAAAATAAGATAACCACAGCAATCAATAAAAATCCTATGACCGACAATGCCAGTATCGGCCACTTCTGATGATAACCGAATAACAACAGGAAAAAGATCCCTAAATTGATGAATAAGCCTAAAAGAATATACATACCTTGCGTACCGCCAATAAGTAGCACGCTGATTGCTAAAATCCCAACAAGTATAATAAGTACATTCATCGTTTCAGCCTCCTTACAGTCAGAAAAAAGAGGACCGAGATGGGGATCGATAATACTATTCCTAAGCTGCCAGCAATGACGCGTAAAAATTCCAATGATAAATGCTGTTCTATCGTTTCTTTGAACGACCATTGATTTCCTAAATATAAAAGAAGCGATGGAACTGACCCACTGATATAGACGAACAAAAGGATATTGGTCATCGAGCCAATCACATCTCGACCCACTTGCCTTCCTGAAAGCCATAACTGTTTCGCTGTTATTTCTGGTTGTCGCTTAGTCAATTCTTCTAATGTCGCAATGACTGTGATAACGGTATCGAGTGTTCCTCCAGCTGTTCCAATCAGTACGCTAGAAAGAAAAACAGAACGATACGGTCGTGTCAGATAATTCAGTTCCTCATAGCGCAGTCCTTGGTCTTTCCAATGATTCATTGTCAAAAGACAAATAAAAAATGCTAAAAAAACACTCGTAACTGCAGCTGAAATTTTGATTATACTGCTTCTATTCCATCCATCTAAAGCCAATATGCTAATAATCATCCCTATAACGACGAACAGGATAGATATATTTAATAGAGAAATCCCTTCTGTTTTAGTAAAGATGAGCAACAAAAGTAAAAGTAAAACGATATTGATGATGAGACTTCCTAAAGCAAATAGACCCTGTTTTCCGCCAATAAGCAACATGGCGCCAATGAAGATACTTGTGAAGAAGAAAAGCCAGCCATCATTTTTTTTTGCTACTAGCTGCCATTCATCTCCATGCATTTGGACTAGATACATTTGTCTCGCTTTTATATTTGCTGTTTCTATTTGATTTTTTTGATAAGGAACCGATAAATAAATCGATTCTCCTTTTTGATCCGTGTTCATCAGTCTTCCTGTAATCAATTGATGATCCTCTTTTATTCGTACTTTTTCGATCTCGATGACAGGTACTTCATATAAAGCAGCTTGATGCTGAATAACCCATGAAGTAAGCACACAAATAAAAAATATAGTGATGATGCTAATTTTTTTTTGCATTCTTTATCCTTTCTATGAAATGATGAAAAGGGTTTGTGACATGTTTTGTCACAAACCCTTTCCCGAATAAACGGTGTTCAAAAGCTTGCATCTGCGGTAATAAGTCCAGCCAAACTAAAAATATGAGGAGCTATTTTTTGTTTGAATGTTCTTATTACTTGATGTAGAACAGCTTTTTCACAACCGCTGATTTCACAACCTCTTTTCCTAAACAAACGGCATAATCACAGCTTCAGTTTAGAAAATCTCATTGTGGTTCGTATTTAACTCAGTGATTTTCCCTGTAGCCAAGTAGACGATCCATTCACAGATGTTTGTCACATAGTCTCCGATCCGTTCTAGATAACTGGCAACATTCAAGTAGTCTGTTCCACTGATGACTGTCTCAGGATTTTCCTGCATATTTTTGATTGTTGCATTATAGATTCGATTGAAATAGTCATTGACTCTTTGATCCATATTGGCGATCGTACGTGCGTCTTTTTCGTCTGTTTTGACATAAGCAACTAGGACGTTGTCCACCATTTTTTTCACATAATCGGACATATCGGAGATCTCTTTTTCGATTTCCGGTATTCTCGTCTGCCCTTTTACGCGAATCGTGGATTTAGCAACAGACACCGCATGATCGGCCATACGTTCTAAATCCGAGCTAGCTTTCATGACCGTAATGATCATACGCAAATCAGTTGTAACTGGCTGTTGCAATGCGATCATTTCAAAACTTTTCTTCTCCAAGCGTGTTTCCATGTTATTGATATTTATATCGTTTTCGATAACTTCTTGGGCTAAGATTTTATCGTGTTTGATGTATGCACGAACTGACTTGTGCACGGCGCTGCTCACCATCATCCCCATTTCGTAGAACTGATTATGGAGATTCAGCAATTCTTCTTCAAATTGTGTACGTAGCATTCCGTTTCCTCCTTATCCAAATCGACCTGAAATATAATCTTCTGTCTCTTGTTTTTCTGGATTCATGAATATCTTCTTCGTATCGTTGTATTCGATCAAGTGACCATCTAAAAAGAATGCCGTCTTATCTGAAATACGTGAAGCTTGAGACATATTATGGGTCACGATGATCATCGTATACCGCTCTCTTAATTCTAACAGCATACTTTCGATTTTCCCAGTAGAAACAGGATCAAGCGCACTTGTTGGTTCATCCAATAAGATGATTTCCGGATTAACTGCCAAAACACGTGCGATACATACACGCTGCTGCTGCCCACCGGATAAAGATAAAGCACTTTTATGCAATTTGTCTTTCACATCATCCCAAACAGACGCTGCCTTCAGGCTTTCTTCAACTACTTGATCAAGGACTTTTTTATCTTTTTCCCCTTTTAATTTCAATCCATAGATGACATTTTCATAGATAGAAAAAGGAAATGGGTTTGGCTGCTGGAATACCATGCCGATTTCTTTTCTTAGTTCAACAACATCTGTTTTTGGACCATAGATGTCTTTGTCTTTATATAAAACACTTCCGGTGATCGTTACATTCGGAATCAGGTCATTCATCCGGTTCAAAGAACGCAGATAAGTGGATTTCCCGCAACCAGAAGGACCGATCATCGCAGTGATTTCCCCTTGATTGAAACTTAGATCGATCCCTTTTAGTGCTTCTTTCTTTCCATAATACAGATGAAGATCTTTAGATGAAATAATTTCTTTTGTCATGTTGAGGCCTCCGTCTTAACCAAAATGACCGGACACATAATCTTCGGTTGCCTGAATTTTTGGTCTGGTAAATATCTTGTTAGTTTTGTCATATTCCATTACTTTTCCTAGATAGAAAAAGGCAGTATAGTCGCTAATACGAGCTGCTTGTTGCATGTTATGCGTCACGATGATGATCGTATAGTCTTCTTTCAAGTTTACAAGTGTTTCTTCAACCGTTCCTGTCGAAATAGGGTCCAAAGCACTTGCCGGCTCGTCTAGCAGCAAGATATCAGGTTTCATCGCGATCGCACGAGCAATACATAAACGTTGCTGTTGCCCGCCAGATAAAGCCAAGGCACTTTTGTCCAAGCTGTCTTTTACTTGGTCCCACAAGGCAGCTTGTTTCAAGCTTGTTTCAACGATTTCATCTAATTTCTTTTTGTTTTTTTCGCCGTGCTGTTTCAAAGCAAATGTAATATTGTCATAAATCGACTTGCTGAACGGATTAGGACGTTGAAAAACCATGCCAATCCGTTTGCGCATCTCATAAACATCCACTTGAGGCGCATTAATATCTACGCCTTGATACATGATTTTCCCAGTGATTTTCGTATTAGCGATCCCATCATTCATTCGATTCAACGAACGAAGATACGTAGATTTTCCGCAGCCGGAAGGACCAATCAGTGCAGTGATCTTATTTTTTTCAAATTCCAGATCCACTCCTTTGATTGCTTCATTGTCGCCATACCAGACATGTAGATCATCCGTATATAGTGCTACTTCTTTCTCTTTTGGCATGGTGATGACATTTGTTTCATTCCAGTTATATTTTTTCATTTTGCTTCTTCTCCTTAGGCTGAAGTCATTTTTCGGTATAATCGTTTGCCAATCGCACGAGCGCCGAAGTTGAACAGTAAAACAGCAATGATCAACACGGCAGAAGCGCCAGCCGAAACAGAAACACCATCAGGCATCGTGCCTTCTGTATTGATCTTCCAAATATGGACAGCTAATGTTTCAGCTTGACGGAAAATGCTGATCGGGCTTGAAACACTTAATGGATTCCAGTTCGTAAAATCTAACGCAGGTGCACTTTGTCCAGCCGTATAGATCAATGCAGCTGCTTCACCAAAAATTCTTCCAGAACTTAGGATCACACCAGTCAAAATCCCTGGTGTCGCTTCTGGAACCACTACTTTTATCACTGTTTCCCAGCGTGACAAACCTAAGGCCAATCCTGCTTCTCGTTGTGTGTAATGGACCGCTTGTAAAGACTCCTCAACTGTTCTAGTCAAAAGAGGCAAGTTGAATACAGTCAAAGCCAATGCACCAGAAATAATCGAGAAACCATACTGGAATTGAATAACGAAAACCAAGAAACCGAATAAACCGACAACGACAGAAGGCAACGAGCTCAAGATTTCAATCGACGTGCGAATCACATCTGTTAGCCAGTTTTTTCCAGCATATTCTGAAAGATAGATACCCGCACCTAAAGAAATAGGAAAACTGATGATCATCGTGATCAAAAGCAAATAAATCGAGTTAAATAGCTGTATCCCGATTCCACCGCCTTCTTGGTAGGCTTTGGAAGGTTCGGTCAAGAAGGACCATGAAATGTGCGGTATTCCCCGAACTAAGATATAAAGTAGTAAAGCTGCTAAAATCAATACGATGATCCCCGAAACTATATATAAAACACCTGTAGCAATTTTATCTGAGCGTTTTGCGTTCATTATTTCAGCTCTCCTTTCTTCCCAATCATACGGATCACGATATTAAAGAATAATGACATCAATAGCAAGATCAACGCTAATGACCATAACACATTATTTTCAACTGTTCCCATGATTGTATTTCCGATTCCCATTGTTAAGATGGACGTCAATGTAGAAGCAGGAGTAGTAAGTCCTGTTGGCATCAATGCTGCATTACCGATGACCATTTGGATAGCTAAGGCTTCACCAAACGCACGAGCCATACCAAAAACGACTGCTGTTAAAATCCCGGGCACGGCTGCTCGTAGCACGACTTTGTAGATTGTTTGCCATCTTGTGGCACCAAGCGCTAATGAAGCTTCCCGATAGTGCCGTGGCACTGCCTTTAATGCATCAACAGTCATCGTTGTGACAGTCGGCAAGATCATAACGAACAACACAAATGTACCAGCTAAGATACCAAACCCAGTCCCGCCAAAAATACTTCTGACAAAAGGCACGATAACTGATAAACCGATAAAACCATAAACGACAGAAGGAATACCTACAAGCAGCTCGATGACCGGCTGTAAGATCTTCGTTCCGTTTTTAGGAGAGATCTCCGTCATGAATACTGCTGCACCAATGGCAAATGGCGTGGCAACGATAGCAGATAAAAAGGTCACAATAAACGAACCTGTGATCATAGGCAATGCCCCTACCATTGGTTTCCCATTTGCTCCGATTTGGCTTGGATTCCAATCTGTACCAAACAGAAAATCAAATACATTGATCTTATCAGTAAAAAAGGTGGCCAATCCTTTACTAGCTACAAAATAAAAAATAGATAATACAACCAACACGATCAGCGCGATACATAAAAAACTGATGAATTTTCCACGCTGTTCCATTTTTGAACGTTTTGATTTTGTTAATAATACTTTTTTCACATCTTCCACAGATGACTCCCCCTTAATCAGGTTTAACATACTCACTCAGTGTACAAATTGAACATCAATTTGGTTTTAATAACATGTAAAAGTTTAGCTAAGTTTGTAAATTTTGTGTAAAGATTACTCTTTAACGATATTTCCTTGCCAATCACGTTCGACTTTCATATGAGAAACAGGGATATAACCTAGTTCTCCAACGATGTTATCTTGTACTTCATCAGATAAGATATAGTCTAAAAATTCTTTTGTCAGTTTTTTTGGATGATCTCTTGTGTACATATGCTCATATGCCCAAATCGTCCATTTGTTCGTTGTCACATTTTCATCTGTCGGTTCTACACCGTTAACATTCAACGTATCTACATCATCGGAAACATAAGAAAAAGCAACATAGCTGATTGCACCGGGTGTGTCGGCAACGATCTGGCGCACCATTCCGCTTGAATCTTGTTCTTGTGCCTGAACAGCTGTTTCTCCGTCCAATACCCATTTTTCAAACGTGCTACGGGTTCCGCTTCCTGAAGCGCGGTTCAATATAACTACTGGCTGATCTTTTCCACCGACTTCACTCCAGTTTTTGATCTCGCCTGTAAATAGTTTTTTCAGGTTTTCCATACTGATGTCTTTTACACCAATATCCTTGTTCACAATAGGAGTGATCCCAACAACTGCTACTCGATGATCGACTAATGCTGAGGCATCGATCCCCGATTTTTCTTCCGCAAACAAATCAGAGTTTCCGATGTCGACTGCTCCTGACTGTACTTGAGACAAACCAGTTCCGCTTCCGCCCCCTTGTACATTGATGAATTTTCCAGGATTTTCTGTCTGGTAAGTTTCAGCAACTGTTTCTACTAAAGGCTGTAAAGCAGAAGAGCCAACAGCCGTAATGGATTCTCCTCGATCAATCCACTTTGAACAGCCTGATAAAAGAATAGCTAATCCTATTATTGGTAAGAATAATTTAAGTTTTTTCATTAGAAATCTCCTTTAATCCTAAAGTATGTTTATTTTATCATTTTCATTACTTGATGAAAACGAATCAAAATCATTAAATAACAAAATAAATTCTCATAATTGTAAAAAAACTATCTCATTAAAAGTTTCTATGCTATACTGGCTTTGAAATGTGTCTCTTTTAATAGCATATATTAGCTTATTTCTTGCTTTCCCCAAAAAACAAGAGATACCCCAAAGTTAATTTCGCTCATGCGAGACGCTTTCTCCATTTCTGACGTTCTCTCAGAAATGGCCCCGTTAGAAAAGGACACGAGATCTCCATCTGTTGATGGTTCTCATGTCCTTTTTATGTTTTAAAGGAGCGGCGAAATCAATCTTGCTAATCCTTCTTTCATCTTGATGATTATTCCTCGGTTTTCATACATTTCTTTTGTGAGATGCGTAGAAATTTTCGAGTCTTCAAAAAAAGCTTTTCTTACACGTGAAGCCATTCGTTCATCATAAACCAGTGTATTGACCTCAAAGTCCAAGCGAAATGAACGAACATCGATATTTGCTGAGCCAACTGAAACAATGCCACCATCGATAATCATCGTCTTTGCATGAATAAATCCATTCTCATATGTTTCGATCCTTGCTCCATACTCGATTAGCTCTGCAGCGAAAGAATACGTTGCCCAGTAAACGAGAAGATGATCTGGTTTGTTAGGTATTTGGATATGAACTTTTACGCCTGAAAGAAGAGCCAACTTCAGTGCTTCATGAATCGATCCATCCGGTATGTAATAAGGCGTTTGGATCAATATCTCCCGTTTGGCTAACGAAATCATTTTCAAATAAGTCATTTTGATTTGTTCATGTTCGGTATCTGGTCCGCTTGTCACGATTTGAACAGCTATATCACCAGTAGAGTGAATGGACGGAAAAAATTTGGGAGAATAGCCTACTTCTTTTGTATGCTGAGAATTCCAGTCCATCAAAAAACGGTTTTGCAAGGTATACACCGCTTCTCCGTAAATACGCAAATGATTGTCTCGCCAATAACCAAATTTCTTTACCAATCCTAGATATTCATTTCCAACATTGAACCCACCTGTATATCCGATTTTCCCATCAATAACTACGATTTTACGATGATTGCGATAATTGATCCGAGGATTAATATACGGAACAAATAGAGGAAAGAAAAATGCGACTTCTCCGCCTGCTTTTTTCAAATTCTGAAAAAAGCTGGAAGAAACTTGTGTGGAACCCCATGCATCAAGAAGGACTCTGACTTTTACCCCTCGTCTTGCCGCCTCTGTCAATGCATCTCGAACTTCTTCACCTAATGCATCACTGCGATAAATATAATACTGGAAGTGGATATGGTCTTCTGCCTGCTTGATATCTTCAATCAGCGCATCGAATTTTTCACGACCATCTGTAAATAAAGTGATTTCATTTTTAGTCGTATAGAGCGTACTTTCAAATACCGTGAGCATATAGATCAATTGTTTCACATCTACTTGTCCAGTAGGCGGATGAGGATAAAGCCCTCGCATCAATGCCTGTTTGTCTTCTTCAATTTCCAGGTTCTTACCGATTTTCCCTTGGATCTTCAAATCAAAGATTTTCTCTTTGGAAATCCCTCTTCCTAAAAAAATATATAAAATAAATCCTACAACTGGAATGAACATCAAAACGAGCAGCCATGCCCATGTTTGAGCAGTTTCCTTTCTTTCTCGAAAAACGATGATAAAGGAAAGCAAAATATTCATAATCAAAAGGATCGTAAAAAAATTGTCAACGATAATTTTCACGGCTTCACCTCTTCTTCTACCAACTTAAGAATACCCAAGTTGTTTTTTAAAGTAAAGGGAAAAAAGCCGCTTCCTTCTATTCTCCTAGCCAATAAAAAAAGAAAGCTGGAACGAAACTGTCCAACTTTCTCATTTTATTTATATTGTGGTATTAGAATTTCAAGAAACGTCTCATAGAAATGATCGAGCCAAGTGAACCAATGATCACACCAATGCCGACCATTAAAAGATTGATTTTCCAAACGATATTTTGTGGATGAATCAATGAATAATGGGAACGTAATAATGATGGATTGATCAATTGGAAAAACCATGCATAACCAAATGTGATGATCAAAATCGGAAGAATCGCACCGATCAGACCGATCCAGCCACCTTCAAGGAAAAACGGCCAGCGAATATATCCATTTTTTGCACCGACTAAACGCATGATTTGAATTTCACGCTGTCTAGACAAAATCGTGATCCGAATCGTGTTCGAAATGAGAAACATCGCTACGAACAGCAGCAATGCCGCTGCAACTAATCCCCATGTCCGAACTGCACCAGCGATTTGGAAAATCCGATCTGAGGAAGCTCCACCGTAATCAGAACGAGAAACATTCTTCAAATCTGCTGCTTCTTCTGCTACTTGTTTTGTATAAGAAGGATCAGTAGCACTTACTACATACACATCATATAACGGGTTATTGTCACCTTCAAACAATTTCCAGGAATCACCCATTTCGTTTTGGATTTTTTTCAATTCCTGTTCTTTGCTTGAAAATTCAACTTTTTTAACATGATCTAAGTCATTCAATTCTTTTTCTAGCTTTTTCATCTCTTCGTCTTTTGTACCGATATCTACGAATACAGAGACATCAACGTTTCCTTCTATATCTTGAGCTAATTTAGTTGCGTTCATGATAACTGCCATGAATACACCGACTAAAGTCAATGTGATCGTTACCGCACTGACTGAAGCAACTGTCATCCAGCCGTTACGTTTCAAACTCTTGATACTTTCTAATAAATGGCGGAAAAAGGTTCTAATCATCGTATCCATATTCCCCTTCCGCTTGATCTCGAATAATGCGGCCGTTTTCGATAGCAATTACTCGGTGCCGAATCGTATTTACGATCGTACTGTTATGTGTAGCCATCACGACAGTAGTTCCTTGGGCATTGATCCGATCTAATAATTTCATGATTTCCCATGAGTTTTCTGGATCCAGATTTCCTGTCGGTTCATCCGCGATAAGTACTTTAGGCGTATTCACTATTGCCCGAGCAATAGAGACACGTTGCTGTTCCCCACCGGATAATTCGCTAGGAAAGACTCGAACTTTGTGTTTCAAACCAACAAGGTCCAGCACTTCCATTACTCGTTTTTTGATATCCCGAGGTTTTCTGCCGATAACTTGCATAGCGTACGCAACATTTTCATATACTGTTTTTCTTGGTAATAATTTATAGTCTTGGAACACCACGCCGATTTCTCTGCGTAGATAAGGAACTTCGCGGTTTTTGATTGCTATTAGATCATGACCTGCGACGTTCAAAGTTCCTTTTGAAGCTTTTTCTTCTCGATACATCAATTTGATGAATGTAGATTTACCGGCTCCAGACGGACCAACCACATAGACAAACTCTCCTTGTTCGATGACAATCGAGAGATTGCGGATAGCGGTCGTACCATTTGAGTACTTCTTCATTACATCCTTCATTTCAATCATGGCGTTCTCTCCATATCTTTTTCAGTCTTTAGCTATTATAGCATGGCAATGTTTCAACATGCTTGCAAAATCTTACAATTTTATTTCAATTTAACAATGGGTTCTTATTGTAGATGCATTTTTAAATAGCCGTCAATAAATAAATCAAGGTCACCGTCCATAACTGCTTGGACATTTCCTGTCTCTACGTTTGTCCGATGGTCTTTTACCATAGAATATGGATGGAAAACATAAGAACGGATCTGTGAACCCCAGCCGATTTCTTTTTGTTCTCCTCGAAGTGCAGCTGCTTCTTGTTCTTTCCTTTCCACTTCTAATTGATAAAGCTTAGCTTTTAACATCCCCATCGCTTGCTCACGGTTTTTCAATTGTGAACGTTGTGCCTGACTAGCTACTACTGTTCCTGTAGGCAAGTGAGTGATCCGTACAGCAGATTCTGTTTTATTGATGTGCTGACCACCTGCACCACTTGCTCGGTACGTATCGATTTTCAAATCATCTGGATTGATTTCTATATCGATCGTTTCATCAAGCTCTGGCATCACATCTACCGAACAAAAAGAAGTATGACGTCGTTTCGCTGAGTCAAAAGGCGAGATACGTACAAGGCGATGAACACCTTTTTCTGATTTCAGATAACCAAATGCGTTGTGTCCTTTGATCAGTAGGGTCACACTCTTGATTCCTGCTTCATCACCTGCTTGATAATCTAGTGTCTCTACTTGATACCCATGCTGCTCTGCCCAGCGTGTATACATACGTAAAAGCATACTGCCCCAATCTTGGGACTCCGTTCCGCCAGCCCCTGGATGCAATTCAACGATGGCGTTGTTTCGATCATAAGGACCATCTAACAACATAGATAATTCATATGTCTTCATTTTTTCATCTAGCGCATTGATACGTGTTTCTGCTTCTTCTTGCATGGCTGCATCAGGTTCTTCCTGCAACATCTCCACCATCAATTCGATTTCTTCCAGTTCTTCAGCAAGAGAATGGAATTGATCATAAGTTTCTTTATTTGCATTGTTTTCACTGATCACTTTTTGAGCAGCTTCGCTATCATCCCAAAAACCAGGTTCAGCCATTTTTGCTTCTGCTTCCGCAATGTCTTCTTCCAGCTGGTCTAAGTCAAAGAGACCTCCTGAAGCTTGTGACCTTTTCCTGCATTTCTGTCAGGAGATTTCGAATTTCGGATATTTCCATGTTTTTTCCTTCTTTCACTATACTTTTTTCATTATATCTAGTCTAACAGAATCAGCAAATAACAGAAAGAAGGTGAGACGAATTCTTAAAAAAAGAATTTGTCTCACCAATCCTGCTGTCAGAAATTAGTTTGCATTTTTTCCATGACAGTTCTTATATTTTTTCCCGCTTCCACAAGGACAAGGATCATTTCTTCCGACCTTGTTCACATGGATTGGCTGTTTTTTCGCGCTAGTATTACTATTTTCTTTGGCATCTCCGTCTTCTGAGTGAGAAGCTGTTCCTTGAGAAACCTGTTCACGCTGTACGTTTTGACGGATCTCAGCTTTCATAAAGATTCGAGTGACTTCATACTCGATGGCGCCTACCATATCTTCAAACATCTTATAGCCTTCTGTTTGATATTCGACTAATGGATTGTTCTGTCCATAAGCACGTAAGCCGATTGACTGACGTAATTGATCCATTGCATCAATATGGTCTGTCCATTTAGAGTCCACAACACGCAAGATCACGACTTTTTCAAATTCCAACAGTTGCTCTGGACCATTTAGTTGAGCCGCTTTGGTATTAAATACTTCTTGTGCTCGTTCGTTTAGATACTCTTTGATCTCCTGAGCTGTTTTTCCTTCGATATCTGCAAGAGTAATACTATCTTCATGGACAAGAGTACTGCCGGCAAAATCGATGATACTTTCCAAATTCCAATTTTCTTTCTCTAATTGTGTATGCGCATCTACTACACGACTGATTGTCCGTTTGACCATGTTCATTAGTGGCTTGGATAAGCTTTTTTCTTCCATGATTACTTCTTGTCGCTGTTTATAGATTACTTCACGTTGTTCACGCATCACATCATCGTATTGTAAGACGTTTTTACGTGTGTCATAGTTATTTCCTTCTACACGTTTTTGTGCAGATTCTACTTGTTTCGTCAGCATCTTGCTTTGGATAACAGCATCTTCCTCACCGATCTTCATCCGATCTAAGAAAGCTTTGATTCGTTCTGAACCGAATCGTTTCATCAAATCATCTTCCAATGACAAGTAGAACTGTGACATACCTGGGTCTCCTTGACGTCCTGCACGTCCTCGAAGCTGGTTATCGATACGACGAGATTCATGTCGTTCTGTCCCGATAACTGCTAGACCACCAAGTTCTCTTACCCCAAGTCCTAACTTGATATCTGTTCCCCGACCAGCCATGTTGGTAGCAATCGTCACAGCACCTTTTTGACCAGCATTCATGATGATCTCTGCTTCTTTAAAGTGATTTTTCGCATTCAGCACTTCATGAGGAATACGTTCTTGATTCAGCATATCTGATAATAACTCAGATGTTTCAACCGCAACAGTTCCGACTAACACAGGTTGACCTTTGCGGTAGCGATCTTTGATATCTTGCACGACAGCGTGGAACTTGCTTTGTAATGTTGGGTAAAGTAAATCTGGACGATCATCACGGATAACCGGACGATTTGTCGGAATCTGGTATACTTGGATGTTATAAATTTCTCTGAATTCTTCTTCTTCTGTTTTAGCTGTACCAGTCATTCCCGCAAGTTTCTTATACATACGGAAATAGTTCTGGAAAGTGATCGTCGCCATGGTTTTCGTTTCGTCTTCGATCTCTACGCCTTCTTTAGCTTCGATTGCTTGGTGAAGTCCATCTGAATAACGGCGTCCATCCATGATCCGACCAGTGAACTGGTCAACAATCAGTACTTTTCCGTCTTGGACAACATAATCGATATCTAAAAGCATGATATAGTTGGCTCTCAATGCTTGATCCAAGTGATGGGTCAATGCAGTATTTTCAATGTCGTATAAGTTATCCAAGCCGAATGTTTCTTCTGCTTTTTCGATCCCTGCTTCGGTTAAACTGATTGTTTTTGATTGTACATCGATTTTATAATCTTCTTCTTCTTTCAAACGTTTCACGAAGTTGTCTGCTCTTGTATATAAAGCTGTGGATTTTTCTGCTTGCCCTGAAATGATCAGCGGCGTTCTCGCTTCATCAATCAAGATTGAGTCAACTTCATCGACAATGGCATAATTCAGCGGACGTTGTACCATTTGATGGCGGTAAACGACCATATTGTCTCTCAAGTAGTCAAATCCTAATTCATTATTCGTACTATAAGTGATATCACAATTATAAGCCTCGCGTTTTTCATCCGAAGATTTTGAGTTGATATTCAACCCCACTGTTAATCCTAAGAAATTATAAAGTTCGCCCATTTCCGTCGAGTCACGGGTTGCTAAATATTCATTGACGGTAACTACGTGGACCCCTTCGCCAGTCAGAGCATTTAGATATACTGGCATCGTTGCGGTCAAGGTTTTACCTTCACCAGTACGCATTTCAGGGATATTTCCATCGTGAAGCACGATTCCACCCATCAATTGTACGTGGTATGGATATAAACCTAATACACGTTTTGCTGCTTCTCGGACGACTGCAAAAGCTTCCGGAAGTAATTGATCTAATGTTTCTCCTTTTTGGTATCTGCCCTTGAATTCAGCAGTTTTTGCCTGTAATTGTTCATCAGTTAATGCCGCCATTTGGTCAGCGTATGCTTCAACTTTTTTTGCAATGCTATCTAAACGTTTTAGTTCTTTCTTATCGTTTTCGATAAGTGAACGAATCAAATTGGCCATGCGTTGTGTAATCTCCTTTTCCTTCTGTGTATTATCCAGACTATGTAGACTTTACTTTTCATTTTATCATTAGTTATAGATAATTGAAATATCTTAAGCGTATTAAAGTAAGAACTTCATAATTTATTCATATTTCATCTAAAAGAGGAGGAAACTCAAAAAAAACTTGCGGCAGCTGTCAGTAGCTGCTGCAAGTTTTCGTTGTTATTTAAGTAAGGCTGATCAGTCTGTTTCAATCAGTCCGTATTTTCCATCTTTACGGCGGTAAACGATACTTGTACCATTTGTTTCTGCATCTTCAAAAATAAAGAAGTTATGTCCCAGCATGTTCATTTGCAAGACTGCTTCTTCACTATCCATTGGTTTCAATGAAAGGCGTTTCGTACGTACGATATCTAATTCAGAATCATTTTCGTTTTCGTCCTCTTCATTGAATAAAGCAGCAGCATCTGCAGTATTCATGCCCGTTTCACGGGATTTACGATTAATTTTTGTTTTGAATTTGCGGATTTGGCGTTCCAATTTGTCAACAACCAAATCGATACTTGCGTATAAATCTGGAGAAGTTTCTTCGGCACGTAATACAAGATAAGGTAATGGGATCGTTACTTCCACTTTTGCTGTTTTTTCTGTATAAACTTTTAAGTTCACATGCGCCGTTGCATCGGGTGCGTCACTGAAATAGCGTTCTAGTTTGCCTACTTTTTTCTCAACGTAGTCGCGAATCGCTTCAGTTACTTCGATATTTTCGCCGCGTACATTATATCTAAACATAAAAATTACCCCTTTCGTCTACCACAATCAAGAAGGAGAAGGACCACTCTTTCCCTCTTCTTAATTCTATTATATCGAACTCTAGGTTATTTGCAAATTAAATCGCTATCAAATTTCCACATCTAATTCATCTCGCCAAAGAAATAGTTCGGATGATTTTCGGCTGTGCGATCTGCAAACAATCTGCTGCGTGGAAAAGAGTCTGTCCTGTTGTATAGACATCATCAATAATCAATATTTTTTTATTTTGTATCTTAGAAAAGGTGACTGCAAGTTCAAAAGGTTGCGGCATCTCCAATCTTTCCTTTCGCGTGTTTTTTGCTTGAGCCAGCAGATGCTTCTCTCTTTTGAGTAGCATCTGAAAAGGAATTCTTGCTGCTTTCAACATCTCGCTTACTTGATTGAATCCTCTTTCTGTTCGCCTTTTTTCAGATAAAGGTATTGGACAATAGATGTATGTCGGGTATTCTTTTTTTATCTGCGTCCATTTATATGCAAAGGTGCCTGCTAGTCGGATATCTCCCATAAACTTGTATTGATTGAGCCAGGCCTTCATATTTTCATCGTACACAAAAAAGGCACGGTGCTGAAAATCATAGGTCGGATATTTCTTCTTCCATTCTTGACAGTCACTGCAGTAAACGGGAATAGACTTTACTTTCTTTTTCGTACTCTCTAGATTGAAATGGATTGGTTTTTGACAGCCAGAACAGCCTCTTGTTTCCAATAAATGAAATTGTGCGCGACAAACTGAACAAGTCTGAGGTAATCTGTATTTCGAAACACCAATAATCTCGCTGAATGTTAAATTTTGGACGATATCTTTACTGCAGCAACTGCACCTCACAGCATCTTCTTCCCTTCTTCATTCATTTCTTTGATTTCCTGACAAGCTTTTCGAATAGCTGCAGTTTTTTCTTCATAGAAAAAGTATACTTGACTGTTCGTATAAGGCCCTTTACGATCGGCTCTTCCTGCGATTTGTACCAAAGAAGATTTAGTAAAAACCGGATGATCCGCTCCTAAAACGATAACGGATATTCTTTCAAATGTGACTCCACGTTCAAGGATCATCGTGGTTAACAGTATGTCATATTTTGCTTCTCGCATTTTCTGGACTTTTTCCGCCCGCTGATTGTCTCTTGAAGAAACATCTGTGATCTCATATCTCGGAAGAGCCTCTTGAAGTGTGGCTTTCAAACGATGCATCATCGTGATACTTGGACAAAATAAAAGGATATGGTTTTCTTTAATTAATTGATGAATGATCCGCACCAAAGATTTTATCTTCTTGTTCTTGCATTTTTGTCGCCAATTATTCATGAAAACCAAGACGGGTTCAGGAAGCAAACGCCGATGAAAGCGTAAAGCAAGTTTGTGGATGTCAAACGTCTGCTTGATTTCCTTTAGTAACTTTTTATCAGGTGTGGCACTTAAGTAGATGAATCGTCCGTCTGGTTTAATCGCTGTTTGCACAGCATGAGCTAATCCTGCATCCCCGTTATAAGGAAACGCATCGATCTCATCGATCACTATTAAATCAAAGGACCGATAAAAACGGTATAGCTGATGAATCGTACAGATAACAAAAGAAGTAAAGGTATAAGCCGTTGCTGTATTCCCATGGAGCAACGTGATTTTTTCTTCTGGAAAAACATAACGATAGCGTAAAAACAATTCATTACAAACATCGACTCGCGGTGTACAAATCGCTACTCTTCCTCCAGCTTTTAAAGTTTCCACTAAAATAGGATAAAGCATCTCTGTTTTCCCTGCACCTGTTACAGCCCAAATAAGATGATGTCTTTTTTCTGAATGGCAAAGTATTCTCTTTGAGATTTCCGTTTGTTTTTCAGTAAGCTGTCCTGTCCAAAAAAAGACGACTTCTCGAGGTTTTGCTTCAGGCTGATCAAACAAATATAAATCTTGTTGAGTGTCGCATCGCCCTAAATATAGACAATGTGTACAAAAATAACCGTAATCTGCAAGCTGTCCATCAATGACGGACGTCCTCATTCCACAGCGATGACAAAGAATCCAGTTGCCCAAACGTTCCACTGCTGCGATCTTCTCATAATTTGGTAAATTTACCTCCTCACAGTCTATTGCTTTAATATCTCTCGTCAGAAGCCTTCTGCCCCAAAAATGATTCATATCATTCGCCCTAAAAAAATATACGAAAAAACAAGCAATCTTTTTTTTGGATTGCTTGTTCGATAGTTCTATATAATCTATTTATTCACCAATCAATGTAATTGCTTGTTCTAGTACTTTTTCGCCATTCATCATTCCATAATCAGCCATATTGATGACGTCTAAAGGAATGCCTTTTGGTTCCAGACGTTTTTCAAAATCAGCTTTCATAAAGCGAACTTGAGGTCCTAATAACAGTACATCTACATCTTTATTTGCAAGATTATTATCTGCATCAGAAGCTGACACAGCGAAAATATCAGAATCGATTCCTTTTGCTTCCGCAGCTTTTTGCATTTTTGTTACTAGTAAACTTGTGCTCATACCAGCCGAACATACAAGCATGATTGTTTTTTTAGCCATACTTTTCTCTCCTTTTTAAAACAAACTACGCAAACGTTTTCTTCGCGTCTGTTACTCTATTATATAAAAAGAAAGAAATTTGTCAACGTTTTCTAAACGCATTTTATTTAATCAAATAGCCAACTAGATTTCACTAATTTATTGAACACGACATATTCTTTGTCCAAATTGATGACAACTACTTCATAGCCTGCATTTATCCAGCCATAGGCACCTTTTTCAGGGTGTTTATAATCATTTGCCCACCAATCTGTACTTTCCCTTGCTGTTTTGGGAAGTCCGTTACTGGGAAACAGCAGTTCGTCAAATTGGGTAAAGGTCAACGTTACTTGAGAGCCGCCATTGTTCTTCAAATAATGCGTAATTGCATCGTACTTTTTCATTCGTTCCTGCATCCCCAGATCCACCTGCCTTTGTCTTTATTATCGCATACTACAGCAATTGCGCAACCGTTACAGTGTTGAAACAACCTAGAACTTTATTTATACTGAATAAAGAAAATGAAAAAAAGAGGTGACAAGATGATCGAGCGCTATCGTACAATAAAAGAAAATGGACAAAGTGAGATTGAGATCAAAAAATCACGCTTTATCTGTTCTCTTAGACGAATAGAATCAGAGGACCAAGCAAAAAGTTTCATTCAAGAAATAAAAAAAGAACATTGGAAAGCGAACCATAACTGCAGCGCCTTCATCATTGGAGAAAAAAATGAAATCCAGCGAAGCAGCGATGATGGAGAACCAAGTGGAACGGCGGGCGTACCGATGTTGGAAGTCCTCA
The DNA here is from genome assembly GCF_050555565.1 of Enterococcus sp. MSG3290. NCBI lineage: Bacteria > Bacillati > Bacillota > Bacilli > Lactobacillales > Enterococcaceae > Enterococcus > Enterococcus sp. MSG3290. The sequence continues at coordinate 787,714 of NZ_CP187862.1, read as the reverse complement.
AAAAAAATCAACTGATCAATGTAGCTGCAGTAGTCACTCGATATTTTGGAGGAACGAAACTCGGCACAGGCGGATTAATACGAGCATACACTCATGCGGTCTCTCAAGCATTGTCTGACATTGGAATCGTAGAAGGTACCTTGCAACAGGAGATCTCTGTGATGATCACGTATCCGCAACTAGGAAAATTACAGAATTATCTTGAACTCCAACATTTTTTTATAAAAGAAATCCAATATACTGATCAAGTTAGCGTCATCTGTGCTGTAGATGAAAAAAGTGCTGACCACTTTAAAGAATCCATCATTGAGCTGCTGAACGGACAAGTCCAATTTGAAGAGGGTCCTGTTTCTTATCACGAGCAACTGGTAACTGATCATATATAAAAACAGGTGATTCTGATTCTCTTTTATTTCTAATAAGGAATCAGGGATCACCTGTTTTTTATTTTTCCAAATAAAACTCAAAACGATTTCCTACGTATTGCGTACGCACATACTCAAACGGCGTACCGTCTTCAAAATAAGAAATCTGGCGCAAACGAAGAACTGCATCTCCTCGTTTTACCTCTAAATAGTCAGCAATTTTCTCAGAAGCCAACACAGCAGTAATCGTTTGATTCGCTGGACCGATCTTTTTCCCGCCTTTTTCTTCTAGCGTGCGATACAACGATTCAGTAATCTCTGCTTTGCTGTAGCCATCGATCAGCTTTTGTGGCACACTGGCAACTTCAAAACAAATAGGGACATCATCTGCGAAACGAATACGTTCCATTCGCAAGATCGTGTCATCTTTACTCAAGTTTAGTTTTTCCATTTCACTTGAGCTTGGCGAAGTCAAGAAATAAGAGATTGTCCGACTAGACGGTACTCGATTTTGCGATTCCATAATTTCTGTAAAACTTGTTGCACCAGACATTTTTTCTTGTACTTTTTCTCGCGCAACATATGTACCCGAACCGATCTTTCTTTCTAAGATTCCTTCATCTGCCAAGTTTTGAATTGCTTGTCTCAACGTCATACGGCTGACATTGAATTTCACTGCTAATTCTCTTTCTGAAGGAAGACGGTCTCCGACTTTCCATATACCTTGTTCGATTTCATTTTTTAATTGGTCATGAATCTGTATATATACAGGTAATTGATTCGACATAACGTACACCCGTCCTTTCGTTTCTTCTATTATAACTGGTATATACCTGATTCACAACTGAAAAAGATAAAGGTTTCTATCCATCAACTGAGGATTTAGACACACATCGTTCTTCCTACTCCTATTGTCAGAAACAATTTTTTAGATATGTTCAACCTAGAAAATAACAAAAGACCCTAAAATCGATGAAAATGCCGACTTATGGATCTTTTGTTATTATTAGCGGTTTTTAGCCATCCATTTTTTTGTATGATTCGTTGGGCGTTTTGATTTTACCTGGACCGCTTTTCCGCCTTTTTTCGGAATATTCACTTCAATATTGTATTTTTCTGATTTGACCAAATCATATAACTTTTCAGCTGCTTCGTCTACTTTTTCTTTCCATTTCATGTGGATCCCTCCAATTCTTGTAGTTAACTTAACTCTATCTTAAATCAGCAGAATCTTCAAGGAACAAGGTAGCAAAGCAAAAAAAAGAGCTCTCGAACTAACGAGAGCTTACGATTGTGGTATACTGGGGTAGCTGGATTCGAACCAACGCATGAGGGAGTCAAAGTCCCTTGCCTTACCGCTTGGCTATACCCCAATGAAATGGAGGAGAGTGGATTCGAACCACTGAACCCTAAGGAACGGATTTACAGTCCGTCGCGTTTAGCCACTTCGCTACTCCTCCGAAAGGTTTGTATCAACCTGACTTAGTTATAATACCTAATTTTCCAGATTTTTGCAACCCTTTATTGAAAGTTTTTTTGATATTTTTTTATTCGTGCAGATTCCAGTGTCGAATCACTGTTTCTATCGCATTTTCAAGACTTTTTTCTTTTCCAAAATCTTCTTCACCAAAGAAAATTTCATATTCTTTTGGCCCATAGGCTAAGATCTCACCAATCATTTTTTTCCCTATAAATAACTGAGTGACTTCATAATTCTTACCTTTGATATCTTTTTTCACTTCTTCTATACGCACTTCAATATCTTTATTTTTTTTTGACATCATTTTCACCTCTCAGATATTTTATCATACTGCAGCAAATAAAACATTCCTTAGGTAAAAATCTCCTATTCATTTCATTCACTTCTTTTATGCAAGCTGCACCTTCTCTAAAGCTCTTAATTCTCTCCTTGACGTACAGCGAGATAGTTTGCTGCTGCACCTACAAGATTAGCATCGTTTCTGTATTCACATAATAAAATCTGCGGTTCGAAATCATGCAGATCGAATTGTTCTGTCAGCTTCTTCATTCGGTTTTTGATCTCATCAATGAGCCCTTCTTTTGCAGAAACACCGCCGCCTAATACGATCACTTCTGGATCAAATGAAAATTGAATACTGAATAATCCCTTTGTAAGATACGTATAAAAACTCTCAACTTCTTCTTTTGCTATTGCATCTCCAGTTTCTGCTAATTCAAAGACATCTTTTCCGGTATAAGCATTTTTATCGAGACCTTTGCGTTCACAATAACGCCAAGCCATCTGTACCGCTGTACCAAGTTTACTGAATGTCTTATCGCCATTTAAGAACATCAACCCAAATTCTCCACCATAAAGATGTGCCCCTTTATTGATTTGTCCTTTCGTGAACAACGCCCCGCCAATCCCAGTTCCTGCCACAACAAAAGCAACATCTTGATAATCACGGGCAGCACCTTCATAAAATTCAGCCATTCCGGCACAGTTGGCGTCATTTTCAATCGTTACTGGGAGTTGAAACAGAGTTTCCAAATCTCGGAAAATATTAAATCCATGAATATAAGGAATCGCACTGATTCCCTCAATCACCTGTTTCTCATTATTCACTACTCCAGGAGAGCTGATTCCAATTCCTTCGACTTCAAAAGAAACGAGTATTTTTTTATAAACTTGAAATAATTGCGCTTTCATTTCTTCCCAAGATTCAGGCGTTGCAAATTGTCCCTTACCTTTAATCTCTTTGCCATCCCAACAACCATATTTGACAGCCGATCCACCAAAATCAAAAACTAATATTCCCATAAAAATATTCTCCTTTTTGTTTGCTAAAGCTATTGTAATGTATCTATTTAGCATTTGAAAGCATTTTCTCGAATTGAAAGTTTATTAGTTAAAGCTATTTTTAGGTAAGTGAATTGCTAAAATCACTTGATCCCTTAATTGATCTCCATTTTCAAAAATGGGCTCAGAGTAATGATGGATAAAATAGTCTTTGACTCGACCAATCTCCACATAGCCCATTTTTTGATAGAGATGTAACGCCGCACTGCTAGTACTGCCGGTTCGTATGATGATCTGAGTTTGACTGGAAGCGAGTTGTGAAAGCTTCTGAAAAGCTGTCTCAAGTAATTTTCCGCCAATCCCCTTTCCTTGATACGTTGGGGCTACTGCTACATTGACGATTTCGTATTCTTTTTCCCTTGCCACATAGATCAGTACACCTATTGTTTTTTCTTTTTCTTTCCATATCCAGCCACTCCCTCTGGAAACATATACTTGAACTTTTTCTTTATCAGGATCTGCATCTAATAACAAGGACCATGGTAAATCTTTCTTGTTTAGTTCTTCGATCATTTTTTGTCCCCCATATAAGTAGTTGCGGAGTTGTTACTTTGACAATAAATTTCCTCTTTTTCTTTATCGCTCAGTGCTACTCGTATTTTTCACAACCTTTTTTTGACGGTGTTCAAAATCCAACACTTCGGCAATAACTCACAATTTTGCAAAATATGAGAAGCTATTTTCCAAATTGTTTCTTTATCGCTCAGTGCTACCCGTATTTTTCACAACCTTTTTATAATCTGGTTCTTTTTTATCTTTCTTATTTCGCGTTAATCGGAATGTCAATGGTACATAATCGATACCGCCTTTGACAAAAGGATGACAGCGTAAGATCCGTGCAGTCCCCATTACCGTCCCTTTTAGCGCACCATGGGTTTGAATTGCTTTTATCATATAATTGGAACAGGTTGGGTAATAACGGCAGCTAGGTGGAAATGCAGGCGAAATAAAGCGCTGATATCCTCTAACTAAATAAATCAATATCTTCTTCATCAATTAGATTCCTTCTTTTCTTTTACTAAAAAAAGGGATCGCGACTAACGTCAACGTTCCCTTCTGTTTTCTTTTATCATGTTCTGCTTCATGGCTCACTTCATATCGACTAGAACCACTGTGATTCTTATTTATCAATGAAAAAAGTCTCGAATATGAATCCACAAACTTGGCTGGAATACTTTAAATGGATTGCCGCCACCGATGACACCATATCCGATCATCGTTCCGGCCACAAAAAGAAGGATAAGCAATAAGATCACCACTAAAATCTTTATCAAAGTTAATAAGATATATCGTTGGTTACTCATTCAGCCACTTCCTTAAGCAATCGTTTGTGCTGTTTTTTCAGCAGAAGTTTGATCCATGTCTACACGTTCAACGTCTGCACCTAATTGCTGTAGTTTGATATGGAAATTATAATATCCACGGTCTAGATAATTCAAGTTACGCACACGTGTGATTCCATTTGCTTTCAAGCCAGCTAAAACTAATGCTGCTGCTGCCCGCAAGTCTGTTGCATATACTTCTGCACCTTGCAATTCATGGTTTCCATCCATGATTGCTACATTTCCGTCGATTTTGACATGAGCGTTCATACGGCGCATCTCTTCTAAATGTTGGAAACGATTTTCAAACACTGTTTCAGTCACTACACTTGTACCTTCTGCAACTAATTGGATAGCTGTCATTTGAGCTTGCATATCTGTAGGGAAACCAGGATGAGGCATCGTTTTTACATCTGTAGGTAAGATATGTTTTGGTCCGATGACACGGACTCCGCCTTCTTCTTCAATGATTTCTGCACCCATTTCGATCAATTTAGAAATCAATGGGCGGTTATGTTCAGAGATAGCATCTGCAATCAGCACATTGCCTTGTGTCATTGCAGCAGCAACCATAAAGGTACCTGCTTCGATACGATCTTGTACGATTGAGTGGTTGACTGCATGTAAATGATCCACGCCTTCAATACGCATTGTTTCAGTACCAGCTCCATAGACTTGAGCGCCCATTTTATTCAAAATGTTTGCTAAATCAACGATTTCTGGTTCGCGAGCTACGTTTTCAATGATGGTTGTTCCTTTTGCTTTTACGGCAGCCATCATGATATTTTGAGTAGCACCTACACTAGGGAAATCTAAATAAATCGTGTTACCGATCAATTCATCCGCAATTGCTTCGATATAGCCGTTTTTTTGAATAATTTTTGCTCCTAAAGCTTGAAATCCTTTTAAATGCAAATCGATTGGTCGTTTACCAATCGCACATCCACCAGGCATAGCTACTTTTGCATGTCCATTTCTGGCAAGTAGCGGACCCATCACAACGATTGAAGCACGCATTTGACTAACATACTCATAAGGCGCTTCGATTTCTAATTGTCTTGAAGCGTCGATTGTTACTTGATTCTTTTGTTCATCAAAATCTACATCTACGTTTAAGTGACGAATCACTTGATTCATAGTGAAGACATCAGAAAGAATCGGAACGTTGTCTAATGTCGTAATACCTTCTTCTGCTAACAAACTAGCAGCTAAAATAGGCAAAACAGCATTTTTAGCTCCTTCAATTCTTATTGTTCCATTTAATTGATTGCCACCTCTTACGATGATCTCTTCCATGTTGTTCCCTCCAAAAAATTCCAATGAGCATACACTTACTCAAAATCTTTTCTATTATAACATCCTTGCTTTTAAAATAGTACCTTTTTTTAAAATTTACAGGCTAACGAAAAGATTTCGGCATAAAGCGATAACTTCTAAGAAAAAATTACTTGCAGTGTACCCTAAAAAAATTGAAAAAAGTACGATTGCCATTCTAATTTGCGTATTATGCATTGGTCTGAAAAAAGTTTCAATGCGTAACGAACGTAAAGACCAGAAGGCTAAGTAGATAAACGCCAAATGACTCACGATTCGAAGCACCGCATCAATTCCGTATACTTGCATAATGACGTCCTTTCTAACGATTGTTTTATAATAACTAATAAAATGATAATACCATAAAATGTATAAAAGGAAAAACAAGTATACTTAAAAATATAGGAATCCCCTTACATTTTTTAGGAAATAAATGCTAAAAATATGCAAAAAAAGGGACTGAGACAAAAGTCTTGTCGCAGTCCCTTATTCCAAATAAACGGTGTTCAATCATCTGACCCTCGGTATTAGCTCAAAAAACGGCAAAATATGAGGAACTATTTTCCATTTGTTTCTCTAATACTCAGGACAAAACGCTGATTTTACAACCTCTGATATACGGTGTTCAAAAGCTTGCATCTGCGGTAATAAGTCCAACCAAACGAAAAATATAAGGAGCTATTTTTGTTTAGCTGTTCTTATTACTTGATGCAGGGCAGCTTTTTCACAACCTCTGATATACGGTGTTCCAGAAGTAGCTTCTTCGAAAAATAAGCTGAGATTTCACAAAAATTTGAGAAGCAATTTTCGTAAATTCCTTCTTATGTCTTGAAGCTGACCACTTCTGTCATAACCTCTTTTTACTGTTCTTAAACACGGATAAACATCCGCATCTCATTTTATGAGTGCTTAGATACTTTGATACGATTGATTGCTCGGTGCAACGCAACAGTTGCCCGTTTCAATTCGTTCGTATCTTGTTTTGCTTTTGCTTCTTCGATTTGGCGTTCTGCACGTTGTTTTGCACGTTCTGCACGAGATACATCGATATCACGTTCACGTTCCGCACTATCAGCAACGATTGAAACAACATTATCACGAACTTCCATGATTCCGCCATTAACAGCGATCCAATCGACGTGGGTATCTGAATCTGTTCGTTTTACGCGAACTTCATCAATCGTCAATGGAACGATGATTGGTGCATGTTTAGGCAAAATCCCAAGCTCACCAGCTGTCGTACGTGCAACGACGATAGCTGCATGGTGATCATAGACCAAACCGGCAGGAGTTACCACATTTACTGTTAAATATTGATCCATGGGGCACCCCTTTCTAGTAGCCTAGTGTTTTCGCTTTTTCTACGACGTCTTCGATTCGGCCAACACTTCGGAAAGCTTCTTCAGGAAGATCATCGTATTTGCCTTCCAAGATTTCGCGGAATCCTTTCACTGTTTCTTCTACAGGGACATATGAACCTGGAAGACCAGTAAATTGTTCAGCCACGTTAAAGTTTTGTGACAAGAAGAATTGGACTCTGCGGGCACGAGAAACTAACACTTTTTCTTGATCGGATAATTCATCCATACCTAAGATAGCAATGATATCTTGTAATTCACGATATCGTTGCAATACGTGTTGGACTTCTGTTGCTACTTTATAATGTTCTTCTCCCACGATTTCAGGTGCTAAAGCACTTGAAGAAGAAGCCAATGGATCTACCGCTGGATAAATCCCTTGTTCTGTTAATTTACGTTCCAAGTTGGTTGTCGCATCCAAATGGGCGAATGCTGTTGCCGGCGCCGGGTCAGTGTAGTCATCGGCTGGCACATAGATTGCTTGGATCGATGTGATCGAACCTTTTTTCGTAGATGTGATACGTTCTTGCAATTGACCCATTTCTGTTGCCAATGTTGGTTGATAACCAACCGCAGAAGGCATCCGTCCTAACAAGGCTGATACTTCAGATCCAGCTTGAGTGAAACGGAAAATGTTGTCGATAAACAACAGTACATCTTGACCTTCTACATCACGGAAATATTCCGCAATCGTCAAACCAGTCAAAGCAACACGCATACGTGCACCTGGTGGTTCGTTCATTTGTCCGAACACCATGGCTGTTTTTTCGATAACTCCTGAATCTTTCATTTCATAATACAAGTCATTACCTTCACGAGTACGTTCACCTACACCGGTAAATACAGAAATACCACCATGTTCTTGGGCGATATTATGGATCAGTTCTTGGATCAGTACGGTTTTACCAACACCGGCACCACCGAATAGTCCGACTTTCCCACCTTTTAAATATGGGGCAAGCAAATCGATAACTTTGATCCCTGTTTCCAAAATTTCTGTACTTGTACTTAATTCGTCAAAGGCTGGTGCTTTTTTATGAATTTCGCTTCTTTCCGCATCTTCTGGGAAAGGTGTTTCTAAATCGATCGTATCTCCTAGTACGTTGAATACGCGACCTAATGTTTCTTTACCTACAGGAACAGAGATTGCTTTGCCTGTATCAATGACTTCCATTCCTCTTTGTAAACCATCTGTTGATTCCATCGCAATGGTCCGGATCACTCCGTCCCCTAATTCTAACGCTGCTTCAAGAACAACTTTTGATTTATTTTCGTCATTTTTATAAACAACTAATGCGTTGTTGATATCTGGTAAGGATTGGTCTAAAGAAAATTCCACGTCGACAACGGGACCGATTACTTGAACAATCTTGCCTGAACTCATCTTTTTTCCTCCAATCTCAATACTATTCTAGTGCCGAAGCTCCGGCAACAATTTCGGTAATTTCTTGGGTAATAGCCCCTTGTCTTGCACGGTTGTAAGAAACCGTCAGCTCATCAATGATATTAGCAGCATTATCAGTTGCTGTTTTCATTGCTGTCATACCAGCAGCATGTTCTGCTGTTTTGGCGTCAACGATCGCACCGTAGATCAAACTTTCAGCATACTGAGGCAATAACTGAGACAAGATTTCTTCTTTTGAAGGTTCAAAAATATATTCTTGTTCGAAAGTAGTTGCTTCTTCTGGATCTAAGTCTGAGATTGGCAGCATTTTTTCTACACGAAACTGACTAGTTAGCGAATTGATATGATGGTTATAACATACGTATAATTCATCGAATACTTCGTTTTGGTACATAGTTGTTGCCATATTTACGATTTTGCGGACTTCATCAAAGCTTGGCTGATCAGATAGATTGCGCAGCTCATATGCTAGATTGATACCGCGTGCTTTAAAGAAGTCTGCACCAGTTCCGCCAATTGCGATCATCACGTAATCATCGGGTGATTGGTGGTCTTCTTCTAAAATAGACATCGTTTGTTTCAATATCGAGCTGTTATATCCACCGACTAAACCGCCATCTGCAGTGATGACGATATAACCAGTTTTCTTAACAGGACGGCTGAGCAGCATGCTGTTGTAATTGATATCCCCTCTAGGATTTTCTGAGGCAATATCATTTAACTGAGTAGCAGTCAAATGCGTAACGATTTCTCTTACTTTTGTTGCATAAACCTGAAACTTCTGTGAAGAAGCTTCAGATTTTGTCAACTTAGAAGCAGACACCATCTGCATTGCCCGCGTGATTTGGCTCGTTTTTTTCGTTGAAGCGATACGTGTCTTGATTTCATTTAATGAAGCACCCATTCATCTCACCTCACTATGCATTTTGAATGGATTTCAATTTATCTTCTGTAGAGGAATTATTTCCTTTTGTAGCTAAGAACATGTCTTTATATTCCTGAATCGCACTGTTCAACGCTTCTTCTTCTGGAAGATCTTTTGTTGTACGGATTGTTTCAAAGATATCTGAATGATTGGTATCCAGATATTCGAATAATTCATGTTCGAAGTCTAAAATACTGTCTACAGGGATACTATCTAAGAATCCATGTGTCAAAGCATACAAAATCACTACTTGTTTTTCAACAGCTAGCGGTGCATGCAATTTTTGTTTCAAGATTTCTACTGTACGGCGTCCACGATTTAGTTTTGCTTGTGTTGCTGCATCCAAGTCAGAACCGAATTGTGTAAATGCTTCTAATTCACGGTAACTTGCTAAGTCTAGACGTAAAGTCCCAGCAACTTTTTTCATTGCTTTGATTTGCGCAGAACCCCCTACACGAGATACAGATAGTCCGGCATCAACCGCTGGACGAGTACCTGCGTAGAACAAGTCGCTTTCTAAGAAGATTTGTCCATCAGTGATCGAAATAACGTTTGTTGGGATATAAGCAGAGATATCTCCAGCTTGTGTTTCAACAAATGGTAAGGCAGTCATTGAACCGCCACCTAAATCATCACTTAATTTTGCTGCACGTTCCAATAAGCGTGAGTGTAAGTAGAAAACATCCCCTGGATAAGCTTCACGACCTGGTGGACGGCGAAGTAGCAAGGAAAGTTCACGATAAGCAACAGCTTGTTTTGAAAGATCATCAAAAATGATCAAGACATGTTTCCCGTTGTACATGAACTCTTCACCCATTGCAGTACCAGCATATGGTGCGATATAAAGCAACGGCGCTGGTTGAGACGCACCGGCATTCACAACGATTGTGTAATCCATTGCGCCATATTTTTTCAATGTTTCAACTTGTGTACGAACTGTAGAATCTTTTTGTCCGATTGCTACATAGATACAGATCATATCTTGACCTTTTTGGTTGATGATCGTATCGATCGCAATGGAAGTTTTCCCTGTTTTACGGTCACCGATAACTAATTCACGTTGGCCGCGTCCGATTGGTACAAGAGCGTCGATTGCTTTTAGACCTGTTTGCATTGGTTCGTTAACAGATTTACGTTGCATAACGCCTGGTGCCATTGCTTCTACTGGACGAGCTTTGTCAGTAACGATTTCACCTAGTCCGTCGATTGGCTGACCTAGCGGATTAACTACCCGTCCGATCAAGGCCTCTCCAACTGGAACTTCCATGATCTTTCCTGTTCGTTTTACTTTATCTCCTTCACGAATGGACTCGAAATCGCCAAGGATAATGATACCTACATCATTTGATTCTAAGTTTTGCGCCATTCCGTATGAGCCATTTGAAAATTCAAGCAACTCACCACTCATCGCGTTTTCTAAACCATGTGCACGAGCGATCCCGTCACCTACATAAGTTACGGTACCGATTTCTTCGACTGAAAGCACGTTTTGATAATTTTCAATTTGTTCTTTAATCAAGGCACTAATTTCTTCTGCTTTGATGGCCATTCGATTCACCTACCTCTTTGTACTATCTATTTAATTGATTACGCATATTTTCTAATTGCGTGCGAATGCTTCCGTCGATTACTCGATGGTTAGCTTCAACAATCGCGCCACCAATAATAGAAGAATCAACGATTTGTTTTAATTCGACTGATTGATAGTTCATTGTTTTTGCAACATTCTTTTCTAATTGTATTCGTTGTTCGTCTGAAAGTGGAACTGCTGTTGTGACACTTCCCAACAGCAAACCTTGATGTTCATCATATCGACGTTCATATTCTTCGATCATGAACAAAAGATCATCCATTCGGTTATACGCATAAACAACTTCTAAAAAGTTTTTAACGATTCCATCATAGCCACTAACAAGCTTGTCCATGATTTCTCGTTTTTCATGAGGTTCTAGACGAACATCACTTAACATATTACCTAATCCAGGTACTTGTTCATAGATTTGACGTAAGCTTACGAGATCTTGATAGATTTCTTCTGCTTGATTTGAATCGATCGCCAGTTCAAATAAAGCTTTCCCGTAACGTCTTCCTACTGTATATTTATCTAGTTTCATTTGAAGAACCTAGACCTTCGATATATTGATTGATTAATGATTCGTGCATTTCTGGAGATAATTCTTTGTTCAAGATTTTTTCCGCGATTTGAAGAGATAGTTCTGCAACATCGTCTTTTACAGAGTTCAGCGCTGAATCACGTTCTACAGTGATATCAGCTTGGGCTTTACTTTTTAGACGAGCTGCTTCTTCTTGAGCATCCTTCAAAATATTTTGGCGGCTTAATTCTCCACTTTCTTTCGCATTTTTGATGATATCAGCTGCATCAGAACGAGAGGCTAACAATTGTTGTTCGCGTTCTTGTTCCATTTTCGCTGAGTTGATGCGAGATTGTTCTGCAGAATCCAAATCATTGGCGATCTTGTCTTCACGTTTTTTCAAAATATCGCTGATTGGTCCCCAAGCAAAATGCTTCAAGAGAGCCAGTAGTATCAAAAATGAGCCGCTGACAACGATGACATTTCCTAACATCGCATTGCCAACTTCTGCAATTGCCAATTGATTCAGCATAGGCGAGCCTTCCTTTCTTTGAAGTACTTCTAGTTTTCATGTAAAAAAGCAGTAACAAACCAAATTGTTTCTGCCTTAATACTGATTCAATTAAACACCAAAAACTAGAATCAAGGCGACAACTACCCCTAAGATAGGAACAGCTTCGACTAGAGCTACCCCGATAAACATTGTTGTACGGAATTGACCAGACATTTCAGGTTGGCGAGCCATTGATTCGATTGTTTTAGAGATAACTTGACCGTTACCATAACCGGCTCCGATTGCTGCTCCCATGATTGCGATTGCTGCTGCGATATAATTCATAATTGTTTTCCTCCTAAATTAGATAAATAGTAGTTTGTTTTTAAAACGAATATTATTCTTCCACTTCAATCTTATGGCTCATATAAACCATAGATAAAGTAACGAAGACAAATGCTTGGATGCTTCCGATAAACAAGGAGAATGCGATCCAGACCATCTCTAATGGAATTGCTAACGGCAATGAGAACCAGCCTAAGCTTATTACCATTTTTGCAATCAAGGTTAGCAAAACTTCCCCCGCATAAATATTCCCATAAAGACGTAAAGCAAGTGTTAATAAGTTTGTAAATTCTTCAATCAGTTTCATCGGAAACATAAAACTATATGGTTTCAAGAACGAATTTACGAAATATCCTTTGAAGCCTAACTTTTTCACCCCAAATAAGTGAGTAAGTAAGATCATTATAAATGCCAAAGTTAAAGTAACAAACGGGTCTGCTGTCGGGCTTTTCCAAAGTGTTGTTTCGTTAGGTAAAACGATTTTTGTTACTAAACCGATGTTGTTTGCAACAAAAACAAATAAAAACAATGTAAATGCCAACAAATGGAAATTGCTCAATTCTTTTCTAGGCAGATTATCTGTTACGATTCCTCGACTAAAATCAATGACCCATTCTATCGCATTTTGTTTGCCTGTTGGTTTCAACTTAAGATTTCTTGTAAAAAAGTAAGCTAAGAAGAAAACAATCAAACAGGTCAGTAACACCATTATACAAACTGTACCATCAAACCAAATTGGTCCAATGTGGAACGTTAGCGAGCGTTCATCCAATCCATTTCACCTCTTTTCCCCGAAATTCACATAAAATCAATTCATGTGCGTATCTGGTTTTTTCCAATCGGTTTCTAACCACACGGTATCATACCACCATGAAACAGAAAATTCAAAACATTTTCATGAAAATTAGACACTTTTTTATTTCAGTCAAAAACGAAGCGAATTTTTCTTTATACACGGTGCTCCTGATCTAAGAAAAAACCTATGATAATCATGTTTTATCAGATTAAATGCTAACAAATTTTATCATTAAGTAAAAGCAAAAGCACCGAATATGCGAAAAAGGATAATGAAATTATCTAGAGAAATTTTTTAATGTTCGATCAATTTGTCGATCGATATCTTTTCGTTTCAAATCTTCCCGTTTATCATACGATTTTTTCCCTTTTGCCAGACCAATCAATACCTTGGCATAGCCGTTACGAATATAGACTTTTAAAGGAACAACAGTGATCCCAGTATTTTTCAATTCATTTTCAAGACGGATGATTTGTTTTTTGTGTAATAATAACTTTCTCGTGCGCAACGGATCATGATTAAAAATATTTCCTTGTTCATAAGGACTGATATGAACATTATGCAAGAAAGCTTCTCCGTTGCGGACGCGAATAAATCCATCTTTTAGATTGATCCGGCTGTTTCGTATCGACTTGATCTCGGTTCCTTGCAAGACCATCCCTGCTTCCATCGTGTCGATGATCGAATAATCATGGCGAGCTTTCTTGTTTTGTGCAATTAATTTTCCCTCGCCTTTTGGCATAGCTGTTTCCTCCAACTCATTTTATTTTTTCTTTTTCTTCTTTTTAACACCTTTGTAAAATGGCTTCTTCCCTTTTTTCTTACCGAACGTTTGCTTACTATCGCTATATCGTTTGTTCTTCTTGCCATTTCTTTCTGGGCGTTTTCCTGCTTGTTTTCCTTCGCGTTTTCCTGATTTTCCATTTCGTATTTTTGGCCGTTCCAACGCTGTAACCTCTTCTGCGGAAACAAGTTCAAAATCTACTGCCCGTTCATCTGGATCAGCTTTGACTACTTTTACTCGCACTTTCTGTCCGATTTTAAAAGTCAGACCAGTTCTTTCACCTACAAGAGCTAAATGATTTTCAACAAAATGGAAGTAGTCCTGTTTCAATTCATTGATATGGATCAATCCTTCTACTGTATTCGGCAGTTCGATAAACAGGCCGAATTTCACAACAGAGCTGATGATCCCATCGAATTCTTCTCCCACTTTGTCCATCATGAATTCTGCTTTCTTCATGGAATCTACTTCACGTTCTGTTTCTACTGCACGACGTTCCATCTTAGAACTATGATCTGCAATTTCAGGAAGTTCCGCAGCCCACGAACTTTGATTGCTTTCACTTTTATCTTCACTGTAAGAACGGATCAGACGATGGACGATTAGATCGGGATAGCGTCGAATAGGAGATGTAAAGTGTGTGTAGTAATCTGCCGCTAAGCCATAATGCCCAAAATTGTCTTCTGAATAGCGTGCTTGTTGCATGCTTCTTAGCAACATAGTATTGATAACTGCAGCTTCTGGTTTGTCTTCTACTCCTTCGATCACATGCTGTAAATCTTTTGGTGTGATCGTTCCTTTCGTTCCTCGGACCAGAATGCCCAAAGCTGAAGCAAAATCAAAGAAGCGCTGCATTTTTTCTTCTTTTGGCTGTTCATGGATTCGGTAAATAAACGGCAGATTTAATTTATTATAATGTTCAGCTACCGTTTCATTGGCCGCAAGCATGAAAGATTCGATCAAGCGTTCACCAATTCCTCTGCTTCTTAGCTGGATGTCATTTGGGTGTCCTTCAGCATCAACAAGGATTTTCGCTTCGCGATCCTCAAAAGAAATCGCGCCACGTTTGATTCGCATCGTTTCAAGGATTCGATGCAATTCACCCATTTCTTGGAACATAGGTACGAGCTGAGCATAGCGTTGCATCGTTTCTTCGTCTTGATCTTCTAAGATTTGATTGACAGCTGTGTAGGTCATCCGTTCTGTTGTTTGGATCACACTTGGGAAAATATCATGAGAGACTACTTGTCCATTTGGATCAATCTCCATTTCGCAACTCATGGTCAGCCTTGGAACATGGGGATTCAGTGAACAGATACCATTCGATAAACGTTGCGGGATCATCGGAATCACTCGATCAGTCAAATATACACTTGTCCCTCTTTCATATGCTTCTCTGTCCAATTGACTGCCTTGTGTCACATAGTAAGAAACATCTGCAATGTGTACTCCAAGAAAATAATTACCGTTATCTAATTTTTTAACCGTAACTGCATCATCTAGATCTTTTGCATCTTCTCCATCAATCGTAACAATGAGCTGATTTCTTAAATCTCTACGTCCAGTTATATCCTTTTCGCTGATTTGATCTGGAACTTCATCTGCTTCAGACAATACATCATCAGGAAATTTCGTAGGGATACCATTAGCCACGACAATTGAGAGGATATCCATGCCAGGGTCATTCTTATGACCAATCACTTGCTTGATTATCCCTTCTAAACTAGTCGCATACCCTTTTTCAGGGTAATGGGTCAGTTCGATCAGCACAATACTTCCGTCAACTGGACGAACTCCCTCTGCTGCTGCATATACTTTAAATTGGTTGAGCTTTCTATCTTTCGGGATAACAACGCCGTAAAGATCCGTTTCTTGTATTTCTTCTTCTGAATAAGCAACGAATTCCCCTGCTAACTGAGTAGTCGCCCGGTCTCGAATCTCGACTACTTTCCCCTCTGCTCCGCGATCCATATCTGTATTTGCTCGCTTCATGATATCGATTGCTACGGTGTCTCCATCCATTGCAAAACCAGTCGCTTCTTTTGGGATATAGATGTCATCTTCTTCGGGATCAATCGTTACAAATCCAAATCCTCGTTCATTTGCTCGAAATGTTCCTTCGATCAAGATTGGTTTTAAAGGAAGTTTCACTTTTCCTTTTTTATTGAAAACTATACTCTGTTCTCTTTCCATTTGAGCAATCGTTTGTACTAGTAATTTAAAATCATCGCTTTTTTGGAACCCTAAACCTTCAGCGATTTCTTCCATAGAAAAACTGCGTTTGCGACTGCTTTCCATGAAAAAGAGAATTTTCTCTTTTATCGTTTCTTTTGTCATATTTATTCCTCATTCCAAGGTAATTTTTCTAAAAATTCCAAGACGTCTTTTTCTAATTCGCGTCTTGCTGTACCAACTGTAATCACATGACCACTTTCAGGATACCATTGAAGTGTCACTCGCTGACGGCTCAACTTGCGTGCAGTTTCAAATACGCCATTAGGGTCGATCATTTCATCTTTCCCAGCTTGAGCTAAAAATATCGGCTGTTGGATATCTGACAACCTACTTTCTACGATTGCTGCCTGATCTTGTATATCCATTAATTGTTGTTCAGCTAACGAGCGGTAAGCAACTGCTTTTTCATTGATTTCTTTCTCTGATTTACCTGCTGTCTTCAGCACTTGACGTACGTATTTTTCAAAGTTTTCAGGCACGTTTGTTTTTACAGGAGACAAAGGCGAACAGAAAAAACCGCCGCCAATCACTGATTCTTCTTCTAGTGCTCGTACAGCAAAGATGCCGCCCATTGATAATCCTAATACGGCAATATCAGAAAACTGCTCAGACTGTAAAAAATGGATGGCTTTTTTAGTGTCTGCCCACCAGCTTTCTGCTTTTTCTTGCAAAATATCATATGGCTCCATTGTTCCGTGTCCTTTAAAAAGCGGCGCATAAACTGTATAATCTGCTTTTTCCAAAAATCGTGCGAGCATTCGAACATCGTTTGGACTTCCTGAGTAAGCGTGAAGCAGCAAAACCGCTCGCTTTCCATGTTTTGCATAAAGGGGTTTTGGTAATTGTCTCACTCGTCTCACCTCTTTCGCCTCATTTTACCATAGTTTCTTTCATAACTTCTTCTTAAGCGTTCTCTTTGCAATAAAAAAAGCCGCCCGCCGTTTTGCGAGAGGCTTATTCAACTACTTCGAAGATAAATATGCTAGGACAAATAATAAGATCATCCAGATAGCTCCCATAACTGCAGTTGATCGCTGCATGACAGCTTCAAAGCCGCGAGCTTTTTGTTTGCCGAATAGTTGATCCGCACCGCCGGTAAATGCACTCGCTGCACTATTTTGCTTGCTTGGCTGCATCATAATCGCAATGACCATAACAATCGATAAAACGATCACGATTCCCAAAATTAAATTATACATATCGCAGCCTCCTTCCCAAAAGATATCGTCTCTTTAACTTTATCATAGATAAAAGTCCGTGACAACTCTATATAAATGGAATAACAGCTGAAAGTTCAAAACTTTCAGCTGTTATTCTTATGACTGACGTAAGACGTCTTGATATTCTGGTTTCTTTTCAAACTCTTTTTTTGCATAAGGGCATAAAGGAATGATCTTTTTCCTGTCTCGTCTTGCTAATTCTACTCCAGTATACACTAGCTTTTCA
Source organism: Enterococcus sp. MSG3290 (assembly GCF_050555565.1). NCBI lineage: Bacteria > Bacillati > Bacillota > Bacilli > Lactobacillales > Enterococcaceae > Enterococcus > Enterococcus sp. MSG3290. Next base: position 770,012 of record NZ_CP187862.1, on the reverse strand, counting down.
GCTAACTTTTGACCACGATATGCTGGATCTACAAATGTATGGTCAATGATCATGATGTCTGGGCCCGCATCTGACCATGTCATTTCTCCGATCTCTTGTTGTTCATCATTGAATAAAGCAAGACGATTTTTTTCTTCTTTGATTTCCATATGCCGCACTCCTCAAATAACTGATATTTTTTTATTCCTACCTTATTTTAGCAGTCTCCTGATCTATAAACAATTATTTATCCTCGAATTACTTACAAAAAAGAAGAGAAAATTAATTCATCGTTATTCTTTGTTCAATAAATGAAAAAATCACTGTCCAATAGGTTTTCGGATCTTTCATCGATGCTTCCAAGTGTTCTGCTTCTGGAACAAGCAGCAGTGCTTTATCCCCTGCCGTAGCATTTTGAATCGTGTACGCTGCTTCTGTAGGGACAAAATGATCTCTTTCACCATGGATGACTAATAAAGGCAGATGATTGCTGCCAAGCTGTCTCGTAGCTGATGCTTGCTTTAAGGAGTAACCGGCGTATTTCTGGGCATAATGATTCGCATATCTCATGACCATTTTTTTAGGAAAGACAGTGATTTTACTTAACATATATCGGAATTCTGCATAAACAGAAACATATCCGCTGTCTAAAATAAATCCTTTGACCGCTGATGGAAGTTTTTCACCACTTGCCATCATGATCGTAGAAGCTCCCATTGATCCGCCGTGTAAAATAATGGACGCATTCGGCTGTTCATCTAAGATGAGTTGGATCCAGGCAATTAAATCTAGCCGATCTAGCCATCCCATTCCGATGATTTCTCCTTCACTTTCTCCGTGCGCACGTAAATCAGGTACAAGAACGTTGAATCCTTTCTCTGCATATCTTTTACCTATATGAGACATGTCTCTTTTCCCTGTGCTTCGGTAATCATGTACGCAAATGACCCATTTATTCTGCTTATTTGGATGGATGAACATCTGACCAGCTAGTTTCAACCCGTCATAACTTTTGATTGTTTTGGGTGTTCCCTGCTCCCAAAAGCTTTCACACTCTTCTTCTAATTTTTGTCGTTTTTTTTCTACTGACGTGACTGCAGCAGGGTCCATCAAACGATGACCAGTGTCTTCATACCAGTCATATCCTCTCTGTACTCCCGCTCTTACTAATTTCTTTGCATAAAAATAAGAAAGAAAATGGTAACTGATCCCTATAATTATCAGAATAAGAATGAAATAAAAAATAACCATTGTACACCCGCCGCTTTCTGCCAAACTATAATCTAACTATTATCCAATGTACCGATCCATAGGATTCTTTATTTTCGGCACACGTAAATTCCATTTCTTTTTCATTGTATCATTTACTTAAAGTTCTCCTCAATAGATTTACTTGTAAGAGAGCATTTACATTCGCAATAAAAGCCAGTATACTAATTTCGTGCATTATAATCAAGACGCTCGTCTTGGACTGGTTCGGAAACTTCCCAGAATAAAAAACTAAGTATCTCTAAAGAAAGGAGATTGGAAATAATGCGAAAAGTAATTATTGATTGCGATCCAGGGATCGACGACACTTTAGCTTTATCATTAGCTGTCAAATCCCCTGATATCGAAGTAGTTGCTATTACCGTAGTTTGTGGGAATGTCCCTGCAGATATAGGTACGCAGAATGTGCTGAAATGCCTGGAACGCTGTGATCGTTTAGACATTCCTGTTTATCAAGGAATGGAAAAACCTTTGAAGCAACCTTTCATCAGTGCACAAGACACTCATGGTATGGATGGTTTAGGGGAAACAAATTTCCCGATGATCTTGAGAAAACAGGCAGAACCTCTCCATGCCGTTGATTTTTTGGCTGATTATTTCAAAGAAAAGACAAATACATCAGTCATTGCTTTGGGTCCTTTGACCAATATCGCTTTTGCTTTGAAAGTCAACCCAAATATTGGGAAACATATGGATCGTTTTGTCTCGATGGGTGGAACTTACAAAAGCCATGGTAACTGTTCGCCAGTTGCTGAATACAATTACTGGTGTGATCCTGAAGCAGCTTCTTATGTATTCGAGAATCTCAAACAAACGATAGAAATGGTTGGGTTAGATGTGACAAGAGAAATCGTCTTGACACCGACTATCCTCGAATACTGCTGTCAAATGAATCCTGAAGAGGGAGAGTATCTAAAAGCGATCACTCGTTTTTATTTTGACTTCCACTGGAAACAAGAAAGAATTTTAGGATGTGTCATCAATGATCCGTTAGCTGTTGCTTATTTTATCGAGGGGGCCATCTGTGAAGGTTTCAAAAGCTTCACTGCTGTGGAAACTCAAGGAATAAGTCGTGGACAAACATTGGTTGATCGTTATGAATTTTGGCAGAAACCTGCTAACAGTAAAATTATGACAAAAGTAGATACTCGTCTTTTTTTCCGAAAGTTTTTAACCGTTCTTTTAAATGCACAAGAAGAAACGATTATGAAAGATTTGGAAAGGTTAAAGATGGGCTAACAAAATGAATAAAAACAAAATGGCAACTCGCGTACTTACAGTGATGGCTTTGTGTATTGGGATCAATTATATTGGAGGAACGATTGCTTTATGGCTTCGTTTGCCAATCTATCTCGATTCTATCGGAACGATTTTTGCTGGTGCATTGCTTGGGCCTGTACCTGGAATGCTGACAGGATTGTCCAGCGGTATTTTAAGTGGAGTGACTACAGATATTTTTTCTCTGTATTATTCGCCAATCCAAATTCTCACAGGCTTGCTTGCTGGATTGATTTTGCCAAGATATCTCGGCAAAGATAAAAACAGCTTGAAACTGTTATTACTCGCTTTGATTTTGTCGGTACCTGGAACGATCGTTTCTTCGATCATTACCGTTCAGTTATTTGGCGGGATCACCTCCTCAGGATCCAGTATGATCGTTCAGCTATTACATGGGTTAGGTTTAAGTCAGACAACAAGTGTGATCTTGGTACAGGCAGGTACAGACTACCTTGATCGTTTGTTGTCTATCGTCGTTGTTTCATTAGTCATCACTATGTTGCCACAACGCTTGATATATTCAAAAAGAAAAATAGGCTGAATAAACAGAGCTGGATTAGCAAAATAATGCTAATCTGGCTCTGTTTTTTCATTTATTAAAAAAATCTTACGCTAAGTAGGATAAAATAATTCCTTGATATTTTTCAATCATATCCAAATAATTATCGATTTCAACATACTCATCTACTTGATGAGGCAAAGTAACGACACCAGGCCCAAAGACGACAAAGTCGAAGGAATGGTTAGCTTTCGTAAATTCGGCTGCATCCGTTGTTGCTGCCGCTCCAACTAAAGGTAATGGCTGGCTGAATTGTTGCTGAATGCAATGAATCAAAGGAGAATCTGGATCAGCTTTGACAGGTATTTTGTTGTAATCGATCATCAATTCCAAATGATAGTCTGTCTCTTGATTCAATTCATTGACGATTGATTGCAGCAATGCAATGATTTTATCATTTGGGTATTCTGGAATCGATCGAATGTTCCCTTGGAGCTGCGCATGGCTTGGGATGCTGTTGACTTGATTCCCGCCACTGATCAATGTAACATTATGGATTGTTTTTCCTAGGACAGGATTCTCGATTGTTTCAGCGAGGTGATTCATTTCAGCATTTGCTTTCGTAATGAATTCATTTAGGTGATTGATTGCATTATAACCTTGGTCTGGCATAGAGCTATGCGCTTCTTTTCCGTGCGAGGTGACTGTATAGTTGATTGATCCCATGTGCGTATACATCAAACTGTAATTGGTTGGCTCTCCGATGATCAAGGCATCTAAGTCATCTACATAGCCTGCTTTCGTGAGCTGTTCCCCACCTAGTTCACCCACTTCTTCTCCGACAGTGGCTAATAATTTGACTGTTCCGTTAAATGGTTTTCCTGACTCTTTCAGTTCGATCATGGCAATCACCATTGCTGCCAAGCCACTCTTCATATCTGTAGCACCACGTCCGTACAAACGGTTCCCATGGATTTCTGCTGCAAAGGGTGCATAGGTCCAAGACGATTCATCACCAGCCGCCACGACATCCATATGCCCAGATAGGCCTAACACTTTTCCTGATTGGCCCTTTTGGTAACGAGCAATCAAATTATCTCTACCATCTCTGTAAGAAACAATCTCTCCTGTTATGTCATGCTTTGCCAAAAGCTTATTCAAATAGGCTGCTACTTCACCTTCGTTTCCATTCACTGATTTAATTCGGATGATCTCTTGTAAAATCACGATTTTTTCTTCTTTTTTCATCTAATCCTCTCCCTTGCCATTTCTTTTTATTGTATTTGAGTGTGCTCGAATTTTCAAATAGGAGCAACCAAAGTAAAAATGAAGAAAGAGAGCCACTTTATGAAAAATATGCTGCTACTTCCCTCCTATTTTATTTATACGAGAGGGCTTGCTCATAGATTCCTATTCTACTGTTCTATCCTTAAAAGCTCTTATATGATGCTAGTTATTGTTAGCTTTCCTTTTTCAAGGATGATCTTTTCTTGTACCATTCTTTGTAAACATCATATACAGAAGCTAGTTGCAAAAAAACTCTCTACCTGCTGATATTTCAGCAAGTAGAGAGTTCGATTACTTAACTAAGTGATCATACTCGACTATCTTTCAATAGTCGATCATGTATCTTCATTAGAAAAGAATTATTTGTTTTTTAAGTTGTAGAAAGATTTCAAACCTTTGTATTCTGCAACTTCACCAAGTTGGTCTTCGATACGTAGTAATTGGTTGTATTTAGCAATACGGTCAGTACGTGATAGAGAACCAGTTTTGATTTGGCCAGCGTTTGTTGCAACAGCGATATCAGAGATTGTTGAATCTTCTGTTTCACCAGAACGGTGAGATACAACTGCTGTGTAGCCAGCTTCTTTAGCCATTTCGATAGCTTCGAAAGTTTCTGTTAATGTACCGATTTGGTTCACTTTGATAAGGATTGAGTTAGCAATTCCTTTTTCGATACCTTCAGATAATTTTTGAGTGTTTGTTACGAACAAGTCGTCACCAACTAATTGAACTTTGTCGCCTAATACGTCAGTTAATTTCTTGAATCCGTCCCAGTCGTTTTCGTCTAATCCGTCTTCGATTGAGATGATTGGATATTTAGAAACTAATTCTTCGTAGAATTTGATCATTTCGTCAGTTGTTTTTTCGCCTTCGCCTGAATCAGCTAGTACGTAAACACCTTTTTCTTTGTCGTAGAATTCTGAAGAAGCAGCATCCATAGCAAGAACAACGTCTTTACCAGGTACATAGCCAGCTTTTTCGATTGCTTCGATGATTACTTCAAAACCTTCTTCGTTTGAACCAAGGTTTGGAGCAAATCCACCTTCGTCACCAACAGAAGTTGCTAATCCGCGAGCTTTCAAGATTGAAGCTAATGCGTGGAATACTTCAGCACCCATACGTAGAGCTTCTTTGAATGTTGGAGCGCCAACAGGCATGATCATGAATTCTTGGAAGTCGATTGAGTTATCAGCATGTGATCCGCCGTTGATGATGTTCATCATTGGTGTTGGCAATACTTTTGTGTTGAATCCGCCTAGGTAGTGGTATAAAGGTACTTCTAGGTAGTCAGCAGCTGCACGTGCAACAGCGATAGAAACACCTAAAATAGCGTTCGCACCTAATTTACCTTTGTTAGGAGTTCCGTCTAAAGCGATCATAGCTTTGTCGATAGCCATTTGGTCACGAACATCGTAGCCAATGATTGCTTCAGCAATGATGTTGTTTACGTTGTCGACAGCTTTAGTTACACCTTTACCGCCATAACGAGCTTTGTCTCCGTCACGTAATTCAACTGCTTCGTATTCACCAGTTGAAGCACCTGAAGGAACCATTCCGCGGCCAAAAGCTCCGCTTTCTGTGTATACTTCTACTTCGATTGTTGGGTTACCACGTGAGTCTAAGATCTCGCGAGCGTAAACATCAGTAATAATTGACATGTTTTGTCTCTCCTTTGAGTTTGTTTTTTCCTAAGGGATTTCCCTCATATACGATTTTAGTTAATTTTGCTCATTAGTGCAAACATTTCTTGCATTTTTCGCAAATTTTCAACAATTATTTTACAGCGTCTAACAATGACAAGAATGAATCTGCTTGCAAGCTTGCGCCACCGACTAAAGCACCGTCAACATTTTCTTTTGCCATGTATTCAGCAATATTTTCTGGTTTTACAGAACCGCCGTATTGGATACGAACTGCTTCTGATACTTCTTTTCCATAAAGTTTTTCAACTGTTTGACGTACAACTCCACAAATTTCGTCAGCGATTTGTGCGTCAGCTGATTTACCAGTACCGATTGCCCAGATTGGTTCATAAGCAATAACCATGTTTGACACCTGTTCAGCTGAAAGATCAGCTAAACCAGCTGTAATTTGTCCTTCGATCCATTCAGCAGTTTTGCCTGCTTCATAGGTTTCTAAAGATTCGCCGCAGCATAGGATTGGTGTCATACCATTTGCAAAGATAGCTTTTGCTTTTTTATTGATGTCTTCGTCTGTTTCATGGAAATATTCACGACGTTCTGAATGTCCGATGATCACATAATGAACACCTAGATCAGCAAGAGCTGCTGGTGAAGTTTCACCAGTGAACGCACCTGAGTTTTCCCAGTAGCAGTTTTGTGCTGAGATTTTTAGTTCTGTACCTTCAGCTGATGTCATTAATTCTTGTAAGAATAATGCAGGAGATCCGATGACTGAATCAACTTTGTCATTTGAAGGGATTTTGTTTTTTACTGCTTCAGCAAATTCTTTTGCTTCTGATGCAGTTTTGTTCATTTTCCAGTTACCTGCGATAATAGGTTTACGCATTGAGGAACACACTCCTTAATTTATTGAAAAATGGCTAGGGAGTCATGAAAACTCCCTTCACCTTTTGTTCGATTACTCGTCAGAATTGAGCAAACTTGGTCGTTTATTTATCGTTGATTGCTGCTAGTCCTGGTAATTCTTTACCTTCAAGCAATTCCAAGCTTGCGCCGCCACCTGTTGAGATGTGTGTGAATTTGTCAGCAAATCCTAATTGTTCTGCTGCTGCGGCTGAGTCTCCGCCACCGATGATTGTTGTTGCGCCTTCTAAGTTAGCGATTGCTTCACAAACACCGATTGTACCTTTAGCAAAGTTACTCATTTCAAATACACCCATAGGTCCGTTCCAAACAACTGTTTTTGCACCTTGTAATGTATCAGCAAATAATTTTACTGATGCTGGGCCGATGTCTAAAGCCATCAAACCATCAGGAATGTCTCCTTCGATTACTTGTGTTTCAACATCATTTGAAAATTCTGGTGCACAGACATTGTCGATTGGCAAGACAAGTTTGTCGCCTGCTTTTTCGATTAATTCTTTTGCTAGTTCCACTTTATCAGCTTCTACTAGAGAGTTACCGATCTTGATTCCTTTTGCTTCGTAGAATGTGTAAGTCATTCCGCCACCGATCAAGATTTTATCTGCTTTAGGAATCAAGTTTTCGATTACGCCGATTTTATCAGAAACTTTTGCGCCACCAAGGATTGCAATCATTGGGCGTTTTGGTTCTTCTACTGCTTCACCGATGAACTTGATTTCTTTTTCCATCAAGAATCCAGCAACTGTTGGGATACCAGTTGAAGCGATACCTACGTTAGAAGCATGCGCACGGTGAGCTGTACCGAAAGCATCGTTAACAAATACATCGCCTAATGAAGCCCAGTATTTACCTAGTTCTGTATCATTTTTGCTTTCTTTTTTACCGTCAATATCTTCAAAACGTGTATTTTCGAATACGACAACGTCGCCGTCATTCATGTTGCGGATTGCTTCTTCTAATTGTTCTCCGCGAGTTTCAGGTACGAATGTTACTTCTTTACCTAATAATTCGCCTAGACGTTTTGCAACTGGAGCTAAAGATTTTCCTTCTTTATCTTCTTCTGTTTTTACACGTCCAAGGTGAGAGAAAAGGATTGCTTTTCCGCCTTGTTCTAGAACGTAGTTGATTGTTGGCAATGCTGCTTTGATACGAGTGTCGTCAGTGATCACGCCGTCTTTCAAAGGAACGTTGAAGTCAACACGGACAAGAACTTTTTTGTCTTTTAAATCGATATCTTTCACTGTTTTCTTAGCCATTTTATTTCCTCCTGAATAAACTTATTATCAAAAAAAGCGGAAGAAGCGCGATTGCTTCCCCGCTTTTAAATGTACATGTCTATAATTTACACTTGTACGTTTGTCTATCTTATAAGTTAGCGAAGTATTCTAAAGTACGTACTAATTGTGCAGTGTATGACATTTCGTTGTCGTACCAAGCAACAGTTTTAACTAATTGTTTGTCGCCAACTGTCATTACTTTAGTTTGTGTAGCATCAAATAATGAACCGTAAGTCATACCAACGATATCTGAAGAAACGATTTCGTCTGTGTTGTATCCGTAAGATTCGTTTGAAGCTTCTTTCATTGCTGCATTGATTTCGTCAACAGTTACTTCTTTTTCAAGAACTGTTACTAATTCTGTTAATGAACCTGTTGGTACAGGAACACGTTGAGCAGCTCCGTCTAATTTACCATTCAATTCAGGAATTACTAAACCGATAGCTTTAGCAGCACCTGTTGAGTTAGGAACGATGTTTGCAGCAGCAGCGCGTGCACGGCGGAAGTCACCTTTAGGATGAGGTCCGTCTAGAGTCATTTGGTCACCTGTGTAAGCGTGGATAGTTGTCATTAATCCTTCAACAACACCAAATTTGTCGTTCAATGTTTTAGCCATAGGAGCTAAACAGTTAGTAGTACATGAAGCACCTGAGATAACTGTTTCTTTACCAGTTAATGTTTCGTGGTTTGTGTTATAAACGATTGTTGGAACATCGTTTCCGCCAGGAGCAGAGATAACAACGCGTTTAGCACCAGCTGTTAAATGTTTTTCAGCTGCTGATTTAGAAGTGAAGAAACCAGTACATTCTAGAACGATATCTACGCCTAGTTCGCCCCATGGTAATTCTTCTGGGTTGCGGTTAGCTAATACTTTAACTTCTTTTCCGTTTACGTTGAATGAACCTTCATGAACTTCAACTGTTCCGTTGAAACGTCCTTGAGTTGTGTCGTATTTTAACAAGTGTGCCAACATTTTAGCATCTGTCAAGTCGTTGATTGCTACTACTTCGATTCCATCTACATCTTGGATACGACGGAATGCTAGACGTCCAATACGTCCAAAACCATTAATACCTACTTTAACTGTCATTTAAGATTTCCTCCTTATGAAAATCAAAAAAATATTTATTTTAAAGGGTTACCCCTTTTAAAATCTCATTTGCAGCAGCTTCATCAGTGATGAGCCACGTTTGGTTTGGTGCATTTTTCATATAAGCTCGAATTGCTTTGGCTTTTGATTTTCCGCCCGCGATTGCCATGATGATCGGGACTTTTTCCAAATCTTGCAATTCTATGCCGATTCTAGGGACCTTATAAACGACTTCACCTTTTTCATTGAAAAAGTAGCCAAAAGATTCCGCAACAGCATTTGCTTGTTTCAGCATGACTAATTCTTTTTCAGTCATCTTACGACGTGCTGCCATGTGTAATGCACGCCCAATACTATGAATAACACAATTCGCTTCACTAATCAAGTTTAAGACTTCTTGGATAGATGGCTCATTGAGTAAAGAATTGTAAGTTGCCAGACTTAATTGTTCCGGAACATAAAGTGCACGGTGGTTACCGTTTGCTTTAGCAGCCATTCTTGCACTGACAGAATTTGCCTGTACAGTTATCGCTTCACCAATCCCGCCTCTTGCAGGGACAAACAGGTTATGCCGTTTCTTATTTTCCAGATTAGACAATTGTTCGGCTACCACAGCCATAGTAGTTCCTCCCATCACAGCGATGATATTCTCGCCTTCTGGAAGTAGTCGGTCTAGGGCTTCGCTCAGCGCTTCGCCGAATGCATCAGCCACTTTGGTCTGCTCTTCGCTGTTTCCTGAAACAACGATACAGCGTTGGTTACCAAAATATTCTGCCAACTGTTGTTCGGTTTGATGCGTACCTAAAAGCTGATCCATGAAGTTTTCAAGGCTTTGATAAACTTCTTCGCCCTTAGTTGTCAGCGTCATACCGCTTTTTGAGGTGTCGATCAAATTCAGATTTTTCAAAAGGTCTGTTTCTGTTCGTAATACTCGTTCTGTGATCCCCATACTTTCCGATAAACTTCGACGTCCAATCGGCTGCATCCAATAGATATTTCGTAAAATTTTATAGCGTTCTTGCAACACTTCGATAATATCTGGTGCAACAGATTCAATCATTTTTATTTCATCCAGCATAGCGATCTCCTTAGTTGGACACTTTACGTCCAATGTAGACTTAAAACGACCCATATACGATAAAAAAAGAAATTAACTATTCGAATTTCACATCAATAAAGGGAAATCTCAACCTCACGACTGTAAGTCTAACAGTTTTGCTCTTGTTTTTCAACTAAAAAGACTAGAAAAAGTGAAATACTTTTTCTAGTCTTTTGACTGATTAGTTATCATAACGTTTTCTTTTTGATGAACTCGGGATTCCTAATAAATCACGATATTTTGCTACTGTTCGTCTTGAGATCGCTATCTCATCTTTTTTCAGCAATTCAACCAATTTCTGGTCAGACAACGGCTTGTTTTTGTCTTCTTGATCGACTAATTCCTGCAACTTTTTCTTCGCTGTATCTGCTGAAAGGTCTTCTGTCTGTTCTGTACTATTCGTAGGAATTCGTGTAGTGAAAAATTTTTTTAATTCAAATACACCGAAATCTGTTTCCAAATATTTCCCGTTGACTGCACGACTGACCGTGGATTCATGCACATCTATCTCAGTTGCAACTTCCTTTAACGTAAGAGGCTTGATTGGACGTTCCTTGTCGATAAAGAAAGCTTTTTGCCGGGAAACAATGACTTGAGCAACCCGCAAAATTGTATCCCCACGTTGGAGGATCGTTTTCTTCAACCATTCGAATTCCTGTTTCCGTTCTTTTAAATAATTTTCAGTTTCTTTATCTGCTTGTTGTGACATTTGTTTGAAGTAACTCTCTTGAAAGCGTATATTTGGCTGATTTTTTCGGTTTGAGATAACTTGTACATTTTTATCGTCGTCCACTAATACCCGGACATCAGGAATAATGTACAATTCGCTGCTACGGTCGAAAATCCGGCCAGGGCTTGGACTCAACGTTTGTAAATAGTCGAATATCTGCTGAACAGCATGTAGATCAACAGAAAAACGTTGTGCGATTTCTTTCCATTTTCGCTCCACCAGTTCCTCAAAACATTCTTCCAACACGATATAAGCTAATTCCGGCGCATAATCATCTCGTTCTGTTTGAAGCATGAGACATTCTTGCAAACTACGTGCACCTACTCCAGCTGGTTCTAATTGCTGAATCAGAGTCAACGCATCGAGCATTTGGATAGGCGTAGCTCCAATCTCTTTTCCGGCTTCTTCTAAACTAATCGTCAAAAATCCGTTCAAATCGATGTATTCTACAAGATAAAGAACGATTTTCCTCAAAAAAGTATCTCGGTAATTCAAATGGACTTGTTCGATCAATGAATCAAATAAAGACCCTTTTGTATCAGGAATCTGATTTAGGTAATTTGTCTCTTCTCCTTCATAAGAAGATGAAGAAGCTTTTATGTAATCTGGCTGCCATTCCGGCTCAACAACTTCCACCAATGGATTTTCCATTGCTTGACTCTCAACGAATGCCAACAGCTCCTCACTGTTATATTGTAAAACTTGGATGGACTGTTGCAACTGTTGCGTCATGGCTAGTTTCTGTGTCTGCTGCTGTTTTTGTGAAAAATTTTGCTCAAATTTCATTTTTTTGTCCAATCCCCTTGTAATTTTTTATCTGTTTAGTTACAATTATCCCAGTGCTTGCGTCCTTAGTGTAGTGGATATCACGTAAGATTCCGGTTCTTGAGACGGGGGTTCGATTCCCTCAGGACGCGTTCTACTGCTATTTTAGCATAATTTACGAATAGTTGCTTCTTTATTTTTAAGTGAAAACTGTCCGCCAAAGAAAATTGGTGGACAGTTTTTTGTTGTATCTGTATAGATATTGTTAAGCCTTTGCAAGTAAGGTAGTTATGTGTTCAACTACTTATTCAAATGTGTTATTTATTAAAGATACTTGTCTCACTTACTGAACTGGTCGATGATCATTTCTGCCATAGTAGTTCTCGACAGCCGTTGGATGCCCTAATAAATCGCCAACTGTCGTGATGCGATAGCCTTGCTCTTTCAGATAATCGATCACTTGAGGAACGGCACGAATCGTTTCAGGATAGATATCATGGAATAAAATAATTGCCCCATCGTATACTGTTGCTTGGATCTTCTGCAAAATCAAATCAGGATTTCTTGTCTTCCAATCTTCTGAATCAACAGACCATTCGATGATCGGTCGCTGGATGATCGTTGCTCCTACATTCGTGACAGAACCATAGGGCGGACGAACAAAAGCGGGGGTTTTGCCAGTGACTTTTTTGATCTCAGTGTCTGCTTTCGTCACTTCCTCCGTCATCGACTGGGCAGAAAGAGTGGCCAGATTCTGATGATCGTATGTGTGATTGCCAATCTCGTGCCCTGCTTCAGCTGTCTGCTTCACGATTTCAGGATGCTGCGCCGTATTTTCTCCTAAGACGAAAAAAGTGGCATGCACGTTTTTTTCTTTTAAGATTCGCAGAAGCTGCGGCGTTGTGGTCGCTCCTGGTCCATCATCAAAGCTGATTGCGACGCTTTTGACAGCCGTATCTCGGCTCGTTTTTGTACTGTCTTGTGTTGATTGTGATGACTGACTTTGTACCTTTTTCGCTGATTCTTGAATGGCTTCTTTGACGTTAGCTGTTTCAGTTGATTGGCTTTTAATGGTTGATTGTTCTGATTGTTTGAAAGATTGTGACGAATGCTCCGAAGAGTGTGTTTGCCCTTTTACTTCGGTGATCAAGGAGGCCACCGAAGTAATTTCGAAAAACAAAAGCACGGATAAAGCAATAATACTGATAACTAAATAATTTCTTTTCACTATATCTCTTCTTTCTCTTTTTCTCTTCTTATTATTTACTTGTACTTACTTGAAAATTGAAACTGCTAGTCGCAACTACTTCTCGTCTAATGATCCAAATAATCTTCCGATGCCAAAATCGTTTTTGTCACGGACTTAGGAATGACAAATTCTGGTGTACCCATATAACCAGGAGCAATTTCGTATTGAGAAAAAGTCAAAACTAATTGATGCTCTTTGTTCAAATAAAAACTTCGTGTAGGCGTAACAAGTGTTGGTTTTTCTATCGTCCCTTCTTGAATATCTTGCTCAGTCCAATAGTACTTAGATGGATCTTCCTTGACTTGTTCGGCCATCTGCCGTTTGACTTCTTTTGTCAAAACAGATAGATAGGTGTCATCTTTGAATAAGAGTGGAAGTGAGAGCTGGACACTGTTTTTCTTGTCGATTATGTCGTATCTTTTTTCAACATGGCTATCTGCTGCTGTTTGGGTGATCTGCCTTTCAATCACGAGAAACCGGTTATCGTCTACGATTTTCTGATAATCTCCCAAAACTTGGTAATGATCCGTTTCAAAATTTCCATATTCTTTTTCAGCTTTTTCAAAATCTGCTTGTCCTTCGCGAAAGTATTTTTGATTTAATCCATGAATTGTTTTATTTTCTTTCTCATTTTGTGTATTGATCTTCGGTACCTGAATATCGATTTTTTCAGATCGATCAGTAAAGCGTTCGCCTAAAATCAATTCAATGACTGATCCTAAGATGGGTAAATCTTCTGCAAAGCTTCGAACTTGACTATTAAAAAGAAGGCTACTTGTTGTAATCATCACGATAGCCAAAGATACTCCGAACCCTTGGAGACGTCTCTTTCTCCGCCTTGCTTTTATAAATGATTGCTCTTCGATAATAAAACGCTGGCGGATCTCCTCTTTAAGCCCTTTGGGAATTGCTTGTTCTTTATAAGTTTTCTTTAGTTTTTTTAAATTTTCTTTTTGGGAATACATGGCACTCTTCTCTCCTTCATTCTAGGATTTGACGTAAAGCATTCAATGAGCGGTACATTTTCGTTTTAACTGTGTTTTCATTCATATCCAAGATAGTTGCAATTTCTTTCAAACGAAATCCTTCAAAAAAGTAGAGGATCAGAATCTCTTTTTCCGGACTGTCTATTTTATCTAAAATCATATGGAGCTCTGCAACGGAAGTTTCTAAAGGTAACTGTTGGGGGATATCTTGAATTTCAAATAAGTCCACAGGCGTCCTTTTTTGTCTGCGCCAACTATCTAATGCCGTGCGGATCAATATCCGATAAAACCATGCACTAAAATGCTCGATCTCTTTTTCTTTTTCAAAATAGTTCAGGGCTTTATGAAAACTATCTTGCATCACATCTAAGGCCTCTTCTTTATCATGTACGTAATTCATCGTAATACGGAACATTTTTTGATAATCAGTTTCGATGAGTCCATTCAGCAGGTGACGGTATTTTTCGATCTGCCGTTTTTTCTTATATCCAGTAAAAATCATTCTCCACTCCTTTCTGCCTCACTTAATATGACGTACAAGGTGCGCTAAAAGTTTCAATTTTTTTATTTTTTATGTATTTACTTGGGATTTTTATATACAAAAAAGAAGGTGTGACAAAAATCGTGTCACACCTCCTTATTCTGATAGGCTGATCGTCTCTGTCACAACCTCTCGTAAGAAAATAATGTTTATTCTTTTTCAGAGTCAGAAAATTCTTCCTCTTCATAATCTTCATCATCATCGTCTTCGTCTATGATACTTAAATCTTCTTCGATATTTCCTGGCAAGTCTTCTTCATCATCTGTCGGGTCATCTGCTCCGATTTCTTGCAAGTCAGAATTATAAGCAGCGATTTCTTCATCTTCATCATCATCGTCATCAAACAGATCATCGTCATCTTCTTCTGTCAGATCTGTATCTTCTGGGTCATCGTCATTGTAATCGATCGCGTCTTCATCATCATTGATAAAGGCGTTGACTTTCTTGCGTTTACGGCGACGTGGAGTATCTTCATCCTCTTCGTCCATTCCATGGTTTACTTCTTCATCGATCGAATCGATAGCATACCATGAACGCAAGCCCCAACGATTATCCCCTAATGAGATAAAGCTGCCGTCAATATTCAAGTCAGTATAAAATTGTGCGAGTGAATCACGAATTTCACTGTCTGATTTCCCAAGATAGTTTTGGATCTGGTTAGCTAAATCAGAAAAATCCATGACATCGCCACGTTGTTCTAAGATCGCGTGTGCTACTTCGATCATTGATAATTCGCTTTTGTTTGCACCTTCAAATACACTAATTTCCAATCAGGACACGTCCTTTCACAGTCTACTCCTTATCATACAAAATCAGACACAAAAAATCAAACTTTTCTTTTATATTTACGCTGTAAAATCCAAGGTCAAATAATATTCGCCGATTTTTTCCGGTCCCATGAACAGATCATAATCGATTCGAACCTTCCCTGCTGTGGGACGGTCTTTCAAACTAACATGCAGTTCTTTCGTAAAAGTAGCAATCTGGATCATACCGTATGGTGTTCGATAGGATGTTTCTAACCGTTCTTTATAGCCAAATTTCAAACGCATCCGCATTTCTCCTGCACGGATCAGCTGTACATGACCATCTGGAACTAATTTGATCGTTACAGGAATCTCATCGCCCGTCTCCTCCTGAATCTCTTTATAACGTATGTACAGCGTATCGCCAATTGTCACCATTTGCCCTTTCAAATCAAAATAAAAATCTTGCACTTCCCCTTGCTGTTTTACTTTTGTACGCAATTTGATTGAAATCGGTGTTCCTTGTGATAATTCCATTATTCATTCTCCTTTACTTCTCATAGCTACATTGTTCCTAGTTTCTTTTGTTTTGTCAACCAACTTGTCCATTTTTACAGAAAACCTTTTTTCCAAAAAAACTCCTTGATTTTAGAGTATAATATTGTAGAAAATATGAATTTATACAAAGGAGCCGGTTGAATGAACCCTGCGATTCGACTAGATCAGCACATTTATCAAAAAAACGACTTTTCCCCTTTTGCATTAACAGATATATTAACGGAATATTCTAAAGAACACCAGCAAATCTTTTTACATTTCTGGCAATATGACTGCACAGTCATCTTAGGTATGAAGGATGTTCGAACTCCTTTTCTAAGTGACGGGATCCAAACACTGAAAGATGCAGGTTACGCTCCAGTGATCAGAAATTCAGGTGGATTAGGGATCGTATCAGATGAAGGAATTTTGAACATTTCTTTGATTTTCCCCCAAAGTGACACAAAAAAAATAACCATAGATGACGCTTACGAGCAAATGCTCCTATTGACTAAATACGCTTTTCCAAAGGCACCGATCCAAGCATTCGAAATCGCCCATTCTTATTGTCCTGGAACTTATGATTTAAGCATCCATGGCAAAAAATTTGCCGGTATCGCTCAGCGTCGGATCAAAAATGGGATTTCTGTTATGATGTACTTAAGTGTCAACGGTAATCAGGAAAAACGCGGGCAAGTCATGAAGCAATTTTATCAATCTGCTTTAAAAGAAGACTTTGGTACAAATGGCTATCCTGCAGTGGATCCTGCTACAATGGCAACACTTGAAGAACTGCTTGACCAACCCCTTTTTGTAAAAGAAGTCAAAGAAGCATTTGCAAAAGCTTTTGAAAAGCTGTATTCTGCAAGTGATTTACATGATTCTACCGACTGGCTAAAAAAAGAAATCCAGCTGGAGCAATGGAACAACCAAATCCAGAGAATGGAACAACGTAATAACATAAAGGAGCTACATTATGACAACCCCTTATAAATATCAAATGCTGCCTATGGAAAAAGTTTTTCGTGATCCAGTCCATAACTATATCCATGTCCAGCATCAAGTAATCTTAGATTTGATCAATTCGAAAGAAGTCCAACGTCTACGACGCATTAAACAATTAGGCACTTCTTCTTTCACTTTTCACGGAGCAGAACATAGCCGTTTTACCCATTCATTAGGCGTTTATGAGATTTCAAGACGAATCTGCGATATCTTTTCTCGAAATTTTTCAAAAGAAAAAATAGGCAACGGAGGCTGGGATGATCAAGAACGGCTGGTGACTTTATGTGCGGCACTGTTGCATGATGTCGGTCATGGTCCTTACTCTCATACATTTGAACATATCTTCCATACGAATCATGAAGCCATCACTGTAGAGATCATCACTTCTCCAGAAACAGAAGTGTATCAGATTCTTAACCGAGTAGAAGAAGGTTTTCCTGAAAAGGTAGCTAGTGTGATCCAAAAAACTTACCCCAACCCACAAGTTGTCCAAATGATTTCTAGTCAGATCGATGCAGATCGAATGGACTATTTGCTTCGGGATGCTTATTTCACTGGAACAGAATATGGAACATTTGATCTTACCCGAATATTACGTGTGATTCGTCCTTATGAAGGCGGGATCGCTTTTTCCATGAGTGGCATGCATGCAGTGGAAGATTATATCGTTAGCCGATATCAAATGTATGTGCAAGTGTACTTCCATCCTGTTTCCCGTGGTATGGAAGTGATTTTGGAGCATCTGCTTCATCGCGCACACGAGTTGTATCAAGAAGATGCCAGCAGTTTTGAACTCCATTCTCAATTACTTCTGCCATTTCTTGACGGAAGCTTTACTTTAGAAGAATACCTCAAACTTGATGATGGGGTCTTGGGCACTTACTTTACTCAATGGTCTGAATCTGCTGATCCTATTTTAAATGATTTAGCTAAACGTTTTTTGAATCGTAAACCACTGAAATCTGCTACTTTTTCTGGCAACCGGGATTCAAAATTAGTCCAAGAACTCACTTTGTTAGTAGAAAAGGTCGGATATAATCCTGTTTATTACACTGCTGTGAATTCTAGCTACGATCTACCTTATGATTTTTATCGCCCAGAACAAGGCAGACATCGCACACAAATCGAGATTTTGCGAAATGACGGAACTTTGATAGAATTATCACAGGTTAGTCAGCTTGTTGCTGCATTAGCGGGACAAGAACAAGGAGATGAGCGATTTTTCTTTCCAAAAGAAATGGTTGATCCGTCCTTGCGTGATCATTATGATTTATTTGACGAAACTTATCAAGAATTTGCCAGCCATATCCGTAATGGCGCATTGATTGAAATAAATTAAAATATATTGGAGGAAATTATGTCTATCAAACTAGTCGCTATCGACATCGATGGTACTTTATTAAATGAGAAAAGAGAAGTAACAAAAGAAGTAAAAGAAGCGATTGCCGCTGCTGTTGCAAAAGGTGTTTCGATCGTTTTATGCACTGGCCGTCCCTTACCAGGTGTCCAGGAACAGTTAAACGAGTTGAACCTTTTTCAAGATAATGATTACGTTATTACTTATAACGGGGCACTCGTACAACAAACGAAATCAGGTAAAATCATCGCCCGTCACGGACTGACTCATGAAGATTTCCTAGAGATCGAAGTGATGGCACGCCGTGTCGGCAGTCATCTCCATTCGATCGATGACAAAGCGATCTACACGCCTAATCGAGATATCAGCGCTTATACGATTCACGAAGCAAGTTTAGTCAAGATGCCGCTAAAATATCGAACACCTGAAGAAATGACACCAGACATGAACATCGTCAAAATGATGATGATCGACGAACCAGAAATTTTAGATGCAGCAATTGCGCGTTTACCGCAAACTTTCCGTGATAAATACACAACGGTCAAAAGTGCACCCTATTACTTCGAAGTACTAAATAAAGAAGCAAGTAAAGGTGCGGCAGTTGCGAATCTCGCACAGCACCTTGGTATTGATCAAGATGAAATCATGGCTATCGGAGATAACGAGAACGACTTATCCATGATTGAATATGCTGGTCTAGGAGTAGCAATGGGAAATGCCGTTTCTCTTGTCAAAGAAGCAGCAAATGTCATCACTTCATCAAACGACGAGCACGGTGTAGCTGAAGCAATCAAAAAATATGTACTGTAATAAATAAAAAAACTGAGAGAAAGCTGATCTACTCGCTTTCTTTCAGTTTTTATTTTTTTCGATCCATCTCTCGACTGCCCATCGGTGGCTACCACGTTTCAATTTCACAAGCGCTTCTTGAGGGCTCACCCACCAAATTTTATTGGTCTTTTCAGTTGGTTCTCCTATGCGCTTCCAAGAATCAGCAACAAAGAAATATCCTGGATTATAATAATAAGTTGCACGATAATTCGAGTAAAAATACTCATCAGCTTCTCCCAGATAAGAAGAAATTTCTGCCACAATTCCCATTTCTTCTATCAGCTCACGGACAATCGCTTCTTCTTTCGTCTCTTCTCCTTCAATTTCCCCGCCAGGAAGAAAAAAAGCACCATTTGGAGCCTCGATCACTGCAATCTGCTGATCTCTTTCTATGACAATATATGCTGCATAACGGGTTTGATAATCAGCAAATTGCTTTTTTTCACCAAAAATTGGTTTATCCATGAATAGTTTCCACCTTAACAGTTTTATTTTCTATCCATTTTACATGAGAAATTTCTCATGAACAAGCACAAATCAACTATTTCCTTACATCTTTTTGTTATGATTGAGTAAAAGGAAAAGGAGAGATGAATCTATGAAAATGGCTCACACATGTGTTCGAGTGAAAGATCTTGAAGCATCAATCGAATTTTATCAAAAGGCATTTGGTTTTGAAGAAAGCCGCCGCCGTGATTTTCCAGAAAACAAATTTACACTTGTTTATTTGACACTTCCTGGGGATGACTATGAATTAGAGTTGACTTACAACTATGATCATGGTGCGTATGATCTAGGAGACGGCTATGGTCATATCGCTATTGCAGCTGATGATCTAGAAAAATTACACGAGCAACATAAAGCTGCTGGTCTTGAGATTACTGACTTAAAAGGATTACCTGGCACTGCGCCTTCTTACTACTTTGTCATTGACCCTGATGGTTATAAAATCGAAGTCATCCGAGGATAGTTAGTATGGGGCATTTTACTCTTGATTGAATAAAAAACAAACACCAATAATTAAAATGAGACGCAAACTTTTCATTAAATTGAAAAAGTTTGCGTCTTTTTTTAACAACCATTGTAGCTATAAGGCTGCCACTCTCCACCAATTTATTTTTAATTCATTTGAAAGAAATCAAATAAACGAGGTACCTTTAGAAAACAAAACTGCTTTTCCTCCTATTATCACACGATCTTCTTTTAATTCACATTCTAGATCCCCGCCCCTTGATGACATTTGATAAGCTGACAATTTTGTTTTATTCATTCTTTCTGCCCAATAAGGAATAAGATTAGAATGTGCTGATCCACATACTGGATCTTCATTGATTGTTAATTTTGGAAAGAAGGTTCTAGAAACAAAGTCTTTTTGCACACTTTCTGCTGTCACGATGACTCCTATTCCTAATTCAAAATTTTTGATAGCTGTAAAATCTGGCTGCAATTTAGCCACCGTTTTTTCATCTTCTAATACGAAAAATAAATCACGTGCTAAGTAGGCTTCTTTAATCTTAGTCCCAATCGCTTCTTCATATTCAGTCAATATCGGCACTTTTTTCGGCATAATACTAGGAAAATCCATGTAATAATAATCTTTAATTCTTGTCACAAATAGATTACCGCTTTGAGTAGAAAATTTAATCGTTTCATCAGGTATTTTGTAATAGTTAAATAAAACAAATGCTGTTGCTAATGTCGCGTGACCACAAAGATCGATTTCTCGATCTGGCGTAAACCATCTAAGCTCAAATTCTTGGTTTTTCTTCACTGTAAATGCTGTTTCAGATAAATTGTTTTCAATGGCAATTTTTTGCATCGTACCTTCTGGCAGCCATTCTTCTAGCACATAAACCGCTGCTGGATTTCCTTTGAACACCTCATCTGCAAATGCATCAACTACGTAATAATCTAAGTTCATTTTAAAGCCCCTTTCTCTAATTTGTTATAAATATATTCTGCACAACAAAGATCTTCAATAGCTAGACCAACTGCGTCGAAAATCGTCGGCCTCGATTCTCCTTTATAAAATGTTTTTTTCTCAGAAACTAATTCGCCTAATGTACCAACAATACAAGATTCCTCTAAATCTCCTTCTGCCATGGCTATAAGCAGGTCCCCGCTTTCTGTTAAGGCAGCTGAGTAATCATCTACATAGATTTGAGAAGTTTCCATCAACGATGTACTTATCTCTCTTGTATCAGGAGTAAATGTGCCCACAGCATTGATATGTGCGTCTTCCCTTACCCACTCTTTTTGAAGAAATGCCTCTTTACTAGAGGTCAACGTACAAATGATTTCCGCTGGACGTACTGCATCTTCTACTGATATTGCATTTATAAACGTTATTTTAGGATACTGTTTTTTAGCTTTAGCGATAAAAGTATTTCGTCTTTCTTCTAAAATATCGTAAACAAACACTGTAGTGATGGGACGAATGGTAGAAATCGCAGTCAAATGCGACAATGCTTGTTGACCAGCTCCAATTAAAGCAAGTGTTTCTGCATGCGGATTTGCTAAGTAATCTGTTGCCAGCGCAGATACAGCAGCTGTTCGAATCCAGGTGACTGCATTTGCGTTTATCAATGCTTTGGGTAGTCCGTTTTGAGCATCAAACAAGAAAATCTCTCCTAAATGAGAAGGTAAATGATACTGATGATTATCCGGAAAAGCGGTAATGACTTTTGTTCCAAAATATCTGTTCTCCCCCAAATAAGCAGGCATCATCGCAAACATATTTTTGTCTTTTCCGTCAGGTAAAATTTCCACCAATCGAGGATTTTGGCTGATTTTACCACTTTCATAATCAAAAAAACATTTTTTCATTACTTGAATCGCTTCTTCAAAACTAAAAGAAGCTACTACTTCCTCAAAATTAATAATTTTCATAGACAATTCCCTCCTCACAAAAGATTAACTTCTAAAATCAATACAATCAATGGTAAAATTGTATGGTATACAATTTTAAGGAGTGGAGAAAATGCCTATTAATTCTTATGACAATTACCCGTTAACTTGGCGACCAGACAAACAAAAATTGAAGCGTCCTTATTATCGATCGTTGATTCAACAATTAGAACAAGATATTTTAAAGAATAAATTACAGAAAAACACTCAGTTACCCTCCCAAAGAGAGCTAGCTGATTATTTAGATTTAAATTTTACTACCGTTGGCAAGGCTTATAAATATGGAATTGAGAAAGGTTTGCTGTATACGAATATTGGAAGTGGCACATTTATTTCTCCCAATGTCTTTGAGTCCATCACCATCTCTACCAATGAAGTAACCGAACATATCATTGATTTTGGTCTGGTTAGTTCTTTTGAAGAATGTAATAAATTCGTTGTCCCGTTTATTCAATCAACTAGTAATAACCCAAATCTTGTTGGTTTGCTTAATTACCAAGATCCCAAAGGCACAAATTTTCAATTGACTACTGCAGCAAATTGGTTAAAAACTCAAGGAGTCATTCCGTCCTTAGAATCTCTATCTATTGTTTCCGGTGTTCAAAATGGATTGGCTATCACACTTTCTGCACTTTTCTCTCCAGGTGATAGAATAGCAACAGACCGATATACATACGCTAATTTCATTGAATTGGCTCAGTTATATCATTTAGAGATCGTTCCAATTGATTTTGACGAGCAAGGAATGCGACCTGATATATTGATTCAGGAATGTAGAAAAAAGAAGATTCATGGTGTCTTTCTTATGCCTTCTTGTAATAATCCTATAGGGTTTCAAATCTCTCACAAAAGACGAGAGCAATTAGCCGAAGTGATTGAAAAAGAAGGTCTATGGGTTATTGAAGATGATATCCATTCATTTTTAACAACTTACTATCAACATACGATCATTCCTCCTTTCCAAAAATTATTACCTAACCAAACAATCTACTTAGCTGGAATGACAAAATTTATTTGTTCTGGATTGCGAGTTGCTTATCTTGTAGTTCCAGTACATGTCCAAAGCAAGATAGAACAAGCAATTTTTAATATAAATGTGAAAACTTCTGGATTAGATGTGGAAGTCATCACTCAAATCCTCCATTCAAATGAAGCAAATAGGATCTTAGAAACTAAATTAAGTCTTACGAAAAGAGCCAATCAGCTTTTTGATTCTCTTTTCAAAGTAGAAAAACCAACGAATCGTGTCCCTTACTATCGAATTCTTCCAGTTGATCCTGAGATTGACCCTAAGATAATTGAGAATGACTTTCTTGCTAACGGTATACGACTTTATCATTCCAGACGCTTTACTACACGTGCGCAACCAGATGCATTCGTTCGAATTTCCCTATCCTCTAATAACCTTGAAATTTTAGCTTCTGGACTAAGTATCGTAAAAGAAAAAATAAAAAAATATGAATTATAACCTATTGATAAATAAAGGAATCAAATCTTATTGATTCCTTTCAATAAAAAAGAGGCACTACCCGAGGTTCAACAACGGGTAGTGCCTCAAAAAATAAACGAACATTTTGCACTTAAAGTATCCAAGAAGCAAGAAAAATTATTTTATTTTCTTATTTTACTAAATCACTAGGTTTCTGTCAGAAGATGAAATTATCCAATCATGACACTTTCTTCTGGATATTTGTATTTTGATTGTGTTCTTTGTGCTTTTGTCATCAGAGAGAAGACCACAGTCAATACACCAACTCGTCCAATGTACATAAGCGCTATAATGATCAATTTCCCTATTGCAGTCAAGTCTGGCGTCAATCCCATCGTAAGACCTACTGTACCAAACGCAGAGAAGACCTCAAAAGCAATATATTCGATGCCAGAAGTTTTAGGTATCGTTTCAGTCACCGATAAAATCATGATGGCGACTACACACAACGTCAACGTAACAAAAAATAAAGTAAGTGCCCGCAACACTGCGCCTTGTCGGATGGTACGGCCAAATGCTTCCGCTCTCGTACGTCCTTTCAACATCGAACGCATCTGGATCAGCAACACACCTAACGTAGTTGTTTTCAATCCGCCGGCCGTCGACCCAGATGTTCCGCCGATGTACATCAAAAACATCGTTAAAATCAGACCTGCATGGCTCATATGGAGGTAATCAACTGAATAATATCCAGCCGTTCTAGGTGTCACACTCATAAAAAAGGTGTTTGCCAATCGTTGAAACATATTCCCTTCCACTAGCGTTGCCCCATTGCGCTCTGTGAAAAAGAACACAACGAATCCGCCTAATAAAAGGGTACCTGTAACGGTTAATGCGATTTTTGAATGAATCGTCATCTTCTTTTTCTGATGATATTCCAGTAAATCACGCCATACGATGAAGCCTAACCCACCAGAAATGATCAAAGCAGATACCACCATGATCAAATAAACATTTTGCTGGTGATTGGCTAAACTGTCTCCTAACAAATCAAACCCTGCATTACAAAAACTAGAGATTGCATGGAACAAACTGTACCAGATACCTTTCAACCAGCCAAATTCAGGCACAAATACAAAAGATAAAGCAACCGTACCAATCAATTGGATCACAAAGGCCAATTTCAGGATGTAAAGCATGAGCTTCATCACACCTGATACTTCTTCTAGATTCAGCGCTTCTTTTAATATAATACGTGTGCTGAGACTGACTTTCTTCTTTATCAATGCAAAGCATAGAATCGGAACCATCATAAAACCAAGACCGCCGATCTCAATCAAAAGCATGATCAAAAATTGACCAGCACTGTTCCAATGCTCTGCTGTATTCAATGTTGTCAATCCCGTTACACAGACAGCAGAAGTTGCAGTGAAAAGTGCATCGATAAAATTTGTCCCATGCCCACTATTACTAAAAAATGGTAGGGTAAGTAGGCCGCCGCCAACTAAAATCAGGAGAAAAAATCCTAATGCGAGAAGCTGAACAGCCGGCAAGCGTTTCTTTATTTGTTTGCTTTGTTTAATCATCGTTTTCCTCTTTTAAAAAAGGATACCACTTAGTCAGTGGTACCCATATTTTTTACTTTGATCAACCTTGTTACTTCTGCGCGCTCGTTTTCTTCCAGCTTCATACGAATATAATAGATCGTTTCTTCTAATTGAGGGATCGTCATATATTCTAATGCATTGACTCGCCGACGTGTCTTTTCGATTTCACTCGCCATCAGTTGACAAGTTTTTTCGATTTCTGTCAGTTCCAAAAGTTTTGGAAGCAGGGTAGTAAACCGATCGATTGACCGATCCAGTTCGGCACTGGAATTCAAATACCCGTATTCCAAAGGTGTGTCTGTCAGCTGTTCATCATATTCAAAATTCATCACAGGTACTTTTACACTCATGATATTTTTGTCTACGATAGACAAATCAACGTTTTCCGCCGGCAAAACAAATAATTCTTCGATGAAAGGTTCCGTGATCGAAGCATTTGCCAATACAAAATCAGACATTGCTTCTGTCATAGACTCTTCCATTTCTTGACGCAGCTGGTTGTTCTTTCGAATCAACAGGATGAATTGACGCATCAGTTCATCTTGCTTATCTTTTAATAATTTATGCCCTCTTGTGGCAGTTGTCAACTGTTTTTTCAATCGAGTCAATTCCATGCGGGTCGGATTCACATTCAATCGTGCCATCAGAACTCACTTCCCTTCTGGCAGATATTTGTCCAGCATGTCGTCTTTGATTCGTTTTAATTCGGTTCTTGGCAACATCGATAGCAGTTCCCACCCTAGATCAAGTGTTTCAGTAATCGAACGGTTCGTGTAGAATCCTTGATTGACATATTCTTTTTCAAACCGCTCAGCAAACTTCGCATAGATCTTGTCTACATCAGATAAAGCAGATTCACCTAAAACTACGGCTAATTCTTTTGCCTGTTTTCCTTGTGCATAGGCTGCAAAAAGCTGATTCATCGTAGCTGCATGGTCTTCTCTTGTCTTTCCGGGTCCAGTTCCCTTATCTTTTAACCGCGAAAGAGACGGGAGTACATCAATTGGTGGCTGAATCCCACTCTTGTAAAGCTCTCTAGTCAAGATGATCTGTCCTTCTGTAATATAACCAGTCAAGTCAGGGATTGGATGAGTTTTATCGTCTTCTGGCATTGTTAGAATCGGAATTTGAGTAACCGATCCTTTTAGTCCGCGGATTCTTCCTGCTCGTTCGAATAAAGTAGCTAAGTTCGTGTAAAGATACCCAGGATATCCTCTTCTTCCTGGAACTTCTCGCCGTGCTGCAGAAATCTCTCGCAATGCCTCTGCATAGTTGGTCATGTCTGTCATGATAACCAAAACATGCATTCCCTTTTCATAAGCAAGATATTCTGCAGCAGTCAAAGCCATACGAGGAGTAGCGATACGTTCGATTGCAGGGTCGTTTGCTAAATTCATAAACATGACAGAACGGTCGATTGCGCCCGTTTGACGAAAATCTTCCATGAAAAATTCAGCTTCTTCAAAAGTGATTCCAATAGCAGCAAAGACTACGGCGAAATCATCTGATGAATCGAGTACCGTTGCTTGTCGCGCGATCTGAGCAGCTAATTCTTTATGAGGAAGACCAGAACCAGAAAATACTGGTAATTTTTGCCCACGAACTAATGTATTCAAATGATCGATTGCAGAGATACCTGTTTGGATAAACTCATCTGGATAATCCCGAGCTACTGGATTGATTACTTCTCCGTTAATATCCAAATGCTTTTCAGGCAGGATCTCTGGTCCGTTATCTTTCGGTCGTCCCAAACCATCGAATACTCGACCGATCATGTCTTCCGATACACCTAGTTCTAAAGGATGGCCTAAAAATCGTACAGAAGAGTCACGTAAATTGATACCACTTGTTCCTTCGAATATTTGGACCATTGCTTTATCTTCTTGGACTTCCAATACTTGTCCACGACGAATCTCGCCATTTTGCATACGGACTTCGATTAATTCTTCATATTTGACACCAGCAACTTTTTCAACCGCCATCAATGGACCGACGACTTCACCGATCGTACGATATTCTTTAATCATTGCTCATGCCTCCTTCTGAAACGATCGTTTGCATCGTTTGCTTGATTTCACCAATAATTTGATCTAGTTTTTCTAATTCTGTTTCCGGGATATATTTGCTTCGTCCGATCCTTTCACGAATCGATACGGTACCGTCCATGATCTCACTTAAATAAGCACCTAACGACAACGCACGGCGTCCTTCTTCACCAAAGGTCAAGATCATCTTCAACATTTTGAACTGTTTCTCTCTTGAAGTGAATGTATCGACATCATCAAAAGCATTTTGCTGCAAATAATCTTCACGAATGGATTTTGCCACTTCTAATGTCAGACGGTCATTATCTGAAAGGGAATCAATCCCTACCAAACGCACGATTTCATTCAGCTGCTGTTCTTCTTGCAAAATACGCATGCCCTCGGTGACCATGGATGCCCAGTCAGCTTGAAGGATATGATCCATATACTTCCCTACTTCTGTTGAATAAAGAGAATAGCTTTGTATCCAATCGATCGAAGGAAAATGTCTTTTTTGGGCTAAACTGGAATCAAGACCCCAGAATACTTTTACAACCCGCAATGTATTTTGTGTGACTGGTTCCGAAATATCCCCTCCAGACGGCGATACAGCACTGATTGCGGTTATACTTCCTTCGCGACCTTCTGATCCTAATGCAATGACTCTTCCAGATCGTTCATAGTATTCCGCAAGCCGTGAACCAAGATAAGCTGGATAACCTTCATCACCAGGCATTTCTTCCAAACGTCCGCTCATCTCACGAAGTGCTTCTGCCCATCGTGAAGTGGAGTCTGCCATGATAGCAACGTCATAACCCATGTCACGGAAATATTCCGCAATTGTGATTCCCGTATAGATAGAAGCTTCTCGAGCTGCTACTGGCATGTTTGATGTATTAGCAATCAATACCGTACGTTCCATCAACGATTCTCCTGTATTAGGGTCAATCAATTCAGGGAATTCATTTAAAACATCCGTCATCTCATTTCCACGCTCGCCACATCCCACATAGACAACCATGTCCACATCGGCCCATTTTGCAATTTGATGCTGAACGACTGTTTTCCCTGCACCAAAAGGACCAGGTACAGCTGCTGCTCCTCCTTTTGTCACTGGGAAGAATGTATCAATCACTCGCTGTCCAGTGATCATGGGTGCATCCGGGTTTAATTTTTCTTTGATTGGCCGACTACGTCTTACTGGCCATTTTTGAAGCATCGTCAAATTTTTGTCACCATTTTCGGTTTCAATGACACATACTGTTTCATCAATAGTGAATGAACCTTTTTCGATTGTTTTGATCGTACCTTTTATCCCATTTGGCACCATGATTTTATGTTTGATAACTTTTGTTTCTTCTACGATCCCGATAACATCTCCGGCACTCACCGTTTCTCCGGTTTCTACTGTTGCTTCGAACCACCATTTTTTCTCATGGTCCAATGCGGGCAATTGAACTCCGCGCCCTAAGAAATTACTTTGTGTGATTTCCATAAAGGTATCTAATGGCCGTTGGATTCCGTCAAACATTTGTGAAATGATCCCTGGTCCTAATTCAACAGATAAAGCTTCACCAGTAGAGCGAACCGGTTCGCCTGGACCAATTCCAGAAGTCTCTTCATATACTTGAATAGACGCCACATCGCCACGCATCTCGATAATTTCTCCGATAACTCCTAGATCTCCCACTAGACACATGTCTTGGATACTGGCATCAGACATGTTCTCAGCCATTACAAGAGGTCCGGAGACTTTTATGATTTTTCCAATTTGCAAAATTTCTATCTCCTTTTCATACTATAAGATATTTTGACCTACTGCTTTTTCTACGTTTTTTTGAATTTCTTCCAGCCCTATCCCTAATGATCCTTGATGATTGGGAATCAATACGATAGCAGGTATCATTTGTTCCTTGTAACGTTCGATCGTTTCTGGGCTCAATGCTGCACATTGCTCTGTGACATAAATCACGCCATACTCATTCTTTGCCATTTCTTCAATTGCCTGACGAACGGTTTGCTTGGTTGTACCATAACGAACATCAAAGCCAAACAATTTGAATGGCAAAACAGAATCTTTGTCGCCAACTACACCAATCTTATGCGTCATAGACTTGTCTCACCCGCTTTCTGATTGTTTCTGATTCGAAATGGCTTCTTTTGCCGATAACCAGTAAACGAAGGTTTTTGCTTTCTACCTCTTTTGCGTTCAAAAAGGCTAGTAGTGGCAGT
Source organism: Enterococcus sp. MSG3290 (assembly GCF_050555565.1). Classification (NCBI taxonomy): domain Bacteria; kingdom Bacillati; phylum Bacillota; class Bacilli; order Lactobacillales; family Enterococcaceae; genus Enterococcus; species Enterococcus sp. MSG3290. Next base: position 740,721 of record NZ_CP187862.1, on the reverse strand, counting down.
GGTCCGAAAGCCTGGGTTTGTGCTTCTTGATACAATGAACTTAGATAATCATCTTTCAACTGTTCAAGCTTTACGAGATCAATATTTCCCTCACGGATGACAGGGCGCAGAAAATCAGCATAATCTGTCTCTAATAGAAAATTCGTGTAATCTTCCATATCTTTATCTACAAAGTTCAAAAATACTTCTTTTTCGATACTTCCCGAGCTGGAAAGTACCGTCGTCATGAACCCATATGTTCTTTTCTGCAATATTCCTCGAGCCATCGTTGTGATATTGGTCAAGTCAATAAAAGCAATGACTTCTGTCAGCAATTCTTGATATCCTAGCTTATCGGCAAGCCGTCGCTGCTCTGTCAAAAACTGTCGATCATAAATCACGTCAATTCCCTGAAGAATGGTAGACTCTTCAAAATAATCACGTACTTCTCGTATACTGTCCATAATGCTTTCAGGAAGTTCATTTGAAACTTGCGTATGAATGGCATCCTTCAAGGTTTCTAATGAATAAAATCCATCGTCGATATACAAATGGTCCAGATTTTGATTTGTCATCTCAGCTTTTGTCAAAACCTTCAGATTATGGAAAGTATAACGCATCGTATAGATCCAAACGATTTCAGGCTCCGGTGCTGATTCCTTTAACCAGCGAAATAGACGGCTCTGCTCCTTTAAAAGATTCTGTTCGAAGTCATATTCATATCCGTCATAAATATATGGACTGTAAATCGTGGATTTCAATATTTCACCAAGTGCTTCGACAGAATTTGTTTGAATCATCCGTTCAAATGTCTCATTGGACAAAAGTTCAAGCTCTCTTCCGCGAATCAAGGGATTTAGTTCGTGGTATTCCATACACTGATCCCTCCTTATTCGAATAATTGATTGGCAATCTCAAAACTCATCGTTCCTTGGATATCTTGTACAAGGCTGCTGAAAAGAAAATTATACTGAACTCCTTGATCGTTTATCAGAAAACCCGCTTGATCAGCAACAGTTTCATCACTTAAAATCATCATAAAGGGAAGTTCATTGTTCCATTCATCCAACAACGTCTGAGAAAGATAGGCTGCTGATTTTTCTCCAGCAATGAATGCTACTTTTCCTGTCAAAGGTAATGAATACAATGCATTTTTGATAAACTGGATTTGTTCAGATTCATCCCAATTTTCCATTTCAGTTACCGCATCTGCAAACAATCGTCTTAAAAATTCCTGCTTCGCATTCAAATTTTCTTGTCGTACTTCTACTTGCTGGCGATTCCTTAGCTGACGGTATTTTTTTTCGAGTAATTCGATTTGTTTTTCTTTTTGTTTTTGATGTTCTGTTTCAACTTGCGTACGTTTTTGTTCAAAGTTTTGATCGATCTTCATTCGCTCTTCTTGTTCTAACGCCGCTCTTTCCTGCTCTGCTGCTTCGTTCATCTGAGAGATGATTTTTTCAATGGCGTTCATCTGCTTTTCCTCCTTTATGCTTAGGCATTCAACACTAATAGGAAGGAAATAACGAAACCTAAAATCGCGTATGTTTCAACCATCGCAGCAAAAATGATTCCTTTTGTAGCATGTTCAGGTTTTTTCGCTAAAATTTGAATACCTGCCGCTGCGACTTTTCCTTGGGCAATACCTGAAAACAAGCCTGTAAAAGCAATCGGCAGAGAAGCACCTAGAAAGTTCAGTCCTTGTACAACTGACATGTCATTTCCTAAGTTGATAAAAATCAAAAAGGCAATAACAAATCCATACAAACCTTGCGTACCTGGAAGCAATTGCAGAATCAGAGCCTGCCCGAATTTTTCGGGTTGACTTGTTGTCAATGCTGCTGCTGCCTCACCTGTCATTCCAACACCTTTAGCTGAACCGATCCCTGAAAAAATCGTCGCTGTTGCCATCGCTAATACCGCAAATACCATTCCACCATTTTGACTAATTAAGTAATCCATCATTGTATAAAAATCCTCCAATTATTTATTGTTTTTTTTCTTGTGATTGATGTTGACGTATTTTTCCGCCGTTTTCAGCGGATCAAAGGCACGTCCGCCTCCTGTATAAAACTTCCCAAAAAATTCGACATACTGCAATCGTGCGCCATGGACATAGGCACTTAGCAGTGTCAAAAACATATTCAGTGCGTGTAAAGCGATGATCAAAAGGATCCCTACACTGAATCGAGCAGCTGGCGGCATGAAAGCAACTAGCATATTGAATGCCGCTCCAATACTTCCGCCTGAAATACCCAATGCCATCAAACGTGTATAACTGACTAAATCACCGATATAGCCGGTCAGTCCGTAAAGATTATACGCACCTTTGGCAGCACCTTTGACTTTAGACGGCGTTTGGATAATCGGAACGATCAAGATACATAAGGCAGCAATGATCGATAGCCCAGCGCCAAGGTAAACAAATGCTGTATTTTTTATCAACATGGCACCAACCAACGCAATAACGATCCCAATTAGGATCCCTTGCCAGGCAAATCCATCACTGACAGCACTCAAGTAATCTTTTCTCCTGATATTTTCCTTTGCTGCCACAAATAATCCAACCAAAATCTGTATCAGACCGAAAATCACGGATAAAATCAAAATCGTATTGACGTCATCCGTCGTAGATAGGATTGGGAAAGGCAAGCGGATGCCAAACAGTTCTTTTGGTAATGCCTGTCCGAAAAATGAACTGTAGATCAATCCCCAGATGATCGATGGTATCGAGAGAATCTCAAAGAATTTTACGAAACGTTTCATCCCACGTGGTAGAACAAGTAGTTTTTGAGCTAGTATTGTCCCAATGAGCATCAGCAATCCGTAACCAACATCTGCGACCATCATCCCGAAGAAGACAAGATAAAATGGTGTCATCCAAGGTGTTGGATCTACTTCTTCATATTTTGGCAGACTGTACATTTCAGTCAGCAATTCAAAAGGTTCGACAAGCGGATGGTTTTTCAATTTAGTAGGGACTTCCTGCTGAATCTCTTCTGAGTTTGGTGTTTCGAAACTGACGTATATATCTTCTTCTGATACGGTTTCGTTTAACACATGCAGCAAATTCTGTTTTTCTTCTGCATCTACCCAACCTTGCAAAACGATCAGATAAGTCGCATGGATAAACCGTTCTTTTATTTTTTCTCGTTCTGCAACGGCAAGTGTGACTTCTTCTACCCATTCAAATTCTTGGATATAGCCACTGCACTGACCTAACGCTGTCGTTATCTTCTTTTGCTGCTCGTGAACAATGGATAATTGCTGCTTGGTCTCTTGCAGTTTTTCTTTAGGATTTTGTTCATAAGGATACGTTTCTTTATTGAACCCGTATTTCCCAGCAATTTCTTCTATAACAGCAACTGATTTTTTTAAAGCAACATACGAAAGATAAACTTGTTTTGGCGTATAATCTATTTCTTCCATATAAACGTCATCAAGCTTACTCAGTTCTTCCTTGAAACTTTCAAAATTTGCTGCACTCACAGTCCCCATCTCAAAAATGGTCGTCTTACTTGCATACATACTTGGAGCAATATCCAGCTGTTGCCAATGAAGAAGCCATTCTTCCTCTTCTTCTAAACGATCACGTTTTTCAGTTAGCTGTTCCCACTTTTCTTTTAAATCAAGGACTTCTTTCAATTTATTCATGAAATTTTCTTCGGAATAATTGGCTTCCAAATCTTGTAAGGAAAGTTCTTGACGTTTCAAATGGAGTTTCTTTTGACGGCTATCGCCGTGGTGTTGTATGAATTGGATAGCTTCTTGGATGTCTTTCAACCGATTACCTAAAGCGCTTAATTTTGCTTCTTTATCAATAATCGTGGTATCTGGAAAATACTTCTCTACCCACTGGTTGTTTGTTCTATTTTGATACAGATCCCGGATTTCAACGTTTTGGATTCCTTGTACTGCTTGTAAAATCCTCTCCTGATTTCTTTTATCTGAAATGAGGGTCACTTTTTCCATCTTAGTGACGGCCATAAGTTTCTTTCACCCTTTCAATGATCGCACCGATCGCTTGACTCTGATGCTTTTGATATTGATCTTTCAAAGTTGCTTGCACCTTGTCTGCTTCTGCTTTCAATTTCATTTTTTCTTTTTCTAATTCTTGTATTTCGAATTGTTCTTTTTCTTCCACCAACTGTTTTAGTTGTTGTCGATAGTTTGTTTGGATCGTTTCCAATTCCTGCTCTTTTTCTGTTGCATAGATCTTCAGCTGCTGCCGCAGTGTTTGAGCACGCTTTTCATTTTCTTCTTCTGCTTTTCGGATTTGTTCCAAAGCTTCTAACACTTGCTTCACTTCCTTTCGATTTAAAAAAGAGGTACATGCTTTCTTTTTTCATTGAAAGTATGTACCTCTAAAGATAACTTAGTATAGGCAGGCCCCTTCAATAAAATGTCCTTCTCACCCCTTGAAGAACTAGATCCTTGAAGCTTACGCCCAACCTTTTTATTTCTGCTTACTTTTTATTATAACAAATTAAGCAATATTTTCAACTATCGTCATGAATTTCACACGAAATTTCTCTTTACAGATAGTAACACAGCAAGAACAGATAAGTATAGGGGCAAGTCTTACATAGTTTAATTTTTTTTAAATCCTTGTTACAATAAGTCTACTTTAGGGGGAATACAAATGAAACCAATCATCGGCATTGCCGGAAATCAACTGATTCGAGCAACAGATACTTTCCAAGGAAATCAAGTGAGCTATACACCGCAAGGATTCGTGGATGCAGTTTTAGATGCTCAAGGATTGCCTCTTATTCTGCCAGTCATGTCTCCAGATTCAGCTCCTCAACTGATTGGACAAATCGACAAACTTATTCTTGCAGGTGGTCAAGATGTCAGTCCACAACTTTACATGGAAGATCCTCATCCAAAGCTAACGGAAACAAATATTCAACGAGACCAATTTGAACAGGCACTGATCTTGGAAGCATTGAAACAAAGAAAACCAATTTTTGCAGTCTGCCGGGGACTCCAACTATTGAATGTCGTTTTGGAAGGTACACTTTATCAAGATCTTTCATTATATCCAAAGTGGTCAGTAAAACATGAACAACAGCCCACTGCCCCGCAATTTACGACTCACGAAGTCAAGATTGTTTCAGACAGTTTGTTAAGCAACCTTCTCCCCGATCCATATTTTGTGAATTCTTACCATCATCAGGCAGTCAAAGATCTTTCACCTTTATTAAAAGCCATCGCTTTTTCTAACGATGGACTCGTTGAAGCGGTTCAAAGCAAAGATGATATGCATAAAATCCTCGGTGTTCAATGGCATCCGGAACTTACCCACCGTGTACATCCATCTGAACAGCGCTTATTCGATTTCTTTGTGAATGAATTTTAATAGACTTTCTGAGGGGGTTGTGAAAAAGCTGTTTAGTTTCGAGTATTAAGAAAAATTTTGTGAAAATGGCTTTTCACATTTTTGCATAAATTTGGCTTAATACCGAGAAACTGGCTTTTGAACACCGTTTAAGGAAGAGGTTGTGAAATCAGTGCCTTGACCTGAGTATTAGAGAAACAAAACGGAAAAATAGTTTCTCATATTTTACCGTTTTTTGAGCTAATATCGAGGGTCAGCTGATTGAACACCGTTTATACCAAGAGGTCGTGAGCCTGCCGTTCAACTCTGAGTCACAAGGAGCAATTTCAAAAAACAGCTTTTCATGTTTGTTGAATAGTGTGACTTGTGACCGAGGAGTTGGCAGAAGAACACCGTTTATCCGGAAAAAGAGACTGCGACACGACTTTTGTCTCAGTCTCCAGTCTATGGAACAATGTTCACTGGAATTCTTCTCAATCGTCCTTTCGATAGTCCAACAGCCTTTTGAGCTGGGTAATCTGCTGCTGCAGTTCCATACCTTTTGTTGTATCACGATTGAGTTTGCGTGGTAGCTGCTGTTCGATTACTTTTTTCACATTTGTTTGGTCGGATTTTTTTGCAAATTGTTGTTCAATAGGCAAAAACGGATAATGTGTCACGATTTGGAAACCATAAGAATTGCATAATAGTGAATAACCGGCAATTCCTGTCGTTTTTTGATAAGCTTTGGATAAACCTCCGTCAATGACAAATACTTTTCCATTTGCTTTGATCGGTGACTCCCCTTTTTTTACTTTTACTGGCGTGTGCCCATTAATGATTGCTGACCCTTCTTCTTTTGTGTCGAATTCTGCTAAAATTTTTTCACTGAACCACTCTTCATCTCGCAAGTGATAATAAGGGTTGCTTTTCTCGATGTGCGTATGAGGCTCTGTGAGAAAATAACGTTCAAAAGTCGCCATTTTACTCTTGCCGAATAAAGGCGAAAATGGCCCACTCCACGCATACCAAATCAAATCGGTTGCTAAATCTTCTTTTGCAGTCAGATCTTTTGCGCTTTCAATTATCTGTTTTTCAAAAAAGCCCAGCAGTTCTTTTCCGCGATAAGATTGGTCTAATTCAAATGCTAAGAGCTGTCCCTTCTCGTCTACAGGTATACAGCCATGAAACAGCACATGCTGATTGTTCGTGAGATACATTCCCCCTTTTTCGATCAAAAACGTCATATGTTTTTGCATTCTCAAAGAGTGCTGGAATGAATACATCAAACTATCAATCACTTTTTGTTCCTCTTCCAAGAATTTTTTTGGATCATCTGGCTGGATCGTTTGAAAACAAGTTCCTTTCAACTCATAGAGCTGACCTTTTAAATCAACCGTTGATGCTTCATAGTCGATTTTTTCCAGCAATTTACGATCGTCCATTTTAAATTCAGGTCGACGATCCAATAACTGATGTTCTGATTTGAATTGAAGGATAGAAAGTGCCTGATGGATTTTTTCTAATTCTTCTTGCTCTCTTTCGGATAGATTTTTACTGTTTTTAGGCGCAAATACTGGATTCTTCTGATAAGTTTGATGAGCAAAAGAAAACAATGGACGTAAATTCAACCCATATTCTTTCTCTAATTCAAATAAATAATTATAGCGTGCTGCAATCCGTAAAAGTGTCAGTAAACATGCCTCAGAGCCGCAATACGCACCAATCCACAAAATATCATGATTTCCCCATTGGATATCTACAGAAGAAAAATCCATGATTCGATCCATCACTTTGGCTGCTTGAGTTCCTCGGTCAAAAATATCTCCAACGATATGCAAATGATCGATGACAGATTTTTGGATCGTCTGTGCAAGTTTCGTTAAAAATTTTTCTTCTTCCTTCATCAAAACAAGTTGTTCAATGATTTTTTTTACATAGTCTTTTTTTCCATTGATACGGTCATCGATATACAAGAGTTCCTCAATGATATAGCTATATTCTTTCGGCAATCCTTTTCGAACTTTTGACCGGGTATATTTGACTGTCGTAAACCGTAAAAGATCGATCAAATGATGGATCAGCTGCGATTTATCTTGTTCTTTGTACCAATCAGTCGTTAATGCATATTCTGGATAAGCCGTAAAAATAGTGAATTGGCTGATATCCGTTTCCGTCATTTGTTCAGAAAAAAGGTCTTTGATCTTTTCTTTAAGATTTCCTGAACCGATACGCAGAATATGATCAAAAGCAGGAAATTCGCCATGTATATCACTCAAAAATAACTCTGTTCCTTTTGGAAGCTGCAAAATTGCTTCGAGATTGATGATTTCCGTGATGACATCTTCCGTTGAGGGGAATTTTTCTGAAAGTAAATCTAAATAACGGTCCATTAAAACGCCTCCAAAAATTGGTATACTCAATATTATAAAGTTGTTATACACTATTTTCAATGAATATATATCCAATATAGTAAAATAAATAAAATAGGTCTATACAAAAAGAAGCTGGGAACAATAGATGTCCAGCTTCCTTCTATATTTTAGGATTGTTTTATGCTTTTTTTCGTTCATTCCTCATAATTGAAATCGATTGTTTCAATGAACTCCATAATCCGCCTTCGCTATAAACGAGTACATTCGATTTGTACATGTTTGCAGACAAGATCATCAATAAGAATGTTACGGCTACAAGTACCAACAAGGAAATCAATGCTCCACCCATACCGACTGTCTCATTTGCTAAGCGAACCGGCATAATATATGAAGATAAGAATGGAATATACGAAGTGATCCGAATAACGATATTGTTTGGATCTGAAGCTCCTAGTATCAATCCAAGCATGTATCCGCCTAGAGATAGATAAGTCACTGGCAAAATTGCTTTTGCTGTATCTTCTGCTTTGTTGACCAAAGAGCCACATAAAGCTGCTAAAACAGAAAAAATCAAAATGCCAAAGATCATGAATAGAAGAGAATACCACAAGAATGGTCCAATCAAGTTATCCAATGAGATACCGTCTAATATATTTTTGACCATTTCCATATCTTTGAATTGACTGTATCCTATACCAAAAATAATACCGTATAATGCCATTTGCGTTAATGCAACAAGTAAAACACCTGTTAATTTTCCGTAGAAATGCTTTTGTGCAGTCGTACTGGACAGGATCACTTCCATGATCCGCGTGCCTTTTTCAGAAGCGATCTCTTGTGCAATGATCTGCGCATACGTCAAAATAATAATGAACAAGACAATCGTTGCTACATAACTTACGACATATTGGACTGTCGAGTTATCTTCTCCGACTGTCATTTTTCCTTTTGAATCAAAATTGACTTTTTGTCGAGTCAAACTTGCTTGTTGGCTCAAGCTAGCTACTTCTTCTGGTGAAATGCCTAATTGACTCGCTCGAAGCATCGATTGCAAGCCAGTCAGTTGTTGTTGTATCAGTAGTTGTGTACTTTGTCCTAATGAATTTTCGCTATAAAGCATCCCATTTATCTTATCATTCTCAGTTGAGACTACTAAATACGCATCGATTTTTTCTTCCGAAAGCTCTTTTTGTGCTTTTTCTTCAGAATCAACTGCTTTGAACTCAAAATCATCTGTTTTGACTTGGCTCAGTTGCTGACTGATTTGCTCATTGTCAGCCAATACGCCGATTTTATTGACATCACTATTTTGTTGAGCAAAGTTTCCTGCTACATAAATGATACCCAGCATGATAAAAGGGACTAATATCATGATCAAGAAAGAAATCGACTTAACATTTTTTAAATAGACATCTTTGGTAATAATCCAAAACTTACGCATCGATTTCACCTGCTTTCAATTTGAAAATCTCTTCCAAAGTTGGCGGTTGTTGGTTGAACATAGGAATGTAGCCGAACTGAGTCGCACGAGTAAAGATTTCTTTCCCAGCTTCAGGATCTTCTAAGGTAATCTCTAATGTATTGTCTTCATGAAGGATCACTTTTTTCACGCCTTCGATTTCTTCTACTTCCTGTTGGCTTAAACCAGATTCCAAGAATAACTTCGTACGGCCAAATGATTCACGAATCTCATGTACTTTTCCATTCAAAACCATTTTTCCGTTTCGCAACATGATCAAATGATCGCAGATTTTTTCTACATTATCCATATTGTGGCTAGAAAAAATGACACATGAACCATGTTTTTTCAATTCCAATATTCCATCTTTTAGCAATTCAGCATTTACCGGATCTAACCCGCTGAATGGCTCATCCAAAATGATCAATTTAGGTTCATGGATTAACGTGGCGATCAGCTGGACTTTTTGCTGATTTCCTTTAGACAAAGATTTTACTTTATCCGTCTTTTTCCCTTTTACCTGAAATTTTTCCATCCAAAAGTCAATTTTTGGTTCAATCTCTTTTCTTGATTTCCCTCTAAGTTCTGCAAAATAAAGCAGTTGGTCTTGAATCGTTACTTTCGGATAAAGTCCCCGTTCCTCCGGAAGATAACCGATGACATCATAATCTTTCTCCCCAAGATGATGGCCATTCCATAACACTTCTCCTTGGTCTTGTGTCAAAAAATCCAAGATCAAACGAAAAGTCGTTGTCTTCCCAGCCCCGTTTTGGCCAATTAGCCCCATGATTTTTCCATCGGGGATTTGGAAAGAGACATGATCGACAGCTGTGTAGTTCCCAAAAGTTTTAACAAGATCCTTGACTTCTAACATTTCTTCACTCCTTCTTCAAGAAATCACATATATCCTTAGACACCAGACGTAAGCGATTTATTATTTACCAACAAAACGTAAACGCTCTTTTTGTTGTACATAAAATGATAGGACACTTTACTTTCTTTGTAAAGTGCCCTTTCCTCATTCCTGATGTAATTTATCAAATACGTTTTGTGCGACATTTTTCGGCAGTCCGATTTCTTGTAATTCTTCTGTCGTGGCTGCTGTGATATTTTTCAACGATTTGAACTCTTTAAGCAGCATTTTTTTTCGTTTTGGTCCTAACCCTTCAATTTCATCTAATCGGGAAGCAAAACTGTTTTTACTGCGTAGCTGCCGATGGAAAGTGATTGCGAATCGATGGACTTCATCTTGGATTCGCTGGAGTAAGAAAAACTCTGGTGAATTTCGCTCAAGCGGTACTACAGCCAAATCTGTACCGAATAGCAACTCATTTGTTTTATGTTTATCGTTTTTTGCCATGCCAGCAATAGGAATATCGATTCCTAATTGATTTTCTAAGACATCTTTTGCCACATCTACTTGTCCTTTTCCTCCATCGATCAAGATCAAATCAGGTAAAGGCAACCCTTCGCGAATCACTCGCGAATATCTGCGATAGATGACTTCTCTCATTGATGCATAATCATCCGGTCCGTTGACTGTTTTTATTTTATATTTCCGATATTCTTTTCTTGCCGGTTTTCCATCAATGAATACGACCATCGCAGCCACAGGATTCGTCCCCATGATATTAGAGTTATCAAAAGACTCGATACGTATTGGGGTCGGGATATTCATCGCGTTTCCTAAACGTTCAACTGCTCCGATCGTCCGTTCCTGTTTTCTGGCAATCAGATCAAACCGTTCATTCAAAGCAACTGAGGCATTCTTATTCGCCAATTCAACTAATTTTTTCTTTTCTCCTCGTTTTGGTTGCAGCACTTTCGTAGCTAATAAAGCTTCTACACTTGGCTTGTCGATCGTATCAGGAATCAAGACTTCTTTAGGAATGAAATGCTCATTTTCCTGATAAAACTGACCGATGTAAGTCAAGAAATCTTCTTCTGCTTCGTTATAGAAAGGAAACATTGAAACATCTCGTTCAATTAGCTTTCCTTGTCTTACGAAAAACACTTGGACACACATCCATCCTTTGTCAATCGCATAACCAAATACATCTCGATCCAGTAAATCAGTATTTGTCATTTTTTGGCGAGTCATGATTGTCTCAATGGCACGGATCTGGTCTCGGTACTCTGCAGCTTTTTCAAACTCCATATTTTCAGCAGCTTTTTCCATTTTCTGATGGATCTCTGACTCGATTTTTTCGTGTCCTCCGTTTAAAAAGTTTTTCACTTCATCAACGATTTTCGTATAGACTTTCGGATCTACGTCGAAATAATAAGGACACAGACATTGTCCCAAATGATAGTAAAGACAAGGCTCCTTCGTCTGACTAGGTTTGCATTTTCTCAGAGGAAATAATCGATCGAGGATCTTCTTTGTCTCATTCGCCGCACCGACATCAGGATATGGTCCAAAATACAGTGCTTTGTCTTTTAGTACCTTACGAGTAATCACCAAACGGGGATATTTTTCATTCGTTATCTTAAGGAAAGGATAGGTTTTATCATCCTTTAACATAATGTTGTATTTAGGATCATTTTTCTTTATCAGATTGATCTCTAAGAGCAATGCTTCGATATTCGATTCTGTAACGATGTATTCAAAGTCTTCGATTTCACTAACAAGCCGTTCCGTTTTCGTATTATGACTGCCAGTAAAATATGAGCGGACACGATTTTTTAATATTTTGGCTTTGCCGACATAAATGATCGTTCCATTTTTATCTTTCATCAAGTAACAGCCGGGCTGATCAGGAAGTAAAGCTAATTTGTTTTTGATTCGTTCGTTCATCTGGTACTCCCCTTCATATTCAATTAAAGTTATTATAGCATGTCTGTCAAAAAAACAATCCAGCCTGACAACGTAATTATACTCAAAAAATATTAATTTGAATAACCTTAACTCAACCGCAAAAAAACCGAGGACGGAACTGGATTCAGTTCCACCCTCAGCTTATTTTTGCTGTAAGTTTTTATAAATATTGATCGATCATTTGACGTAGTTGTTCTTTTGAATGAACACCAACAGCTTTTTCTACTACTTGACCATCTTTTTTCAACATTAATGTTGGAATGCTCATGATACCGAATTGTTGAGGAGTTTCTGGATTTTCATCCACATCCATTTTAGCAATTCTGAATTCTTCTTCATCATATTCTTGTTCCAACTGATCCAAAATCGGTGCTTGCATACGACATGGACCACACCAAGTTGCCCAAAAATCAATCAATACAAGTCCTTTATCTGTTTCTTCATTAAATGTCTTATCTGTAATTACTTGTGACATATCAAAGACCTCCATTTTAAAATTTATGACTAGTATAGCATTATGAGAGCTGCTTCTCAATGATTACGACTTTTAATATCTTTTATTGATGGCTAAACATATATGAATAGATTTAAAATAGTTCAACAATACTTAAATTGACTACTGTAAAAATACGACTAAGTTCAATATGGTTAAAGTGCAAAAAGTTAAGCTAAATTTTAATTTTATCAATGGTTCATGTTGTAATTTTACAAACTGATACTGTTATGAATAGCTGTGACATAAAATTTTTGTCTGCTCTAATCATTCTTACCACCCCTCCTTTAACAATCCACAAACAAGGGCTGTTCTCTTCCACAGTGGTATCGAATGATTTTTATTGATATTTTCCAAAGTTCACTCTATGTACTTGATAGATAAACTTTTCATCTACCAAGAAATCAAGGGTTTATAGGCAACCAGCTTGGATATATTTTTGCTATGATTCATTTCAACACCTTATAAGCTTCTCCTTCAAGAAAATCAAAAACTGCTAAGATGTTCATGAACAAGCTTCCAGCTCCCATCTATTTTACAAAAAACATTTGTTGCTTTGCCTTTTCCTTTAACATACTGATCGTTACAATCATATCCTGAGTATTCGTAAATGTAAGTATAAACTTTTGTATGATTATCTTCAAACAAAAGGCTTACCTCATTGGCTGCATAAACTTCATCTCTTATTTCTATCCAAGCATTTTCAAAATAATTTTGTATTTCATTTGGCGTAGAACATATTTGATCTGTAAAAATAAATAGGGATTTCTTTGTTAATATTTCATTTACCTGCTTGAAATCATGTGTGTTGATTCTCATTATATAATCTTCTAAAATATCAAGATTTTTGTATTTATTTGACATTACTCAATAACCACCTTTCTTCTTAATTATATATTGTATCAAAATCATTAAGACAGCGCTAACAAAAATTGCAATATAAACAACTAATTGACTTATGTCCAGTTGACCAAGCAATGAATGCTAATGACAAAGTATCAAGAAATGTATTCCGTGAATGAAGAGATCACTAACTATCCCAAGGAATATTTATAAGATTAAATATTAGCTGATAACACAGAAATAATTAAGCAAGGAGAAACCCATAACGACAAAAATAGATATTCAAAAAGTTTTAAACATTGATCTACTACAAATAAGCGTGATGTTTATCATGATTCATATTTAAATGTTTGTACCTATCTAACTGCTATCAATGAGTTGAATATCTTACAAGAAACCAGTCAATAGTTTGTCATCACCTACGCACCTATTTGAGATTAGACGGGTGGCTATTGAGAAATCACGATTTCAATGTAAGAGATTGCGTTGGGCTAACCTTTGGACCTAATACAGTACAGCTGATAAAAACGATGAGATACACCATGGAACGAATTTATATGAAAGCTCACTGTCAAGGGCACTTTCCCTTATAAAATTCTTGAAACAGTTGAGCTCTACCACATTCAACTGTTTCAAGAAGTGAAAGGTTTTAATGTATTCGCATTGTTTTGAAAAATTTAAGAAAACTTAACTGAACTACTTACCGTTGTCGAATAGATTAAAAAAATAGATGGTAGAGTGTGACTATTCACTCACAATTAGGAAAAGCATATTAATTGGATTGATAACAACTCATCTGATTACCTTTAGTAAGCTTTACTTAAATTTAACAATTGTCGCACCATTTCCGCCTTGGTTTGCCGGTGCAAACTCAAAGCTTTTGACGCTCCGATGGTTTTTAAGATAATCAGTAATTCCCTTGCGAAGTGCGCCTGTTCCTTTTCCGTGGACAATAGTCACTTGAGGATAACCAGCTAGAATGGCAGAATCCAAATATTGATCTACCTCACTTAGCGCTTCTTCGTATCGTTTTCCTCGAAGGTCCAATTGATTCGGCACGTGACTACTAGATTCAGATCGTACAGCATGGATAACTCGTTGTGTCGGCTCTTTTTGAGGAGCAACAGGCGTCAGCTCGTCTTCGGACACATTCATTTTTAATATACCGATTTCTACTTGCCACTGATTCCCGTTTTTACGTAAAAGCGTCCCTCTTTGGCCGTAAGTCGTAACCAACACTTCGTCTCCCGGTTTCAACGTTTTTTGTTCTTTCGCCTTCTTCAATACTTTATTTTTCTTCAAAGTTTCTTCTTGATGTAGATTTGCTAATTGGGTCTTTGCATCGATCAACTGATGCTCTTTCACATTTCCTTGCCCAATCTGCTGTTGCATTTTACGAATATCAGCAATGATTTTTTCTGCTTTTTCTTCCGCCTCTGACACGACTTCATTTGCTTTTTTCTTTGCTTTTTCCATTTCTTTTTCACGTTCTTCAAAGAAATAGCTGTAAGCTTCTTTCAAATCATCGTGAAGTTCTTGTGCCTCAGAAACAAAATGACGCATTTCCAGATATTCGGTCTCTGCCATTTTCCGGCGATTCTCTAAATCTGTGATCATTTCGTTTAAATCTTGGCTCTCATCATTCATCAACTGCTTCGCTTCATCAATAACTTCTGTATCAAGACCTAATCGGCTAGAGATTTCAAACGCATTGCTTCGTCCAGGAACGCCAATCAGCAAACGATACGTTGGACTTAATGTATCCACATCAAACTCCATGCTGGCATTAATCGTATTTGCCCGATTATATCCATAAACTTTCAATTCAGGATAATGCGTTGTTGCCATCACATAAGCAGACTTTTTACCAAGATCATCTAAGATTGCGATTGCTAGAGCAGCACCTTCTTGCGGATCTGTTCCTGCACCGAGCTCGTCAAATAATACCAGACTTTTTTCATTGACTTTTGATAAAATATCTACAGTGTTCGTCATATGAGAAGAAAAGGTCGATAGACTTTGCTCAATCGACTGTTCGTCTCCTATATCCGCAAATACTTCCTCAAAAATACCGATTTGACTTTCTTCACCTGCAGGAATCGGTAATCCTGCTTGCCCCATCAGTTGTAACAGACCTAAAGTCTTCAACGTGATCGTTTTCCCACCTGTGTTAGGTCCTGTAATGACGATGGCTTGATAGTCTTTTCCGATTGTGATGTCATTAGAAACTACTTTTTCCTGATCGATCAGTGGATGTCTTGCTTGTTTCAAGACGACATGATTGTCTTCACTGATTCCCGGCACGATAGCTTTTACTTCTTTACCAAATCGTGCTTTTGCATTCATCAGATCCATTTTACCAATCACATAAGCATTGTGGATGATTTCTTGACGATGGGGAACAAGTTCAGCAGAAAGTTCACTTAAAATACGTTGAATCTCATTTCGTTCAGCGATTTGGTATTGACGCAAACGATTATTCAAATCCACCACTTGTTTTGGTTCAATAAATAAAGTCTGTCCTGAAGCACTTTGATCGTGGACTACACCGCCAAATACACCGCGGTATTCTTGTTTGACTGGGATAACGTAGCGGTCATTTCGCATGGTGATGATCGCATCACTTAAATACTTTGCATTTTTCCCACGGACGATCCCATCTAACTGTTCACGAACAGCTTGTTCACTTCGCCGAATGTTCTGTCTTATGCTCTTTAACTCAGGAGAAGCGTCATCAGTCACGCGTCCGTCTTCATCGATTGCTTCCTTTAAACGGCGGCTCAAAACAGGGATCGTGACTAGCTGATCTGCCCACATATACAAACGCGCAAATTCGATTTCACTGTCAGAAAGATCATCAATGAACCGATGCAATTCACTTGTCGTAGATAACACTCTGGAAACTTGTGCAAGCTCCACTCCATTCAAGTCTGCCCCGATTTCGATCCGTTTCATATGAGGGCGGATATTTTCAAGTTTTGGTATAGGGATCCCGCCTCGCAGACGTTGCACTTTCAATCCATCCTCAGTTTCTTGAAGCCAGTTTGTGATCGTTTGTTTCTCACTCACTGGTACCAATTCTGCCAGTTCTTCTTTTCCTTGTGCAGTCACTACAAATTGTCTGACCATCTGTTTGACTTTTTCAAATTCCAATGTTTCAAGGATTCGGTTATTCATTTTATCACCTTATCTTTCACTATGAAAAAAGAGCTGTGCCGGACATACGCTACGCAGCCTTCTTAAATAAACTACTCTGTACAAAAAACGAAATATTTTCCAGCACTATTTTCCTTAATTCAAAATATTCGTTACCCAAAGCTCATACATCTTGTTGGTAAGAAATGGCGTTCTCTCAACGATAAAACGAGCGAAACTATGCTCGCCGAATTGATTTTGGACCACATCTAATGGAACAAAGGCAAGTAACTGCAAAATCAAAAATATAGTAACGTAAGCCATGATTAGTGACAGGATGCCTCCTGCAATCCAGTCTACCTGTCTCAAGATCGGCACATACGTCAACCCATGGACAAAAACCCCCACAAATCGGGTAAGCAGCCAGCCAATTAGCAAAATAATCAGAAAAGCAGTTCCTGCATAAAAAGCTTCATCTAGGTGAAAGGCAAATACCTGATCAAAAAATGCTAACTTTGATGTTGGGGTGACAGCTGGGTATGGAATGTATAATTCCAAATGACTTGCTAATGGTTTGTAAAAATGCTGGGCAGCAATAAATGACAATACATATCCAATCGCGAATATGATTTGCAAAGCAAACCCGCGACGTGCTCCAGAAAAAAACGCAATTAGCAATAAAAATAAAATCAGCAAACTCAGCATGCTACGTTCCTTTCTCTTCTAACTTTTTTAAATTTTTCTTATTTTGATAAAAGGATCTTAATTAGAAGATTTTTGTTTAATTTGTCCTTTTCGTTTCTCGTTTAAAATCTGTTGTGCTTCCACATGATTTTTAATGGTATGATCTGCTTGACCATTTTCTTTCAATACTTCCCGAGCTTCGTTCTCGATTGCTTCAATGCGTTTCACACGATTTTCAAGCTCTGTAAATTTGATCATTTTTTTCTTTAATTCTGCTGTTTCTTCTTCCAGCTCCAAGATTCTTTCTTGTTTCTTCAATTGATCCGAAAGCGCATTGACAGCCATCAAGATTGCTGCTTGTTCATTATCCATTTGTGGTGATAATTGTTTCAATTCTGCTAACTGTTCATTGATCAGCTTCGTTACGATATCCATATGATGCTTGGTTTCCCGTCCGATAATAGTATATGTTTGGTTGGCAATCACTGCTTTGTAGCGTGTTTTTTCGTGCGCCATACGAATCATTTCCTCCTATTTGATGAAAGTTTTATTTAGTGTACCATGAAGTTGGTTCTTTCACCGTTCTCCACAAATATTTTTCACATACTTAACTATTATATGATAAACTTTAAAAAAATGCTATGTCTCGCAATCTCTTAGAAAACGAAAAGTCGTGAGTTGCGGTATAGTTTTATGTATAAAAACGAGGAGAATTTTATGAGCAACGTCATTATCAAAGCAACAAACGACCAACTTAGTCAAATGAAAGCATACTATCGCTCTTATTTGTTAAATAAACAGATTCCTTATACTAGCTTTGCTGCAAAAAAAGACGGGACGACCATTACCGCTTATACATCCGGAAAAGTGATGTTTCAAGGTACGAATGCAGCAATAGAAGCTGATAAATGGGGGGAGGCACAGGATAAACAAGCCAAGCCAGCAAAAACAGCCTCTTCTTTGCCAAAAAATATCAGTCAATTATCCGTTTTAGGTAGTGATGAGGTCGGAAATGGCAGCTATTTCGGTCCGCTAACAGTATGTGCTGCTTATGTGAAACGTGATCAGCTTGCAGAATTACGTAAACTTGGTGTTAGAGATTCAAAAGAGTTAAAAGATAGCCAAATCATCCAGCTTGCTGACATCTTAAAAAAAACCATCCCCTATAAACTGCTTGTCTTATCTCCAGAAAAATACAATGAGATCCAGCCAAAATACAATGCCGTTCGGATGAAAGTCGCTTTGCACAATCAAGCGATCCATTTGCTGCTAAAAAAAATCGAGCCAGAAAAACCAGAAGCGATTTTGATCGATCAGTTTACGCCGGAAGCAAATTTTAAAAAATATGCGCGTTTAGAAAAAAATCAATTACAAGAAAAACTGTACTTCGTTACTAAAGGAGAACAATATCATTTAGCTGTTGCTGCTGCTTCTATCATCAGTCGTGCCAGCTTTTTGGAAGAGTTACACAAAGCATCAGCTGAAGCTGGAATCACCCTTCCATCAGGAGCTGGAACGAAATCTGACCAAGTAGCGGCAAAACTATTGGAGAAAGGCGGCATGCCTATGCTTGAAAAATATGCCAAACTTCATTTTGCCAATACAGAAAAAGCTTTGAAGCTACTAAAAAAATAATGGAACTGTGACAAAAGTCATGTCACAGTCCCTTGTTCCGAATAAACGGTGTTCAATCATCTGATCCTCGGTATTAGCTCAAAAAACGGCAAAATATGAGGAACTATTTTTCCATTTGTTTCTCTAATACTCAGGTCAGAACGCTGATTTTACAACCTCTCCACTAAACGGTGTTCTCATGCCAACTCCTCGGTCACAAGTCACAATAGTCATCAAACATGAGAAGCTGTTTTTTGAAATTGCTCCTTGTGACGCGGAGTTAAACGGCAGGCTCACAACCTCTTCCTTAAACGGTGTTCAAAAGCTTGCATCTGCGATAATAAGCCCGGCCAAACGAAAAATATGAGGAGCTATTTTTGTTTGGCTGGGCTTATTTATTACTGAAAATAAGTGGTCAATGCTTGTGTCAAACTTGCAGCAATCTGCTGCTGATAACTGTCTGTTACTAATTCCTTTAAATCACTATCATTATTCATATAACCCATCTCGATTAAAATAGATGGTTGAAGATTTTCTCGAAGAACTTGATAGTTCCCAGTGGAGATTCCTCTTGAATCCAGAGGCAGATCAGTGAAGGAGTCAGCAATTGTCTGTGCTAATGTTTCCTCTTGTCCATAGTAATAATATGTCGTGATTCCAGTTGCTTCATTCGCATATTCCGTAGAGTCTGCGTGTAAACTGATAAAGACATCTGCCTTTTTTTCTTCACTGTAGTCGCATATATCTCCAAGCTGTACTAATTCATCTGTAGTATGGGTCAAATAAACCGTTGCTCCAGCATCCTCTAGCGCCTTTTTTACTTTTATGGCTGTACTTAATGTTATATCTTTTTCTTCTGTTTGTTCATCATTGCTTAATGCCCCAGTATCATTTCCGCCATGCCCAGGATCTAATACAATCACTGCATCAGATAGCTCTTCCGGTTTTGTTTGTATATTCTTTGTGACTTTGGTTCCATCTTCGAGGGCTAAATATCCAGTATAGCCATCATTTGTCTTGATTTGATAAGCATTTTTTGTTTCAGAAAGAAACTCCGCCAGCTCTCCGCCGTTTATAGTTGCAAGTGGGGTAGTTAGCGAGTCATCTGTATATAGTGTACGGTCATTTTTTCCGATTTTGATTAATGTCTCTTGTTCTGTATCATCAAATGATTCCTTTGTCTTTGTAACCGTACTGTTCGTACTGCTGACCGTTTGTCCAACTATCTTTTTTTGACCAAAAACATCTATTTGAAAACAGATAATAATGATAATGATTGCAAATACAAAAGCTCCAATTATTTTTTTCATTCTTGACTCTCACCTCGTAGATCCAGACTAAGGGCCAAAACTTAAAATCAGCTTAAGTAAGCAAAAAAGGGGCTGTAAAAGATATAACCGTAGAAAATAACATTACTGCTAAAATGATTTTTTTCATTTTTGGCATATCCTGAAATCTCCTTTTGACTATTCGTGGTGATTCATCTACCCAATAAATAGTTTCCTTCATTCTACAAACAATTAATTTCTACGTTATTAAATTAAAACACTTCCTGGAACACCGACATAATAAATAAAAATATACCCTGATAATCATGAGAGAATAACAAATTTGTATTTATGAAAAACTACCTATATAAAGAAGCAAGATATAACGATCTTCGTCATATCTTGCTTCTTCACCTAACTATTTTCTCCCTATATAACAGCTTTACGCTTCTCCTAATACACCATTCAAATATAAATCGATCAATTGCGCCACATTTAGCGGTTCTTCCACAGGTCTTTTCGACCGGGTGATGTAAGGTGCTAACACTAAGAAAAAATGCCTTGCTGCGATTTCTTTTGAAATCCCATTTCTTAGCACATATTGGTTTGCTGAAAAGATTTCTTCAAAAGGTTCACGATAATTTTTCTTCCATAGAAAGAAAAGATGATCTCTTGTTTCCTTTGAAAGATTGCTTTCAAGATCGTGAAGCATCAGAAACAAATCGACCAGATGTGTCTCAATCAAAAACTGCGCCATTTTTGTCAAGGTCACTTGAAATCCCGTTTCGCTTGTTTGAACGATTTCTCTCAAAGCTTTTCCAACATCTTTTAAGTGGTTTTCTAAAACTGCCGTATATAGTTTTTCTTTATCACCGAAATAATGATAGAGATTGGGCTGGGTGATCCCAACTTTTTGTGCGATTTCTCTTGTTGAAGTGCCGAGATATCCCTTGGACATAAACAAGTCAGTCGCTTCTTTCAAAATTTTTTGCTGTGTATCTTTGTTGTATCGATGGACCATTTTTCCACCTGCTTTTTGGTTATTCTTTTTCTTTCAATACACCATCTTCCATCATAAATATTCTATCGCATTTGTCAATCAGCCGTGTATCGTGAGTAACCATGATCGTTGCTTTATTTTTGTCTTTTGATTCTTTTGCCAAGATATCGACTACTTCTCGTGCCTTTTCTGAATCCAAACTAGCAGTTGGTTCATCTGCTAGAATAATGGACGGATCATTGTACAATGCACGAGCGATTGCGACCCTTTGCCGTTCTCCACCAGATAGTTCTTCTGGATACTTGTTGATCAACTTATCCACGCCAAGCTGCTCAAATAATTCGTTTGCTTCTTTTTGACGATGTTCATGTTTAATCTTATCTACTAATAATAACTGCTTTTTTACTGTCAGAAAAGGAACCAGATTGGAAGCTTGCAAAATAAAGCCAATTTCTTTAAAACGTAGTTTAACGCGTTCGCTTTCTTTTTGATTACTGAATTCTTGATCATTGATAAATACAGAGCCACTGCTAGGCGTCTGCAATCCGCCTGCCAAAGTCAAAAAAGTACTTTTACCTGAACCAGAAGGACCGATGATTGCAACAAATTCCCCTTTATCGATACTCATGGTTGTTTCTTTCAATGCTTTAACTACTTGGTCGCCATCTTGGAAACTTTTTTCTACTTCTTTAAATTCTATTGCTTTCATGTTCTTCCTCCTTCTTATCCAATTGCCTTCAACGGATCGATTTTTACGATTGTCCGAACAGAAAATAGTGCGCCTAACACAGCTACTACTAACATCAACAAGCTAATGACGCCAAAAAACAGCCAATTGCTTTGGAATGGAACCGCATCAGGTAGAACAAGGGATGTTCCCACTGTTCCTAATAGACCAAGAAGAATACCAACAAATGATAAAATGAATGTTTGTGCCACTACAGAACGCGCAATAAATCCTCCTGTGATCCCTTGTGCTTTCATTACACCAAAGATATTAATCTTTTGCATCGTCAGTACATAAATGAAAATCCCGATCACAATAGCCGCAATAACGATCAAAAATCCGATCATAAATCCAAAAGTCAATACTTGCGCATTATATCCAGGTAATTCATTGATGAATTTAGAAATTTTGATCTGTTCTAAATCTTCAGGTAAATTACTGATTTTACCTCTGACAACTATTGCGTTAATCCGTGCATTTTCACTTGTATCTTCTTTTTCGAAGCGGATTTCTTGGTAAGCATTGATGGTTGTATAGAGAACTGGTGAGACATTGAATTTGGCATGATCCGTAAAGCCAGTTAGTTTAAACGTCTTGTCACTACCAGATAACTTAACTGTATCTCCTATGGCTAGACCATATTCTTCTTTCAAACTAATATCGCCTACTGCCTCATCATCGTTATCAAAAGCTTTTCCTTCAACAAGATTGGGCATGATGAATTGATTTTTATCGATACCGAAGAAGCTAACATTGATTTTTCCTTCTTCTGTACTGTCTTTACTAGTCACGACTCCAGGTGTTTGGGCAAGATACGCCACTTTCCCACCTTCGACTTCTTCTGCTATCTTCTTAGTAATCATGGACATCCCTAGATTTGAATTTGCATCTTTCGAAAGCACAATCGAATCTGCCTCCCACTTGTCGACTGCTGTTCGATTATCTTGAGCTAAGCCATAAGCTAACCCAGTCAAAAAAAATACCAGGTAGGCGATCAAAAACATCACCCCTGCAACTAACGCATAACGTAACTTTGAATGCATAATTTCATTTAATGCTAAAAACATTTAACTCCTCCTCCTGAAATAATCATTTTATACAACAATTTTATCACTTGATAAATTTTTGGCGAATATTATGCTCAAAAAATTCTTCCGCTATTTCATTATATGAATTTTTTATTCTCGATTGATTAATATTTATTATATCCCCACACAATAAAAGACCGTGATATTTCTCACAGTCTTTTATCTACTCTATTGCTATTTGCTCTCTTAGCTAGTACTTTAAAAGCTAACTCATTGAGGTAGTGAAAACGAGAGGTGTATTCAGACAGAAATCCAAAATCCTCAACTGCTAGCTGTGGAATCGTAGTTTTGTGTTTCACGATATCCGCAAGCAGGTTCAAATCTGATAATAAGAATTCTTGGCTTATCAGCTGTCCGCCAATTATTTCTAATGTATCCGGATGGTAGATCAGCTTTGCATTTACTGTTTTGTTTTCTTCGTCGTATTGTGGAAATAGATCAAATTCTCCTGAACACGAACCGGTATTTTGTTCCAAGAATGGCGCTTCATCTTCTGTCAGCCCTACAGTTCCTAAAAAGTAGTCTATAATGACTGCTGCTGTTATCTTTTGTCTGAGGTCGTAAGCGGTTGGCTGACCACTCAAAGTTAGCGCTACTGCTCTTGCCATATGTACAGCTCGAGTAACTAAAGGTAAAAAGAGATGCCGTTTATTTTTGTCAAAACTGACTGGGACGATATCTCCAATCGCATAGATGTCCGGATCACTTGTCTGCAGATATTCATTGACTATCACAGTCTCATCCTCATACAAAGCCACTTTTTCTTTTAACAATGTCGTATTAGGACGAGTTTGGGCAGAAAAAATGACCATATCTGCCTTTATTGTTTGAGACAGAAGTTGTACGGATACTACTTTCTCTTCTGATTTTTTCCAATCGATCAAGAATTCATTTGGATAAAAATTTATTTGCTTAGTTTGCAGCTGATTTTGAAAACTGTTGATCATATCCTTATCGAAATATCTTGATAAAACATTCGGCATATAATCAACTAGATGAATAATGTATCCTTTATTTCTCAAAGCATCTGCTAATTCCAATCCAATGTAACCAGCACCGAAGATCACTACTTCTTTTGCTTCTTTTAAAGCGGCAAGTACTTGCTTAGATTGCACTAGATTTTTATAGGTGTAGACATTTTCAGCTTCAATTTGTTTATACAAGGTGACAGGAGAGGAACCTGTCGCTACGATTAATTTATCATAGGTTATGGTCTTGTTTTTTCCTTCTTTGGATGCGAGGATGAGCTGATGTTTGTCTGGATCAAGTTCAGTTACTCTCCATTCGGTGATCAGTTTTGCCCCACTTTCTTGAAGAATCCGCATGTTATGGGCAACTTCAGCTAAACTACGTATCTTTCCTTTTAAATAAAGGTTGATTCCATTTGAAACATAGCCTAGTCCATCTTTATGATCTTCATCGATCAGTAAAACTTCTGCTTTCGGTTGAAGTTTTCTTAGATTTAGGGCAGCTGTGATGCCTGCATGGGAAGCACCAATGATCACGATTTTCATGTTTTATTCATCCTTAAATTCAATTTTTCTAAATAACATTCTTTTAAAAATTGGTTCAAATAGGGGAAATCATAATTATATTCGTTGCTAGTGAATACAAAAACTTTAGCGGACTTCTGTGACGGGTACTCTTTCAATTGGCTAGTCAAAATGATATCATACTGCTTTTCTTTCTCGTATTCGACTAAATCATATTTGATCGTATTCAGCAATTGTTCCTGGATGATTTCTTTCACGATATCCGCCATTAGCCTTTCATAAGGAAGATCATAAGCAATTTGCAGACGTAATTCTAACTGCTTGATCAGCGTCCGTAAAATAGATGCATAGCGAGCAAATAATTCAAAGCGGGCATTTTCCTCGTCTACTTCAGTAAAATCAACAATAGCAAATGTTTGTCTGACCAATCTTTCACATAAAACCAGGAATTGTTTATCTTCTACTTCAGTTAACCGCTGTTTTAATCCTTCTTGGCCAAAAATATTCATCCATCCTCTAAAATAGGCAAAATGAGCGTGATTTTGCATCACTGTCAACGCAATCTTTTGCGAAATCTCTTCTGGAAAAACATAAAAAGAGAAATATTCTTCTATCGATTGTTTAAACGTTCGATTCAATTGAGCTACTACGTCGTCTTTGTATTTTTCGCTTATCAAAAACTCCTGGACATGCGAGTTATGTGTATCTAATGTAAAGTTACTGATCATGAAAAGATAAAAAACCAACGTTTCATTTTGATTCCAAGGAAAGGCATATTGAAAGAAGTAACGGGTCAAAAATGTATGGAGGTCCAATAAAAATTGTGTCGTTTGAAACAATCCAACAGGAAGATTGCTATAATCTGGTTTGGATTTTTTCGTACAGCGCATTCGCTTCTTCATAATGGAAAGCCATATTTCAAATTTCAATCGTCCTTCTTCTGTAATAGCAAAACTAAACTCTTTTTGCAGCAGATCTAAAAAAGTGTTTCCTGATAAATCACTGTATTCTTTTTTGTTTTCAAGATAGGGACGTCCAAACCAAAATAATTGGAAATAAAAATAACGAATTTGACTTTCTGGACCGGTCAGCCGCCCGCTTTTTATTTTCAGATGAAACTCATTTAAAGAATCATTTAATTCCTTCACTCTGCGAGACAAAGTAGCCGAACTGATATTAAGTTCCATGACAAGTTTCTGCCGATCAAATGAGCCATTTTCCAACAGATAAAGAAGTATCTGATATTTTGTAGAATAGCGCAAGTAACAATGATAATAAACATCGACTGCTGCTATATTTCCATGTCTGATTAATAAAATATTCCCTTCTTGGATAACAATTTCCAATTGTTTGATATTTTCCAAGTTAGCTTGTAAATAAAACAGATCTTCTTTCAAGGTAGCCCGATCAACTGATAAGCGGGTAAGTACGTTATTAACGGAAACCTCTCCTTTTTCCTCTAATAAAAGTTGGAAAAGTTTGATTTGCCGTTGTTCATTTTTTTCAAGCAAACTGAAAAGTTCCAAGTCCACTCCTCCAAGCATTTCTGATTTTAACAGCAGAAGTTTCCTTCTCATCCTTGAAAAAGAGGATCTGTGACAGTTATCACAGATCCATACAAATTCTAATCACTTAGCTGGTTGGCCCAGCTGTCAGTTCCCATGTGACCATGCCTTGATACGTTGCGCCAGGTTGAGCATTCGTACTGCTATTTACCTCTAAGAGTAAACCATCGGTATCGGGAAAGTCAACGAGAACCTCTCCTTTAGCTGTTCCATCACTCTCATAAATCAACGTGTTTTGACCTTGCTGAATCAATTGCTTTGATCCAGAATGATTGAAGTATAATTTTGTTCCGCTTAATTCTTGACCTTGATCATTCTTAAATAAAGAAGTCAATGTACCTGTCAGTTGCCAAGGAGACGTGCTTGGAAGCCGAGTATCCCGCACATCAAAAGAAAAATCGCCTTTTGCTTCATAATAACTTGTCTTCAACGGTTTGGGGAGATCGTTACCAAATGTAAAATCATCTGGTACATTAACTAATGTTAATTCTTGTTTGGGGACAAGAATTGTTTTAGCAGATGTTTGGACAACTGGGTTAGGAAGCTTAGCACCATCTGCTAATGTAATATTGCTGGAAAGTACAGCTGCCTTTGTCAGTATGCTGACGGATTGTACAGAAGTATCTACAGTATTTAATTGATAGTTGTAAGTAAGATGAATGGTATCTCCTATTTTGCTCAATAGATCTGCTGGGACAGAAACTCCTTGTTGAATGCCGGTATCTGCGATAGTTGTACCATTTAATTTTAAGGAACCATTGATATAAGTAGTATTTTCAGGAAGTGAGATCGTGATTTTTTTGTCGGTTATCGCATCCCCAGATTTTGTTAACGTGAATGTCACATTTTCTTGAATCGTATCTCCTGATAGAGCAGACAGGGGATCTCCTGTCTCAGGTTGTCTGCTAAGGTTTTTTAGCTGACTATCTGCACTCACAGATGGAAAATTAGCCACTGTTATTTGAGGAAGAGTGGTGATTCCAGCTTGTTCAGACTGCCATTTGTACGCAAAAGACGGATACATGTTAGTAAGTACATCGTCCACCAAGCGATAATCAAAATAATATTGCCCTGAAGCCAATGCAGGTAGTGTAGAAGTAGCTGTATTTACACCCCCGTTATTTGATTGGATCGTTTGGAAAAGTTGATCTGTCCATCCTGTCGCTAATTTTTGGGTTCCTTTCGAATAAAGCCTGTAATGGATCGAACCCTTTTTTAGTTCAGTTGCTGACCAATTGGCCGTGACTTGGTACGATGCAGAAGAAAGGAGCTTTCCCCACTGACTATCGGCTGTTAAGTTTGTTGGTAAAACCGTTCCGTCTAGCTTGTACTGCTCCAATACCTTTAAAGCAACAGGAGAAAGCAATCCGCCTTGCGCATCTTTCCCACTGTACACGATATTGGCTGTCTGATTCAATCCACTTGTGCTTGCTGGAGTATGAGTCAGTATTGCTCCTTGTGTAACGTTTTTTCCTGTAAAATAGTTGACTACGCGATCAAAGCGACTAAATGGCAACTGATCAAAACGTCCTTCAGTCAGCCCCATCGTCAATGTCCGACTATTGGTAGAGCCTGGAAGGTTCTGGTTATTTCCATCCACGTATTCTGTGGTATCAGCAAATGTATTATATTTTCCTGTTGAATCACTTGGTGAGATGTAACTATTCCACGTATTTATCTCTGCACTTGCAGAAAATGCATATGCTCCTGGATTCAAGTTTCCGCCAGTTAATTTAGGATAAAATCTACCTGCAGCTGGAGCTAAAATCGAATTGAACATACGATCTTGGATAATATTATTCGAATCATAAAAATCAACAGAAAAAACGGCCTTTTTAGACATAGAAGGTTGTAATTTACCCTTGGTCAAAATTTTGTTTGGACTCGTATCATATTTATCTCCGTTTTCTGTCATCTTCGCGACATTAGCTGTAACATCAAATTGAAGCGGGATATCGTCCACGTTGAATTCGCCTCGCGTAATAATAGCAATAATATCTGCCAATAGAGTATTTGTATCCCACGACCCCATCCCAAAACGCAAGGTATGGCTTCCTGCTGATAATAAACTTCCGCTAGTAACCTTGATGGGGGCACCGGCAATATACAAGTAGGCGTTGTTCCAGTCAATTGCTTTTAATACATCACTGCTTGATACATGTTCCGGCAAATTGATGATCGCCACAAATGCAAATCCTTGTGCAGTGATATTCACCAAATCAAGTACATTTGTTAGTTTCACATGGCTTTCCCAATGAAAACGGACCGTGCCACCTTTCCAAGGATCATTTGAACCATCGTTCAAATAAGTAGCAGTCAATTTAGGCAATTGGTTAGCCCCAGTTAGTTGGACAAGCTTCCCGCCATTGACTGCACTACGTCCACCATTTGGAGGTACGATATTTTCATACGTGTATGGATCATAAGAAATGGCAGGAGGCGTTGCTCCAACAGCTTCTGCCGAAGGTGAAAAGATAAATATACTTAAAACAAAAAGCGAAGTAAAAAAGAAGGAGCGAAAAAATGAAAATTTATTTTGTAGCAACATGTTCATCCTCCTTTTCCTTTCTTCTCCATAACAACAACCACGCAAGAAGCCATAATTCTATACCAATGATCAAATAAAGAAAACGGATCTTTTGTTCATTCGTCTCCGGGAATACGCCATGTTGATTAGATTCTTTATAAATCGGTAGCTGTGTCTGCTGTTTTGATGCGCCATTGACTGAACCACTTGGATGCGGAACTGGACTTAGATCATAAAATGTAATCGTACCTGAACTTTTGGTATCTGCTTGGACTGGCTCTTGCCAGCTGAAGAACAGCAAACTTGCAATAATCCCTCCCAATAAGATCGATGTTTTCAACGAAATCACCTCATCATGTTGTTTCTCCTTTTTTCTTTTTCTTGTGGACCCACAAAAACAGCAAAATCAACCATAACACTAGAACTGCAGCAACCAATCCTGCATAAAGCCATGGGAAAGATTGTTCTTGTACTGCAAAAACGGAATTTTCATTTACTTTTTGTGCTTTTTCTTTTTTGATCGTAAAGTTTTGTGTAAATCGCCATTCATTACTGTCGCCTGATTTTGCTATGATTTCTGCGCGGTAATCGCCGGCTTTTGCTTTATCACCAGCTAAATCAAGATTCAAGTGAAAATTCGAATTTGGTGCAACTAAAAATGCATTAGACGTATTTTCAATATAAAGCTGATTTTCATAAAAGATCTTGCTCGTAAATATCAAATTGCTGATAATCCTAGGCTGAGGATTTTGGAAACGAAGCTGAACAGTTGGCTTTGCGTTGACCTCGTCCAAATCTCCTGATAAAAGTTTCAGATCCGGTTCTATCGTCTCTTGACTTTCTTGTAAAACGACTGCGAGATTATAAGCAATACGATTTTTGATTTGTGCTCCTTCTGTAGCATTTTCTGTTTCAGCTTCTTCTTTAGGTGAAACATGAATACCCGCTAATACACGTCCCTTAAAGCTTTTTGCTGGGATTTTCACTTCTATAGGTACAGTTGTTTCTGCATGTGCTGATACATTGATTTCCTTTTTCGCAATGAGCAAAACGTCACGGACATCAAACGGCAATGTCTCATCTAACGTTGGGTTTTTTTGACTATAATCGATCGTTCCACCATCACTCGTTACCGCCGGATTGACAGAGACCTCAAATGTTCGTTCTTCATCTGAAGAATTGCTGATAATTACTTCTAGTGTCTGATTTTGTTCCGGTGCCACTAATAAATCAAAATAACCGATTGCTTTATCTATTTGGTTCTCTGGAAATACCGGTTTGATTCCAAAGTCTCCTGCTGAATCCTTTGCTTGGCTGATTGACGGAAAAATGAAAAATAGACTTAAAATAGAAAAAAACGAAACAAACAGTCGTTTACTTTGATTCATTGTCCACCACATCCTTTCAACAACAACTACGGTAAAAAATCCTTCACCTATAGTATTTTCACCGCAGTTTGTTGAATTTATTTCATACTCTATGCTACTGGGCCAGCCACGAGGTTCCAAGTCAAATCAGCCGTGAATGTTCCAGCTGCTGCTTTCGGCACTTTCAGTGTGATATTTGCTGGATCATAAACAGAAAGCCATGTTCCCAGACCTTGATCTTTTGCTGCTGTAAATATTGGTGTCGCTGCACTTGCTTTACTCAACCCAGTTACAGTTTGACTAGTTGGTCCAGTGGATTCGTTATCTGACGTACTTTTAACAGTGGATGTTCCAAAATCTAATTCAGCGCCTTGCAAAACTTGTGAACCGTTTACAAAATCTGAAACCGAAACTGTCACGTTCCACCCTTGTGCTTGGCCATCTGCACCTACACCTCGACGATCTGATACTTGGAGATAAGGTGTATCGTTTTTTGAAGCGTCTACTTGATACGTTTTTGTTCCGCTTTCAATCTCGTGTGTACCAAATGGCAATTCAGGAACTACATCCAATGTTAAAGAACCTATCTGGCCAGTTGCTGGATTTTCCGGATCTGCTGGCTCTACTGGTTTTGAAGGATCAGTAGGGTTAAGAGGCTCAACGGTATTTGTTGGTTCAGTAAAGGTAATATCTCCTTTTGAAGTCGCTTGACCCTCAGCAAAAGCTGGTGTTGCCAAGCCGCCTAGAAGAAGTGTTGAAAGTAATAATGTCCCAATCATGTTCTTTTTCATAATAAATCACTCCTTTTTCTTAGTGACCTAAGTATAGTAGAGACAGTATGCAAAAAATCCTCATGAATTCATCCGCTTACTTGAAATTATGACCCTTTTTGTATAAAAGAGAAAAAAACAATAAAATCGTTTACATGAATATTCTTCCTTTTTTATTAAGTATGAAAAAATATTTCAATTTTATTTTTTCGTTTCAAATTATTCTATTAGTGACATCCTTGAACTATAAAAATAGGAGTACGGCATCATCTGCCGCACTCCTATTTTTTTTCGTCATTTATTTCTTAAATAAAACGATTCTCACGCAATTTTATTTTTTTGATATCTTCTACTGTTTGTGTTCCAGCTAATTGCATGACCATTTCCAATTCTGTTTTAAAGAAATCAAATACTTGATGGACTCCTGTACTTCCTCCTAAAGACAATCCATAAATAACGGGTCTGCCAATAGCAACAAGATCGGCACCTGATGCGATTGCTTTGAAAACATGTTGTCCACGTCGTACACCGCTGTCAAACACGATTGGTACACGTTTATCTACTGCTTCTGCCACATATTGCAACGAATCAAACGCAGCAGGCCCCCCATCTAATTGACGGCCACCATGGTTAGATACCCAAATTCCACCAGCACCAGATTCTAATGATCGATAGACATCTTCTTCTGATTGAACACCTTTCACGTAGACTGGCAAATCAGAATGAGCAGCGATAAATTCTACATCTTTTGGACTAAGTTTTTGTTTGGAAGATTTATATACAGCATCCATCGTTTGGCCTACTCCTGATTGATAAGCCTGAACGATCGGCATTGGCAGCGGGAAGGTAAACCCGTTTCTGCGGTCTGTTTCACGGTTTCCGCCAACTGTTGCATCCGCTGTCAATACGATTGCTTTTGCTCCATTACGCTTGGCCACTTCAAGAATATCCAAATTGATTCCATTATCTTTGCTCATATAAAATTGAAACCATTGCGGTGCTTTCTCCCCGCCTGCTTCTCTTATCTCTTCTAAAGTACAAGAAGCGTAAGAACTTGCTGTATAGATCGTCCCAAAATCTGCTACACCTTTTGCAGAAGCTTTCTCCGCCTTCACATGAGCTAATCCATGAGCAGCAACTGGTGCCATGATGATTGGTGCAGTCAGCATTTCTTCGTCAAAATGTGTAGTTGTATCGGGTAATTCTACATCTCTTAATACATGAGGAATAATCAAACGATGATTGAATGCCCGTTCATTTTCTTGATAAGTAAATAAGTCGCCAGCACCACTGCTGATGTAACCATAACCACCAGCTGGAATCACTTGTGAAGCCGCGATTTCTAAATCTTCCATATTGATAAAATCTACTATTCCTTCATTTGTACCTGCTTGATATGTTTTTTCCATCTAAATGCCTTCTTTCTATAAAAATTGAATGACGAACAATATGATAGCGTTTACACTTTTTATATTACTCTTCGACATTGATACAGGCAAATAATCTGTTTACATTTCAGCCATTCCAGATGTCACTACTCTGGAAGAAATGATTGTAATAAAAATAGATAAAAAACCGATGGGACTTTGACAAAATTCGTGTCAAAGTCCCTTTTTTTGAATAAACGGTGTTCAAAAGCCATTTTCTCGGTATTAAGCCCAACCAAACGAAAAATAGGAGGAGCTATTTTTGTTTGGCTGTTCTTATTACTTGATGCAGGGCAGCTTTTTCACGACCTCTGATTCACGGTGTTTCTTTTTCATCAACATTTTTACGAAATACTGTGGAAGACTATTGAAATAAGTGTGGATTGTTTCTTTGTGTTTCAATCGTTTCTTGCCATTCTTCATTTAATTTTGGATTACCGTTTTCTTCCTTGAACTCATAAGGTCCTAATTCAAAAAGCCCAGACAGTATTTGATTCACGATTTCATATAGTTCAGTGTGATCAGACACATGATTCTTGAAGATCATCTCATTATCACCACGTTTGAACCTCACATTCGGGCTCTCATGATGAACCTCTATGCATTTTTCTCCTTTTTTTAACTGACGGACTTCTGAAAACATCTCATAAATATCTTCTCCAGTAAAACCTTCAGCAAGCGCCAGACTGTCCACAAGACCGCCTACTGTCAGTTCAGAGATTATTGCTTGATTGGAATCTAATTTTAATGTATAGCTTGTCGCTTCTACTACGCCACATGCATTGCAACCGCCTTCTGATAGTTCGCTTTTTCTGATCAATTGAACTTCTTGCATTTTCTGTTCCTCCTCTTAATTTTCTACTTATGTATTTTTATCACCTGACATAGGTGACTCCTATCAACGCTATCATGTGCTTTTTTCCTCATAAATCCTATTTATCCATTCCATCTATCCCTTATTCTTCTACTTTTCTTTCTCTAGCATATAAGAGATACGCATAGTATTCAAGCAAGGATTGTCGATATAAAAAGAACAAATACTGCTATTTTGATTTCTTTTGGCTATATTACATATAAATAAAATTTATCATACCTGCTCTTTTTGACTATATCATCATCTGACTTCTATACTTCGTTTGTATTAAAACTTAGGAGGAATCATTCATGCTTACAGGGTTAAACTTATTAAATAATCCTTTTCTAAATAAAGGAACAGCTTTTACAAAAGAAGAACGGGCAAAATATGGAATCACTGGTATGCTTCCAAGTACTGTCCAAACACTGGAACAACAATCTGTTCAAGCTTATGGTCAATACTTAAGCAAACAAACAGATTTGGAAAAACGTATCTTCTTAATGAATCTATTCAATACGAATCGGACATTGTTTTATAAATTGATGGGCGAACATTTAGTTGAATTCATGCCTGTCGTTTATGATCCTGTCGTTGCGGATTCAATCGAACAATACAACGAAATTTTCTTGAAACCGCAAGATGCTGCATTTCTTTCAATCGACGAACCAGAAAACATCAAAGCAAGTTTGAAGAACGCGGCAGATGGACGAGACATTCGTTTGATTGTTGTGACTGATGCAGAAGGAATCTTAGGTATGGGCGACTGGGGTGTGAACGGTGTTGACATCGCTATCGGCAAATTGATGGTCTATACTGCTGCTGCTGGTATTAATCCAGCACAAGTTTTGCCTGTATCGATCGACGCTGGTACTAATAATGAAGAATTATTGAATAATCCCTTATACTTAGGCAATCGTCATGCTCGTGTAGAAGGCGAAACTTACTATGAATTCATCGATCAATTCGTTCAATCAGCTACCGAATTATTCCCAGAATTGTTATTGCATTGGGAAGATTTTGGACGAGGAAATGCTGCAGCGATCTTAGAAAAATACGAAGATCAAATCACTACTTTCAACGACGATATCCAAGGTACAGGAATTGTTGTCCTAGCAGGTGTATTAGGCGGATTGAATATATCCGGTGAACAATTGAAAGATCAAATAATTTTGACATTTGGTGCTGGTACTGCTGGTGTGGGTATCGCAAACATCCTTTTAGATGAGATGATCCGTCAAGGTGTACCTGAAGAAGAAGCACGCCAACATTTCTATCAAGTAGATAAACAAGGTTTATTGTTTGAAGATACAGAAGGATTGACTCCTGGTCAAATCCCATTCGCTCGCAAACGCTCAGAATTCACTAATGCTGATGAATTGACAAACTTAGAAGCAGTTGTAAAAGCGATCCATCCGACAATCATGATTGGTACTTCTACCCAACCTGGAGCATTCACTGAAGAAATCGTGAAAGAAATGGCTGCTCATACACCACGTCCGATCATCATGCCTTTGTCTAATCCAACAAAATTGGCAGAAGCAAAAGCAAAAGATTTAATAGAATGGACGGACGGAAAAGCATTAGTTGGAACAGGTATCCCTGCTGCTGATGTTGAATATAATGGTGTAACTTACCAAATCGGTCAAGCAAATAATGCTTTGATGTACCCAGGTTTAGGACTTGGTTTAATTGCTTCAACAGCTACACGAGTAAATGCTGAAATCATTTCTCAAGCTAGTCGAGCATTAGGCGGAATCGTTGATGTAACAAAACCAGGAGCAGCTATCTTGCCTCCAGTAGCAAAAATCACTGAATTTTCTCAAACGATTGCTGAAACTGTCGCAAAATCAGTTGTCGCACAAAATTTGAATCGTGAAGAAATCACGGATATCAAAGAAGCAGTTGAATCTGCTAAATGGGTTCCTGAATATAAATCTTTAGAAGATTAAGATCGTTATAGTAAAAGAACATACAGAAACTTTGTATGACGTCTAAAAAGAAAAAAGCGACTGCGGCAAAACAGCGGCCAGCCAACTCCTGCTCTTTTGCCGCTTTTCTTTGGCTTTTTTCATATGATACAGAATAAGAAAGGATCTGTAAAAATGGCACAAAAAACAACAACTGCAACTGCAGTTGAGGAAAAGAAAAAAGAAGGTTTTTGGTCCACAAAAATCACCGGCGTAAGTTTGCCACTTTATTTGATCATGGTCCTTGTCCTGATCATTGCAATGGCTTTAGGGAAATTACCGACGAATATGATTGGACCAATCGCAGTTTTGGTTATTTTCGGTAATTTATTTCATTTTATCGGGACAAAAATCCCTATCGTCAAAAGTTATTTGGGTGGTGGTTCCGTTTTTGCGATCTTCGCTTCTGCTGCGATTGCTACATTTGGGATCTTACCTGAATATGTAGTGAAATCCACAGAAAACTTTGTCAGCAATATGGGCTTTTTGGACTTTTATATTGCTGCCTTGATTACTGGTAGCATCCTTGGTATGAACCGTAATCTATTGATGAAAGCTTCTGTTCGTTTTATTCCCGTTGCACTTATTTCAATGGTCGTCTCCTTTTTTGCCGTAGGACTCGTGGGCATGCTTATCGGAAATGGTTTTGCAAATTCCGTTTTATACATCTCATTACCTGCGATGGCTGGTGGTGTTGGAGCCGGAGCCGTTCCTTTATCAACGATTTATGCAAATGTTTTAGGTACGGATGCTTCTTCTATCATTTCCCGCCTGATTCCTGCTACAGCAATGACAAATGTCTTAGCTATCATCGGTGCAGCATTAGTTGCTCGTGCTGGACAATCAATGCCAAAATTCAACGGCAATGGTAAATTAATGGAAAAAGGCGATCTTGGCGATGGAAAACCTCGAACTGTGAAACCTTCCATTCCACAGTTAGGTGTTGGTTTGATGGTATCATTGACTTTCTTCATCTTAGGACAAATTGGTAACTATTTTGTTCCTAAAGTCCATGCATACGCATTTATGATCATTATCGTTGTCATCTGTAAAATCGCCAACCTATTACCAGAATATTATGAAGATGCAGCTATCATGTTCAATAACTTGATTGTCAAAAACTTGACAGCAGCTGTTCTTGCCGGTATCGGTATTGCGTTGCTGAATCTGAATGTATTAGCTTCTGCTTTGACATGGCAATTTGTTGTCTTATGTCTGACAAGTGTTATCGCGATTTCAGTTGTTTCAGGATTTGTCGGTCGTTTGTTTGGTTTATATCCAATTGAATCAACTATTACTGCTGGCTTATGCAACAACTCGATGGGCGGAACAGGAAATGTAGCCGTCTTATCTGCAGCTAATCGGATGGAACTTATTGCTTTTGCTCAAATGGGCAATCGACTTGGTGGTGCCATCGTTTTGATCATCTCTGGTTTCTTGATGCAATTACTTTCTTAGTCAAAAAAACAAAAATACCTGATCATCAAGTATCGGCTTGATGATCGGGTATTTTTTTGATAAAGATTTACAGGATTTTCAAAAATCTTTTTTGCATTTTATCGGAATGATAACCGATGTGTTCATAAAATTGGTGTGCTTCTACTCTGTATTCTGCAGAATTAAGCCTTATTGCCGTTATACCTCGTTTTTTCGCTTCTTCTTCTACGCCAGTCATCAAAGCCTTTCCGATTCCTCTTTTTTCAGCATATTTAGACACAGCAAGTGCCATAATATTGAACATTGGATCGCTGAAAATCGATTCATAGGACTCCGCTTGTACATAGCCAGCTGCTTTTTTAGAAGTAGGATCTTCATAAACCAAGAAAAAATTTTTCTCTGGCTCCTTCAGCAGTTTCTTCATTTGTCTCACCGTAACGGTTAATGGTATATCATACCCTAATTGATCCGCATTGATTTCACGTAGTGCTTCTGCATCTTCTAAACGCATTTCCCGTAACATCCAAATCACCAGCCAATTTCTGATTTTTTAAAATGAATTTTTTTATCATAGTATACTCTTTTTTTCATTTAAAACAATATGTTTCAGTGATTTTGACTTGCGTTAGTCTAGATTCTCCTAATGTTTGTAAGATGACAAAGGCATTGTAACAATTGACCAAAAGAACCACGAGGACAATTACTTGAAAAATAAAGGTCACTTTTTTTGGAGACAAAATCCTGCTAAATTTTGCTCCCCACAAACCTCCAATAACAGCAGCGGGGATAATATAAAACAACATAGATAAATCAAAGCGCATAAAGCCACTTGTTAAAGCAATCGTTACTAATTTAGCCAGTTGAGAAAAGAAAATCGTAGATAGAGAATACAGCGTTGCTTCTTTTATTGGCAAGGCAAACATCAGCATCAGCAATGAAACATTGATGGGTCCACCACCGATACCTAAAAAGCTAGCTAAAAAGCCCAAGATCACCCCACATATAAGATACCAAATCCATGACGTTAGATGAAATTTTGGCTGATGATGCTTGGTGTAGAAGAACGCAAAAACCAAGGTCAATACCGTCAAGAAAATTTGGATCAGCTGCACATGCTTTTCATTTTCAAACAACCGTAAAAAAACTTCGAATACAATGTTACCGGCTATTCCTCCAACTACAGCTCCACCAGATACCCAACCGACAATCTGCCAATTCAGCGATTTCCCACTTGATACTTGTCGCACTGTCGAAACAATAGACATCGTGAATACCGCAACCGTTGAGTAAAAAGAAATACCTGCAATAGAATGGGCACCGATAAGATCAAGAATCGGTTTGATCAACACGCCTCCGCCCATGCCGGAAATAGCGCCAACTGTATTTGCCAGAACGATCACCACAAAATAAATCAGACCAATCATATCATCTTGTATATCCTTTCTCTTATTTATATCTTTATATCTTTTAGCGATTTTTACTCTTTGCTTATATTATACAGTAAAAGAAACAAACGAGGCTTCGAAAGCTTTTCTACTTTTTAAGGAAATGTAGTACTAAACGAAAAGAGGTTGTGAAAAAGCTGTCCTGCATCAAGTAATAAGAACAGCCAAACAAAAATAGCTCCTCATATTTTTCGTTTGGTTGAACTTATTACCGCAGATGCAAGCTTTTGAACACCGTTTAAGAAAGAGGTCGTGAGCCTGCCGTTCAGCTTTGAGTCACAAGGAACAATTTCAAAAAACAGCTTCTCATGTTTGTTGAATATTGTGACTTGTGACCGAGGAGTTGGCAGGAGAACACCGTTTAAGGAAGAGGTCGTGAGCCTGCCGTTCAGCTCCGAGTCACAAGGAACAATTTCAAAAAACAGCTTCTCATGTTTGTTGAATATTGTGACTTGTGACCGAGGAGTTGGCAGGAGAACACCGTTTAAGGAAGAGACTGTGAAGTCAACGTTTTGACCTGATTATTAGAGAAACAAATGGCAAAATAGTTCTTCATATTTCGCCGTTTTTCGAGCGAATGCTGAGGGGCAGCTGATTGAACATCGTTTATTTGGAAAAAGGGATTGTGACAAGACGTTTGTCACAATCCCTTTTTTTATATCTTATTAATTCATTCATTCTTTTATTCTATTCTTCTTCTTCCGCCATGAATGTATTGAATACTTCTTCAATCATGTCCCATTCTGCGTCTGTTTCGATTTGTTCTAACTCGCCTTCTGTTCCATCTTCGTTTTCGATGTATGCATAAGCTTGTAATTCTACATCTTCATCTTCTGAAACACCAGCAGGATATAAAAGAACATAGTTACGTCCAAATTCTTCTTGTCCGTCAACTGTTAGTAGGATTTCATATAATGTTTCATTTCCTTGGTCATCCACCAATGTGATGTGTTCGTGTCCTTCATGGTCGTGGGAATGGTTATGTTCTGTCATAAGATTACCTCTTTTCTTTTATTATTAAAATAATTGCTTACCTGAGCCGTCTAAATAATTTTGTAAGATCATCACAGCTGCTAATTTATCGATGACTTTTTTTCGTTTGGCTCTTGAAGTATTTGCCTGCTCTACTAGCATACGTTCTGCCTGAACAGTGGTTAATCGTTCATCTTGATAATCAACTGGCAAGGAGAATAGTTCTTTGATCTTTTCTCCATATGACATGGAAGCTTCTGCCCTTGGTCCGATGGAATTGTTCATATTTTTAGGTAATCCAACTACAAACCGGTCTACTTCATATTGTGCTACTAATTCCTTCAACCGATCAAAGCCAAACTCTTCTTCTGCTTCATTGATCCGAATAATCTCTACTCCTTGAGCTGTCCAGCCAAAGGGGTCACTGATAGCAACACCTACTGTCTTAGAACCGACATCCAAGCCCATTACTCTCATAAATTCACTCCATGATTTGAGAGGTAGTCCTTGACAATTACTTCCATGATCTCATCGCGTTCGTGACGGCGAATCAAATTTCGAGCATCACGATAACGAGGAATGTAGGCCGGGTCTCCAGAAAGCAAGTAGCCGACAATCTGATTGATTGGATTGTAGCCTTTTTCTTCCAAAGCCCGATAAACAATCGCTAATGTTTCGCTCACTTCTTTTTTGCGACTATCGTCAAAACCAAAACGTACGGTTTCATCTGTAAAACCCATGATTCTACACCTCTTTCCCGCAAGGTAATTCCAGCTTACCTTCTACAACCTTATTTTACTCGAAGAAAGGGAAAACTACAAACAAATATTCCAAACTTCCGAATAAATTAAGAAACACTATTTGTATGTTTTTTTCCTTTTTTCTGTAGCTTTATCAAAAGTACTCTTTTCATAAAGTATACGCTATATTTCTTTGAATGTATGTTTTTACACAATTTTTTCATAATATTCATAAAAAATTCGAATAGCTGCTACTAATTTTTTGTTTTTGTTGCTTGTCCTGTCTCATAATTGATCGTGTAGCCATCTTGAACATTGTAGATAAAGACATTGAATTCAATTTTTTTGTCTTCAATGCTTTCTGCTTCCAATTGCACTCCCCTGGCTACCAGTTCATCCCCCTCAAAATGAGGAGTGACACGGTAGCGTACATGATGATTTGTTTCTTTGATATATGCCGCAATATCATTTTCGTGAGCAAGCATGTATGGAGCATTCAACGAACGTGTCCCTGTCATCAAGTTTTTAATGTTGTTATTTTGACCAGTCAGCTGGAAACCAATTAAATGGCTGCGATTATATAACCATTGCCCGTCACTTAATTTCTTTTGTTTCCAACCTGTCGGGTCAATATACAAAGGCTCTCTCTTTTCAGTAGGGAACAAATCTTTTCCAAGCATAGCATTGGCTTGTCCTACTCTGTTCAATTTATCAATATTTGAATAGCTTTCCCATGTCCCTTTGGAAAGGCTAAGATCCTCTTTTGTAAATTCCGGCTGATTCCCATTGATTTCTATTTCTTGATGTTTTCCATCATATTCTGGCACATCCGCTACTTGAGAAGCTTGTGGTGTGGAATCAAAAATAGTTGTAATCTGCTGAAAGATATCTGAATCTTTTTGTGTGGTGGAAACACCGAATGCCCCTGCAATCACAGCAGCGACGATCCCCACGATCGCCTTGGTTGTTTTTTTGCTCATTTCTTTACTCCTTTACTAACAGCTCCCTAAATCTTAACATATGTTCCCCTATAAATAAATACTAGAAAGAGATAGAAACAGCAAAAAATAAAACCTGTTTTAAGATGGCTTAAAAATACAAAAAAGAGACGGATTCCTCGTCTCTAATCAGTCACCACTCTATCTGTAAGGTATTTATTATTATTCAAAAATTTTCTTCATACTCAAGACAATACACTGATTTCACAACCGCTTGGTAAACGGTGCGCAAAAGCTTGCATCTGCGGTAATAAGTCCATCCAAGTTAAAAACATAAGAAGTTGTTTTTGCTTGGCTGTTCTTATTACTTGTTGCAGAGCAGCTTTTTCACAACCTATTTTAAGCGGGTGACGGGAATCGAACCCGCGACATCAGCTTGGGAAGCTGGGATTTTACCACTAAACTACACCCGCAATACAAAAACAGTATACGCCTCTTTTATTCCTTCCTCAAGTTTTTTTATTCTTTACGCTTCTGGTATGTTTTGTAGTAAAATAAAACTAATCAATCAATTATTGGAGAAGATGCTATGACGGGAAAAGAATTAGATCTGTTGCTGGACACTTGTTTACTCGCTGGGAAAATCATGATGGAAAGCAATGCGGAGATGTATCGGGTAGAAGATACGATGAGTCGAATTGCTTTAGCTTCTGGAAATTTCCGTTTGGTCAGCTATGTCACTCAAACCGGTCTCTTTATTGGTCTTGATCGTACCTCGACCATCCGAATGGAACAAATTACCAACCGTTCGATTAATTTAGAAAAAGTAGTAAAAGTAAATGATCTTTCACGTAAATATGTTGCTTCAGAGCTAACATTAGAAGAACTTTACTGCGAACTGCAAGCAATCGACCGAGACCGTTCTTTCTTTCCTGTCTGGTTGCAAATCGTTAGCGCGGCAGTGATCAGTGGAACAATTATGGTGTTATTTGGCGGAAAGATGACCGATTTACCTGTGACTTTAGTCATTGGAGGATTGGGATACGCAGCTTATCTATATAGTTTGAAATTTTTTAGAATCAAATTTTTATCGGAATTTTTATCTTCTTTATTGATTGGCATAGCCGCTATCTACAGCGTACGTTTTGGCTTAGGAAGCAATCAGGATCTAATCATTATCGGATGTGTGATGCCTTTAGTTCCTGGAGTTCAAATTACGAACGCTATCCGTGATTTGCTAGCTGGACATTATGTCTCAGGAGTTTCTCGCGGAACAGAAGCGATGATGACTGCTACGATGATCGGTTTTGCGATTGCTTTTATTTTCCAGCTTTTTTATTAGGAAAGGAACACAAGTATGGGGACGATATTTATTCAGTTTTCTTTTAGTTTTTTAGCGACTGCGGCATTTGCCGTTATTACAAATGTACCTAGGCGTTCATTGATTTGTTGTGGTCTTTCTGGTGCTTTTGGCTGGATGATCTACTGGATCTGTGTTCAAATAGGCGGATCTGCTGCTTTTGGTTCATTGCTTGGTTCTTTAGGAGTAGCATTCATCAGCGATCTTTTCTCTAAACGTTTGAAAATGCCCGTAACGATTTTCAATATTCCCGGGATGGTTCCTCTAGTCCCTGGTGGTTTAGCTTATCAAGCGGTTCGGAATCTCGTTACTGAATCCTATCGAGAAGCGGCTCATTATGCGGTCCAAGCAATTATGATTGCTGGAGCAATCGCTTTAGGTCTTGTATTATCAGAAGTCTTTAACCATAACATCCGTAATTTCAAAGTAAAGCGTGACGCAATCATGATGAAACGAAAAAAACGGCTTTTTAAATAAACGAAGTGTAACAAAGAAAAGGTTGTGAAAGAGACGTTCAGCCTTGAGCGATGACAAAATATCTCACAAACATTGCGACAAGTAACCGCAGGAGCAATAAGAAGTAATTATGAGTATTAAAAAAAGTTTTGTAAAAATAGCTTCTTACATTTTTACATAAAATTGACTTAATACTGAGAAACTGACTTTTGAACACCCTCTATCTGTAAAAAAGGGGCTGCGACATGATTTTTGTCACGGCCCCTCTTCTTTATTCAAATTTTTTCCAAAACGTTCGTTGATAATAAACGATCCATAGAGCGGAAAGTATTAGAACTAAACCGATCACAGGAATATTCACTAACCAAAATGGATAAAACAAAGCCAACATTCCGTATAAGACGATAAGAATAATACTGATGATCAATGAACCCATCATAGTTGCGACTAAACCCAAACTTCCTGAACCTCTGTTAAATAATTGGTTAATATTGGTCCAGTTCAGCAGCAGCAACCGATAATCTCTAGCGAAATAACGTAGTGACAATAAGTAGCAGCCGAATAAAGAACCAAATAGCAAGCTAGGGATAAAAAACAAAGGCAGCCGAAAAGACAGTCCGCTTAATAATGCGATCCCACCAGTTAAAAAACTCTGCAATATCCATCCGAATCTGAACTTTTCTTTTAAATATTGGTTCATAGAGATTGGCAAAGAACGGATAAACAGAAAATTTTCTTGATCCAAAGAAATAAGATTACTGATAAAAGAAGTCTGATTAACTGTTAAGAAAGCCAATGCGATCCCTACCAGGAAAACAACACCGATTAACTTATTATCTAAATCAGTTAATTTTATTTCGCCTCCTAGGGCAAAAGCAAGAATAAAAATGATTGGAGTTAACAAGGAAGAAGAAAGAACTTGCATAATCAAATTAGGTTCTTTTACTAATTGAGCATTGTAACTAAATAAAAGCTGATGCACATTTTGGTTCTTTTTATGGGTTCTTTTTATTTTGAACTCACTGTTTGAATCAGTCAGTTGCTCTGTAAGCTTTGGTACTATCAGCTGTTTTACAGCAAGGAAAAATCCCAGAGCCGTGATAGCTAGTATTCCCCAACCCAATAAACCTTGTTGAGAAAGTGGCTGACTGGCAGCATCATAGAATGGCAATAATATCGAAATCGGATGCCGATCTGTTAACTCATTTTCAATAGTCCCCGTTTGATGATTCATCCACATGATTCCAGCAAATGCGATCAGCATCGAGCTGCCAAGCAAGATACTAGAAACTGTTTTTCTATGTTTTTTAAACACTGCTGTTCGAGCCAAACCAAAAACAATCAAACTAGCCAGACAAAAAAGAATAATCAAAAATAGAGAAAACAAAAGGATCGAAATAATGATAGTAAGAAAAATCCCTAGATCAGCTCGCCAT
This sequence comes from Enterococcus sp. MSG3290, assembly GCF_050555565.1. NCBI lineage: Bacteria > Bacillati > Bacillota > Bacilli > Lactobacillales > Enterococcaceae > Enterococcus > Enterococcus sp. MSG3290. The sequence continues at coordinate 697,162 of NZ_CP187862.1, read as the reverse complement.
CCGGTTAAAATAAACATGACTAGAAGCGGAAAAACAAAAGGAATGATGGTCAAAGCAACTACCAAAATCTTTGCTGAAAAAACCTGTCCTTGTCCAAAAGGCAGAGGCAAAAATACTTGCAGGTCATTTCCTTCAAAAAAGATATTATAAATGACTGATATACTTTGAGTTAAACCTAACATACCAAAAAGTGCCACGTAATAAGTAAAGAAACCTGGCAATTTAACAAAGTTCATAGCAAACATAGCAAATCCGTAAATCAGTAAAAAAATCAGCCCTGAAAAAAGATTTTGAGACAAAAGATAGATAGTTAATCGCTTTCCCTTTTTTCCTTTCTCTCTTGCTTTATTCGTGAGCTGTGGATTAACATATAAAAGATTAACTCGAATTAATTCTAATAATTGTCGCTTATACATACGGTCCATCTCCTGTCGCTTGCCTTCCAGCCATTTTCAAATAAATCTTTTCTAGCGTTTCATCAGGTGAGCCATTCAATAATTCACTAACTGCCCCCTGATAAATCAATTCACCTTTCTTCAAAATAGCCAGTTTATCGCATAACTGTTGTGCGGTATCCAATACATGTGTAGAAAAAATGACTGTTTTTCCTTTTGCGGCATGAGCCTTCATCATTTCTTTCAAATCAAATGCTGCTTGAGGATCAAGTCCTTGCAAAGGTTCATCCAATACCCAAATATCTGGATCTGGCAGCAACGTGCCGATCAAAATCGTTTTTTGACGCATTCCATGTGAAAAACTTGCGATTGTTTCATTTTGATGACTATACATATCAAAAAGCGCTGTCAATTCTGCTAAACGCTTTTCTTTTTTTTGTGTGTCTAATTCATAGGCAGCTGAAATCAAGTCCCAATATTCTCCAGCCGTCAATTGTAAAAAAATATCTGGGGAATCAGGCACATAACCGATTTTTTGTTTGATACTCAAGCGATTTTCCGTCAATTTCATTCCATCTACTAAAATCGTTCCCGATGATGGTTCAATAATACTAACTAAACTTTTAATCGTAGTTGATTTTCCGGCACCATTATGTCCTAAAAATCCAAAAATTTCCCCTTGTCTTATCGAGAGAGACAAGTCTTTTAATGCTTGTTTTTTCCCGTAACTTTTACTTACATTGATGAATTCAATCATTTCTGTACTCCTTTTGTTTGTTATTACTTTTTATTGTACCCTTCGTTATTGGTGGAGTAAATGTCAAAAAGAGTGCATAACAAAAAAGGATAGAAACGACTAGGCTGCTACTTGGGTTGTTCTCTTCTACAGGAAAACACTCTTCTAACAGGTAAGATATGAGTCTTTGTTTTCTTTAAAATGATTCATTTTCTATCTTTTCTTGCATAAAATTCTTTAGTTTATCAATACTTCTCTTTCCCATCTCTAGTTGTTCTCCATTTGCAAATGTTACTATTTCGTTTACTCTGCTAATAGATGTAATGTTTTCAGTATTAATGATATAAGCTTTTAAATCTTTACATAAATACTCATATTCGAGTGATTTTTTATATTTTTTAATTGTGCCGTTTACGAGAATCTCTTCATCTTTCAATACTAGGCCTATTTTATTTTTATAACCTGGCATGCTCATTAGATAAAGGATTTCATCGTAATGGATATAGTGATCGCTATTACCATAACGGACAGTTGTCCACCTTTTTTTCGTAGCATATTGAACAGGATAGTTTTCTTTTTCTTTCAATAAGTAACTTTGGATGCTTTTTTTATTTTTTTCATAAGTGAATTCTTTTATCAAATAACCACTAGGCGTAATCTTTCGATTAATAACAGTTATTGCTTTATTCGGATGAGACGTTAGATAAACAATTTTACACTTTTCATTCTTTTCTCTAAGCATTTCGCCTAGTTCGATACCGCTATAATAGGCGTTCAAATCGATGTCTAGGAAAAAAATATCTGAGGAATAGATTTCATTATTTTTAATGAATTCAACAAATTGTATAACGTTCAATCCCTGAACGATCTCAAATTTCCAAGGACTTAATAAAATTCTGGATTCTTCCAAAATTTCTACTAGCATTTTTTCAAAAACCAAACTATCATCCAAAATAAATATACGCGTTACCATAAAAAGTACCTCCACTCGATATTTTACTATCAAAATCATTTCATACAACTTTTCAACATACATGTTAGGAATAAATTGTAATTCTCTTCACAATCTTTTCCAACACCTTTGAAACCGATATCAAATACTTTCAGGATGCTGCTTCTAAAATAAATATCAAACAAATGAATACATCATGCAAAAAAAGCCAGACAACCGACGTCCTTGCGTGTCAGCTGTCTGAGCTATGTTTATTTATTTTGTTCTTTTAAAAAGAACGATACACATACTGATTTTTCGGAGCAGAGACTTTCTCAGCGTTTGTAACAACTACAGATGGGATTTCACGCTTGAATGGTTGATAATAGTCTGATTGGATGGTTCCTTCTATTTTATACCATTCATCATTTTTAACCGTTACTCCTTCCGGCATATGCGTCAACAAACCAAAGACTCCTGAATCTGCCACACAATGGATAATGCCGAATCGGAACAAGAAAATATCTGTATTGCTATCGTTCGGTGTTTGGTAAACAAATCCTTCATAGCTGATTTTTTTGCCAATGAATTCGCTAGGGTAATTATAAATTAGCTCCATAACTTCTAAATAGTTTTCATCTGTGATCTTGATAGTTTGCTTATCCCCATACTTTTCTTTCAACTCATTCATTTGGTCTAAGTAGTCTGATTTGTTGAAATAAATACTGGTATCCGGCTTTAAGTATTGTGTCTGCATCTCCGGATCCCCTACTGATTCTTTACTTACTGGGAAATTAAATCCTTTGGCTTCTACGATCGTAGTGTCGAGACTAACTGTTGGAAACAACGTCCCCACGATTACTGGCAAAGCTAGCAGTACATAAGCGATTCCACGTTGATAAGGTTTTGACAACCCATGGTCATGATCGTGCTCGTGTGCCTTTTCCTCTGCTTTTCCGTTTTTGACCCACAAATACAGCTGAACTAAAGCCAAAAGAGCAGATAAAATCATTGAAAGAATAGCTAAGTAGCGATAATGGACATTGATATATTGATCGAGTTTGCCAGAAACTTGCAAGTACATCATCAATTCGAAATACCCAGATAAAATCAAAAACCGCAGCATATTTTTCCTCCTAAATAAATAATGTGAATCCAATAACGCTAAGGGCAATCAGTCCGATCAGCGATAAAATAAAGCGTCCTGTAAAATATCGTTTCATCATCAGTAGATTTTTGATATCGACCATTGGGCCAAAGACCAAAAAGGCAGCTACAGGTGCTGTGCCGAACAGACTTAACAAAGAAGATCCTATAAACGCATCTGCTTCTGAGCAAAGAGACATCGTAAAGGCCAATAACAGCATGATGATAATGGCTAAAATCTTTGTTGAGCCGAGCGTTAGCATAATTCTAGTTGGTAAATAAGTCTGCATCGCAGCTGCGATTAATCCGCCAATGATCAAATAACGACCTGTATCAAAAAATTCGTCGATTGAATGTGTCAACACATGCCCAGTTTGATGGATCAGCTGATTTTTTGGTTCATTCTTCTCACTTTGTTCTTCTTCATGGACATGATGATGGTGATTTTCTGCTACTTTAGACGTGATTTTTTCTTTCAATACAGCGTCTTTTTGAAAATAGGCAAGCCAGACACCAATCACAAGGGCAACAAAAAAGCTGCCTATCACCCGCCAGCTTGCCATCTGCCAAGAATTGCCAAATGCGATAAAAGTGGAAAAAATCACGATTGGATTGATGATCGGAGCAGTCAGCATAAAAGCAAACGCTGTGTGAACTGGTACGCCTTTTTTAACAAATTGATGAACGATCGGTACGATGCCGCATTCACATGAAGGAAAGAAAAATCCTAAGATCGAACCAGTAAAAATAGAGAATATACGATTTTCAGGAAGCCATCTCTTCACACGTTCTGGGGTCAAAAATACTTGTAAGGCGCCTGAGATAAGACAGCCTAATAATACGAAAGGTAATGCTTCAATAACGATCGATAAGAAAATCGTACTCATCTGCAAAACCGAATTTGGAATAAAAGAAAACATGAGTTTCCTCCTTTTTATTTCTAGTTCATTCGCTTTGCAAATATACGCTTTTATTCAAAAAAAAACAAGTTGCTCTGTAAATTTTTACACAACTCTTATTTTTTACCAAAGCACTTCAATTGACTTTTTCTGTTATTCCCATTAAATTAAGGTCTCATACATATCACTTCTATCATAAAAGGGAGAATAAAAATGAAACAAACCACTAACTTGACTGAAGTTCAAGACATACTGCAACAGTCATCCGTTGCCGTCATTTATCTTTCGATGCCTAATTGCAGTGTTTGTCACGCTGTTCGTCCACGACTAGAGGAACTTCTCACACATTATGATATTCCGGCACTTCATTTGGATGCATTTGAAACACCAGAAGTAGCTAGTAAATTTGAAGTGCTGACTGCGCCAGTTGTCCTGATTTTTCATCAAGGAAAAGAAGTCTTTCGGCAAGCACGGTTCATCGACTTTAAAAAAATCCGTTATCTACTAGATGAACTGACAGCAGAAGATGATTCCCTTTCTTATGAAGAAATCTTCCGAACAAAATAATCGTTGTCCAAACAGAAAAAAGCGATTGAACAAGTGAAAGTTTTGCCTTCATTTGTTCAATCGCTTTTTATTTTTATTCTGCTGTATTTTCGGAATGCGCATTTGCGTCAGAATGCAAGAAATAGATCAAGGTTTGCAATTCATTCGTCAAATCAACATTTTGGATCAATACATCTGACGGAGCATTCAATCGAGCAGCGGTAAAGTTCAAGATTCCTTTGATTCCTGCTTCCGTTAACTGATTGACTACTTCTTGTGCTCTTTCAGCGGGTATCGTTAAAATTGCTACTTCGATTTGTTGGATCTTGATTTGTTCTGACATATCTTCCATTGGATAAACGGGGATACCGTCTACGATGCGCCCAACGATTTCCTCATTCACATCAAAAGCACAACTGATACGTATGCTATTACTTTGATGGAATTTGTATTTTAGTAAAGCACTTCCCAAGTTCCCTACACCGATCAGCGCAACATTTGTCAATTGATCGTCGTTTAATGTCTTTGCAAAAAAGTGCATAAGATCTTCTACATCATAACCATACCCACGTTTTCCTAATTCGCCAAAATAAGAAAAATCTCGACGGATCGTTGCACTATCTACTTGAACGGCTTCACTTAATTCAGTTGAAGACACTTTTTTCTTTCCAGCATTATTTAAAATCCTTAAATAGCGATAATACAAAGGCAGTCTTTTAGCTGTCGCCTTTGGAATAATATGATCTTTCACGAAATGACCTCCACGTATTGTCTAATTACATCTTTGATTTCTCCATCATAGCAGTATTTATAGGAAAAAATCAATTCCATTGCTCAGATATTGTGAAATTTTATTCTTTATTCATTTATTTATCATTTCTGCAAATCTCGCAGTATAATGGAATTTATGGTAGACTACTAATTGAAAAATAGTTTTTTATTTGAGGAGAATTCACAAAGTAGAAAAGAGGATTCCATGATATTATTACAAGCCAATCAGATTGCTCGCCATTTTGGTGCAGAAGTCTTATTTGAAAACATACATTTAGAAATCAGTACAGGCGCTCGTGTCGCTTTAGTTGGCAGAAATGGCGCTGGAAAATCGACTTTATTAAAGATCATTGCTGGAATTGAAGCACCTGATGAAGGAAAGATCGCTAAAAATAAAACAGCGACTCTCGGATACCTCGCTCAGGACACAGGACTTGATTCCAATGAAACAGTTTGGAACGAGATGCTGAAAGCTTTTGAACAAGTTAGACAAATGGAAGAGCGGATGCGCGAGCTAGAGATTTTCATTAGCGAAGGTACGCCAGACACACCTGCTTATAGTTCTTATTTAAAAGAATACGACCGGCTGCAACACGATTTTTCAGATCGAAACGGCTATGGTTATGAAAATGAAATTCGTTCCGTATTGCATGGGTTTAAATTCGATTCTTCATTTTATGATCAGAAAATCGATACTTTATCAGGCGGACAGCGCACACGTTTAGCTTTAGCTCGCATGCTTTTGCAACACCCTGACATTTTGATTCTAGATGAACCAACGAACCATTTAGATATCGAGACACTTTCCTGGCTTGAGAATTATCTGCAAAGCTATACTGGTGCATTATTGATTGTTTCCCATGACCGTTATTTTTTAGATAAAGTAGTCAATGAAGTCTATGAATTAAGCAGAAGAAAAATGCGCCATTACAAAGGTAACTATTCGAAATATCTAGATTTGAAAGCAGAACAGCTAGCAAGTGAATGGAAGGCTTATGAAAAGCAGCAAACAGAAATCCATAAATTAGAAGACTTCGTTGCTCGGAACCTTGTTCGCGCCTCTACCACAAAACGAGCGCAAAGCCGCAGAAAGACATTAGAAAAAATGGACCGGCTGGATCGTCCTCAAGGGGATGAAAAACAAGCAAACTTTCTATTCAGTATAGAAAAGCCTTCTGGAAATGTAGTCTTGCAAATCGAAGATGCCGCTATCGGATATGATAATGTCACCTTATCTGAACCAATCAATCTAGATATCCGTCGTCAAGAAGCGATTGCTCTAGTAGGTCCGAATGGTATCGGGAAATCGACATTGCTGAAATCAATCATTCACCAGATCCCTTTTATTCGTGGAAAAGAAACGCTAGGGACAAATGTCACCATCGGCTATTACGATCAAGGTCAAGCTGATCTGCATACAAACAAGACGATCCTAGCAGAATTGTGGGATGAGCATCCTACCACTCCAGAAAAAGAGATTCGAAGTGCTTTAGGTGCTTTCTTATTTTCTGGCGAAGATGTAGAAAAACCAATCCCTCTGCTAAGTGGCGGTGAAAAAGCACGGGTTGCTTTAGCCAAGTTAGCGATGAACAAAGAAAATTTTTTGATTTTGGATGAACCAACAAACCATTTAGATATTGACAACAAAGAAGTATTAGAAAATGCATTGATCGATTATGACGGCACACTGCTTTTTGTTTCCCATGACCGATATTTCATCAATCGGATCGCGACAAAAGTCGTCGAACTCTCTGAAAATGGCAGCAAAGTCTATCTAGGAGACTATGATTATTATTTAGAGAAAAAGCAGGAAGAAGAAGAAATCGCCGAATTGTTGGCACAAGATGAGCCAGAATCTGCTCCTGCTCCCACGAACAAATCTGATTATTACCAAAGCAAAGAACAGCAAAAGCTTATCCGTAGCCTTCAACGAAAAATTACTCAGGTTGAAGAAGAAATGGCGCGGATCGATGAATGGATCGATCAGTTGGAACAAGAAATGGTCGCGCCAGAAAACCTGGAAGATCACGTAAAACTCAATGAGCTGAACCAAGATTTAGAAGCTGCTAGACAAAATCAAGAAACAAAATTGACGGAATGGGAAGAACTAAGCTTGGAATTAGAAGAATATGAAAATTAACGAAAAAACCAAAACAGAAACCATTCATGCTGTTTTGGTTTTTCTTTTTTTATTTTATCAAACAAAAATTCCATATTTACCTTTTTCACCAATAAGAAGACCAATTACTAGTCATTCTCACTAAAGCTTCTAAATAATAGTAATCACCCCAAATACAAGGTGTATTTACCCCATTATTTTTGGGCTTATTATAAACAGACTGTGTTAAAAAGCCATCTTCTTCTTCCGTTGTAGCATATCTTTCTTTCAATTGTCGCATAATTTTCCAAACAGCAGACTGGTATAAGTTCTTTTCTGTTTTGTCTAATAGACCTGATTCTATTAATTCTAATAATCCACAAACCATGATCACCATACTAGATGTATCTTTTTCTTCTCTGCTAGAATCATCAAAGATCAAATCCCAATAACAAATGGTATCTTCTGGCAACCGATTCATAAAATAATTGGCTAATATTTTGCTTAAATCAAAATATTTTTGTTCTTTCAAATAACGATAACTTAATGCAAAACCGTAAATCCCCCATGCTTGGCCTCTAGCCCAACAGGAATTATCACTATAACCTTGATGCGTACTTCCATATCTTGGTTTTCCATCTTTGACATCCATATAAAATGTATGATAAGTTGAACCATCTTCTCTTACTAAATAATCTGCTGCATTTTGAATATGAGCCTGAGCAGCTTTTTTATATTTTTGATTTCCAGTTTCTTCACTCGCCCAATACAATAATGGAAGATTCATGCAACAATCCATGATCATTCTACCTTGTTGTGAAGGATCACTAGGATCTCCCCAAGCTTGTATAACTCCTGCCTTCTCCCAAAAACGCTGAAGTAATGTTTCTGCCGCATCAATTGAAGCTTCCTTCATTTTTCGATTTCCCGTTATTTTATAATCTGCTACGGTTGATAAAGAATACAAAAAACCAAGATCGTGATGATTAGTGATAATTTGACAGTCAATCCTGTGGATAAAATCTATATCTGCTTTTTCAGCTGTTTGTTGAAATAAAGGATCACCCGTCTTCTCAAATAACAACCAATTAATTCCTGTCCAAAATCCTTCTGTCCAACCAATATTGTCTCTTAATGGATAACGTCCTTTTATAGGACACTCGCTTGGGAATTGATACTGACTGTTACTGATACGTTTGATTAACCTCTCCGTGTGTCTGCGACAACGCTCGATCTCATTATTCCATTCTTTTTCCATTAATTCTTTATAACATTCATTTATCCATTTTTCTGGATGTATTATCTCTTCAAACATCACTTTATCAAGCATTTCCCCACCAGCCTTTAGCATAATTTTAGTCTTTTTTTATTGTTTTTATTTTGGATAGTTAGCCCGGTTGTCCCATCAAAATCAATTTTGGGACGATTGTTCCATACTTCTAAACTATAATCCCGATCTTGATGAGCAACCACTCCTGTTCCGAGCCAATGGGTTCCTTTTTCAAATGTACCCTCTAATCCAGGAATAAAAGTGTTTTCCCATGTCATCAAGTTTGTATTGGGCAAACCCATAATAGCTGTGGATTTTCGTTTAATAGTATCGTCACTTAAACAGATAATACCTGAAAAGCCAGCTTCACTCACCCTATAGTTTTCCTTGTCTTCTTCTATGATTATTCCTTCTTTCTCAGGAGAACATTCAATAGCAAACCCTGTCTCATATAGAACATATTCTGTATCTAATTCTACTTTGTGTACGCGAATCTGCCAGCCTTCAAAAGGAATAAGCCAAGTTCTGATTTTTGCCTGTAAAGTAGGTTCCCATGTAGAGGCAAGTACCTCTTTCTTACATACAATGTCTCGTACATTATTTCGAACGATGAACTGTCCATAGGTTTTGATGCTCTCATTCTTAAAACTGGTCGTGATATATGTGTCCGCTCGCTGAATCCCTAGCATTGAATCCATTGCCATTTCTGCTTTCAATTGATTCGCTCGCGGTATCGAAAAACCAAATTGACTAGAATAAGCAAATTTTAAATATTTTTCATTGGTCAATGTATGGAAATTTGGCCCTAATTGTCCCGCATTCAAAAAAAATGTATGTCCATTATCATGTTGTATGAGCAAATTGGCTTCTGAAAGAAGTTTAGTTCCTTCACGAATAGGCATAGGCATTTCTTTAGCCGTCCAATACTCATGGTCTTCAGGTAGCGCCAACAATAAAAAAATCTTATTCAGCCATAATGGAGATAACGTACTATTATAGGGTTCAGTCAATGTCAATTGAGGGTAGGTATAACCAATATTCAGGATACCTTTTTCATCAAATATTTCTTTTTGCATCCACCATCTTATATTCCGATTGACTAACCCCTTGATTTCACCTAATTTAAAAGGCAAAAGATCGGCCCACAACATAGCTGACCAAAAGCTTGAAACTGCAAAACGATAAATCATGCTTCGACCAAAAGGCACATTTGCACCATCTTCCGCAAAAAAATGAATATAGTCTCTAGAAAAATCAATAGCTCGGTTCTTATATATCTGGCTAATGGGCTTTTCTGGTTCTAGTACGCTATAAATCAAACCATAATAATGAAATGCAAAAGGATTATAATAATCTTGGCGACCTCTTGAACTGTCTCGATACCAGCCATTTTGAAGATAACAATTTTCTATATTATCAAATGCTTCTTTCAGTGCTGATTCTTTAACTGGATAACCAAATTTTTGGATAATTGTTCCGACAATTATCTTAAAAAATTGCCAATTACCATCTGCACATTCATATTCAAAAATTTGCGAGAACCAATGAATAATCTGGTTTTTTTCTCCTGTATCTAATTTTTTCCATAATAATTGTTCATGATGATATAACGCTAATAACATTGCGGGCATTTCTACCATACGCTGGTCTCTTTCATGTATTTCTCCCCAATAATCGGGATGGGAAGGATCTGTTCCAGCTTTTATTCCTGATAGAATTAATTTCAACCATCGTTCATCTAATTGGTCAATTGCGGGCCCCGCTCCCCATAAAACCCGAGAGAATCCTTCCATTCCTGCAATTTTATTTCCATATCCTACCCCTTGATGTATATAATCAATTTGTGCGCCACTTGCTCGATAAAACGGCTGGAGTGGTTGATTTATCTTTTTAAATAAGTCAAAGTAATCCTGTCTGGTCCTTAATAGTGGTACTGGATATTTCATTGTATTTTCTCCTCTTTTTACTACCAAATAGCTAATTCCGACTGTTCTAATCGAAGTAAGCCTTCAATAAAAAAATAATCAGAATAGATCAGTGGCACATTATAAGTCAGTTCTCTATGGTATGCTTCTGCTCCGCCTCCAATGATCCCATCTTCATCCATATTCCAATTTGCATAGTGCTTTTCTGTCTTTTGGAGTATATTGATAGCAGCTTCATGATACATTTTTGATCGTACAGAGGAAACATATCCTGCTAATTCCAGAAGACCGCATGCAGCGCATACTCCAGCACTGGTATCAATATTCGAATCTTTTACAGCAAAATCAATGAGAGGAATATAACCAGTTTTTTCGATTTTCTGAATAAAATTTACTGCTATCTTTTCTGCTATAGCTAGATAGTACGGATTTTTTGTGTAACGATAACTTAACGCGAATCCATATAAAGCCCATGCATTTCCTCTGCTCCAACAAGAATTCTCATTGTATCCTTGCCCGCCAAGTAACCGAATATATTTCCCTGATTCTGCATCAAACTCTGCGATATGCCCGGTTGATCCATCTTTCCTCACTAGATACTTAGCTGTTGTATCTGCATGCTGCCGAGCAATTTTAGAGAACCTCGGATCACCAGTTTCCCTCGAAGCCCAATACAGTAATGGTAAATTCATCATACTATCAATAATCATCCAACCAGGTTTATGGTCATTCCATGCTACTAAATAGTTCCCTGAAATATTATAGCGTCCAGCAAGTACCGTAGCTGCATGTAACCCTAGTTGTCGACTATGCTTGTTTTGAGACTGTTGATAATGTGCAATAGCCGATGGTAAGAATAAAAAACCTACATCATGATGAACGTCTGAAAAATGGTACAGGGCAGATTCTAATAATTGTTCTTGCTGTATTGCTGCCTCTTTGAACTTTTCTCGTTTTGTCTTGTGAAAGAGCTGCCATAAAATACCACTCCAAAAACCATTGGTCCACCAGTCGATTCCTCTGTCCTTTATTACGTCTGTATATTTTCCGTTGTAAGAAATATATGGAATTTTATTCCCCATTCTGTCTAATTCCGCATCTATCTTTTCAGAAGCTACATTCAAAATTTTTCTTGACCATTCCTTCGTCTGTTCATTCATGGATATCCCGCCATTCTTTTAATTTTTATGAATGTGGAGTTGCTCCTAGAACGAACTAGATGGTTAACATTCGTTATTTTTTTTACTTATTTGCAGCTCCAATGTCATTCTCCTTAAATTTAGACTGCGCCCACACATAAATCAAGACCATTGGGATCACTGAAGTTGCTAAAATTAGCATAATTGCGCCATAATTAATTGGCTCACCTGTACTAGAAACCGTCATATTTTTGATAATTAAGGGAACCGTATATTTATCTTTATCTGAAAGCATGACTAATGGAAATAGATATTGATTCCAACTTCCCATAAAGATAAGTAAACCACTAGTAATAATCGTAGGTGATAAAATCGGTACAGCGATTTTCGTAAAAATCACCCACTCATTGGCACCATCGATTCTGGCAGCCTCCATCAGTGCTGTAGGAAATTGACTGCTATATTGTCGCATCATAAACACTGAAGTTGTACTGGCAATCGAAGGGATGATCACACCTGCATAAGTATTCGATAATCCTAAACGACTCATAATGTAAAATAAAGGAATCAATGTGGTAAAAAAAGGCACCATCCTAGATAGCATAACTGTATTGAACAACAGTTTATTCCCCTTAAAACGATACTTTGCTAATGCATAACCCGCCATTGTAGAACTGGCTGTAGCTAAAACTGTACTGATTACCGCAATAACAATCGAATTCCAAATAATCAAGGGATAATTATATCTCGCCATGATGGCTTGCCAGTTTTTTAATAGCATATCCCCAAACTTGAAATTGATTCCGCCACTTAAAATTTCTTGATTACTTTGCGTTGAAGCTACAATCATATATAAATATGGCATCAAAAATATTAAGGCACCAAACACAATAATGACGTACGTAAAAATTCTGCTTTGTATCTTTTGTTTAGTCATTTTTATCACCTCCGAATTTAAATTGAATAGCCGATAATATAACAGATACAAACACCATCGTCCAGGCAATAGCAGAGGCTTTTCCAAAATCAACCATTTCAAAACTTGTTTTATATAAATTGACTCCTACGACCAAAGCTGAATTTTCTGGTCCATTGGAAGTCCCAAAGAATATATTTGGGATATTGAAATTACCCAAGCCATTGATAGTGGCTAAAACTGTGGCCATTAAAATGATTGGCTTTAGCATGGGGATCGTTAATAAAAAGAATTGCCGAAATTTCGATGCTCCATCTATTTCAGCACTTTCGTATATCTCTTTAGAAATCCCTTGAAGACCAGCTAAAAATAAAATAGTGTTATATCCTACACTAAGCCAAATCATCGTGATGATCATTGATATTCGTATCCAAAAAGGATTTGTTAACCACTGTACACCGTTAATTCCTAGCGCATTCAAAAATCCATTGAATAACCCAGTCGGATTGAAAAAAGTCATGAATACGGAAGCTACAGCCACCGTTGATGTAATGGTTGGAATATAATAGACAGTTCTAAAAAATCCTTTTCCTTTTAACTGTGCTGAATTCAATAAAACAGCAAAGTAAATAGCTAATAGCATCGTTATTGGAATTGATCCTGCCATGATAATCAAAACATTCGTGTAAGATTTAATAAACAATGGATCTCGGAAAATAGCTAGATAATTGTCAAATCCAACAAATTCAAATGAATAGCCAATTTTCATAAAACTAAAAGCAAACGAGATAATGATGGGAATCAAAATCGTCACAATAAAGAAAATAACAAAAGGTGTGACCAATCCATAAGCACTTTTTTTATGAGACGTATCTGTTGCTTTTTTCTTGCTGTTCTTTATTGTCTTGCTTGGTAACGAAGATTGCATCATCGTTAAGTCCTCCTAATATTTTTTAATCACCAATTAATTTTACGCCGTACTTATGAGCAAAATTTTCTGCTTCTTTTAGATATGAATTTTCAAAATCACCTGTTTGCCAATAGTTATATGCAGCGGTAGTCAAATAAGACGTAGCATCTGAATAAGTGGCTGGTAAAACAGTATTTGATGTATTTTCATTGATTTTATTCAATAGTTCATAGTATTTTTGTCCTCCGTAGTAGTCAAACTTTTTCTCAGCTGCTTCTGTTTGATAGGCCAATGAGTTAGATGTAGCCACGCCCAGCTCCAGTGCGTTGGCTAAGCATTCTTCATCTGTCAGCATAAATGTAAGAAATTGTTGTGCCACTTGTGGATTTTTGGCATCTTTAGGGACATAAAAACTTGATCCTCCTGATACTGCACCTTTTCCTGGATTTTCTTTTGAAAAAGGAATCAGTGGAGCCATGCGCCATTTGTCAGATGCATCAGGAAAATTCAAAGACATATTCGTAGCATACCAGCCGCCAGCAACAAACATTGCAGATTCTTGAAATGCTTTCTCAGCATCTTGTGCACCGTAGAAATGTACAATATCTGAGTCGATCATTTCTTTGATTAACTTTGCAGCATGTTTCGCTTCTTTAGTATTCAGACGGATATTTCCTTCTTCATCAAGCAAAGATTGATTCTGCTGGGCTAGCATGTTGATAAACAATTCTTGGTCCCCAGATTCTGGCAAGGCAATTCCAAAACTACCAGTTTTTTCTTTTAATGCTTTTGCCACCTGGATATATTCTTCCCAAGAACTGATTTCTTCAAAATCTACACCTATTTCAGCAAATTTTTTTGGTTGATAATAACAAAGTGCTGGGGTAAAATCACTAGCCCAAGGAATAATCGTTTCATTACTCGTTTGTTGACGCAAAATATTCAATTTTTGATCATAAAACTGATCGCCATATTTGTCATAAAATCCATATTCATCAGCACTATAAAAAGCATCTTGAAATTTTTCCAGCACACCTGCTGCTGAAGTGTCTGCCATGGAGATAATATCCGGCATATCTTCGTGTGTTACCAATTTTGGGGTGATCATTTGTACTGTTGCTGTTCCCGAAGCTACATTCACAATTTTTAAGTCAATATTTGCTCCAGTTTTGCGGTTATAGATTTTTGCAGCATTTTCAACATAGTTTGTCAGTTTGCCGTTTGCGACATATACTTCTAATGTAGTGGCTTTTTTTATCATTGGATCTGCGATGTTTGCTGTTACTTCTTCGTTAGTTTTTCCACATGCACTTAAGCTGAATAATAGGGTAATGTTTAGCAAAGCTATCACCAATTTGTATCTTTTTTTCATGTCTATCCCTTCTTTCTTTTCAAGTTCTTATATAAAACGCTTTCACTTATGTATATTAACGGAATTAGTAACACAAATATTTATATAAAAAAATATTTTACTTGTCGTTTTGGCTTTTCATTTTTGTTATAATAGTCATTAATTATAAATAGAAAGCTTTTTATATAAAAAGAGAAAGGAAAGTGGTTCTTTTGTTAACAAACAACCAATCCTCCAATCTTGTCAAAAAAACACTAACCTATTCCATAGATACCCATCTTCATTTATCTGCTGCTCCCTATTTTCGACTACTAATAAATGAAAGCGCTAATTTATATGCTGAATTTGCACATAAATCTATAGAACTAGATAATCCTTCCCTTTTATTCATTGATAAACAGCAAGAAGTCCAAATCTTTTCTACTCAAAAGGAAACACAAACTTTTATCATTATCCAGTTTTATTTTGATGAGCAATTATTAGCACATATTACGGGACAATCTTTTTCTATAGATCAAGAAATAACATCTATCATTACTTTTCTGAAAAATGAACAGTTCAAAATTGATTATCTAAAACATAGTAAGCCAGCTATTTCCTATGATCAGGAAATCAATTCTTTTTTCATACTATGCCAACAGATGAGCATTCATTTGCTTTCCTTATTAGTTACTTATTGTCTGCAAAAAATTCAATTGTCTTCCTTACCAAGGCATTATCAACAGGAACTTGCTTTATTGACAATACCTTCAAATGAGAAAGTCATTCCTAAAAAAAAGCATATTCTTTATTCAGATGAATTAGTTGATCCAATCATACGATATTTAGAAGAACATCTTTCAGAAAATTTTTCGCTTGAACAATTAGCCCAAATTTTTTTTATCAGTCCAGCCAGCTTAAAAAAACATTTTAGAAAAGTGACTGGAAAAAGTGTTATTAGCTATTTTAAAGAACTAAAAATGGAAAAAGCAAAACGTCTCGTGCTAGAAAATGAATTAACCTATACAGAAATTGCAGATATATTAGGATTTCATTCGATCCATCATTTTTCTTCAGCTTTTAAAAAATATACAGGGTTATCCCCTTCAAAGTATTATCTATCCTTAAAATAGAAAAAAATTTTTAGGTTTTATCCACAAATTATTTCTCTATATTTTCTGTCTATTCAAAATAAACAATAATTTTCCGGCACAATTATTTGCTGTTTTTTACCATAACATAGTACGATCAACGTAGAAAAGGAGATGTTTTTATGAAAGTTGTTGTCATTGGCGGTGTAGCTGGCGGTCCTTCATTTGCCACTCGTTTCCGTCGATTGAATGAAGCGCACGAAATCATTATCTATGAACGCGGAGAAAATATTTCTTATGCAAGTTGTGCTTTGCCTTATTATTTAGGAGGTGTGATCACTGACCGTGACTCGCTGATCGAACGTACACCAGAAATATTGAAAACAAAAAACAACATCGATGTCTTTACTAAACACGAAGTAACAGCAATCGATCCTTCTACTAAGCGATTAACAGTTAAAGACCTATCCACAAATGAAGAAACAAAAACAGATTACGATAAGTTGATCATCTCTTCTGGTGCTAGACCAGATTATCCGGATATTCCCGGAGTTTTTGAAGCAGAAAACGGCTTTGTCCTCCGTAGTGTGACGGATGCGGATCAAATCAAATCGTTCCTTGAAGAAAAAAATCCACAACATGTCGTCATTCTTGGTGCAGGTGTTATGGGTCTGGAATTAGCTGAGAATTTCAAGCATCGCGGCTTAGACGTGACTTTAATCGATCAATTGCCACAAGTCGCTTTCCCTTATGATCCAGAAATTGCTGATTTAGTTTATGACAAATTGCTGAAAGAAGGATTAGCCGTTCATTTAGAAACAAGAATTACTGAGATCCGTGATAAAGGTCGAGAAATAGTATTATCAGATGGCTCCGTCCTTTCTGCTGATATGCTAATCTTTGCTGTTGGTGTTTCTCCGAATAATGAAGTGGTGAAAGCAACCGGCATACAATTATCAGATACAGGCCAGATCATTGTTGATGACCAGTTACAAACCAATCTGCCGGACATCTATGCGATTGGCGATATTATCGAAACGACTAGTGTAGTGACTGGTCAGCCGATCCAAAGTATGCTTTCCAGTGCGGCCAATCGTCAAGGACATATGTTGGCAGATATTTTAAATGGTACGCCTATGCGCTATCGCGGATATATTGGTGCAGGTGTCGCAAAAATCTTTGATCATACAGCAAGTTATGCGGGAATGACAGAACATGCATTAAAAGCATCAGGCATAACAAATTATAAAACTGTTTTTATCACTCCTTTTGACCATGCCTATTTCTATCCAGAAGCTACAAGATTAAATCTAAAGCTGATTTTTGATGCAGATAGCGGTCGTATTTTAGGTGGACAAGCATTTGGAGAAAAAGGTGTCGATAAACGGATGGGAGAACTTTCTGTAGCGATCACCGGAAACTTGACAGTCTTTGATTTACCTGATTTGGAGTTGCCTTACTCTCCACCGTATTCTACTACCCGTGACCCGTTGAATATAGCTGGTTATGTCGCAATCAATCAAATGACGAATATCGTAGAAACGATCAAAGCAAGTGATATACCCGAAAACGATTTGAAAGAAGCGTTCTTTTTAGATATACGTGAACCTAATAAAGCACCTTCTGGCAGTATCTCGGCAACAAAAAATATTCCAATGAATGAGTTACGAGATCGAATCAATGAAATCCCAAAAGATAAAAAAGTTTACATTACTTTCAGAAGAGGATTGAATACTTATACTTCTGCCCGAATCTTGGCAGGTTTGGGTATCAAAGCGATTTTGATTGAAGAATAAAAAAACGACCGCGGTGGGTAGCCGCGGTCTAGGAGTTATTTTTACTTGAGGAGTAAAAATGAAAAAGTATATAGGGTTGTTGGTTGGTATGTATATAGAATAGAAGATAAATGTGAAGAAATTGTGCATTATTTCTTCACATTTATTAGGTTATAGTTTAAGAAAGTTTAAACATTGCGCAATTTAATTATTTTAGCTGTTTCTTTTCATAAAAAAACATGTTGTGACTCTGAGACAAATCATAGTCCATACTGATGTCTCTAGAGTAACTACGCCTAATATTACGAGGCATAATATTAATTCATCAGCACTAGTACCTAAACTAGCATCCCTTTCGAATATTTTTTCTTATATAATAAAGTTTGCTTTCACTCCTCTAATCTCACCAAATCGACTGGCTTGCGTTGTGTGATACTAGGAACTGATTTGTTTAGAACGACTTTTCTATTGTAATCATATTTTTCGCCATCCTCGTTGTCTTCTAATCCTTCAATGAATGATCCCTAATGTGTGTATTAAGTAATTTAATTTTTTTGTTCCTATTTATTTAACAAATAAATAATATAAAAGGTAAATAAAAAAGAGTGGATTTCTCCACTCCATGAAAAGCCGACTTTTTGGGACGCTTTTTTTTGCCAAGCCTCACATTTTCATAGCCAAACTTCTTTTGCGACTTGCTGCAATAATTGGATTTTCTTCCATTGTTCTTCTTCTGTTAAATGGTTTCCTTCTTCTGTTGAAGCAAACCCACATTGAGGACTGATACTTAGATTTTCCAATGGTACA
The DNA here is from genome assembly GCF_050555565.1 of Enterococcus sp. MSG3290. Taxonomy (NCBI): domain Bacteria; kingdom Bacillati; phylum Bacillota; class Bacilli; order Lactobacillales; family Enterococcaceae; genus Enterococcus; species Enterococcus sp. MSG3290. The sequence goes on along the minus strand of NZ_CP187862.1, from coordinate 678,477 downwards.
AATTGTTGTGCTTCTTTTATTCGTTCTTTTATTTTCTCCGTATCTTCCAAATCTGGAAACTTAGAAGTAACTAATCCTAAAACAACTTTACTTTCTTTGTTACTCCAATGTCTTAAAGGAGTAAAATCTCCTGCTCGGTCAGAATCATATTCCAAAAAGAAACCATCATAATTTGTTGAAAACAACTCTTCTGCAATGGGTTCATATCCACCGGAAAACAGCCAAGAAGAAGCGTGATTCCCGCGGCAGATATGTGTTGTGATCGTCAAATCTTCTGGTTTGTCTTCCAGTGCGTTATTGATAATCTCTGTACAAATATGGGCCATTTCTTTCGGATCAATTCCTTTTTGAAGAAGTGCTTCTCTTTTAGTTTGATCAGCTAGAAACGCCCAATTTGTATCATCGAATTGCAGGTAACGGCAACCTTTTTCATAAAAAGCATGAATCGCTGCTTTGTAAGTAGAGGACAAGTCCTCATAAAAATCAGATAGATCAGGATAAATCTCCTTGATTTTTGAAGAACCATCATTAGATAGGATCTCTTGTCGTAAAATCATCGTGGGACTAGGGATCGTTGCTTTTGCAACAAAAGTATCATCTGTTTCCACTACTTCTTTCAGAAAAGCAAAATCTTTTAAAAATGGGTGATTTGGATTGAAAGATAATTTATCTACTACCCGAATATTATAAGCTGGAGCTGCTTTTCCGTGGAATGTTTGATTATATCCAGTTTCTGGAACATAGCCTTCGATACCATTTAGTTCTTCTAAAAAATCAAGATGCCAAAATCCACGCCGAAATTCACCATCTGTAATTCCTTTGATGCCGACTGCTTTTTGGTCTTCCACTAATTTTTTTATTTCCTGGTCTTCGATTGCACGAAGTTCTTCTTTTGAAAGTAAGCCTTCTTGAACTTTTTTTCTTGCTTCTTTGATCGATTGCGGGCGTAAGAAACTTCCGACATGATCTACTGTAAATGGTCTATTTTTGCTCATTTCACTCACTCTTTTCTTTGTTTTTTTGTAAAAAAAAATCCTTTTACTAGCAAATACTAGTAAAAGGACGATTATACTCGTGGTACCACCTTTTTTCAGAAAAAACATTCTTTCTCTCAGCCTGACAATAAAATCAGTGGTCTTGGTAACGAAAGACTGTTCGTTTTTGCCTACCTTTCGACAAAAAATCCTCTAAGGCCATTTTCGACAGTCAACTTCTAGCTTTTTACACCAACCAAAGCCTCTCTTGAACCATTTTCTGTCTACTTTCCTTCTCATCGGATACTATTAGAATAAAATTAGAATAGCATGTTTGAAAGAAAAGTCAATAGGGAATAAGAACAAACAAAAACTAATTTGTTATCTTTAGATCACTTCCTTAAAATAATTATACCCGTTTCAACTACATAAAAAGGACCTAGTTTTGAAAATTTTCCCATCAAAACTAAGTCCTTTTTATTATAGTTATGCAAATTTGCTTATTTTCTCGCTATTTCCGATACATCTTGAATTCTAAGAATAGGTCATTATAGATGCCTAGGTATTTCGATCCTAGATCTTCGTAGACTTCAAGATGGGAGATCGTGTCATCAGATGGATAGAATTGTTCGTCCGACGAAATGTCTTTTGGCAATAACGCTTTTGCTTTTTCATTTGGTGTAGAATAACCAATATACTCTGCATTTTGTGCCGCATTTTCCGGTTCTAGCATAAAGTTGATGAAATCATAGGCACCTTCTTTATTTTTCACGGTTTTTGGCATAACGATATTATCAAACCAAAGATTGGATCCTTCTGGTGGGATCACATAATGTAAATGTTCATTTTCCCACATCATATCGGCAGCTTCGCCAGAAAATGTCACTGCCACGGAGGCTTCTTCATTGATCATATACATTTTGATCTCATCTGCCACGATTGCTTTGACATTTGGTGTTAAATGATTCAATTTATTTGCTGCTTCTGTCAGCTGTGCCATATTCTTACTATTCAAAGAATAGCCTAAACTATTCAAAGAAAGCCCCATAACTTCTCGTGCACCGTCAATCAGCATCAAACTGTCTTTTAATTCCGGCTTCCACAAATCATCCCAATGCTTAATTTGATCTGCATCAAAGAATTTATCGTTATATACGATCCCTAAAGTTCCCCAAAAATATGGAATCGAATACTGATTATCTGGATCAAAATCCAAGTCTAAAAATCGTGGATCAATATTATTTAATCCTTTGATCTTCGAATGATCTAATGGAAGTACTAGTTTTTCTTTGATCATTTTTTGGATCATATATTCACTTGGTATAGCGATGTCGTAGTTTGTCCCACCTTGCTGGATTTTTGTGAACATCGCTTCATTAGAATCAAATGTTTCATAATTCACTTTGTATCCATATTCTTTTTCAAATTTCGTGATCAAACTAGGATCGATATAATCTCCCCAGTTATAGATGGTAAGTACCTTTGCTCCACTCATGCCACTTGTTTTTTCAAGTTGACGAACACCAAGCAGCAGCACCGCAATAATGATGAGAATACCTAAAAACAGAGATTGTAATTTTTTCATCGCAGCCGTGCCACCCCCTCGCGTACTCTTCTATTTTTCTTCAGCCGTTTTGGACGGTTTTCTTTACTAATGAAGTAGTATCCAATGACCAATATCATGGAGAACAAGAAAACTAACGCACTTAGCGCATTGATTTCTAAACTGATTCCTTGTCTTGCACGAGAATAAATCTCTACTGAGAGCGTCGTAAAGCCATTTCCTGTGACGAAAAACGTAACCGCAAAATCATCAAGAGAATAGGTAAATGCCATAAAATATCCAGCTATGATTCCTGGAGAAAGATAAGGTAAAATGATATTTTTGACTACTTGGAAATTATTAGCACCAAGATCTCTAGCCGCATCAACCATTGAATCGTTCATTTCCTGCAATTTTGGCAAGACCATCAAGACGACGATTGGAATGCTGAAAGCAATATGGGAAAGCAATACACTCTGAAAACCTAATCCGAATCCTAGTAGTGTAAAGAAAATCAAGAAACTAGCACCGATAATAACATCAGGAGAGACTAATAAGATGTTATTCATGCTCAACAACGCTGTCCGTGCACGTCGTTTCTTCGTGTAATAGATCCCCATAGCCCCAAATGTCCCGATGATCGTGGCGATCAATGCAGATAAGAAAGCCAGCATGAACGTATTCAATACGATAATGATCAAACGTGTATCTTCAAAAACAGCTTCATAATTTTCCCAAGTAAATCCTGTAAAGCTGTTCATCGTTCCTCCTTCATTGAAGGAATAAAAAATCAGATAGAAGATCGGTGCATATAAGAATAAAAAAACAATCCCTAAATAAAGATACGACCATTTAAATTTTTTCATTTATGAGCGACCTCCTTTTTTCTTCTCGCCTGTCAGGAGCATCACGATGAACATAGCAATGATTAAAATCACACCGATTGTAGAACCCATTCCCCAGTTTTGTGTAACCAAGAAATGCTGTTCGATAGCCGTTCCTAAAGTGATCACCCGATTTCCGCCAATCAGACGAGTCAGCATGAATAAAGAAAGAGAAGGAATAAATACTGCTTGGACACCACTTTTCACACCATTTAATGATAACGGAAAAATCACTCGTCGGAAGGTCTCAAAGCTATTCGCGCCTAAATCTCTACTAGCACTGATCAAAGAAGGATTCATCTCTTCCAATGCATTGAAAATTGGCATAATCATAAATGGAATCTCGATATACGTTGCCACGAACAGAAAACTGAAGTCTGTGAATAATATCTGTTTCGGCCCGATCCCGATAAAATCAAAGAAATGATTCACGCTGCCGTGCACACTGAAAATCCCAATAAATGCGTAAGCTTTAAGCAGCAGATTCACCCATGTAGGCAAAATAATCAGCATCAGCCATAATTGCTTGTGCTTCAGTTTTGTTAAAAAATAAGCAGTCGGGTAACTGATGATCAGCGTGAAAAACGTGATCAAAAATGCATACCATACAGAATTGATCGTCATAGAAAGCGATGTCCCCGACGTAAAATAAGATAGATAATTATTCAGCGTGAATTGCCCATTCATATCAAAAAAAGATTGATAAATGATCATTAATACAGGCGCGATCACGAATAAACCGAGCCACAAAATATAAGGGACGGAATAGATCCTGCGCATTGTTTTCATTCTTGTCCCCCCTATTCTTCGTAGCTGTCAAGACGTGCATCGAATTCTTCTTCAGACTCGTTGAAACGCATGACATGGATATCTTCTGGCTCAAAGGCCAATCCTACTTTGCTTCCTTCTTTAGCTTTTTTCGTTGAATGGACCATCCATTCATTTTGCTGTTCATCATAACAGATGATTTCATAATGGACACCACGAAACAGCTGAGTATCGACCGTTACGACTAGTTTTCCTTTATCTGGTGTCGTGATCGTCAAATCCTCTGGGCGTAAAACAACTTCAACTGGTTCATTTAGACGCATCCCGCCATCGACACATTCAAATTGCTTACCAACAAACTCAACTAGATTATCTTCGATCATTACACCGTCCACGATATTGCTCTCCCCAACAAAATCAGCAACGAAATGATTGATTGGCTCATCATAAATATCTACGGGTGTACCACTTTGGACGATTTTCCCTTTATTCATGACAAAAATCTCATCACTCATTGCCAACGCTTCTTCTTGGTCATGAGTAACAAAAATAAACGTGATTCCTAATCGTTGTTGCAGATCCCGCAGTTCATACTGCATATCTGTACGTAGTTTCAAATCAAGCGCCGATAACGGTTCATCTAGTAGCAATACTTTCGGTTCATTTACAATTGCTCGTGCAATCGCTACACGCTGTCTTTGACCACCAGACATTTCACTGATCTCCCGTTTTTCGTATCCAGGAAGCTGGACCATACGCAAAGCATCTTTTACCTTCTTTTCGATATCTGATTTGGACATTTTCTTGATCTTCAATCCAAAAGCAACGTTATCAAAAACATTCATATGAGGAAAAAGTGCATAATCTTGGAAGACTGTATTTACTTGTCGCTTATTAGCTGGCAAATCATTCAACCGTTTCCCTTCAAAATAGATGTCCCCTTCTGTAGCTTCGGTGAATCCAGCTATAATACGTAGGATCGTTGTTTTGCCACAGCCGGAAGGACCAAGCAGTGTATAAAATTTTCCTTGTTCGATCTCAAAACTTACTTTTTTTAATACTGTTTCATCATCATAGCGTTTCACTACTTGATCAAATGAAATGATTGGTTTCCCCACGTTTTTACCCCCTATATTACAAATATGATTGCGTTGCAACAATCAATACTTTTGTTCGTTTTTTGAGATGATTCCTTAATTGATGTTGTTTTGTCGCTTGATAATAGATCGACTGTCCTGCTTTTGCCACATAGACCGTCTCTCCTAAGCTTAACTCTAATTCCCCTTCTAATACAAAAATAAACGTTTCAGATAATGAAGGTTCAAACGTCTTATATTCTCCTGCACCTTCAAAAGTCAGCAAGACAGGCTCCATTTCTTTTTCATTCGAATCAGCCACGAGCCATTCCAATTCATACCCGTTTTCTTCATCGAAATAAACCGTATGATCTTCTTTTGAATAAACCACTTGCAGATTCGCTGCTTCTTGATGAAAAAATTCTTCTGGAGTCACACCTAAGACTTCAAGAATAGAAAAGAATGTTTCCATTGATGGTGAACTTAAATCTCGTTCCAACTGGGAAATATACCCTTTTGACAAATCTGTGCGTTCGCCTAGTTCTTCTTGTGTCAAATTCTTTTGGATGCGCAAATTTCTTAACTTCTCACCAATTTCCATAATTTCCTCCGAATCGAAGTTTTCTAATAGTAAACTTCCTGTTTACTACCACTCGTATTAGTATACGAAATTTATTGAAAAAGGCAACCCTTTGTAAAATTTTTTTTGCTGAATATTTCTTTATCTTTTGGAATAAATTCTAGTTGTTTGATTCTTTATTTTTCACCTAATTTTTGTCTAAATTTACGGAAGAACAAGAATAAAAGAGTAGGCTTTATGGTATGATAAAAGAAAATTTTAAAAGGAGTGTCTCACGAATGAACGCTTTTCGATCTTTTCAGGTAATAAAGGAACCTGTTTTCCATACAGCAATCAGTGATCTGCCATTTACTGAATTGGCTGAAAATGAAGTCTTGGTAAAAATTGCCTATTCTGATGTCAATTATAAAGATGCATTGGCAATGAGCGAATCTGGTCAGGTGATACGAACCTATCCGATGACTCCAGGGATTGATTTATCCGGAATTGTCGTCCAAAGTAACAATCCACGTTTTTCAAAAGAAGATCTTGTACTTGCTACTGGTTTTGGGCTTGGTGTCACCTATCCAGGCGGTTACAGCCAATACCAAAAAGTACCAGGAGACTGGTTAGTCCCTCTACCGAAAAATATGACACTGCGTCAAGCGATGATTTTTGGTACAGCAGGGTTTACTGCTATGTTGTGTGTGAACGCTTTAATCCGTCAAGGTATGACCTCCGATAAAAAAGTTGTCGTTACTGGTGCTTCTGGCGGTGTAGGCAGTACAGCGATAGCCCTGTTACATAAACTAGGATTCCAGTCAATCATTGCCTTTTCCAGAAAAGAAGAGTCTGTCACATGGCTAAAAAGTCTAGGTGCTTCTCAAGTCTTACGACCTGATGAATTTCTGCCAGAGACAACAAAAGCTTTAGGAAAACAGCAAATCGACTATGTCATCGACACAGTAGGTGGCGAGCAGCTAAGCAGTCTTCTTCCATTGATCTCTTATAACGGTGCAGTAGCTTTATGTGGCAATGCTGGGGGAATCAAACTAAACGCGACTGTCTTGCCTTTTATTCTGCGAAACATCCAGTTGATTGGAATTGATTCTGTCAATGTACCAATAGATCAACGTCTTTCTTTATGGCCACAGATGGCGGATTTGCAGATTGCAGATGAACTGGTCGTCCAAGAGATTACTCTGGATCAATTGCCTGAAACAGCATCTAAACTACTTGCTGGAACACACCAAGGAAGAACACTAGTAAATGTAGGTGACCATAAATGAAGATTCTAATCACAGCTGGAGGAACGACTGAAAAAATCGATCAAGTACGTGCTATTACAAATCATTCGACAGGACGATTAGGGCAAGCATTAGCTGATTATTTAGCTGCCAATCCGGATACCACAATCGATTACGTGACTACGAAACAAGCACTGAAACCGAAAAGACACTCCAATATAACGATTTATACGATCGAATCTGCACTGGACTTATTTTTACAATTAGAAGCACTAACGAAAAAAGAACACTACGATGCGATTATCCACAGTATGGCAGTCAGTGATTTTACTCCTGCTTTTAGTTTTTCAGAAGAACAGCTGGCAAAAAACCTACCCACTTCTTCAACGCAAGAAGAACTGGACAATTGGTTTGCGGAAAATGAACAGACAGATACCACTGTTTCAAAGATCTCTTCTGACACCGAGCATCTTGTGCTCGTTTTGAAGAAAACACCAAAAATCATTTCTTATCTACGTGAATGGCAGCCAAAAGCAAAAATCATTGGTTTCAAACTATTAGTAGATGTACCAAAGGAATCTCTTCTGGCAGTCGCAAAAAATAGTCTGATAAATAACAAAACTGATTTTATTTTCGCAAATGATTTGACGGAAATCCATGGCGAGACACACCACGGCTATCTCTTATCTAAAGATGGAACAGTGGAAGAAGCTCAAAGTAAATCTGAGATTGCTGCATTGATTACTGAGAAAATTAGACTGGAGGAATCAAAATGAAAAAGATCTTACTAGGCGTTACTGGAAGTATTTCTGCTTACAAAAGCGCTGATCTTACAAGTCAATTCGTCAAATTAGGTACCCAGGTAGATGTGATTATGTCTAAAAGCAGCACACATTTTATCACGCCATTAACCTTGCAATCTCTGTCGAAGCGCGCAGTCCATACAGACGTCATGCAAGAATCAAATCCGCAGGTAATCAATCATATCGAACTAGCAAAACAAGCTGACTTGTTTCTCATCGCGCCTGCTACAGCAAACATTATCGGCAAGCTAGCAAATGGCATTGCAGACGATCTTCTTTCAACAGTCGCAATGGCGCTTCCAGTGGGAACACCAAAATTGATTGCCCCTGCCATGAACACGAATATGTATCAAAACCCGATCACTCAGCGTAATCTGGAAACATTGAGATCTGTCGGCTATCAGGAAATTGAACCAAGAGAATCTCTTTTAGCTTGTGGAGATTTTGGAAAAGGTGCCTTAGCTGATATTCAGACGATCATCGAACAGGTCATGCTGACTCTTAATGAAAGAAATGCTTAGAAAAAAGGAGTACTTATGAAAAATACAAAAAACTTTACATTAACTGCGATGTTTTTAGCTATTTTGATTTTATTAGCTGTTACGCCTTTAGGTTTTATCCCTATCGGTCCAATCAATGCAACAACCATGCATATTCCTGTAATCATTGCTTCGATCGTTTTAGGACCAAGACTAGGTGCTTTTCTTGGCGGTACATTTGGACTGATCAGCATGATCCGTAGCACAGTTATCCAAACACCTTTGTCTTTTGTCTTTTCTCCGTTTATCCCAGTCATCGGAACAGAACATGGAAGCTGGAAAGCCTTGCTGATCGCGTTTATTCCTCGCATCTTGATTGGGGTGGTTCCTTATTTCGTTTATAAAGGTCTGCGCAAACTAATGAAACAAAAAGCAGATTCCGTTTCTTTATTCTTAGCTGGACTTTCCGGTTCATTGACCAATACGATTTTAGTGATGAATATGATCTACTTTTTATTCCAGCAAGATTATGCCAAAGTCATCGGAACAAATTTAAATGCTGTTTATTCAGCTATTCTAGCGGTTATTTTTACAAGTGGTATACCTGAAGGAATCGTCGCAGGTCTTGCGACTGCAGCAGTATGCAATGTCTTGTTAAGATACTTCAAGCACCCTTCTCTTACTAACTGATAGTCATCGTAGCCGATCTCTGATTTTTTTCTCTTTTGGTGTTACTATTGAATGGAAAGATTTGACGTCGAAAGGATGATCCAAATGAAAATTTTTGTTGTAGGTGCAAACGGACAAATTGGCCGACACCTGATAAAAGATTTAGCTCCAAGTTCCCATGAAATTTTTGCAGGGGTGAGAGATGTTGCTTCCCAAACATTAGTAAAAAAAGAGAATGTTTCGTATGTCTCTTTTGATTTAACTTGGTCCGTGGAAAAAATGACCGAAGCATTCAAAGGCATCGATGTATTGATTTTTGCTGCCGGCTCTCAAGGAAAGAATCTTCTGCAAGTAGACTTGGATGGCGCAATCAAAACAGTGATCGCAGCTGAAAATGCGCATGTCTCTCGCTATCTGATGGTCAGTGCTGTTTATGCAGATGAACCAGCAAAATGGCCTGAGTCCATGACAGATTATTATATTACTAAACATTATGCAGATGAATGGCTGAAACGAACTAACTTAGATTTTGTCATTCTTCAACCAGTCACATTGACTAACGATGAAGAAGTTACTTCCATTCAATTAACTAAGCCTAATGAGAAGGCATCAAAAACGATCACTCGCTCTACAGTTGCTGCTGTACTTGCCGCTCTAGTGGAAGAAACGGATATTTCTCGTACGACTCTAGTACTTTCTGAAGGTAGCAAAGAGTTGAATACAGCATTCCAAGAATGGGCAAAGGAGGAATAGATCCATGCGTGCCATTTCAATCAAGCATCCTGGTTCTGTAGATGTATTAGAACAAATTGAAGTGCCTGTTCCTAAACCAAAACAAGGCGAATTACTGATCAAAGTCCATACAGCAGCTGTCAATCGAACAGATATTATGAAAAGAGAATCAGTCTCTTTGAAACCTCCCTACCCTATTTTGGGAGTCGAAGTAGCTGGAGAGGTAGTTGAGAATAAAAGTGATATCTCCACTTTTACTCCTGGGACAAAAGTATACGGATTAGTCAATCTAGGTGGTTATGCCGAATATGCTGTGATGCCTGCCGATCGTGCAATCCTTCTCCCTGATACGCTAGACTATGTTTCTGCTGCTGGAATCTCAGAAGTTTTTTTGACTGCTTATCAAACACTTTACTGGCTTGGAAAATTACAAGAAGGCGAAACTGTCTTGATCCATGCAGGAGCAAGTGGTGTGGGAACAGCAGCGATCCAATTAGCTAGACAGCTTTCTCACGCGAAAATCATCGTTACTGCAGGATCAGAAGAAAAACTCGCCTTTTGTAAAGAACTTGGTGCAGATGAATTGATCAACTATAAAAAACAAGACTTTCAAGAAGAGGTACGAAAAATCACTGAAGGTCGGGGAGTCGATGTTATTTTGGATTTCATCGGCGCTTCTTACTGGGAAAAGAATTTAGCTTCTGTAGCCGTTGATGGACGTTGGGTCTTGATTGGTATGCTAGGTGGGACCATCGTGCCTGAGATAGACCTTGGTGTATTGATTGGGAAACGTGTCCAACTGCTTGGTACATTATTGACACCTAGAAGTGATCAGTATAAAGCAGAGCTCGCACAAACTTTTATGCAAAAAGCTGGGCCTTTTCTAGAAAATGGCAAGATTCGGCCAATCATTGACCGTACATTCCAATTCAGCGCAGTCAAACAAGCGCATGAATATATGGAAGCAAACAAAAACATCGGAAAAATCATTTTGAAGATAACTGAATAAAATCATGCTGATCAAAAAAGAGGCTGGGACAGAAGCGTTTAACTCCAAGAAATAAGAAGAAATTCACGAAAATTGCTTTTCAAATTTTTGTGAATTCCAGCTAATTTCCAAAGGAGTTGCTTCTGCTTCCGCCGTTTATACGTGTTTAGAGCGTGGGACAAAAGTAAAGAACACTTTTGTCTCACGCTCTTTTTCCGAACAAATGGTGTTCAAAAGCTTGCATCTGCGGTAATAAGTCCAACCAAGTTAAAAACATAAGAAGCTGTTTTTACTTGGCTGTTCTTATTACTTGATGCAGGGCAGCTTTTTCACAACCTCTTCACTAAACAGTGTTCAATCAGCTGACCCTCGGTATTAGCTCAAAAAACGGCAAAATATGAGGAACTATTTTGCCGTTTGTTTCTCTAATACTCAGGTCAAAACGCTGATTTCACAACCTCTTTTTATTTACGTTCTATTTCATTCATTTTCCGAAGCAAATCGAGCTGCTTGTATGCCCGCTTGTCGCCCAAAAATAATGATCTCCGCAACTGAATTTCCACCGATCCGGTTGTTTCCGTGTAAGCCACCTGTGACTTCACCAGCAGCATATAACCCCCTAATTGGCTGGTTTTCTTTATCTAATACTTCAGTGTTCGTATTGATTTTCACACCGCCCATCGTGTAATGGATTCCTGGTGCGATTTTGATCGCATAATAATTCGGAGACGATAAGTCATGTTCCATGGCTGTGGCACGGTTGAATTGAGCATCTTTTTTCTCCGCAACATCCGTATTCCATCCATCAACTGTTTTTGCTAGTGTTTCTTTTGGTAAATCGATTTTTTCTGCTAATTCTTCCATTGTCTTTCCAGTTGTGACATATCCTTTTTGGTCATAAAATTCAATAGCTGTGGCACGATCACGCACGCCTTGGTCAAAAATCAAATAAGCTGATTTTTCAGGCAATGCTGTAATTGCTGCAGATACTTTATCCCTTGTATCCATTTCATTGACAAATCTTTTCCCCTCTTGATCGACCAAGATTGCTCCTTCTCCGCGAACAACCTCACCAATCAAGACCCCCTCATCCTGCTGCACAGTTGGATGAATTTGTATTTTATCCATATCAACGGTTTGTCCACCTAATTTTTCAATCATGGTGATACCATCTCCAGTTGATCCTTCTTGATTTGTCGTAATATAATCAGCTAAATCGGGACGATATTTTTCAATAAATTCTTTGCTGGCACCAAAACCGCCTGTGGTAACTACGATTGCTTTTCCGGTGACCTCTTTTGGTTCTTCTCCTTGAACATGTACAGTCACTTCATTGACCGTTTCCCCATTTTTCTTAATGTCTGTCACATCTGCGTTGACAAAAATAGGGATTTCCCGCTCATGGACGTTATTCAATAACCCCTCCACTAAGTATCCACCAATAGCCGAGCCATCAGACGGACGATGTGTCCTCTTTTCACTCATCCCTCCAGTGATCGTTAAGTTGTCCAGTTTGATACCGTTTTGATCTAGCCAATCGACCGCATCAGCAGAGTGATCGACAAAGTATCGAAGCATTTCTTTATCATTCGTTCCTCCACCACCTTTTAGCGTTTCTTCATAGAAGGCATCATTCGAGTCTTTGATTCCTTCTTCTTTTTGAAATTTTGTTTCTGAAGCATTCATACCGCTTGATGATTTAGATGTGTTTCCTCCGGCAACAGGCATCTTTTCCAAAATTACTGGATTCAACCCAGCATCTTTTGCTTCGATAGCTGCTGCCATCCCTGCACCACCAGCTCCAATAATCACGACATCATAAGATTCTTTCATTTCTTTTGGATCTGTATATACTTGTTCAGAAGCGCCTGATGATACTTCGGCAGATTCCTTCGTACTAGAACTTGTCTGCGCTGTATTTTTCTGATCTGCGCCGCATGCGCTCATAGCAAGAAGTGCAACGGCTGTTAATAAACCAGCAACTAATTTTTTCATTTGTATCCCCCTTTTCTCCTTATACTATATTAAGTGATTTTTTTCACAATATCAACTCTGTTTTTCTTTAAGTCATATAGCTTTGGTAAACACACGCTTCTTAGTATAATTAAGGATATACATGAAGGAGTTATTTTATGAATCATTTGAAAACCTTTTTTACGAACAGTACAAAAACTGCTGGCAGAATCACAAATGGAATCTATATTTTATTACGTATCATCGTTGTTATTATGTTGGCTGATCAGATTTGGAACCAACATTGGGGAAATACGATGCTTTTATTATTGACACTAATTTTATTTGAAATCCCTTATTTTCTGGAAAAGATATTAAAGATACAGATTCCAAATATGCTAGAAATCATTTTGTTATCTTTTATTTTTAGTTCAACAGTTTTAGGTGAGTTAAGTGATTTTTATGGCTATTTTTCAATGTGGGATACTTTTCTACATGCATTCAGCGGATTTTTAGCTGGGGGTGTCGGCTTTTCCCTTGTTTATTTGCTCAATAAAAATACAAAAACCATGAACTTGACTCCTTTATTACTAGCAGTTGTTTCCTTCTGTTTTTCGATGACAGTTGGTGTTATGTGGGAGTTTGTGGAATTTTCAGCAGATAAATTACTGCAATTCGATATGCAAAAAGATACGATCATCCAGCAAATCAATAGTGTGGAGTTAAGTAAAGACGGAAACACTGTCTATCATGTTCCAGATATCACTCGGACAATCATTGAAAGTCAAAATGCAGATGGTAAAACAGATAAAACAATCATCCAAAATGGTTACTTAGACGTGGGAATCATGGATACTATGAAGGATTTATTTGTTAATTTTATTGGAGCAGTTGTTTTCAGTGTATTTGGTTACCTCTATAGTCGAAACGATTACCAAAAATTTACGTTCATCAAGAATTTTATTCCTAAAAAAATCAAACGATAAAACATGCTAAAAAACAAGAGAAGGGGCAGTGACAATACTTTTGTCACTGCCCCTTCTTTTTTGAATGTATGGCATGCCATTAGTTATCCGATAGTATTAACTCAAAAAAGTAAGATATGAGGAATGACTATTTCGTTTTTTATCCCAATACTGAGGACTTATTTCACCATTTCGTTATTTATCTAATTTACTTAAAACCTGCATAACTTTTTCATAATCTGGATTAGGTGTGCCGTCTAGATTTTCAGCAATAAAAGTAAAACCCATTTTTTTATAAAGAGCAATCGCCTGATGGCTCCATGTCTGTGTGTGAAGATAGATTGGTCCGTCCGTATGGAGGGTAGGAAATTCTTGCAAGACTCTGGCAGTCAATGCTTTTGCGAGCCCTTTTCCTTGGTAATCTGGTTTCACTGCTAACCAATGAAAAACCGGATACACTTGCTCTCTTGATTTTTTTCGCCAAGCGGTACAGGTTGCTACTTTTTCTCCTTTTTTTGTCTCTACAAAAAACATCCTTCTTTCAAGTTCTTCAGGATAAGGAGCAAAGTTTTGTTGAAAATACTCAAGTGCTTCATCTGTCGTTTGAAATTCCCCAACGGAAGTCTCAATCTCCGCCCAAGCAGATTCATCTTCTTTTTGATAAAATCGAAATTCAAAACCTTCCGCTAAAGGCGTGATTGGAACATTTTGTTGAAGTGGTCTTGTCATCCAGATTTCTGCGTAAGGTAACGTTTTATCTAACATTTTTCTATCCCTCCTCGTCTCCATTATGCCAAATAACATATGACTCAGCTACTTATTTGACTATAACAGATAGAGATATAAATCAGAACCAGTCATCTGCGTCAAATTCATTTCGATTAGCGTATACCCATGTTCCTGCCATACCTCGCATGAAATCTCCTAAAGCAGAAGAAGAAGGAATACCTCCACCAGGTGCGGGTGTTCCCGGACTAGGAAGTGGTACTTGCGGCTGCAGATGCTCATCGGTGGAATCAATAGTTGACAAGCGTTTTTTCTTCGTTTCCTTCTGGTCATCTGATTCCTTCTGATCTTCCGACTGTTTAGCAACAAATTCTTTTTCTGATTGTTGTTTTATTTTAGGCTCTAAAATTTCATTTTCCAATCCAGAAACTTGTGGGGCCAAATGCGCTTCTTGCCTTATCGTTTTATTAGATTCTGAGATTTTTCTAGATATTCTTGCTAACTCTAGGCTTCTTGTTTGTTTTACTTTCCCTGTTGGAGAAACTGCATGAGCCATTTGTTGTTTTTTTTCTGACAAGCTTTCTTCTTGTCTTTTTTGTTCTTTTTGATCTATCTGTTTGTTTAATGGTAAAACATGTAATAGTGACTGAGCATGGAGTTCTTGGAGTGAATACGGGTCATGATAACTATACATAATCGTAAAATCACCTGTTTGTTTGGTCAAATAACCATCCTCCAATGGTACTTCATTGATTGTAACCGATACATCCTTTAACGGTACGGGTTTATCTAAGGAATTTGTTGCTGATTGGATCAACTCTTCTTTGTTTATTTTTTCGTTTGGATGAACAATAAGATCATGGCCTTCTAATGAACGATTGTCTGGTATATAAACATAAGTAAAGGTAATTTCCCCTCCTGATTGCTTCCTGTTATTCATCAGTTCTGAGTGAAGTACTTCAAGGATCTCCGACCAGTGACTTTTTCTGTCTAATCCGTTTGCTTGCATCCAATCAGAAATAGAAGTGACTTTTCCGTCTTGTTCATAAGTCGATAAATCTATATTTGGCACTCGATCAGAAAATTCAGCAGGTAGGCGCAAATCAGGAATACGATTTACACTACCCATATGTGTTTCTGCTTGAAGTTCTTTATTTGTTTGACTATCTATAAAATGAGTGATGACAGTCGATGAAGCAGCAGATGCTTCTACATAAACTACAGCTGTTGTTTCTGCCACATTTGATGTTTTCGAGTCTATATAAGTTAATACAACGGGATATTCTCCCGGAGTTGTAGTATCTACTGTCCCGTTCATTTTGATTTCTTCTTTATTTCCTGAAGTTCCATCGCTTTTTGTTACATATTCAACAAGATCTTTAGGGGCGTAACTCTCTCCTGTTCTTAAGTGAAGATCTTTTCCTTTGATAGCTGTTTGATCAGCACGAACATGGATCACAGCAGATGCAGTCATTGTTTTTAAAGCAATTGGATCAAAATAGGACAAGGAAATAGTAGATGTTCCTGTATTAGTCGTATCCACGATATTCCCATTGTTTGAAATTACTTTGGACATATCTCCTTGTGTTCCATCTGCGTTCTTCAGCCTTTCTACCAGATCAGATATCGAAACTTTTGTCCCTGCCAGAACATCGATTTTCTTTCCTTCAAACTGTGAATAATCTTTTTCATATACATAAGAAACTTGTGCGCTTCCACCGTCCTTTAGATCTGTCAAAGCATGATTCAAAATATCAGTGATCTGTTTTAACTGATCACCTTTTGTAGGATCAGTCATATCGGAAAAGATAGAAAGCGGCACACTGCTTCCGGTTTCCGATGTCCATAATGTTTTGTTAGGAATTAACCAGTAGTGGTTTATCGTTGGAGGATAACTGACTTTATTATAGGAAGTCAATGCAGGAAGTAGCTGTTTTCCATTTGCATCAGTGAAAGTATGAGTAATAGTGATAGGGGAATCAGTGGTCTCAGAAACAGAGGTACGTACGACCTTGATGGTTTGTGTCGTTGCCTGAACGGGTACATGCATATAGACACCTACAGATAAACTGATCAGCATCGTGCGCATCATAAACTTAACGTAGTGTTTTTCAGAACACGACCGTTCCTTATCTAAACGACAAGCGTGTTTATTTAGTTGTTTTGAACGTCTTTTTGAACACATTTATTCTTAGTCCTCCCTACTCTTGTCTAAACATGAAGTAGTAATTTTCATAAGATGATTTCATTATATAAATAAAATCAAAAGAAGATGGACTATTAGGAGAGTATTTTTTTTGATTTTTTATTGTTTCAAGAAAATCGGAATAATAACTTATGTAATTTTTAATTTTGTTAAGTAATATATCTAGTTATATCTAGTTACCTTTTCTTTGAAAAAAACATAAATCAGCTAATAAATATGTGAGACAAAGCTGCCATCCATAAATACTAGCTGATTTTTTCAGTTAAATGTCTATTTTTTTCTCTGATGATGATATTTCCAAAATATTCCCAGTCATCTGGAGTCGGTGGATTTTTCCAAATTATCTGTTCTTTATTAAATTTTTCAAGTAAACAATCAGATAAATAAATATTCGTACGAGAAGTGATTCGACTCTCAATCACAATATTGTAATTTTTAAATCCTTTCACTTGAGAAATAATGTAATCGGTATAAGCAGATCCTTGCGAAAAATCAATACAGACATGAATCGGTGCTTCAAAATATGATACCGGACAAATACCGACCAATAAAAAGAGATAATCATAAAATAAGCGAATCATGAAACGTTCATCTTTTCCCAAGAAATAGCGTTTATTCTCTTGTATGACCTTTTGGATTGCTGTACTGAATATTGGATACGTCTCGAAGAAAAACTGTAGCTGCTTTTTAGACGTAAAGCTAGTCATCTCAAAGTCGAATATCCAATTTTTTCGATTGACATGCATCATACCCATACGAAGTTCTTTTCGTATATATAGTCTTTCTTCTTCAGAGATTTCAATCGAAAATGGTAATTGATCAATCAATTCCACTGACATTTTTTGACTAATCATGTGGATATCATGAAAATGAGCTTCCGCAAGTCCAAATGCGCCATCTAATTCAAATTCTTCTTCCGTGATCAAAAACAACATGATATAAGAAATCTCATCAATGATCTGCTCTTTAGGGATATGAAGAAAAGAAATATGTGATAAATCCTTGATGATCTTCATTCCTTCTGAGCTCTTAAAGTATTCATCTGAAAAGAAACGTTTTCCGATTGGTTGATTCCCATAGGCCCTCAACAAACTAATAGTGGTTAGCAAATTGAATTTGATTCGTTTTGTTGCAGACAGTTTTAAATTGAACAGATATTCAAAATATTGCACGATACTCTTTGCTTCATTCATGACGCTTTCTCTAAATGGCATAGAAAAACCATTAAAGACCCCGAAATATACCCCAAATAATACGTTCCGTATGTTTATTTCTTCCCCAACTAATATGTTTTTCTTTAACTTTATTTGATGCTGTTCAAGAAAAGAGACTAATTCTCTTCTTTTTACATAGGCTCTTGATATGCTTAAAAAATGATTCTCTGCAAATTTTTCGATCGTTACTTTTGAATCCACGATCTCCGTTAACAGTCGAGCAATTTTTGATCGTTGAAAGTAGATTCTTCTTAAATTTTTGATATCCGTCAAATTCAGACGTTCGACATGGATCTCTGCTTCTTCTGAAATTTGGATCTCTGGCTTTGTTTTGAATTCAGTAAATTCTTTATTTAATTCTATGATATAATTTCTTGTTTTAAATTTAGACAAACCTAATGTTTCATATAACTTAGGTAGCACTACATAATTCTTTTTCTCAAATTCTAAATATCTAGCTAGCAGCAGTTTTTCTCTATCTTCCTCTTCTATAAGGTAATCCAACTTCATATCCTACACCTCAAAAAATGCCTCATACCAATTACTTGATATGCAGATGAAAGTTCATCTTTTCACCTATACTGATTTTATGATGGATTATGCTTGTTTTTTCATCAGTTATTCTCATTTTTTATCTTTTTTTTGAGAATATTGCAAAAAATGGAAAAATTTATGAGGAAATATTCTATATTTTTTGTTTTATTGTGTTAAAATGTACAAGATTTGCGCCATTTGCGTAAACAACCACAAAAAAGAGCAGGGCGGCCACCGTCCTGCTCTTTTACTTATTTTAAGTTCCATTACTTATTAATTGGCTAAACTTCTGCTTGTTTCTGATATTGCTTGTTTTTCTCCAATGATCCGCACTTCTGTTTCTAAAGACACATCAAATTTTTCTTTGATTACTTCTTGGATGTGCGCAATCAATTCAATATAATCTGTCGCTGTCGCATGATCGATATTGACGATGAATCCAGCATGTTTTTCAGAGACTTGTGCACCGCCCCATTTCAGGCCTTGCAATCCTGCTTGTTGGATCAGCTGACCTGTATAGTGTCCTACTGGGCGCTTAAAGACACTTCCGCATGAAGGGTATTCTAATGGCTGTTTTGATTGACGCAATTCGGTCAACTCATCCATTCTTGCTTTGATTGCTTCATAATCCCCTGTTTGCAAACTGAATCGAGCTTCCAATACGATAGCACGTAATTCTTGGACTTTACTGTGACGATAAGAAAATACCATTTCGTCTTTTGTCAAAGTTTTCAATGTTCCATCTTCAAGCAAAAGATCCACTTCAGCAAAAACATCTTTGATCTCTCCGCCATACGCACCTGCATTCATATAAACCGCTCCACCGACACTTCCCGGGATGCCGCAAGCAAATTCAAATCCAGTCAATGATTCTGCCAAAGCTGCATAAGTCGTATCAATCAGTGAGGCACCTGCTTCCGCAATGACCATCGTTCCTTTGACATGAATCTGTTTCATTTCAGTCAGCATGATGACTACACCGCGAATCCCGCCATCTTGAACGATCAGATTGCTTGCATTTCCTAATACCATCCAAGGTATATCATGGATTCGGCAATAATCGATGATTTGCTTTACTTCGTCTTGCTTTTTCGGGAATGCAAGGACATCAGCTGGTCCGCCTGTTTTCGTAAACGTATAGTTCATCAATGGTTCATCAAACAATAAAGTAATCGTGGCTAAGCTTTCAACTATTTCTTCTTTATTCACTGAGGATTTTCCTTTCTTTTCTCAAACGTCCTCATTATTCTATCACGCTTAATACAATCTTGCCAGTCTTGTTCAAAGTTGATGACGGTAGTGATCTTTAAGCACTTTCTCACATAATTCATGACTTCTTACAACTTCTTTTTGTTTAAGCACTTCTGTTTCCGATTTACCTAAACGGATCTGAGAAAAGAAGGCCTCTACCATTGGCTCAAACCCGCGTTTGACTAGCGTGTTTGTCCAGTCGCCAAATTCTTTCACTTTTTTTCCATCAGCATCTTGAATGACAAGCTGGGTCAGATCGTTTACTTCATAAGTACCATTTTTACTTGTTACTTGATATTTTTCTATATTAGCGCCACTTGCTAAATCCATCGTTAAAATAGCCGTTTGATTTTGTGTTTCTAATTGTAAAATGGCATATTCCAAAAATTCCTTTGTTTCTCTTATCTGGTATTTTGTTCTCAAAATGGGTTCATCTAATAAATACACAGCTGTATCAATAAGATGTAAAAACAAATCATAAAGGACGAATTCTGTCGTTTCTTTTGCCGCTATTCGATTTTTTTGCAGGTGGATCAACCGCTTATCTGGGATACATTTCAATTCTTCTACCATAGGAGCAAAGCGTCGGTTGAAACCGATCATCAAAATTATTTGGTTCTTATCAGCTAATTCTTGCAATTCACGAACTTCATTTAGATGGACACTCAGTGGTTTGTCAATATAAACATGGATACCATTTTCTAGACATTTTTTGGCTAATTCATAATGTACTTTTGTTGCTGCGTGGATCATACATGCTTCGATTTTTTCTTCTAAAAGCTCATCGATCGTTTCATATAGATGTTGGAACCCGTACTCTTTTTGAATTCTTTCTTTTGTTTCTTTATTTCTTGTTGCAAAATAAAAATCAAGTGTTCCTTGTTTTTTCGCATAAGTTGGTAAATATGCTTTTTCTGCGATATTCCCTACACCGATTACACCAATCTTCATCGACTTTCCTCCTGGATCATTTAGTTACTTTCATCTTACACCATTTTTTACTAAAATGAGGTACAATAGTATCGCAAAGGTAAGGAAATTAATTCGAAGGAGTGTGCTTTTATTGAAATTTATCTCTTGGAACGTAAACGGGCTTCGTGCCATCGTAAATAAAAATTTTTTAGAAGTTTTTCATGAGTTAGACGCCGATTTTTTCTGTCTGCAGGAAACGAAACTCCAAGCAGGACAAATTGATTTAGATCTTCCAGGTTATTATCAATATTGGAATTACGCGGAACGAAAAGGCTATTCCGGCACAGCGATTTTTGCTAAAAAACCAGCATTGAATGCCACTTACGGAATGGGTATCGATATCCATGATACAGAAGGCCGTCTGATTACTTTGGAATATTCCGATTTCTTTCTTGTAACCTGTTACACGCCAAATTCTCAAAGCGAATTAAAACGTTTAGATTACCGATTAGAATGGGAAGAAGCCTTTTATAATTATTTGGAAAATCTAAAAAAACAAAAACCAGTCATCGTGTGTGGGGATCTAAATGTCGCTCATCAAAAGATTGATTTGAAAAACTGGAAAACGAATCAAAAAAATGCTGGATTCACTCCAGAAGAAAGAGCGGCTCTTTCTCGACTGTTGGATAACGGGTTTATCGATACATTCCGTTATTTTTATCCAACCCAGGAAGGTGTCTACTCTTGGTGGAACTACCGATTCAATTCAAGAAAAAACAATGCTGGTTGGCGGATCGATTACTTTTTGACGAGCAAAGATTTAGAGCCAAGACTAGCTGATGCAAAGATCCATACGGACATTATGGGCAGTGATCATTGTCCAGTAGAATTAGATTTGAAATAAAGAGGATGTGAAAAAGTCGTTTAGTTTCGAGTAGTAAGAAAAATTTTGTGAAAATGGCTTTCCACATTTTGCATAAATTTGGCTTAATACCGAGAAACTGGCTTTTGAACACCGTTTATCGAGAGGTTGTGAAAAAGCTGTCCTGCATCAAGTAATAAGAACAGCCAAACAAAAATAGTTCCTCATGTTTTTCGTTTGTTTGGGCTTATTACCGCAGATGCAAGCTTTTGAACACCGTTTATTAAGAGGTTGTGAAATCAGCGTTCTGACCTGAGTATTAGAGAAACAAATGGAAAAATAGTTCCTCATATTTTGCCATTTTTTGAGCTAATACCGAGGGCCAGCTGATTGAACACCGTTTAGTGGAGAGGTTGTAAAATCAGCGTTCTGACCTGAGTATTAGAGAAACAAATGGAAAAAATAGTTCCTCATATTTTGCCATTTTTTGAGCTAATACCGAGGGTCAGCTGATTGAACACCGTTTAGTGGAGAGGTTGTGAAATCAGCGTTCTGACCTGAGTATTAGAGAAACAAACGGAAAAATAGTTCCTCATATTTTGCCATTTTTTGAGCTAATACCGAGGGCCAGCTGATTGAACACCGTTTAGTGGAGAGGTTGTAAAATCAGCGTTCTGACCTGAGTATTAGAGAAACAAATGGAAAAATAGTTCCTCATATTTTGCCGTTTTTTGAGCTAATACCGAGGGTCAGCTGATTGAACACCGTTTAGTGGAGAGGTTGTAAAATCAGCGTTCTGACCTGAGTATTAGAGAAACAAATGGAAAAATAGTTCCTCATATTTTGCCATTTTTTGAGCTAATACCGAGAGTCAGCTGATTGAACACCGTTTAGTGGAGAGGTTGTGAAAAAGTCGCCTACTTTCGAGTCGTAAGAAATTTTTTTGAAAATGGTTCCTCACAACTTTGCATAAGTTTGACTTAATACCGAGAAGTAATGATCCCTATCTAACTCCAAATCACAAGGAATAAGTTCAAAAACTAGCTTTTTTCAACAAATATTACATAAAAAATTCTATGTTTTTTGTTAAATTTATTTGCTTTTTTCAAAAGTATGTTACAGTAATTTCCCAAGGAGGTTTTACAGAAATGAATTTTGTTGCCATGGATTTTGAAACTGCCAATCATCAGCCTTATAGTGCTTGTTCTCTTGCGCTAGTCATGGTAAAAAACAGCCAGATCGTTGATGAATTCTATACATTGATACAGCCTGAGACTCCTTTTTTCTGGCGAAATGTCCAAATTCACGGAATCCATCAAGAAGACGTACGCAATGCGCCGAAATTCCCAGAAGTCTGGCAAACTATCCAACCATATTTTCAAAAAAATCGTTTAGTCGTTGCACATAATGCTGCTTTTGATACAAAGGTCTTAGCGGGATGCTTAGATTATTATCATCTTGAACAGCCTAATTATCTTTCTTTATGTACAGTGAAAAGTAGCCGTCGCTTGTTTCCTGAATTTCCAAATCATCGATTGAACACTGTGTGCGAAAATTTGAACATCCAATTAGATCATCACCATGATGCATTGGAAGATAGTCGTGCATGTGCGGAAATCCTGCTTTATCAAGAAAAAAAATTCGGGACAGATCCATTGAAAAAACTTGTGACTATAAAGTAAAAGAATACTTATGAAACACACAAAGAGGTCGTGAGCCTGCCGTTTCACTCCGAGTCACAAGGAGCAATTTCAAAAAATAGCTCCTCATGTTTATTAAATATTGTGACTGGTAACCGAGGAGCTGGCAGGAGAACACCGTATAAGGAAGAGGTTGTGAAAAAGCTGTTCTGCATCAAGTAATAAGAACAGCCAAACAAAAATAGCTTCTGATATTTTTCATTTGGTTGGACTTATTACCGCAGATGCAAGCTTTTGAACACCGTTTACCAAGAGGTTGTGAAATCAGCGTTTTGATCTGAGTATTAGAGAAACAAACGGCAAAATAGTTCCTCATATTTTGCTGTTTTTTGAGCTAATACCGAAGGTTAGCTGATTGAACACCGTTTATTCAGAAAAAGGGACTGTGACACGTATTTTGTCATAGTCCCTTCGTGTGTTTTTCTGCCTTCTCAAAAGGATGACAGTTTCTCACTCTTTTCCTATTTCTTCTATTCAATCAAATAACTCATTTTATATACATCTAAAAATTCGCCTAGATCTGTTCTTGCCCCTCTAGGCATGACCGCTTCGATTTGGAGGCCCATTTTTCGGTAAAGGTGTACGGCTCTTTCATTACGAACTTGAACGTCAAGCTCCAATCGAAAAAGTACACCCATTTCCTTCGCCCAACTGATGATTTCTTCTAGCATAAGAGTGCCTAGTCCCATTCCCCAATATTCCTGCAGAATACTGATACCGACTTCTCCCACGTGAGACAAACGAAATTGACTGTCTGCCTTGACAGATGCTGTTCCAATAATCGTCCCTTCATAGATTGCAAGCAGCAATAAATTATTATTGCTTTCGTATATATAATCCAACTCTTCTTCTAAGGTTTCTGGTGGTAACAGGAGTTCTGCTTCATCCAAAACTAAAAATTCTGTCTCCTTATTGACTTGTCCCATCATCAAAAGAATGTCTTTTGCATCTCCTGGCACTGCTTCCCGCAAGATGATCCCAACTTCTTCACTCATGATTTTCAGCCCATTTTTCTAGAATTCGCTGTTTGAAGGTTTCACTTTGCTCCCCGTATGAGATTAGTTTCACATACCGCTTTTCTAAATCTGTATCACTTTTTTCTAAAATCAGTTCCAAATAATCCTCCGGCAGTGCTTCTTCTAATAGATTTCCCCATTCTACAACGGAAAGCCCATCACCTTCAAAATATTCATCTAACCCTAAATCTGCTCCGCTAGCTGCTACCCGATAAATATCCATATGATACAACGGAATCCGACCTTGACTATATTCTCTAATAATCGTGTATGTCGGACTTTTGATCATTTGCGTTATCCCTAATCCTTGGGCAATTCCTTTCGTCAACGTTGTTTTACCCGCACCTAGATCACCAGTCAATATCAGATTGTCACCTGGCATTGCGGAATGACCAATTGCCTCTGCGAATTGTTCTGTCATTGTTAATCCTGATAGTTCGATCATTTTTCATCTTCTCCCGCTCTTCTTTCTTTTTGCCAGTATATCGCGTAATGAAGTTTTTTTAAAGAAAAAATGAACTAGTCAAGAACAGCAGCTGCTGTTTTTGGCTAGTTCGCGTGTATTTGTTAATCAATCAATGTTTGTGCTGCTGTGATAATCGATAATTTATATACATCTTCTTCATTTGCTCCACGAGACAAATCAGAAACCGGTTTGTTCAAGCCTTGTAGAATTGGTCCGATTGCTTCAAAGTTACCGAAACGCTGAGCAATTTTATAGCCGATATTTCCTGACTGCAATTCTGGAAATACAAAGACTGTTGCTTGACCAGCTACTTCTGAATCTGGCGCTTTCAGTTGTGCAACTGAAGGAACATAAGAAGCATCAAATTGCAATTCGCCGTCGATCATGTATTGTGGCGCTAGTTTTTTAGCGATTTTAGTTGCTTCAACTACTTTGTCTACTTCTGGCGATTTCGCTGAGCCTTTTGTCGAGAAGCTCATCATTGCTACTTTTGGTTCGATATCGAACAATTCTGCTGTTTTTGCAGAATCTACGGCGATTTCAGCCAATTCTTGCGCAGTTGGATTCACGTTGATCGCACAATCCGAAAAGACATATTTTTCTTGATCTCTTCCACGTACCATGATCATCGCTCCGCTTGTCCGACTGATGCCAGGCTTTGTTTTGATGATCTGAAGTGCTGGGCGAACAGTGTCGCCAGTCGAATGGATCGCTCCAGAGACCATTCCGTCTGCAATCCCCATATACGTAAGCATCGTACCAAAGTAATTCACATCTTTTAAAATCTTTTCTGCTTGTTCTTTGGATGCCTTTCCATTTCTGCGTTCAACAAAAGCATCCACCATTTCATCCCACTTATCGTAATTATCAGGGCTGATGATCGTAAAGCTAGATGTTTTGATTCCTCTGGCATGCGCTGCATTTCTTATTTCTTCTTCGTTCCCTACTAAAATAGGTTCCACAAGTTCTTCTGCTTTCAACCGGGCAGCTGCGCCTAAAATACGAGCATCAGTAGCTTCCGGGAAAACGATTTTGATCCCACGGCGAACAATCTTAAATCTTAAACTATCAAACAATTCCACAAGATGACCTCCAGACGTTTTTATATGTATTATCATACACTATTCCAGAAAAAAAGAACAGTTTATTTTATCTGTATCAGTCAAAAATGCTGGAAAAATTAAGTTTTTCACATACATAGCGAACTGCGCTATAACAGGAAAGCGCTGTTTTATTACACTGTTTCAGGCAGTTGCCAATCAATCGGTTCTTCTCCTAACGCAAGGAGCGCATCATTCGTTTTCGAGAAGGGTTTGGAACCAAAAAAGCCACGACTTGCAGATAACGGACTGGGATGTGGAGATGTTATGATGATATGGCGACTCTTATCGATCATTTTGATTTTTTCTTGTGCCGGTTTTCCCCACAAGATAAACACGATTGGTTTTTCCCGTTCATTTAATTTTTCAATGATCGTGTCTGTTAATCTTTCCCAACCTTTCCCGCGATGAGAATACGCTTGCCCTTCCCGAACGGTAAGAACGGTGTTGAGTAAAAGGACTCCCTGTTTAGCCCATGACACTAGATTTCCATGTTGAACAGGTGCGATTCCAAGATCATCATAAAGCTCTTTATAGATATTTCTTAACGATGGCGGGATCTTTACGCCGGGTTGCACAGAAAAAGATAAGCCATGAGCTTGATTTTCTCCATGATAAGGATCTTGTCCTAAAATCACCACTTTAACTTCTTCATAAGGAGTCAATTCCAATGCTTCATAGATATGATACATATCTGGATGGATCTTTTGGGACGCATATTCTTTTTTTAAAAATTCTCTTAGATGCAGATAATAATCTTTTGAAAATTCTGAGGACAAAACTTCTTGCCAACTGTTATGAATGATTTCTTTCAAAACCTCCACCTCCTAATAAAAAGAATAACTCACATTTTCTTCAATCACAAGGGACAATCTTCACCCTCAGCACTTGATTAATATGGTAAACTAGGAACAAGAAGCAGAAAGGAACGATAATCATTATGATCAAATTAATTGCATCAGATATGGACGGCACATTATTAGATGCCCATATGAGTGTTTCTCCTGAAAATGCCGAGGCGATACGTTTTGCAAATGATGCCGGTGTTGAGTTCATGGTCGCTACTGGTCGAAACTATCAAGAAGCTCGCGCAGCTTTAGATGAGGTAGGAATCGATTGTGCGATGATCACTTTGAACGGGGCACAGGTATTTGATAAAGAAGGAAATTCACTGTTTACCGTATCGATTCCAAATAATCAAGCAATCTCTGTTTTAGATATTCTAGATGCTAACGGT
The DNA here is from genome assembly GCF_050555565.1 of Enterococcus sp. MSG3290. Classification (NCBI taxonomy): domain Bacteria; kingdom Bacillati; phylum Bacillota; class Bacilli; order Lactobacillales; family Enterococcaceae; genus Enterococcus; species Enterococcus sp. MSG3290. Next base: position 651,613 of record NZ_CP187862.1, on the reverse strand, counting down.
ATTTACTATGAAGTAGCAACCAACGATGGTCTTTATTCTGAAAATCAAGCGAAACGAATCGAAAGTTTTGCTTCCATGGTGGCTACCCATTTACCTCACCTTACGTATAAAATGGCGATTGCCATGGCCTCAGCTAAGCTAGAGTTATTGCACATCACATACGTGGACAGTATTCGTGCTATCTTGGAAGAAAAGAATCTGGAAGTTCTAAAAATTATTTGTTTTCATACAGAAGGGCCAGCTGTATTAGGTCCAGTTGGAAAGCAGATTTCTCTTTTAGGCGATCTAGCAGTTACTTCCTCTGGTCAAAACAATATCGAAGTGAACCATAAAAACGCTCAAAAAGGAATTGCTGTTGCCCATGTCGCTCACGAGCGTGGGATTTCTTTAGAAGAAGTCATGACGATTGGCGATAACTTCAATGATGTCAGCATGCTGCAAGTAGCAGGAGTCAGTTTTGCAATGGGAAATGCAGAAATCGAAGTAAAAGATTATGCCAAATATACAACGGACACAAACCTTGAATCTGGCGTAGGAAAAGCCATATTGCGCGCGATTGCAGAAGACTTGTAGTTTTATCTAGAAAAGAGGGATATAGATGTCAGAATTTTTCATTCAGGAAAAACAGCTTGGACGTGCAACTCGGACAATTGTCAAAAACGAAAAAGGACATTCCCTGTTTTTGATGGTTGGTCGCTGGGGAACAAAGGGCGATGCATTGTCTCTTTATGCCATGAATGGCGATCTCGTTGCTCACATCAAGCAGATAAGCCTGACATTCGGTACGCGTTTTGAGCTGTATAAAGAGTTCGAAAAGGTGGGAACCATGCAGAAAATATTCAATTGGCCCGGTGATTTTTATTATATTCGTAGACTTCACTGGACAGTCCAAGGTGATATCTATAATCATCAATATCAAATCCATCATTTCAATCAGCAAATCATGAAAATGGATAAAGCAACACTTTTTTCAGGAGATTACTATGTATTGGATGTCTCAAATGATGAAGATGCTCCAGTTTGTATTTGTATTGCTGCGGTTTTAGATTACTGGCTCTACCGTAAAGACAAAAGCAAAGAAAAGCCTTTATCCTATCGATTTGATGTGAACTAGAAAAAATGAAAGCAAGCTAACAATAAACAATCTCAAACTCTAAGTCAAAATTAAGAATCTACGATATTGGGAGTCGTTACTTGATCGAGTAACGACTCCCAATATTTCTTATCAATAATAGAAAATACCAAAATTCCCCACGAAGCAGAGGTATTCAAACACTCTTGATGAACTAAAAAAGTGCTATTTCATCCATCTATATTCTCCTATCACATATTAAGACTTTAATCGACCGATAGGACATCCTCCATTCGATCTGACCGTCCCTCTGTATATCCCTACATACCAGAATCTTCCTGTAGCAAAATCTTTGTCGTAAGACCAACTTTGTAAATATAATTGCCCACAATAAATACCATCATTATATATAATTGTATTTGTTAGACCGCTTAAAGTAGCCGATCGTCTTGTATGGTAAATAACTTTACTACCTCTGCTATTGATAGTACTCATTACTTGCTCAGCACTTAAATCATTTGTATCGGCATGTATTTTTTGTGAAAAAGCGGTTAATCCCCATATAACCATTGTTAAAATAAATAAGTTCTTAAATTTTTTCACTTATATATCTCCTTCCCTGAAATTTATTTTTGAAGGAATCGGTAAAGGTAAGGAATGGTGATAAAAATATCCCTCATAATATCCTCGAGTTCCATTTGAAACAGGCATTTCCCTATATTTTCCAAGCCAACCTCGATAGGCTCCAGATTGGAAAAATGCAACAGCTGGAGCAGGATTTCCAGTCGTTGTCCATCCACTTGTCCAATAACGTGTCAATATAGCTTGCGGAGAAATAGTGATAAACTTCATTTGATCGAAATCAAAAATAGTGGTTTCTACAATGTGAGAAGGAGCATCCTCACCATAGCTAAAATCTTTTGCTTCAGCATGGACACCGTTATTACTTAATAAAAAAACAGCAACGGACAGTAAAAAACAGCCAGATAAAAAAACATTTTTAATCATAAAAAACCTCCATTTCTATTTTTACACTCTCATTATACATTGAATTTTTATGCATATCAAACAAAACTCCAATTATATTACCCATTATTTTATAAATATGGTAAAATATTAGAAAAATAGAGATTCAAGGAGAGGGTCATATGAAAAAAAAGTTATTAAAAAGAACTATTTATACATCACATTTGTTATTATTATTCATAATCAGCGGTTGCAATTCGAATTACAATAAAATAACTCATGTCACAATAGAACAAATTACAGCTAATGGAACCTTACAAACTAGAGGAACTTATATTTTAGATAATGGGTATTTAGAAATCAGTAAAGAATTTAAACAAAATATAAATTTAAATACCTCTCCAACAAAATTGTTAAGCGAAACCGATCGACTGTTACTGGCTGAAATGATTAAAGAAGACTTTCCTTCCGAAACTATTTCTACTGAAAATCCAGAGTTACTGCAAAGTTTCAACAGGAAAGTCAAAAATGGAAGAGTGGAAATCGATTCTGATAATAAAAAAACTTATCTAATCGGAAAAGATTACAAAAAGGAATTTACATGGGTAGCTGATAACCAAACAAGATTGAAAGATTCATTCGGAGTCGAATACAGTTTTACAGCGGATAGCAAATAGGACTGTGACAAAAATCGTGTCACAGTCCTTTATTTCGAATAAACGGTGTTCAAAAGCCAGTTTCTCGGTATTAAGCCAAATTTATGCAAAAATGTAGAAAGCCATTTTCACAAAATTTTTCTTAATACTCGAAACTAAGCGGCTTTTTCACAACCTCTTCCTTAAACGGTGTTCAAAAGCTTGCATCTGCGGTAATAAGCCCAACCAAACGAAAAATAGGAGGAGCTATTTTTATTTGGCTGTTCTTATTACTTGATGCAGGGCAGCTTTTTCACAACCTCTGATACACGGTGTTCCAGAAGTAGCTTCTTCGAAAAATAAGCCGAAATTTTACAAAAATTTGAGAAGCAATTTTCGTAAATTCCTTCTTATTTCTTGAAGCTGACCACTTCTGTCACAACCTTATTAAAACCTATTCAATTTTTAGTAACGTTCATTCTTCTTTACACCATTATTATTTTTTCACTATTTGACAATTTAAATCAATTTAATTTCTTTTGCATATGATCATAAAGATGACCACTGATCATCCGCTGACCGACAACTTTGAAGTCATGGCGTTCGTATAATTTTTTAGCCTTTGGATTTTTTTCATCCACACTTAGACCGATGACGGAGCGATTAGCTTTCTTCGCCAATTTAGGTAATGCTTCTAATAACCGTGAACCGATGCCTTGTCCTCTAAAATCTTCTGATACGCTGATAGAGTCCAAATACCATTCATCGGGAAACGTTTCTTTATCAATGAACAAACGTGTAGACGCATCTAGCTGATATTTCTCTAAGATAGGTACCAGTGGCTGATCGATGATTGATTCTTCTTCATCTGTATAACCGTAAGCAACTCCTGCAACTTTACCGTCTATTTCTTCTACGATACCTCGTGAATAACTGTAACGATAATTTGGATCAGTGATTGCTTCTTCTAAAATCTCTAAAGTCTTTTGTTCCCCTGTCTGCTTCAAAAATGGCAATTCCATGTCTTTTAGAATCACTAAGATCAATGGGGCGATTTCTGGAGCATCTTCTTTTCTCGCAAAACGAATCATAGTTTCCTCTCCTTTTCTCCATTCTAACATGCAGAAAAAGAAATCGCAAAATCGTTATTTTAAAAAATCTTCAATCTTTTCAGTAATGAAATAACCATGAGTAACGATTCTTGCCGCTTCAGTTCGGCAATAAGGGCAGACGACTGGCATTTCTTTATCATTATGTTCGACTACATTATTGACTTCTTCGTATGCAAATTTTTTTCCGCAATTAGGGCATTTCATTTTTTCCATGTTATCTCAACTTCCTTTCATCTTTACCCTCTTAGCTTACTCTTATATTGAAAAAAAGAGAAGCAATATCCTTCTTCTATGCAGATATCCATACCTGACGGTCCTGTTCTCCATCTATTAATCGGACTTTATAATAAGGACGTTCATCTTTGACTAGAAGTGTCCACTCTTTCACTTTTGCTTTTTTCCCGTAGTAGCTGACTGCTTCCTTCATCGCTGCTTGCGGTTGTTTGAACTCTTCCGTTTTTTCTATATCAAAAAGATGTTCTGCGGCCTTTTCCGTGTCATTTCGTACGGTTGTTTTCCCAGTGGATGGATTGACTGCTATGACTTGTCCTTCACAAAAAAACTGGTATTCATATGTTGCATTCGTAGGATTCTCCAAATCTTTTTCAACTGCAAAATGAATAGCAGATATGTTATGTTCTTTTGTTTCGTTTTTTACGATTGCTGCTGCTTTTTTCAATGAGATCCGATATTCCTGGTCACTAATATCATCCATGTGAAAAGCGGCATTGAGCAGTCCCGTCATACCGGTAATCCCTATTACGATGAGGGCAGCAACACCAAACATCATTTTTTTCATTCTTCATTCTCCTGTTTCTTTTTTTTAAAGAATATCAAGAAATGAACGAATGAAAAATCGAATGAAACGAAAAAAAAGTGACAATTTTGTTATCTTTATTCGTGCAGTTCTAATGGCAATCCGTCTGGATCAAAGAAAAACGTCATTTTTTTTCCTGTAAAGGTATCTTCTCTAATCGGTTCTGATTCGATCCCTAAGGACTGCAATTCTGCAATTGTTTCTTCAATATCGTCTACTTTGAAAGCAAGATGACGCAAGCCACAAGCTTCTGGATAGTTTGGTCGTTGTGGCGCATTAGCAATTCCAAAAATCTCCAATTCAGCACTTCCTAGTTTCAGATCTAATTTATAGTCATCTCGTTCTTTGCGGTAATTTTCTCTGATTACTTCAAATCCTAATTTATTAACATAAAAATCACGTGATTTCTGATAATCTGAAACAATGATGGCTATATGATGGATCGTTGTAAGGTTCATATGAGCACTCCTATTCTTCGTTTAAGCTCGGATCTATATTAATCTCCAGTTCCATTGTAAATGTGTCAGATTGAAAAAAATAGCTGTTTTTCCTTTTTATAAGAAAAAAGGCAAAAAAAAAACAGAAAGTAGGTCCTCCAAGACACTCTTCCTGTTCCCAATATAATAAATGAAAGTAAGAAATTATATTTTCAAGAAAACAAACAGAAAATTATCATAACACAAATTATTTATAATTGAAAGACTAGTTTTTTTTCAAGAAAAGCATACAATAGATTGTGTTAGTAAATACAGAACACACTACATTTAGTGTCTTAAGGAGTCCTCATACATGAAGTCATATTTTCAGTTTTTAGCTCATCAGCTAAAAGGCTGGCCGCAACAAAATTATTATCTTTTCTTTTTCAGTCTTGGCTGCCAGGTCATGACTCTTGTCAATAGTCCCATCACTTGGCTGTCCGTTATTACATTTATCGGTACCACGCTTGGTGTATTGTGTATTTTATCCATCAATGCGGCAAAATCAGTCAACGGTATTTTAGGTATTTTGTCTGCGATTTGTTTTATTATCGTTGGATTCTCAGCAAAGAACTATTTAAGTATCGGTGAACAGATTGCTTATATGATCACATTGGATATCCCCGTATTGTTAAGTAAAGAATGGAATCATAATATGGCTTCAAAAATCCGAAAATTCACTGGAAAAAGCTGGTTTATCGCAATCATCAGTACTTTCCTTGTCTATCTTGTTTCAGGATTCCTGATTGGTCGTTATACAGATGATCCTCGGCCGTGGGTAGATGCCATTGCTTTTTCTATTAGCTTGACTGCTGGTATCATCAGTTTCTTGCGTTACAACAACCAATATTACTGGTGGTTAGCTTCAGGGCTTGCTCAAATGGTCCTTTGGTATATTTCATTTACGCATGGATCTGCAAGTTTGGCGATGTTCGTGAACAGCTCTGTTTACTTGCTGAATGATGTCCTTGCATTTACCGTTTCACCTTGGTATAACCAAAAAGAACGTGAACGTATGCAAAAAATGGAAGAAGAATACTACAACGCACAACAACACGCATAAAAAAACTGAGCGTGGGACAAAAGTAAAGAACACTTTTGTCTCACGCTCTAAACACGTATAAACGGCGGAAGCAGAAGCAACTCCTTCGGAAATAAGCTGAAATTCACAAAAATTCGAAAAGCAATTTTCGTGAATTCCTTCTTATTTCTTGGAGTTAAACGCTTCTGTCCCAGCCTCTATTTTTTATAGTAATTCCTTCAGATACTTTCTTGCCTCATCATTGAAACGCAGTGATTCTTCTAACTTCTGATAATATTCCAACGCTTGTTTCTGAGCTTCAGTAAAACGATAATGTTTTCCTTTCCATTTGTCGATTGTCTCTTGCACATTTCCAGATTGGATATCTTTCACTACTAGTTGCCATTTTTCTTTTGAGACTGTACGGTCTTTCTTATCAGCAGATTGTATAGCTTCTCGTTCTTTACGCAATACTTTTAAAAAACCATTTCTGACTATCCGAGGAATGCTGTCGAAGAACCCTTCTGTAAAACCATAGCGACAATATTGCTTCCAAATAAATAGATAGATTTTTGGTTGGATGAATCGTTGGTTTTTCGCAAAATATTCCATCTGAGCAGTGACTTCTGGTGTTCGTTGACGTTTTGTCTTTCTCAACACAGAAATAAATGTTTCAAAATAAGCATTAGGATGTACTGGCACTTCTTCATATACGATGGATTGCCAATCTTTACGTAAAAATGCGCGATAGTTGATCAAGAATTCTTCTACATCCTTTACTAATTCTTCTGCAAAGTCGTCAAATAGTTTTTTTTTATCTGTCGCTTTTTTGGCTGCCCATTGATGTGTTCACTTATTTTCTTGATTTCATTTTCCAATGCTTGATAATCCGCTATGTAAATCGGCATTTCTACTTGGCGAAATTCTGCGAGCCGCTGAGCTAATTTTATATCCGGTAAATATGGCTGTTTCATCCGACGATTTTGGTACAAGACAAAACAGTATTTTTGCCATAGTCCTTCAGGAAAATCGATATTCTTCTGCTTAAGCCATAATAATTCGTCTAAGGCCAGATCAACTTTTGTCATTCCCTGATGGATCGAAGCTGCCACTGTCGGAGAGACATGCAGGTGATCGGCAAAGTGGTTGATGCCTAGTTTTAGGATCTTTCCGGTTTTTGGCGATTTAACGATGTATTGCACTTTTAATTCTCTACCACACTCACAATACAATTTTTGCTGGCTTCGTTTTGTTCGAAAAAACGGATTGATCTTGAAGTCAGAAAACACCCAATCTGTTGCAGCTAAATAATGTTCTTCCATAAAACGAGAGCTGATTAGATATCGGCGGTGCTTATCGACTAGTTCCCGCTGTTTTTTCGTTAATTTTGCATAGATCTCCCAACGTTGACTGCTTGTGTATTGTTTAGAAATTTTGATGGGATAGCTTTTGCTGATTTCTTTTGGAAACCATTCTTCAAAGACGGATTGCCATTCTTCCACGGCTGTTTCTTTCCTTTCTAATTACAAAAAGCTGGCTACTAACATAACGTTAGCAACCAGCCAGTGTTTCTTGCTAAACTAGTGAGTTGTTCCGGCATTTCCGGAAATATCTTCTTTATTTTCTACTGCTGCTTCAACTGCATAAGTCAAAGAAGAAGCAATGTCTTCTAAAGACATAGAAGGCGTACCCACTGGACGATCGATCACTTGATCGGGTGAGAATGGCACGTGGATGAACCCACCTCGAATGGCCGGGAATTGTGTTTCGATCAAATGAAGCAAACGATACATGATATCGTTGCAGACAAATGTTCCTGCTGTATAAGAGATGTACGCTGGTAGACCATGATCTTGTACATTTTTTGTCATTGCTTTGATTGGCAATGAGGTAAAGTAAGCGGCTGGACCGTTTTCTTCTAAAGCCGTATCGAATGGCTGATTTCCTTCATTATCAGGGATTCTTGCTTCTGCTAGATTGATTGCGACACGTTCGAACGAGACTGCTGACCGTCCACCTGCTTGTCCGACACAGATCACGACATCTGGTTGGTGCTGTTGGATGGCTTCTTTGACTACTTGACTGCTTTTTTCGAATACGGTCGGTACTTCCACTTTGATGATTTCAGCACCGCTGATTTCATCTGGCATTTTTTTTACTGCTTCATAGGCTGGATTCACTTTGTCCCCACCAAATGGATCAAAACCTGTTACTAGTACTTTCATCTGTTGTTCCTCCGTCCGATTGATTTAACATATGGTTATCTTTTATCATACCATTTTCCTTGAACAGCGTAAACAAAGGAAACAATAGTTTAAATAACATAACAGATCAAACTTAATATATTCTTATAAAAAAATAGTGTTCCACTACTTTGAAAGCGGATTAATTTGCTATAAAATAAAGATTGTCTGATGGAAATATCACCTATACCATTTATTTAAGAAAGGAAGTAAGAAATGAAAAAAATAACGTTAGTTTGCAAAATAGGACTTCTTTTAGGAAGCACTGTCGTTACCATGGCACAAACAGAAGTCCACGCTGGCACAGTAACAGACTCAAAAAATGAAATACGGATAACCGAACAAATGCCTCGATCAGGCGGGGTCATTTTGGATGATAGTGGGAAAGTGATCGGCACGACAGATCCCTCTCTCATAACGGATGCCCCTTTAGAAAGCAGAGGATCTGTCCATATCCACCGCGGGCATTGGACATACGGGACGCATAGTTGGCCTGCTATGCCAATAGGACAAAAACGTGCTTGGTCAAATTTCAATCATTATGATTTCTATCACCATGCAACAGCAGTTGTTGGCGGTAACAGGCGAACAGCTTATGCTGGAGCGAACCAATATGCCTATGCCACTGTAGTAGGTGATAGCAGACACACTGGCTTAGCGTATTACGGCTGGTGATGAGTCACTTCTAAGTAACCACATCGATGTTTTCATCAGACGTCATTAAAAAGTTGCTACCTATTTTAACAGTAAAGGATCACGTTTCATGAACAATAAACTTATTCGGTTGAATTTATTTGTCCTTTTTCCTATCCTTTCATTTATGATTTTCTTTTATGTCCAAGAGATGGCACAAGAAAGGATCATCTCCAATAGCTATTCGCTCCCTAAACAATACCAATCGTTCGATCTACCTCGAATGATCCAAGACGATCGACAAAACTTTTCGAGAAATCTCACCATTTTGCTCGAAACGGCAGAAGAAGAACAGTTGAACGTACTTTTTCGTGAAACAAATTTCACACCCAAAATCACGAACGGAAAGCCTGATCCAAGTGTTGATCTAGTCGTGATCGACTATTATTCTAATGAGCCAGATTTGAGAACGCTACTGAATCAACCATCAGCAAAACACCTCTCAACCCAACACTATGTGATCAATTATGCTACGTTCAACAATCATCCATTGATAGAGCTGCCTTCCTTTAAAGAAGCAACGAAATTTGTGGAGAGCCAACATACAGAGAAGGTATCAGCGTTCATCGAAAGCTTAATGACTAAATATAATAAACTCTACCAACCTTCATTCACAGTACAGGATTTTCAATATACCGACCATCCAGAAACCATCATGTTGCTTGATTTTCGACCTGTGAGAAATCTGATCTTTATCAGTCTGGTCTTCTTCCTGCTATTCACTGCTCTATGGCTATTTGACAATGCAAGAAAGTTGACGATCCTTCGATTGAATGGGCTTTCTTGTGTGGTGATTTTATATAAAGTCCTGATAAAGCATCTGCTTTTCCTGTTCGGACTGTGTTGTTTTGTCCAGCTGGTTTTTGATCCATCGATCTTCCTTTTGAATATGAGCCGCCAAGTTGCTTTTTTTACCGTATCTATCGTTAGTTTGCTATGTGTTGTTTATTTCTTATGCACCACTTCTTTTGTGGAGAATCTAAATAGGAAATCGTATGCCAGAACCTTTATTTTTTCACTTTATTTCTTCAAGACCATCGCCTTCGTCTGGTGCTTGGCAAGCGTCCTTACTGTTGTCGAATTGGTCAATCTGTCGCTTCTTCCTTCTACGTATCCAGATGAATTTTCTGAGTATGCAGTATTTTATAATACCTATTCAGGGAAAAACAACCATGAAGTCATCAGTATCGAAAACAATGTATTAAGTGCCCAACAAGACCGCTTGTACCAATATCTAGAAGAAAACGGGATGCTACTGATTGGTACCATCAGTTACTTTATGGAAGAAGAAGAGATCAACCGTAAAATTTGTGTAAATGTCAATTATCTGCAAAAATACCCGATCATCAGCGTAACTGGACAAAAAATAGCGATCTCTCCCGAGGAAACACAACGTGTCTTTCTAATACCGGAAAGATTGGAGAACCAGTTCCAAGAAATCAAAGAACATTGTTTGCATGGCTACTTTCTGGATGAATCGCAAGCTGATTTTTATCTTATTCGGTCCAAACAAGAGATCCATACATTCTATCCAGACGAAGAGATCATTCATTATCCGAATGTCATCGAAGTCCAAACAAGAAACAACAGTGCGGGGAACCTCCGACAAGTCATTACAGGTAATGGGTACTTTGATCCGGTGAAAGTTCCTATCACTCACTCGGTCGAGGAAACATTTGAACCGATCAAAAAGATACTGGAAGAAAATTATTTATTGGACAACTATCCAGTCCTCACCCCGCTTTCAGAAATCAAAAAAATAGATTTACAAAGAGGTTTTGGCGAAATCAAACGACGTAGTCTGGAAATTCTCTTCGCTCTTTATCTTTTGGTCACGATGATTGCCTATCTCGTGCTGATCTCTTTGAAAATCAAAAAACAGAAATATACGATTTGGCGCTTGAATGGTATGTCCATGCTCAAAACCTATCGTATGATTTTCTTGCCGTTTTTCATACAGTATGGTGCATTGATTTTATATACAATTTTCACCGATATGCCTTTTGCTTGGATCCAGAGTCTGATTCTTTTTTCTATCTTAGAGATAGGGATGATTTTCCTCACTCTACACCGTTTGGAAAGAAAAGAAAAAGCAACTATATTAAAAGGAGAATGATGTCTTGATGCCTCTCATCCAATTAGATCATGTAACGAAAGCCTACAAACAAAAACTTGTCCTGGATTCTGTCTCCTTGTCGATCGATCAAGGAGAATTTTGGACGATCCACGGAAAAAGCGGTGCAGGAAAATCCACTCTATTGAACCTTTTGGGACTGATTGATTCATTCGATGAAGGAACGGTCTCGCTCTTTGGAAAAAATGCGCCGAAAATCAACAGCAAAGCAGCTCTTTTACTACGTAGAAATAAAATCTCTTATCTTTTCCAAAATCATGGATTGATCGAAGATGAAACGATCACGGACAATTTGAATATTCCCTTCATTTATCGAAAGATCAGACGAAGAGAAAAAATTAAACTGCAGCAAGAAGCTCTTGATCAGGTATCCTTAGACTATCCATTGAAAACAAAAGTCTATCGACTTTCTGGCGGAGAAAAGCAACGCCTAGCTTTCGCCAAACTTCTACTAGAAGATAAAGAACTGATTCTAGCAGATGAACCCACTGGCTCTTTAGATAACGAGAACCGTAACCATATCTTGGATCTGCTATTCCAACAGCATCGCTCAGGGAAAACAGTCATCGTTGTGACCCATGATCCTTATATCATCGAAAAAAGTCCATGCTCTTTTTCGATAGATTCGTGGCAGGAAACTAAAAAAAGAGGTTGTGAAATCAGCGCTCTGACCTGAGTATTAGAGAAACAAACAGGAGGCGTGACACAACTAGTGTCACACCTCCTGTTTCCTAATAAAAGGTGTTCCAGAAGTAGCTTCTTCGAAAAATAAGCCGAAATTCCACAAAAATTTGAGAAGCTATTTTCGTCAATTCCTTCTTATTTTTTGAAGCTGTCCACTTCTATCACAACCTCTTCTTTCCTCTTTTACTTAAATAGAATCATATAAACAATTTGGAAAACTAGCATAAATAACGCAATAAACAACTGGTTTTTGATCACTCCGTATTTGTCTTTCATCTCCAGCATCGCTACAGGCACGATATTGAAGTTAGCAGCCATCGGTGTCAGCAGGGTCCCACAAAAACCGCAAGTCAATGCAACCATTCCTATTAACGCTGGATTCGCTCCATGACTAAATACGAATGGTGCACCGATCCCAACCGTCATCACGGTGATGGCCGCAAATGCATTCCCCATGATTACCGTAAATATCACCATGCCAAGAGCGTAAATGATGATGCCGATGTTCACGTTTCCTTCTGGAACGATCGTACCTACTGCATTGGAAATCACTGTCCCAACTCCAGCGCTTGTAAATACCGCACCTAGAGAAGCTAAAAGCATTGGCAACATGCTTAACGGCCCTACTGTGCCCAGCATATCTGCTGCATCATCTAAAAATGTACTTGGTCGATTATCTCGAGAAAAGAACATCAAGATTAGCATGGCTGCAAAAACACCGACGCCCACGCCGACTAAAGCACCTAAATTGGTAAATAGAGCAAACAAGATCGCAAAGACACCGATACTCAAAGCCGGAATAAAGATTTTCATTCCTAGTTTGTCTGACATTTTTTCCATATATTCTTTTGATGGAAGCCGGCTTTCTCCTTTGCTGACTTTCTTAGCAATTGCTGGTATGGTCATCGCAAAGATCAAGCCACCGTTCACGATTGCCGGAAGCCATCTTCCTCCTGCAATAACTACCCCTAAGACCGTCCAGAAAAAGGCTGACCCATAACGATGAGGATTGGTTTTATCTGTTAAATTTCTTACTCCAGTGTAAATCAATACGAGTCCCATCACGATATAAAGGATCTCCAGTAATTTATCGCCTAATAAAATATCAGGATTTGTAAAAAAGTCCATCTTATTGCCCCTTTCCTGGATAATATTTCTTCGCTAATTTCTTTTCTTTAAGATAGAAGTAGACACTTGCCACAACTAAAGCCGTGATAGCCACTGGAACTTCCACTAAAGCAAGCTGTCCCAATGTTACGTCATATCCTAGATCTTTCAGTGTTGATTGGACTAGCAACGCCCCTGCTCCTCCGATGAATAGTACTTGGCCAAAGAACCAGCAGACATTTTCCATAGCCGAAGCCATACCTTTTAGTTCTTCTTCATGCTTAGGATGGACTTCTAATCCTTTTGATTCGATGGTCCCCAATGCCATCGGTAAAATGATTGGACGAACAAATCCAGCAACTCCACCAAAACTCACGTTAAAAGCTGCAAAGATCATTCGAAAGATTCCATAAATATCTACGATCATGCCAGCAGATACTTTCTTGAACCGCTTGATCAAGGAAGCCGCTGATTCTTTCAGACCATTTCTTTCAAGTGTTCCTGTTGCCAACATAATGATGATAAAAATCGCCATCCCGCGATTGTTTACAAAACTTGTACCTAAAAGTTCTAACATTCCTTGAATGCCAAGACCGCCAGTCAAAGCTGTAACAACTAAAGCAACCATTACGATCAATATCGAGTCTAATTTAAATGCAAACCCGAGAATAACAATCAAGACGCCTAAAAGGCTAAGATAATTTTCCATATATTTTCCTCCATAAAATGACAATATTTTTTTAATTATAAAGCAAAACACATAAAAAATATAGTTGTTTTCTCACGAAATAGACACTATTTTTAAATATTTTTCGTTATTTTTTTATCACAAAAATTATCTTACTTATTGTAAGGTAAAGCTTTTTTTAATTTATTGCCCGCTAATATATAGAAATAAGGTCTAGTTACTGTTTTTTTTAAATGATTAATAAATAACAACTCCTTTCTATGAAATTGCAAAGCATTCATCTTCTTTTCTGCTAACGATATATCCGTCAATGCTTGGTACACTTTACTAAAAAGTATGAGATTGCCGATATCTGGATAGGTGTGCTATACTACAGAAAAAGATATACGATCTGCCACCGGGTAGTAAAAAAGAGGATGATCATTCCATTAGGTCTTTGAAGGGATGATTCTCCTCTTTTTGTGTATTTTTTATATTGAAGGAGGAACGTATGTATGGCATGGATGGAATTAATCATAGCAGGAATTTTGGAAGTATTCTGGTCAACGATGATGAAATGGAGTGATGGTTTTTCTAAAATCAATTATTCTTTTTACACAGTGATTGGAATGATTGCTAGTTTTTACTTTTTATCAAAGGCAATCAAAAGTTTGCCGATGAGTCTCTCTTATCCTATCTGGACAGGGATTGGCGCAGTTGGTTCGGTCATAATTGGTGTGGTCTTGTTTCATGATAAGCTGAATCTTTCCACTTGGTTCTTTGTGGGGATGCTACTCATCAGTATCATTGGCATCAAGATTACTAGCGGCCACTAGACACTTGGAATAAGTACTGATCAGAAAAAATAAGCCTTTTTATTTAATATTCAATTTTTTTATGAACAAATAAGAAATAAGTCCAATGACCTAGCGACTTCTCCACTCATCAGGTGTATGCTTGTACTATCTATAGAAAAGGAGTGAATATTTTTGAAAAGTCTTTCGGTCCAAGAATTATCCAAGAACTTTGGTCACAAACAAGCCCTCAGCGATGTCAGTTTTAGCTTATCCCCTGGCAAAATCGTTGGATTAGTAGGTCCTAATGGCGCTGGAAAAACAACGATCATGAAAGCTATTTTAGGACTGATCCATTACTCAGATGGAACAATCCGTATTGGGGAAAATGAGATTTCTCCCTCTAGTCATAAAGGGTTGGAACAAGTAGGAGCATTGATCGAATATCCGGGTATCTACCCATTCTTAACAGGCTATGATCATCTGAAGTTATTCTCTGAAACAAACGATGTATCTGCTATCGATACTATCGTGAATCAGCTCAAGATGGAAAAGTACATTCACAAAAAAGCGAAATCTTACTCGTTGGGAATGAAACAAAAGCTAGGGATTGCTCTTGCCTTACTGAACCATCCTTCTATCGTTATTTTAGATGAACCGATGAACGGGTTGGATCCACAAGCAACAAGAGATGTGCGAAAAATCATTACCGACTTGGCTGCTCAAGGCACCTCTTTCTTGATCTCCAGTCACTTACTCAGTGAGCTTGAAAAAATGGTGGATGAACTGATCCTGATCAATCAAGGAAAGATCATCAAGCAATGTACAATGGCTGAATTGAACCAAGCAGCGCAAGATTTCATCATTATCTCTACAACGAATGATCTAGCTGCTCGAACGATCTTGACAGAAGCTGGATATACTTTGGAAGATTCTGATAAAATCAAGCTTTTAAAAGAAAACGAAGAATTATTAGGAACCGTGATCCAGTTATTGTCTGCACAAAATATCCATGTGACAGACGTCCAGCATCTGACGAATGATTTGGAATCTTCTCTATTGGAAATTCTGGATTCAGTAAAGGGGGAAGAAGAAAAATGACATTGCTTGTAAAACAAGAGTTATTTAAATTGATCAAGAAAAAGTCAACTGCTGTTTTATCTGTTCTATTAGTTGTTTTGCTCATAGGAACAGCACTTCTAGCCAAAAAATACACGACGATCATTGATCCAGTTGAAATGACTGCTCAGCTTTTTAGTGCCACATCTTGGATTGTCTTTATCATGATTGCAGCTGCAAGCACGATCATTTCGATGGAAGCACAATATGGTACATTGAAAAATCTCCTTTATAGAAAGTATTCTCGAGGAGAAATATTAGTAAGCAAATGGATCACATTAGTTATTTATTCTGTTTATTTATACCTTTTAGCTATTATTGTCACTGTGTTGATGAAACTGATTCTTTTCCCTTCGATTTCCTTCACGGAGAAGGTTTCTACTGGTCAAACACTGATCCAAAGCTTGTTCACTTATACTTTGGGTAGTTATATCGGTTTATGGCTGATTTTAAGTTTAGTGTTGATGATTGCTTGCTTTATCAATAGTTCCGGTGCATCCATCTCAGCAGGAATCGTCTTTTATTTTGCTTCGTCAATCATATCTGGTATCCTTATCGCACTCATCCAAAAATGGGAGTGGATCAAATGGAATCCGATCAGTATGTTGAATCTGCAAAACCAAATTGGAAACGAAGAGATCATGAAGCAATTGACTCATCTTTCTACTAATCAAATGCTGTTCGGTAATTTAGCTTACATCGTTTTGTTCTTAGCATTAGGATATCTCGTATTTAAGCGAAAAAATGTATGATGACTCATCAAAAAAGAGGTTGTGAAAGAGCCGTTCAGCCTTATTGCCGATTGGCTGTCTCTTAAACACCGTTTATTCTGAAAAAGGAGCTGTGACAACATTTGTGTCACAGCTCCTTTCCTAGTATGTTTTTGAATAAACGACAGGCTCACAACATCTCTTTATACTTCTTTTATACTTCTATACGTGAAGCATCCCAGTGGCAAATAAAACCATTGCAATCACTCCGACCATCGTCACACCTATAAGTAAAATCTTATCTAAGTGGATATGTTGTACAGGCTCGTTTTGCTCCTTACGTGCTTTGAGGTAAAAATAAATGCCTGGCAAGAAAAGAACAAGAACAAGCATTACTTCATTAAAGGCTACGACTAGCATAGCCCATACTTGAAAGGCACTTGCTAAAAGCCCTACTAAAAATTGGACCCATTCTTTCCGCTGATAAGAAAGTTTCATTTGGTACAATCCTAAGAAAAGCCACGTGAAGAAAATAGCTGCTGTACCAAGTGTGTAAGCAAAGTTATAAGCACTGTCAGTGAATAATAATGAAAGTAAAAAGACATTCGTACATAACGTCGTCAATACGATAGCATAAGTTGGTGCCCCATTTTTGTTGAGTTTTCCCCATGCTTTAGGCAAAAGTCCGTCTTCAGCCATGTTTCCCATTGTTTCAATCGGTAAGATCGTCCATGAGAGCCAAACACCAACTAAAGAAATGATCAAACCGCCGTTGATCACGACTGCTCCCCATTTACCAACCATCATTTCAAACACATAGCCCATAGCAGGCTGCGCCTTGATCGTTTGCAGCTGATTCATCGTCATTGTCCCATATGGAAGCATGGAAACCAAGACGTAAATAATAATCAAGCCGAATATCCCTAGAATCGTTGCTTTCCCAACATCTGATTGTTTTTTTGCTCGTGAACCTACGACAGAGGCTCCTTCAATACCAACAAATACCCAAAGCATCACCATGATGCAACTCAATACTTGACTGGAAAACGGGATCGGCTGCCCATTCGCATTCAATATGATATCGCTAGAAAAGTTATCAATGAATTGTTGGATCGAAAAGGTGCTGATAGCTACTACAATAAATAAAAATAATGGCACTAATTTACAAAATGTGACGATAGCATTGACAAAGCTAGCATTTTCAACTCCCCGATTCACTAGCCATGCATATCCCCATAAGAAGACTGTACTCATCACGATCGATGCCAGATTTTGCCCACCTTCAAATACTGGGAAGAAATATCCTAATGCGCTCATCAACAATGTTGCAAAAGCTACGTTGCCTAACCAGCATGTGAGCCAGTAACCCCAACCGCTGATAAAACCAGCGAAACGGCCAAAACCTTCTTCTGCGTAACTAAAGATCCCGCCTTTTAAATCTGGACGTTTTTTATTGATATTATTGATCGACAAGGAGAGCATCAACATTGCTGTTCCTACGAGTACCCAACTGAAAATAGCTGGGCCGCCAGCCGATCCGGAGATGTCCGTCATAATACCAAATACGCCACCTCCAATCGCTGAACCAATTACTAAGGCAGCAAGTGGAATTAAACCAATTCCTTTTTTCTGTTGCTCTGTATCCATGTAAGCATCCTCCAAAATAAAACCGCTTTTATCAAAAAGTATAACAAACCTTTTTTATTTTTACTTAATTAATAAAAACTTTAATAGAAATATAATTCTACCGGCTTTTTTCTCATTATACAAGCAAAGCGCCTAGTCCCTTTCCAAATTACACCACCAAAAAACTTAAAAAAGATGCTATACTAAAAGGAAAGAATTGGGGGATGATCCATGAACATTTTATATATATCGATTTCAGGAAATACGCGTGCCTTTGCCAAACATCTAGCAGAATATGCTGAAAAAATGCATGCAGAAGATCCTGTCAATCCTGAAGTTACTTTAAAAGAAATCCATGAAAATAGTGATTTTACGAAAGAAACAGAACCATTTTTTACTTTCGTTCCTACTTATTTAGACGGCGGAAATGGTTTAGATAACGGTGACACAGAAATCTTGACCGAAACGATGCGTGAATATCTGGAACATGAAGACAATCATAAACTTTGTCTTGGTGTAGTCGGTAGCGGGAATAAAAACTTCAATAATCAGTATTGTCTAACAGCCAAACAATATGCACAAACATTTGGCTTTCCTTTCTTGGCAGATTATGAATTACGGGGAACACCATCTGATGTGACACGAATTTATCAGATTTTAGCAGAAAACAATAAATAATAAAAAAGAAGAAGCTGAAAAATAGATTTCAGCTTCTTCTTTCGTTTCTATTGTTTCTATCATATTAAGCTTTGACATCCATCACAGGTGCTTTTGCTTTTGCTTTACCTGTTTTTTCCAAGACAAAGTTTTTTACACGATCCATATTGGTTACCAAGACGATCATGGATGTTTCTTTGCCTGCTGCTTTGATCGCTTCTAAGTCAGCTTCTGCTACAAGCGTATCAGGTGTCACTTGCTGCCCTTCTGTTACTTTCACATCAAATGGCGTACCACCTAAGTCAACTGTGTTGATTCCCATATGAAGCAAGATTTCTAAACCATTTGGCGTTGTGATCCCAATAGCGTGTTTCGTTGGGAAGACAGAACTGACTACCCCAGTAACTGGAGAATGGATATGTCCGTTTTCTGGTTCTACAAAGTAGCCTTCACCCATCATCTTTTGTGCAAAAACTGGATCACTTGCTTTATCTAAAGAAACAACTGTTCCGTCAGCAACTGATGAGAGGATAGTCACACTTTCAGCTGAAGTTTGAGGTACTGCTTTTTCAGGCACTTCATTTACTGTGGCTGTTTCAGTCGCTAATTCTTCTTTTTCTAAACGGTCTTTAGGAATACCGAAGAAGAATGTAGCAACGAAGCCACCAGCATAAGCTGCCAATAATCCAAGGATGTAGCCTAACCATTTACCGTCAGAGATCAATGGGATCAAAGCGGCTCCTGAAGGTCCAATAGCGATAGCCCCGACATTTCCGATCATTCCGATCACTGCCCCGCCGATACCTCCACCGATACAAGCAGTAATAAATGGGCGTCCTAGAGGTAATGTTACTCCGTAAATCAATGGTTCGCCGATTCCTAGGATCCCGACTGGTAAAGCTCCTTTGATCATTTCTGTTAATTCTTTATCTTTTTTGCAGCGAATCCATAATGCCAATGCTGCACCCACTTGTCCTGCACCAGCCATCGCAAGAATTGGAAGCAATAGCGTACGACCAGTTTCATCAATCATTTGCACATGGATTGGAGTCAAAATTTGATGCAGTCCGAACATAACCATCGGCAAGAATAATGTGCCTAGAACGAAGCCGGCAAATGCTCCACCAACGCCAAGTACCCAGTTGATCCCACCGACCATGCCATCAGAAATGAAACCTGCTAAAGGCATGATGAAGAAAATTTCAATCAGACCGATGGCAATCAATGAAAGAGTTGGTGTAACGATGATATCTACCGCATCAGGTACTACTTTATGCAGTTTTTTCTCAACGATTGACAATAGCCAAACAGCGAAGATGACACCTAAGATCCCACCTTGTCCAGCTGCAAGAGCTTCACCAGTAAATAAGTTTTTCAGTGGTGCTTCCGGATTCATCCCTGTCAGCATCACAACGGCCCCGATAACTCCACCAAGAGTTGGTGTTGCACCAAAAACTTGTGCAGCATTGATACCTGTATAGATAACTAGGTAGCTAAACATCCCGTTTTTCAAGATGTTCATCACATCGATATATTGTTGCCATGTTGCTGCATCAAGTGTTCCGGCTGTGACTAAGTTTGCTAAAACTGCGGCAATCCCTGCCACGATCCCAGTACCGACAAATGCAGGAATCATTGGCACAAAGATATTAGAAATGTCTTTTAATACCGATTTGATTTTAGATGGTTTTTGTTTCGATTTTTGTGCCGCTTTCATTTCTTGTGCCCGTTCGTTTACACGGTCTTTTCCAGACGCTGATGAATTTGCTGTAGCTGCACTTACAGAAGGAAGTTTTTCTCCTAATTTCACGCCTGCCAAATCAACCATTTGCTGTGCTACTTTGTTCACTTTCCCAGGTCCGATGATGACTTGAAGCTGTTCATCTTCTACTACACCAAGCACTCCTGGAATCGCTTTTAATTCAGAGACATTTACAAGATCATCATTGATGATCTTCATACGCACACGAGTCATGCAGTGGACAATGCTTTCTACATTGCCCATGCCGCCTGCCCCTTTATAAATTTGTTTTGCCAGTTCTTCCAAAGTCAGTTCGTTTTTTGCCATGGTCTTTTCCCCCTCATAAGGTCCCTTTTACAAAACCGTTTGCTTCAGCTAATTTTGCTTGAGCTTCCTCTTTATCACTATTTGTCAAAATCATGACGATAGCCAGCTTAACATTTTGATCTGCTTCTTCAAAGTACTTTTCAGCTGTTTCGTAATCAGCTTCTGTCGCTTGCATGATGATTCGTTTTGAGCGTTCGATTAGTTTTTCATTTGTTGGTTTGACATCGACCATCAAGTTATTGAATACTTTACCTATACCAATCATACTGATAGTAGAAATCATATTCAAGATCAGTTTTTGTGCTGTTCCTGACTTCAATCGAGTAGAGCCTGTCAAAAATTCTGGACCTGCATCGACTTCGATTGGGAAATCCGCGTGTTTACTGATTTCGGCTTGTTTATTGCAAGAAATCGTTCCTGTGACAGCACCGATCGATTTTGCGTAATCTAATCCACCGATCACATATGGTGTACGACCGCTAGCTGCGATACCAATAACTATATCATTTTTTGTCAAATTCAGCTTGATTAGATCTTCTTGCCCTAGCTCATAAGAATCCTCGGCCCCTTCGACAGCTACAGTCATTGCTTCTTCTCCACCAGCAATTAGACCTATGACCATTTCCGGTTCTACACCGAATGTCGGTACGCATTCAGCAGCATCTAACACACCTAGTCTTCCACTTGTTCCGGCTCCCATATAAATCAGACGTCCACCTTTTTTAAAGGATTCAATCGTGTTAGCAATCACTGGTTCGATACTTGTCAGTTCTTTTTCAACCGCAGCGGCCACTTTCTGATCTTCTTTGTTCATTAGTTGAACGGCTTGAGAAATACTCATCTCATCTAATCCAAAAGTTTCTTGGTTTCTGCGTTCCGTTGTTAGGTTCTCTAAATTGATTTTGCTCATTTTTATCTTCCTTCTTTTCTTATAAATTGATAGTTCATACCAGCTTTGATTTGGTTGATCAATGGTAGCTCTTCTTTGATAACTTTGGCTACTACATTCACTTTTTCATCCGCTGGCAAATCATATTTAGTTAATTGGATCTCACCCATATAGCGCAAATACTTTTCGTTATCTAAAGTAATAGACCCTTTCATACGCGTAGCTGTATTTCTTGCTGGGATAGACGGAATCTCTCGAAAACGTGCATCTGCGCTTCGTATGACATCTCTTGCATCGTCTTGCCGATTCGTATGCTTCCCTAATATATATTCGTAAAATTCTTCATCTACAGGTTCCGTATGGAGCAAGACTGTCTGTTCTTTTTGGAAAGAAGCAAATTGCTCCTGAACGTTTTCTGACAGACCTGCATCTCCGATGTAAACAATATCCGTGTTACTTGCTAATAGATCTAGAGCGCCTGCAAGAGGATGGACCCCGCGATGTTCTTCCAAAGTCGGCAATCCTTGATATAGTGGGCCTCTCAACTCTGTATCTCCTGGTACAAAACCTTGGACAAGGAGACCTTGAATTTTGAGCCATTGATTTTTTTTCTGATACCATTCTTTGTCCAGCCCTGTTTCGGGACGTGGATAATAATTATGCCAAGCTTCAATCTGTGAGAAATCAGCTTCTGCTTCTTTCAATTCATCGATATCTTTAGGCGTGATCGTGCTAGCATTCAAACTGATTTTCAATTGATGTGACCAGTCGGCAATCTGCTGATTGGAAATATGATAATCCATTCTTAAACCTGTTACACCAATTGCTTTCAAAGGCGTTAGATCTTCTAATGAAAAACCCGCTCGTTCCAATGCCTCTCCTGAAATATCGACCATCAATTCTAGTTTATTCTTTTTCGCTTCGCTTCCTAGTTCGATCAATCGCTTTTGATATGCCGAAACATCATCTTCTGGTATATGCATGGAAGTGAAAATACCGACAAAGCCATTGGATGCCATTTGGCGGATATACTGTTTCTTCTCTTCTGACAAAGAATCGTTCATAAATATTGAAAAGCCAAACATATTATCCCTCTTTTTCTGTATCCGTCTTCATTTCTATGACTAGAGTATATATCTAAAGAAATAAAATTTCAACACTTTTATTAAAATAATTAAATTCCATTTCTAAAGCTTGAGTTTATATTACCAAAAGAATTGTCATAACCTAAAAAAAGGCACTGCTAAGCAAAAGCAGTGCCTTGAAATATTTTATTTAAATAACACAAACACATAATTACTCATAAGAAACCAATTCTGTATTATCTACCATGAATGTAAAGAACCCCTCATTAGGCATCGGATGAAAATAAGCATTGATCACTCTTATCAAGGCATTATGGCAAACTAACAGATAGACATTTTCTTCGTCTTCGATGCATTCTTTCAATAAAGGAACGATCCGTGCATACACATCTAAGACTGACTCCCCATTTGGGAATCGTACAGCGAACGCTAAACGTGCTTTTTGAAAGTTCTCATCTTTGCTTGGCAGTCCATCATAATCCCCAAAATCCATTTCTACCAATCGTTCATCAACGGTCAGCGGCAAGCTGAGACGATCAGCAACTGCTTGTGCTGTATCTCTTGCTCGTTGAAGAGGGGAATGGATGATTTTCGTGATTGGAACAGGCAAATCTACTACCTTTTCTGCTAGTTTCTGTGCCTGCATCTGTCCTTTTTCAGTCAGCGGCACATCTGCCCGTCCGCAAACTAATCCTTGTGCGTTCCAAGTTGTTTCTCCGTGTCTCGTTACATAAAGCATGTGATTCTCTCCTTCGTTGGCAAAGTTTCCCTTAACCATACCTTGTTGTTCTTGAGATTACAAGGGTTAGATTTTCTCAAGAGAAATAATCTCAGTAGATACTTTATCCAGGAAGGTTTGATCATGTTCCACTAATAACATGGCAGGTTTCACGTTCAAGATCAGTTGTTCTAATTGTTCTTGATTGAAGACATCCAAATAATTCAATGGTTCATCCCATATATATAGTTCAGCTGGCTGTGATAAAGATTTAGCCAATTCCACTTTTTTCCGTTGGCCCATACTCATCTGCTCAATCTTGTTATGAAAAACATCTCTTTCCATCCCAAGCTTTCGGAGGTTGTTCAAAAATGCTTGGTAGTCTACTTGGTTTTTCTCTGCAAATTCCGCCAACGTTCCTCGATTGTCTTCATAATTTTGGCGTACATAACTAATGCTCAGATGTTTTGGCTGGGATTTTTCTCCTATAACCTTGCCGTTGAATGCCCCCAGAAGATAATGGATAATGGATGACTTTCCTGCACCGTTAGGACCTGAAATCGCCACCCGCTGATGAGGCTCGATTGTAAAATGAATTGGCTCGAATAACAGATTTTCATACCCTAATTGAAGATCTTCTACGCTTAAAAGTCGCTTATGGTGAGACGCTTGGCTATTCATCGTCAAAGAATCGATATATTCGATATCTTTTAATAGTTTTTCTTTCTCGCTGATCTGGGTCTCCATCCGATTCACGATTGCTTTGGATCGTTTCATCGTCCGTGCAGCATCAGCACCCACTGCTCCTTTATTCACTCGTCTAGATTCAGTATCGATGAATCCGACTTGTTTCTTTGTTTTATCTCCTTCTCGGGAACGAGACCATTCGGCTTTTTCAGCTGCTGTTTTCTTTAGCCTACTGACTTCTTTTTTCAATTTTTCATTTTGAGCCATTTCAAATTCATCACGAAGTTTTTTCTGTTCTTCATAGATAGAGAAATTCCCTTGATAAAGTTCCAGTTGACTTTTTTCGATTGCTAAAACATGGTCCACTACTTCATCGATAAATCCCCGGTCATGGCTGACCACGATGAAGCCTTGTTTTTTCTTTTTCAAATAAGCCGCTACTTGTTTTCTACCAGAGATATCCAAATGATTCGTTGGTTCATCGATTAACGGGAAATGAGTGTCATCCACAAATAAAAGTGCCAGTAGGACTTTTGTCTTCTCTCCCCCTGATAGTGTGCTGAATTCTCTCCATAAGATTTCAGGATCTGTTTGCATCAATTGGAGCTCTCTTTCGATTTCCCATATCTCAAAATCCGTAATATCATTTAACACGTAATAGGTTAAACGTTCTTTATCTTTTGTCTGTTGCGGGAAATAGACAAATTCTTGCTGATGGATTACTTGCCCTTGATAAGGTAGTTTGTTTTGTAGAATATTCAGTAAAGTTGTCTTTCCTCGACCGTTTCGTCCGATAAGTCCTAGTTTCCATTGTGTGTCAAAATTTAGATTTGCTTGTTCAAATAATAATGTGCCTTGGCTGTCGTAGCCGAATGTCAGATTTTTTATTTCGATTTTAGACATTTTCCATCACCTCGTAAAAAAAGACCAGTCCTATTTTCAGAACTGGCTAAAGAGGATGCAAGGGTTGGGTACACACAAAAAGACCCATACATCGAAAAAACCAAGCCAATCCCGAAAATCTGCACACTGCTCCCTTGTCTCCACAAGGTACAGTCTGAATGCAGCTTTCATCAATCGACTTAATTTTTCAATGCACGGATCCCTCACTTTGTCCTATATTTGAAATTACGATAGCATAAAGAAAATGATTTTGTCAACTACTTCGGGAGGATGGTGAAAAATCTGCTAAGTGTCTGTCCTAAGATTTTTGTTTTTTCTAATGTTTGCCTGTGTTCCATTGCTTCTTCTAAACCTATTGGACCCAAATGAATACTTAAGACAATTGGGAGAAAATCAGAGAGTCCTTCTAGCTCTTGGTCTCTACTTCCGCAAATAGCGATTATTGGTTTTCGAAATTTTTTTGCAAGCACTGCTACACCGTATGGAACTTTTCCGTGGATCGTTTGCTGATCGATCCGCCCTTCTCCTGTAATGATGACATCTGCTTGTTCGATCTTTTTTTCCAATCCAGTGATTTGGCTGACTAAATCGAAACCAGAAACCATCTTCGCTCCCAACAAAAAAAGGGCTCCACCAATACCGCCTGCTGCTCCACTTCCTGGAATATCATCTAAATCCACCTCCCAGAAATCTTTTATTTGCTGAGCAATCTTTCCTGCTTGTTTATCTAAGAAAGCTAGCGTCGTATCTATTCCTCCTTTTTGTCTTCCAAATTGCCAAGCAGCTCCTTGTTGACCTGTATATGGATTGGTAACATCTGCAGCGATAATCAATTTTACTTTAGAAACAAGAACGTTTCTTCGATCAAAATGAAGTTTTTTAGTAGATAATAAAGGATTTCCTTCTGTGTACCCTTCTAAAGAAGCACCCAAGGATTGGAGTAATCCTAGACCACCATCGCTACACCCGCTTCCTCCTAAAGTGACAATAATTTGTTCTACTTCTTGAAGCAGTGCATCTTTGATAAGTTCTCCTAAGGCATAACTGGAAGCAAGTCGGATAGTTTGATCCGTTGGTTTATCAAGTAGATCTAACCCCAATGCTTGTGCAGATTCGATGACTGCGGTATTTTTTCCTTGCCAAGTTGTCAATAAATAGCTGATTTTTCGCTGACGGAATAAGAGATCCATCCCATCAATGGTACGCCATGTTCCCCCGAGCGCGTAATAGATTGCTTCTGCAGTATTTTCTCCGCCATCTGCAATCGGCACATTGATTTTTCTTCCTTTACGATCTTCCCAGCCATTTAGAACTGCCTGATTTAGTTCAAATGAAGAAGCACTTCCTTTAAATGAATCAATTGCCGCCAAAATATCCATCTGTATCCCTCACTTTCTTCTTAAGTAAGACACTTTTTTTCATTTTTTTCAAACAAAACAATGCTATTTTCTTCCATCTTTCTATATACTAAAAGGGAACTCATTGAATAAAGGAGAGAAAAAACATGAAAATCGCAATAGCTGGGGCCGGAGCAATGGGCAGCCGAATCGGATTGATGCTACATCAAAGCGGAAATGAGGTCCTCTTGATCGATCGTTGGCCTGCTCACATTGAAGCCATTCGTACAAATGGGTTGATTGCTGACTTTAACGGTAAAGAAGTGGTCGCAAAACTGCCAATCTATTCACCAGAAGAAATCATCGAAAGCAACGAACACGTGGACTTGATCGTAGCATTAACAAAAGCGAATCAATTAGATGATATGTTTCGTTCGATCCAATCCATTATTACTGACAATACTTATGTTTTGTGTTTACTAAATGGATTAGGTCATGAAGATGTACTGGAAAAATATGTGCCAAAGAAAAATATCTTATTTGGGATCACGATGTGGACAGCTGGTCTGGCTGGTCCCGGAAAAGTCACATTGTTAGGTGATGGAGAAATCGAACTAGAGAACTTGGAACCAGAAGGCGAAGCATTTACAAAAGAAGTTGTAGAAGTCTTTCAAGAAGCAAAATTAAATCCGATCTATAGCCATAATGTTCGTTATTCCATTTGGCGAAAAGCTTGTGTAAATGGAACATTGAATGGTTTATGCACGATTTTGGATTGTAATATTGCTGAACTAGGCGCGCAAAAAGCGGCAGAGAGCATGGTTCGAACAATCGTATCTGAATTTGCTTCTATCGCAGCAAAAGAAGGAATCATACTAGATCAAGAAGAAGTGTACCAACATATTGCTTCTACTTATGATCCTGACAACATCGGGTTGCATTACCCATCTATGTACCAAGACCTGATCAAAAACCATCGTTTGACTGAAATCGACTACATCGATGGTGCCGTTTGGCGAAAAGGACAAAAATATGATATTGCTACACCATATTGTGCCTTTTTGACCCAATTAGTCCATGCAAAAGAAGGAATCCTTGGCGCAGAATAAAAGGCTCTCTGATGAGAATCAGCTGAATCAGCAGCTGGTTCTCTTTTTTTAAGCCCAATGAAAGATCAAAAAGAAAACACAACTCTCATGATGCCATAAGAATTGTGCTTGTTTGTTTCGGTACATAATATCTTCAAAATGTAGGTTTTTTATTTATTTTCAACAGAGGAGAGGTCATATTCGTATTGCTCATAAATAGTGGAATCGTTAGTGATAAATCGTTTTGCCCAATTTTCTGCATCATAAAATTCCAATAGCTCTGATGGGATTGGCTTAAAAGGTGTATGCAGAAATTCCGGTAATTCATCTAAATCACGTTCTCGAAGCAAAAAAATATTTTCAGGACGATAAAAATGATAATGAGCAATCGCTTGATTATCCGTTACTAGTTTCTTTTGAAAATACATAGATTCAAATGTCCGCAAAGTCACTCCTTGCTGACCCTCCCGCAACAGTTCCAGAATCCCGCGCGATTCCCCTGTTTTTTTCAGGTACTCTTCATAAGTAAGATATCCAGGTTGTTCATTCCCTCGATGTGGAAGAATGAAATAGTTGGTCGTAACATCTCTTTTTATAAATTCCTGCTTATAGCTTTCTGCTCGTTCTTTTCTCCCATTATTCGTTGCACCAAAAAATAGATCCGTCTTTGGTTCGCTAGAAGAAAAATCCATATGTTTCGAATAAAATGAACTATTATGTTTCAGCCCAAGTTCTTTTGCTTCCAAAAAATCAAAATGATAAATCTCATCGATTGCCGGTTCATCTTGTGCCTGCTTCAGCATCGCCTCGTGTTCTGCTTTGAAGTGATTCCAAAAAAATAACACAATTTTTGCATTGGTAAATGGGCGCACGCGTCGAGCCATCTCCATATCAAATCCATAATCTAAAAAAACGATCAGCTGATAATTTGCCAACTGTTGTCTAGCTGATTTAATGAATTCCGACTGTAGTAAATCTTTTCCGGACCAAACATCTAAAGAGCGGATGGAAGGCAAAAAATAAAGTGATTTATTTTTTGCAACTAGCAGTACGTCATTTTTGTTCATCTTTTCCGCCTCACTTTCTCTGTCACTTTTTCCTATGATAGCCTGTTTAAATAGTAAAAAGCCAGTAAAACGCTTCCTATATTTGTATGAAAATTTAACATTTGTATGAAAATATGATGAAATAAATCATTCTTCTATTAAAATTCGCCTAAAAGTTTTCTGAATAGTTGTAATTGTCTGAAAATTTGTTATCATTAGTCATTGTTAAATATTGCTATTTATTCTTAATATAAATTTTGATTGTGAATTTAAAAGAAAGAGGTCATTTATGGAAGATAAAAAATTGAAAAAACAACTTAGCTCCAGACATATCACCATGTTAGCTTTAGGTGGAGCAATCGGTGCAGGTCTATTTAAAGGAAGTGGCGAAGCGATTGGAATCGCCGGCCCTTCTGTATTGATTGCTTTTTTGATTGGTGGACTGATTTTATATATCGTGATGAAAGGTCTGGGAAAAATCGTTTTAAGCGGTGGCGACACGCATCACGGATTATCCGGTTTGATACGCCCTTATCTAGGTGCTCATTCTGCTGATTTTACTGATTGGGTCTACTGGTCTATGTGGATTATCAATATCATCGCTGAAGCTGTTGCAGCTGCTTCCTTTTTGCAGTTGTGGTTCCCGCACATTCCAGCCTGGGTATTTGTTTTTATGTTGGCTGTTTTGACTACGATCATCAATCTTTATTCGGTACGGTTATTCGCAGAAACAGAATATTGGCTGGCTTTTGCTAAAATCAGTGTCATTATCTTACTGATCATTTTTGCTACTTATCTTGTCGGTCAGCAAATGTTGGGCACAGGCGTTTTCCCTACCCTTCAGCAATTGACTGACCATGGTGGGTTTACTCCTCATGGTATGAAGGGAATCATCAGTTCTTTGCTTGTAGTTATCTATTCTTACGGCGGTTCTGAACTGATTGCTATCACGGTAAGCGAAGCAGATGATCCTAAACGTGCGATTCCTAAAGCCATCAAAGGTGTCATGGGAAGAATCATTTCCTTTTACATCATTCCTTTGT
Organism: Enterococcus sp. MSG3290; assembly: GCF_050555565.1. Classification (NCBI taxonomy): domain Bacteria; kingdom Bacillati; phylum Bacillota; class Bacilli; order Lactobacillales; family Enterococcaceae; genus Enterococcus; species Enterococcus sp. MSG3290. Next base: position 622,216 of record NZ_CP187862.1, on the reverse strand, counting down.
TTTTGCTTTTGATTCTTTTTCCTTGGAATACTTTAGCAGGTACGAATGTCAGTCCTTTTGTGATGGTATTTGAAAAAATGAATATCCCATTTGCAGCGGATATCGTCAATTTTGTGATTGTCCTTGCTTTGTTCTCATCTATCAATTCGGGTGTGTATGCATCTTCAAGAATTTTGTTCTTCCGTTTGAAGGATCGAAAAGGTTCCTCTAGAAAACTAGCTGTTTTAAACAAGCATCAAGTACCGCAACGTGCTGTTTTATTTTGTACCAGTGTTCTTTATCTTGGTGTAGCTCTTTCTTATTTTGTCGGTGACAAATTATTTGGCTATCTGGCAGGTTCCCTTTCGTATACAGTATTATTGATCTGGATCATTATCAGTGCGGCATCCTTTGTACTGGCACTAAGGAAAGGAACGTTATGGGACAAAGGAATCAGCTTTTTTGCATTAGCTGTCTTAGGGTTGATTTTCCTCGGTATCCTATTCACGAACTCCATTGGGGTAACTGTATTGACCGGTTTGCTTTACCTGTTCATTTATTTCAGTTATCAAAAAAAGAATGATGCGTTCGTCTTGACGAATGAATGAAACCAATAGAGAATTTTATTCTATTTATATTGAATAGCTAGAGCTATTGAAAAAAGGAGCTGCGACAAAAATTGTTGCAGTTCCTTTTTCCGAATAAACAGTCTCACGACCTCTTGGTAAACGGTGTTCAAAAACCCTCTGTGCAAAATAATTGATTGTTCTCCATGCTCATGACATGATAGAAGAAAGGAATGAAAAAAAGGAGTTTGTTTTAAATGAAAAAGTATTGGAAGTTTTTGTTGATGATCGGTGTTTCAACGGTAGTTATGTTTGGTATGATGTACTTGAATGTCTATGCGCTCGATCATATCTTCTTCAGTCGTACACGAGTATTCATGGCGTTGATGATGGGTGCAGTCATGGCAGTCATCATGCTGTTGTTCATGTGGAAAATGTATGAAAACAAAAAGATAAATGTTATGATCTTAGCCGCTAGTCTTCTTGTTTTTGCCGGTTCCTTGTTTATGGTACGAAGCCAAACTACTGTCAACGACACAGCTTGGATGAAGGCCATGATTCCTCATCATTCTATCGCTATCCTGACAAGTAAACGAGCTGATTTAAAAGATCCTGAAGTAAAAAAATTAGCGGAAGAAATCATTCAGGCACAAGAAGAAGAGATCGACAAAATGAAAAAAATGATCAAAGAAATGGAATGACCATTATCTATCCAAACAGAAAAACTGCTGGGAAACGAAAGTTTCTCGGCAGTTTTTTACATAAACATCCTGTTTTTATTGTTCTAATTGCGCTGTCTTGCTTACTGCTTCTTGCGGTTTCACAAATTTCTTTGAGATCCCCCAACCTGTGAAGGCACTGACCATCGAAAACACAGGAGAAAGCAAACTGAAAAATACGAATGGCAAGTAAGTGAGTGTAGGAATACCAAATGTACTTGCTACGAAACTTCCGGCAATTCCCCAAGGCACTAAGTAGTTGATTACTGTTCCACCATCTTCTAGCGTTCTACCTAATACAGTTGGATCAAATCCTGCTTTTTCATAAGTTTCTTTAAATGCATTACCAGGCAGAATAACAGATAGGAATTGTTCACCAATAAAAATATTTACTCCGATACTTGTCATCAATGTTGTAAAAATCAATTTTGGTGTGTTCGTCATCTTTCTTGATACTCGTTCCATCACGGTTGAGATCAAGCCAAATTCGATCAACAATCCACCTAATGACAAAGTTAGAATAATCAATGACACAGTAGGCATCATACTTTCGATTCCTCCGCGGCTAAGCAGTGAATCGATTTGTTGGTTTCCAGTATTTGAAACAAACCCTGATTCGATGACCCCAGCCAACTTCGTTAAGGAAGTTTGTGGGTTTTGAATAAAAATCATTCCTACTGCTACAGCGATATTCAACAAAATCGTCAAAATTGCCGGCACCTTTTTCCATGCACACAGTAACATTAAAAATAAAGGAATCAGTGACCAGATTGAAATAGTAAAGTTTGCTTCTAGAACATCAGTCACTTCACGAATAGATGAAAGACTTGCGGCTTTACTTGTGTGTCCTAAAATCATGAATAAAAAGAAAGAAACAACAAATGCCGGAACAGTTGACCACATCATATGCTTGATGTGTTTGAACAAATCGGCATCAACAATAGCTGCTGCTAGATTTGTTGATTCGGATAATGGAGACATCTTATCTCCAAAAACGGCACCTGAAACAATAGCTCCAACAACCAGCGCTGGATTTAGGCCTAGTGTTGTCCCAATACCGAAAAATGCAATCCCAATCGTTGACATAACAGTAAAGGCACTCCCTACAGCGCTACCTACGATTGCACACACAACAAATACAGAAGGGACAAACCACTGGACACTGATCAATTTGAACCCAATGACCATTAGAGTTGGAATGATCCCTGCTTGTATCCATACAGCAATCAATGAACCGACTAAAATAAAAATAAAGATTGGGATGATTCCTGGTTTGATGCCATTGATGATTCCTTCGTGCAGCCAATCTGTCGGGTATCTTTTTATCACTGCATACAACATGACCATTCCGATCGCTGCTAAGATCGTGATATTAGGTGAGACCTTTAATCCGACAACGCCAATCGCAATGCCTAAAACAATAACCATTAATACAAGTGTTGCTTCTAAAAAACTTGGTGTTCCTTTTTTTCCCATGATAATCTCTCCTTTTTTAGTTGTTCTTATGTTCTAAAAAAGTTAAGATATCGGATTACTCCGCCGCAATTCATCCGCGATTCCTCCTTTATAAAAATAAAAAGACCTGTTTTAAACTAAGGACGAATGACTCCGCGGTACCACCTTAATTAAAAACAGATCTGTTTTTCACTTTCAAACTTTTATTCAAATGTATGGACTTTCCATGTAATTCGTCAATTAGGCTTGATCGGTTCACAGCGACCACCGACTTTCTGAACAAAACACCTAACCGCTACTGCGTGAAAAGTTGACTTGTATGAAGTTTACCTTCCATAAGATCATTTGTCAATGAAAAAGAAAATATTTTTTCATTTTTCTGAAAATTATTTTTATAACTTTCACACACAAGTTTATTTTTTACTAGAAAGTAGCACCCTCTTGTTTTTTTCTTGCTACTATTTCTTGATGTTCTTGCTTGATTCTTTCTAATAGCTTTGGCTCTTTCAACAGATCAAGAGCTGTATTGGCGAGTAGTTCTGCTGCAATCGCAATAGAAGCAAGGCCTTTGTCACTTTTAGCAGCAGCTTTGAATTCTTCTGTGTGTCCGGCAATATATGTCTCAGAGATTGCTACCGTAGGCTGGATTGTTGGTATGACTTGGCTGACATTTCCTACATCAGAAGAACCGAGACTTGTTCTTTGTTCCGTTTCTATTTCTTCATCTGGAACACCTGCTTCTTTTGCATGCTGGAAGAATAAGTCATCAAAAGAAGGAGTAACGATGACATCATCAACTGCATTTTGGAACAATCCAAACTCAAAAGTCGTGCCCGTACTTATCGCAGCACCTCGTACGATATTTTCCACTTTTTCATATACTTTATCTAATGTTTGCCGATTTCCTGCACGTAAATAGAAACGTCCAGCAGCGTAATCTGGAATGACGTTGGCAGCTACTCCTCCGTCTGTAATGATCCCATGGATATTGACATCTTTTGGCAATTGCAAGCGTAGAGCGTTGATTCCATTAAACACTTGGATCAATGCTTCCAAAGCATTTACTCCTTTTTCAGGTGCTGCTGCTGCATGGGAAGCGACACCGTAAAATTTGATGTCGACTGGATCATTCGCTAAAGATTCTGTCGTTTTCCCATAACGAAAAGCTGGATGGACGCATAATGCTACATCGACATCCTCAAAAAAACCTTCTCGAACAAAGCTGCCTTTAGCTGATCCGTTCTCGCCCCCTTCTTCCCCTGGGGTGCCATATACACGGATTTCTCCACCAGTTTCATCAATGAATTGCTTCACTATGCTGGCGGCTAATACGGAGTAAGTACCAAACAAATTATGCCCGCATGCATGACCAATACCTGGTAAAGCATCGAATTCTGCCAAAAAGGCAATTGTGGGACCGGGTTTATTGGAAATATAACGTGCATCAAAGGCTGTTCGGTGTCCAGCTACTTCTTTTTCTACCCAAAACCCTTCTTTTTCTAATTGTTTAATCAACGCTGCTGAGGAATAAAACTCATAGTTACTTACTTCAGGATGTTCGTGGATATCTAGAGCAAGTGCTTGATATTCTGGTAAACGATATTGGATTAGATCCTTCAATTGGTTTGTTGAGATTGTTGTTGTCATAAAAAATTCCTCCTATGCTAGTCATTTTTCTTATTTTCTCCCGAATGTTTCCCATGCAGGCACGCTTGATCCTTTTGATGTTTTCTCGATTACTTTGACTGTGTCTTCTGTTTGATAAGCGTCTACTATTTTTTGATACGTTTTATTGTTTTCATCTTCTTTTCTTGCAACGATGATATTCACATAAGGACGTGCATGGTCATCCACTGGTTCTAAGAAGATGGCATCAGAAGCAGGATTAAATCCAGCATCTACAGCTACACCGCTATTGATCACTGAAATGTCTACATCTGACAAAGCACGTGCTGTTTGGGAAGCATCTAATTCAGAAATGTCTAGATTTTTTCTATTCTCGGTAATATCAGAAACAGTGGGCGCTTGTCCTTTTGCCTTATCCACTTTGATCAATCCAGCAGTTTGCAATAACAGAAGAGCTCTGCCGCCATTTGTAACATCATTAGGGATTGCTACTTTTGCTCCGTCTTTGATATCAGCTACATCCTTCAAAGTGTTAGAATAAATTCCCAGCGGTGCATTGACAGTATTTCCGATCGATACTAAATCAGTTCCGTGTTCTTTATTGTAATTGTCTAAAAAGAATTGATGTTGGAAAGAATTCAAATCAATCGATCCATCTGCTAAAGCCGCATTTGGTTGATTGTAATCTGTAAATTTCACGTATTCCAAATTAATGTTCTCCTTTTTCAAACGGTCTTTCACGTTGTCCCATACATCTGTATCTTCTCCAATAATCCCTAGTTTTACGGTAGTTTCTTTTTTATCAGTTGTATCTGCTTTTCCTTGGCTACACCCTGCCAACCAAATAATTGCTACAAATGTAATGACTACAAAACGAATAATTTTTTTCATTTTTTCTCCTCCACTTTCAATGTGTAATTTTTTTAATCAGTTGATTACTGATAAATTGACTTAAAAAAACTAAGATTAGAATCAATAATGTAGCCACAATCGTTACATCTGTTTGGAATCGATTATACCCTCTCGATATAGCAAGATTCCCTAATCCGCCTGCACCTACTGCTCCAGCCATGGTAGTCAGTCCGATCACGTTGATGATAGTCAACGCCGAGACCCGAATGATACCAGGCAAACCTTCTAACAAATACACACGTAAAATAATACCGATTGGACTGGTTCCCATCGCTTCTGCCGCTTCGATCACCCCAGGATCAACTTCTAGCAGTGCGTTCTCGATTTGACGAGCAAAAAACGGAACAACTCCAAAAATCAATGGCACTAAAGCTGCTTTCGCACCAATCGTCGTTCCAACTAAGAAACGAGTAGTCAATGCTAAAAGAGAAAGCAAGATAATGAAAGGGATGGAACGAATGATATTGATCAGCTTATCAAGTATTTCAAATAGCAGACGGTTAGCTAGTAATCCATTAGGGCGTGTCACTACTAACGTCACACCTAAGATGATTCCGATCATCCCGCCAATGAATGCTGTCCAAAAAGACATATATAGTGTTTGCTTCGTCGCTTCGACAAATTCATCCGGAATCAAATAAACATTGGGCAAATATGTTTTAAAGAAATCAGTCATTTTATCTTCCTCCTTCGATCACTTTGATACGACTATCTAATTCGTTTTTTTGTAAAATATTTATTTTTACACCAGATTTGATCAAATAATCCAATGCTTTTTGCCGCTGTTTGGTTTCTCCAGCTAAAGTAACGATCAAACTCCCTAACGGCGTTTCTTGTAATAACTCTACATTGCCATATAAAATATTCGCTGTTACTTGATATTTGCTGTACAGATGAGCGATTAGAGGTTCGTTCGTCTGATTTCCAATATAACTTAATTCCAACAGCCATTTATTGGCGATCTGATCGGCAAAAGCAGAATGGGCAATGATCGTTTCTAATGCTTGGTCAAGATGAGTAGCTGTTCGAATAAAATCTTTGGTCAATTCTTCTTCAGGATTGCTGAAGATCTGGATGCTGCTACCTTTTTCAATGATTCTTCCATCTTCCATAACCGCTACCTTGTTGCAGATTTCTTTGACAACTTGCATCTCATGAGTGATCAGGACGATTGTTAAACCTAACTGGCGATTCAATTTTTTTAACAATGCAAGGATCTGAAGGGTCGTTTTCGGATCAAGTGCACTGGTTGCTTCATCACATAATAATACCTTAGGTTCATTCGCCAAAGCTCGTGCGATTGCTACTCGTTGTTTTTGTCCCCCCGACAGTTGTTTAGGATAAGCAGATGCTTTTTCTTCCAAACCGACAAGTTCCAGTAGTTCATTCACTTTTTGACGACGTTCCTGTTTCGATTTTCCAGAATACTTTAAAGAAAAATCAACGTTGTCAAAAATAGTTCGGCTTTCCATTAGATTGAAATGCTGAAAGATCATACCGATGGCCTTTCTTTCTTTTCGCAATTCTTTGGGAGAGAGCTGACTCAAATTCGTCTGATTGACAATGACTTCTCCTGCTGTTGGTTTCTGCAGCAAATTCATCACACGAACTAACGTACTTTTCCCTGCACCTGAGTAACCGACGATTCCATAAACATCGCCTTTTTCAATCGTTAAATCTACAGAATCTACTGCCTGTATCTCTTTTTCTTTTTGTTTGAAACATACAGAAACATCTCGCAATTCAATCATTAAAATTCCTCCTTATCTAAAAAAAGCGTCCTCAAGAAAATGAAAATGTCATTTTCTTGAGGACGCTTTTTTGCGTGTTACCACCTCATGTTCAAGCTGTGTTCACACACAACTCCTCTTCAAGTACGATCATACTCTAGCAAGATATCGGTCGCAGCCGTCATCGCCTTACATCTATGCTCGGGATGAATTGCTCGATGGCCATTTTCCAATAGTCGTTCCTTGCTTCTTCTCAGCTACCGAAGCTCTCTGTCAAAGGTTCTTCTATCGTACTTACCATTTCAATGCAAATAATATTCAAAAAAAAAAATCCTTTTACTAACATAAACTATGTCAGTAAAAGGACGACGTATCGCGGTACCACCTTTTTTCGGAAGTTTCCTTCCCTCAAGCCCAACATCTCAAAAAGAGAGATTGGCGTTCGTTTTAACGGTCGAACAGTTCCGAATTTGCCTACTTATCGACAAATTATTCTCCAAGGCCATTTTCAGCTTTTCTTACTTGACTCTTCTCACCAGCCAGAGCCTCTCTGCAAAGTTTCCAAACTTACTTTCCTTTTCAACGAAATCGATATTTTGTTGTTGGGATTAATCTACATGAGGAAAACTGAAAAGTCAAGTACGAAATTCAAATTATTTTTTCTATATTTATTTTTCTGTTTTTTTATTTAACATTTCAATAACAGTTCGAAGATCTTTTCCTTCCGCAAGAAGTTTCAATTTTTCCTTTTCTTCGACGGTATAATTTCGGACAAAACTGGAATCAGGTATCAAAACAACGCCTAATCCTGCTCGTGAAGCAGCTGTTGCTCCTACTAAAGAATCTTCCACTGCAAAGGCTGAACTAGCTTCTAATCCTGTTCGTTCCAAAGCTGTCAGATAAGGAATCGGTGAAGGCTTGTTCTCCGACACTTCGTCTCCGAATGTAAACGTGTCAAAGTAATCAGCTAATTTAAAGTGATCCAAGATATCTGTTGCTCTTTTCGTAACAGTGGTCGTAGCAATGCCTAGTTTCATATGACGTTCTTTTAAGTCTGCCAATATTTCTTTTGCATATGGTTTTAAGTGGATGGCTCCGCTTGTCAGCTGTTGATAAAAATATTCTTCACGCTTCGCTCGGACTTCCTGTACTTTTTCAGGGCTACCTGCTGCTTTCACTAAAATATCAAAACTTTGTTTCCAGTTTTTTCCGCCCCAAGCGTCAACGATTTCTTTTGGGATATGGATATCAAATTGCTGAAATCCCCAAAGCCAGCCATCACGATACGTTTTTTCTGTGTCAACTAACAAACCATCTAAATCAAATATTGCACCTTTCATCTATACATTAATCCTTTCCAAAACAATACACATAGTTTAGCACGACTGGTCCAAAAAGAACAGAAGCAAAGAACCATCCTTCTCGTTTATAAGAGTTCTTGGAATCGACGGATATAGATTTTCTTCACAGCTGTCACAAGCGCCAGATAAGCGATGACTGTAGCAAATAACCATAACCAGTAATTGCCAGGAAGTGGCATCAAGCCTAATTCAGTACCAAAACTTGTAAAAGGAAGGACAGAACCGACAATAATTCCTAATGTAGTGATAACAAACATGGCAAATGTTGCATTGCTTTGGATAAATGGTACTTTCGGTGTACGCAGTGCATGGAGCACTAAGGTTTGTGTCCATAGTGATTCGACAAACCATCCTGCATGGAATAATGCGATGAAAATCACTTGCTGTGAACTATCCAATGTATGGAAACTTCCGCCCACTACAGCAGGACAAATAACAAAATACATCAACAAGTAAGTAGTAATATCAAATATCGAACTTGTTGGGCCAAAGTAAACCATGAATTTCCCAATACTAGATGCATTCCATTTTTTTGGCTCGTCCAAATATTCTTTATCCATCCGATCCCATGGCAAGGAAATGCAGGAAACATCATAGATCAGATTCAAAAACAGAAGTTGTAAAGGCAGCATTGGTAAAAATGGCAGGAACGTACTTGCAATCAGCACGGAAAACATATTGCCAAAATTAGAACTTGCTGTAGCCTTGATATATTTCATGATATTCCCAAAAGTTTCTCGTCCAGAAAGAAGGCCTCTTTCCAAAATCGTCAAATCTTTTTCTAAAAGGATCACGTCTGCAGATTCTTTCGCAATATCCACAGCTGTATCTACAGAAATACCGATATCAGCCACTTTCATTGCAGGAGCGTCATTGATACCATCTCCTAAAAATCCGACAGTATGACCATTTTTACGTAAAGCTGTCGTCAAACGTGCTTTTTGCTGAGGATTCAATTTTACGAATACTTCATGGTCTTCAGCTACTTGTGCTAATTCATGATCACTCATTTCCGAGATTTTCTCACCGGTAACCAATTCATTGATCTCTAGACCTACTTGACGGCACACTGAACGTGTAACTAATTCGTTGTCCCCAGTCAGAACTTTTACAGCTACACCATGTTCTTTCAGAGCTTTCAACGCTTGTTTCGTTGTTTCTTTTGGTGGATCAAGGAAAGCAAGATAACCAATCAAAACCATGTCTGACTCATCTTTGACTGAAAATTCTCCAACGACGCTTGGATTGGTCTTTTGTGCGACACCAATCACTCGTAAGCCATCTTCATTAAGTGACTGTACTTTTGCAAGTACGGCTTCTTTTCGTTCTTTTGTTAATGGTGTAACAGTACCGCCAAGATCAATAAATTTAGAAATGTTCAGCATTTCTTCAATCGCGCCTTTTGTGATCATTTGTGTTTTACCAGCTGGATCAGCAACCACAACACTCATACGGCGACGTTCAAAATCAAAAGGAATTTCATCCACTTTTTGATAATTGATCTTATCTGTATCTAAAGTTTCTGTTGCTTCATCAATGATAGCCACATCTAACAAATTTTTCAGCCCTGTTTGATAGTAGCTATTTAGATACGCATGGCGCAAAACACGATCATCTTCATTTCCTTCACAATCCATATGATATTCAAGAATGATTTTATCTTGTGTCAATGTCCCCGTTTTATCCGTACATAACACATCGATTGCACCAAAGTTCTGGATGGCATTCAAATTTTTGATCACTGTTCCTTTTTTGGCCATCACACTTGCTCCTTTGACCAAATTCGTCGTAACGATCATTGGAAGCATTTCAGGTGTTAGACCAACTGCTACAGATAGTCCAAAAAGAAAAGCTTCTAGCCAATCCCCTTTTGTAAGCCCATTGATGACGATAACTGCTGGAGCCATCAATGACATAAATTTGATCAGTAGCATGGATGTTTTATGGATGCCTAATTCAAAGCTTGATTGAATTGGTTTTTCAGATAGCGTTTCTGCTACATGACCAAATAGTGTTTCATTTCCAACAGAAACAATGATTCCTTCCGCACTTCCACTGATGACATTACTTCCCATAAAGACAAGATTTTCGTAACTTGTTTCGCTTTGCTGATCGTCTTCACATACTTTCGCATGCTTTTCTACTGGATAGCTTTCCCCTGTCAATGCTGCTTGGGAAATGAATAAATCCTTTGCGGACAATAAACGCATATCCGCTGGTATCATATCCCCTGCTGAAAGCCGAACAAGATCTCCACAGACGATTTCTTCCATAGGAATCTCTGTGTACTTTCCATTACGTTTTACAGCTGCCGTTACTTTCACAAGTGATTTCAGTTTTTCAGCCGCTTGATTGGAACGTACGGACTGAATCAACGTCATTGTCCCGCTGACGATAACCATAGTGAAGATAATGGCTACACCGAAAAGATCTTTATCCCCAGGAGCTGCTAATACATATTCCGTGATGAATGAAATAATTCCTAATGCGATCAACACTAATGTAAATGGCGTGATGTATGCTTTCAATATTTCTACGATGAATGGTGTTTTTTTGCCATATGAAATCGCATTTTCACCGTAATTTTCTCTTGAACGTTCGATTTGTTCTTCTGTCAATCCATTTGCTGATGCATGGAATAGTTCAAATAATTCTTGTTTCGTTTTTCCAGCAAAAGCTGCATAGATTTTTTGTGTATCTTTCTTTTTTTCCATCTCAATCTCTCCTTTGTGTCCAAAAGACAGCTGTTCTCGCTGCTTTTGGTCTTTAGCTATTCATCGGATCGATAGAGAAAAAACTGAAAGGGGCTGAGAACAGATAGATAATAGCCCTGGCCTTTCCTCTAGATCCTTGTTTTTCGAATGACTGTCATCCATTTGTTCTCATCTCCTTTACTAAGTAATTTTAATTCATGACTTCCAATCATTTTTCGAATAGTTATTTTCCCAATTAGACCACCTCCTTTTTATTTTTCACCGATGGGGATTTGCGGCAACAAAAAAACCTCTCGCCAAATACTCAGCGAAAGGTTTGAAAAAGCATATTAAAAAAAGCTTCTCAGATCTCATCGTTGAGTTTTGACACTGTACAACGTAAAAAGCAGATACCTGCTTTTAGCTACCTTATGAAAAGCCTTATCTCGACAATTCCTGTTCTACCCATTGGCGTCTCTCGACGTTTTTGGGCAGTAGCCTATGTTTGTATAGGAGCCTCACCTAACAAATCTTATTCGGTTTTCCTTCGTTAATATAACAACTAAAAAAGAGGATGTCAAATCAATTTTCCATGTTTTTCATACTTTTTTTAAAATACACGCGTTATATTCCTGTCTCACGCGGTTTTATTTGTCTCATTTTCCACCTCCCGCTATAATAGAAATATAGTAGGAAACGAGGTGCTGTTATGGAAAGAACACTTGTTATTATCAAGCCAGACGGCGTGAGACGCCATTTAGTCGGAAGCATCATCCAACGTTTTGAAGCAAAGGGACTGGCCATTGCTGAAATGAAGTTTGAAACTATGACTCCTGAATTAGCAAAAGAACATTATCAGCACTTGACTGAGCGCAGTTTTTTTGATGAACTGATCGATTACATGACTTCCGGTCCTGTCGTTTATCTTGTCCTGGTCGGCGAGGAAGTGATCGATATCGTCCGTAAGATGGTTGGAGCAACAAAAGCTGCCGATGCTGTTCCAGGTACGATCCGAGGAGACTACGCGCTGCCGGGGACTGAAAACATTATTCACGCTTCTGATTCCCGTGATGCTGCGGTAAAAGAGATCGCCCGCTTTTTCCCGCCATTCGATATAAACAAACCGTCTGAAAAAGCGGCGAAGTGATACAAATTCTAAACTGCTGGTCTAGTTGCTGGGTTCAGCAATGGCCAGCAGTTTTTTCTCTAAGGACCTCCGTTGATTCTTTCCTAACATATATTCGAGCACTGTGAAGAATTCTTGGTAGTCTTTCGTCTTTTCTTCCCCTAAAGCAGCAGAAATCAATCTTTGATAATAATCTGCCATCAATGTTTCATAGATCACTGTACTTCTTTCTTTATGTGCTAAGCTCCGTTTCATATCTTCATTCACACTACGTGCCTTTTTCAACCGACCATTTTCTATATAAAACGAAGTCAGGTTCATTAAAAAAGTAAAGAGATACTGCTCATGATTGTTCAACTGTGCTAATCGTCGCATTCTTTTTTTGATTTTCAAATAATTGTTCTCAATGAACCGATCACTGAATATCCAAGGAAAATCAGCTAGAATAGATAGTTCAAATTGACCATAGTCTGGTATCTGCATCAAGTATTCTTCAATGATTCGGCATTCATAACGTAAAAATTCAAATTCTGTCTCAGATACTTCTGTTTTTTCGACCATGTGAAGATTCAAAACCAAATAATACAGATCTTCTGTTTTCTTAAAATGCCTACGGTTATTGCTGATCTCTTTATAAGGATCAAAGCTGTCTTCTTGTACCCGATCTAGCATTCGTCTTTTTTTCTTTAACTTTATTGGTTCATCCAGCTGGTTTCGCATCCATTCATATTCTGCAAGTGTCATGTTCATTCGCTCTAAAAATGATCTCAATGTTACAAATGACATTTTTTTCACTGAATTTGTCTCAATCCCGACTAGAGAAGTCTTAGAACAGATTCCTTCCGCTAATTGGGACTGTGTCAACTTCTTGTTGACTCGAAGTTTCTTGATCAATTCACCATCATACATAATAGTTCTCCTTTTTAATTTAAATTTTTCCGCATTCAATAAATAGATACGTTAAAAAGGAAAAATACACGAAAAAAATAAAAAAATGTTTTTTTCATAAAAAATACCAACCTTCAAGCATTAGAATGTTGTCTAACTACTGAAGGTTGGTTTGATTGTTTATTGATTATCTTTTTGCTGTTCAACGTCTGTTCTTGTTACTGGATATAAGTTGGTTGTTGTTTTATTGCCATTTTTTGAAAAGACACTTGTCGAATGTTCGCCTTTTTGCTTTTCGATGGCTATGTTACGTTCTGCTTCATTTTTATAGTCATATTTTTTCGGATCGATCGTTTCAAATCCGTTTGGCACATAAAAACGCAAGAGATTTTCTTGATTCAGCTTATCTGAAAGACTTAAAGCAGACTTGACTTTTTCCTGATCTTTGGAAATTTCCTCGTCGATTCCTGCTGCTTTCGTATCGATGATTTCTCCTGTTTGGTTATTGTAAGCTTTTCCTCCTAAGATGGTGTATTTGGGTGTCACGAAGTTCCCATTTCGAAAAGCCACTACTTGATCATGCTGAGGAGATAATAAATCCGTACCAAAATGGAGATAGTCTTTATCATCGATTCCCAAGAGATGAAGTAATGTCGGCAAAACATCGATTTCTCCACCGTATTCGTGATTGACTGACCCTTTAGTATAACCAGGCATATGGATCATCAATGGCACTCGTTGCATCTGTGCGTTGTCAAATTCATCCCATGTATCTGGATCTTTACCAAGAGCGCTTGCTAAATCTTTATTATCTGTATTCGAGATCCCAAAATGATCCCCGTAAATCACAAAGATTGAATTTTGGTAAATACCAGATTTTTTCAAATACGTAAAAAATTGTTCCAATGATTGATCCAGATAATGTGCCGTTCGAACATAATTATCTACTGTGCTATTGCCAGTATTCAAAGATGGAAAGTCGAAATTCTTGTCATCCGTATAATAAGGCGTGTGGTTGGTTACGGAAAGAAATTTCGTGTAAAACGGCTGTTGTAGATGCTCAAGATATTGGGCAGATTCTCTGAATAAATCTTTATCTAATATCCCATAACCTAACGTTTCGTCGGATTCATCAAAATAAGATCGATCAAAGAAATTGTCATAACCTAAGTTTTTATATACATGATCTCTATTCCAAAAACTAGCTACATTCCCATGGAAAACAGCGCTTGTATAGCCTTGCTTTTGTCCAAGGATCGCTGGTGCGGCTTGAAAGACATTGTCTGACCCAAGCTCTGTGAATAATGAGCCTTGAGGTAAACCAAATGTGCCAGTTTCCAACATATTTTCAGCATCACTTGTCTTTCCCTGTCCTACTTCATGAAAGAAATTGTCAAAGCTGATCGTTGCTTGATTCTGGAAAATACTATTTAAAAACGGTGTGACTTCTTGTCCGTCTACCTTCATATTAATCAAAAACTGCTGGAAACTTTCTAAATGGAGAACGATCACATTTTTCCCTTTAGCGATCCCAAATGTTTCGGGATTTGGCTCTGCATAATGTTTCTTTGTATAATCTAAAACTTCATCAATCCCATTACTGCTTGCATGCGCGCGAACACTGCTAGTCATTCCTGTTTTGATTCCGTCATAAATAGTATACGCATCGATTCCTAGATATTTGACAATATATGAACGGTCAAATGTTCGCTGCAGCAATTGTGGACGGTTGGCTTCGCTCAGCGCTAGATTTCCTGAAAAAATAAGCCCTGAAAGACAGGTAACAGCGATAGCCATCGGTTTGCCGACAGGTTGACTTTTGATAGGTATTTTCTTGACCTTCAACCAAACCAGTAGCCCAATGAACACAGCGATATCCAGCCAGTAGATGACATCATGGGGCTTCATCAAAGAAAAGGAGCTTCCTGACAATCCTTGCGACACTTTCGAAAAGCCTAATACAGATTTGACTGTAATGAAATCTGTGAATTCCCGATAAAAAATAATATTCAAGTATAACAAAAGCGTATTTAAAATATCAATGATCAAAAGAATAGCTAACGCTGGCTTTGGCTTTTTAATATACAAAGAAAGGCCAAAAAACAATAAGGTAGTCGCAATTGGGTTGATCCACAAGATAAAGTACTGGATCGTACCTTCCACACCTAATGAAAAATCTGCATAGTAGGCAATGATCGTCTTCAGCCAGAAAAAGAAAACAGCTGTCAAAACGATTGCTAAACGATTTTGGCACAATTTTTTAAGTTGTGTCACGTATATCACTTCTCTCTATTCACATTTTTTCTTATTTTGCTCCTGAAAAATGAAAATTTCCTAAAAAAGTTGTTATCTTAAGATTTTTTTATTCTTTCTAAAGATTATTCCGTCCACTTTTCACAGCATAAAACCGCTGCGATGTAAGCGATTAAACTAATGAAGAGATAAAAGTCTTGTGGTGACCGCTTCACTCCACGGTATTCAAAAGCCAGTTTCTCGGTATTCGTACAAAAAAAGAGGCTGTGACAAAATTCTTGTCGCAGCTCCTTATTTCTTGATGCAGGACAGCTTTTTCGGAAATAAGCCGAAATTTTACAAAAACTTGAGAAGCACTTTTCGTAAATTTCTTCTTATTTCTTGAAGCTGACCACTTCTGTCACAACCTCTGTTTTTCATTGCCCATAAGTTTGATATTGTCCTTCTGATGACTCATTCGTAATGATTGAGGCTTGATTTTCTTCATTTCCCGTTATCGTTTGCCCACTGCCAGAATCTGAAGGGCTTGTTCCTGTCGATTCGTTTTTTTGAGAAGAATCTGTTGTTTTCTTGACTTGTTCATTGGTCTTTTTCCATTCCGCTAAACGATCGGCGACCACTTTTTTGTCTACTTTTTCAGAATAAGCGGTGATCACTTTTCCGTTTTTCAAACGGGCTACTTTGTCGCCATCATGAGTCAAAAGCAAAACGGTCAAATGCTTGTCTTTAAATTGATATTGTCTGAGAGAAATCGCACTAAGTACGTCATCGATATTAATAAATTGATTTTCTTCTTTTCCTTTTGGCAAATAGATGTCCAATTCGCCTTTTTCGTAATTGGCAGTTATTTTATACTCCGCCCACCAATAAGTTGAGAATTCTTTTTTGAAATTATCTACTGATTCTTTGCTTGCTACGATTTTTTCTGTTTCTTTCTGAGCAAGATCTGCTGTCATTTTTCCTGAAAATGCTGCGGATAAAATAAGCAGTAAGAAAAAACCGAATAACCAAAAGAGAAGAAACGGTCTTTTTTTCCTCATGCTTTCCTCCACTCCTATTTAATTTTGACTATTCTATTATATACAAAAAATGAAATAGAAAGACAAAAAAGTTGAAAAAGATCGTAAATAATTGAACTTCTTTTTCACAAAATGGTAAGAATGGAGAATTTCACGCATTTGCTCTCAACTATTCTTTCTTAAGCCTCAAATCCGTTTTTATCTGATACGTCTTTGAACCAATGACCCGATTTTTTGATTGTTCTTTTTCCATCTTGTGCTAAGTCTACTGAAATAAAGCCATATCGATTCTTATATGCATTGGTCCACGACCAGTTATCCATACATGTCCACATATGATAGCCTAAACAATTGGCACCTTCTTGAATGGCTTGATGGACATATTTCAGATGAGATTGGACAAATTCGATCCGATAATCATCGTGGATCATGCCATCTTCTTTGATAAATCGTGCTTCGTTTTCTACACCCATACCGTTTTCAGAAATAAAGCAGTCGATATTTCCATAATGATCTCGTACATTGATCAAAATATCATAGATTCCTTGTTCATAGATCTCCCATCCGCGATAAGGATTCATTTTACGACCAGGCATTTCATAATTGTCGAAATAATCCTCAGGCATTGGACCGTTTTTAGTATCGATTGGTGTTTCTTTTGCTTTTACCCGGCGTGGCTGGTAATAATTGATACCTAAAAGATCTACTGTATTTTCTTTGATGACCGTCAAATCCTCTGCATGGATCACAGGCATGAGATCAAGTTCTTTTACTATCTCAATCAATTCACTTGGAAACTCGCCTTTTACAGCTGGATCAAGGAATGAACGATTGAAGAACGCATCTGCTATTTGCGCTGCTTTAACATCTTCAGGGTTTGATTCGTCTCTTGGATAGCTTGGTGTCAGATTCAAGATGATACCAATAACACCACCTTGCTCCATTTCATGGTAAGATTTGATGGCTAACGCTGAAGCCAACGCTTCATGATAGCCAACTTGGATCGCTTTTTTCATATCTGACTCTTCTGGATAATGCCATCGATATAAATAACCTGCTTCGACTGGAACGATTGGTTCATTATGAGTAAACCATTTTTTTACTTTCGAACCAAACAATTCAAAACAACTTTTGGCATATTTTTCATAGGCTTCAACCGTTTCTCGGTTCAACCATCCGCCTTTTTCTTGCAGATACATCGGCATATCGAAATGATACAGATTCACAAAGGGTTCGATACCGTTTTCAATCAACTCATCAAAATAACGATGATAGAAACGAACGGCTTCTTCGTTGATTGTTCCAGATTCATCAGGTATCAAACGGCTCCATTGGATAGAGGTTCGAAATGAATTATGCCCAGTCTGTTTCATCAACTGTACATCCTCTTGATACTTCGTATAAACTTGCGAGGTTTTTTCAGGTCCTACTTGATCAAAGAACTTTTGCGGTTCGTTTTTGTACCAATAATCAAAAATGTTCTCTCCTTTTCCATCGCCTGAAATTCTTCCTTCTGTTTGTGGACCACTTGCTGCAGAACCCCACCAAAAATTTGCTGGAAATTGATATTTTTTCATCAAAGCACCTCTTTTTCTTTTTTAGTTCGTTTTAGTTGATTCCATGTATGATATTTTCCATCACAATCACTTTTTCATTTTCTTCCTCTTCTTTTTTGATTCGTTTTAACAGCTGTTCTGCTGCTCGTTCCCCGATTTTATCTGTTGGTGGCGTGATCGTGATTTTCGGAAGGATACTCAGATCGTTTTTATCTAAATAATCATAATGACTGAACGCAATGTCCTTCCCGATTCTGATACCTTCTTGATTGAAACATTCGATAGCACCGATCGACATATTATAATTGCTGACAAAAATAGCAGTTGCCCCTTTTTCTAATAATGCTTTTGCCCCGTAATAGCCGCTTTTTCTAGAATAGTCTCCTGTAAAGATCTCTAAATGGATAGACGGATCCTTTTGTACCGCTTCTTTAGCTCCAGCTAAACGTTCTCTTGCTACGTAATCTGTTTGAGCGGCAGCAATAAATCCTATTGTTTTATGTCCTTGTTCGCCATGATGAGCAATCACTTTTGCTACACTTTCTCGATCATTCACTACTATTGTATCAATACCTGCTGGCCCATCCGGACAATTCAATGCGACAACTGGGATACTCATTTTTGTCAGCATTTCAAATCCAGACCACTCTTCTTCTGATAAGAAGACGATCAACCCATCGATTGCATGCTTCATCAGGTATTCGATTTTTTGTTCGATTTTTTCTGGCTGATCGGCAAACCCGCTTAATAATAAGCTATACCCATTTTCTTCAGCTACTCTTTCGATCCCTGAAACAACCTCCGAACCAAAACGGCTAGATATCCCGTTTATCAAAAGTCCAATAGAGAAACTTCGATTATTCTTCAACCCTTTAGCAATGATGTTTTCTTTATAGTCCAACGCTGAAATCGCTTCTGCTATTTTTTCCATATTCTTTTCCTTCAGCTGCTGACCGTTTAAATAGCGGGAAACTGTTCCCACTGAAACACCAGCCATCTTAGCCACGTCACGGATCGATGCCATACATTTTCACTCCTGCCAGTTACATTTGATTTCTCTTTCTTGTTGTTCGACCATGATGACCGCTTTCTTTGCATAATGCCTCTTGTCATCAATATCCATATAACTAAAGTCTTCAGAAGTGAGTTCAAAAACAAGCAGTCTTTCCTCTTGAGATTGCAATTCATCTTTACGAAAAGCTTTCAATAATTTCGTTCTTTGGATGACAGCGCCGTCAATTAATCGGACATAGACAAGAGTACTTGTTTTACCTGAAACACTTCCTGTATTTTTAACTTTAATTGATATTATTACTTTG
Source organism: Enterococcus sp. MSG3290 (assembly GCF_050555565.1). NCBI lineage: Bacteria > Bacillati > Bacillota > Bacilli > Lactobacillales > Enterococcaceae > Enterococcus > Enterococcus sp. MSG3290. Next base: position 603,014 of record NZ_CP187862.1, on the reverse strand, counting down.
TCAATATCCGTTTTGACTTCCATCTGACTGTATTCAAATGTTGTATAGCTTAGACCATGTCCAAAAGGATAAAATGGACTGCCGCTTAAATCATAATAATTCTCTTGTTTAGAAGCAGCACGCTGATAGTAATAAACAGGTAGTTGCTGACTATTTCTAGGATAAGACAAACTCAATCGTCCGCTTGGGTTATTTCTTCCAGAAATCATCTGTGCAATGGCTTTTCCACCCTCCTGTCCAGGAAACCATGCTGTTGCAATGGCATTCGTAAATGACTCGATTTTCATCAAATCGTAGGGTCTTCCTTGCACAAGTATCATGATGATTGGCTTGCCTAGTTGATGCAATTGTTCGATCAGCTGTTCTTGGTATCCACCTAAAGAAAGAGAAGCAACATCTACATTTTCTCCAGAATCCATGTTGATCCCTTTCGATGAAACTGCCCCGTTACGAAGGAATTCCATATCAAAGTTCCGCGCACTTGATCCACCTAGAACTGCAATGATCACATCTGAGTTTTGAGCAAGGGTCACCGCTTCTAATAATTTTTCTTCCTGATCCTCCTGATTTCTTACTTCACATCCTTGTGCATAAGAAACCGTTGATTGTGGAAACTCTGTTTTTATTTCTTGTACTATCGTTTTTTTCAAACGGTCTTCTGTTTGTGGTGCAGAGTAGTCTCCCAACAAGTGGTATACATCGTGAGCATTTGGTCCTATAACAGCAATGTTTTTTACTTGTTGATCCAACGGCAATATACCGTCATTTTTTAGTAAAGTGATACTTTCTTTTGCTGTCTCTAAATTTAAGTGCTCTGATTCCTCCATGAGATGATCCCAATACTCCTTTGGATCGTTTGCAAACGGCTGTTCAAACAAACCCAATAAAAATTTGACAGATAAAACTCGGCGAACTGCTTGATCTAGTAGCTGTTCTTCTACGACTTGATCATCAATGGCTTCTGCAATCTTGGTATAGGTCTCGTCCCACAAACTTAGATCGATTCCTGCCGCTAATGCATATGTTGCAGCAGTCTTTTTATCTGTAAAAACATCGGATAAACGATCCAAAGCAACACCGTCTGCCATAACGATCCCTTGATAACCGATTTTTTTTCTTAATATTTGCTCAAAAAGCGCTCGATTGATATGACAAGGTACCCCGTCGATATCATTATAAGCAGCCATGACACCTACTGCATTTCTTGTACTCTTCAATAATGGTCCGTAAATATCGGAAAACTCTCTGCGTCCAATCGTCACTGTGCCTGAATTATGACCGCCTAAAGCTTCTCCTTGTGCGATACAGTGCTTTAACACAACACCGATCTGATCCTTCTTCTTATTGATTTCCTCTACTGTCTGATCAAGAAAAGAAACTTTTTCTGAAATAATCTCTCCTTGAAACCCTCGAATGACCGCTTCAGAAAAACGAGCTGAGAGAATCGGATCTTCCCCAAAACACTCTTCTGTCCTTCCCCAACGAGGATCTTTTGCCAGATCCAAAGTCGAAACCAACGCTAAATGAACACCTTTAGCAGCCAGTTCTTTTGCCATCAATCGGCTCGTTTGTTCTAATAACGCTACATTGAAGGTATTTCCACGGCCGATATTCGTTGGATAAGAAATCCCATCCAAACCTTGATGACCATGTGGACATTCTTCCACAAGCAAAACAGGAATTTTCCATCGCGAATGCTGTAGTACATATTCTTGGAGTAGATTAGCCACCTTCCAGCTTTCTTTTGCAGGAATCCCATTCTTATAATCTGTCTTAGACCACGGATCAGAGCGAAACAGACCGTATAAGGCACCCAGACCGCCTCCCCATTTAACATGTTCTTTTAACTTTTCTGTTAATTCGATCTTGTCTCCGTTTTTTTCATAACATTCCCAACCATACAAATGCTGGTTTATCTGTCCTACTTTTTCAGCAATATTCATCCGCGAAAGTAAATCTTCTACTCTTTGGCGGATGGTTAACTTTGGGTTTTGATACGGGTAATCGTACACCTTAATATCCTCCTTCTGCCAATTTTGCCTTATTAGCGGCTAATACAAATGGCAGGAATAAAAATACATCTAGAATGATAAGTATTACTGTTAAGACTGCTGCTCGTATATCGCCTCCTGTAGCAATAAAAGATTGTATAACCGGCGGAGTGATCCAAGGTGCAGCAGCAACTGTTTTACTGATGATTCCAAGACTTGTGGCTGCGTAGGCAATAATCAAGTTAATAGATGGTATAATAGCGCAAGGAATCATATATATTGGATTCATGACTACTGGTAAACCAAACATAATTGGTTCAGTAATATTAAATAAACAAGTAGTCAGACCAAATTTAGCGATTGATCGCTGTTCTTGACGTTTAGAAGCCCACAAGATAGCAATAACTAACGGTAAAATACACCCGCCACCTCCAATCAATCCAAATGCATTGGTAAAGGGCTCCGTAATAATATTAGGAATTTCTTTTCCTACTGAAAAAGCATCCATGTTTTCCTGAATAGATTGTAACAAAGGTGCTTGCCGTATAGGAGCCAAAATACTCGAACCATGCATCCCAAACACCCATAAGAAATCAGAGAAAAACTGTAAAAATAAGATGCCTGGGACGGATAAAACAAAAGCTTTCAATGGCGTCTGAATCGCTAATTCAATTAATTGCGGAACATTCAAACCAGTCGTATGGTTTAAAGTAAAAACGACAACTGAAAAAAATAAAATGACAACTATTTCTGGTACTAAAGAATTAAATGACGTGGCTACTGCCGGTGGAACTCCTTCTGGCATCCTGATTTTAAAACTTTTCATTTTCGCTAATTTGATAAATAATTCTGTACTGACAAGGGCAGCAATCATCGCCGTTGCTAAGCCAGACGAAGAAGTCAGACTTTGTAAGAAAACCCCTGTAGCTTCTGCTGTATTTCCGTCCAACAAAGTGACTGTACTTGATAAAGGCATCAAAATAAACATTACGGCTGTACTTAGAATTCCTGCATGAACAGGACTAAATGATGGATCATCAATCACGCCTATTTGGATATAATGGGTTGCCAAATTCCAGCCGATATTGTAACACACGATAATAGCTAAAATACTCATCGTACCATTATTCACGATTGAAGCAAGTTCAGCCAATGAACTTAGATCAAGTACTCTTTGGATTGTTGCATTTGAAAAAATCAGAGCATTCAGCAAAACCATGACAGAAGCAGCCATTACTAACGGCATAGTAACGATAAAACTGTCTCGAATGGCCAGCAAGTGCCGCTGGCTACTCATCTTAGATACGATTGGTAGCATTTTTTCAGATAGTCTGTCTACGACTTTCATTATTTCATCTCCTAGATTCTAAAATTGAACCGGTTCATTTTTAATATAGCATTTTTCTAAAAGATTGCAACACTTTTTTAAAACGCTTTCTGAAAGTGGCGGATTTTTTGCCTTTTTAAAATTTTATTCTAAAATTTACTCTATTTGTGGGTGTTTTGTGCGTTTTTCTCTTCCATCCGTTTGAAGTTTTACATTCCAATGGTATAATTTCTTTATCCTATCAAATGGGGGAAGTATTTTGAAGAAATTAATCGTACTATTTATTTTGTCTGCGGGACTTTTGACATTGACTGGCTGTGATTTGTTTGGCGGCTCTGACCAATCCTCGGACGAAACAACCGATTCTTCTGTCTTAAAAGCGGAAAAAGCAGATATCACCAACAGTGTATATACGCTAAAAGTACGTAAAGATATGGATTTATCCGCGGGACAGTTGACATTTACAGATAAAAAAATGGAATGGACACGCACGTATCAGACACAAGGAACTGATTCTTCTGAATCATCTGAAGAAAAAACAGTGCTGACAGATATCAAGATCACTACCAAAGATGACGAATATATTATTTCAGGAAAAGAAAATAAAAAAGAAACAACAGTCATATTTACAAAAATCGGTAATTACCGTTTGAAGGATGAGGATGGCAACATCTACAGTCTATAGTGCCGTCTGTTGGATCTTCTTTTGTTTCTCCCCTTCTTTTCTGCTATAGTAAAGAAGCAAGATGATTGTAAAGGAGACGAAATGGATGATCGATAGTCCTGATTATTGTACATGTAATAACAACAAAAATATCCATACAGAATTTAATGACCAAGGAAGCTTGAGCATATGCGACAACTGTCACAAACTAGTCAAAGATTCATTTAAAACATTTGAATCTTATCCTGTTCAAAATTATGTAAAAAGTAGAAGAAGATAAACAAAATCAAGCAAAACTCACTATGGCTGATTTTTATGAACTTCAAACTCAGCTTCTTCCTTTGATCAAGCTTCATCAGTAAAACAAACAGTGGATCATTTCAGTTTACAAATCAAAGAGTAAAGATTTATTTATTTCAAATATTTGAATATAAAATAACCAAACGACAGAAAGGCTTATTCTACATCACGTAGTAATTTTTCTTTCCCGTCGTTTGGTTTTTTATTTTTAGCCTAATTCTTGACCTTTTGCATGCTGGTTATCCGTAAAATATTTTCCAGCAGGCTTTCCTTCCAATTCAGCTAATTTTTCTTGGATCTGACGGATCACCTTTTTTGCATCTTCTGGATTTTCTACAAAATCGAATGTATCCCCATCCACTTGTATTTTAGGACATACATCAAAATCTTCATACCATTGATTATAGCGGGTGTTCAACGTTTCGTAATAGGTATATAACGTTTCATCGCTTTCTAGCTGTTCATAATCACGCCCACGTTTTTTGATACGTTCTAGCATCGTGTCCAAAGAAACTTTGATATGGACCATCAAATCAGGCCGTTTTTTTGGAGCAACATCATCTAACTCGTTTAGCATCGTATCTAATAAGCTATCGTACTGCTGTACTTCGATATCCGTTACCCGACCTAAATCAGCGTTTAGATGGAACAACAGGCTATCTTCATAGATGGATCGGTCTAGCACATTGTCATCGTTCACTAAAGCATTTTTCATTGCTAAAAATCGCTTGTTCAAAAAGAAGATTTGCAATAAAAATGCGTACTGCTCAGGATTTGAATAAAAGAGCGGCAATACTTCGTTATCTTCGACATTTTCATAAAATGGTTTAGAATCAATCTCTTTTGCAAGCATATCCGTCAAACTGCTCTTACCTGCACCAATCGTTCCTGAAATCAAAATCACTGACATACAACCCTTCCTCTTCTATAAGTACTCGCCTACGTAAGTTTCAACAGGCAATGTTTCAAAATCATATTCACGTACAGCTTGGTCTGATTTTAAATACGTATGGAGACTTTGTGTAATCATCAAGTTCGTAGGTACCGTCTCTTCTTGTACAATGATCATCGGTTTTTTCAACATAGTTGCCACACCTAATTCGTAAGCCGTTCCTGGATCGATTGTTTGATGCTCAAAGTCAAGGATAGCAACAACAAATTCTGCATTTGTCAGTTCTTCCATATCTTTTTCGTATACTTCCTGCGCCCATCCAGCGCTGAATAGTTCATAATTGCTTTCTTGGTGATGACGTGGAGAGTAGAAACTTGTGACTGTTTTGTTTTCCTCCAACGCTTTTTCGATACGACTTACTCGATCGATTTGCTCCTCTGAAAAAAATGGTCCTGCTAAATATATTTGACTCATTATTTTGCCTCCTTCAATAATAACTGATTTTTAATAGATACTGCTCGTAATTCATTGACCAGTTCCAATGGATTGTTGGAAAAGATTACTTGATCCAACCATTTTTTATCCATAAAATCCTCTTTTGCAAAAGTTTCTAATAATTGTTGCAAGCCGCTGTAATAACCGCCAATATTCAATATTCCGATTGGCTTGTCGGGCGTCAGACCGATTGCTATCCAAGAAAGAAGTTGTGAGAATTCCTCCAATGTACCTAGACCTCCAGGGAAAACGAGGACAGCATCTCCCTTTTCAAATAATAATACCTTTCTTTCATCGATCGTTTCTGTAGGAATAAATGTAGTAACATCTTTTCCAGGCAATTCAGTTTCAAAAAGCCCATTCGGATAGATACCTGTGACTTTTCCGTTATTTTCCAGTACTGTTTTACTAATCACTCCCATAATCCCGGAGTATGAACCACCGTAAACCAGTTCGATTTCTTCTTGTGCCATGTATTTTCCTAACGTTTGCGCAATAAATTTGTAACTTTCTTTATTACCAAAACGGGAACCGCAAAAAACAGTAAGTTTCATAAAAAAACACTCCCTAACTCAAAAGTCTATCTTTATTCTACACGTGTTTTTTTAAAATAAAAGACTAGATTTTGTAGTTTTTTAGTGGTATATAGGATAGAAACCACTATATATAGTATTTAGGAAAAAATCATTTTTCAGCTATTTTATAGATAAAATAAAAATAAATAACGTGTTTTCATCGATATGAAATGACTTACTTATAGAAGATACTGGGATTTCGTCCTATATGCCAATAACGTGCATTATTTTAAACAACAAATACTTGTTTCTTTTATTAATGAAAAAATCATTTTGTTCTCGTGTTATGTTTCACTGATAAATGATGTTTCTCTAAATAAAAAAGCCGACGAACTAAACGATCAAAATTTGATCATTTTTGTTCATCAGCTTCTCCTAAAAATCTTTTTGTTAACGATAAATAGCTGGATTTGTAAAAATATCACTTGAATCGTCACTGCTGGAAGAAAATTCAGTGATAACCGCACCTGTTGCGCCTGCCTGGAACTAGTGTTTGATATTGGGCTCGATCGTGTATTGATCTCTAGCATGAAGAATAATTTCTTTTTTTACTGTATAATAACTTTCTTTCCTTTTTGGAATAGTACAGGAAAGTTTTTTTGTTTCCTTTCCTTCGACATAAGGTATACCAGACCTTTTCGACAACGAAAGGTTCTCATTTTTCCTTCATCGTCATTTCAAGGAGGGTGCCGATGCTCTGGACAGTTTCGATCGCTCCTAAACCAAAATCTGTATATTCGATTCTTTCTAACTCTGATTCTTTCATACCATTCCTGCCTCAAGGTACATCTATTGTACTTTTTTCTTGTAATCCATTCTGCCTCTCCTAACTAATTGTCAAATCATCCCAAGATATGTCTTCTTCCTCTTTTTCTTCTTGGATGATTTCTGCATTCGGATCTACTGGTTTTTTCAATAATAAAATGGTTATTCCTGTGACAAAAGAACCAGCTAACAATGCACCAATGAATGCCCATGGTCTGGTCATCGTAGCGACTGCAAACATTCCCGATGCCGGAATACGGCTATCTGCGCCCCAAAGCATGCTTAATCCGCCACCTACTGCCCCACCGACTCCCGTTGCTATGACATTGCGTGCCAAGTCGTTCAATACGATAGGGAAACATCCCTCTGTGATCTGACAGATCCCCATAGGAAAAGCGGTCTTCAATGTATCGATTTCTTGACGATTGAATATATTTTTACGAATGATTTTCCCTAAGAAATAAGCGATCGTCAAGCCGAATGGGGTTACCATCGAAGCTAAAATCAATACAGTGATTGGTTCATAGATTCCTTCTGAAAACAAAGCAAAAACAAAAGCAAATACTACTTTGTTGATTGCTCCACCGTAATCGATTGATGATAATACTCCAATTACTGCACCATATAAAAATAACGAAGAAGTATCTAAATTACTTAGATAACCTGTAACCATCTCTGTAATCCAATTAATAGGTGTCCCTATCACGTAATACATGACCAATCCTCCAATAAAAGAACTGAGAAATGGTAAAACCAGAGTCGGCATTAGACCATCCATCCATTTAGGTACTTTGATTCCTGCCGTTAGTCCAATAACAACTAATCCAGATAAATATCCGCCAACCATTCCACCTAAAAATCCCGCTCCAATCCCACTAGCGGTCATCCCAGTAATCAAACCAGGGGCAATACCAGGCTTATCTGCTATTGAATAAGAAATGGCACAGGAAACAATCATTGGTAATAAACCTAAACCATATCCTCCCATCGTTGTCATCGTATCTGCAAAAGAAAACCCATCTGTGAATGATTCAATAGTGACTCCATCCATCATATTCCCGATAGCTAGCAAGAATCCGGAAGCGACGACGATAGGTAAAAAGAAAGAGATCGCCGTCATTAAATGTTTTTTGAAGCCTATTGATTTCAGTATCTCCATCTTATTCCCCTTCCATTCTTTCATTCAGCATCTCTTCTAATTTTTCGATCAGCTTTCTCGGAGATTTGACAACTAAACTAGTTGGTACCTCGACTACTTTTTTTCCACGAAAACGCTCTTTTCCGTTTACCTTGATATCTGCTGCAATAAGCACGACATCTGCAGCAGCAATGCACTTTTGCTCTAGTGGCTCTTGTGTTCCAGCAAGACCTTGTGTCTCAATCCAGATTTCATGTCCAAGGCTCTCTGCTGCTTGAAGCAGTTTTTCCTTTGCGATATACGTGTGTGCAATCCCCGCGGTACAAGCTGCGATTCCTACGATCTTCATTTTGTTGCCCCCTCACATATAGTATTTTGCTTTGCCATCTGATTGGAATAAATAAATTTTATCTAAAGCAACCTGTTTTGCAGCTTCCATACAAGGCGGAAACAGCATATTCGGTTCACGTATCTCTAAATCTCCTGAGTTCAAGATATCTCGGAGTTTTTCTGCGAATGCCATTTTGATATCACTGGAAATATTGATTTTATTTATTCCTAATTCTACTGCCTGACGAATCTCCTCATCTGGATTGCTTGATCCTCCATGAAGGACTAAAGGAATAGTAGTCAATGATCGAATCGATTCTAAAATATCGAAGCGAAGCTTGGGTTTGAGTTCTTTAGGATAGATCCCGTGGGCTGTTCCAATAGCGATCGCTAAACTGTCGATTCCGGTCTCCTCAATGAATGCTTGTGCTGTTAACGGATCCGTATAAATAATCTCGCTGACACCGCCTTCTACAGTATTACCTGTGTCTCCGATCGTCCCCAGCTCGGCCTCTACAGAAATACCAACAGCGTGAGCAGCTTCTACTATTTTTTTAGATAACATGACATTTGTTTCATACGATTGATGGGATGCATCGATCATAACAGAAGTAAAACCTAAGCGGATGGCATGAATAATTTGTTTGAATTCATCACCATGGTCTAAATGGATACATACGGGAATATCTGTCTGCTCAGCTGCATATTTCACTTGAGCGATGAAACTGTCTGCCAAAAATTTCAGTTCTTCTGGATGGATTGCAATCATAACAGGAGATTCTGCTTCTTCACAAGCTTCTATCACTGCGTTCAATAATTGCCCAGAACCTGCATTAAAGGCAGGAACGGCAAAGCTTCTCTCTTTCGCTACGGCTAGTATTTCTTTTCCTGTTACTAACATAAGTCATCATTCCTCCTAGTCATTTTGTGTCAATAATATATATAATTCCTCGATTGAAGCAGCTTTTTTCAGTTCTTTGATAAACCTCTCTCTTGCCAAAAGTACGGCAATCTTTTGCAAAAGCTGAAGATGCCCTTTATTTTTGTCACCTTCTTGTACAGCAAATAAAATCACGATTTCTACAGGACGATCATCTAATGTTTCCCATGGAATCGGATCAGCTAAAGTAGCAGCTGCGATCACTGTCTGCCGGACACTTGGTGATTTACCATGAGGGATAGCAATCCCTTGTCCGATTCCTGTTGCTCCTTCTTCTTCTCTTTGATAGACATCATCCAAGAAACTTTCTGTATCAGTTATTACGCCTTTATCTGTCATAATTTTTGTTAATTCTTTTAAGATTTGGCGTTTCGTTTGTGCTTTTGACTGAATGATCAGCAACTCTTCATAAATGACTTGAGTCAATTCCAGCGGTATTTCCTCCCTTCAAAAAAACAGGCTTGACGCATTCCGCTGAAGCGAAATGGGTCAAGCCTGTTGAACAGTGACTCCCCGATTTTTAAATTTTTTGATAGACACTTTCCACATCTCTTTCATTGATTGGATCCCCGATCTTGCGTCCAAAGCCTATTCCTTTTTTGATCAACACCCACTCCCCTTCCTCTGATTTCGCAATGATAGCATTGTGATTCAAAATAGCGATCACTTGCATCGGTTGCTCCTCTCCTTTCAGCGATAGAAAACAGCCAAATAAAATCTGCTTCCATAATAAGATACGCAAAGGCTAGTTCCTTTGACGAAAAAACATCTTTTTACACTGATCGATTCTGCTGGCTATAGCTCTATTAAAAGCACAAGAGATCTTCGAACAGAGCAGTTTTATCTTCAGGTGTATGTTCAGACAAAAAAGGTATTGAACACAAACGTCCAATACCTTTTGCTCAGCAAATAAAACGCATACATTTTGTTAAAATTTCTCCTCTAAAGGGTAGATTTCTCCTTTTAGATTCGATACAATAAACAAGGTTGATGTATTTACATTGACTATGGCAAACTTGGACGGTCACGTGTGATGACTTTTCAAGGTCTCTGCTTCTAGCTGCCACTAGAAGCAGAGGTGCCTTTTTTATTTGGCTGTGTCTATCTGCCATTTATGATACTGATAGCGCCATCAGTAGTCAAGAAAAAACGAAAAAATACGAAAATGTGTACTGTTTTTCGGTCAGGTTTTTGTAAAAACAATATTTCTTATTCTTTTACGATTCATTCACGAAATATACTTGTTTCTAGTGCCCCTTCTCTTTTTTTCTTTCTTCTAACAGTCTCAAGATGAGAGGTACGGCATTTCATCCATCCAAAACTTCTGGTGATCATACTTTTTTAGCCAATCCTTTTCCTGATTCTTGGCTACACCTTAAGTCAAAGCGCTACTGATAAGGACCTGCTTTTTTTGCTACATAATAATTTTTCTCCTCTTATGCAAATCTTATGCAAACACCGTAAACAAGGAAAAGTGTCGTGTGTTTAGCCATTTTGTTAGCTCCCCTCACAGTTTATAAAAAATTTATTCGCAAGAAACTTCAAGAGATACGTCTTAAGCTCCCTAAAGCTACTATTGTTAATGAAATTATAGAATTAGTAATTTATAGCTAGTCAGTACTCAACTCAGTATGTTGAAAAAGTATACTGGTATACGAACAACTTGATTATTTCCAAGAGTGGTCTATGATTAGGTTAAACGAACAGATAATGATCTTCTCTGCTAACTGAAGATAACTATCAAGTTCAAGAGTATTAAAGTATATACTACATTACTTATATTATATAGACACAATAAAAGTATTAAGGAGTGAAAGGTATGAAAAAGCTGGTATGGATTTATTCGGTAAACACAAGAGGGGGAATTCTTAAGAGTAGCGGAGCCGGTATGATCTGGAGTAGATCAAAGAAGCTTCAGGAACAATTACGTATAAAAGTTGAACCCGAATGGGACCTTTCAATCATTAGCTACGATATTACTACTGATATTCCCCAAGCTGATTTGATTATGTACAATGAAATGGATCAAGCTTATATGAATGATGAGATCAAAAAAAATGGGCTTTCCATCCCTTATCAGGATTTAGCGACAGCTGACGTAGATAGCATTTTCGATAAGATAGAAGCCTTTTCGAAATATAATCATTACAAATTGAATGATCCTGTGTTATAGATCTTTGAGTTTATTACCACCATAGCAAACAGCTATTAATTTTTAGGGAATATTTGCTACGTTACTAAAAAACGATTATTACCAAACTACTATTTAACAATCCTTATGTAAGTTATATTGACCAGATCCATATACTTATTTGAAAAGGAATATTGTTAGATACGGATTTTCTTTTTGAAAAATATAAAGAAAAAATACACTGCGTGAAAAAAAGAAAAAAACCATTAATTACATTAAAAGAAATGTAGATGTAAATGAGGTCCCTATTTCCAAAATCTATAAAGATCATCTTGAAATGTTAAAAACCAATGTTGTTAACTCGATTTATGTTCGAAAAGAAAAAACAATAGAATTTCACCTATTTTATGTAGAAAACAACTCAAAAAGCAAAATATATTGTCAGTCATATGCAAAAAATCCAATCACACTCCCTAGGTTAAAGAAAGGAACAATTTATATTATATTCGAAGCGTCACTGGGGATCATGGAAACAAATTGCAGTTTATTAGCTATTGACTTTAGAATCCAACAAGGAATCGAACAGGAACATTTAGATAATAGAGATATTTATTTTTTAGATTATGTTTCAAACTTTGAAAATCGACATCTCTTTGAATCATACAGAAGACCGTAGTTCTGCTTGCAGTGTTCTCCTTTCATAATGGATGGAGGTTGTGACAGAAGTGGGCAGCTTCAAGAAATAAGAAGGAATTTACGAAAATTGCTTTTCAAATTTTTGTGAAATTTCGGCTTATTTTTCGAAGAAGTTACTTCTGGAACACCGTGTATCAGAGGTTATGAAAAAGCTGCCCTGCATCAAGTAATAAGAACAGCCAAACAAAAATAGTTCCTCATATTTTACGTTTGGTTGAGCTTATTACCGCAGATGCAAGCTTTTGAACACCGTTTATTCGGAAAAAGGAACTGCGACAAGACTTTTGTCACAGTTCCCTCTTAGCGTCATACTTTACGTTTATCTTTAAATTGATTTCTTTAGATTACATACGCTATATATCTACATGGTTGAGTTTTGTATGCTCTTATTAATAAATGATTTACAATTTTTGGAGACTTAAAAGCTTACTTTATATAAAGTAAGGCAATATAGTTGCTACTAGCAAAATAATATAGAGAAACAGTCCAAACAGATTTCTAGGATTGATAGTATACCCAAATCCCAGGCCCTTTTCAACGAATACCTCATGTTTTTTCGAAGGTTCTACGTTTATGAAACTAACAATAAGAATCCCTAATACAACAATAAATGAAACCAGCGGAAGAAAATCAAATTGGCTGTTTTTGAATATTGTATGTCTTAGAACTAGCATAATGAATACAATAACAACCAAAATACCTACTAAAAGATCATTTGCTTTCATTCCTTTGAGTTTCTTTTTTTTATTTTTCATTTTTTCTCCTCTTTTAATTAAGAATTTTATATCTTACATGGATTGTTTCAAATGGTTTTCTATTCAAAAAGGGAATTTTAACACTTTCAATGATTTCATCATAGTTCTCTGTGTTTATTTGATGGCAGACTTAAATCTCCCCGTAAGATATGTGTGTTGATAAGTATATTCTAAGCTTACGATACTTTAAATCATTCCATTTATCCACCTCGATAATTTTTATAGTCCTCATTGTAACTATCAAACATTAATTACCCATGAATTTTGTTTAAGTTTACAAATAAGTTGGTTTGTTATCTGTATCGGTGTATATCAAAAATCTAACAGGGGGAAATTTGACTTTTTCCTATTTTAGTAAGATAGTATCAAACCTTCTCGAGTGTTTTCTTAGAATCTTCCAGCATACCTAGTGTAAAATTTTATGGTTACGGACCTCATGTGTCATGTCTCTTTTTCTGTACTCTTCGTTATATGATTTTTTATTTGCAAAGACTCAAATAAAAGAAAAAACCCATGACCAAAATTCGTCATGAGCTTTTTTGATACTCGATGTAAGATAGTTTTTCACCTTGTCTGATTGGTATACTTAACGGATCAAGTCTGTTTCAGGATCATTCAGCAGACGCTCGACTTGTACTCTTGTCGTTAACGGAACATCTCCTTGGATCGAATGAGCTAATCGAGCATTTCCTAAGGCAAAATAAACGGTCTTCTGTAAGGACCACTTCTCAGAGAAACCGAGTAAGATTCCAGCAGCAAATGCATCTCCTGCCCCGATTCGATCAAGTACATCCAAGGGATAAACTGTTGTTTTCTCTGCTTCTTGTTGTGTGATCAAGTAACCACTTAACTGTTTTCTTCCATCCACACTTTCTCGCCTCGTCCCAGTAAACCACTGGATATCGTAGTGATTCATAAAGGACTGGATATAAGAAATAGGATCATGTTCGTTTTCTACATTGTCTGTTTCCTCCCACTGCACCAGTTCTGTCAGATCTCTAACTGAGCCAAACAAGATGTCGCAATAAGGTAACATTGAATGATAACGCTTCTTCATCTGTTCTTTTTTTCCATCTTCTTGATTCAAACTAGGACGATAATTGAAATCAAAACAAACTTTTTTCCCTGCTTTATGTGCTTGTTCTGCTAACTGGATAGCTGTTTCAGCCGTCTCATCAGATAAGCTTAAACTGATCCCGCAGATATGGATCAAATCGATCTCATCAATAAATGCTGCACAGTCATAATCCTCTATTACAGATAAACCAAATGAGCTATGTTTTCGGTTTTGATAAGTGACTTCTGTCGGACGGACACCATACCCCATTTCTGCAAAATAAGTCCCGATGTGTTGATATTGATGGATCACATACTTCGTTTGGATACCTAGTCCGTTCAAATTAGTGAGTGCTGCTTTTCCTAGACGATTGTCTGGCAGAGCCGTCAGTAAATAACTTTCAACACCAAAATGGGCAAGGTTCCCTACTAGATTTACGCCAGTCCCTGTGTAAGCCATGCGTAAGGTATGGGTTTGTTCCAGCATCAAATGTTCTGGAGGCGTGAGTCGCAGCATGACTTCCCCAAATGCACCAATTTTCATTCTTCTCACCTTATTCCACGATTTTTTTCATCAATTGCAACAGTTGGCGTACCTCTTCTGGGCGTGTATTACCTGTATCCTTGTCGATAATTGCACTATATACATGAGGGATGACCTTTTTCACTCCTGCGTCTATTGCGATCCGTACGATTTCTTCTACATTATCAAGGTCGATTCCACCAGTTGGCTCTAAATAAAAATCATTGGCAGCACAAGCTTCTGCTAAGGCTTTATATTCTTTGATATGAGCAAGTCCCTTCATAGGAAAATATTTGATTGAGCTGCCGCCCATATCTTTCAACAATCGAATAGCTGTTTCAAGTGTCACGACTCCAGCAGGTCCTTGTGAACTTAAAGGACCAGTTGCGATGTTGACATATCCTTCTTTTCCCGTGGGAGAAACCAAACCGTTGATGACCGTTTCTGTCTGTTTCAATACAGCTCGGGAAGCTCCTACTCCTGTAAAGACTTGATTGACATGCTGAGGCTGCAATACTTCGGCTAAACGAGTGACCATCTGGCTCTGGTTTGGATCTCCCGCGCCTAGACCGATAGATAAGGCATTATTTGTTGCTTGCTGGTATTTTTTCATTTCTGCAATAGCTGTTTCGTCGTCAGAAAAGTTCTTTGAAAGAACCCCTAAAACAATATGGCCTTCCGCGGCCTCATAGCATTCTTTTGCGTTTTCTACAGAATTTGCTAACACATTTAGACATATCTTATCTTTTAAATAATTGGGACTTAATCTCATTCCTTTTTCTCTCCTAGTTCTTCAAGATTTCTTTTAAGCGATCGATGATTTTCTTCATCTCCTGTTGATTGACGGAACGGATATCAAATTCAATGATGCCGTTGTTTGCCTGGTATTCTCTTGTATAGATGGCAGGATTTTTTTCTTTCAATGCTTTAATCACTTGTTTAGCTGATTGATCTCCTGAAACTTTCACACTTGCTCGATAGATTTCTCGACCTGCGCTATCTTGAACGATTTTAGCTTCCAAATGATCGATCTGATTGAGTTGTTCGATGAACGGTTGTAGTCTTTCTTTCATTGTAAGGCCAGACTCACTGCCTTTATTCAAATAGTCTTCCACTGCTTGGACAAAACCGAGGATATTTTCCTTTCCGATTTTCATAGAACGTCCGATTCCTTTTGATTGCATCCGAACCCATGAAACATAAGTTTTTTTTCCAATCACCATTCCGGCGCTTGGTCCTTCGATCGCTTTTGCCCCTGAATAAATAACTAGATCAGCGCCCAACTGCACATATTTTTTCAGATCTTCTTCTGCCGCAGCATCAACGATTAACGGAAGCTGGTGCTTTTTGGCAATCTGTGCTGCCTCTGACACGTCAAGCATACTTTTTTGTACCGTGTGATGGCTTTTTATATAGAGAATCCCTGCTGTTTCTTCTGTGATCATCATTTCGATCTGTTCCGGCGTACACATATTAGCGTAACCTGCTTCGACTACCTGACCGCCTCCTTGCTGTACCATGATTTCCACAGCCGTGCCGTAATCTACATTGTGTCCTTTTGGCAAAATGATTTGTCGTTTTTTGATGGATTCTGCATAAGGATGATAAAGGGGATACAGTTCTCCTTTACCTATAACAGCAGCTACCGATTGAGCGATTCCTGCAGATGCGGATGAAACGATCTGGACATCTTCTACTTCTAACAAATCGGCTAAATATTTTCCTGTTTGAATGCTTAATTCTTCCATCTCAAAAAAATGCTGGCCACCAAAACGTTGCGCGTCAAGAACTGTCTCTGAGAGGGTCGAGACTCCTAGAATCGTCATTCTTCCTGAAGCATTGATTACTTTTTTCAGCTGAAATTTCTCATGATTCGCATGCATAACTTTTTCCTCCGATAATCGTTTGTACT
Organism: Enterococcus sp. MSG3290; assembly: GCF_050555565.1. NCBI lineage: Bacteria > Bacillati > Bacillota > Bacilli > Lactobacillales > Enterococcaceae > Enterococcus > Enterococcus sp. MSG3290. The sequence goes on along the minus strand of NZ_CP187862.1, from coordinate 586,524 downwards.
GGTTTGATTTGCTGATTTGACTGTCTTTTCTCTCCATTGGAATCGATTAGTTCCTTAGGTTGATTGATCAATTCAAAAACAGTAAAATCAGCGTCAAAGCCTTCTTTGATTTGTCCCTTCGTCTTCAAGTGAAAATTCTGTGCTGGAACTTCCGTCACCTTTTCGATGATTTCTTCCCACGTATATCCGACAAGCCGCAATTTTTCCATTGTTGTGGCCAAATCGTAGACTGGACCGTTTTTACGATTACGAATATAGATGTCTGTGCTGATCGTATCTGCTTTTATCCCTTGGTGATAGGCGGTTTCTGCAACTTGGAAATTAAAACTATCCGTCCCGTGTCCAATATCGAAGATGATTCCTCGATTTTTTGCTTCTACAGCTATTTGTTTGATTTTTTTCGTTTTCTGTTCCAAGATCCCGTTTGTTTTTCCATTGAAACAATGAGTCATAATATCTCCTGATTCCAGTAAAGCTAAAATATCCAACAAATTTGGCGGAGCAGAACCGATATGAACCATCAAAGGAAGCTGATGGTTTTCTTTTTGTATCCTTTTTGCTAGCTGTAGCGGAGTGATGCCGTTTTGACCCACTACGCTCTTGCTCATCCGTGCTTTGAGACCAATAATGAAATCCGGCAGTTCCTCGATTTTTTGCTTTACCATATCAGCTTGGATCTTGTTTAGGTCTGCTAGTTCATCTTGTGCAATGATTCCCCATTTTGAGATATTCAAAAGCGCATAGACATTTGTTTTTGCCTGTTTAGCATGTTCATAAAAATCAGCAATGTTTTCTGCCCCAGTCGTCCCCGCATCGATGACTGTTGTCACACCTTTATTCACGCCGATTTGATCTGGATAATCATAATACAGGGTCATTTCTTCAAAACAATGAACATGATCGTCGATCCAACCAGCCGACAAATATTGCTGAGGGGTCAAGCTGATTTTCTGACGAGCTTTTTTTGTGATGAGAGGTGCAATTTCGCAGATCTTTCCTTTGGTTATCCCGATATCGAAGGTCATCCCGTTAAACTTTCTTGCATTTTTAATGACTAAATCATACATAATCATTCCTACTTTTCTATAAATTTGAATTTAGACCATGGATGAATGAATGGCAGCAAGATCAATTCTTCTTGAATAATATGCCCTACTTTATTCTTTCGCGGATCACTGTGGGGCTCTAAAACAATTTGCAGCTCGTTTTTATATTTGCCAAAACGGTCATTTCCAACGACAACATCTCCTACGACAAATTCAAACTCGGTATCATGTGCTTTGTTTTCATATTTTTGATATTTTTTTCGAACTTCCGTTGATCGTATCACTTGATCTGTGATGTCCCCTCGACGAACATGCTGCTCTTCCAATACGATTTGCCGTTCCACCTCATTTATATTTGCAACAAACTCGACCCTAAAAACAGTCTGGTAACGATCCAAATGCCCTAATGACTTCAATTCTTCTTCACTTGCGTATGCGTTTCCAATAATTATATCATCAATTAGATTTGTGGCAAACAAATGCTTAGCTGCTGTTTCTACAGAGAAATGGCGATGCATTTCTAAAGTAGGCAGTCCATCATTGATATCCCATGGTCCGATTCTACCTGATTGTGAGGTAATGAAGGCTGCCGTTCGAATACCGTTTTTTTTGAATCGTTCACTACTAGATTGGAAAAAATGATACGGTAAACCGGTTCCTTCTTGCGGATAAAAATTGTGACAGCCATATAGAAAAGATGTATTCGCCTGATGTGTCAAGATATTTTCTAGATAAGCGACATCGTTACTCATATTCAACTCGATGGCCAATTGATAAGGATTAAAAGTCAAAAGTGCTTCTTTTTTTCCATCAAATCCTAAGTCTAAACGAATACCATCTGCTCCTAATTTATGGAAGAATCCTAAATCGTCATAAGAAATATTCAGTTGTTCAAAAATAGCGGGCGAAACATCTAATATCGTTTCAAATCCTCTCTCTTTTGCAAAAAAGATCAATTGCTGGAATTTTTTCTGAACAACTTTCGGATCTTCCGAGATTTCAAGCATACTCATAAAAATCCTGCTGAATCCGTATTGATGGGCTGTTTCGATATACTCACGATCTTTTTGAGGATCACTGTGGTCTGGGTAAAGGGAAATGCCTAATGAACGTTTCATGATTTGTTCTCTTCTTTCTTTTCAATTATAGTCGTTCTTCGGTGACGCCATCTGTCAGAGTGAGATCTGCTTGCTCTTTCGCTTGCTCCTCTGCTTCTCTGGCTAATTGCTGTTTTTCAAACACTTTGAAGAATGGATAATAAATAGCCAAAGTAATCAAGAAATTACCAATAACCAATAATCCTGCTGCAATACTCCAGTTCGTGCTCATCCAAGCAGCAATCGGCGCAGGCATCGCAAACGGCAGACGCGCAACCATCATTGGCACGACACCACTGACAGTGAGAATATAAGACAGAGTCGTCGTCACAAGAGGTGCAAGAATAAATGGAATTCCTAAAACTGGGTTCATCACTACTGGTGCACCAAAAATCATTGGTTCATTAATATTGAACAAACCCGGCAGAATGGACAAACGTCCTAAGCTTTTTAAATACTTGGATTTAGAAAACATGAATAAGACGACTAACGCAAGAGTGGTTCCTGCTCCGCCAATCCAAACGAACCATTGTAGAAATTGTTCAGTGAAAATATTCGGCATGGCGTTAGCACTTGTCCCTGCATTAAACGCATCAATATTTTCAGCAATCGAAATATCCCAAAACGGACGAATAACCGGACCCATGATCGCTGGGCCATGGATTCCTAATACCCAGAAGAAACAAATCAGGAAGACAGTCAAAAGACCGCCAAACAAGCTGTTACCCGCTAATACACCTTTTAAAGGCATAAGTAGTTGACTCAAGAATCCATTTAAATCGAACCCAAGCATATGGCGGATGATCCAAAAGAAAATCAAGATAACTGCTCCTGGTATCAATGCCACAAAAGAATTTGTTACTTCCGGCGGTACACCATCTGGCATTCTGATGGTTATTTTTTTCTCAATAAAAAACCGGTAAATTTCTACTGAAATAATTGCTGTCACGATAGCTCCAAATAATGAGCCCGATCCTAGATTAGCAATGTTGATGTAACGTCCGGCTGTGACTTCCCCCATATCTTCTAAAATACGTGTAGGAGGAGCTGCCACGATCAGAAAAGACATTAATGCCAAGATACCTGCTGTTAGGGAATCGAGTCGATAGCTTTTCGCCAAAGAAGAAGCTATCCCAAATGTCGCATAAAGAGCAAGGATACCAACAGTATAGCGAAAAGGAATATCTAATATCTCACGGTATGGCTCAATGACTGCTGCAACTGATTCAATTGGGATGTTCAGTAAAATTGTAAAAAATGATCCTACGATTGTCAGTGGCATAGTGGCAATGATTCCTTTTCTAATGGCAGTCATATGTCGCTGAGTACCAATACGATTGGCTACGGGCATGATTTTTTGTTCGATAATTCCTATAAATTTATCCATCTTCTTTCTCCTTTTATAACATTATAATGTTTACAAGTGAATAGTAACACACTTCTCTGTTAATTGTAAACGCTTTTCTAACAATCTCTCCTTCTTTTGCTGTTTTCTTTTTAGAAAGAAAAGGAGATATGACAAAAGTCGTGCCACACTCCCTTATCCAGAATAAGTGGTAATCCAGAAACAGCCGTGTATCTGCGGTAATAAGTCCAACCAATTCAAAAACATGAATAGCTGTTTTTTGAAATTGTTCCTTGTGACTCGGAGCTGAAGGGCAAGCTCACGACCTCTTGGTAAACGGTGTTCAAAAGCCAGTTTCTCGGTATTAAGCCAAATTTATGCAAAAATGTAGAAAGCCATTTTCACAAAATTTTTCTTAATACTCGAAACTAAGCGACTTTTTCACAACCTCTTCCTTAAACGGTGTTCAAAAGCTTACATCTGCGGTAATAAGCCTAACCAAACGAAAAATATGAGAAGCTATTTTTGTTTGGCTGTTCTTAGTACTTGATGCAGGGCAGCTTTTTCACAACCTCTTTTTTTATTTATGTTTCATAATCAATATGGTAAGGATGCAGATCCGTATGGTAGACCGCCTCCGAATATTCAATCATTTCCCCAATTTGCGTAGACGATTTCCGTATCCGTTTGATGCCGATCTGTGCGTTTGTTTTCAGAATTCCTTGTTCTTCTTCTGTTAAAAATACTGCAGAGAAATCATCAGAAAATGAGTCAATAGTATATCCTTTTTTCGTCAGCAAACGATACAAAGATTCTTTGCCAAATTCTTCTCTGCTGAATTGCATCATTTCTTGTGGAAGATAATGGACAAAATAAATATAAGGCTGATTGTTCAAATAATATAAGCGCTTAAAACAAACAGCTTGCTCACCGAAAAAGGAAAACAAAGGATCTTCCTTCTTTATATTGACCAATTGCAAATCCAGCGTTTCTTTCCGGACTTCATATCGGGAGTTCTCCAAGATTTGCGTAAAGCTTGCCGCTTTGGATAATCGATTGTAAGGACGATTGCTTAGAACCGTCGTCCCACGACCACTTTTCTTTTCGACATATTCATCTGATGCCAGCAGTTCGATTGCCTTTCGGACAGTGATTTTGCTGACTTGAAACAGTTCTTCTAATTCACTTTCTGTCGGCAACATCGAACCGACTGGATATTTTCCTGAGAAAATATCTTCTTTAATTTTATCTGCGACTTCCAAGTATAGTACACGTGTCCTTTTCATAACGTCACCCTTTGCTTTACTATTACTAAAAGAATAGCACATAAAAAATAAAAAAAGAACACAAATCACATGTGAGAAGTGTGTTCTTTTTCATTCAGCTGCTTTAATTACAAGTTTACGCCATTTGAGGCAATTACTTCTTTATACCAATCAAAAGATTTTTTCTTTGATCGATTCAGTGTCCCATTTCCTTCATCGTCTAGATCCACATAGATAAAGCCGTAACGTTTACTCATTTCTCCTGTTGATGCACTGACAAGATCGATACATCCCCAAGGCGTATAGCCCATCAAATCTACACCATCTGCTACTGCATTAGCCATCGCTTCGATATGACGACGTAAATAATCGATCCGATAATCATCAATAATCGTGCCATCCTCTTCCATATGATCAATGGCTCCAAGACCGTTTTCAACAATGAATAATGGTTTCTGGTAACGATTGTATAATTCATTCAATGCGATTCTCAGCCCTTCTGGATCGATCTGCCAGCCCCATTCACTTGCCTCAAGAAACGGATTTTTTACTCCTCCCAGCAAGTTCCCTTCTGAAGTTGCTGCTTGAGGATCAGTCTCATTGATTGCCGTAGACATATAATAACTAAATCCGATGTAGTCCACTGGATATTCTTTTAGCAACTGGAAGTCTTCTTCCGTTTGCTCTAATTTTTCCGGATCGACTCCATATTTTTTATGGGTACGCGCTGTGTATGCAGGGTATTCTCCACGTACTTGGACATCCGTGCAGAAAAAATTGAATTCTTGGTTTTGGATCATTGTTGCTGCCTGATTGACTGGATTGGCATCGATGCTGTAAGTTGTTGCATAGATAATCATGCAGCCGATTTGGATATCCGAACGCAATTCGTGGCCGATTTTTACGGCTTTGCTACTTGCAACGAATTGATTATGCCATGCTTGGAAAATATTTTGGTACTCTCCTGCTCCATTGCTTTTTACTAATCCTTGACTTAAAGCTGGAAAGTGAAAGGCCGAATTGATTTCATTGAAAGTCATCCAATATTTGACTTTACTGCTGTATCTCTCTAATACTGTCTGAGCAAATCGTTCATAGAAGTCGATCAGTTTTCGATTTTTCCAGCCACCGTATTCTTTTGCCAAATGAAGAGGCATTTCGTAATGAGAAATCGTGATCACAGGTTCAATATCATATTTTAAGCACTCATCAATCAGCTGATCATAAAATTCTAATCCCGCTTCGTTAGGAGTACCTTCGTCTCCATTTGGAAAAATCCGTGTCCAGGCAATCGAAAAACGATAACATTTGAATCCCATTTCCGCAAACAAGGCAAGATCTTCTTTGAAACGATCGTAATGATCGATTCCGCGATGATTCGGGTAAATATATTTTTCTTGATCAATCGTCCAGTCAAATTCTTCACTGCCGATAATCGCAAAGCGCTGCTTACCTCCAGGCATAGCATCTGCAACGGATAACCCTTTTCCGTCTCGATCATAAGCTCCTTCTAATTGATTGGCAGCGGTTGCGCCACCCCATAAAAATTTTTCTGAAAAGCGTGATTGCATCCTGATTTCCTCCTTATTTTACAATTGCTAGAACATCTTCGTTTGCAATAATCTCTTTTTGGTCTAATTCAAGTATATCGGCAAATGCATCAGTATTCGTAATGACAACTGGAGTGATTACGCTATAGCCAGCTGCTCTAATTGCTTCGATGTCAAAACGAATCAATAAATCTCCTGCTTTGACGAGATCCCCTTGTTTGACTAAGATCTCAAAGCCATTCCCATTTAATTCTACTGTATCCATCCCGATATGAATCAAAATCTCCGCTCCGTCAGTCGTTGTGATCCCTACAGCATGTCCAGTTGGGAAAATAGTCGTGATCTCTCCGTCTGCAGGTGCAACTAGTTCTCCTACTTCTGGATCAATAGCGATACCTTTTCCCATCACGCCAGAAGAAAAAACTTGGTCTGGTACTTCACTCAATGGCAGTACTTTACCCGTTAAAGGACTTTTTAAGGTATGCCGTGCTGAAGTAATCGGTTCTCCTGCATTCGCATGTTTGTTTTCTAATTGATTGTCTTGTGTTTGTTCGTCAAATCCTAAAATCAATGTACCTACGAATGCAAGAACAAAAGCAATTCCTGTAGCTATTACTGCTACTGTCACATTTGACTCTACACCATCCACCGTACTAATGAAAGTCGGAATTGTCAATAAGCTGACCAAACTGCTGGAGAAAGCTTTTACTCCGGAAAATCCGATAATAGCTCCACCAATACCTCCAGAAATACAAGCGGCAATGAATGGTTTCTTCAAAGGTAATGTCACACCATACACAGTTGGTTCAGTGATTCCAAATAACGAAGTCACTGTAGAAGAAATCCCTAATGCTCGAAGTTTCGTATCTTTTGTTCGCAATGCTACAGCTAAAGCAGCCCCACCTTGTGCCAAGATGGCTGGAAGAAGCATTGGCATCAATACATCAAACCCATATTGTTCGATATTCAAGAACATGATTGGTACGAATCCCCAATGCATGCCGAACATCACGAATACTTGCCATAAACTTCCCATGATTAGACCTGCTACGATTGGACTAAATCCATAAATCGAGTTGAAGAGACCGCCTAAAGCATTACCGGCAACCGTCCCGATTGGTCCTAAAGCAAGAAATGTTAATGGAACCATCACTACTAAAACGACAAGCGGAACTAAAATCATTTGCAGAAATTGCGGAATCACTTTTTTTACGAATGGCTCTAATTTACTTTGAACCCATACCGCTAGAATGATTGGTATGACAGAAGAAGTATAACCAGATGGTGAAAGAATCACTGGGATCCCAAAGAAACTGATAGCTTCTCCCGCACCAGCAACTGCTGTGATAGCTGGGTACACAAGTGCCATAGCAATTGCTACTGCTAAAAACTGGTTGGCTTTGAACTTTTTAGCTGCTGTAAAAGCAAGCATGACAGGTAAGAAGGTAAAGACACCATCTGCTGCAGCAAACAATATTTGATAAGTACCGCTATCAGCTGTCAGCCAGCCCATCACCGTTGCCAATGACAAGAATCCTTTCAATACCCCGGCGGCTGCCATCGCCCCTAGAAAAGGTGTAAATATACTAGAAATGATATCAATTAGACGATTCAAAATATTTTTGGACTCTTCTTTTCCATCCTCCGAAACTGCAAGACCTTCCTCATCCACGATCGATTGATAAACATCTGCTACATTACTGCCAATCACTACTTGATACTGACCGCCACTTTGGACGACTTGGATCACGTCCGGGTCTTCTTTTAACTTTTGCGTATCTGCTAAAGATTCATCTTTTAATCTGAATCGCAACCGCGTAGCACAATGTACTAAACTTTTGACATTCTTTTGTCCTCCTACCGCTTCCCATACACGACGACCAACTGCTTGATTATCCATTGTTTTTTCCTTCTTTCTTTTTTATTTAAAAAATAAAAACCCAGATTGAAAAAAACAGTCACAAACATTCGTGAACCTATTTTTTCAATCCAGGTTTTGCCTGCCATACAGTAACAATCCTTATGATTGGATGCTTTTTTTCTCACTTACTACTCTTTGAATATGGATCGTCAAATAAATCTGCTCTGCGATCCCCATTTCCTGTTTTTGCGTTTGTCGAAGATACTCATTGATCCGTTCGACACAATGAAACGCTTTTGGATACTTTCCTTGAACTAATGCGTAGAGAAATTCATCTTGTTCGTCAGATCCTTCCCCTTTGAGATAACGCTGGGCAAAAAACTGCAGATGAGTAATGATACGCTGATAATTCAAAGATTCTTCATCGAACACGATGCCGAAGAATTTACTGATGATACTCAGTATATCTCTTACCATTGTGGTAGCGGTCATCGTCACTTGCATGTCTTCGTTTCCTTGTTGGCTATTCACAAAATGAAAGGCAATAAAACCGGCTTCATCCTCAGAAAGTTCCACACCCGTCTTTTGTTTCACGAACAAAAGAGCCTCTTTCGCTGCTTGATATTCTTTCGGATAAAATTTTTTTGTTTCAAATAATAATGGATTAGGCAGTTGGATATTTTCTTTTGCTCGTGTGATCGCATAATGAAGATGATCGGTCAATGTCAGATAAATATTAGGCGAAAATTCAACTTTTAGTTTATCTTCAGCTTGTTCTACTACTTGCTTGACCCATTCGATCTCCTCTGCCGGAATATCAGCCATCAGCTGCTGGAATTGGTTTTTAACAAAAGAATCTCTTAAAACAAATTCTTTTTGGACCGCTTCTGGCGAAATCTCGTCCCCAATCTTTTTTTGAAAAGCTAGTCCTTTTCCCATACAAACGACTTCTTCCCCGAATCCATTTTTCGAAATGACGACGTTGTTATTCAAAATTTTATCAATTTTCATTTTGCTTCGCCCTCTCAAGAAAAATAAAAAAACCTAGAATTCGCCTACTGTTTCTTAGCTGAATTCTGGTTTTGCCTGCCGTACAGTAACAATCCATTTCTTATTCAAAATCATCATACCATCGAATTTCCACTTATGCAAGCCTTTTCATATAAAAAAATAAAAAAAACTGGAACACAAGTCTATCTAGAAAACAACCAAATCAGAGATGCACCTCTTTGCGTTCCTCTTTTTTTCAGCAAATCGGTTTTTCCTTATCGATTCATATCCTTTGGCTGTTTTTGATCTGTAACGACTTATGTCCCAGTATCCTAAAATGTTTTTGTCTCTAGATTGAAAGCAGTTCTCATATCATCTGTCGCATCTTTTATCGGTGTAACACTTTCCAGTTCTCCTTGTACAACTAGTCGCGTGACTGCATCCATGTCGCCACAAGTAATTAGTGTGACAATTTCTTTTCCCTCGACTTCATTCAGTAATTGGGTATCTGTAGGAGCAACTTTTTCTTTAAAAAATGTTTTGTATGTATACACATTTTCTAAATCTGTCAAATAGATCTTGGCACCCATCTCTAAATTTTCCAGCGGTGTAAACAGCAATTCAGGGTTCGTTGCACGATGGCTTGCTAAGGCATAATTTCCTTTTCCCATTTCTTGATCTGGAGATAATGTTCCTGCTCCGTAAAGTAGTGACGTATTATCTAAGCCTTTGAAAATCGGTAAATTGATTGAAACTGAAGGGACTGCGATACTAGCAATCACTGGTAGATCTGTTCCTCTCATCTGCGACCTCATGACCCCTTCTGTCGTCATTGGTTCTACCGCATCAAAGTCAAAACTGACATCTTTATCGTTATTCTTTTTCAGATCTTCTTTTGTTACATTCGCTATAGCATATTTATCTCCTGTCTCTCTGACAAGATAATCCTTGATCTGTTCATTGAAAATCAAAGCTAGTCCTACTAATAACAAGAGGAACAAGAGGATATTGACTAGCCATCTTTTTGCTTTTCCTTTTTTTTTCATTTTCTCTCCCTCCAGACTCATTTTACTGTTTTTCTTTTGCTCTTTCCAACAGCCGAATGACACATTTCTACAACTCTGTGTATTTTTTTCGTACACCTGCGCTTTTTTCTACAGGATATTTCAAATTATTTTTGGTCAATTTTTCCTCAATGATCTCATCTAGATCCAACTGAAGATTGTCTGCCATCATGTATGAATAGATCAATACATCCGCCAGTTCTTCTTTGATTCGTTCTAATTGTGTTTCTTTTACTTCTTCCGGCGTTTTCCATTGAAAAAGTTCTAACAATTCAGATGCTTCCAAAGAAATAGAAATAGCCAAATCTTTTTCGTTATGAAATTGTCGCCAATTACGTTCATCTCTAAACTGGTTGACTTTTTCCATGCTATTCATTTGCTTGCCTTCTTCCAATCATTTCTTACTTGATTAATCATACCATTTTTTTACATAAAAAATAGATGATGCTTTTTAAAAAACTCCTGTTTTCTTTTATTTAAAATAAATGTCATAGAAAATCAGTAATTTAGGTAGCCACCATGTGTATGCAGTAATGTGACTTCTTCCCCTGAGGCTTTTTGTTTTTCGATACGTTCTTCTCCCCAAACAGACATCGCTACTAGAATCTCTCTTAATGATTTTCCTTCTTCGGTGAGCGAGTACTCTACTTTAGGCGGGACTTGGTTATAGACTTTTCGATGGACAATGCCATCTTGTTCTAACTCTCTTAACTGCTGGGTCAGCATTTTTTGTGTGATCGTAGGGATTTTCTTGCTTCTCCACGCCTAAAATAAGCGATATTGCTCTTCCCTTTATCTGGTGTAAGCAAAGCAGTTAGCATTTTGACGATCGTGGGTTCCGCTTTTCACTTCTTATCTACTTAGTATCATGAAGTATACTTTCGTACTAATACTAAGTAGCGGAAGTGTCAACTACTTTGTTTAACTACATAGCAAAAGAAACAGAAGGGTGACAACGGTCATCACGCTTCTGTTTCTTTTGAATATGCTGTGTTGTTGTCTCTATCTCCGTGTAGACTTTCCTCAAGCTTATCCTTTGACAGTAAGTCAGTAGGCTGATTTGCTCTTTCTAGATGCCAGATACATTTCTACAAAGAAACAGTGATTCTGCTTTGAAAAATCGATTTTTAGTTCTGCATTTTCGTAAACATCCAGCATTTTTTTCGCACTGTATAGACCTAACCCGCCATTTTTTTTAGAGGTTTTTCCTCTTTTGACCATCTCCGATAGCGTCAAATTCGTTGGATTTGCCTTGTTCGCTATACTAAAACGTAATCCCTCTTTTTCTTCCAGCAGATTGATCGTAATCGGACTCTGATCGGCTACACGATGATCGAATGCGTTAGAAATAAAAATAGATAAACAGCGAATAAAAACAACCAGATCAATCGGGATTGTTTTCACTTCGACAGGAATAACTACTTGGATCGGGATTTTCTCCGATTCTGCTTTTTCTAGAAATTTTAAAAAGACACCCCTTACAGCTGGGGATACAATATTTGTTAGCTGTTGTATTTGCGGTTTTTCAAAAATAGCTGCAGAATGATCTTCTAAGATTTCTAAAAATTCCAACGTTTCTTTTTTATTTTCCTGAAGAGTAATTTTTAATGAAAACAGTAGACTTTTATAATCATGTTTGAATTCCTCTAGATGATGGTAATATTCTTCATTTATTTGATACAGTTGAAGCGATTCCTGATGTTGTCTTTCTTTTACTTGGAAACTGATCAACATAATGGAAAAAAACAAAGAAAAAAAACTGATGACTATCGACAAAAGAGATAGAAGCAGATAATTAGATGAGCGGAAGTGAACACTTCCCAATACCAAGTAAATCACGCCCCAGCTTAATAAAATACAAATACCTCCAAAATAGTGTTCAGTTGGATAAGTAAAAAGCAAGTTGAGAAATCTCGTCTGTTTGTCTATACTTTTTACTAATAGATAGAAAATAAATGCGATAAGTAGTGCAAAAAAACTTGCTGTTCCAAGATGTCTCTTTCCTAAATAATCCATCAGATCAAAAACCAGAAAAAAGCTGAGTCCAGTGATAGCAAAAAAAAGATTACTGATCAAACAGCTGATAAACAGGTTTTTCGTAGTAAAATAAAAAAGAAACATCAATAATAAGCCAACTAGGTAAGGAAAGCTCACTTTAGGGATAGGAAGTAAAAGTGTCACCACCATCAAAGCTATACAACCAAAGCTGTTTTTTACTAGCAGTTGTTTCGAAAAGAATAAATAGATGCCTAAATCTAAAATCAAAGTAAAGGTCAAATAAAGTGTCACTGTTGCGACCATCTTATTCCTCCATTGTTTTGTTTCAAAATGTACACATATTTTTTTAATAGGAGCCTGCATATGAAAAAGTATTTTATCATAGAAGATAACCAGTTTCACAGCGAATGGATCATCAAAGAATTGGTCAATCATCATATCGAGAATATCGTGCAGCTCACTTCTGTCTCTCAAATCAATCAGTTGATCCAGTTGGGCACTATTGATAATCACGATGTTTTCTTTATCGATATCGACTTGAAGCAATCACTCACAGGTATTGATGTCGCCGAACAAATACGTAAAAAAAATGCACATAGTAATATTGTTTTTTTCACCGCTTATACGAATTTTGCAGTAGAGATCATCAATCGGAAAATCCTTCCGATTGGATATATCAGAAAAGACAGGAATTTATCTGAACAAATTCGTCAAGTGCTAGAACAGATCAATTGGAAAGAACAGCAGATCGTAAATGTCGATAAAATCTTTATTGATCAAAAAGGTGGAAGTCTCGTCCTGTATCCTCGGGAAATTTTATATATTGAAAGTATCAAAGGTTTGAAAAACCAAGTTATGGTCAAAACAACTACAGAAGATAAATTAGTGAATACTTCTTTAAAACAATTGAAGACAGAGTTGGAAAAGTATGCTTACTTTTTACTATTAAAATCTTACTGTATCAACTTATCGCAATTGCAGAAAATTGATTCTGCTCATTATGTGTTAGAATTTTTCAATGGTGACTCCTTACTCGTTGGTCGAAAGATCTTTGAAAAGACAAAGGAACGTTTCCATGACTTCCAAAAAACTGCTTCGAGTTGATGAATAAGAGCTGAGACGTAAGCATAGCAGATTTCAGGGAGTAGGCCTTGAATCGGCTCCACTCCCTGAAGTCATTGATTTGATTTTACGCTTTCCCTTCTGTAGGAGCATCTGTTAACGACCATGTGAATGTTGAAACGTAGTTGTCTACGGCATAATTGGATACAGGAACAAATAATTCCACTGATTGTCTCCCTTGTTCCACATTCTCTCCTAATGAATAAATCCATGTGCCAATCCCTTCATTTGCTCCTGCAGTTACTAGATCTACTGCCTGATCTGCTGGGATCTCAATTCCTTCAGCGCCAGTACCAGAAATAGTAGATGGCGTTCCACTGCTATTAGTTGCGCTATTTCGAATCACGGCGTTTTTGAATTTCACCTTTGAACCAGTTAGTTTATTCGTATCAGATGTTGTACCAATAAATTCTGTTCGTTTGACTGATAGTTTCCAACCGGCATAATTTCCGCTTTTATCCGTTACTTGTACGAAATTCTGTACTTGTGTTGCTGTCCCTGTACTGTCCGTTCCGTTTTGTAATGCAGCATATACTGTTTTTGCTGTACCTAACTTGATTGTTCCAAAATCAAGATCTGGAGCTTGGTCAATCGTCAGTAATCCGGATGTTCCCTGATTTGGTTCGTCAGGTGTAAACGGCGTATCGGGATCATTTGGATCAACAGGAGGAACTGGAACAACGTCTTCAGGATTTGCGGCATCTGGTTTTGTTACAGAAATCGTTCCTTCTGTAGTGGCTGAGCTCTTATTCTCAGCAAAAACACTTTGTGTACATAATAATAGACTTCCAGCTAGAACGGTACTTAATGCAATTGTTTTTTTCATTTCTTTTTCCTTCTTTCTTTTAAAATAAATAATCCAGCAAATAAGCCAATAAGAATGACTCCAACAAGTATCAGCCATCGCCAGTCAAATGTTTCTGGCTGATTTTTTAAATCAATATCCTTTTCATTCAATTGGTCCGCTGCATCATCAGTTATTTCAAAATCGGTATGGAGATTCCAGCGTTTTTCTTTCCAAGCACCCTTCACAACCGCTTGATAATGTCCCGGAGCTAATTTTTTTCCTTCTAATGGGACAAGTAAATCAAAATTTGTATTGGGTGCTACATCTATTTTTTCTTTTTTTATTGAAAGGTAAGGCTCTTTTGTTTCTTTTTTGTAGATTTCAACCGATGTAGTCAAGCCGAACATATAAGAAGCATTTGGATTTTGAAGATTCGCCTTAATCACATTTCTTCCATCGCTTTGATCCGCATAAGCTTTTTTTAATTTCAAATCTGGGGAAGACTCTTTTTCGCTATTTCGAATCAAGATCGCTTTCACTTGAGAAAACTGATTGACGACACCAACTGTACTTTTGTTAGAAACGTTCTCTTTTTTTTCTTGAAACGTGATCCCTCCTGCGACCACACCAGCCAGCTCTTTTTCTGGCGCTTTCAGTGAAAGTGTCTCAGTGACCGCACTTTGAGGAGGAACAGTTATTTCTCCCACTGTTTTTGCTAAGTTTTTCATATCATAACTTAATGTTTCATCTAATTTACTTTTTGATTCTCCATATTCGATCACACCGTTTGAATTCGTCGTAGCGGAGTGGATCAATGTCTCAACTATTACTGATTTATCTGTTCGGTTAAAGACCGTGTAGGGGATTTCCTGTGTTTTCCCAGGCTCCATCCTTACATTTATATATGTTTTGTTCTTATCAATCTGATTAGCCGGTAATTCAAAATCTACCGCAAAATTGAATTCGGAGGCATGGACAGGTGTCTGCCAAAGGATGAATCCAAGGAGAAGGATCAGAAGTAAAGAGCAGTTGTTTCGATGACTTTTATTCCATATTCGATTCATCAATCATCCTCCTTGATCTTTATTCTGTCGGCGCATCTGCTAATGTCCATGTCATCTCTGCTGAGTAATTACCAGCTATCTGATTTTCTTTGGTTAAGACAAGTTTAAACGCCCGACCGTTATTTAAATATTCTGAATAATCTGCTTGCACATTCGTTGAATTTTGTCCTCTGACAATTTCCAGTTCTTCTTCATTCACTAATTGATATTCCTCAGCTTTCTTGAAATATAGGACATCCTGCATAGAAAATCCTGCATCGGTTGTGAAAGGCTGAGATAATTTTATCGTTAAGATCCATGGACTTTTTGTTTCTCGCTGATCATAAATCCATAATTTTTCCTGCCCATCCATTTGGCCAAATGCTTCTTGCGTCAACCCAGTTGCTTTGATCTGACCAAAATCGAGTTTGGAAGGGGCAAGAAATGAGAGACCACCTTCTACTACGATCTTCGTAGCAGGTGCAAAAGGCGGGGCATCATGATAAACAACTGGCGTATCACTTGGATTGTGATTCCCAATTTCATCGTTGGTACTTGGCTTGTTCTGCACACCCTTAGCAGCAGCTTCTCCTGCTTGGTCGTTTAATACAATTTCTAATACATCTCCTGCAAAAAGTTGATTTTCTGGGATAGAAAGAACAAATTTCCCTGTATCATCAATAGTTGTTTCGGACAAAACAGCTTGATTTTTTTTCAATGAAACCAAAGCTCCTGCTTCACCTGTACCTGTGATCGTGCGAGAAGCTGCATTGATCAATGTGGTACTTAATTTAGCAGGTTCAGGAGGAATCACATCGACTGTCGTTTTGGCAGAGTCCAGTTCTGTCACTTCTTGGCCGCCTCTTACTTTTTTAGCAGCAACTACTTGCACTTGATCCCCCGTTGTTAGTCTTTCTTCGTTGGGTACTTGAACTTCAAACAAACCGCCTTGTTCGCCTTCTCCCCACGGATTATATCCTGCCCCTTCATTTTCATCTGTTTGTCCTTGTGTGAGAGCAGTAATTTCTACAGGTGATTTCGTCGTATCTGCATAAGTAATACGTAAAGTCACTTCTACTTCGCCTGTCCAAGCATCTCTTGGCTTTGCCTCGACACCTTCGGGAACAACGACATGCCCATAGATTTTTTTATCTGCATTCGTTGGTACTCTTAAGGATTCAATCATCGGAAGCTGGTTATTGGCACTGATTCGATTATAATTTTTCATTCCGGCACCTGTCTGAGCAAATTCATTTGTTAAACCTGCACTAGGGCTTGATACAAAATTACCTAAGTCGGTTCCATTGATCGATAAGTCTGTCATATCAGAAAAATAATCCGGATCTTTTTCAAAGTTATCGAACGTTGCTCCTGCCTTTCGCCATAAAGCAATTTCTGAATGAGCGATCTTCAAAGAAGAATCGCCATTTCCTTGAAATACCCAGCCACCTATGCCATTAGTCTCGCTTCCGATCCGTTTGTTTTGGAAATCGAAATAGGTAGGAGATTCTAAGTCTACATTCAACACATCCCCACTGATGATGCCAGTCTTATCTTCCCCAGTTTTCCCGACCATGACTAAATAAGTTTTTTCGCCAGCCATAAAGTTCAAATCAATATCTCCAGTTGTATCTACGGTAGCTCCGGAATCTGCGCGTATATCGATATTTGATTTTTCTCCAGTAACCGTAAAATCAGCTGACCCTGGACTTTCTAGAAAACCAGAAGCGTCATAAAATTGGATCGCTTGGTTTCCTTGATTGAGTCTGTTCACATAAGATTTGCCATCCCCTGCATTTCTTACCTTCAATGAGCCTCCATTAGTTACTGTTAGTTTTTGCGTACCGTTCTCAAAACGAACTGCGCTAGAGCGACCACTTTGCTTATCAATATCGATGACTGATCCGGCTCCTTCTACGATCAAAGAAAGTCCTTTCCCTACAAAACGCATCCCATTGTTTCCAGGCTGGTCGCCATCTCCAGCCATTTTGACCGAGATTTGTCCACCACTTGATACATGGATTTGACTAGAATCTCCTTGCAGGCGAAATCCGCCAGTAGTCGCTGTATTGATTGTGATTTTCCCATCATTCGACACAGCGACTCTTGATCCTGAGCCTCTCATTTGGATAATTCCGCGATTGTTGTCGTTGGTAATATTGATCTTTGTATTTACCGAAAATTCACTTCCTGAGCCACTGACTTCAAATGTGACATTCCCGGGTAGCGTATCGACAGCCTCTCCTTCATCGCTGACGCCATCTGCCCGATCATAGTCAAGAGAGACCTTTGAACCACTCAAGATATGGAGTCCTGGTGCTGTTTTTCCACTGCCCGTCTCATCACCTGAATCTAGAAAACCATAGAATTTTCCTAGATATGGTCCATAAAGCTGACTACCATTGATTACATTTAGCTGATAGCTTCTACAAAAATAAGCTTTACCCGGAGCGGCATTCATCCCTTCTTTCACTGGTTGGACATCCAATACACCGGAAACACCATCTAATGTGACAGTTGCCCGAGGGGCGTAAATCAGGCCTAATTTAGAACCATCATATAAGTCAAGTGTCCCGGTAAATTTTATTTCTCCCGTAAAATGATATCTGTTTCCCCAAAAATCGGACATATAAGCAATGATAATGGCATTTCCATCGATATTTGGTATCAACCCACCTGGATGAGCTGCCGTTCCTTTAAAATTCTGAAACTCGATCGACTGAGGTGTCTCATTGATATAGATGTGATGTGTGCCGAAATTATGAGCAAGTCCGCCAAAATCGATAACGATATCTCGCTTGATCTCCAATTCCTTGTCTAAAGTCAAAGGCTGAGTTAAACGAATCTTAGCTACTGATTCGTCTGCGAGAAGCTGCGTCAGTTCTTCTGTTGTGGCAGCTTCGCTGTACCCATCCGCTGAAACAACTCTAACCTGTACCTCTTCACTGCTATCAGACGTTTGTTCAGCTACTTCTGAGGTCTCACTTGTCTTATTTTCTTCTTGCCTTGTATTAGAAGTAGGCGCCTCACTTTGGGATTCTGTAGTTTCAGAAGTAATTGATTCTTCTGAAAAAGTAGTCTTGTCAAAACTTTGATTCTCTGATTGCGTTGATTCGCTTGTTTTCTCTACATCGGCAAAAACGGATGTCACCATCAAGAGAGGGAAGACAAACAAAATCGACGCAATCAGCTTTTTTACATATTGATTCATTCTCCACCATCCTCTCTGACGTTTTGACAATTTTATTTTAACGTTTTAATTTATTTGTAATTGTACTTTCATATTTAAAATATGTATTTTTATGGCAAATTTTTCTGTTAGGTGAAAATTTCTTTTTTGTACAAAAAAAGGCTGTGACAAAAGTCTTGTCACAGTCCCTTATTCCGAACAACCGATGTCCTCCTGACAACTCTTCGGTCACAACCTCCATTTTAACAATAAACCTGTAAATGTGAGGGTAACACTTTGATTGTCACAGGTAATTTATCCCCTTCATCCCCATCAACATTCGTCGTCAATTCTTCCTCATCAGCTAATGACACAACTAATTGCTCACAAGTAAGATAGGCTAGATTTTTCGTTGATTCATCTACTCCTTTTAATAGGTCTGGCAATGTTTTAAGCGTATCGATCAAAGAAGAATCTTTTAAATAAACCAAATGGAGCTTACCATCATCCACTTTTGCATTTGGAAGTAATGTTTCAAAACCGCCGACTGAGTTAGTTAGTCCTATCAGCAAGGTACTGCTCTCAATTTCTTCCTTCTTTCCATCAACTTCTACGTGAAACGAGTAGGATTGTGTGGAAGCTAACTGTTTGATTCCTGACATGAAATAAGCTAGTTTTCCAAATTTCGTCTTCTTCTCCGCATCTACATCATTGATTGCTTCAGGGATAGAGCCAATTGCGACGACATTCATAAAATAGTCGTCATTTATTTTTCCAATATCCAATGGCTTGACTGATTCAATCGAAAAATGATTGATCGCTTCCTCAGGTTCTAGCGGTATCCCTAATGCTCGAGCCAAGTCATTCACCGTACCCAATGGGAAAAATCCGAAATTTGGCCGATGTTCTTGTTCAGCGATTCCACTGATTCCTTCGTTGACTGTTCCATCTCCGCCCATGACAAACACACTATGATACCCTTCCGTAGCCGCTTCGCGAGTAAAGTTTTTTGCATCCCCTGCTTTTTTTGTATGCAAGACGACCACTTCATCAAACACCGATTCCAATTTTGCTATCGCTAATTGCTCAAATTCCTTTGCTTGTTCACCGCCTGAACTGGGGTTTACCACTAATAAAACTTTTTTCATCACTTTCTTTCCCTTCTCATTGATTTCTTTAATATAACGATAGCATAAAGAAAAAAATTAGGCTGTGATGAAGTACTGTTCATGAAACATTCATTTATTTTTTGACAAGATAAAACACCCATACTATGAAACTGAGGAAAATTAAAACAATGATATAGGAAATAAAAGAAAATGATAGGCATTGTATACCTAATAAAGTAAAAATCTTAGGTGGCAGATAAAAACACAAAAATAGCAAGAGAATGTAATAGCGTTTCTTCCACTTTTTGTTATCAGACCTTATAGCGATCAGAGGAATACCAAATGCATAACTGAAAAACTCTTGATGTACTGTTAATATGTCACGACCTTGAATAATAAATGCGACAATCCCCGCTATAATTAGTGTGCCTAACACCAAAACGGAAAACTGATGAATATATTTTATATACAAATGATCCATTGTACTTCCTGCCTTTTTATTTGTGAGAAAAACAAATCCGTATACGTGAATAACTTCTAGAAATAAAAGAAATTTGCAAAACCACTCCATTTATCTACTTCTACGTGCATTTTTTGATATTGTTTTCTTTATTTAAGATTATACAGAAAAATATCTAGGGTCGCTGGATTCTAAGTAAAAAAAATTTTTAAAATAAAAAGAACTAAATCAAGTAGTAATTAAACTACTGTTGATTTAGTTCTAATAAAAAGATTTAGATGAACAGTTTTATTGATTTAAATAGTTCATATTTTTTATTTATACCGCTTATTTACTACTTGCTGTACTAGAATCTGAAGTGAATGTACTCAAAACATTTTCAAAGTCTTTGTCTTTGATTTTTACATTAGCGTCTTTCAATACTTCGCCAATTACTTTATTCTGGAAGGTACTGTCACTTAATTTTGTGTCTGTTGCAATTTCTTTCAATTCTTTTTTGTATTTATCCATGTCGTTGCCTTTGTTTTGGTTTTTCACCATTTTAACCACATAATATTCCGTAGTATAAGTTGAAGCATTGGTAGAAGTGATCACATCAGAAACTTGACCATCTTTCAACTTAAAGGCTGCTTCTTTGACTTCTGCCGGAACCGTTGTAGTAGTGGAATCAAATTTCACTTTTCCGCCATCTTCTTTTGTCGTAGTATCAGTTGACTTGTCTTTGGCTAATTTAGAGAAATCGTCTCCCTTATCAGCAGCTTTCTTCACATCTTTTGCATCATCTTCACTTGCTACTTGGATAATTTGAGCTTCCACTTCTGGATGGAAAGATTCCCAAGCCGTTTTTAAATCTTCATCGGTCAATTTGATATGTTTCTTTAGACCTTCTTGAAAGGCTAGGCTTTGTTTGATACTGTCTTTGAATGTTTGTTCTGTGTAACCTGCAGATTTCAATTGTGAATCAAATGAATCACCCAATTGTTTCTTTGTTTGATCATATTGGGAATCGATTTCTTTGGTTGATACGTCATCTCCATATTTATCTTCAAATACTTGATAAACGATCAACTGTTGCACAGCGGAATCTGCTCCTTGCATTTTTTTCAAGCTATCCATTACTTCTTGTTCGCTGATTGTACCGCCTTTATAACTAACGGCTGTTTTTTCACCGGCATTCGTACAGCCTGACAATAAGCCAGTGCCTAGTACGATGGCAAGTGCTAAAAATCTTTTTTTCATTTATCAATTCTCCTACTTTTCGTTTTTTGCGAATTGCTAAAAACAAAGGTGTTCAAGATGAAAATCATCAAGAACACCTTTACTAATCTGCTCGATACGTCCTGAATAGATATAAGGCTACACAATCCAGAAAGTTCGCTCAGCAGAATAAATGTCAAGTAGCACATCACACCTTAATATACTACTTCTTTTGTTACCGTTTTTCAAGTCTATCTTGCGTTCCGTATTTAACGTAACTAATTCTTAGAACAAATGTTATCGATTTTGTTTTTCTTCTTCCGCTGCTGGGATATTCAAATCAGACACTTTTATGTTCGATTTTCCAGACATTTTTTTGTTGTTTTTATTAGAAAAAGTTTGTTTTTTCATTTGTTTTCTAAAGCATGATCTTCTTGTTTCCTATTTTGGTCAGATATGGATCATGCGTGACCACGATAACTAACGTACCTTGGGAAGCTTGTTGCGATAAAATTTCAACGACTTGCTCCTTATTTCGTTTATCTAATGATCCAGTTGGTTCATCGGCTAAAATGATTTTGCTATTCTTCAATAAGACTCTCGCACAGGCGATTCTTTGCTTCTCACCACCAGATAATGTGTAGATAGGCGTACTTAGTTTCTTGTTTATATTTACTTTTTTCAATGCCTCATACTTTGCTGTTCGCTTATCTGAAACATTTAAATTCGAAAAATTCAATCCAATATCTAAATTAAAATCGATTGTTTCATATTCAATCAACCCAAAATCTTGAAAAAGAAAAGATATGGTATTTCTTTTTATCAAGCGCTTCTCTCTTCCAGTTAATTGTTTCGTCTCTTGATCGAACAAATAGAATTGTCCTGAACTGAACTGATCATTCAATCCTAATATATTCAATAACGTACTTTTACCTGCTCCACTTTCTCCAACAACAGTCACAAGATCCCCAGCATCCGCAGTGAAACGATCCAAATGAAGAATCGTTTTGTTTCGAATGATTTTTTTCGCACCTTTTATCACTATCAACGGCTCCAATTGTTAACCTCCATTCATCAGCAATAACTGACTTTTCTTTTCTGTAGACAAAATAAAAACAACTGAAAGAATAAAATCAATGAAGCTAAAGAAAAAAATATTAAAAAGATATTTAGGCTCTCTTTCTATAAGAAAAAGGAAGATTACACTTGTCGTTCCCCATTTGATGAGGTTCATCATGAAGAAATCTTTATACGTTTCAAAGAGCGAATAACCACTTGAACGAAAGATAGCGACTTTCCGACAATTGTAGACAAAATATATGCATAACATGACATAGCTCAACAAGAAGAAAGAAAAGAAAGTGAGTAAAAATATCTGTATCAAGTAATGAAATGATCTGCTTAACACTTTGACAGCTATCTCTTCAGTCTGAGTATACGGAAATGATAACTGCAAGTTATCACGTAACTGACTTTCTTCAATCCGCTCAAATAACCTTTCTTTCGACAAAGAGCCTATCTTGATCTTTAACGGTGGATAGATTTCTCCGCTGAGAATATTTCTTTCCCAATACGTACTGTTTTTCAATGTCAGTATTTCAACAACCGGATAATGTTCGATCCAGGGGATAGAAGGAATAAATGTATAAATGGGTTGATTGTTTTTTATAAATAGAAATTCCGGTTCTTTTTCACTGATTTCTTGATAATATTCTGTTATTTGCGCCAGGTCATTTTTTAAATCTGTATGTCTATATCGTTCAGGGATCAATATAACAGGGTGCGTTTCTTCTTCGGTTATTTGGATCAACCTTCCAGAGACATCAATCAAAGGAAATTTCTTAAGATAATTCAGATTTATTTTTATCCCTCTGCCAAACTGTTCGTTATCTTCATTCAAGTAATCTGATACATTGACTAATATACTTCCGTTTTTATTCAAAGTTTCATATAATTCCTGATCTGCTGCTGATGCAAAACGATTGGAATAAATAAAATCCACGTGGTTTTTCCCGATGGTTACTGGATAAAACACATAATAGTCTTCATCAGCGATTTCTTTTGGAGGTTCATGGGAAACAGCTAACTGTGAAGAAGAAAAAACGATAGTTGCTAATTCGACATTGGCAACGGTCAAAAGAAGAGAAAACAACAATCCAAATGTAAAAAGAATGTATTGGATATAGTTGAACGCTTCTCTTAACGAAGCGATTTTTTCAACTAATAAAAGAGAAATCAAAGAGATACCATATATTCCGCTGAACAAGAAAACGTACATCTGGAACAAATAAAGAAATTGCTCCTTATAATACATAAAAATAAAACCACCAATGATTCCTGCAATTATGAATGTAATAATGATTTTCTTTTTCCCCAATAAACACCACAATACTTGATGTAATGAAAAGCCATTATTCAATAATAAACTGATTTCTTTATTCATCAATAAGAAAAAGGATGATAACAAAAGGAATAAAAGAATCAATCCAATAGTTAAATACACTCGATAATTATATACGTCTGTACTTGAAATAACCGAATACGAATAGCTATTTTCAAAGTCTTCAAAAATATTAGTCGCATAATCAGTGTGAAATGCTTGATTGAATCGATCAGTGAATAGTGAAATGAACCGTTCATAGGCTTCTTTTTCTCTCGTCATCAAGAAAAATTCACCTTCAAAATCTTTTATTTTGATCGATTCTTCAATGGACGTTACGCGAAAGGAGGTATTAGAATAGGGTACCTTCTCGTGAGAAGATTTGACATCCCCTTGATAATACAATGTCATTTCAAGCTTTGGCTGTATCTTGAAGTTCCAAGATGTATCTACTTCATTGGATTCATTTACTGTTTTTTTCATATAAGAAAGCTCAGTTTCTGATGAGACATTTTCAAATACCATGATTAGCTGCTCATATTCTTCTTGCCCAATAAAATGTTGTGGCAATCGAATCGGAGTATAAGTATCTGTTTGATGGAAAAATTCATTTGTCCGATAGAGTACCTGTTTATTTATACTAACCAAGGCAAAACCACTCATGATACCGGTCACTATGATTGTGAGTAAAACTGTGAACTTTTTTTTGATTATCACCACTCTCCCTTACTTAAATGATTCTTTGATAAAATCATACCGTTTTTCATCAAAAAAACGTATCTATCAAGTGTATAGGTCATGTAGAATAAATCTATATACTGTAGAATCGAAAGGAGAAGAAGATGAACATCGGAGAAAAAATACGAACTTACCGCAGAAATTGTAACCTTACGCAAAAAGAATTAGGCGAAAAAATTGGTGTTTCCGATAAAACGATTTCTAGTTGGGAAAATTCTCGTACAATGCCAGACCTTGAAATGCTGTCACTTTTACATCAGACTTTAGGTCTGCCGATTGATTTTCCTTCTATTGAATCAGCTACCGAATCAATAGAACCAACATTGCCAGACGAACCTCTTGTTAACAAGAAATCTTATTCATCAAAACAACCCTTCTCACTCAAAAAGACACTATCTTTCTTTCTGCTCGTCTTTTGTTTGGTCTATCTTTTTCTTATCAATTATCAATACAAAAATGAAACGATTGATCGATTCAATCCTTTTTTGAAACCACAAATCGGCTATACCACACTCCCTGTAGGATACGTGGACAATTCCATCGAACATTGGGTATGTAATGATATCTTTGTCCATGGTACATGGCTGTCTTTTCACGCTGGAGAGGTAGAAAAAGAGAAAAACCATGCTGTAATCAAACACAAAGGAAAACACGTCATGAACGTTCGCCTGCTCTCTTGGGAAGCCATTCCCTCAGATTACCAAGAAATCCTCAGCCAAGACTATGACGACGCCTTAAAAAGAACCCCTCAGGAGCCAGATAGGCATTAAGTAAAAAGATGAGTGTGAAATAGGTAAAAATGGTTATTCAACCTATCTTGAACAGTTGTTTCTATACTTATGGAAATTAATCTTATTGAAACTAAAAATCATGGTTGACTGTAAGTATAACGATTCCTAAAAATTAGATTTTCGATCTAACTTTTAGGAATCGGTTTACTTTCTTTGTGTAAAGGAATGTTTTATTATGAATGACTTTGTAACCGTTCTCTTTATAACTGCTGATGTTTATGATCGCTAAGAATTACTTCCCGCCCATGACAAATCCTTCCTCGAAATTTTTATTGAGGAGAATATAAATAATTATTGTCGGGATGGATGCAATACCGCAAGCTAAAAGTACTGCTGGTGCATTTGTCGTTGCACCACTAGGACCATTTAATTGTGATAAAACAGTCATGATAGGACGTACATTTCCTGATTTGCTAAACGTCAAGCCAAATAACAAATCATTCCAAACAAAGGAAAATTGGAATAGAAACAATGCAGAGATGGGAGCTTTAGCCATTGGAATATAAATTTGACAAAAGATCTGAAAGTCAGAAGCTCCGTCGATTTTTGCCGCTTCTCCTTGTTCTTTATCTATAGAATTGAAAAAGTTTCTTAACACAAATGTGCAAAATGGGATAGAGATTGCTGTATAAAAAAGGATCAATCCCATCTGTGTGTCATATAACCCTAAGTTGGCATACAGCCTGTAAACTGGGACTAGGTACATTTGAAAAGGGAAAATCGTTCCGCTATAAATCAAGATAAACCAGAAAAATCTCCCTCTTATGTTTAATTTCGTAATCGCATAAGCAGCTAAAGCAGCTAACAAAATAGCTACTGTGGAAGAAACAACCCCATACAATATACTATTTATGAATCCTTGTCCAAATGAAACCCTCTCTGAAATAAAATCAAACGAGTTAGTAATTGAAATCCCTTTAGGCCAGTCCCAAAAATTCCCTTGATTGTATTCCGGACCTGATTTCACTGCATTTACTAAAGCAAACGTAAATGGAAACATCCAAATAAATCCTAAGACACATAAGATAAGATTAGTTAATTTCCCATTTGATTTATTCACTCTTCCCATACTAATCCTCCTTAAATGTCTGTCTCAAATAAATCACCGAAATCGCTAATACAATAATAGAAAGAACAACTGCAACTGTTGAACCATAGCCGTAAGAACCGTTAGCGAATGTTTCCTTATACATCGTCACTGCAAGCGTTTCAGAAGAGCGGTACGGGCCGCCTCCAGTCATCAGCCAAATACCGTCAAATGTCTTGAAACTATTGATGATTGCCATCAGTAAAACAATAATTAAAGTAGGTTTCAATAATGGTAATATAACATATCGATACAATTTGAATCCTGAAGCTCCATCTAGTTTTGCAGCCTCTACTGGTTCTGCTGGTAAATTACTTAATCCTACAATCAGTAAGATCAAGTTAGTGCCTATTCCCTGCCAGACACTTGAACCTATCATGACAAATGTATTTACATAAGGTATCCCTAGCCAATAGGTGGTAGTTTCAGTCAAACCAACTGTCTCAAGTAATTTAGGTAGTCCGTAATTCGATAAAAGCGAGGTCATAATCAAGGCACCAATTGTAGGCGAAACAGCGTTAGGTAAATAGAATATGTTTTTAAATGCTGTACCCCAGCGACTATTTATAACCATTATTGCTAATACTAATGGGATGATGACAGGGATAATTAATGCTGAAAAGACCCATATTAACGTATTAAGTAAAGACTGAATAAAATAACCATCGTGGAATAAACGTATATAGTTTTCTAATCCGACAAATTGAATATCCGACAATCCATTCCATTTAGTAAAGCTCAAGCTAAAAGTAAAAATAGCTGACATGATAAAGAACACTGTAACTAATAACGCTGCTGGTAGTACATAAAAATACGGAACAATTTTTTTGAATGATAATTTATTTTTTCTTTTAACTAGATCTGTTTCTTTGATCTTTATTTCCATAGTTGTTCCCCCAATCAGGGATAGGGTTTGTCTACCCTACCCCATATCTTTACCCGTCTTTCTCGAAAGCGCTTGTTATTTTTCAGTTTTTTCCCAAGCTTTTTGAATCGTCTCTAAACTTTGATCGACTTGTGCATTTGTTGGATTAGAAAAAATTTTCCAATATTCATCAATTGAAAGGTTGACGATTTCCGGTGTAAACTGCTCATAATAACGTAGCTTCAAATCATAGTGTTCTGAGTCATTTACTTTTTCAACAAGTGATTTGCTGATAGGATCTTCAAAAGAGACATTTGTTACAGCAGACATCCCTGTCTTATCAGCATATTCTTGTTGAACGTTTTCTTTAAAATATGACGTTAATACTTTTTTCGCATTTTCTTTGTTACTGCTATTTTTTCCAACTACTAGAGGGGCAACTTCGTAATAAATCGTCCTTTTTGATTCTTCTTCTTCACCAGGTAAAACAAACATATCCATTTGCTTTCCAGAAGACATTCCGTATTCATCATTCAGACCTGTTAACAAATTTGTCGCCTGATACATCATCGCAGTTTTTTTACCAGCAAAATCTTTTACCTGATCCTGTTGAACATCTGAGAAATACCCTTTATTTATCATTTCACACCACTTATAGAAAATATTCTTGATACGTTTATCCGTAAATGGAACTTTTCCAGCTGTCCACTCCTCGTATAAATCTGGGTCTATACTTCCCATCAACGCTTGGGGCCAACTAAACGACTGCCAAGTATTTCCGATACCGATTGGTACTTCCCCATTCGATTTCAAAGTTTCACAAATCGTTAAAAACTCGTCTAAATTTTTGGGGGCCGATAATCCATACTTATCAAAAATTTCTTTATTGTAAAATATACCATTATATATCACATTTAATGGTGCGCCGTATACTTTTCCATCTACTGACAGTGCATCTTTGATTTGATCACTCACTCCCTCATCCACGTACAGATCCCACTGATCTGTTAAGTCCTCTAGCAAGTCATTTTTTACTAATTCTTTTAATTGACTTCCTGTCCACCACGTAAAGAGTGCAGGTGCATCTCCACCTTGCAGTGATTGTTGGATATTCGTCTGATACGCGCTCAGATCCGGCGTGTTGATAAACTTGACCTTCAATCCAGCTTCTTTTTCAAGGATTGGCACAAAAGTTTTAGAGGGACCCGTACCTTGTCCTTTATCATTCAAAACTTCTACTACTTCTGTGTTGTTATCAGCAGATTTTGAATCCGTCCCTTTTCCACAACCACTAAGAAAAAATAATATGGATAGAAAAGCAATACTTAAACTCCATGTTTTTTTTATAGACATTTTTTCTTCCCCCCATTTTCTAAACCGAGATTCCAATGATTCCTTGCGAGAATTCCTCCAGCTTATCTCTTGCTTCTTTTTGGTCAAAGATCTTATCATAGTAATTTAGTGAATAATCAAATTCATAGAATCCTCCCAAATCAGCTTTGAAATTTGTTTCCCAGAAGTTATTCATGATCCAAGAATAAGTAACTTGAGTGTTTTTCCAAGTGGTACTTTCATTTGCTAGCTGGATTTCATGAAAATCCAAATCACCATATGTCAGTAACGGTGCATCTTTGCAATTTACAAATAATGTTCCTTTTTCCGATTCAGAGATCCAACCATTTTGTGTAAGATAAAATTCCATATTTGTATCTGGAAGCTGATCAATCCCTGGACGAATCAGACAACCTGTTTTATCTATCCATGTTTTGGAATTTGGTAATGAAAATGGTAGCGATACATACAAGTTTTCTGGGGCCCACACACTTTCTTTATGCAGTCGTATCGTAGCGTCAATCCTTGCAGTAGTTTTGAAAAATTTCATGTAGACAGCGTATAGTCGTGTCCCCTCGAGTTCATAATCAAATAAGACACTCGTGAAAATCTCTCCATCATCTAAAATCCGAATGTCTTTGAGTACTGCTTGACTTCTTTTTGCAAATTTTCCTTTTCTGTTCCTCCCCATCAATCGTCGTTCCTCTACTGGATCTTGTCGAATCGGTGTTACTTCGTAAACACCAGAAAATGGTGCGTAAAGCATTTCATCATTTATGATAGAACATGCATTTTTCTTTAACTCCAAATGAGAGATTCCCATAGGATACTCGAATACGGTAGAAAAGTAATCGTTTTCAACACCGTTTATATTTGCTCTGTTTTTTTGCTGTTTCTCTAAAATATCCTGCACTCCTTCTGATCCTTCAATCAAGGACAAGTCATATAATTTTTGCTTTTCAGGTTTGAAGATTACTTTTATGTTTTTTTCTTCTTTTGGTTCTAATTCTATCCAAATTTTGACTTCTGTGGCTCTTGCAGTCTTCATAGCTTGTGTTAATAGCTCTTTACCAGTTTCCTGATCAACTGCTGACAAACGATGAATATTTTTTTCATCGATATAGATATCCTCCACATTTTCCCAATGTTCAATATATACGGTAGCCATGTCTACTATTTTTTGATTATGGGGATTGATGATCTTAAATCTTTTTTCTCTGTTGGGACGAATCGATACTTCTCCATGTTTTGCTAATATTTCATCTAAATGAAGAGAAGCGGCTACACTTGCTTGAGTGGCATATCCTGTTTTTCGATATTCCAGTTCATTGACCAATGTATTCCACGGTTCAGATATCGAGGAGGAATAGCCCCATGTGTGTTCTGCATACATTATTAAGTTGTCTTCAGCTTTATGTTTTTCATTCGTGATTCCAGTTAACCCATCTGGATCCAATTTTTCAGCTAATTGATACTTTCGTTGTGCTTCTTTATATATTTTCGTTGCTGCTGGTGTCGAACCGACACCGTCTGCCCACCAATCATTCCAATCGCCCGAATAAACTGGTAAGCCTGTTTCTTTTTCTGCTATTTTAAAAAAGTCATTGAGCGTGATCATTTGTAGAAAAATTTCTTGTCCATGTTTTTCATTCCATAAATTAATTGTATCCATCAATTCGCCATTTGCTGGCGCATTGTCGGTCAGTACACCGGAAATCATCACTGGTACATAATCAAACATATAATGATCTGCTTTTAGTGAATGGACATATTTAAATATACGTTTTTCTGTTATTTCAAATTGATTCGTTTGATGATCATCCATGAATTCGTCTTTCAAATGATACGTAAATCGTGTGTTAGGAATCAGTAAAAATTCATTTCCTAACATGTAATGTCCACCATTCCAAACAAATAGTTCTTTCCCATCTGGTGTTTTCCACTTAAATGGTCGCTGCTGTCTTCTTAATGGAGATAATCCGTGATGTCCATGTATGCAAGAAAACAAATTTTTGATTCCATTATCATAAAGTGCAGAAGCATACCCCCAACTATATCCATTGATATCCGCAGTCATTGCTGAATTACCTTTGAAATCGATTTCTCTAGCCCATTCCTTTCCTTCTTGTAATTTCTTACGCAAGATCTGATCATCCACTAATTCCGTCAAATTCAAATAATTTAAAGAAACATCGATTTTTTTCTCTTGAATCAAACGATAAAATTCTGTTTTTTCATCAGATGTAGCTGATTTCAGAAAATTTTCTACTTGCCAATAATTTTCACAAGTCCATCGGAAGCCTTCCCAGTTAGGATGTGATCCTGCTTCAATTTCTTTGTTCATATTTATTACTTGTTTGATAAAATCAACATGATATCTTTCAATTTTTTCTTGCCGATCGGTATATCCGATATCTGTATGCGAATGCGAGATAAGATACATAGTAAATTTTTTTGCCATCAATATATCCTTCCTTCTTTTTTCAATTTGAATAGTCCTCTGATTGTCGTAATAGAAGTATTGTCAGAAACTCTTAATTTGACTGGTTCATTCGTCATCCTCAATTTTTCCAGGATGCCCTTTTTCATAAATTCAAAACTTTTGCTGATTTGCCCACCAAAAACGATCTCACTTGGCTGGAAGCTTTCAATGTATGGATATAATGCTAACCCGATATTTTGACCAAATTTATGGAATACTTCTAGTGCTTGCTCTTGATTTGAAAGTGCATTTTTATAAACCTCTTCAATAGAAATAACTGAACCGTAGACTTCTTTAATAATGTTCGTCACTCCTCTTGCAGAAATATAATCATCTATGATACTTTCCTTGAAAGGTTCCTTATAGATCATCCCTGATTCTGGTATTCCTTTACTGTCCTTGATGATTCGCTCATCTTCAATAAAAGTAGACCCACAGCCTGTCCCAATCGTTATATATGCTCCTCTGTTGTTAGTTGGCCGATAAATTTGATAGCCTCCAAAAGCAAAGGCTACAGCATCATTGAATATTTCAATAGATATTGTTGAAGAATAATCAATGAACGTATGTTGTTTTATTTCTTCTTCCAAAGCCATTTTTACATTTTGTTGATAAAGAGAGTCGAATTTAGCCAGATTTTTTATTAAACTAATTCCTTCCTCATAATCAAAAGGTCCTGGAAAAGCTAATACAATTGATGTCAACAATTTATTTTTATTTACTACTTGTTTGTATAAGTCTTCGATAATACCTGCAAAATTTTTGATGATCCCCTTTCTTGTTTGAGATGCTTTCGATTCATAGTAATTGATTCCTTCAATCAATTCTTTTCCTGTCTCGTCAAAAACCATTCCTTTTGTAAATGTCCCTCCGACATCTAAACAAATCGTTACATCCATTTGATTCTTTCCCCTTCTTATTTGATAAATGCTTTCATCACTATACACGTCTCTTTATCAACTATTGGCCGAATCACGTAGTTTTTGATATTCTCTGGAATAATAAATGTTTCTCCGTAATTGATTTTTAATGGTTCAAACGTCTCAGCTGTACTTTCAATAACTATTCCCTCTCCTTCCACAAGATTTAGCATATTTACACTGCCTTCAGTCGTCTGCTCAATCGGTACACAAAAAGTAAGCCTGTGAGTTTCGATTGGTTCCAATGGATGAAGACCAGTCCGCTCTATATGGATATTTTCTGTAATAGTTAGATCAACTACTTGATTAACGAGTTCTGAAAAAACTCTATTAGTTTTCATGCTCTCATTGATCACTTGTTTCCCATGCTCAATATGGATAGGACGAGGAATTCCATCTAAATCTACTCTTTCCCAATCCCATAATTTAAAGGTAAATCGATTAGGCGTGGCACTTATTTCTAAAACCACGCAGTTTTCTCCGCTACAATGGATTGTCCCAGCAGGAATCAAAAAGTGATCATGTTTTTTTACTTTGATTTTATTTATATATTTTTCGACATCTAATCTTCCAGTGATGCGGCTTTCTTCTAATGCTTGGATAAAGTCAGGCGTTCCGACTTCTTCTTTTAATCCTAGATAAATATAGGCATCTTCTTCACAATCCATAATGTAGTAACTTTCATCTTGGGTGTACTTCAACCCAAATTTTCGATAAGCATAATCAAGAGTCGGATGGACTTGAAGGCTTAGATTCCCACCGGCCATCGTATCCAAGTAATCGAATCGGATAGGAAAATCACTGCCAAATCGGCCAAACACTTTTTCTCCTAATATTGAGACAGGGTAAAAAAGGACAAGATCATTTCCTGGCACTTCAAAAGTTACGGTCCCAATCTCAAAAATCACACTATTTTCTTCTGGTACACCATCAAAACACCATGCTAGATTGACCTCTTCTTTTCCTACATCAAACTTTTTCTGCATCCATTTACCACCCCAAATGCCTGGTTCAAAATATGGGACTAAACGAAACGGTTGATTACTAA
Organism: Enterococcus sp. MSG3290; assembly: GCF_050555565.1. NCBI lineage: Bacteria > Bacillati > Bacillota > Bacilli > Lactobacillales > Enterococcaceae > Enterococcus > Enterococcus sp. MSG3290. The sequence continues at coordinate 553,778 of NZ_CP187862.1, read as the reverse complement.
AATGCCTCAGAGCATTGTAATAATCTTTTGTTTTTATCATTTTTGGTGTATTTTCTTCATTTAAATCGATTAAATATTGACTAGAAGGAAGAACTAATTTTTTACGTTCGTCAGCTGCCGGCCATTCAAAATAATAAGCTCGTTTGACTTTTTTTAAAAATTCTTCCTGAGCATTGTCTGCTTGCCAATTCTCTGCACCTGCTTTGAGCTTTAATTGGATATTTCGCTTAGTCAGATTAGCATACACCACCATATCAGCATCAATTAGTTCCGCAGCTCCTACGCCAATCAACAATACGCGATCAGCTTGATTCAAACTTTCATTTTTTTCCTTTGCCAAAAAATCTAGAAATGTAGCATCTGTCAATCGTCCAAATACTCGATCATCTGTTAATACTTCTGTTAATTTTTCCTTTATTTCATTACTTGATTGGTAAAACTGATTCGTTGTGGTTATAAATAAATCTTCCATTTTAAGTGCTCTGATTTCATGTGCTACTTTTTCACTATCTATTCCTGGATAACATTCTAAAGCAATTTTTTTCGTTTTCTTATCTTTCAATAATTCATTAATTATTTTGGTATACCCGGTAAAAGTGCTTATTTGTTCTTTCAAAATAATCCTAGGTCTTTTTTCATACATGTCATTCACCCTTTGTCTTTTTATCATAGCAATAGTATAATTCTAATTGTATGCGTTTACAATGCTGTTTTATGTACATTTTTTCTACCTGCTATATCAGCTTTTTTCGCTATTGTCTTATTGTATATAACTTAAAAAAGGAGGAACAAAATGACCAATGGTATTCCTTACTATCTGCAAATTGCAGATGATATGCGTAGTAATATTCAAATTGAAAAATGGAAAGAAGGAGAAAAAATTCCGACAGAATTACAACTATGTGATATTTATCATGTCAGCCGTATCACTGTACGCAAGGCAATAGATGAATTGGTGAAAGATAATTTATTAGACAGAAAAAGAGCGAAAGGCACATTTGTCAAGAAGTTAGATGCGAAGTTATCCGATCACTTTACACTAGTTAAAAGCTTTACAGAAGAAATGAAAGAAGTCGGAATAGACATCGTTACGCAAACAGTGAATGTCTTAATCACTCACGCAGATAAAAGATTAGCGCAGTACTTAGATGTCGATTTAGGAGAAAAATTGATCGTTTTAAAACGATTGCGAGGAGATAAGAAAAAAAGTATCGGATATTTTATTACGTATTTTAAATATGAGGATTTTTTTAGCCTAAATACAAGAGATTACTATGGCTCTTTTTATGCCTATTTAAAGCAACACGACATTATCGTCACAAACAAAAAAGAAATTATCGAGTCTATACATCCGACCCAAGAAATCGCCTATTTTTTAAAAGTTTCCCAAAATACTCCGATCCTTAAACGTACGCGATTTACTTCTGATTTGACAAATAGTTTTAAAGAATACACGGAATGTTTTTACATTGGAAAGGAATATAAGTACTTTGTAGATTTTCATTAATAATGGCAAAAGAGTGTTGTCTTGTCCCTCAAAGTCTATCTAAAATCTCACTTCGATAGGTTCGCCATTTTTTCGTATTTGGTTCTTATAATCGAGACTAAATTCCTGTTAATCAATCTGCAACGATTTGCAAGGTTTCTTTTGCCGCATGGATCCATTTTGTCCTTTGATGGCAATAAAGACGTTGTTTTTTCTCGTGTGGGGAATTTTCTAGTTTGAGAAGTGACTTTGCTAGGGCTAGCTACACGCAAACGAATCAGTTGTCTTTCTAGTTTTTTTCGTTGTTGGATTAATTCAGTGTCTCCGCCTTCAAGTAAAGCATCTGCTCCACTCATGATCCTGTCGAATTCAAATATATGAACACCACTCTCTTTTTGACTTTTTTTATTCTTTGATATGGAGCTTATTGACATGGGAAATAGCTAGAATACTTACTCCTTATCAGAAACAGAAACCAATTCATGTAATACTATCTATTGAAATTCAAAAAAAATCCAACAGACCCTTCCAATGACTCTTTTGGGAATCAAAAGAAAGGAATAGGCTTTGTACAAATATTTCATTTGACAAAGCATAATAGTCTCATAGTGTACATTATCAAATACTATCGTCGAGAACGTAACCAATCTCGTAGCCAAAATAGCAAGCAGGTAGAGAAGTTATTTGGGGAATCAATTTACTGTTAGGTTAGCTCCTAGTGTCTACTTTTGACAGTAATTCATTCATGAAACAAATCCATATTCTCAAATACAGTTAAAGATTATATATCTTGTAATTCAATTAACCATGATCATATAGATGAAAAAATCTTATTACTATTTCCCTTAATAGGATTCGCTACTCATTATTACTAATATATTTTTTGTAAATATATCCTTCATGATTGAAAGATTTTTTTAATTATTCAAAATTTCTATCCTTTGATTATCTTTTCTTTCGGGCATCTATTGATAATAAATGAGCAAATAACTATAGGCGGATTGATTGCATTTAACACTATTGGTGTAATGTTTTTATCTCCTTTATTATCAATAGCTAATAGTTATAATCAACTATTGATGGTAAAAATTTATTTAGATAGATTGTTGGATATCTTAGAAACTAAAAATGAAACACTTACTAGTGGAGACCAAGAAATGAAAAGCTATACGGGAGCAATTAGCTTGGATCGAATTAGTTATCGATACAGCCTATTTTCAGAGAATGCAGTTTCGGATGTTCAATTGAAGATTTCTTCGAATGAAAAAATAGCGATTGTTGGCGCAAGCGGTTCTGGAAAATCCACATTATTGAAGCTCATGTCATGCTTATATAAGCCGACTAGTGGTGAAATCTACTATGATTATTTGAATGTGAAAGATGTTCGATTGCATGATTTGAGAGAACACATAGGCATTGTTTTACAAGAGAATGTTTTATTTAGTGGAACTTTTAAAGAGAATATCTTAATGGGAAGGGAATATTCAGATGAAGAAATTATGGAAAGCATTAAAGTAGCTAATTTAGAGGAACTGCTTTCATCATTTCCATTAGGTTTGGAAACAAGAATTTCAGAAAGTGGGCATAATCTTTCTGGTGGACAAAGGCAAAAAATATCTATTGCTCGAACGATTATATCTGATCCTAAAATTATTTTTATGGATGAGCCGACTAGTGCATTAGATAATATTTCTGAAAAAATTGTTATGAATAACTTATTTAAAGTTTGTTCAACGATGATTGTTGTAGCACACAGATTGTCTATGATTCAACATTTTCATAAAATCATTGTTATGGATCACGGGAGAATAGTTGCAATAGGTACGCATAGAGAACTGATTGAAAATTCCTTTTATTATAAAAAGCTATATGAGAAAAATGAAAAGGAATAGCTTCTACTATTTTCATTGATTAATGAATATAATTTTAAAGACCAAATGAGAGACTAGAAAATTGAGTAAACTATTACTCAACATAGTTAGGAAGGAGATGGCTTCGTGAATATAGTGCTTTTAGCGATAGGGAGTATAATGATATTTTTGTTTAATCTATACATTCATGAACTAGGACACTTAGTTTGTGGCTTTGCAACAGGGTACAAATTTCATAGCTTTCAAGCAGGATTTTTTATGTGGATTAAAGAGGAAGATCGTATAAATTTTAAGTTATTAAAGTTTTTTTCTATGGGAGAATGCTTGATGATTCCGCATGAAAATAAAGAAGTGTTTAAATTTTTTTGGTATAATTTTGGTGGAAGTCTTTTTAATCTATTAAGTGCTATTGCATTACTTCTTATTTATAAAAATTCAGAAGGAAGCATTTTATATGAGAATCTTTTAATTGTTGGGATTATTGCGGGTATTATGTTCTTTATTACGAACTCTTTTCCAACTCCAAGAGGAACTAATGATGGAACAAACATTTATGCGGCATTAAGATCTGAAGAAGCAAAAAGGGGGATGCATGCTTTCTTTTATCTTCCACCTACCATGGCGAAAAACGGCAAAAGATTCAGAGATTTACCTCATGAAATGTTTAAAGTTGATGAAGGAATTAAGCTAGATAATCAGTTTATCATTTATCTTCTTTTATGTGAAGCAAGTCGGTTACGAGACATGGGTGAATACAATCTTGCAATAGAAGAGCTTAACCGATTGGATTTTAAAAACTTGCCACCTTCATTTAAAATATTAGTAGCTCTTGAGTTTTTAGATTATCATATTATTCATCGCCCTGATTTTGAAAAAGCGAAGGGCATATATGAAGATAAAGAGGTGCAGTTATTTTTGAAAAATGATCGGCCTTCTAACACTAGAATTTTAGCAACATATACTTATTTTGTTTTGGGTAATGTAGTGGAAGGAAGGTATCTTTTAGAAAAGGCTAAAAAACAGCTAATAAACTTTCCTGATCGAGGATATAGAAAGATGGAAATTGAATATGTAGAACGTTTGGAGAAATTAATGTAATGTATGGAATCACTTATGTTGCGAATAAACTTATTTTTTGATTTTAAATAATCATGAACGTATAAAAGGAGATTGTTACAATGGATTAAGATATTCTCCTGCCTGATATTGTTCGATTGCACCTGTTATGAGAACCATGATTACTGGAGTTAAAGCCGCCATAATAGAAACAGGATAAATCCCAATAAAAAATAGTAAAGCACAAACAAAGGAAACGAGGATAAAAGTAGTTGGTGATTCTCCTAATTTCATGATTGGAGCGCCAATAAATTGATTTATTAAGTCAAAAATATTTACATCGGTTAAAAGTGAAAGTCCCATCTGAAATAATGCAATCATGATAAAGATAATGAATCCTATTGCTAGTGGTTCAAAAGACTGACTAACCATTGGTGGTACAGAATCAGGGAATTTGATTACTAATTTATCAGTTTTGACTGACCTTAGATAAGGCATTGAAATTAAAACTGATACAATCATTGTAACAAATAAATCAGAGCTCCCTAAATACTTTTGTTGGAAACCTATAATGACTTCTTCGCCATTTGGAATAGTCTGTGGCATTGAACATTGCTGTAAAAATTGGTGTTAACCCTACTGCTAAAAAGAATTCCGCAACTGATTGCATTGGAAAATTTGAAAGTAAAGAGTCTAATAAATCAGAAAGCATGTTAACTTGATAGACATTTTCCTCGCTAAGTAATTTGTAGACTGTCTCACTAAAGGTATCCATAGCCATCAAATCAACCATAAATTTTGGTTCTAATTTATTATTTCCAACAATAAAAATCGGTAGTCCTATATCTGCTAATTCCGTAAGCAACTGTATTGTTTTGGTAGAATTTCTATCTTTAGATTGAATAATCAATGCTTTGCAGCCTATACCATTCGTTGACACATTCACTTTTTCTATTTTAAATTCTAACAATAAATCAGTTGAAACAAATTCATAAGAAAAACCATGATCATTTAATATGGAGTTATCTTTTACTAAATGTTTCCCGTAACTTCCCTTTTCAGAATTTAGGTATTCATCTCTTAGAATCGCTAGATCAATATGATGTTTTTTCTTCTTTCTTTGATTAGTTTAATTTGATGAGCAAATATTTTTTCTTGATTATCAATTCCTTTATTAGACATTTTATTTTTCCTTTATGCAAATCCCCAAAATTTATAACGTCATTGTAATCGTTATCAAAAAAATATAGGCTATTAGAGCCTTTTTTTTGTATTAAAAGGACAATATTATACTTAAAATCCAAATATTTACCGAGTTATTTTGGAAAACAGATTAATTTCAAAGATTATCTAATAATTAGGTAGATGATCTCCCTTAATCAGACTGAACTAGAGATTAACACTCCGAAAATTAAAAAACTAAAATATGAAACATCAAAAAAGATAAATTCTTTGAAAATCAGAAAATTAAGTCTAAAAACCTGATAAAAATATCAATCAATTTGTTATTAAAACAAATCAGATAATGCAACGTTCAAAACAAACACTCCATAATGTTTAATCATATTTGAAAAATGGACATTCTACACAAATTGTTATCAAAATGATAAGAAGAGTAAAGCCAACTGTTCTAGTTCCTTCAACTTTTTGTTAATAGACTAAGGAACAAAAGTTACTAAAGAAGGGCTATAAGTACGAAATTAGGCGTGTTTAAATTCCTTTTACTTGTTCAAACTATTTCTAGAATAGTACAAAGAATGTTTGATATTTGGAAAGATCCATCAGAGGTACCGAAAAAAATCAAAGTATTCCAAAGAACAAAAGCGAGAACTGTTAATCATTAGGCAGTGTTATATATAAACTATTCGTATACTTAGTTATCCAAATAGTGATACCTGACGCAATGGCGTGAAGAAATAGCAGCAACCAAGGCTAGAAAACTTTGGAAAAATACGGAAAAATTAACCAAAAAATTATAAAGAGGATATGTTGAAAAATTCTTTATCTCCAAATAAGCAGAAAAAAGCCAACTGAAATTAGCTGACAGATAATTTTGAGTTTAGAATTCCCGCAGAGAAAATTCATTTATTACTACTTGTTGATTATCACGATATTGCTATCATTAGTTAGTCCATTAAATTCAAGCTTAATGCAGGATCAGTAAATAATATGTTAAGTGCTAGACTCGCTACCCGCCAAGTCAAAGTGAATCCAATCGTTCATTCTGACCGTGATACTTATTACCGACGACCCAATTAGTTCGAACAAATAGAAGAAGTGAATTTGTCTCGCTCCATTTCTAAAAAGGTTACTCACCAGCAAGCTCAGCCTTCGCAAGTTTGTTTGGCATCATAATCAACGAATAGGATTATATTGAGTGCTCAGTCCTCTCTAATAACGGAAAAGAATGTATTTAGTAAAAAGGGAAGAGAATTATACCCATCCCCTTTCATACATTTTATTATTGTCGTTCGCACTCAAAGTAGTGATTAAAAAATGTTGCTTGAGCTACTACTAGAATTTGAACAATCTAGTAGTAAACATTCAAGTCTTTAGATTCATCAGACAAATGGATAATATTAGCTGTTCAGTTCATTATTTCTGGACGGTCGTTTGTTTTAAGTTAATATACTGATGAATAAAAAAATGCTCGAAACGCTTTAATATCAACGTTTCGAGCAATGAAATAGTTGTTATCCGACAGACCCTTCCATCTCATAACTGATCAATCGGTTGAGTTCGACTGCATATTCCATTGGAAGTTCTTTGGTGAATGGTTCAACAAAGCCCATGACGATCATTTCAGTTGCTTCAGATTCGGTCAGGCCTCGGCTCATCAGATAGTAGAGTTGTTCTTCTGAGATTTTTGAGACTTTGGCTTCGTGTTCTAAAGAGACTTGGCTGTTGTGGATCTCATTAAATGGGATCGTATCGGATTTCGACCATTCGTCCATAATGATTGTGTCACATTCGATATGAGAGATCGAACCCGCACTGTTTTTGGCGAAGGTTACTTGTCCTCGATAGTTTACTTCTCCGCCGTCTTTTGAGATTGATTTAGAGACGATAGAGCTAGATGTATTGGGTGCATTGTGGATCATTTTTGCACCCGTATCTTGGATTTGGTTTGCTCCTGCAAAGGCGATGGAGAGCATGGTGCCTCGTGCACCTTTTCCATCTAAGTAAACACTTGGGTATTTCATCGTTGTTTTTGCACCTAGGTTTCCGTCGATCCATTCAACGGTTGCGCCTTCGTATGCTTTTGCTCGTTTGGTTACTAAGTTGTACACATTGTCTGACCAGTTTTGGATCGTTGTGTAACGGCAATACGCATCTTTTCTTGTAAAGATTTCTACGATGGCGGCATGCAGGCTGTTACTTGAATAAGTAGGTGCCGTACAACCTTCGACATAGTGGATGCTTGCTCCTTCGTCAACGATGATCAGCGTACGTTCGAATTGCCCCGTGTTTTCCGCATTGATCCGGAAGTAAGTTTGTAATGGAACATCGACTTTGACGCCTTTTGGCACGTAAATAAAGGTGCCACCTGACCATACGGCTGAATTCAGCGCTGCTAATTTGTTGTCAGTTGGCGGTACAAGTTTTGAAAAGTACTCTTTGAATAATTCAGGGTATTCTTTCAAAGCAGAGTCAGTGTCAGTAAAGACGATTCCTAACTTTTCGAATTCATCTTTCATATTATGGTACACGACTTCTGATTCATATTGTGCGGAAGCACCGGCTAGATAAGCTCGTTCTGCTTCTGGGATACCAATCTTTTCAAATGTATCTTTGATTTTTTCTGGTACGTCTTCCCAGTCACGAGCGGGTTTGTCACTTGGTTTTTGGTAATATTTGATGGCATCGAAATCGATGTCTGAAAGGTCGGGGCCCCATGTTTGCATTGGCATTTTGTTAAATGTTTCTAGAGATTTCAGACGGAATTCAAGCATCCATTCTGGTTCGCCTTTGATTCTTGACATCTCACGGATCACTTCTTCTGTCAAGCCTTCTCCTGTACTGAAAACCGGTTCGACATCATCGTGAAACCCGAATTTATATTCTTCTAATTCTGGTACGCCCATGTTCTCACTCCTCTTCCTTGTGGTAATGATGGAAAGCTGCGGTACCATCGTTTTCCATTGCTTTTCCTAGTGCTTTCCAGGCAAGTGTCGCACATTTGATCCGAGCTGGAAATTTAGCTACACCACCAAGCATAGCAGCATCGCCTAATTGGTCGGGATCTTTGACTTCTTTTCCTTGGACAAGCTGTAGAAAGTCTACAGTTAAATGTTCTGCTTCTTCTATTGATTTTCCGATGACGGCGTCTGTCATCATCGAGGCACTTGCCGTACTGATGGAGCAGCCACTGCCGTCAAAGGCGATATTTTTGATGATTCCGTCTTTTACATCGACTTGCAATTCGATCACATCTCCACATGTGGGGTTGTTCAATTCGATCTTGCTGGTCGAGTCAGTCAAGCTTCCACGATGATGCGGATGGGAAGAATGATCCAAGATCACTTGACGGTATAAATTGTCTAATTTAGATAGTCCCATGTTGGAAAAACTCCTTTGTTGCCATGATTGCTTCAACTAAACGGTCGGCGTCTTGCGTTGTGTTGTAGAAATAAAAGCTCGCGCGAGCAGTCGCTGATACTTCAAGGTACTTCAATAGCGGTTGCGCACAATGATGACCTGCTCTGACGGCTACCCCTTCCATGTCTAAAGCTGTCGCGACATCATGGGGATGTAACCCATCCAAATTGAATGCAACGACTCCTGTCCGAAAATTCGGGTCTTGTGGACCATAAACAGTCAATCCATCAATTGCTTGTAATTTTGGCAACACATAAGCGGCTAGTTCTTCTTCATATCGATGGATATTATCCATGCCGAGTTCTTGCAAATAATCGATTGCATGGCCTAATGCGATAGCGCCGGCGATATTTGGTGTCCCTGCTTCGAATTTCCAAGGTAGTTCTTTCCATGTACTGTCGTATAATTCGACAAAATCGATCATTTCGCCACCAAATTCAATAGGTTCCATTTCTTCTAACCATTTTCGTTTACCATATAAAGCACCAATACCTGTTGGTCCGCACATTTTGTGTCCGCTGAAAGCAAAGAAATCACAGTCTAGTGCTTGGACATCAATGGCCATGTGCGGGGCAGATTGAGCACCATCTACTACGATGACCCCGCCGTTTTCATGGACAAGTTCAGCTAATTCTTGAACAGGATTGATGACACCTAAGACATTGGATACATGAGCAATGGAGACGATTTTGGTTTTGTCCGTAATCTTTTTCGCTGCATCCTCCATATCCAGGAAGCCTTCTTCTGTTAGTTCGATATATTTCAAGACAGCACCTGTTCGTTTTGCCAACTGCTGCCACGGGATAACATTAGAATGATGTTCCATGTAAGAGAGCACTATCTCGTCTCCTGCTTTGATATAGCGGTCGCCGAAGCTTCTGGCTACCCAATTCAAGCTTGTCGTCGTACCACGAGTAAACAGCACTTCTGCTGTTTCTTTTGCATGGATGAACGCCCGTACTTTTTCTCTTGCTTGTTCATAATCATGGGTCGCGCGTTCTGCTAACGTATGGACACCGCGATGAACATTGGCGTTATCGTGTTCGTAATAGTGCGCTAATGCCTGGAGTACTTGTTTTGGCTTTTGGGTCGTCGCTGCATTATCCAGATAAACTAAAGGTTCATCATTGACGTCTTGAAATAAGATAGGAAAATCATTGCGTAGCTTTTTAGCATCGATCATCCATTCAACTTCCCTTCGATTACTTCGACTAATTCTTTCCGAACTTGTTCTACAGGGATTGCTGTTAAGACAGAACCGAGGAATCCTCGAATCACTAAGCGCTCTGCTTCTTCTTTATGCAATCCTCTACTCATCAGATAGTACATTTCTTCTGGATCAACTCGTCCTACACTGGCAGCATGTCCAGCAGTTACTTCGTTTTCATCGATCAAAAGAATAGGATTCGCATCACCACGTGCTTTATCAGAAAGCATCAAGACACGACTTTCTTGTTGGGCATCTGCACCTTTTGCCCCTTTCAAGATGTGGCCGATACCATTAAAGGTCAATGTTCCTTTTTCTCGGATCACTCCGTGTTGCAAAATATGCCCGATCGTATGAGGGGCTTTATTGGTTACTCGCGTATCGATTCCTTGGATTTGTCTGCCCGAGCTGATTGCCACGATTTTGACTTCTGCGTGTGCACCTTCTCCTGCTAAATCTGAGTCAAAGTCAGCGATCACATGACCGTCATTCATGACACCAATTGCCCAGTCGACAGAAGCATCTCGTAAAATGTGCCCACGGCGATTCATATAAGAAGTAATATTTTCTCCTAATTGATCTACGGCTGAATATTTGATTTTTGAACCAGCTTTAGCGATGACTTCCACGATGATATTACCTGATGATTTTGCTACTTGTTCTTTGGTTGTCTGGAAACGTTCCAGATAAGAAAATTCACTATGTTCATCTGCCACGATCAACACATGCTTGAAGAAGTGATCATCGGATGCGCCATCTTGAATGAATAAGGACTCGAGTGGTTCATCGATCACGACATTTTTAGGCACATACAGGAAAATACCGCTGTTCATAAAAGCTACATGGAGTGCAGTCAATTGGTCTTCGTTCATGTTTACTGCTTTTTTCATATAATATTCTTGGACTAGTTCTGGATATTCGATCATTGCAGTGAACAAGTCGGTAAAAATGACTCCTTTTTCTGCTAATTCCACAGGCAGTTGTTCAAAAATCGTCCATGAACCTTGTTGGACAAGCACAGGATTGTCTTTCATTGCATCAAATGCCGGAATCGTGCCTGTTTCACTGATGGTTTGTGTTTCTTTCACATCGAATAACGACCAGCGATGGAATTTCACCCGATCGATATGCGGCAATGGCAGTTCATCTGCTTTCGTTAGTGCGTCTTGACGGAAGGTTCTCATCCAATCAGGTTCGCCTTTACTTAAAGAAAAATCATTTACCGCGTCAAGATAATCGAGCCAGTTTTTTTCTTTCATTCTTGCTCCCCCTTACGCTTCTTCTTCTTTATAGTCGATTCCTAATTCTTTACTGATACCAGCGTAGCCTTCTGCTTCCAGACGTTTAGCTAGGTCAGCATTCCCTGTCATGACTACTCGGCCTTCCATCATGATGTGAACGACATCAGGTGTGATATAGTTCAATAATCGTTGATAGTGGGTGATGATCAATGCACCGAAATTGTCTCCGCGCATTTCATTTACTCCTTTAGCAACGACTTTCAAAGCATCGATATCCAGACCTGAATCGATTTCGTCTAAAATTGCAAATGTTGGTTCTAACATCAACAATTGCAGGATCTCATTCCGTTTCTTTTCTCCGCCAGAAAAACCTTCGTTCAGATAACGTTCAGCCATTTCTTCTGGCATATTTAGTAAAGCCATTTTTTCATCTAACTTTTTCAAAAATGCCATAACAGAAATTTTGTCGTTTTCATCACGTTTCGCATTGATCGCTGCACGCATGAATTCCGCATTCGTGATACCTGGTATCTCACTTGGATATTGCATAGCTAAAAATAAGCCAAGTCGCGCACGTTCATCTACTTCCAAGTCTAAAACATTTTTCCCGTCAAACAAAATTTCGCCTTCTGTTACTTCATAGTTTGGATTGCCCATGATAGCGGCAGATAAGGTAGATTTTCCTGTGCCGTTAGGTCCCATGATGGCATGGATTTCTCCGGTTTTCATTGTTAGGTTTACGCCTTTAAGGATTTCTTTTTCCTCGATCGACACATGTAGATTTTTTATTTCTAAGACAGACATGCATTATACCCCCAAATTCTCTTTCGTTCTCACTCATTTTAGACTAATTGAGAATGAAGCGCAATGACCTTCCTTACTAAAATCAAATATCTTTTATTTATTATTAAACAATTTTGATTTCTAAATTAGAATAGGTATAAAAAAGATGAGAAATAAGCCATTACAGACTTATTTCTCATCTTTTTTGTTCCATACCTTATTTTGCATCAGCCTTTACTGGTTTAACAGAGCCACCCCATTTGTCTGTGATCCATTCTTGGACTTCTTTGCGGTGAAGCACTTCAATCAGTTTTTTGATTTTGTCACTGTCTTCATCACCTTTACGAGTCGCAATAATATTCACGTAAGGAGAGTTGTCCTTTTCAAGCAATACGGCATCTTCTAATGGATTCAACCCTGCGCCGTAAGCGAAGTTTGCGTTGATTGCAACTAGGTCACCTTCATCATTTTGGTACGTAGAAGCTAAAAGTGATGGGTCGATCGTATGGTTGAACTTCAAGTTCTTAGGGTTTTCTTCAATATCATCGAATGTTGCTGTTTCCAGATCTACTCCATTTTTGACTTTGACTAAGCCAGCATCTTGTAGAATTGTGATGATGCGTCCCCAGTCTGATTCAGAATTTGAAGTAATGATTGTTGCACCATCTTTTAATTCGGAAACATCTTTGACTTTTTTAGAGTACAAGCCCATTGGTTCGATGTGGACAGCACCGGCATTGACAAAGTCATATCCTTTTTCTTTGATTTCTTTGTTCAAATAAGGAATATGCTGGAAGTAATTGGCATCAATGTCGCCTTCTTCCAAAGATTGGTTCGGTAATACATAGTCATCGAATTTGACGATTTCAAGATCGATTCCTTCATCTTTCAATAATGGTTTCACATGTTCCAAAATCTCTGCGTGCGGTGTCGGTGAAGCGCCGACTTTCAATGTCGTGTCGTCTGCTTTATTTGCTGAATCTTTGCTGTCGCTGTTGTTACCGCATGCTGCTAATCCTACAGTCAGCAAAAGCGCTGCTGCTAATCCAAAAATTTTCTTTTTCATATCCTACATCCCCCTATATCCTATTATCTTTTGTCTGTTTTCTTAGTTAAGAAATCACCGATTCCTTGAACGATAAATACGATTAGTAAAATAATTAAAGTCGCAACGAATGTCACTGTCAGATTACCACGCTGGTAGCCTTCCTGCCAAGCAAGACCTCCAAGTCCACCTGCGCCGATCGCGCCGGCCATCGCAGTAAATCCGATCATCGAGATCGTTGTAACTGTTAATCCAGAAATCAATGCGGGAATACTTTCAGGTATCAAGACCTTCCAGATGATTTCCCAGTAACTTGCTCCCATTGCATCTGCTGCTTCCAGTACACCAGGGCTGACTTCACGAAAAGCAATCTCTACTAGACGGGCATAAAATGGTGCTGCGGATAAAACAAGAGCTGGAATGGCTGCTTGCGCACCTAGCATAGTGCCTACGATTGCTTTAGTAAATGGAATGATCAAAACCATCAAGATCATAAATGGCGTTGACCGGAAAATATTACTGATGATCGATACGATTCCATAAATGATTCGAGCATACGGTTTGTTTTTGCGTCCAATAGAGTAAAGGATCAATCCCAAAACTAATCCGATGATCGTCACTAAGACCATTGAGATTAATGTCATATATAGTGTATCAAGGATAGCCTGATTCATCGTTTCCGGGTTGATTTGTTTAAAATCTAGATATGTTTCTGAAAAGCTTTTATCCACGATGGATCACCTCAATTCCTACTCCTTGTTCTTTGATGAACACTTCTGCTTGATCTAATTCTTTGGTTTCACCAGTCATCAAGACAGTCAATGAACCAAAGGAACCTTCTTTCACTTGTTTGATCTTTCCATACACAACGTTGACATCGATGTTATAGCGTCGAATCGCTTGGGAAATGACTGGCTCGTTGGCATTTCTTTCGCTAAAGGTCAAAGTTGCCAAACGGCCGCTTGGATTTTCTTTGATGAGTTCAGCTAATAGTTCTGTCGAATCAGCTTCTGGTTCGATGTCTTGTTGTACAAAGCGTTTGGTTACTTCTTTTTTCGGTTGTCTGAAGACAGTCAATACGTCTCCTTCTTCTACGACTTTCCCCAACTCCATCACAGCGACTTTGTTGCAGATTTTGCGGATCACATTCATTTCATGTGTGATCAAGACGATGGTCAAATTCAATTTCTTATTGATCGCTAACAATAAGTCTAATACTTCTTCTGTTGTTTGCGGGTCCAATGCGCTAGTAGCCTCATCACAAAGCAGGATCTCAGGATCATTTGCCAATGCTCGTGCGATACCGACGCGTTGTTTCTGTCCGCCGGAAAGTTGTGAAGGATATGCTTGTCCGCGTCCTTCTAACCCGACTAAACGCAACAGTTCTTCTGCCCGTTCTTTACGTTTGCTCTTTGGTACGCCAGCTAATTCCAGCGGCAGCTGGATATTTTCAAGTACAGTTCTTGACCATAACAGGTTGAAATGCTGGAAGATCATACCGATTTTCTTTCGGAATGTACGTAATTCTTTGTTTTTTAATTTTGTAATATCTTGATCGTTTACGATCACTTCGCCGCTCGTGGGAAGCTCAAGTCCATTCAGGAGACGGACTAATGTACTTTTTCCTGCGCCAGAATAGCCGACGATTCCATAAATATCCCCTTTTTCAACGTTTAGTGAAACGTCATTGACGGCTTGGATGTTTCCGTTTTTCCCATTGAATGTCTTTTTGACATTCGTTAGTTGGATTAATGACATGCCATTCACATCTTTCTCTTATGATTTTTCAAACAAAAAAGCCTTCGCCCTCTTGCCTTAAGCAAAAGGACGAAAGCTTGAACTTCCGTGTTACCACCTTGATTTACCGTTACTTCGCAATAACAGCCTCTTCCAGTACTTGGACTTAGCTTCTTTCCGTATACTGTCGCGCTGTAACGGGCACTCCCGTAGTAAGTTTGCTTACGCTCGCTTACTCTGCTCTAAGACCATCTTCCATCTCATTTTCGTTACCCATTTTCAGCAAACAGGGCTCTCTTCAAACGTCCGTGACATGTACTCTTCTTTTCAAAGCTTTCTCGTTTCATATAGGATTGCTTATGATTATAGCAACTGGAAGAATCAGTGTCAACTTTTTTCAAGTGATTTTCTGATTTTATAATTCGTCAAATTCTTTTGGATCAACATCTTTGAAACTTAAGATCCACGCATTCATTTCATCTGAATCATTCAAGATATTGATATCTTCACCGATTTTATCATTAACAGAAGAAACTGTACCCGTTAGCGGGCTGGCAAATTCATTGACCGCTTTTTCCGCTTCAACTTCGATCAGAGGTTCATCTTTTTTTAGCGATTGTCCTGCTTTTGGCAGATTGGCAAACGTGATGTCTCCAAGTTCTTCTTGCGCTTCATTTGTCAAACCAACACAGTATTCTTTTCCATTAAATAAGATCCAAAGGTTGTCCTTTTTCTTCAAATGCTTGCCTGCCATTTTATATCAGTTCTCCTTCATAAATTTTTTCATTGAATCCAATTGCAACAAGCTGGTCCTCTCGTAAGATCAGTGGCCGCTTGATCAGCATACCATCTGTCGATAAGACTTGGCTCGCTTTTGAAGCCGTAAACTCGCCTACTTGATCTTTCAGTCCAAGTTCCCGATATTTCATCCCGCTTGTGTTGAACAGGCGACGGATTGGTACTTGACTCGTTTCTAGCCAAGTCTCAATCGTTGAGGCCTTCGGTACTTCTTTGATCATATCAACAGTTTGATAACTAACGCCATGCTGGTCTAACCACGCTTTGGCTTTTTTGCATGTTGAACATTTCGGGTACCAGTAAAAGGTGTACAATTTTCTTACCTCCTTGAAGATCTTGCAGGTGCTTCATTTTGATATCTCATCGATAATATCAACCCGATACCGATCATGTTCCCTAAAATCGAAGATCCTCCTTGGCTAATGAAAGGCAATGGGATCCCTGTTAAAGGAAGTAATCCGATATTTGCTCCAATATTCTCAAAGACATGGAACAGCAGCATCATGATCAAACCGCTTGCGATATAGGCGTAAAATTCATTATTCGTATCGAAACACACCCGAATCATACGATAGATTAAAATAAAATACAAGAAAATGACGAATGCACCACCGATAAAGCCGAAGTTTTCACCGATAACGGTAAAAATCATATCGGACTCACGAACAGGCACATAAATATTGCTTACGTTGAATCCTTTACCAAACAAGCCACCGGTACCAATTGCCAAAAGTCCTTGGGCCGGCTGATAACTCATTCCTGACGTATCATGGAAAGGGTCCAGCCATGAATCAATACGTGCAAACTGATAAGATTTGAAGCCAACTTTGTAAAGCAAGTCTCTTCCGCCTTCAGTCGTAACCAAGAAGATCGTTCCTGCTCCAACAACTACTGCCAAGATTACTACAGGTGCGATGATGCGCCAAGAGATTCCAGACATCAAGAAAATCCCGCCAAAGATCGCAAGAAAGACAAGCATCGTTCCAAAGTCATCTTGGGCCATGATCAATGCTAAAACCGGTATTGTCACGATCAAGAGCTTCCCAATCAGCCAAAAGTCCGATTTCATCGTCCGTTCTTTTACTTGCGTATTATGTTTAGTTACGATCAGTGCCATCATCAAGATGTACGCAATCTTCATCAACTCTGCTGGCTGGAAAGTAAACGCACCGAATCGAAACCAGTTTTTAGACCCTGTTGAAGCAGCTAAATTCTGATCATAGAATTTGAGCAAGAGTCCCATTACCACTAACCCCAAACCATAAAGGTAAGGAGTCAGTTTCCAGATCCATTTGGAATTCAAATGCATGATGACAACGATTGCTGCCGCTCCAACTAAATACCAGACAACTTGCATCCCTACGCCTTTCAAGACTGCTGGATTGTTCGGATCATGGCTAAGTGCTACATATAATGAGAGCAGACCAATCAAACATAACAGAAAGACTGGTAAAATCACGCCATAATCAATACGATTATCGTTCGAAGCTTTTAATTTTTTTTCCATGTTTCATCCCTTTTCTTAAAAACCATACTGCTGATTATTATAGCGGTCCAGTTAGATAATGGAAAGTCTTTCCATAGACATTTGGGAAAAATTAACTTTCCGTTTGTGCAGTTGCTTGAGCAAATGCAGTACAAAAGCCTACTGCTTATCTTTAGTGTATCATAGAACTTTTTTTGATACATGCAATTATCTACCAGCTGAGATTCTCCTCGCTGTGAGAAGTTTCTGTGCTTTCATTGTATCGAAGGATCTCTTCGGCAATCTCTAGCAGCTGATCAGAAACCAGATTGGTTCGTTGGATGAAATAAAAATACCGATGGAAATTCAACGGAGTCATTGGCACATTTTCTGGAACAGAGCGCTTAGACAAAATCGAGCGACCGATTCCTTCCTTCAGCAACGCAACAATTACATCGTTACTTTTCACGATCATCTTCTTATCTTGGATATTCATCTCTTCAAAATAACGCTGCGTGTAATGAAAAACACCAGAGTTTGCTTCTCTTACAAGCCACAATTTGCTTTTTGGGTCCCCAGCGATGACTAGCTGGTCTTCCATCAAAGAGTATCTTTGTACGCCGGAAGTCTCTAATGGCTTTTCGATAAAACCAAAATCGGATTCATGTTTCGCTACTTGTTCTAATGATTCATGAGAATTCGCGATTTCGATCTCAAAATGCACTTTAGGAAACCTTTTGATCAGATGTTTCATCAACTGAGGCAAAAGATAGACAGCAAAGGTGTGGGAAGCAACGATCCGACATACTTCTTCTTCATTTTGTTCATTGAGCAATTTTTGCTGAGTTTCTTCCCATTCTTCTAACAAAACCAGTGTCCGTTCATATAATAAGTCGGCTTGCTTAGTTGGAAGCATCTCTTTTCTTCCGTTACGTTGAAAAAGATCGATATTCAATTCCCGCTCCAACTGTTTGATTTGATTCGAGACTGCTGGTTGAGATAAAAACAGTACTTCTGCTGCTCTGGAAAAATTTCTTGTTTCATATACTGCTCGAAAAGTCGTTAATAACTTAAACATGGCACCACTTCCATAACTTTTTATGATAATTACTATAAAAACTATTTGATTTAAATATACAAAAAACCATCTATAATAGAAATGTACAACAAAACAGTTGCTGATCCAACTAGTAACTTAGATGAAGACAATCAGCTGTCTGCTTGCTCGTAATCATACATTCCTATTCATTTTACAATGTATTCGTTCATCTTGGTACTAAAATCTATTAAATAAAAAGGAGAATATTATATATGAAGAACTTTTTGAAAATTATTCCGATCCCGATCTGCGGGTTGATCCTTGGGTTAGCTTCCCTTGGAAATCTGTTTAAAGACTATCACCATGTTGCTTTAGGCAATCTAACTGGCGGTATCTCTATGATTCTTATGATATTCATTTTTGTTAAATTGTTTATCTTATTCGAACACACGAAACAAACGTTGCATGATCCAATCATCGCCTCCGTTTCACCAACTTTTACGATGTCACTCATGGTTATTTGTACTTATTTTGTTTCATATGAAAGTATTGCACCAATTGTCAAATTCATTTGGCTGTGCGCTGTTATCTTCCAAGTGATCCTTGTCTTTTATTTCAATTATCACCATGTTATCAAAGCTGATCTTTCAATTGAAGCAATTTATCCAAGCTGGTTTATCATTTACGTTGGATTTGGGGTCATCACTGTAACTGCCGGGAACTTCTTCCCGCTTATTGGAAAAATTTTCTTTTGGATTTCATTGATCTGCTATGCGTTCTTATTGCCGATCATCATCAAACGTGTCTTTTTCGTAAGAAATATGGCTCATCCGACACGTCCGCTGATTACGATCGTTGCAGCACCTGGTTCTCTTTGCCTAACAGGTTATCTTAAAAACTTTGCTGAACCTAATTTTTATCTTGTCTTAGCATTGTTCGCTTTATCTCAAGTATTGTATTTCGTTGTGCTGTCTATGCTTCCACGTTTGTTCAAGCTTCGTTTTTATCCAAGCTATGCAGCCTTTACATTCCCGCTTGTTATCTCTGCAACAGCTATATTTACTACTGTTCATTACTTCAACAGTTTAGGTATCTATAGTAGCGTATTGGATTTCTTAAAAGTTGCGGAATGTCTGTTT
This sequence comes from Enterococcus sp. MSG3290, assembly GCF_050555565.1. Taxonomy (NCBI): domain Bacteria; kingdom Bacillati; phylum Bacillota; class Bacilli; order Lactobacillales; family Enterococcaceae; genus Enterococcus; species Enterococcus sp. MSG3290. The sequence goes on along the minus strand of NZ_CP187862.1, from coordinate 534,312 downwards.
GCAAGTGTAGTTGTCTTCTACGTTCTTGCTCATTACGTACGTTTCTTAATTAAAGAACATAGCAAACATGGAAAATTTGTTTCTAAAAAAATCGCTTAATAATCGATTCAATAGGTTGTGAAAAAGCTGTTCTGCATCAAGTAATAAGAACGGCCAAACAAAAACAGCTGTTCATGTTTTTGTACTGGTTGGGCTTATTACCGCAGATGCAAGCTTTTGAACACCGTTTACCAAGAGGTCGTAAAAGAAGTGGTCAGCTTCAAGAAATAAGAAGGAATTTACGAAAATTGCTTCTCAAATTTTTGTGAAATTTCGGCTTATTTCCGAAGAAGCTACTTCTGGAACACCGTTTACCAAGAGGTCGTGAAAAAGCCGCTTAGTTTCGAGTATTAAGAAAAATTTTTTGAAAATGGCTTTCCACATTTTTGCATAAATTTGGCTTAATACCGAAAAACTGGCTTTTGAACACCGTTTATTCGAAACAAGAGGTCGTGACAAGACTTTTGTCACGACCTCTTGTTCTTTTGTCAAAATACTGGTTTAGTGCTACTATGTTCGAGTATGCTTTTAGTATTTATTGACGAAAGGAACCGATCAAATGAAATCATTGTCACATCCAATAAAATCTGTAAAGGATTCAGCGGTCCGCGAAATCTTACCCGGGTTACTGCTTTCTTTTGCCATCGCTGCCTTCAGCAGGCTTCTTGCTATTTATCTGCCACAGTTAGGTGGAGCGACTATTGCTATTTTATTGGGTATTTTATTAGGAAATACTTTTTTTAAACAGCCTGTTCTAGCAATCGGCACAAAATTTGCTGAAAGCAAACTATTAGAATTCTCTGTTTTTTTACTAGGTGCAACTGTCACAGCTCAAACGATTGCTCAAATTGGTATAAAAGGAATTGTTTTTGTGTTACTGCAAATGTCAGTCACTATCATCGGTGCTTACTTGATTGGTAAAAAACTGCAATTCAGCGATACTTCTTCTTTGATGATGGCTGGAGGAAACGCTGTTTGTGGTTCTTCTGCTATTGCTTCGATCGCCCCTTCCATCCATGCGAAAGAGGAAGAAAAAGGACAGATCATCACACTAGTCAATCTACTGGGTACTGTGATGATGTTGACTCTCCCTTTTCTTGGATTACAGTTGTTTGGTGGAAATCTCATTGAAAAAAGTGCACTTTTGGGTGGTACACTCCAATCTGTTGGTCAAGTAGTCGCTGGGGCAAGCTTACTTGACAATTCTGTTGTCGAATTCGCCATGCTATTTAAGATTCTACGTATTATGATGCTCGTTGTTGTTGTCTATCTGTTTGAAAAATTCATGCACAAGAAACAACCAGCTCTGTTTGAAACGCCAACTGATACGCAGAAAAAACGAAAATTACCGCTTCCTTGGTATGTATTAGGGTTTGTGATCTTTTGTTTGGTCAACAGCTTGTTTTCTTTACCTGTAGTTATTGACCAATCGGCACATTTTATCAGCAGCTGGTTTGAGATCACTGCTTTAGCGGCAATTGGTCTGCGTTTAGACTTTGCAAAATTCATGAAAGAAGGTACACGCTTCTTATTTTATGGATTAGCTGTCGGGCTTCTCCAAACAGTGATGGCTTTACTATTTATTTGGCTGATCAAAGTTTAGAATGAACATGAAAAAACAGTTGTGATTCTCGCATGGAACAATGTCCGAATCACAACTGTTTTTAATTTTGCAGATATCCTTCTAACAACAACAATTGGCGTTTGATTTCAACCCCATCTATTGCGTTTCCCATATATCCTGTCAGTTTTCCATTTTGCCCGATCACTCGATGACAAGGAATAACGATTGGCAATGGATTGGTTCGATTTGCCTGCCCAATCGCTCGCACAGCTTTCGGACTATCAACAGCAACAGCTACTTCTTTATACGTTCGGATTTCTCCATAAGGAATAGTCGACAAAGCTTTCCAGACATTTTGCTGAAAAGGCGTACCTCTCTTTATAGATAAAGGAACATCAAATTCTTTTCTTTTTCCCGCAAAATATTCTTCAAACTGTTCTTGTGTGCGCGTTAAAATTTGCTGATTCGCTGATTCGTTTTCTGAAATTGGCTGAAAAGATACAGCAGTCAATCCGGATTCATCTGCATCTAACCATAAAAAGCCGATAGGTGTGTGTATTTTCATTTTGTTTGCTCCTAGTCAATAGACTGGAACTTCCTCCTTTTTCTCTATCCAAAACTACTTGCCAACTAATAAAAATTGTTCTTAAAAGTTTGATAAACCGAGGAAACATGGTAAACTAAATACGTTAGTTTACAAAAAGAATACCTGTTCTTTTACGTAAAATCAAATTTTAAAGGTGTTATTTAAGGTTTATTAAATTTTGAATGTAAACCATATATAAACATACGATTGAAAGGATAGAAACGATGAAAGTATCAATTGTTGTCCCATGTTTTAATGAAGAAAAAACTGTTCCTCTTTTTTTTGATGAGGTTGAAAAATTCAAAGGTGCCCATGAGTTCGAATATTTGTTTATTGACGACGGATCAAAAGACGGTACGTTAGCAGCAATCAAGAAGCTAGCCTCAGCTTATCCTTATGTCCGCTTTGTCTCATTTTCCAGAAATTTTGGGAAAGAAGCGGCTCTATACGCTGGATTGCAAGCTTCTACAGGAGATTTAGTGACCGTGATGGATGTTGATCTGCAAGATCCGCCCGAACTGCTTCCTGAGATGATCAACCGGATCACTACTTCTGATATCGATTGTGTCGGCACCCGGCGTTCGACTCGTGAAGGCGAGCCTGCGATACGCAGTTTCTTTGCGAAAAAATTCTACCAGTTGATCAATAAAATCAGCGATACAGAAATGGTCGATGGCGCTCGTGATTTCCGCTTGATGACTCGTCAAATGGTGGATGCCGTCCTAGAATTAACAGAATACAACCGATTTTCAAAAGGATTATTTAGCTGGGTCGGGTTTAAAACAGAATATATTTCTTATGAAAACCGCGAACGTGTGGCTGGCGAAACATCTTGGTCCTTCTGGAAATTATTCAACTACTCGATTGATGGTATCGTGAACTTCTCGGATGCACCGTTAACGATTGCTTCATTTATCGGCGCTTTGTCTTGTGTCGGTTCTGGTATTGCAATTTTGTTCATTATTTTGCGGGCATTGTTGTTTGGTGATCCTACATCAGGATGGCCTTCCATGGTCTCGATCTTCCTGTTCATTGGTGGAATCCAACTGTTATGTCTTGGAATCATCGGGAAATATATCGGGAAAATCTTCTTAGAAACGAAACAGCGTCCTGTTTATATCATAAGAGAAACAGAAAAAGTGAAGCCAAATGAATTGAAGCCTCACCAATAATATACGTCAAATGAAGTAAACATTTTTTTAAATGAAAAAGGACTGTGACAAAAGTCTTGTCACAGTCCTTTTTTCCGAATAAATGGTGTTCCAGAAGTAGCTTCTTCGGAAATAAGCCGAAATTTCACAAAAATTTGAGAAGCAATTTTCGTAAATTCCTTCTTATTTCTTGAAGCTGACCACTTCTATCACAACCTCTTTCATATCTTATTACTTCTTCATTGCTGCTTTTAGTGCTGCTGCTAATGGGCTTTCTTCTGGTTCTTCTGCTTGTGCATATTTTTTCAGCAAGCGTCGTTCTTCATGTTTGGTCATTTTCTTCTTCTGCTCTTTTTTATCAAGCATTTTTTCTGTCGTTCCATCGTATTTACAACGGAAATAAGCACCGTTTTTACCTTCGATGATTTCCATTTTCCGGTGACATTGCGGGCATCGATGATTAGAGACTTTTGGATCTTTTCTTCTGCGGTAGTTGCAATCTGAATTGGTGCAGACATAGATTTTGCCGTCACGTGTGTTTTTCTCGCGCAGATTGGCCCCACATTCTGGGCATTTCTTTTGGGTAATCGAGAAATCTTGATATTCTTGTTTGCTTGATTTGATCTCATTCACCAAGCGTTTTGTTTCTTTTTCGATTCCATTCAAGAAGGTTCCTGCTTGTTTCTTTCCTGCAGCAATAGCTTCAAGGTCTTTTTCCCAGCTTTCTGTCAAATCTGGTGTTACTAAAGAGGGATTTACCAATACTAATAATTGCTTACCTTTAGGAGATACTTGCAGTCCTTGAGGGGTACGTTCCATCAGTTCAGATTTGATTAGTTTCTCGATAATCTCTGCACGCGTAGCTGGGGTTCCCAGACTGTATTTTTCCATTTGACCAAGCAAGCTTGCTTCTGACAATGGTTTAGGCGGTGCAGATAGTTCTTTTTTGATGGCGAAATCGGGATTGATTCTCATTCCTTTTTCCCATTTGACTGTTTCCGTCTCAGTTTCAGTTTCGCCTTTCCATCCTGCTTGGACGACACGATTTTGCCGAAAAATGAATCGTTCTTTACCAAATTCAACCGTAACTTTTGTTTGGCTGACTTTATGGGGTTGAGCAAACAGTCCTAAAAAACGAGAGACAATCATTTGATAGATTTTTTGCTCTTCATTACTTAATTTTTCATAACGTGCTCTGTTTTCAGTTGGCAAAAGTGCATGGTGATCGGTCACTTTACTGTCTTGGAATACTTTTGTCTGTTGGACGATGGCTCCGTTTTTCAAATACTGCTTGACCTCAGGAGCAAAGTCGCTGACTGCTTGCAATCGTTCTTTCATCGTACTTTTCATGTCATTTGTCAGATATTTGCTGTCTGTACGCGGATAAGTAACGATCTTATGGGTCTCATACAAACTTTGTACAAGACTTAATGTTTTCTTTGCAGAATAGCCATAGCGTTGATTGGCTTCTCTTTGGATCTCTGTTAAATCATAAGGCAATGGCGCAGATTCCGTTTTTAATTTTTCTTGGACTTCTGTGACAGTTCCTTTGCTTGTACTGATCAATTGAACAAGTTTTTGTGCTTCTTCTTGTGTTTTTAAAGCAAATTGATTTTTTTGAAGCATTTTGGCTTGTTCTTTTCCAGCTTGCAACGTGATCGTGAAATACGTTTGTGGACGGAACTGCTCGATTTTCTTTTCTTGGTCTCTCACTAATGCTAGTGTCGGTGTCTGCACACGGCCTGCTGATAAATTATCCGCGTACTTCACAGTTAAGGCTCTGGTCACATTCAATCCTACCAGCCAGTCCGCTTTTGCCCGGGCAAGAGCAGATTCATACAATGCATCATATTCTTTCGCAGGTCTTAGTTGCTTGAATCCAGTTTTGATTGCTTTATCTGTTTGAGAAGAGATCCATAACCGCTTCACTGGTTTATTGAAATGCACATACTCTAAGATCCAGCGAGCAACAAGTTCCCCTTCTCTTCCGGCATCTGTCGCAATGACTGCTTCTGAGACATCTTTTCGCTGAGCCAGCTGCTTGATTGCTTTTAATTGATGACCTGTTTTAGGAAGTGGTTTGATTCCTAGTTTTTTAGGGATCATTGGCAACGTGTCCATTTGCCAGCTCTGCCATTCCTTATTCAGATCTTCCGGCATTTTCAATCCTAATAAATGACCAAGGGCCCAAGTAACGATCACCTTGGGTCCTTCATAATAATTTTTGTGCTTTTGATTAGCACCAAGCACCTTGCTTAGGTCTTTCGCAACGCTTGGTTTTTCCGCTAGAATTAGTTGTTTCATAAAATTCCTTTCCGCTTTCTACTGTGATGGGCTGATGATTTTTCAACAACGCAAGTCCTTTGTATTGCTGTAAATCATCGTCACACTCTTCACACCAGCGCTCATCTCCGTCATTCCAAAAGGCGCTGAGAAAGTTACTTTTTGCATTGATATATTCATAATTTTGATGGATTTCGTTCCATTGTTTTTCGTACGCTTGTCGTGCTTCTTCGAAAGACTCGAATGTTTCTTCTGCTTCAATATCTTCTTCCCAGTCTTCAAAAAACCACCAAGGCTCATTGTCCCCGAACATGGTAATTACTTGATACATACTCGTGCTCCTTCTTTCAGCTTTTCTAGACTCATCTTAGTCACTTTTCAAGAAAGTTGCAAGAATTTTCTCTTATAAAAGGGTCATTTAATGAACATCTTAAAATTGTTACAAATGAATCTGATTGTTTAAGGCAAAGTAGCGATAAAGTCATTGATCATCCAAAAATAGCTGTCTTCTGGATCGATTGTTGGTTCTTTTGTAAAGTATCCTAAAAAACGTAAGGAAAGATAACCGTGGATCATACTACGAAGTTCCCTGCTTCGATGAACTTTTTCTTCTTTCGTTAATTGAAAAGCCTCAAATATCTGCAAAATGATCTGATTCGTTTCATGGATTCCATCTAATAAAACAGCTTCATTGGTATGCGGTACACTGATCAGTAACTCATACACTGCTTGATTTGAAAAAGCAAAGGATCGATAAGTTTCTGCATAGATCTGCAGTGCTTCCTGACTACTTTTTCCTACAAGAGCCCGACGCAGCTGGTCATTAAGTTCCTGCAGAAGTTTCGCTGTTAGCGCTGTTTTGACATCACGAATATTTTTGAAATGGTTATACAGCGAGGGAGCCTTGATATCCAAGCGTTTGGCTAAATGCTGAAAGGTTATTTGCTGAACATCCATCTCTTCTGCTAGTTCTCGAAAGCAGTCGATGATTTTCTCTTGAGACAGATTTCTTTTTTTCATTTCCATGTTTCCTCTCATAAAATAAATCCTTCACTCTTTCAGTTTACCACGAAAAAGAAAGAGAAAAAAGAGACTTTCATTGATAAACTACATATTGTAGTTTATAATAAAGAGCTGTAGATGAAAATTTTCAGAAAGAAGGAGTCTAATTGGCTGCAAGAATAAAGGAAAAATTATTTAGGAAAAGAGAAACTTGGGAACAAAACTTGTTTGTCTTATGGTTTGGAACATTTATGGCTGGTATCGGATTTAGTTTAGTCATGCCTTTTATGTCACTTTACATAGATACGTTAGGTAATTATAGTACGTCACAATTGAACTTTTGGAGCGGATTGACTTTTTCATCTACTTTCTTGGTGACTACGCTGATCTCTCCTTGGTGGGGAAAATTAGCCGACCAAAAAGGAAGAAAATTGATGCTGTTGCGTGCTTCATTAGGAATGGCAATCGTCATTTCTTTGATGGGTTGCGTGACTAGTGTGTATCAATTAGTCGCATTGCGTCTGCTTCAAGGGATTTTTTCTGGTTATATCAGTAATGCCACTGCCCTTGTCGCAACTGGGACGCCAAAAGAAAAAAGTGGTCAAGTTCTTGGAACCTTAGCAACTGGTTCTGTTACAGGAACATTACTTGGACCGCTTCTTGGCGGGATCTCTGCTTCAGCGTTTGGCTATCGCCCTACCTTTTTCATTACAGGGATCATCTTATTTTTCGTCTTCTTGTTGAGTCTGTTTTTCGTCCATGAAAAATTTGTCCCAGTGAAAAAAGAAAACATGGTTTCTGCCAAACAGATTTTCAAAGACTTGAAATATCCACACGTCGTCATCGGTATGTTCGTCACAACGATGATCATCCAAGCATCCAACAATTCCATTAGTCCAATCATCAGTCTGTACATTCGCCAATTGCTGCATGGACATGGGAATGTTACGTTGATCAGCGGAATCATCGCTTCGATACCTGGGATTGCCACTTTGATAGCCGCTCCAAGATTTGGTCGCTTAGGTGACAAGATCGGGAGTGAAAGAATACTTGCGATTGGTTTGGGTTTTGCGATTCTGGTTTATATCCCAATGGCATTCGTCACGAATGTTTGGCAATTAGCTGCCTTACGTTTTTTGATTGGTATCTCTGATGCTTGTCTGCTCCCTGCTGTCCAAGCATTGATCACAAAATATTCGCCTCATCAAGCTGCTGGACGGATCTTCAGTTATAACCAATCTTTCCAAGCAACTGGTAACGTAGTAGGGCCTATGATCGGCTCCAGTGTTTCCAGTGCATTTGGTTATCGTGGCGTCTTTCTTTCGACTTCTCTTCTTGTTTTGGTCAACTTCTTGCTTGTACGACACAATACACAAGAGATCCATCAGCAAGAAACTGCAGAAGAAAAAGCTTCAGGAGTCTCCATATCTTCAGGGCACTCTCCTTCTCATAGACAATAAGCGTAAATGAAAAACACTGCTTGAACAGTTGTCACAGACTGTCCTTGCAGTGTTTTTGTTTAGGCCTGTTTTTTCAAGAACTCAGATAAGAGGAATAATCCCTTTTCCAAGGTTTCTTTTTTACAACAGTAACCTAGTCGGGCATGCTTCGGTAAATCAAAGGCACTTCCTGGTACTAATAGTACTCCTGTTTCTTCTAATAAATTGATACAAAATGTCTGGTCATCTTCTTCGATGGCTAATTTAATGAAAGAAGTAGAGACGTAATTGGGAGCGACAAGTTCAACTTTCGGTTCATTGGCTACCCATTGTTTTAAAATCACAAGGTTCTCTGTAATGATCTTTTTGTTTCGCTCCAATATTTTTTCTTTATTCTTCAATGCATGTACAGCAAGATCATCTGACAGGACTCCGCCGCAAATCATCGTGTAGTCTCGATACTTTCGAAAAACTTCTGCCAACTCAGGTCCAGTAGCTGTCCAGCCAATACGAATACCTGGAATGGAGTAGGTCTTGGATAAGGAATTGGTTGCTATACCTTTTTCATAGACATCTACGATCGACAAGAATTCACCTTTATCCGTTAAAGGCGCATATACTTCATCTATCAATACATATGCATCTACTGTACGAGCAATTTCTGCGATTTTTTCTAAAGTTTTCCGATCTAGCAATGTGCCTGTAGGATTGTTTGCACTATTCAAACAGATGATTTTTGTTTCAGGTTTGACTAAGGCTTCTAGCTGTTCTAAATCAAACTGCCAATCTTCTTCTTCCTTCAAATGAACAAAGTCAACAGCGGCACCTAAAGATTTGGGGATGTCATATAATTGCTGATAAGTAGGAAGCATCGAAACAACATGATCTCCTGCTTCCACTAACGCGTATAGAGCTAAAAGATTAGCACCAGTCGCTCCATTCGTTTGTAAGATGTTTTCCGGATCGACGGTTTGATAAAGAGAAGCGACTTCTTGTTTGAAAACATCTGATCCTTCGATCCAGCCATAGTCCAATGGTTCGTTTTTGCGTTTTTCGAAAAATTCACTTACGCTAGTCCCATCTAAGCCAACGAGTTCGTCTAATGTCAATGCTTCGATCGAGCTTTGTGCAATATCATATACCGCTTTCTTTTCCCATTTATTTAGCCATTCTTCTACACCGAAATTTGCGATTTCCATGTTTCTTTCCCCCTTATATCTTGATCCAGCCTACAGCAAGCAACCCGATTGAAAGCAGTGCGGCCACACAAATCAGCCCAATCATTACTTTTTCTTTTCCCGTAATTTGATGTTTGGTTTCACGACAAGCGATCCAGTAGAAGCAAAAACCAGGAAGATAGGCAATACTACATAAAAGGACATAAGAAAATCCTGCTAAAATGATGCCCATCAATTCAAAAACTACAGCAATCCCACCGATCACTACTTGTTTTTTGATTCCTTCTTTTAAAGAAAACTGGACTTGATAGATCCCGACAAGTAGATAACAAATCAAAATTGCCGCTGTACATAAAGAATAGGCAAATTGATAGGCATAATCAGTAACTAAGAAAGTCAATAAGAATAGATTAGTCAAGATTGCAGTAACAACTAACGAATAAGTTGGGGCATTTTTTTTATTCGTTTTTCCCCAAGCTTTCGGCAACAGACCGTCTCGAGCCATCAACATCGTTGTTTCTGCTGGGAGCATCGTCCAAGACAACCAAGAACCAATGATCGAAATAATCAAGCCGATATTAATCAGCGCTGCTCCCCAATTTCCCACGATTCCTTTTAAAATATTTGCCATAGCAGGTTGTGAAATAGTTGCTAACTCTTCTTGAGATAAGACGCCGTATGGCAAGATCGAAGCAAGGATATAGATAAACAATAAACAAAGCAGACCAATGATCGATGCTTGCTGGGCTTCTGAACGTTTCTTCGCGCGGTTGGCTAAAACACTTGCGCCTTCGATCCCTACAAAGACCCACATCATAACCATCAAACAACCTTTAATCTGCAACCAGATCGTTCCTTGCTGCCCTGTTCCATTCACTAGATTATCAGATACGTTACCCCAAAAATCAGCAGTGAATATATTCACTTTAAATGCGATAAATACAAATATTAAAAATAGGAATAATGGCACTAATTTACAGATCGTCACGATTGTATTGATGACGCTCGCTCCTTCAACTCCATTGTTTACTAATAAAGTCAGACCCCAAATAAAAATACTTGCAAATAAAATAGAAGGAACATTTTGTCCACCTTTGAATATCGGGAAAAATTCTCCCATGGCGCTCATCAGCATCGTTGCAAAAGCAACATTTCCCAGCCACGCAGACAACCAGTAACCCCAACCACTGATGAAGCCACCTAATTTACCAAATGAAGCTTCCGCGTAACCGAAAATACCACCATCTAGATCTGGACGTTTTTCTCCTAAATGATTCAGCGATAATACCAAAGCTAAAATACCAATCCCAACGATTATCCATGAAAGGATCGCTGGCCCTGGAGCTGCAGAACTAGCCAGATCACTTGTGATCCCAAACACACCGCTTCCGATTGACGAACTGACAACCAGAGCAACCAGTCCCCATTTGCTAATACCCGTCGATTTCTTTTCCATTTCCATCACCCTCACTTATAAAATTGAACAAATCACTTGCAAAAGATTCCCTTCTATTTTGCAACTGCTCTTGCTTAACAAAAAGCAACTTTATTCATATTATTGGATATTATGAACTTTTTACACAAGCATTTCAAGTATAAAATGAATAAAAATTAATTTTATTGCAAAAAAACAGCTATGCTATCCAAAAGAAAAGGTGTTTCTTTTGTTAGCCATAGCTGTTTTGATTCATTTAATATCGCTTAAACGTATTGTAAAACTTTTGTTTCTTGATATGCGTGGTCGATCAAACCACCACCCAGACATTCCATTCCATCATAAAATACAACTGCTTGTCCAGGAGTGATTGCACGTACAGGTTCGTCGAATACGACTTCTGCACGATTATCATCCAATAAGCGAACTGTCACAGGAACGTCTTGCTGACGATAACGAAATTTCGCTGTACACTTGAATTCTTTTGGCATTGGTTCATTCGTCGTAAAGTGGATTTCACTTGCATCCAAGCTTGTGGCATACAATGCAGGATGATGGAACCCTTGCCCCACATATAATGTGTTTGTCGCTAGATCTTTTCCTACAACAAACCAGGGTTCTTGCGAATCTCCTCCGCCACCGATCCCTAGTCCTTGACGTTGACCAATCGTATAATACATCAAGCCAGCATGTTGGCCTTTGACTTCACCATCAAGAGTGACCATATTTCCTTTTTTTGCTGGCAGATAGTTGCTCAAAAATTGTTTGAAGTTCTTTTCACCAATAAAGCAGATTCCCGTTGAATCTTTTTTCTTAGCAGTCGCAAGGCCTGCGCGTTCAGCAATTGCCCGTACTTCTGATTTTTCCATGCCGCCTAGAGGGAACATCGTTTTTGAAAGCTGTTCTTGTGATAATTGGCTAAGGAAGTAAGTTTGATCTTTATTATTGTCTACTCCACGAAGCATGTGGACCACGCCGTTTTCATCGCGAGTGACTTGCGCATAATGTCCAGTAGCTACATAATCGGCGCCAAGATCCATTGCATAATCCAAGAATGCTTTGAATTTGATTTCTTTGTTGCACATCACGTCTGGGTTAGGTGTACGTCCTGCGCGGTATTCGGCTAGGAAATATTCAAATACACGATCCCAATATTCTTTTTCAAAATTCACAGAGTAATAAGGAATCCCGATTTGAGCAGCTACTTTCGCTACATCCTTATAATCTTCCGTGGCCGTGCATACACCGTTTTCGTCCGTGTCATCCCAATTTTTCATGAATATTCCGATCACGTCGTATCCTTGTTCCTTTAACAAAAGTGCTGTTACAGATGAGTCGACACCGCCGCTCATCCCTACGACAACGCGTGTTTTGCTGTTGTCTGTCATGATATCACCATCATTTCAATTAGATTCTGAAACATCTACGAGTTGAAGGTCGCAACTTTTCAGTATTTTACATTATACGTCATATTTCTGAAAATTTCATCCCTTAATTATCAAGTCGTAAAAATACTGTTCTACTGGACCTATTCAGTACACAAACATGATAGTCAACCAAAAAATCACTCATCTTTTGAGCATTCGATATAAAAAATTGGCATACTCATAAAAAGGGCCAGCCTTTCGGCAATAAGGAATAATTTTGTAAATTGTGAAAAACTATTTTTCAAAATTGCTTCTTATCGCTTAAAGCTGCACGTCTCATTTACAACCTTTTCTTTTTAGATGTTATGAGTTGCTCAGATAAGTGATTTTGTTTACTCTAAGAAAAAAGGGAGGCAAGAGATACATGAATTACTTTACCAGTGATATGCACTTTTTCCATGAACGCTTATTAGGAAAAAACGACTTTGCTCCGCGGCTCTTTGCAAATGTGGATGAAATGAACCAACAGTTGATCACTAGCTGGAATGCAGTAATAAAAGAAACCGACCATGTTTATCATCTAGGCGACCTTGCTATGCATCCGCAATATGAAAAAGCAAATGCAGAAATTTTGGAACTGGTCACTCAACTGCAAGGAACAATCCACTTGATCAAAGGGAACCATGACAGTCGTGCTTTTTTCCGTTATTTAGAAAAAAATGATCCTAGGCTTACTGACGGAAGTCCCAAATTTTATTTTTATGATGTAGGTGCCATCGTTAAATTCGACCATCAACAATATTACTTGACTCATTATCCGATGTTGCTCGGGCCTAACGACACTATCCGCAATCTTCATGGACATATCCATCATTACAGCGTACCTATCGAGAACGATGTCAATGTAGGCGTAGACGCACCGGAAAGAGAACTCTTAAAGGAAAAACTACCATTTGGCACTCCGTTATCTGAGCAACAAATCAAAGAAATCTATGAAGCAAAGAGGAAGTACGATAGGTCGTGAAAAAACTGCCCTATATCAAGTATTAAACAAATAAAGATAATTACTCATATTTTTCATTTGAGTAGGCTTATTGCCACAGGAACATTAGGATCAGAAATGGAGTTGTAACAAGACTTCTGTCACAACTCCATTCCATACTATTCGTCTTTTTGCTCATGGTGTTCTTTTACCAATTTTTTCTGTAATTCTTTATCATAATTTCGAGCAGCTGACGTTAAAAATAAAACGATTCCGCATAATAAAATCCCGATTCCAGAAAACAAGAACATTTTTTCTACCCCTAAACGATCAGCTAATGGTCCTGCAAATAATAATCCAATTGGACCTGCCAGGTTCATCAAAGAGTTGAAGTTCCCTAAGACACGACCTAAAACATTCGATTCATAACTCTGCTGGATCATTGCCATCAGCAGTGTATTGAAATATGGCGTTGCACAACCTGCTCCTGCATTCAAGATAAGAAAGTACAAGAACCCTTGACTATCGTTTGGAACCAATCCGCTTGCACCGATCGTCAGGCCCATAATGATGTAGGCTATAATAATAGGTTTCATTCGGTCTTTCCATGTTCCTATAAAACTGATCAGTGCACCGCCTAAGAGCATTCCGACTGCGTAGACTACTTCCACTGCTCCCGCCTGTCCAACGGAACCACCAAAGTAATCTAGCGTCATCAATGGATACAGACTGATTGCTGGCATGAACAACAGCATCACAAATGCACCATTGATCGTTATGTACCATAACCCTTTGTTATCCATCAATTGCTGCAGCCCAAATTTTGCATCTTTAAAAATAGTAAGCGGAACTTCCAATATTTCAGGAGAAACTTTTGGGATCTTCACAAAAATCAATAAGCCGACACCAAAAACTGCCCCCAATACATCTAATAAAATAAGGTAATTGACAGGAACGACTGAAAACAAAGCCGCACCTAGAGCTGGCGCAATGATGAAATTCGCTGATTGGACCATTCCTAACTGTCCATTCGTCCTTGTTATGTGAGAAGATGGAACGATTGTCGGCATAATCGACTGGATCGTTGGCATTTGGAATGTTTGTGCGACCGAACGCATAAACAAAGACACAAAAACTAGCCAAATCGGGAAGGATTCTGAAATCGTTCCGACTACTGCTAAAATAAGCGCGAAAATCGCTACAATAATATCCGTGACAATCAAAAGAGCTTTTTTATCCCAGCGATCCACTAGCGGTCCTACAAATGGGCTTAGTAAAACCATGGGAATCATTCCTAGTAAAGTAGCAAAACTCAAAATTGTCGCCGAACCGGTTTCTCTTGTCAAATACCAGATGATCGCATATTGAACGACCATACTAGTGATTCCTGACAAAAACTGTCCCGATAAAAAGAACAAATAATTTCTCTTCCAATTCGTTAAAACGACCGACTGTTCATTTTCCATAAACATCCCTCTTTTCTTTTTCATTTTGTATAGCGTTTGCACAACAATCATTATACGGGATTCTTTTTTCAAAAAATACCTTTTTCCCTAAATAACAATCGTTTCAATTTAAATTTCTTTACTTAGAAACAATAAATCAGCAAAATATTAAAAATAACAACATGTGTTAAATTTAAAAATAAAAAAGACAACTAATTTGCGTCGTCCTTACAAAGTTAGTCATCTAACAATAGGCCGTTTCAAAACTAATTGTCTTTTTATATCCACAGATCATTCGACTTTTTCGAATAACCCACGGCTAATCATCCCATCCATCAGAAAATAAAATTTATCTTGGCTCATTTTCTGTTTTGGATCTTTGAAAATATTGACTGCTTTCAATCCATTTGCTGTAGTGATCGACATTTTCAATGTTTGAATATCTTTTGATACAGTGATTTTTAATTTGAATCCTTCTTTGCTTTGCGGCGTGGCATCTAATGGTCGGATCAATTGATAATTGCCTCCGTTTGTTTCTGTAAATCCATTATCGCGCAATGTATATCTTTTTGCATCAGGATGCAAACGATAGCTAATTGGTGCGCCCAGTACCGTTGCTGTTGTTTCAAATGCCATGATTTTCACCTCGATAAAATTAGTTTCTCTTTATTATAAAAGTTTATCCTGATTTTTACTAGGTTTTTCAGTTAAGTTCCCTAAAAAATGAAGGCGTTCTCTCAGACATCTGTTCATATAAGAATGACTTCACTAGTTATTTTTTGACAGCACGAACTAATTGATCAAGGAAATACTGGATGTCGTCTTCGGTATTTCCCAAACCAAAGCTGATACGGATGGATTCTTTTAGTATCGGTGTATCTTCTCCATACATTGCTTCTAATACGTGTGAAGGCTCGATATTTCCTGCTGTACAAGCTGAACCAGTAGAAATAGCGACCCCATTAATATCAAGCTTCATCAGTAGCAAATCATTTGCTTCGCCAATTAAGCGAAGATTCAACACATGAGGGAGTTTATTCGTTAAATCACCATTTACTTGATAAGGGATTTCGTTTGCTTCTAATGTATCAAGAATCAATTGCTGGAATCCTTTATATTTGTTGTTACGTGCTTCACGTTCTTCAGATGACAGCAGTTCAACTGCTTTTGCCATACCCCAGATCCCTGCTAAATTTTCTGTACCTGCACGCCGCTTTTCTTCCTGCTCCCCGCCTAAAAGCAATGCAGGGATATTTACTCCGTCTCGTTTATATAAGAAACCGACGCCTTTTGGCCCATTGATTTTATGAGCAGAGATACTTAATAAATCGATTCCTAATTCTTCTGGATGGATCGTTTGGTTTCCGTACGCTTGTACCGCATCTGTATGGAAATAAGCTGGATGATCCGCTAAAAGTTCACCGATTTCTTTGATTGGCATCAAATTTCCGATTTCATTGTTCCCGTACATCACAGAGACCAAGATCGTATCTTCTCGTAACGCTTTTTTGACCTCTTCGATCGACAGATTCCCTTTTTCATCTACAGGCAGATATGTAACGTCAAACCCCTTTGTCTCTAAATATTTCATGGTATTAAGAACAGCAGGATGTTCGATAGCTGTAGTGATTAGATGTCTGCCTTCTTTTTGACGCGAGAACGCTGTTTCTAAGATAGCTGTATTATCCCCTTCTGTTCCACCACTATTAAAGATGATCTCGTGAGGTTTTGCTTGCAGACTGTCTGCAATGATTTGTCTTGCTGTTTCCAATTTTTCATGCGCGTGGCGACCAAATCCATGTATGCTTGAAGGATTTCCAAACGTGTCTTGCATGATTGCCGTCATCGCTTCAATTACTTGTGGATGCATGGGGGTAGTTGCCGCATGATCCAGATAAATAGTTTTCACTTCATTCATCCCTTCCAAATTATTGCTAGGCACATTCTAGCATAAAATAGCGAACAAACCAAAGAAGAGCTCATTTTTGTCTAGAGGACGTTTCATGGGCATAGAAAAAAGGAGCTGTGACAAAAGTCTTGTCGCAGCTCCTTGAAGCTGCTCACTTGTGTCACAACTTCGTTCCCTCTTTTTTTGTTTATTCGAATTCTTTTTCTTCCAGACGGAATAACGGACTCATCGGTGTATTTTCATGGATGCGTTTGACCGCTTCTCCCATTAATTCTGAACATGTAACGATTGTTAAGTTTTCTGGATGACGATTTTCTTCTGTGAAAACAGAATCAGTGATACAAATATCTTTGATTGGTGCATTGTCTAAAATACTTTTCGCATGATCGGACAATAATCCATGTGACGCACAGGCATATACTTCTTTTGCGCCGTTTTCTTTTAATACATTTGCTGCTCGTGCAAGCGTTGCTCCTGTGTTCAAGATATCATCTACCATGATACATGTCTTTCCTTGAACATCACCGATCACATAACCACCCTCAGTTGAAGCATCATCTGCATGATCTACGATGGCTAATGTGCTGTTCAAATATTCTGAAAGACTACGTGCACGCTGAACACCGCTGTTTTTTGGCGAAACAACTACGATGTCATCTCCCGTCAGACCTAATTGACGGTAATAATGAGCAAACAACGGCATCGTAAATAAATTATCTACAGGAATATCAAAGAATCCTTGTACTTGAACCGTGTGCAGATCTAAAGTCAGTACTCGAGTTGCCCCTGCTTCTTCGATCAAGTTAGCGATCAATTTCGCAGTGATCGGTTCATGAGGTTTCGCCGTGCGGTCTTGCCTAGCATACCCATAGTAAGGCAATACGACATTGATCGTTTTCGCACTTGCTCGCTTCATTGCATCGATCATGATCAGTAGTTCCATATAGTAGTCATTGACAGGTGCATTCGTTGATTGAACGATATACACATGATCCCCTCGAATACTTTCTTCGATATTGATGGAAATCTCGCCATCACTAAATTGCTTCACGACGCTTTTACCTAATTCTGTTCCGAACACTTTCGCGATTTTTTCAGCTAATGGACGGTTGCCATTCAAACTAAAAATCTTCAACGTGTCATCCTGATACTTATTACTCATGTAGTCCTCCCCAAAACTTCTCTATTCTTCGATAGTTTAACATATTTTTCCAAGATTTTCTGTTAATTTCAGCAAATTCTTAAGGAAGTGAAACTGTTCCGTTACTCCAACTGGCAGGAATGACTTTATGATAATCGCCCCAGTTGTCGTGTACTTTGTAATAACGTTCTCCTGTTTCAGTTTCAAAATAAGCGTACGCTGTCACCCAATGATTGCCATATGTACTGCCAAGTACTTTCAAAATACCAATCATCACAGGTTTGCCTTCACGTATACGTTTTGTAGCTCGCTGCCATGAACCTAGAAGAGTTGCTCGTGCACGCTCATGATTGCCATTCTTCTTTAAAAAACTAGAAATCCCTGTACTAACCTGAAAAGGAATCGTAGGAAGTCCTAGTGGTTGGATCTGGCTACGCAATGCCTTCGTCAAAACCAACGAATCAGCCGTATTTTTCTTGCGAATCTCATTTGGAAGCATCCACCCCTTACGATAGTCTTGATAATAGGCAAGGAGAACTGCTGCCGCGTAAGTACCACAAAGATAGCCTGAGGGGGTAGCCCATTTCTTATACCTCAAAAAACGTTCTTCTGGCAATCCCACCCAGCAATTTGCGAGTTCCTTTCCTGACCTTTTTTCTTCGATCAAAGCGGGAATATCTTCTTTTCTGTTGATCCATCTAGATAACTCGATTGGCTCTTCATTGATCAGCTTCCATTTTTTACAAGAAAGACCCTCTTGATAAGTATATTTTGCTGGAGAATATTCTACCGGATGTCCTGATTGATCGATAATCACATAACTTTGATCTTCAAAAACCAGAGCTAAAAAAAGCAATTTACTTTTTCTTGACTGCAGCTGCTGAGTGCTGGCTAATTTTTTAATTTTTTTATCTACTTTGAAATATAAAGGTTTATCCACTACTTGATTCAGTTGGGATCGCCTCCTTTTTTTCATTATAAGTGAAGGATTGAAAAAAACAAATCAGTTTGATTGTTCGAATTTTCAATTTTTTATGTTCTATTTGTTAATTCCTTCATTTTGTAAGATAATGGGCACACGAAACAAAAAAGGAGCGATCGATGAATGAACAAAGAACGATTGAAACAAGATTTCTATGAAGCAGTCAATGAAGAATGGCAAAAAACAGCAAAAATCCCTGCAGATAAACCAGCTACAGGCGGTTTCCAAGATTTAGTTGACGGGATCGACCAACTTTTGATGGGAGAAACAGACGATCTGCTTGCCCATCCAGAAAAAGTGTCTTCAGAAAAAATGAAACATTTCCTTGCATATTATCAACTGGCAAACGATTATGACCGAAGAAATGAGTTGCATGCTCAACCACTTCAACCTATAATCGAAAAAGTTGAATCATTGCAGTCTTTCGACGAATTGAATGAGCAATTTCCAGAATGGCTGTTGGATACATTACCATTGCCATTTAATCTGGATGTAGATGCAGATATGAAGAATGCGCAAACGAACGCCTTCTTTGCTTATCCGCCTTCTTTATTCCTTCCAGATAAGACGTATTATGCATCAGACCATCCCAACGGTGCACAACTAATAGGCGTTTTCTTTGATATGGCTGTTCAGTTATTAGAGCTTGCCGGCAAAGAAAAAAGTCAGGCAGAAGCAATCACAGAACAAGCAGTGCAATTTGATAAATTGATTGCTCCTCATGTAAAAAGTGCAGAAGAAAACGCAGATTACAGCAAAATGTATAATCCGCAATCTTTTGATACATTTATTCAATACACAGATAAACTGGACTTGAAAAAACTTGTCACGGGTTTGATTGGGACAACTCCAGATAAAGTGATCGTAACTGATCCAGTGTACTTCGATCATTTGAATGACATCCTGACAGAAGCTCATTTTCCGTTATTCAAAAGCTGGATGATCATTAAAACAGTACGTTCTCTTAGTGGTTATCTATCAGAAGAATTCCGCCAAGTCAGCGGAATCTATTCTCGCGTATTGTCTGGAACAGACGAAGCAATGCCTCAGAAAAAAGCAGCGTATTACCTTGCCTCTGGACAATTCGATCAAGTAGTTGGCGATTACTACGGAAAAAAATATTTTGGCGAAGCTGCTAAAAAAGACGTAGAACAAATGGTGAAAAAAATGATCGCCGTTTATAAAAAACGTCTAGAAGAAAATGACTGGCTTGGGGATGCAACAAAAGAAAAAGCCGTCATAAAATTAAATAACTTAGGTATCCAAGTAGGCTACCCCGATAAGATCCCAGCATTATTCGACCAGTTCAAAACAGTACCTGCAGATCAGGGTGGTACTTTGCTTTCAAATACTCTTGTTTTCAGCAAACTCACATTAAAAGATCGTTTCAGCAAATGGAACAAACCAGTGGATCGTTCAGAATGGGAAATGAGTGCTGACACGGTCAATGCTTATTATCATCCATTTCGGAATGTGATCGTCTTTCCGGCAGCGATCCTTCAAGCACCATTTTACAGTCTAGAACAATCAAGCTCTGCTAATTATGGTGGAATCGGAGCTGTTATCGCTCATGAGATTTCCCATGCATTTGATAATAACGGCGCTTTATTTGACGAATATGGCAACTTGAACAACTGGTGGACAGAAGAAGATCTTACACAATTTCAAAACAAAGCACAAGCAATGATCGAAGAATTCGATGGTCTGCCTTTTGCTGACGGAAAAGTAAACGGAAAATTAACCGTTTCGGAAAATATTGCTGATGCAGGCGGTCTAAGCTGTGCATTGGAAGCAGCAAAAACGGAATCAGATCTTTCTATCGAGGAATTCTTTGTCAATTGGGCAACGATTTGGCGTACAAAAGCAAAAAAAGAATACCAACAACTTTTACTGCAAATCGATGTCCATGCCCCTGCTAAACTCCGAGCAAACGTGCAACCAAAAAACCTTGACGAATTCTATGAAACATTTGGTATCACGGAACAAGACGCTATGTATCTAGCGCCAGAAAAAAGAGTGCGAATCTGGTAAGAGGTTGTGAAAAAGCCGCTTAGTTTCAAGTAGTAAGAAAAATTTTGTGAAAATAGCTTTCCACATTTTTGCATAAATTTGACTTACTACTGAGAAACTGGCTTTTGAACACCGTTTATCGAGAGGTTGTGAAATCAGCGTCCTGACCTGAGTATTAGAGAAAAAAACGGAAAAATAGTTCTTCATATTTTGCCGTTTGTTGAGCTAATACCGAGGGTCAGCTGATTGAACACCGTTTAGTGGAGAGATTGTGAAAAAGCTGTCCTGCATCAAGTAATAAGAACAGCCAATCAAAAGCAGCAAGGAGAACCTCATCTATAAAAAGATAGAAGGAAGTGAGACATCTATTGGTCTCATTTCCTTCTATTTTTACTTTCCTCAGTCAATTGTTTTACATCATAAAAGGAGAAATTCCACTTATTTTTTTCGCTGTTTCATGACATAAACAACTACACCGATTAACAAAATTCCTCCAGCTAATGCTAGCAACGGGTTATTAAATTCTCCCGTTTTTGGGAGTCCTTGAGTGCCATTTTTTTCACTTTCTTTTGCTGTCCTATCCGGATGAGAAGGTTTTCCATTTGGTTTTCCATTTGGTTTTCCATTTGGTTTTCCATTTGGTGATTCATTTCCTGGATTTTCTCTTTCTGGTTTGTCATTTCCCGGGGGAACATCGGCAGTTTCTCGCACAGTGATCGCTTTTTGCTGGGTAACAGATTCTGTATGAGCAGACCATTTTTCCCCATCAAATATTTCCGAACGATAAGTGACTTCTAGCGTATATTCTCCTTTTGAAGGTGCTGAAAAAATAGCGGTATGATTAGAAAATTGAGCACTTGACTGTGTTTCAACGATTTGGATCTTTTCTGGGAAATAACGCATATCTTCAAAGACAGGCGTTCCTTGATTTGGTGTGAAAGTTGACACAAAAACTGTAAAAGGCTTCAGTTCAATGATATTTCCTTCTGCATTCTCCGCCACACCATTTGCTTCTTGTATAATAATCGGATTATTTTGTTCATTTGGTTTTGTCTGATTTGGTTCTTGTACGATTGCATATTCTGGATACTCCGAAGACGGTGAGGTTTCTCCGTCAAAAGTAGCACCTACAGATAGTGGAAGACCATCTACTCTTCCCTTTTCTGTTTGACGATTCTCCGGTTTGATTTGCATCAATCCATGGACATGGATGCTTCCATTCGCATAGCGAGTAACAGGCTGCTGCCCTTCTTGCGAATGTGTATTTAGAGATTCGATCCAATCTTTTGATACGGTATGTCCAAGAGTATTTTCTGATTGTTTCTCTCGTTCATTCCAATAGTAGTTCAACGAGTGATAGATTTGATCTTCGTTTTGATTCAATGGGCGGATCTGCTCTCTCATCTCAAGATTTTCTGTTCGGAAAGATAAGATACCAGAAGCATGGAAGTCTGTGTTTCCTGCCGAAGAGGTATAAAGAGCCACATTATATGAACCGTTATTAAAACTTGTACTGCTATTGACGATAATATCTGTTCCGCTATTGGAATCGATTCCTTTTGCAAGATTTTCGAAAGACAAACTATTGATCAATTCATGAGGGCCCGATAAAGAGGAACCACCCATTTTGAATCCATTACCGTTCCCTTCTCCTTCAACTCCCGGTACCCAACCGTTTCGATAAGCAACTGAGTTTTTGATGACTACTTTCCCGATTGAACCTGTTTCATTTTTAGCAAAAAGATCCCAACCATCATCTGCATTATGATAAGCGATACAACCGTCAAATACATTCCCTTCTCCTATTGTCAGTTTGGCCGCAAATCCATCGGCATCTTCAAATCCTGGATCGGCATTTTCAAAAGATGTACAGTTCTTGACTAAGTTATGCGCTGGCCATGCTTCGAAAGGATCATTTGAGCTACCACTGATTTGGATTCCTGTATTTCCATTCCGATAAGCATGGATCTCTTCAATCAAATTATGGTTTCCAGAAATCTGCAATCCTTTTTGCATAGCGGCACTATTTGTAACGTCAAACCCACGTAAAACCCAGTAATGACTAAACAGTGTCATCCCATTTCCAGTTCCTTTAAAATCAAGTACAGGTCGCTTGTTTTCTGGATTTTTCTCTGCAATCAATTGAATCGGGTTTTCTCTTGTCCCGTTAACTCCTTTTGGAATCGTCAATCCTCTTTCAAAGGAATAAGTTCCAGGAGCCAGGACGATTGTCTGCCCAGCATATGCGTATCTCAATGCTTGCGTCAGAGATAACGGATTTTGTCTGCTTCCGTTTCCTGTATCTGACCCTTCCGGTGTTACATAAACTGTCGAATAGTTAGGTTTACGGTAGTCAACTGTATGCAGAATCTCTTTTGTTTCATAACTAGTCATCTCTACGTATTCTTCTGGCGGATAGTTTTTATCTGGCATAAAACTGAAAGTAAATTCGTTCGTTCCTTCCATCAGTTTTGTCTGATAATCAAATTCCCGATTCGCAGTGATAGCCAAGTTTTTTGCGTTCTTAAGCACCTCTCCTGTTGCTTTATTTTTAATTGTCAATAATCCGTCAGCATTTGCTCTAAAGGACATAGTATGATCTTGGTTTCCTGAATGATTACTAGAGGTCACAGTGTAAATCGGATCAATCAAGCGAGTAGGTCTTTCTTGCCCAGGAGGATCTGTCGCAGGATCTGAGTAAGCAACTTCGATTCCTTCTACCTTGATCGTCATATTCCTTGCTGCAGCAAATCCTGCATAAATAACCGATTCATCTGAAGCGTATAATTTTTCCCAGTCATACATGATGTCAGAAGCCATTTCTTCTCCTGTTTCAGGATCGTAATAATATGCCTCTAAACCAGTATTCGTTTTTTTCATCTCTACGTCCAGTTTAGTAATCGAGTTCGTGGCCGGAAACAGATTCCCATGACCGTTTCCGAATATATTATAAGAACCTGTTTCTTTTTCCAAGAACCCTGCTGAAGTCTCTAAAGGTGTTGTTTCCACTGAGACACTCCCAGGAGCTGGCGCAGCTTGCGGATCTTCAGATGATATTCCTGTGATTGCCCGTGTCCCCAATCCAAGTCGCATCGTATATTTGCTGCCGCTCGTGTTGACCACTTCTTGTCTATCCGAGTCCCAGACATATTCGATCCGACTGCCTAGTATGGCAAATGAATTTGAATAAAATGCCTGCCCAAACAAATGATCTTTTGGTACTGCGTCTCTTACCATTAAAGCAAATCCTTCTTGGGCATTCGTATAGGTCCAAGATTCTATTTCGATCGTCGCCCGCATCCTAAAGTTGATGTCTTTGGGGATTGCTTGATAATAATAGGTCATTCCATCTGATCCGCTTGACTGGAATTTTCCGCCGTTATTCGTGGAAGAGAGCCGCACGCCGTCTTCTAATGGTTCAATGGTATACCTACTAGCACTTGTGCTTTCTCCGAAAACAACCCCTTTCCACTCTTCATTTGCTTCTTCAGATTGCTTTTTTGTCTTTTCATTTTCTGATTCTTTCATCATAGGATCATTTCCTTCTTCCGTATCCATATCTTCACTAGTTCTTGGTACTTCCTCCATTGTTGACATCCCTTCAATGTTCACGTGTGCATTTTCTTCGTTCACAGACTGTTGTTCGTTAGCAGCAACTTCAACGACAGAAATTAAAACCGGGGTACTGAGCATAAGGAGATTCATCATTAGCGCACTGTATTTTATACGTTTTTTTAACAAGTGTATTCCTCCCGTAACAAATTAGAAAGCGTTTACTTAAAGTATTACCTAATTTATTTTTACTGTCAATAAAAAACAAAATTATAATAAGTGTATTTTATAAAAAGAAAAAATATAACTTAAGTTGTTGATAATAAAGAGATTTATTAACGTAAAAAGAATAAGATTTTTTTGAAATAACGTATAAAAAAGAGCATAAAACAAAGTCGTTTGTTTTATGCTCTTCTTTTATTATTTTGTGCTTTTTATTTTATCAAATCACTTTGTTTTTTTATAAAATTTCTGCGCCTAGTGTGGATTCAAAATGTCTCAATGCCCATTCATGTCCAACGGGATCGAAACTTGCCACGGCATCTTTGAAAATATGGAGTTTGTATCCTAGATTATACGCATCGACTGCTGTATGCAACACACAGATATCTGTACATACGCCGGTCAAATAAATATCTGTGATCTGGCGTTCTCGCAAACGGATGTCTAGATCTGTTCCACTAAAAGCGGAATAATGCCGTTTGTCTATCCAATAAACATTTTCCTCTTGCTCATAGTCTTGGTATAAACTTTTTAAAGAGCCGTACAATTCCCGTCCACCCGTTCCTATCACATTATGCGGAGGAAATAAGCGGTTCTCCGGATGAAAGGAATCTTTTGGATCATGCGCATCAATGGCAAAAACGACAAAATCCTTTTGATCAATAAACTTCTTTGTATGAGCAGTCAGCTTTTTTTCAATTACTTGTCCTGCTGTCCCAGTAGTCAGCTTTCCATCCTCTGCAACAAAATCATATGTGTAGTCAATAGAGATCAATGCGTTCATCTTAGTCCTCCTTATACGAGATGTTTAACAAATTCGATCACCATTTCTGCTGATCGTTTGCCTGCGTCTTCGATAAATTCGTCAAAGCTTTGTGTCGCCGAGTGATCTGCTGTGTCGCTCATTGCACGTACGATCAAAAATGGGATATTGAACTGACGAGCTGTTTGTCCAACAGCGGCTCCTTCCATTTCGCAAGCTAATGCTTCAGGGAAATTCGTTAAGATTTCTTTGATTTTATCTGGCGAGTCGACAAATGTATCACCTGTAACGATCAATCCTTCTTTTGCGTTCAAATTCGTTGCTTTTGCTGCTTTAACCATTTCACTGCGCAAATATGTGCTTGCTTCATAATATAGAGGCATTCCTGGTAATTGTCCTGGTTTGTAGCCAAATCCTGTTGCATCTGCATCAAAATAAGCTACTTTGTCTGATATAACGATGTCACCTACTTGTAAGCCTTCACCGATTCCGCCAGCTGAACCTGTATTGATCACCATGTTCACGCCGTATTGTTGGATCAACAGACTTGTGGTAATAGATGCTAAGACTTTTCCTATACCGGAACGTACGACGATCACTTCGTGGTTACCTAATGAACCTGAAATAAATAAAGCGCCTGCGCGTTCCCATGATAATGGTTCGCTTAGGTTCTCTCTCAAAATTTTTACTTCTTCTTCCATTGCGCCGATAATACCGATTTTCATCTTTTTAATTCCTTCTTTCTATATAAATGCGATTGCTAAAAAAACCACACATAACATTAGGATAACAATAATAAGAGATTTCATCAAAAAAGAGTTCCATTTGGTCGTCTTTTCCCGTTCGCTGATCCTTGTTTTCGTGATTGGTTTATTCTTTTTGCTTTCTTTACGATAAAAGCTGGCAATCTTTTTTTCTTCTTGCTGATAAGCTGTTTCTGCTTTTCGCTGTTTTTTTAATGACTCGCTTGCTTGTGCTTGTTGTCGCTTGCGAAGTTCGCTTCGCGTAATAAGCGGTCCTTTGGCCATAAGCCGATCCCTCTACTTTCCTTTGGTCAATAGTTCCCAGTATTGAATCGCATAAATCGTCTTTGCATCACAAATCAACTGATCTTTCATCGCTTGTTGCGCCTCTTCAAGAGTTAGATGATACAACTCCAGTACTTCGTCTTCATCTTGTGCTAAAGGATTCTCGACCTTCTCTACCCCTTGTGCATGATAAATATGAAGGACTTCATTTGCAAAACCTGGTGAAAGATACATCGAAGTAAGATGGCTCAGCGACTTCGCACGATAGCCAGTTTCTTCTTCTAATTCTCTAGCTGCTGTCATTTCGGGATTTTGTCCTTCTCCTGGATCGATTTTTCCAGCTGGAATCTCCAAAATCACTTTTTCTAAAGGTTTTCGAAATTGTTTGACAAGAAGCAGACGATCTTGTTCGTCAAAAGCAATGATCCCGACACCGCCAGGATGAAATACCAGTTCTCTCTTCGAAGTTCCTCCATCTGGCAAACGAACTTCGTCTACAGCAACATCAATAATTTTTCCGCTATAGATTTCTTTGCGACTGATTGTTTTTTCTTCAAATTGCTCATTGTTCAGCATATCTTCTCCTGCTTTCTTTGTAATCATAACTGCTTTTTTTTCATTTTTCAATTTTTCTCAAAAACTCCTTATTAGTTTACCATAGATAAACCTTAGATTTTCTCTAAATATAGAAAATCCTTCTTTAGTCCGATACTCTTTCTAGTAGTCCGTATGCTAAAATAAGTATGTAATCGAATAACGAAAAGAATTCAATACTCAACGATAAATGACATGGAGGGTTTATTATGATAAAACGAAATTGGCCGTGGCTTCTAGCATTGGTCTTGCTATTTCTCTTTGTCCGAAACAATAGTTTTTCTTTTGTTCTAGGACTTTTATTGATAGGTGTAGTTTTAGTTTTGTGGGGACTCTTTGGTTCGCGCAGGAAAAAGGGAAAACAAGAAGAAATTCCTGCACTGACTGACGAACTTGAAACTCACTATGAAAAAAGCGGTATGACAGCGAATGAAATTTCATTTTTTCGACAAACAATGAATCAAACAAAAAATGAGATCAATCAATTGCAAATGAATATGCAGCAGACAGCCAAACTTAAAGCAATCGATCTCCGCCATGATCCAGTCAAAGCAGCAAAAGCTTTATTCAAAGAATTGGTGAAAGAACCAAACCGACTGCATGAAGCAAGTCAGTTTCTTTATACGCATCTGCCGAATCTAGTTGATTTGACAAATAAGTATAATGAGATCAATGACCATGAGATCAAAAACAAACAGACCTATGAAAAACTAGAAGAAAGCGCGCAGATCATCGACCAGCTGTCAGCTTTAATCGCACAAGATTATCAAAAATTCGTTGCTGAAGATCTAGATGATATCGACGTAGAGATATCTGTTGCGAAACAGAGCTTAAAGCGTGATAATAAATATGAACCAGAACAAAAGGATTAACTCTTTTGTTCATAAAAGAAGACTCGGAACATTCAGATGATGTCTGGCTGTTTCGAGTACTTTTTCTAAAGTAGAGACATTCATGTAAGAATCGAGAACAGATTCAACAAGGAGGAATTTTTTATGGATCATAAACCGACTGAAACAAAAGATGTTACACCAGTTAACGATACACTTGAAGATTTATTGAACAACCCGTTTTCAACTCCAACAGATACGCTGACCACTTCACAACAAGCGGAGATTGATCAGCTCCAAGAGCAACAGACAGCTGCTCGTTTAATTGACAAACTACCGGCGGAACGCCAAGAACAAGCTAAACAGCTAGCAGCAAAAATCGATGCTAATGATGCACAGTCTGTCATCAGCTACGGATCGGCTGCCCAAGCAAAATTAAGTGAATTCTCACAATCGATGTTGAATCATGTGCAAGCACAAGATATTGGTCCTGTAGGAGATTCCTTAACTGAACTGATGTATCGTCTCCAAGAAGCCAATCCTGACGAACTGCGTGCCGGAGAAGGGAACATCTTCCAGCGTGTCTTCGGGAAGGTCAAACAATCGATCTATGAAGTGACAGCAAAATATCAAAAGATTGGTGCACAAATTGACAAGATTTCAGTGAAATTAGATAAAGAAAAAGACGGTCTGCTAAAAGATAATCTGATGTTAGAACAGCTTTACCAGAAAAACAAAGACTACTTTGATGCACTGAATATTTATATCGCTGCTGGAGAATTGAAAATGGAAGAACTTCAAACAACGATCATTCCAGAAGCGATGAAAAGAGCAGAAGAAACTGGCGATCAGATGGATGTTCAGATTGCCAATGATTACACGCAATTCCTAGATCGTCTGGATAAACGTACGCATGATCTTCGCTTAGCTAGACAGATTACGATCCAGCAAGCACCACAAATCCGTTTGATCCAAAACACAAATCAGGCCTTGGCTGAAAAGATCCAAGCATCTATCGCTACAGCCATTCCGCTGTGGAAAAACCAAGTCGTGATCGCATTGACCTTGCTTCGTCAAAAAGATGCAGTAACTGCTCAACGCCAAGTTTCTGAAACAACAAACGACTTATTGAAGAAAAATTCAGAAATGCTGAAAATCTCAGCCATCGAAACAGCGAAAGAAAATGAACGTGGAATCGTAGATATCGAGACCCTTCAAACCACTCAAAATGATTTGATCGAAACAATCCAAGAGACATTGCGTATCCAAAAAGAAGGAAAAGAAAAACGTCGTCATGCAGAAGTAGAGCTTGGACACATGGAAGAAGATCTGAAACAAAAACTGTTGGATTTAACCCAATAGATCACCTTTCGCTTGTTACTAAAACAAACGCCCATCAACAGTGTAATAAACTGTTGATGGGCGTTTTTCTTATCTTTCTTCTAACTTCTCCATTGGAGTCTATTTCTCATTCATCTTGCTGTGTCCATAGCCATAGCCAAAATAAATGATCAGTCCAATAACCATTACGATACCGAACACGATCCATGTCACAGTTTGCAGACGAAGCATCAATACAATACAAGTCAAGATGGAGACGATTGGCAATAGCGGAACGAATGGCACTTTGAATTCTCCAGCTTTTGGTTTGCCAAACATTTTTCTCAACTTCAGTAAGCCTAGACTAACAAGCATCAAATAGGCGAGCGCCATGATATTCGTTAGTTCCGCTAATACATTCAATGGGAAAAATCCGGCAAAGAATACAGCTGCCACACCAGCGGCATAAGTCGCTTTTTTCGGTGTACGATGCTTTTGATCGATTTCTGTCATAAACTTAGGAAGTAAGCCATCCTTGCTGACAGCAAACAGTAAACGAGCAAGTGAATACATCATCGAGATCGTTACCGTCAGTAGCGTTAAAATTGCCCCTACAGCGATCACCGCGCCCACTGTTCCATGTCCTACATACCTCATTGCAAAAGCCACTGGGTCATTGACTCCTAGTTCAGTATACGGAACGATTCCTGTCAAGATCAGCGTCACGATGATGTAAAGGACAGTAGCAATCAGTATCGAACCAATGATTCCTCTTGGCACATCTTTTTGCGGGTTTTTGACTTCCTCGGCTGCCATTGCAACGGCATCAAATCCCAAGAAAGCAAAAAACACAAGAGCTGCACCATCTAGCACACCGGAAAAACCAAAAGGCATGAATGGCTGCCAGTTATCAGGTTTAACGAAAAATATTCCTACAATGATAAACAACGCGATGATACCAAATTTGACATATACCATGGCATTATTCAAACGTAATGCTTTCTTGGCTTCAAGCGACACGATGTAAGTGACGAATATCACTACGAGCACCGCAATCAAGTCAATGTATGTACCATTTTCCGGATTGTACCCGCCAGTTAATGCTTGTGGAAGTTCGGCCCCTAAACTTTTCAAAAAACCTTGCATATAGCCAGACCATCCGGAAGCAACAGAGGAAACTGCTAGTAAAAATTCCCCGATCAACAACCACCCTGTCAGCCAGGCAGCAAATTCACCAAATACAACATACAGATAGGCATATGGCCCACCAATCACTGGCACTCGCGAAGCAAATTCTGCGAAACTTAGTCCAGACAAAATGACAACGATTGCAGCTAAGACAAATGAAAGTGACAGTGCTGGACCAGCATTTTGATTGGCCGCAACCCCTGTCACCACAAATATTCCCGTACCGATGATCGCACCAATTCCAAGCATGATCAAATCAGACGTTTTTAGTTCTTTTTTCATCTCACTCGTATGATTGAGATTGATCTCTTTCTTACGAAACAAATCCATTGAAGTTCCTCCCCATTTTAGGTTGGAAAACAGCGATTAAACTGTTTTCATATACCCTAAAAGGATACCACCTAAAATGACTAAAAGGCAACCAACAATAACATAAATGAGCTCTTTTTTCGTTTTTCTTTCGCCAAGGATGAAAATCCCACCTAAAGTAGAGATAATGATCCCCATTTGTGAAAGTGAGAAGCCAACAGCTAAACCAAGTGATTTGACTGTTAGAAGCATGCAGATGTTTCCTAAGCCCCATAATAATCCACAGATCATGTTTTTCCACACAAACTGATCGACTTTAACTTTACGGAAAGCAAAGAAGCTTGCGCCTAAGATCATTCCGATACTTTGAGGTAAGATAATTGACATCGCATCCAAATTCGCCCAGTTGACGATGATGGTATATACACCATAACCAATCGTAGAGAAGATCAATGCTCTAAAACCCTTACCAAAATCAAGCATTTTATTATCTGTATCTATTTTTCCTTCGTCATCTTGTCGGGCAGTCAAATACGCACCGCTTACAAGAAGAGCTAAAGCAATAATACCGTATACATAATCTTTCGTTTGTGTCCATTCATGGAAGAAAACGGCTCCCGCAATCGTATTCAAAATTAATTGAAAACCAGTAGACAATGGTAACCCTACAGAAACACCCATGTACTTCATTCCATGGAACTGCCCATTTTGTCCAACACTCCAAGCTAAGCCGGATAAAAATCCGATCAAGAAAATCCAAGGGGTGATTACAGGACTAACAACGAAAAAGACAACTAAAGAAAACAGAAATGCACCGATCGTCATTCCTAGTGTTTGTTGATTGGCATCGCCACCAATTTTACCACTTACTAAACCAATACTACCCCATGCCAACATAGGGACTAATGCTATTAAAATTTCCATAACCAATCTCCTTTTATTTCACATGATAAGAAACTTATCAGCGAAAACGTTAACAACACAAGCACTTTTTTTCGTTTCTAACGATTTTCTAACGTTTTTCATTATAAAAATTTAAGATTGGGAAAAATAAAGTCATTGTTGTCCCTTTTCCTTCAGTTGATTCAGCCGTCAAATGGATACCTAATTTTTCGGCCAGATTTTTTGCTAAATAAAGTCCTAATCCTGTTGAATGTGTTTTGCTAAGTCGACCATTTCTCCCAGTAAATCCCTTATCAAAGATCCGTTTCAAGTCTTCCGCTGGGATACCGATTCCTGAATCTTTAACTGAAAGGCTGACTCCTTGTGCTTCCTTTTCTATGCTCACAATGATGTTTCCGTGATCCGGCGTATATTTGATGGCATTACTAAGCAATTGGTTGAAGATAAAAGCGATCCATTTAGCATCGGTCAAAACAGTATGATCCTCACCAACAATCTCGTAGCGAATATTTTTTTGGATAAAATAATTTGCCTGACTGCGTATCACAGGCTGAATGATTCCTTTTAGTCCATATTCTTGGATGAGGTAGTCCCGCGAAAAACTGTCTAGTCTTGCATAATACAAAACTTGTTCTACGTATTCATCGATTTTTGATAATTCATTTTCTAGTAATGTATACTTTTGATCGTCAATATCGAACTCGATCGAACGAACTAGCAATTTAGAAGCGGAAAGTGGCACTTTGATTTCATGGACCCATGAGTCAATATAATCTTTTTGGTCTTGTTGATTACTGATTGCTGATTGCATTACTTCTTGGTGTTCACGGATCAGCTGATTGATATATTCTTCTACCAGTTTTTCTTCTTCTGTCCTCCCACCACTCAAATAATTTTGCAAAGGGGAAGTTTTTTGTATGTCGGCTAATTTTCCCCACCATCTTCTCTTGCTCAAGTAACCACCCAGCAGATAAAAAATCAGAAAGACGCCCTCAATCAAAGCTAAATAAGCAATTGTGCTCAAATCAACTTTGATGTTTGGCGCCAGCCACATCACAAAGATCGTCAATGCAATAAAAAACAGCCATCCCAAGATCAATGTCCACTGATCTTTCAAATATTTAAAAAAATTCATCTTAACCGCTCATCCTTTCAGGGAACGATATATCCCTGTCCTACTTTTGTTTCGATATATCCTTGGATACCTGCCTGTTCGATTTTTCGGCGTAACCGATTGATGTTGACTGTCAATGTATTGTCATCTACAAATCGTTCGTCATCCCACAGTGCTCGCAGCAATTTTTCCCGACTTAAGATCTTTCCATTGTGCTTCATCAAAATAAATAATAGACGATATTCATTTTTGCTCAAATCAATGATCTCTCCGTTGATTTCCATACTTCCGTTGTCAACATTCAACGTAATGCCATTGTGGCTCATCATTTCACTAGATAATTCTGTGTAGTTGTAAGAACGGCGAAGTAATGCATTGATTTTTGCAATCAGTACATCGATTTGGAAAGGTTTTGTCACAAAATCATCTGCCCCCATGTTCATAGCCATGATCATATCCATATTCGTATTCCTGCTGGAGATAAAAATGATCGGTACTTTCGATACTTCACGTATTTTTTGACACCAATAATAGCCATCCAAAACGGGAAGATTAATATCTAGTAATACAAGCTGTGGTTCTTCTCTTTCAAAGTCTGAGAACACTTGATTGAAATCGGTCGTTCCAAAGGTTTCAAATTGCCATTTCTCAAGTTCCTCCATGATCAATTGTCGAATGATCTCTTCGTCTTCGACTACCATGATTTTTGCCATAAAAAATCCCTCCATCTTTCTTCTTGCTACTACAATATCAAAGAAGCCCTTGTGAAACAAGTTGGCTTACCTGGAAAATGTCATTTTAGTAAACGTTAAAAAAAACTGGAAATATGCGATTTAATCGCTTTTGTCTTTTCAATACAGCTTAAATTTATTATGTTATTCTTAACAATTGGTCTATGATCTGTTATTTTTCCTTAGTTGTTTTTGTCTTTTAAATTTCCAATAACACCAATAACCGAAAAGCGTTAGCACTAGCAATATACCTAGAAGGAGTATAAGTAATCGATAAAGATGGTATTTTTTTGTCTGTTCTATCTTTGAAGAGACTTCTTCTGTAAAGGGAACTCGCCTTCCTGTCACTAGTAATCGGTGAGTGTTCACGGTGTAAGGTGTACAAGTGATAAGTGTGACTAGATCCTGCTTTTCTCTGATTGCTAATGTATTTGTTTTTGTTGGAAGGACAACAATTTTCTCAACGACTTCATAAGCGAGCATCCGACCATACACTTCAAGATAGAATCGGTCATCTTGCTCCATTTCTTCAAGATCCGTAAAGAGTTTTTTCTCAGCAATACCGCTATGGGCGGTAATCACGGAATGTGTACTCTCTCCTCCAGTTGGAAAAGAGGTGCCTTGCAGGACTGTCGCTCCTCTATCTAACAAAAGATCATTCGTTTCATCAAATAAAGGCAAGCTAACATTGATTTTCGGAATATAGATGGCTCCGATCATATGTTGTTCGTAATATTCTTTTCCTGGATTTTGGACATTTCTAACCGCTTGCTCAAAAGGATCTTTGACTCGTCCCATTCCTGGGATTACTGATGTATGAGCAAGCGTCTGATTTTTCTTTTCATGCACTGCTAATTGTTGCTCATGTTTTTCTTCTTTATCGCGTTCAAGCTGCTTTTGATAATTCTCGATCCTTCTTTGATCCAAATAATTGCTGAGAGCATCTGCTAAAAATGGATATGTAAAAACTGCAGCTCCGGCAAGAAACATCACTGCCATAAATAATTGTAATAAAAGACTGATTTGGGTTTGAGGTCTATTACCTGTTTTCTTTTTCATTTTCTTCACCTTCTTATTTAAAAAAACTGCAGCAACCTTTATAAAACCGATTGCTGCAGCTTATTTTTGTTGCTTATACTTCAGACTTCATTTTAGATTTACGGTACCAGCTGTACGCTCCAATCATCAAACTTATTCCGATTAGTAAGAATGCCAAGAGCCCGTTCCCACCAGTAGCAGGAAGTGACCCGCGTTTCATATTCGGTACTCTTTCTGGCCCTGGATTTTCTACTCCTACGATCTGAATTTCTTCATTATAGCTTCCATAAGAGATGATAAATTCAGTAAAGGCTGCCTCACCTGTTGGAAGTACATAACCTTCTGGCGCCATGGTCTCTTTCATTTGATAGGTTCCATAATCTAACCCTTGAACCTCAAAGTATCCATTTCCATCTGCGACAAATTCTGTTGCTTGTCCGCTTGTTGCCCACTCAATTCTATCTGCTCCTGATTCATAAACAGCTAAAGGCGACTCCCCTTTATAAAATATTGCGTATTCAGAACGGTCTTCATTCCACAATTCGAATCTTGCATCTTTAAGCAATTCACTGCTTGATGCATCATATTTTTCAAACTTTCTTCCACCTGTTGTGACTTTCTCTGGCGGCTCTACTCCTTCTTCATAATCAAATTCATCATTTCGTCCGATTTCAATAACCGCTGTGTTGTTATGGAAATCATCCGCTTCTAGTTCTGTGGAAACCTTCAAATTATACGTGATCGTTAAATCTCCTCCACGTGCATCTGCTAATCTACCTAAAGTATCTACTTTGGCTACTCCATTTTCTTCTGTCAAAATCGTCACGACAAACCCGTTGTTTACTACTTCTACTATATAATCTTGTCCTTTTGTTAAAATCGTCTCGCCGGCTCGCACTTCTATTTCCTGATCATAATAAGTTAGACCAACTGTAGGCGTATCTGTGATTTTGTAATTTTTGATAACAGCGCTTCCGTTTTCAAGGACAGAATCGATGAAATAAGGAATAGGTGCTGTGATCGTGTAAGAAGCCGTTTTTCCTCTTTCTAGATCAATATAAGAAATCGTTTCTTGTTCTCCAGCTTCATTAATAATCGTTACTTGTCTAAGGTCGCTTTCCTCTACATTCATCTGTTTATCTGCTTCTCTGATTTCGTTTTTCGGATACAAATGCACATCTGTATTGTATGTGTCTTTCCATGTAGAACCATCCCACACACCATCCACCATATCAGGCATCATCACTGGCATCATAACAACCATTGGAGACGCGATTCTGGAAATATGAGCTGGCGAATAAGTTTCTAAGAAAAGATAGACTTTATCTCTAGAAGAAGGTGCTTCTTCCGTCACTTGGACGGTAGAAAATACCGCTTCTCCAGCTTCATTCGTTGTTTGTTTGTCAATACTTGTCAGTCGATATTTTAAAAACCAAC
The DNA here is from genome assembly GCF_050555565.1 of Enterococcus sp. MSG3290. Taxonomy (NCBI): domain Bacteria; kingdom Bacillati; phylum Bacillota; class Bacilli; order Lactobacillales; family Enterococcaceae; genus Enterococcus; species Enterococcus sp. MSG3290. The sequence continues at coordinate 498,770 of NZ_CP187862.1, read as the reverse complement.
TTTCTGTGTGCCGTTTTTGAATCCATTCAATCGCTTCGGCAGAATTAAGACCGTCTTCTCGTTCCGGTGTTAAAGGATTATCTCGAATCAAATCGTAATATACTTCCGTTACGTCAAACAAATCAAAATCGACTCCTGGAATATTTTCTTCACCAAAATCCGTAGAAACCAATCCGCTATTCGGTCGTTCTTCCGGAACAGATGAGAAACCTTTTTTGTGTAATGTAATCGTCACTTCACTTGGTTTTTGTGCGACTTCTTCGGCTTTGACTAGTTTTCCGTTCCCGAAAATCCCTATTCCCGCAGTAACGAGTAACAGTACACTCATTCCCGTGACAATCATTTTTTTATTCATTTTTTTCTCCCCGTTCTTTTTTTATTAATAAAACAGCACCTAACAATAAAAGAATTCCTAGTAAAGAAATCAACGTTCTTGCTTCATTCGTTTGCGGGAATACGGACCATTTTCCTGATTGACCTGGATTGCTTGGACCACTCGGCTCTTTCGGTTTGTCCGTTGTTTCTTTTACGGTCTCGTTATAAACACGTGGTGTTGCGGATTCATAGGCAGAGACTGGAACTTTCCCGGATTCTAATTCAGCCATCTCCTGTCCGTTAACTACTACATATTGTGGTTGGCCTTTTGCATCCACCCAAAATTCAGGGATGATGACCTCGATTCTCTTACTTGCTTCATCCATCTCGTAACCTTCCACACCTTTTAATTCTTCAAAATAATAGGTGCCAGAAGGCAAGAAACGTTGTCCTGTCGTAACAAGGCCCTCTTTATCCGAAATGAATTTGCTTACATTTTTGTCATTCAAAGGATCATTGTCTGCTGGTTTGATCCATTGATTTTTCAAGTCATTAGCAGGAGCCATATCTAAATAATATTTCTCCCCTTCTATCATCTGATATAGAGCAAAAACAGCACCTTCTAATGGTTTTCCTTTTTCAGTTGTTCCTCTTTGACGTCCATACTTGAAGAAGTATGGATCTCTTAGATAACCGACATTTTTAGGATAGATATGAATCTCTTGCAGTTCCTCGGTTGATTCTGTCGGGTGATAAATTGGCAAAATAGCAGCAATTGGGATAGCTGTCTGATCGATATCAACATCCAATCCAACTTCTGGATCAATCGATTCTTCGAAAATCAAATAAACTGCATCCCGATCTTGGTTTTTCTTAGGTGCTTTGATACGTGCAATCCCGTTTCCTAATCCGCCAACCGTATCTTTCCCAGTTGTTACCGAAGTCCCTATTTGGACAAGCCTTTCTTCTGTGATTAGCTGACGGATATTGTTTCTGTTCGTTTCAGCGATTTGCTGGACGAATTCTTTAGGAGTCATGTTTTCAGCAGCTTTTTTTTCATGATAATAATCGGTCATGTCGTAAATGGCAAATGTCGCTCCATTTAGTGGCACCGTCTGTGAAATGATATCTGCTGTTTCCCCTGCTTCCTCAGAGATAGCCAAGCCATCATTTTCATGGTATTCAAATTGATCGTTATAATCGATATCTCGAATCATCCGTTTATGCAACACGAATTCCACGACATCTTCCCCTGATTCTTCTGCCGACATCGCCTGTGGAAGAAGGACTGCTGCAAGCGGTAGTAAAACAAGTAATTGAAGCATCAAACACAACAGCTTTTTCATTACCTTGCTCCCTCCTTTTTAGATTGTCTGACAAACAAACCATAGGCTGCTCCTGCAAGCGCCATGAAGAATGCAGCAAGCAGGATATAGAATAATCGTCCGGATCCTCCTGTAGCAGGCAACGGATTTTCAGGATCGTTCCCGACACTAAGCTGTAATCTGATTCGATTTGTCTCCAAAAGTTCATATTCTAACTCTTGCTGTAGATCAGGCGTCTCTGCTTCTTCGTTTGGGTAATACGAAATCTCAACTTTTAGTGTACCCGCTTCTTTTCCTGGAACTACCCGATCATTTTCTATGTCAGGTTCTTCTCGATAACTAATTTCTAAAATAAAGTAACCTGGAAGTTTTCTATAGCTGTCAGGTGACTTCACTTCCTTGATCCGATAGACCCCTTCCAACAAGTCTGAAGCATTGAATAGGGAAGAATCGTTTGGATCTGGTGCCAAGCCTCCCTCGATGATTTCATACTCTCCTGCACTATTTTGTTTCTCAATTGAAAATTCTGCGCCTTCAAGACGTCGGCTATTCATACTGTCAATTTTCAAAAGTTCCAAATCGATTGGCGCTAGTTCATCTTCTAAGGTTACTTGTAGTACACCATCGATGATTTCATAGCCTTCCGGCAAGGGAGCAGTTTCGTCTTCGATGACCGTATCTTCAATGATAAACTTACCTTCTTCATTCAGTGCAAACTGGAACACTTGATCAGATAGCCGATACCCATTTGGTGCGACAGATTCCGAGACCTCATATTCACCAATAGACAGATGCAGAGGTTGGTCGTAATTTAAATCGACATACTTTTCTACTCCTACGGCACGAGAATAGAAGTATCCGATCCCAGGCAAACGTTTCGATTCTTCTGGTTCTAACGGATTACCAGTGTATGCTCGATACAGCGGGAAGGAAGAATCCCCCACTTTCCTGATATCGAAACCTGCACCATCTAATGTATGGCCTTCATGGTCTAATTTTCTAACTCGGATCTCCCGATAATCAAACGTATTGTAAGCAGTGAATGCTACCCATAAACGATCCTCTTCATCTGTTGTATACGTGAGATATTGCCAATTTTCTTCACCTGTTTGCTTGAGCTGGATAGTCCCTATAGCATTATCGTAAAGTCGCAAGATCCATGTGTCATTTTCGTCAGGTTCTTTGAAACCTTCTGGGTTCTGGCTCTCAATGATTTTGTATTCTGCATAGTTGGTAGTTTCTTCACTATCCTTATAAACAAATGAATCTGGCTCTCCGATTGGATGAATAACTTTCTCACCATCCACGATTACATATTTCCCGTCTTCATCTACTGAATAGAACGTGAGTCTCCCTTTCTCTTCCTCTACTTCGTTCACACCAGAAAGCCCTTTCGCTACTGGATATCCGATTTCCAGTCCGTTACCATCTGTTTCATAAAGTTCAAACTCTGCGCCATTGATTGGCATATTACTGCCTTCAATTAGTTTATTGATATTCATGTGGATTGGCTTGAATTCATTTCGCATTTCCAGTTTGACATACAACTCATCATACTCTGTGCCTTCTATGTTGGGCTCTTGTACAACAGAAAGTTTGTGATATTCTCCTTCATAATAGGAATTCGGATCTTTACCTTCCGGTCCGCCGACTCTCGAACCAGATGTATATTCATCTACAAGCTCGTAGTGACCTAACATCTCATCTTCGTTGGCTGCATATTTTTTGATTTGGAATTGATATGTCTCATCTACTAACTGATAACGTGGTGGTCCAGCGATCTCTCTGATCCAAAATATGTCGCTGACTGCTCCAGTTTCATCTCCTAAAATCGGCATCTTCGTTTCAAAGATCGCTATTCCGTCCGTGGTAGTTTTACTTGTTTCGATTGGTTCGGCTTCCCCACTCTCTGGATTTTGGTCATATAATGCAAATTCGACTCCAGCCAACGGCTCGCCATTTTGACCCTTCTTGCTGACTTGGAAATTACGGCCTTTATGTTCGTAACGAATGGAAGGAGATGGGAAATACATCCGTCCAGTAGTGATATCATTCTCATAATCCTCCAGGTTCTGAATATAGGCCATATTGTTCACTGTGTAAAAATTTCCGTCTTGAGCTCCCGCATCAAGTTTTACTTGGTACTTGATCCTGACCATTTCCCCTTCACCTAAAGAAATCGGAGAAAATTTATAAGCTTGATTTTCCCGTCCGACATACGTTGTCGGAGTCGCCACTACTTCTGGTGGGGCTTGGCCATGACGTTCTTCATCCCATATTTCTGGCTCTTGGTACTTCATGCCGTTTTCTCCTGGATCTAGATGGTAAAACTGAATATCTGCCGATCTGCCAGCTCCAAATGGTGAGACATTAAAACCAGTTTCATCATAAAGTGTGGCTTGCTGGATCGTTCTCTTGAAGGTAGAAGAGATATCCTCCAAGGCTGTAACAATGTCATTCTTGTTGTTCGCATTGTAATATCGCGGTGTTACGCCATCTTCTTCTAAATCAGCAATATTTTTCAATACATTTCGTCCAATAGCATCTAGTCGTTGTCTCCCGCTAACGTTTCCATCGATTCCTAAACCAATGGAGAAGATACTTGGCGGGTTCTCTTGATACTTGTTTTTCAGCCAATGATGATAAGCAACTGTGTTGATCGCAGATGACTTTTCTTGCGAAGTAGGACTGCCATTCGTATTGTTATTAGAAGAACCATCACCAACCCAGTGAGTCGCTTTATTATCTCCTTCTTTTACCTCTCCATAACGATAGTGTACATTTACTTCATCTTCTGGACGGTTAAAGTCAGATGCGTAGGTAACTGGATGAGTAAACCCTGCATTAGAAGTATTCCCAGAAAACTCCTCAAAATTTCTGAACAAAACGCCATTATCTTCAGCAATCTTATCTTCCATCACAGTCCAGTTGCTCCAAGCTCCATTAGTGCTCGTACGATAACTTGACTGAATCGGTGCATAACTGAAGGTCGGTGTCCCATCTCCCACAACGATCAGGATTTTTTCTGGATTTCTATTTTCTCCGCCATTGTCTTTATACAATGTTTCATAGCCATTTTTAAGCCCTAGTGTAAGCGGAGTTCCTCCGATTGGTGTACGATTTAATGCTGTATTCTCACTTCCCGTCAAACGATTGATATCATTTGTCAATGGAAAGATGTCCGAACTGATTTGCTCATGGTTATTGATAGCTGTACTATTATGGTAAAAATTCACCATACCGATTCGAATATCCAGACTCGGGTCAGAGAGCAGATCTTTACTCATTTCGTTTACTGCCTCAATCAACGCAGCATTTTTAGTTTGACTATTGGTCCCAGCGGTTAATTCACTCATACTCGCTGACTTATCTAGAACAAAAACGATATCGATTGGACTGATTTCCTTTTTCTCGCCCCCGATGACATCTAGATAGACATTGTAAAGGGTTGTTGCATCTTCAGGATGTAGATCAGATGCTGTGCTGCTTGGCAGAACAGGTTCTACCCATTTTTTGATGTACGCCCCGTTATAATCCAAGTAACTGTTTTCAAAATTCCGTTCATTTCCCCAAAGCTGAACGGTTTGAGCTGGAACGTTTCTATCTTCTTCGCCTGCAGTTGATCCATTATTAGTAGCATAGTCGTAATTTCGCCAGTTCGCTCCCCCGTTTGTATAATCACTATCATCGATCAAGTTCTCTCCGTCATATGGCGAGCCTTTGTCTCCTTGATAGCGTTCATTGCTTTGTGTCCAATTTCCTAACACTTTTGTATAGTCATTCGTTGTAAATTTCGGGTAGCGATGCTGTTCGTTTTCAACTTCTCCGCTAGGATAGATATATTCATAGGGGTCTTGCGTAGCTGTTGGCCCAAGACGCTCCAAAATACCGTTGAATAACTGGCGTTGAATGCGCTGGAGTGCTTGACCGCTGGGTACGATTGGTTCGTCCAGCTTTTCCATCTCATTTTCTTCGCTACGTTGAATTTCAGCGGAATCTTCTGTATCAGTTTCATTTTCTTGTAATTCTTGGTTATCTATTCTTTCATCAACCACCACTTGAAGAGGTAGTTCCCCTTCGTTCACATCGGGGATCTTTTCTGTTTCAAAAATCAATGTGCCGGTTTCTGCTTCTTTTGAATAAACTTTTCCGACATACCATTCTTGACCATCGATCGTCTCGACTTTTAGGTCTTCTCCATCTTCATCATAGGAGGATAGACCTGTTCCACGAACGTTTTTTACGGTACCAATCCCGGCGGCTGCCGCATCGATTGCTAAACGTATTCTACCTTCATTGGCACTTTCCTTTTTTTCAAAAGCCAGATGCCATTCAAGGGTTTCTTCTTTTTCAATATACTTCCCTTCAATTTTTGCATAGTCCTCATCTAAGAATACCTCATCCTCCTTTGTTTCTGTTGACTCAGCAGCTACATCCAGTGTCGTCATATGATAGACTGACTGGAAATATGGTCCAAATAGCAAACTGACAGTCACTAACTGCAAAAGCTTCAATTTTAACCCTTTCACATCCTTATACTCCTTTCAAAAATATTTGTCTTCTTTCACAACAATCAACAAAACAATGCCCATCTAATTATAATTTAATTTAATTTTAATTTTAAATCAAACAATATCCTTTTTAGTTAAAAAACACCAATTATACAACATTTATTATTAAAATTAAATTATAAATTTTTATAACGTTCTCATTTAACAAAACTTAAGTTATTAAGACAAATGAATAAACAACTACGCTTTCCTCGAAACAAAAAAATAAAGCACAAATGCGCATTTACGCACTCATGCTTTATTCGTACAATTAATTCAGATAACGGCAGCGCATAGGATGCCAATAACACTTCCTAAAATAGCTCCTCCTAAAATGTCAGTAGGATAATGTAAAAGTAAAAAAATCCTCGAATAAGCGATCAAACAAGCAAATAAAAAGGCTAATATTCCTGCAACCGGACTTAATTCGAACAACGCAGCTACTGATAAAAAGGCTAGCGCTGTATGTCCTGAAGGAAAAGAAGAAGTCTTCGGTTTACTTGTGTAAAGGACAAGCCGACGATTTTTTTCATAAGGTCTTTTCCGTCTTGTCGTTTTTTTGATAAAAAGCAAACCAACAAAAAAATAGATCAAACTGCCGATAAGAATGGCTAGACCATATTCTCTAGTATCAGGTATCAAGACTAAAACAGCAGCAAGGAGCAACCAAATAAAACCACCATTAGAGATATTACTGATAAATTTCAAAAAATTGATTTTTCGACTATCCGTTTTCCGTTGCTTGGCGAACTTGTTGATAATACTATCATCGATTTTAGCAATCAAACGCAACATGTTATTCCTCCTTTTTAAGAACCTTTTCTTGCGTACGATGGATAAAAAGCAGGACTTGAAAATAAAACAAGAAACTGAAACCTAATAAAGCAAAATAGATTGGTCCTGCAAACCAGAATGCGACAAGAAGGATCAACGTGCCTGCCAAATAGAAAAGCGCGCTTTTGAAATCATTAAAAAACAAGAAAAATGCAGTAATCCAAGAAGCTTCTTTTTGTTCCAGTTGAAGCAAGATTTTGTAACTAAAGAGAAGCGCGCTTAATAGAAGCAAAAACAACGTAGTATACATCAATGTATAGCCAATTCCCCCACCCCAATAGCGGAAAATCTGATAATCGATCAATAGAAGAAGAAAATAAACACTTGCTAAACTATCTTGCTTTCCATAAAGAGAGAAGTTCTCACGAAACTTTTTCCAGAATAGTGAACCGAGCTTTTTCTCTTCATTTTTTTTGTAATGATAAATCATATACAGAACTGTTCGACTTGCAGTTCCTAATGTGAAAACAGGCAAGACGCACAGGAACCATAGTAGCTGTAAATGGATAAGACGTGGAATCCATTCAATGATTTCTAAGAAATAATCATTGGCTTTTTTACCAATCGATCGATTCATCATCCTTTTGAACCTCCTGTCAAATCCATCCCTTCAATGAAATAACGTTGTGCAAAAAAGAACAGCAAAATCGTCGGGATCAAGACAAGTGTTGCTCCTGCCATCAGATAATTCCATTGTGTCGTTGCTTGGTTCTGAAAAACTTGCAAGCCAATCTGTAACGTGTATTTTTCTTGATCTTGGATATATAACAGAGGACCTAAGAAATCATTCCAAGCTGCGTTGAAGGAATTGATCGCAATGGTAATCAAGGCAGGTTTCGTCAATGGAAGCATCAAATGACTCCAAATGTACAAATGATTCGCTCCGTCGATTTCAGCAGCTTCGATCAATTCATTATTGATCGATAAGTAAAATTGACGCATCAGAAATATATTGAACGCATTGCCGAAGAACGATGGAACGATCAGGGGCAAATAAGTACCTACCCAGCCGATCTTGGAGAATAATACATATTGAGGGATCATCGTTACAAACCCCGGGATCATCATCGTAGAAAGAACCAAAGCAAACATCAGCTTTTTCCCAGGAAAATCAAGCTTCGCAAATCCATAAGCAATAAAAGAATTTGAAAGGACATTACCGATCACTACTAGCACAGTGATTAATAATGTATTTCTTGCATAGCGCCAAAAAGGAAAGGCGGCAATCGTATCCAGATAGTTTTCCCATACGATTTTTTCTGGGAAAAAGGTCGGAGGATAACGAACGATTTCTTCCATTGGTTTCAATGAAGTAAACACCATCCAAAGCAATGGAATGATCAAAATGATTCCTATTACTGTCATGAGGACATAACTTAGTATTTTTTTTGTTTGCCGATTCACACTGGTCTTTTTGAAATAATCCATCATTTGCCGTCACCTCCAGAATAATAGACCCACTTAGGTGCAAGCTTCAAATTGACAAACGTCAGAACCAACACGATCAGAAACAGGATCATTGACATAGCCATCGCATAACCCATATCAAAAGCTACGAACGCCTTGTTCCACATATGCAGATTATAAAAAAGCAAAGAATTTGCAGGTCCGCCTGTTCCATTTTTCGTCATGACATAAGCTTCTTGAAAAATTTGGAAAGAACCGATCGTAGAGGTGATCACATCGTAAAAAATAATAGGAGTGATTAATGGCAAAGTAATACTTTTGAACTTTCCCCAAACGCCTGCTCCATCGATTTCTGCTGATTCATATAAAGATCTAGGAACATTTTGTAATGTAGCTAAGTAAAGTAGCATTGCTCCTCCAGAACTCCATATTTTCATCAAAATCAACGCAGGTTTCGTCCATTGTGGATCAAACAGCCAAGCTGGTCCAGGGATATGGAACCAGCCCAGAAATGTGTTGATCAATCCTGCAGATGGAGAAAGCAGCTGCATCCATAAGATGTAGACTGCTACTCCTGATAAGACTGCCGGTAAATAGAAAGCTGTACGGAATACACTGATTCCTTTGATTTTTTGATTGAGTACTGTGGCTAAAAACACACTGAAAATCGTCGTCAGCGGTACATTGAAGATGACGAAATAAACGGTGTTGTATAACGATTTCCAAAATAAATCATCGTGAACGAACATTCTTTTGAAATTTGCTAGACCAATGAAATTCATCTTGGATGTCAAATTATAATCGGTGAAACTACCAATAACTGAAAAAAGCATAGGCCCTAGCATAAATACCAAGAACCCGATAATAAAAGGCGAGATAAATAAATAGGCCCATCTTGCTTCTTTTTTCTTTCGGATAGATAAACGCTTCAAATTTTCTTGCCTCCTCTGTACCTAGACAGTCAAAAATGGATTATTGATTTTGCTTGACTAAGTTTTCTACTGCTTTTTGTGCATCTGCCAATCCTTCTTTTGGTGATTTTGTTCCTAAAAGAATCTGGTCAATCTGTTCATTCACTAATGTCGTGTAATCCGGAGCATCTAAAGGAACTGGTGTGATCACCGTATTTTTAAAGTTTTCGTCCGCCATTTGATAGATCATTTTTCCTTTATCCGTTAGGTTGTCATTATTCACTAAATTCTCATTGGCTGTCTTGCTCGCCATGATATCAAAACTTTTTTCGCCGAATTTTTCTTGTACTTCTGGAGAAGAAAGATATTTGATGAATTCATAAGAGGCCTCAGGATCTTTTGCTCCGTATGGTACTTCCAAGACGAATCCGCCACCCCACGACCAATGGCCTGAACCTTCTTCTTTTTCTGGGAGCTGCATCACGCCAAAATCAAAATCATCCGGTGCATTTTCCATCAAACTAGAGTAATAATTGATATTTTGGGCACGCATGGCTACTAATCCGGAAATAAATGGATCAGATACACCAGACCCAAATTCGGCTTCTAATTTATTGATCGTATTTTTCCCATAATAATCTTGCCAGTCTTGGATCCACTCCAAGGCTTCCACTTTATTTTTAGTATCAATCTTGACTTTTTCATCTTTGTCAAACCAACTAGTCCCGTTATCTGCGTTTAGCGCCCATACATCAGCCCCTAAATTCCATAATGGATAAAAACCGATGCGTGTAAATTCTTTTCCTTCTTTTTTATCTAGTTTACGTGCTGTTTCTTCTAATTCATCCCAAGTTGTCGGTAGATCTTGTTCACTGATTCCAGCTTCTTTAAATAACTTTTTATTATAAAAAATGACTTGTGTATCTGTATTGAATGGGATCGCATAAGGATCACCTTCATATTCTACTGTATCCCAAAGCTGCGGATAAAAATCCTTAGAAGTGTCTTTTTCTACATATTTGGAGAGATTAGTTGCTTGCTGTGCTTCTGCTCTTTGGGCAACGGAATTTATGTCCTGTACAATAACATCGGGTGCATTTCCAGCTGTTATTGCAGATAAAGATTTAGTCCAGATGTCACCCCATGGCTGATACTTATAATTTACATGGATCTCGTTTTGTGATTGATTGAAATCCTCAATGATTTCTTCGATAGCTTCTTTTCGTGCACCGGATCCCCAAAAGGACCAGAAATCAATATTTTTTCTTCCATCACTTGTTTTTTCAGAAGAATTTGCTGCACTTGAACTGGCATCGCTTGCATTACTTGATCCGCATCCTCCTAATAAAAACAATGCTGAACTTGCCAGCAACCCTGTAAACAATAATTTTTTCATATTTTACCTCCAAATTTTAATGTAACCGATGTCGGTTTTAATATAACGATATCATTTTGTTCTGAAAATAACAATTTATAAGGCATGATTCTAAAAAAATTATTAATGATACCAATACTTTATATAATTCGCGAGCGTTTTCTTTGAATTTTTTAATCTTTCGTAGCAGAATGAGAATGTATTAAAAATAGATTAGGAGGAATTTTGATGTTTAGACACCAGAAAGAATTGCAGTTTGAAGCAAAACCAGATCGTCCGAATCCATTAATCGCGAAATATCTGCAGGAGCTGATCGGCGGCCAATATGGCGAGATGAGTGTAGCTATGCAGTACCTGTTCCAAGGCTGGAGCTGCCGAGGAGAAGAAAAATATAAAGATATGCTGATGGACATTGCAACAGAAGAAATCGGCCACGTGGAAATGTTGGCGACAATGGTTGCTCGTTTATTAGAGGGTGCGCCTGTTGAAGATCAAGAAGCAGCGATGCAAAAAGATCCAACAATCGGTGCCATTATCTCTGGAATGAATCCACAGCACGCGATCGTAGCTGGCTTAGGACCTCGTCCTGCTGACAGCGTGGGCAATCCATGGAGCGGTGCCTATATCATTGCGAGTGGCAACTTGTTAGCAGATTTTAGAGCTAATTTAAATGCCGAATCACAAGGAAGACTTCAAGTAGCACGTATTTACGAAATGATCGATGATCGTGGCGTAAAAGATATGCTGTCTGTTCTCCTTGCAAGAGATAGCTATCATCAAAATCTATGGGAATGTGCAGTGAAAGAATTAGAAGAAAAAGAAGGTTCGATCTTAGTCCCAAGTACTTTCCCGCGTGACAAAGAACGAAAAGACATTGCTTATGACTTCTATAACTTCTCAGAAGGAGACCAAAGTAGTGAGGGTTCTTGGGCTAGCGGCAAAGCATTGGACGGCGAAGGCGAATATCAATGGTTGAAAGAACCTAAGATCGAAGGCGCTGCGCCAAAATTAGAACCAGTAACACCAAAAATGTATGGGACACCTCCATTCAAGAAATAAATATCTACCCGTAGAAACACCCGTTTTTTGTTCCACACGCTTTGTGAGCAAAACTGACTAAAGTCATTAATCATAACCACCCTTCAAAAGGGTGGTTTTCTCTAGAGCTATAAGCTCAAAACACCGGCCAGCGCCTAAAGACGCTGGCTTTCATATTTTATGTTCAAGCCATATTGCCTTTGCCAGTTTTGCCCACCTCTTAAAAGGTTTATGTACTACTCCTTAGCCCTTAAAAGGATCGTCTTACTCTCGTACACTCAGCTTATCTAACGCACTATCATGTTTTTCTTGTTCTTGAATGTACTTTTTGATGGTCGCTTCATTTTGTCCTACTTTTGTCACATAGTATCCTTCCACCCAAAAGTGTCGATACCCAAATTTATATTTTAGATTTGCACAATCTCTTGATGATCTCCTGAATATTGGCTCGATATTGATTATAAATTATTTTTCTTCTATACTTTGGTGTGAATACAATGTGGTATTTACACATCTACTTTGTACGGGCTAAACTATTTCCCTTTATTGCTCCACCCGCATAGCAAGTGGTTTTGTATTTCACTCGCTCGGCGCGCTCAATTAGGTCTAAAGACAATAAATCTAAAAACCCGCTGCTTCACTGACAGAAACAACGGGTTTTCAGAAAAAAATGAAATGAAAAAGATCTCTTACGGCAATCTATTTTATTTTTTTGATTTTTTATAAATGGAAAATGCTTCAAGAAGTCCAAGAAATAAAGCCGTATAAAAACCAGAACCTATGAAATCTTTATTTATTAGATATTCAACAGAAATCCCGATAACACTAGCCAACAATATATTTATCAGAAGTGTAAAATAAGGATGCTTTTTATAGAATAGAACTAGTGTTGTTTTCATAGACTCTCCTTTCTTCATATTTCCAATTAATCACAAATTCACGGCATTACTAGAAAAATTAAAGGGGCGCAGAAGTGGAAAAATACTCTTCGACTTTCCCTACAAACCAGGCCATCTTGTGTTTAATAACTATACCAAATCTAAGGTACCTCTAAATCTAAATTCCATTTGTGGCGGTGACCCCCAATTTTTAACTCTTCTATCTCCCATCCAGTATACATAACCTTGATACTTCGACCACTTATATATCGAACACACCAATACCTATCCATTGCAGGAGTACTACCTAACTTAGTTGCTACTTGCATCTAAATAACAGCTGAAAAGATAGGACTTACTCTTAGTAAAGTATCTGAACTATTAATTTTTAAACTATCATTTTTATCCTCAACTACATACATATCTGTTGCAACTTCACTTTCTGTCTCATCCAGATAAATGATTAAGGAATCGGGAATTGCAATATCTTCAGCTGACGCTGGAATAGTTGAGCTAAATTAGTCATCATATCTTTATTATAAAATAACCAACAGCAAAAAATACAATGAAAAACAAACTTGGAACTAATGTATCATTAATAAATGTTGAAAGATTCAGCAACTCATTACTGTATGATTTTAGCAGCCCAACCAACATATACCCTATAAAAGCTAATAAGATGGTTAGGAATCCTTTAGAATTTTTACTCATTCATAGACACTTCCTTAAATAACTTTTATTATAGAAGGTATTGTAAATAATAATATTGACAAAAAGTGACTCAAAATAAAAAAAACCTTACATTATACTGGAATGAACTGTATTGATAGTGTACCTAAAAGCTCTACTGACATAAGATCGTGTAATCGGTAAAGTAATTTTATTAATTATACGGGATGTAATCAATTAGAGAATAAACTAATCATAAAAGGTACTTTTACATTCATAATTGTCGCTTTGAGATTCTACTTTGGTTCACTATCTGACCCAATTGCACATTTTCGAGCATTACAAGTATTGGTGTCGTTAGAACAACTAAATAGAAACTAGCGGTAGATTTTTCAGAATCTATGCTAATTTCTGTACGGATGTTCCAGTGATGGCAAATTTCTCTTTTCATTGTTTTTCTTGTCGCATGCTATGCCTTTTTGTGTTATTCAGTTAAACTATAGAAATTCTTTCCTAGACAGATCTTGATCCCAAATTTTACGTTTTTGAGCATCGATATAGTTTAAAATGACATTACTCATATCTAAAGAGTTTAGATTTTTTAGGACTAAAACTGTCAGTTGTTCTTTTTCTTCTTTCTGTTAAAGTATTGTCGCGACTTTTCGTATACGTTAAGATATGTCGTGAAAAAACAAGTTTTGTGACACAAAAAAACGAATGACTTGAGGAAATCACCTCAATCATTCGTTTAAAATGCTATATATTCTTTAGTTTAAGATACGGAAATTAATCCCATCGACCACACTAGTAGAATGAACGACATTTACTTGGCCTTTTTTTAATTTCGTTATGTTTAGCATATAAAAATATTATAGAGTTTACTTACAATGCTTAAAACATATACTGTATAATCTGATCAATTTTAGCCATGTCTTGCAATGGTAAGTTTTCTATTTTTTTGAGTTTTCGTTCCTTAAAATCAAGAGATTTTAATTGTGAAATAATTACTTGTCCTTTTATATCTAGCTCTTCAGGTAATGAGTAACGTGTCGGTAAATTCTTTATAGTGGAAGTAATTGGACATATGACCGAAAACATTGTTTTACGGTTAAATTCATAACGAGAGACGACTAGTCCTGGTCGTCTTTTTTGAATTTCTTTTCCTACGGAGGGATCAAAATCAATCCATACAATATCACCTTTTTTAGGAATATAAATTCTTTCTTCTGACACTATAAAATTTCTCTCCCTTCAGGAGTTAAATCTTCCCATTCGTCTTTCTCATAATACTCGGCCTCTTCCCCACCACTAAATGGATCTTCAATTTTTGGAACTAACGTAATTGTTCCATCATCAGAATACACAACGATATATTCTTGGTTTTCTGAAGGTTTCTTTCCGTTATCAGAAGGTAAAGTTACCACTACAGAACTTCCTTGTAATCTAGATTTTGTAACAAGCATTATCATCACTCCCTTAATAAAAGTATACTATATAACACTAAGTAACGCAAAATTCCCCTTTGTAAACTATCTAGAAAATTGTTTTGTTTAAAGTATATCTTATTGGATATAAATAGAAATAAATTGTAGCCAGTTCATTTTTTCTTTAAATAAAAAAATAATCCAAGAAACATTGAACCTATGGATCCAAAAGCTACCCAAATACTATAGCTAACTCCCCGCTACCTTCAATCTTGCAGAAAAAACGCTTTGGAAAAAAATCGAGAAAATCGCAAAGACGACAGGCCATCCTATCATGCCCGATTATAAACAAAAAGCTGGCTATTCCTTTTGCTCTGGCAAATTTCAATTGGGAAAGTTCACGAAACTAGCAGGTGAAGAAGTTTCAACTGTTCGGATCAAAGAATGCCTGATTCAAATAGAAACGTTGGTTCAACGAATTTCAACTAGAGAAGACTTTGCTATTGTAGAATGTGAGATCGTAGCTATTTTTGTAGAAGAAGGGATTTTACATGATCCAACTCATATCAATGTGGATAAATGGCAACCTCTTATCTATAAACTCAGAGAATATACAACTGCCAACCAGTCGTTAAGTTTGAATTTTAGATTCCAAGAATTCAAAGAGTCATAATGATAAACATCGTTAGGTATAAATAAAAAAGACTCGCAGCACAAGTAAAAAACAAATAGAAGCTATACCTTAGAAAGGTCGACTGTGACTCTATAGATGCAGTATATGCAGCTTATGAGCATTTCTTCTGTTCTCTTTGTTTTTGGGATCTGTGCTGAAGTCTTTTTCGTTTTTTGCCGCTCTTTCTTTGAAAAATCGATTATGTTATACCTTCTCCATTACTAATTCAGGCATCTGTTGAGTAATGATTTTTCGCGCAAAAGAAATATCTGTTACCCAAGGTTCGATTTGTTCTTCAGTCAAGACAAGCGGCATTCGGTCATGGATTGGTGCGACTGTGCGGTTAGGTTCAGTAGTCATTATGATTGATTCTGCCATTTTTTCATCCTGATGGCTACGATAAAAACCGCCAACATACACTATTTTTTCCTTATTTGAAAACATAAATTTGTCTTTTTCTTCATTCCACTCATAAAAGCCACTCATTGGGAAAACACAACGATTTTGCAAAAATGGTTGATGAAAGGTCTTTTTTTCTTCTACTGTCTCTGCACGGGCATTAATCATCAATTGTCCTTTTTTAAATCCGGTAAATCCCCACTTCATGATTTCCGGAGTGAGGATGTTTTCTTCCTCTTTTCTTAACGTCACAACAAGATTTGACGGAAAAACTTCTCCAGCTGCTAATTCTGCTGCCTGCTCCGGTTGTTTCGTCTGGGCTTCTCGATAATAATTCTGAAGGAGCTCTGACTCTAGATCAAAAAAATAACGACCACACATCCTAATCCCTCCCAATCTTTTTTTCTATCATACACTGCAACAAGAAGTTCGCACCAACAAAACGCTTTCAATTTGTGTAGAACTAAAAAAGTTGTGACAAGTGACAAACTCTCCAGTGAATGGTATTCTCCTGCCAACTCCTCGGTCACAAGTCACAATATTCAACAAACATGAGAAGCTGCTTTTTGAAATTGTTCCTTGTGACTCGGAGTGAAACGGCAGGCTTACGACCTCTGGGTAAACGGTGTTCCAAAGCCAGTTTCTCGGTATTAAGCCAAATTTATGCAAAAATGTAGAAAGCCATTTTCACAAAATTTTTCTTAATACTCGAAACTAAGCGACTTTTTCACAACCTCTTCCTTAAATGGTGTTCCAAAGCTTGCATCTGCGGTAATAAGCCCAACCAAACGAAAAATATGAGCAGCTATTTTTATTTGGCTGTTCTTATTACTTGATGCAGGGCAGCTTTTTCACAACCTCTCCACTAAACGGTGTTCAATCAGCTAACCTTCGGTATTAGCTCAAAAAACGGCAAAATATGAGGAACTATTTTGCCGTTTGTTTCTCTAATACTCAGGTCAAAGCGCTGATTTCACAACCTCTTATACACGGTGTTCCAGAAGTAGCTTCTTCGAAAAATAAGCCGAAATTTCACAAAAATTTGAGAAGCAATTTTCGTAAATTCATTCTTATTTCTTGAAGCTGACCACTTCTGTCACAACCTCTAATTATTAAAGAACCTTTTGCGAAGTTAACAATCTTTCTTTGATCAATTGGAAATTCTGTCTAAGTAGTGATAGATCTTGTGTGACTTTCAACAATAAGATACTGCCCTGGATTTCAGCAATCAACGCTTTGGCTTGACGGTCTGCCTCTGCATCGGACAGTTTTTCTTCAGAAAGTGCCAGGATATTTTGTTTCGTATACTTGACCCATTGATTGACTAATTCTAGTAGCAACAGACGGTATTCTTCATCCACTGTACTCAACTCAATAATCAAATTACCTACAGGACAGCCATGATAAGTGATCTGTGTCTCATGATCAGCGAAAATCCAGTCCAACATTTCTTCTAATGCTTCTTCTGGCTGTTTTCCAGCATTTAAGATGTCTTCGAACAATTCTGTCTGCCATACGTCCATATGCGCATGGATCACCGCTAGACAAACTTCTTTTTTTGAAGAAAAGTAATAATAAAATTGACCTTTTCCTGTATCAGAAGCTACTAGAATATCTCGGATTGACGTTTCATGATAGCCTTTTTTATAAATAAGATCTTTGGTCGCTTCCAAGATCTTTTCCTTTGTTTTCAATGATATTCTCCTTTTTCATTTCTCATAGTCCTATATTATACAGTAAATTCATCATTTTTTCTTCTTAATCGTTTAAAAAAGACTGTGCCAAATTATCTGACACAGCCCTCACTATAAAACTGTTCTCATATAGCTAGATGTTCATTGATTCAAGAACTGCGAGGACAAAAGCAATTCCTATCTTATGATAGTTGCTCTAATACTTCCTCTGTTGTCATCACTTGATCTGCAATAAAGCCAAAGTTCGTCAACGCTGCATCCATTGCTTCTTGACCAGGAGCACCAATTGCATCTGTCGCTACCACAACATTGAATCCACTCTCTACCAATTCACGCATATGGGAATCGCTACACAAGTTTCCGTTCATTCCACCAAGAATCACTGTGTCGATTCCATTTTTTCTCAATTGAAGCGCTAAGTCGTTGCTTTCTGGTCCAAAGATTTTATGAGGAGAGCTGATGATCGTATTTTCATCCAAATATGGTTTCAATTCTTCGATGAAATCAGCTCCTGAACCTTCTTCAACTGATTCATATTGACTTTTTCTAGCAAACATCTGCTGTTCAAGCATCATATGTTCTCCTGCACCGCCAAATTGCCATTTATGGTCATGTGGATAAAAATAATGAGGAGAAATAAAGAGTTTGTATCCTTTTTCTTTTGCTTGTTTCACCATTTCGATCATATTTTCGATCGTATTGTATTTTTCTAAGATATCTTTTGTCAAACCAAAGCCACCGCCTGCTGGTTTCAAGAACTCGACTTGCGGGTCAGTGAGAACTACTGCTGTATTTTTGTTGTTGAACATGATAAATTCTCCATTCGTTATTTATTTTAATACATCATTTAAAGCTTCACTCATTGTTGGATGAGAATAGATTTGATCTCTCAATAACGTATAAGGAAGTTTTCCATTCATAGCTAGCGAAATCAAGTTGATGACTTCATGAGAATCTTCCGCATAGATACTTGCCCCTAGAATCAAGTCAGTTTCAGGGTCGACTAAAACTTTGAATAACCCTTTAGGATCTTCTAATACTTGTGCTTTAGGAACACCGCTTGTCATATACTTGAATAATTTGTAATTGACGCCTTGTGCTTTGGCTTGTTTTTCTGTTAATCCTACATTGGATAAAGTTGGAGTGATAAATACACTGTAAGGCACAGCTTTCCGGTTATTCGTTGTTCGTGTATTCTCGCCTTTCAACTGATCCATGATAATTCGATAATCATCTAGAGAAATATAAGTGAACTGCAATCCGCCTTTGACGTCTCCAATCGCCCAAATGTTGTCTGCATCTGTACGAAGGTATTCATCCACAGCGATTGCTCCGCGATCTGTTAGTTTAACATCTGTATTTTCTAATCCAAGTGATGCTGTACTTGGTTTTCTTCCAGTTGCAGCCAAAACTTTTGACGCTTGGATTGTTACTTCTTGGCCATCTTCTGTAAAGGTGACGGCAGCTGTTGATTCTTGGTCTGCTACTTGATCTACAGATACACCTAGATGGAATTCGATTCCCGCATTTGTCATGTCTTCTAAAATCATTTGCGCGATATCTTCATCTTCACGAGGAAGAAATTCAGGATGGGCATCAAGAACGACAACTTTAGATCCGTATTCATTGAACATTGATGCAAATTCCAAGCCAATATATCCAGCCCCGATGATCACTAATTTTTCCGGTAATTGTTCCTGATCCATCGCTTGCGTAGAATCAATCAAGTAGCGACTTGTATTCAATCCTTTGATTGGTAAAATGATTGGTTCAGAACCAGTATTGATGAAAATCCGTTCGCCTTCAACAATCACTTTTTCACCATTATTCGTCACTTCGATTTGATGGTTAGAAAGAAAACGTGCTGTACCGTCCATCACTGTCCCAGTTGCCTCATCGCTGATCATATGATAATTTTTGGCGCGAAGCATGCCCGTCAATTTTTCTTTCCGAGCAACAGCCTCTGTAAAGTCGATTCCTCTTTCTCCATTGAAAATCAATGATTTAGAAGGAATACAGCCGATGTTGATACATGTTCCGCCATACATACGTGTTGACTTTTCAACGACTAAAACCGATTCGCCTTTTGAAGCTAACGCCTTCGCTAAAGTCTTACCGCCCTTTCCAAAGCCGATCACAATATTTTGATATTTTTCCATCCTTTTTCCCTCGCTTCTTTTTTACCTACCGATTGGTACAAAAATATGATAACCGATAATTGTCTATTCTCCAAATCATCTGCTTTATTTGTCAAAAAAAACCAGACAAAAAGCGGTCCTTTCACGTTTTTAGTCTGGTTCGATTTCCTTTATTCTTCTAAACAATCGTTACTTCTACATCGATATTTCCTCTAGTTGCTTTGGAGTAAGGGCAGAATTCATGCGCATCTTCTGCAATTTTTTGGGCTTCTTCTTCGCTGATGCCATCGATATGCACTTCTAACACTACACCGATCTGATAGCCGCCATCATCTAAATTATAAAGAGAGACACGTGCTTTTACTGTGGACTCTGCTGTCATTCCTGCTTCTTTGATCATATGTTGTACCGCCCCATTGAAACAAGAAGCATAACCTGCTGCAAATAATTGTTCTGGATTTGTTCCTTCTGCATGGATTCCTGGAGGAGTGATTTTCATATGCATCGAGCCATTTGGTGCCTCGACTTCTCCATTGCGCCCGCCATGGTTGATCATTGCTGTTTCGTATGCTTTTTTCATTGTACTGCTCCTTTCGATTGACCATTTGCTACTTGGCTATAATTATAGTGTATGACAAGTAAGGCGCTTTCTACAAAAATTCTGCTTATTCGAATACCAGAATGCCGTCTTCTACTATTTTTCCAAAAAACAAAAAAATACTACTCGTGAACAACAGCGTCATATTTGTTCCAAAATAAATTGCAATCTTTTCTACATAATCTTTTATATGATTGATTTTAAGATACATATATACCAGAAAGTTGACCCCATAAACCAATACTGTTAAAAAAATAACCATATTCGTTACCATTTTTTCCTCCTTTTGCTGGTCTCCCTACCAGCATTCGATTTAACCATACCACTTTTTTTGCCGTCCAAGCAACTAGCCTTTCAAAAAGACTGGTTTATTCTGCTGTTAATGATTCAAGATCAGAAAAATGTCCGAATAATTTTGCTAATTTTACTAACGCCAACTTGTTCTTTCCGAATTCATCATTTTCTATCTGTAATACTAGTAACGGCTCATGTAAGCTTAAACGGATCAAAAACCAGCCGTTTCCGTATGGCTCTTCTAGATCATACCGAATACCTTCTTCATTTTCCGGGTCGAAGTTCATCCCTTTTTCTTCTTCCAACAGTCGCTTCATTTCTTCTAATATCTTGTTTCCTTGTTCGCGTGGTTCATCGCTGAACAATTTTAGTCGGATTTCTTGTACTTCTACGGGCTGTTTCAACTCTTTGATTTGTTCATCTAATGTGATACCTTTTCTTTTTAATTCTGGCAAAAGCATCAGGATCTTTGCGATGACATATGCACCATCATCCAGAAAATAATTTTCCTTGAATGCAGCGTGTCCGCTTGTTTCGATGGCTAGCTGTGTATCTTTCCCAAGACGGTTAAGTTCTAATGCTTTATTGATTACATTTCGATAGCCGGAAATATAACGAACTTGGATGCCTCCTTTTTCTTCAATGAATCTTTGTAGATGAGAAGAAGTAGGGGAATTCGTCACGATTCTTGTTCCTGGATGCTCTTTTAATACGATTGTACTTAATACTGCGATCAAATTATTTCGATTGATCACTGTTCCAGAAGCACTGACAACTGCAGAACGATCCACATCTGTATCGAAAATGATCCCAAGATCTGCTTCATTTGCTAAAACAGCCTGCTTGATACTTTCCATCGCTTCTTTATTATCAGGATTTGGGATATGATTAGGAAATCGGCCATCTGGTTCCAAAAATTGGGAACCTGTTGAATCCGCACCTAAGCTATTCAATACTTTTTCAGCAAAGAATCCACCAGCACCATTTCCGGCATCAACAATGATTTTCCAACCATTTAGTGGTTTGCTTTCTAGTGTTCCAATCCCCTTTTTAATTTTTGTGACTAAATCTTGCGCATAAGGTGTCAAAAGGTCTGCTTTTTCTACGCTTCCAGTTTGTTCGCTTTTTATTTTTTGCTGCTGTGATAGGATAAAAGCAATATCTTCTTTTTCTGCTCCTCCTTCTGAGGTAAAGAATTTTATTCCATTATAATAATAGGGAAGATGGCTAGCAGTCAGCATAACCGCAGCATCGCACGAGAACTGTTCAAATTGAGTGGACATAAACATAGCAGGCGTAGTAGCTAATTCGAAATCGATGACATGTATCCCTTGTTCTTTCAGACTTTGGATCAACGCCTCTTTCAGTGCTGGTCCGCTTATCCTACTGTCATGACCAATCCCAATCGTCCATTTTTTATTTGGATCGGTTGATTTCTTCTTTTTCTTTATCCAGTTTGCTAGTCCCCAGCCGATCTTTTTTACCATGTCTGTCGTCAAGTTTACTTCATATCCTTCAACTGGTAATGCGATTCCTCGAATATCCGATCCATTTTGCAGCGCTTTCATATCTTTCATATAAAAGTCCTCCTCATTTATTCCCTCATTTTTTCCAGCTTTTCTGCAAATCGCTGTGCTTCTTCTTCTGAGCGGCAAATAATAATGAATGTATCTACACCGGCCATCGTTCCGACAACTTCAGGGTAAGCCACTTCATCTAGCCAATTCGTTACCACATCGGCACCATTTCGTTCAGTCAATACGATGACCATGAACTGAACAGACTGGATACGCAAAACCTCGCGTCTAATTGCTGTACGCAAACGTTCTTCATTTAAAGAAACAGATGGCTGGTTAAATAATGTATAGCGTACTATTTTGTTTTCATTTTGACTTTTTACTAACTTCATTTCTCGAATGTCTCGAGAAATCGTTGCTTGAGTCACATCGGCGCCTGCTTCATGCAGCCGCGCAAGCAGCTCTTCCTGTGTCCCAATAGGTTGTTCTGTAATGATCTGGCGGATCAGTGCTTGTCGCTGTTTCTTTTTCATATTAGACACCTCTCAATGTTGATTATAGCAAAAGATAAGTAATATTTCTTCATATTTTGGTATTTTTTACTTTTATTTTTTGTTTTCATTCAGGTTGCTAACCTTTTTCTATTTTAACACGCAAAATCGTCTTCATTTTTTCAGGTGCTGATTTTCTTGGATCGCTGATGTAAATCTCTTTGTGTTCTTTAGAAGCTCTTTCATAGCCTTCTTTTGCGATGAATGCTTCTAATTTCTCAAACGTTGCTGGTTCTTCGTCATAGGGCCCGACGTGTAAGATTTGGGCACAAAGACCTTCTTCCATCTTTTTGAATACTACTTGTTCTTTCAAGTCTTCCGGAAGTTTGCTAGAACGCTGAATGGCTTCTTGTGCTATCGCTTCTGTAACAAAGTCAGGCTGTCGGATCATCAATTGATAAGAAAAATGTTCTTTTTTCATCACTGGTTCATGCAAATACTTTTCTTGCAGTCCCCATTGTCCTTCCAGTGGATAGACAGTATACATCTGATAATCAGGAATCAGCCAATTTTTTTTAGGCGACATGCGTATTGCATAGCTGACTGCATATAGACAGGCTACTCTTCGTTTAAAGTCTTCCTGATTCGGGTCGCCGATCCCTCTGATGCTAAAGAATGGTTTTTTAGGAACCTCTAGTATTTGCGGGCTTTTTTTCATACTATAGCTCTTGTCTTTACGCCATTCAATTTTTTCCATTTTTCTTCCTCCGCGAAATTCCATTTAGTTATTTATTATCATACCTCTTTTTGAGTGACTTGGCTAATCGTGTTGACACTATTTTTCAGTTTGTGCTAGAATAAGTGAAGTAAATAAATCGTACAGATAACACGTTTCGGCGTGTCGAGAGAGAGGCGGTTTCTATTTTTATAATAGAAATCACTCTCTTTTTTTACGAAATTTTTTAGAGGTGATGTAAATGACAAAACAAAAACAGCTGCTTTTAGTACCTGCAGTAATTGCAACAGGGATGATGTCTTTTGCGGGCGTATTGATCGAAACGGCCATGAATGTAACTTTCCCAACTCTTATCAGACAGTTTGATTTAACGACCGCACAAGTCCAATGGGTAACAACGATTTATCTTTTGATGATTTCGATCATTGTTCCGCTGTCTACTTATTTGAATCGCAATTTTAGTCTCAAAAAACTCTTTTTAGCTTCAAATCTGCTTTTCTTGGCAGGTATAATGATCGATTTCTTCTCTCCTACCTTCATGGTCCTATTGTTTGGTCGATTGCTCCAAGGGGCAGCGACAGGTATCGCTCTTCCGTTGATGTTCCATATTATCTTGACGTTTGCCCCCCTCAATCGACGAGGCGCGATGATGGGTGTCGGTACTTTGACAACGGCCATTGCTCCAGCAATTGGTCCCACTTATGGAGGCATTATGACTTCACATTTTACATGGAATCATATCTTCCTGTTTCTTGTGCCCGTTTTGATTCTTTCTTTGATTATCGGCTGGTTTGCTATTCCCGAGATGGCAGTACAAAAAAGTGGTTATTTGGATTGGATAAGCGTTTTAGGAATTTGTCTTTTGTTTAGTGGAAGTCTAACATTTTTGAGTACGTTGGGAACAGTTTCCAGCTGGATTGCTTTAATCATCGGCGGCATTGGCTGGTTCCTTTTTTACTATCGAAGT
Organism: Enterococcus sp. MSG3290; assembly: GCF_050555565.1. Lineage (NCBI taxonomy): Bacteria > Bacillati > Bacillota > Bacilli > Lactobacillales > Enterococcaceae > Enterococcus > Enterococcus sp. MSG3290. The sequence continues at coordinate 474,537 of NZ_CP187862.1, read as the reverse complement.
AAAAAAGTGGAGCATCCGCTGATCCGACTGTCTATTCTTTCAAATAAAACATTCCGCTTGTTTTTGATTGGCTTCTTAGTTTATCAGTTTTTATTACTTGGTGTATCTTTTGTCTTGCCGAATTTCCTTCAGATCGTTCAAGGAAGTAGTCCTTTTGTCGCTGGATTAGCGATGCTTCCCGGCGCAGCGGTTGGTGCTTTGCTTTCTCCTTTTTCCGGGAAAATGCTGGATCAATATGGTCCGAAGAAGCCAATTTTTGCTGGGCTGATTCTTTCTTTGATTGGTTGGCTAGCATTATTCCTACTCATAGGACACGCTTCAGTGGGTGTATTGATTGCTTGTCATGTGTTTTATATGATCGGTATCGGATTATCTTACAGCAATATGATGACCACCGGAATGAATGCACTGAATGAAGAACTACAAGGAGACGGGAACGCAATGTTCAATACCTTGCAGCAGTTTTCTGGCGCTGTGGCTACTTCATTAGTAGCGGTCATTATCAATTACGTCCAGCATCATACTTCCCATAACTATGAAGTGTCTACTACATTAGGATCAAAAGCAGCATTAGGCGTCTTGTTGCTGTTGCTTCTCGTAAGCTTTGCTCGATTCGCCTATTATCTGTTCTTTGCTAAAAAAGCGTAGATTCCATATACGGCAGGTGTTGCATCTGCCGTTTTTTTGTGTGAAAATGGTTGTTTGTAAAAGGAGGCTTTTTTATGGAAAAAATTGCCATTATCGGTGGCGGGATCATTGGTATGACCCTAGCCAGTTACTTAGATACATCAAAATTCAATGTTGCTTTATTTGATGAAGGGACAGGACAGGCAACTAAAGCTAGCGCTGGGATTATCTCCCCTTGGTTGTCGAAACGCAGAAACAAACAATGGTATCGTCTGGCTAAAGACGGCGCTGCTTTTTTCCCTAAACTTATAAAAGATTTCCAACTTGATCAAACGATTTACGCACAATCAGGGACACTTTTGCTTCGACCTGAAAAAGATTTAGCTGAATTGGCTGTTCTTGCCGAGAAACGAAAAGAAGAAGCGCCAGAAATTGGAAACATCGAATGGCTTTCACCTGAACAGACATCTCAAGCACTTCCGTTATTGAAACCAGCAGTTTCACTGCGTATCAGTGGTGGTGGTCGTCTGGATGGAAAAGCATATTTAGAACATCTTGGTCAGCGTTTAGCACAAAAACAAATGGAGCAGATCCAGGCAAAAGTCACTTTGCATAAGAAGAGCGATTCTTGGCTCATCAAGGGACCGTTTGGAGAATACACAGCTGATCGTGTAATTTTGACACCTGGCCCGGCACTTAAGCCTTTATTACAAGAATTAGGCTATGCTGCAGATATACGTCCGCAAAAAGGGCAGCTCTTAGCATTTCAGACATCTTATAAGATGAGTCAAGACTGGCCTGTTGCTATGCTTGACGGAGAAGCTGATTTCATTCCTTTCATGGATGGAAAGATCCTTTTAGGTGCTACCCATGAAAACGATCAAGGCTGGGATTTGGCTCCTACTAGCGAAGCTTATAAGGGATTGACTAAGAGTACAGAACAGTTCTTGACTGATCCAGATCAGATAAAAAACTGGCCATACGAGTTCCGTGTAGGTACCCGTGCTTATACGTCAGATTTTTCCCCATTTTTCGGCGTACTGCCAGATGATCCAAGCTTACTGGCTGCTAGCGGTCTAGGCTCTTCTGGCTTGACCACAGGTCCTTATATCGGCTATCTATTAGCCAACTTCTTAAATACTGGTCATTGGCCTACGGAAGATTATCAAAAGGACATCTCCACCTATATTACGAAAAATCCATCATAGAAAAACAGCTTTTTCAAGTAAGGATCCCGAGCGATATTGCGCATGGATTACTTCTTGAAAAAGCTGTTATTTTAGTTCAATTTCTGAATCAAATTCTCCAAACTTTCTTTTGCTTCATCTGGCAAGAGATCTTTTCCTATCTGAGCTTCAATGAATCGTAAACGAATATCAAGTCGTTGTTTCACCAGATTTTTATAGGACGTATCCTCAAAAGAAACAGGAAAATCTGGTATAGGTAAATAGTGGATGTCTTCAAATGGACCAAACGACTTGAATTCTGCCGTTTGTTGCACGATTCTTTCAACGATTGACAATGTCGTTTCAGGTTTGATTTTTTTATCATCGAAATATCCAGTATTCAGGACATAGCAGGCTGTTTGCTGTTTCAAAAACAACTCTCGAAAAGCTTGATAGTCTTCCCTAAGAGGATAGACACGGAAAGGGTTAGCAAATGGTTCAATGACTAGCTCATCTAGCTGTCTTTTTGTAGTGATATTTTCCGCGTCTGATCGTTTTGTTGCTAATGTTGCACCAAAAGACGCTGCTAAAACCGGGTCATTGATCTTGATAATTGGCGGAAGCGAATCATCTTTCATGATCCAAAAAACAGCATCGATCTTTTCGCTAAGATGATCGACTCGGTCGGGTGTCGCATAACGTGATTTGACTGTCCGCCCATTTCCGTTTCGTATATCTCCTGTTACTAGGACTTTTTCTCCTTTACTTGTACATGTCACGCCCACATTCTGACAAGTAAGAAAAGAAGAAATGGCCGGATCATCAGACGGATAGTCTTGTGTTTTATCAAAGTAAGAAGGTTCCAAGGCAGTAGCAAAACCATTTTTTCGAGAAATAACGAAAGCATCGTCATGCAAGATCGAAACAGAGTGACCTTCCGTATGTTTTGCTAAGGTGATCGTTGATTTTCCAGAACCGGACAACCCAAATACAGCCATCGTATAGGTCTGGTCATTACTAGCATATTGTTTCATCCCACCGTGGCAGGCAATAAAGCCATTGCGATTTCCCAATGCCCAAGCAAGCGTCAAAGTCGCTTTTTTTAATTCTCCAAAGTAACGTAATCCTAGCACAGCCGCTGTATTATGGAGAGCATCAAACAAAATGAGTCCATTGGGAAATGTTTCATGTGTCCACTCGGGATCACAAAAGATATAAAGATCTCCCTCATCAAAGGAAACAGACTTTTGATAAGTCTCTAAGATCTTCGAATTCGCTGGCTGAAAATTCAGCAAATAAGAATACAAATTGTTCTCAAATCCTTCTGGAATCAGCAAATGACTTTGCACAGAAAATTCTTCAGATAGGCCAACGATTACTTTTGTATGGTAAAACTGGCGCTTGCGACTTTGATACACAGCTTCTCTTAAAATTTTCTCGTATTTGCTTTGTTCCTTGTCTAAGTCCTCAAAGATCCGCCGAGCACTTGCTGTTCTTCCCACAATGCTTCCATCATTGAATACTAGTGTCCTGACATCAGCTGGTAAATCTAGTTCTTCAGCATGTGAGATTGTTAAATCTGTGATGATCGTTCCTGGACTCCCTTTTGCTAGTTGATAAGCTGTCTTCCTGTCAAAAACTTCTTGAACATTATTACCGTAGAATGCCGTTTCAACAATGGATCGAATACTGGATAACAGTGGATTTTCATTTGTGATTTCCTCTAATTCGAGACTCTCTTTTGTACTCATGGCTCCTCCTCATTCCCTAAACAAAAAAACGTTTTCTTTATTATACATTATTCGAGTTTTTATTTGTACTGCTGCGCTGTGGGAAGCAAACGAGTTATTTTTCACACAAAAAAACCGAGAACTTGAATAAACAAGTTTCTCGGTTTCATCATTTTCCTTTTATCGGCTTAGTACCAGCCGTTTGCTAACCAGAATGTTTTAGCAGCATCCCATGAACCATAACGAGATGTTACATATTGTTCTGCTACACGTTCTTGATTGGCAGCTGAATAGTCGCCGTTTAAGTATGAAGCATCTAATTGATAACGGCCGATGTAACGTCCGTTAGTAGCTGTGTATGAACCGCCTGATTCTTTTTGTGCGATCCATTCTTTTGCAGAGCTTGAAGTTGGCGCTGTTGCAGCAGCTGGGGCAGCAGGAGCTACTTCAACTGTTTCAACAGGTGCAACGTATGTATGTTCTTGCGTTGCTGTTTCAGTTGTAGATGCTGTATTTTCTGTTGTTTTGTTTTCTGTTGTTGCTGAAGAATCATTTGAAGTTGGGATTGTTAATTGTTCACCAACATAAATGCGGTTGATGTTTGCGATCGAATTTTTTTCAGCAATTGCATCGATCATTGAGTTGTCTCCTGCAAATTTTTGTGAGATCTTAGATAATGAATCACCTGATTTTACTGTATAAACTTCATCAGCGTGAGCATTTGTAGTTCCTACAAACATTGCAGTAGCACCAGCAGCAAAAGTTGTACCTAAAACAATTTTCTTAAATGAATTCATATTAAACTCCTTTTTTTCTCCGTTTTTTATTCTTTCGACGCTATTAACTTTATCATTTAGAAATATTTCATAGGTAAAAGAAACATGACATTTAATGACAAAATGACGAATTATTTAATATTTGTAACATTTAAACAAATATTTTTTTGATACAAAACCATAAAATCCTTGTTGTATAAGCAAAGTAATCGTTTTTCTATGTTTTTTTATTTTTGAATGAAAAACGCAGATTCTGTAACATTCACTGCAATAATCCATAAAAAAAAGCAAAAAAATTTTTGATTTTTATCAAATTCTCTTAAAAAAATGTAAAAAATACAAAAAAACCAGTAATTGTTACAACAATTACTGGACAAAAACTTTGAATAATGTTAACTATTTTTTTATTTTAACTTTCTCCGCAATAATTTCTGGGCATGTTCCAATTCGTTTATAACGACTTCTTCTGTTTCTTTAGCTAATATTTCATCTAATACATCAAGCCATTTTTCCGGTTCTTTTGTTCCTAGACGTCCAATAGCCCAAGCTGCTGTTCCTCTGATGACAGGGCGGACATCTGTTAAACATTCTGAAATCTCAGGCAATGCCGTTCGATCACCTAGATTAGCTAAAGCAATCAATGCGTTTCTCTGCAAAGGTTTCTTCCCACGCCATGAACCAGCTAAATGCCCAAATTGCTGTTTGAAGTCTTTATTAGACATCGAAAGCATTGGCTTTAATTTTGGATATACTTCGTCTACTTTTGGTTCCATCTCTTCATGAAAATGAAAATCTTTTCCTTGATTGTAAGGGCAGACTAACTGGCAGATATCACATCCATAAATGACATTTCGCATTTTTTTACGATATTCTTCCGGCATCATCCCTTTTGTCTGAGTTTGATAAGACAAACATCGCTGGGCATTCATTCTTCCGTCACCAAGCAATGCTTTTGTCGGACAAGCAGTCACGCAGCGCATACAGTCACCGCAACCAAATTCTCCTGGTTTATCAGGCTCAAATACAATATTAGTAACGATCTCACCAAGATAGACAAATGAACCGAACTCTTCAGTGATCAACAATCCGTTTCGTCCAATAAATCCTAAACCAGCTCGCTGTGCTACAGCGACATCGATCAGTTCTCCAGTATCTACTTGCGGAGCTAGACGCCATTCCTCTTCTTTTTGCCATTTTTCTGCTCTTGTTTGGATGAATTCGATCAATCGGTTCAAACGGTCTCTTAGTATATCATGGTAATCGATCCCCCAAGAAGCACGAGCAAACTGCCCGCGTTTTTCATCCCTAGGCACTTCTTCATGGATCCTAGTAGGATACGCAAGTGCAATGGAAATGATCGATTTCGGCTGATCAAATGTCATTTCAGGATAAAGACGCTCATCGATATTTGGATGTTCAAAGCCAGAAGTATGGCCAGCTGCTTTTTGTTCTTCCAACGATTCTTTTAATGAATCAAAAGGTTCCGCCGTGGTGAACCCGATTTTGTCAATTCCTAATCGTTTGCTTTCTTGTATGATTTCTTCTTTTAATGTCATGGTCTTCCTCGCTTGCTGTTAACGGCTGTATAACCCATAATATAGTTTTTCTTTTTTCAGCTGGACAAACTGGATCTGCTGATCGGCAATCTTCTTTTCTTCCATCCATTTTTTTCTTGCAGCAAATACTTCCCAATAATTTGTTGAAATTAATTTTCTTTTGTTATCTAATGCATTAAAAAAATTCAATGAAACTGGTTTTGTACTTAACAGTTCATGGAGCCTTACCTCTTCCCATGGCGAAAACTCAGACAGATCGCGGGAATACAATACTTCTTCATAGAGATTTTTTTGCTGTGTGTACGTGAATGTTTGCGGGATTTTCCCAGGCCTGGCAATTTCTACTAGACGATTATAAAACATATTCATTAATTTGCTGTTGGCAATAAATTGACTTTTATAATAGGCCGACTGGATCTTTTTGATTACTCCTTCTGCTTTGATGACTGAAAATAATGCAGGCCATGCTTTGACGGTTATTTCGTCGTTTTGTTTAACTAATACGCCAGGTGTGAAGCCGACTGGAGAAAGGAACACAAAATAACCGATACCGGTATTTTCATCTAAAGGCTGAAATTCATCAAACAACCATTTGCCTATGTACAGCTCTTCATCTGGTTCTGTTGTCTCATTTTGATTTGCTATGAATAATTTAGCTAATTCTGCTTCAAGAAATTGAAGGTCTTGATCCTTGTCGGTATTTTCCTGCTGGCTGATCAATCGAAAGACTTCTTCTTTAATCGTATATTTATCTTTACGTGTAAAATTCATAGCCACACCTTCCTTCCTTACTCTAACTATAACGGAATTTCTTCAAAAAAGGTATCTGTACGACGAAAAACAGCATAATTTTTTTCATATCTCTTATAAAAAATGCAAGGCCTGCTCCTCAAGCTAGACCTTGCACTTTTCAGCTTTCTTTTGTTTGTGACAAACCTTCATGGATCGTTTCAATATTCCATTTCATCATCTGATAGTAAGAATCTCCTTGTTCTCCTTCTTTTGCTATGGAATCAGTGAACAGTTTATCATAGATTTTCAAACCCGTTTCTTTTGCTACCCGTTCCATGCTTCTTGAGTCTACACTGGTTTCCACGAATAAAACCGGTACTTCTTTTGCTCTTATCTGATCAATGATCGCTTTCATTTGATCAGGCGTACCTTGACTTTCTGTATTGATCTCCCATATATAAGCTGCTGGCAAATCATATGCTCGTGAAAAATACTTGAATGCCCCTTCACTTGTTACTAATAATTTTTTGTTCTCTTCGATAGAAGCAAAACTTTCCTTCGCTTGTGTATCTAATTCTTTTAGTTTTTCCACATATGCTTCTGCATTTTTTTTATAGAGTGTCGCATTTTCTGCATCTTTTTCAGAGAATATACGTGCGATTTCCTCCACATATTTTATTCCGTTAGATAGGTCTAGCCAAGCATGGGGATCTGCTTTTGTATGTTCTTCACCGCTAGTTAAATAAAGAGGTTCTACATTTTTGCTAACTGCAAAATAATCTTTTCCTTCTTCTTTTTTAGCCGTTTCCATCAAGTTATCGAACCAGCTGTTACCTGTTTCAAGATTCAAACCGTTGTATAAAATAACATCTGCATCGCTTGCCTTTTTGATGTCTTCTGGTAGTACTTCATATTCATGCGGATCTGTTCCGACTGGTACGATACTGTGGATATCTATTTGATCTGTTCCGACCTCTTTTGCCATGTCCGCCAAGATCGAATTGGTAGCCACGACTGACAACTTTTCTTTACTTCCTTCATCCGCTTGGTCAGAAGCCTGCTTTCCGCAACCGGCTAATACCAAGAAACTAACTGCCAAGATTAAAAAGAGTGATTTTTTTGTTTTCATCTATCTGCTTCCTTTCTGAAATAAAATTCCTTTTGTTGGAGAAAATAAAAAAGCAAGGATAAAAAATGCGGTACATGCTAACACGATCGTAGCTCCTGATGGCCAATTGTAACTATAACTGAAAAACACACCGACAACTGCACTTAGCATACCGATTCCTGCAGCTGTAATGATCATTTTCAGTAAATGGTTCGTTAGCAAGTAAGCCGTGGCGGCTGGTGTGATCAACATGGCAATCACCAAGATTGTTCCTACTGTCTGTAAACTGACTACAGCCACTAATGTCAAAAAGAACATCAAAAGATAATGGATCAGCGATGTGTTCAGCCCATAAGCTTTTGCCATTGTCGGATCGAACGATGTGATCTTCAATTCTTTATAAAAGAAAAAGACAAATATCAAGACGATTCCACTAACGAGTGCTGTCAGCAACAAATCGCTTTCCCTAACAGCTAAGACATTCCCAAATAAAATATGATACAAATCTGTCGCACTCTGGGCATATGAAATCAAGATAATCCCTAATGCAAAAAAGGAGCTAAAGACAATTCCAATCGCTGTATCATTTTTCAATCGGCTCCGCTGAGTCACGAAACCAATCACTGCTGCTGTTAGCATCCCAAAAGCAGTGGCTCCAAAGATGTAACTAAAACCAAACATATAAGAAATGGCTACACCTGGAAGAACTGCGTGAGAGATAGCGTCTCCCATCAAAGACATCCCTCGTAAAATAATAAAAGAACCGATGACTCCAGAAGCAAGTCCTACAAGCATGGAAGTGACCAAAGCGTATTGCAGGAATTGATAATTCATTAATCCATCAATAAAGGATTGGATCATTTTTTCTCTCCTCCTTTTACTAAATGTCTGATGATCTCACCATAGGCCAATTGAAGGTTCTTCGATGTAAAGACTTCTTGTACTGGACCGGAAGCAATCAGCTGTTTATTTAAAAGAATAACCTCATCGAAATATTCTTCTACTTTATGAAGATCATGATGGACGATCAAAATCGTTTTTCCTGAATTCTTCAATTCCTGCAAGATGTCAAAGATCTTTCGTTCACTTAACGCATCAATCCCTACGAATGGTTCATCTAAAAAGATCCATTCTGCTCCTTGGGCTAGAGCTCTTGCAATAAAAACTCTCTGAAGCTGTCCACCCGATAGTTCGCTGATCTGTCTTTTGGCATATTCTTCCATCCCTACTTTTTTCAAAGCTTGTCTTGCACGTTCTTTTTCTTTTTTCCCAGGTCTTTGTCCAATTCGTAAAGATGGATATGTTCCTAAAAGTACAACGCCTAATACATCAATTGGAAAGGAAAGATCCAATTCACTTCGCTGTTCCACGTAGGCTATTTTTTTACGGACTGAGTTTACCGGCTGTCCAGAAAAGGTGACTTTACCAGTAGTAGCTGGTATCAACTCTAGCAAAGATTTCATAAATGTTGATTTTCCTGCACCGTTTGGTCCGATAATACCGGTAATTTTTTGTGGATTTATCGTCAAGTTGATAGTTTTCAAAACAGTTTTCCCTTGATAAGCGGCTGAAAGGTCTTGAATTACAATGGCCGTACGTTCCAAATCTTACACTCCTTTTTAGGTTTACCTAACTTTTTATTTAAATATAGTTTAACTAAAATGGAAAGCATTTTCAAGTAGAATGATGAAAAAGTTTTTTTCGAATTTTCCTCGCATTTTATGAAAATTTTCTGTAGAATCACATCAAGAGTTCAATAAGGCTAACCTAATAATGAAAAACATGTGTTGAAACGTTTGATTATTTTTTCTTGTTGACTCAACAACGAAAGGAGTTTTTGTATGGAAGAAGAAAAGTTAACTCGAAGTCTTAGTGCCCGTCATATCCAAATGATCGCACTAGGTGGAACGATCGGTGTCGGTCTGTTTATGGGTGCCTCCTCAACCATACGCTGGACAGGGCCCTCAGTGATGGGAGCCTATGCGATTGCAGGATTCTTTTTGTATTTGATTATGCGTGCTTTAGGCGAAATGCTTTACGTTGATCCTTCGACTGGTTCTTTTGCAAATTACGCGAGCGAGTACATCCATCCTGTGGCTGGCTACTTGACCGCTTGGAGTAATATTTTTCAATATATTGTCGTAGGAATAAGTGAAGTGATTGCTGTAGGATCTTATATGAATTATTGGTGGCCTGATTTGCCGGCAATTATTCCCGGGATCATTGTCGTCTTGTTTCTTATGCTGGCAAATCTTATTTCTGTCAAGGCGTTTGGCGAATTAGAATTTTGGTTTTCGATCATCAAAGTCATAACGATCATTTTGATGATCATTGCAGGTCTTGGGGTAATCTTATTTGGATTTGGTAATCATGGTCAGGCAGTAGGGATTTCAAATCTTTGGAAAAATGGTGGATTCTTCACTGGAGGCGTCAAAGGATTTTTCTTTGCATTATCGATCGTTGTTGCTTCCTATCAAGGAATCGAACTGATTGGAATGACTGCTGGTGAAGCAGAGAATCCTAAAAAGACGATCATTGAAGCTGTCCAGTCCACTATCGGTCGAATCTTGATTTTTTATATTGGTGCTATTTTTATCATTGTGAGTGTCTATCCGTGGAATCAATTGAGTGAGATTGGTTCACCTTTTGTACAAACTTTTTCTAAAGTCGGCATTACATTTGCTGCAGGACTGATTAATTTTGTCGTGATTACAGCGGCATTATCAGGTTGCAATTCAGGGATTTTCAGCGCAAGTCGTATGGTCTATACACTTGCCATGAATGGAAAGATGTCTAAAAAATTTCTGAAACTTTCTCGTCACGGCGCGCCTTTTTATCCTGTCGTAGCAATCTCAGGTGGAATCTTAATTGGTCTGATCTTAAATTATCTTCTACCAATGTTCATCAACCAGTCAGAAAATATTTTCGTTTTCGTATACAGCTCAAGTATTTTGCCTGGTATGGTTCCTTGGGTAGTGATTTTGATCAGCGAGATTCGCTTCAAAAAGAAGCATGCAGATAAAATGCATGATCATCCTTTTAAAATGCCACTATCTCCTTATACGAATTATGTGACACTTGCTTTTTTAGCTATCGTATTGATTTTCATGTTTATCAATCCTGAAACGAGAATCTCATTGATTATTGGACTCGTTTTCTTGCTTTACATGACGATCCATTACTTTGTACGCGAAAAAAGAACCGGAAAATAAAAAAAGAACGAAGCTTCACCTTAGTGGAAGCTTCGTTCTTTTTTATTGCTTTTATCAATTCAATTTTAGCGTCTCACCGGGAGTCAGGAAATAATTCTCCATGCTCATCCCATTCAGCGACAAGATTGTTTCTACTGGTACGCCAGTTCGTTCGGCTATTTGATTTGGACCTTCTCCTTCCAAAACTACGGTTGTCGCAGCCTGTGAAGTCGCGCTGTTGGTATTAGTTTCAGAGGGATCTGTTGTGTCTTGTGTTGTTCGAGCTTGCATTTCAGAAGCTTCTACCGACTCTGCCGTCTCAGAATCAGAAGATGTTGTGTCTTGTGTGCTTGTTGACTCTGCTTGAAGAGAGGCGCTAGTCTGCAAATAAATATCGGAAATCTTAGCTACATGATTCGTATAATTAGCCGATAATTGATTGATCAAAGTATCTAAGTCTACACCGTCTTTATTTTCTGCTGCCTGATACGCTGCACGTAATTTTCTGATCCCTTCGTCGGAGATTGCTTGAAGCTCACGTGCTTTTTGGTTAGCAACTGCTGATAAACCAGCTATGCCTTCTTGATTTCCCTGAATTTCTGTCTGGTATTCTTCAATCAATGCAGGCGTCTTTTCTTCGATCTTTTTCGAATAATCATTTACGATTGCTTGAAGTTGCTCTGGCAAACCATTTGCTGTTTTTTCTTCAGAAGTTTGTGTCTCTTTTGTTTTAGTTGATGACTCACTTGTTTGTTTCGTCTCTGTTTTCTTTGTCGTTGTTTCCGTTATGGTCGTACTTTTCGCTTCTGACGAATTTTTTCCATGAAAATATAGACCCGCAACTCCTCCTGCTATGATCAAAAACACGGCAACTGCTGCCCCAATCATGATCATCCGCTTACGAGCTGCCTGTTTTTGCTGTCTTCTTCGGGTCATCCGAACATTTTCTCCCCACTCATTTTCATCATACATTTTTTTCACCACCAATTTTTATGTATAATAGCGTTATCAAACGCTTCATATTCTTATTGTAGCAAATAATTGCCGCTGTGCACATTTTTATCTTTGTTATTTATAAGAAAATTTCACCAGTTGAGATGATTCCAAGATTGTCCGTCGATTTCTCCTTGCAGCTGCATTGTTCGTTCGTCTATCTCAGCCATCAGTTTCTTTATTTCATATAAGAGCGCACGGTCTTGATATTCTGATTTTTCGCTTAATTCATCTAATTGTTGGATCAGCCAATCATTTGTCATAATGAAGTTCCTTTCATTTCTTGCAGTGTAAAGGTCAAGTCTTCGATCTGCTCTTTTGCCTCAGTCAGTGCTTCTACGATATATGCTTGTTTTTCAGATTCTTCTTCCTGCATTTTCTGATTTTCCTGTACTCTTTGAATAAACCAGTCAATCCGCTGAGTCAGCGATGGTTTGCCTTCCAATGAGAGATACTGCTGATAAGCAATTAGCTTCTCCCAACGTTTTTCCTGGGATAAATACATAAATTGTGCTAAAACGAATGGCGGAAGATAGGTCATATGGAATTTATTTGCGATTCGCTGATACGGCCTCAAAAATTCGGAAATCGTATATTCTTCTTTTCCTCCAGCTTGGTATTCTTTTTCCGCCACACCTGTTGTCAATACGATTCCTAGTTCTTTCCCTTTTAATACATGTGCTGCTCGTTCCAAGACATTATCTTGCCAAATTTTTAAATGAGCAGGAGAACTATACCAGTAAAACGGAAACTGGAAAATGATCCGATCATGCTGGGCCAAGAGCTGTAGTTCAGTCTCTATATCTATTTTTCCGTCTGGATAACTTGATTCCAAATGATGCCAAGTAGCTGGTAAACCAGCAGAAGCTTCTTTGAAAAATTGCTGATTTAAAGATTCTTCGATCGTTGGATGGCTAATGATGATAAGTGTACGCATCCCTTTTCCTCCTTTTTAGTCTTCGCTTTACAGTGTAGCATAACCGCCACAAGTTTCTTTTGCCGATGCTTGTCATTTTAACCAGACTAATCAGGTTGTCCAAGAAACTGCGGTTTGTTTTTCCAACTGTTTTTTCAAGGTATCCAAAGCAATATTCTTAAAATTTTCGTTTTTCATACGTTTACGATAGTTCGTAGCCGTTTCTCCGGTACTCTTTTTGAACATTCGGCTAAATACGACTAGACTATTGAACCCTACTTGATAGGCAATACTTTCCACGGATTCATCCGTCAGAGAAAGAAGAAACGCCCCTCGATTGATCCGTACCCCGATCAAATATTCCTTGATACTGGTTCCCATATGATTTTTGAATACTCGCGACAAATGGCTCCGATTGACCGCTAAATGCTGGGCGATTTCCTCAACAGACAATTTTTCAGCATAATGTGCCTCGATGTATTTGACTGTTTCAACAGCTAAAGAGGAATGAACCTTTTGTACACCACCGCTGACCTTTCCGCCATCTTTTAAAAGGACTGATAAAAAACGGTAGGTTAATGCTGTTAACTGTAATTCATTTTCCAAGGTTTCTTCCGTATCTTTCATGCATTCTAAAATAATGTCGATATATTTTTGTATGTCAGAAGAGACCATCGTGTATTGGTCTTCTCTGAAAAGCGACTGCCGAATGATTTCTTCTGCAGCACTCCCACCAAATGAAAGCCAGCAATACATCCACGGATCTTCTCCATCTGATAAGTAAAACGTCGAGTCTCCTGGACGAATCAAGAACAGATCACCTTTTTTCAATTGGAATTGTTGATTTTTCACATGATAAGATCCTTTGCCTTCCATCACGACATGCAGAATGTAATCATTGCGAATAGCAGGACCAAAAGAATGAAACGGCATCGTTTTAGAGAAACCACAAAAATCAAAATACAATTCTTTTTCTACTTGTTGATGTTCCTTTTTTAAAAAAATCGATTGCTCCACGTCTATCCCTCCTTACTCCTTTAGTATAATGCAACAAAAAGTTAAATAAAAGTCACAGAAATATATTAAAAAGGAAGCGATTTCTTGTTAAGTTTAAGTCATTAAAAGATCTTTGTTATTCGTTGTAACCGGTTTACTTAGTATTATATATTGAACAGGAGAGGAATACAGATTATGAAAAGCAAAATGATCCAACGTGTGTCCTACGCTTTAGGCGCTTTTGGACACGACACATTCTATGTTACATTAAGCACTTATTTTATGGTATTCGTGACAAGCCAGATGTTCGCAGGAACAGATAAGGCAACGAATGCAAAAATGATTGCTACAGTTACAAGCTTAGTTGTAGGTATCCGCTTAGTTGAAATTATTTTTGATCCTTTGATTGGTGGCATCATCGATAATACTCGTACAAAATACGGTAAATTCAAACCATGGTTAGTTATCGGCGGCGTTGTTAGTTCCGTACTCTTGGTAGCAATCTTTACCAATTTCTTTGGCTTAGCTACTCATAATACGACTTTATTTATCATATTATTTGCAATCGTTTTCATCTTATTGGATAGTTTTTATTCATTTAAGGATATCGCTTTTTGGTCAATGATTCCAGCTTTGAGTACGGAAACAAAGGAACGTGAAAAATTTGCTACGTTTGCTCGTTTCGGCTCTTCTCTAGGTGCAAATGGTACTACTCTAGTCGTTGTCCCTATCGTTACTTTCTTTACCTATCTTGTTACTCATAAACATATTGAAGGCGCTTCAGGCTGGTTCTGGTTCGGTGTGATTGCTGCTGTTATTTCAGGCGGTACTGCGATTATCACTGCCTTGGGCACAAAAGAAGTCGATACTGCGATCCGTCAGCAAAATGAAAAAGCTGGGATCAAAGATGTGTTCAAAGCAGTTGCTCAAAATGATCAGTTGATGTGGCTTGCCCTTGCTTATATCGCTTATGCGATTGCCAATGTAGCAACAACTGCCGTATTATTCTACTTCTTCAAATATGTACTTGGCCAACCAACTGAATTTTGGATCGTTGGTCTAGTTGCTGCCTTACTTGGTTTAGTAGCTGTTCCACTATTCCCAATGCTTACACGCGTCATCTCTCGTCGCTACGTTTACCTTGGAGGGATCGCAATGATGATTTCTTCTTACTTTTTCTTTACGATCGCAGGTTCAAGTTTGCCAATCGTTATCATCGGGCTAGTATTGTTCTACTTCCCTCAACAATTGATTTTCTTATCCGCTTTGATGACGATCACAGACTCTGTTGAATATGGTCAATGGAAAAATGGTATCCGTAACGAAGCTGTTACTCTATCAATTCGCCCTTTACTAGATAAAATCGCTGGTGCTTTGTCTAACGGGATCGTAGGGTTTGTCGCTATCGCTTCTGGGATGACTGGTAATGCTACTGCTGCTGATATCACTGCTCATGGCGTAACGACTTTCAAAGCTTATGCATTCTATGCTCCTGCTGCTTTGATGATTTTCTCCGCTATTATTTTTGCTTGGAAGATTACATTGACAGAGAAAAAACATGCACAAATCGTTGAGGAATTGGAAAACAAATTGGCTCCAGCTGATACAATGGAAGATGAACTTCACGATGCAGTAGTTCCTTCCCATTAAGAAAGGATCTTGAAAATGAAGATTACAGAAAAAGATTTTGGCCAAGGTTATCACTTGATAACCTTGGAGAACAAAAACAAGCTAGCACTTTCTATCTCTGATTTAGGTGCTAGAATCGTCAGTTTAAAATCAAATGATCGAGAATTAGTTTTGGGATTTGACACCGCTGAAGAATATATCGAAAAAGATCCGTATATCGGTGCTTCTATCGGTCGCACCGCAGGGAGAATCGAAAATGGCCGCTTTTCTCTCAATGGAAAAACTTACCAATTAGCCACAGATCCAAAAACTGGACATAATTTGCATGGTGGTGCTCCTGGATTTGAATTAAAAAAATGGTCTTATGTCATTTTGAATGGCGAAAATGAAGCTTCTGTCATTTTTACTACTACAAGTCCCGACGGAGAACATGGTTTTCCAGGTACAATGGATGTGGAAATCCGCTATACTTTGACACAAGATAATATCTGGCGAGTGACCTCTCGCGGCACCAGTGACCAAGATACTTTATTCAATCCGACAAATCATGTTTACTTCAACTTGACGGGAGATGCTTCTCAATCAATCGATCAACATGAGCTTTGGCTCAATAGCGAAGCTTATGCTCCTTTGCGAACAGATAGTATTCCTATAGGGGTAAAAGAAAATACTGCAGGAAGTGCTTTCGATTTTCAAATACCTAAAAAATTAGCGTCCGTTTTTGCTAGTGATTTGGATCAAAAAAATCTTGTTGACGGAATCGATCATCCATTTTTCTTAAAAGAAACCGGCTTGGATAAAGAAGCCGCTCGCTTGACTAGCCCCGATAAAAGAATCCAAGTAGATATTGCTACAGATGCTTCTAGTGTGGTTATTTTCACTGCAAATTTCGGCACAGAAACACCAGAAATGCGCAACCGAAAACTGGCACATCACGGTGGCATCACATTTGAGACTCAAACAGCTCCAGGTGCAGAGCGCTTCTCAGCATTTGGTTCGATTCATTTAAAAGCCGGATCAGTATTTGAAACAGTGACAGAATTCAAAATCAAAACAAGAAAGGAATAACTCATCATGGAAATCAAAAGAAGCTTAAACACAAAATTTGCCGAAATATTCGGACCTAAAAAAACTACACAATACTTCTCACCAGGACGCATCAATTTGATTGGTGAACACACAGATTACAATGGAGGCCATGTCTTCCCCGCTTCCATCACTTATGGAACGCAAGGTGTAGCAGCACCTCGAGACGATAATAAAATATTAGTTTATTCCACAAACTTTGACGATATCGGTGTCATTAGTTTTACTTTAGATGAGCTAGAATATGATAAAAAAGCAAACTGGGCAAATTACGTAAAAGGAATGGTCCTTAAATTAAAAGAAGCTGGACACTCAATCGATCATGGGTTTGAGTTGTTAGTGGAAGGAACAATCCCTAATGGTGCAGGACTTTCCAGTAGCGCTTCATTAGAATTATTGGTAGGTGTTGTATTAGAAGATCTGTTTGATTTAAAAACAGATCGCTTGGAACTAGTCCAAACAGGTAAAAAAGTAGAAAATGAATTCATCGGTGTCAATTCAGGTATCATGGATCAGTTTGCCATCGGCTTCGGTGAGCTAGATCATGCAATCTTATTAGATACAAATACGCTGAAATACGAAATGGTCCCAGTGAAACTAGATGGTTATGCAATCGTCATCATGAATACGAATAAGCGGCGGGAATTGGCAGATTCAAAATACAATGAACGCCGCAGCGAATGCGAAGAAGCCTTGGCACGTTTGCAAAAAACTTTGCCTATCTCTTCTTTAGGAGACTTAGATGAAGAAGAATTTGAATCAACTATTGACCAAATCGGCGATGATACATTGATACGCAGAGCTCGCCATGCCGTTTCTGAAAATCAGCGGACTTTGAAGGCAAAAGCTGAATTAGAAGCTGGGAACTTAGAAGCATTTGGTCAACTGTTAAATGATTCTCACCACTCTCTTCGCTATGATTATGAAGTAACTGGGATCGAATTAGATACACTAGTAGATGCTGCTCAAAAACAAGAAGGTGTCTTAGGTGCACGAATGACAGGAGCTGGATTTGGTGGCTGTGCGATTGCTCTTGTCAAAGAAGAAAATATACCTGCCTTCAAAAACAATGTCTATGATGAATACATGAAAGTTGTCGGCTATGCTCCGGAATTTTATGTTGCACACATTGGAAATGGGACAACAAAGATCGATCCAGAAGCTGTTCATGTTTGATAAAAAAATCAACGATCTCAGCTAAAAACAAATAGATAAAAATAACCTCTCAGCAATTTTCAAATGTGAGCCTTTTGCTCGTATTTGAAAATTGCTGTTTTTTATTGACACGGAAAGAGAACATGTGTTCTAATTGTGTTGAAGAGGTGATTGTTATGTGGGCGAATCAAAATCCGGTATTTGTTTATGAAAAAGAACCTTCAAGAGATATTTTATGTATTGACTGCAAATCTTTTTACGCCTCCGTAGAGTGCGTTGAAAAGGATCTTGATCCCCTTACAACTAAATTAGTAGTCATGTCCTATCCGTCCGATTCGACAGAAACACGGGGTAGCGGATTAATCTTGGCTTCCAGTCCTGCAGCAAAAAAAGCTTACGGCATCACCAATATCAGCCGTGCCAGAGATCTTCCCTTCCCCTATCCAAGTGATTTATATATTGTTGCCCCAAGGATGGCCTATTATATGGAAAAGAACAGAGAAATCAATTCTATCTATAAAAAATATGCAGACGAAGCGAACCATCATGTCTATTCCGTCGATGAAAGCTTCCTTGATGTAACAAATAGCATGGCACTCTTTGGTAAAACAAATGCGTACGACATGGCTAAACTGATCCATAAAGATGTGTTTGAGCAGACCGGAATCTACACGACTATAGGAATTGGCGATAACCCGCTACTTGCTAAACTAGCCTTAGACAATGGCTCAAAAGACGGAAAACAAATGTTTGCTGAATGGCGTTATGAAGATGTACCAGAAAAGTTATGGAAAATCTCAGATATCACTGACTTTTGGGGAATCGGCAAACGAACAGCAAAACGTCTGAAACAAATGGGTATACATTCTGTTTATGATTTAGCTCACGCGGATTATTATCACTTGAAAAGCAAGCTAGGGGTCATCGGTACTCAGCTTTATGCCCATGCTTGGGGGATCGATCGAAGTTTTTTGGGACAAGAATATACACCAAAATCAAAAAGTATCGGAAATAGTCAAATCCTAGATAGAGATTATACAAGACGAGAAGAAATCGAGATCGTTATCAAAGAAATGGCCGATCAAGTCGGCACTCGCTTGAGACGATCTGCAGCAAAAACACAAGTAGTCAGCTTATGGGTAGGATACTCTTTAGGCTATCTTGATCCAAATGGCAAGACCGGGTTTCACCAGCAAATGAAAATCGAAGCGACAAATGCTAGCAGAGATCTAGCAGATGCTTTATTGACCATTTTCCACCAGCATTACCACTACCAGGATATTCGGCGTGTAGGCGTGAACTGTTCCGACCTCGTATACGCGACAGGTTTACAGCTTAACCTTTTTGAAGATCCTGAAAAGCATATAAATGAAGCGAAAGTTGATTTTGTTGTCGATACGATTAGAAAAAAATACGGCTTTCAATCAATCATCCATGCGCATAGTCTCTTGCAAGGAGGACGCGCCATCGCACGTAGTTCTCTCGTTGGCGGGCATGCAGGTGGTATGAGTGGATTAGAAGGTGGAAAAGATGAGACGGACAGCAAAAAAATTCATTGACTATAACGAGTATCGAGATCGGCCATTTGGATTAAAATGGGGGACTGCTTTTGCGATGGAAGAACTAGTCAACGGTATCAAAAAAAATGAAGAAGAAGCACGCAAACAGCCTCTTCCTAAACAACAAATGACATTGCAAGAAATCGATAGTATACTGACAGAAGCCTTTTTATCTCGTAAAGCAGTAATCATTCAGCTCAATTTAAAAGATGAATTTGGAAGACTCTTGGATGAGGTCGAAGGGCACTTCATTGGTGAAGCCTATGAAGATTACTTTATGATTGACCATCAGCCGATATTGTGGGAAGACGTACGGTATATTGAGTTAAAGGAAACAAAAAAATGGTTTGTGACATGAGAGGTTGTGACAGAAGTGATCAACTTCAAAAAATAAGAAAGGATTTTTCGAAAATTGCTTCTTAAATTTTTGTGGAATTTTGGCTTATTTTTCGAAGAAGCAACTTCTGGAACAACGTATATTAGATATCAGAGGTTGTGAAAAAGTCGCTTAGTTTTGAGTAACAATCCAAGGCGCTGGTTTCACAACCTCTGTCTATCCATCTATTCGGTAAGATTCATGCATGACGTCTTCTTTATTTAGTATGTAGAGCCCTTTTTCTTCTGACCATTCAACATAAATCAGCTGTTTTACATCTGCATAGCCTTCTTTCTTCAAGTTCTCCATAAGCCATGCTTCAGTCAATTGATTGGACTGAAGCACTTTATGCTGAATTTGCCCTTCATCTACAAGCAAGATCGATAAAGCTTTGTCTTCATCTGATTTTTTCAATACACTCATTTGACCAGCATTCTCTAGGATAACATGTTTGGCATTTTCAAGAGAAAAGCATTCCTGCTGTCTTAAGATTGCTCGCAACTGCTCCATCTCGATATGGTTATTTGTCAACTCTGTCATGTTGATGACGCCGTCTTTGATTAGAACAGATGGCTCGCCTTTGACCCAACGATTGACCTTTTCATTTTTTTGGACGATACGTTCGATACCATAAATCATTACTGCCCAAAGCGCAATGGCAAATAGGACATGCCCTACATGGACATTGTCATCATAGGTTGATTCTTCTAAGATCCCACCTAAAACAAGCGTATAGACTAAATCAAACGGTGTGATTTCTGACATGGATTTCTTCCCAAGCAAACGTACCACTAATAATAAACCGATCAACCCGAATACCAGTTTCATTGTAATTGAAAAAATCATTTTTTCTCCCCCTAACTATCTGTTAATTAAATTATATATGCTTTCTCACGAACACGCATGGAATATACAAGGAAGAAATGTATCCTTTTACTAAAACACTGTAGTGACCCCCAAAAGTTAGATTTTTTTGGAGTGGAGAAATCCACTCCTTTTTTCATGCTCTAAAATGATATTTTTACACAACCGTTACGGTTGTTTTACGAAATTGGACGGGACTTTACCAGTTTAATTTCTGTTTTATCCGTTCATTATTGTAGTAATAGATATAGCTATCGATGGCTGATTTTAATTCCACGAAACAGTTATAAACTTTCCCGTGAAAAATCTCTTGTTTTAATAAGCCAAAAAAATTCTCCATAAGTGAATTATCTAAGCAGTTCCCTTTCCGAGACATGCTTTGAAAGATTTTGTACTCCTTCAATTTGTTTCTATAAGCTTTCATTTGATACGCCCAACCTTGATCTGAGTGAAACGTACGACGATAGGGACAATCGTTAGTGGTCTGGATAGCTTCCTCCAAACCTTCCATTACCGCTAATGCATTGGGCTTTTCAGAGATACGATAGGATAAAATCTCACTATTGAACATATCCATAAAAGGATCTAGATACAATTTCTTTTGACGGATAATGCCTTTGGCATCCACTTCATGGTATTTAAATTCAGTTGTATCCGTCGTGATTTTCTGATGGCAGATACTGGTGTAGAAACGACGATGGATCCGATTTTGGGCTACTGCTCCGACTTGTCCTCGATAAGAATTGTAGCGCCGTGATTTACGTGTGTATGCCGTTACTTTTATTCCTAGCTTCTTGATCAGGCGCTGAACTTTCTTTTTATTGATAGAGAAACCGCGGTTTCTTAGTTCATTGGTCATCCGTAAACAGCCATAATCCTTGTGCTTCTCCCGAATTTTAAGCATTTCCGCTTCAATCTCTTGATCTGGATTTTTACGGTCCAATCGCCTTTGCCATCCAAATAATCATGAACGATCTTTAATTTAAGTTCAAAAGTATATTTAACCATAAAAAATACCGACCTCCAAAAGTTAGATTTTTTGGTCTAACTTTTGGGGATCGGTACACAAATCGTGTCACAGTCCCTTTTTTGAAAATAAACGGTGTTCAAAAGCTTGCATCTGCGGTAATAAGTCCAGCCAAGTTAAAAACATAAGAAGCTGTTTTTACTTGGCTGTTCTTATTACTTGATGCAAGGCAGCTTTTTCACAACCTCTGACTCACGGTGTTCCAGAAGTAACTTCTTCGAAAAATAAGCCGAAATTTCACAAAAATTTGAGAAACGATTTTCGTGAATTCCTTCTTATTTCTTGAAGCTGACCACTTCTGTCACAACCTCTTTTCAAATATTTCGTTTTCTTATTCTACAAATGGTTCTTCTCCTAACGCTTGTTGAGCGGCTAGATTCAACATGCTCCATTGTCGGTCAAAGCCTGGCTGGAAGAAGAAGTCAGCTTCTGCTAGTTCTTCTAAAGTCAGTTTGTTTTGGATCGCTAGTGCCAATACATTTCCTTGACCTGTAACATCATAGGTAGATAATACTGCTCCTCCTAGCAATTGATGGGTCATTGGATCCGAGAATAATTGGATGGACACTTTTGGATTTCCTTGTTCTTCTGGTACATATTTTGGTCGTAACGTATCTTCATAATAAGACACTCGTACATCTACTCCTGCTTTTGCTGCTGTAAAGCTATTCAATCCGCTTGCTGCAAAATGATAGTCAAAGACACTTAATGCAGAGGAACCTACGACTCCGCCGAACGGTTTGTTTGGTACTTCTTCAAAAAGATGTTTTACTACATAACGTGCTTCTCTACGTGCAACAGTCGCTAAAGCGATCGGCATTTTTTTGCGGGCTGGGATAGAATAAGCAAGTGTAGCATCTCCTACTGCATACACATCTGGAAGATTCGTTTGCAAGTATTCATTTGTTTGGATCCAGCCACGTTCATCTAAGTCAACGATCCCTTTTAACCATTCTGTATTTGCCTTCACACCGGCAGCTTGAATGACCAGATCTGCTGGGATTTCTTTTTCACTTGTTTTGATTGCCTCAACTTTTCCGTTACCAGTAAAAGCTTCGATTTTTGCATTTGTCAAAACTTCAATACCGTTTTCATTTAGGTGTTGTTCTAAAATATCTGTCATCTCAGCATCTAAATAAGTGCCTAAAGGTCTATCGATCACATCAAGCAATACGACTTCTTTCCCAGCTTTTCGGCTTGCTTCTGCTGCTTCGATCCCAATGTAACCCGCACCTACGACAGCGATTTTTTTAATAGCCGGATCATTTAATTTTTCTTTGATTTTGGTTGCCCAATTGTATCCACGCATCAAGTAGACATTTTCTAGATCTGCTCCTGGTACTGGCAGATTGTTTGGTTTGACACCAGAACTCAAAATCAATTTGTCATAAGGATATTCTTTTGTTTCGTTATCTGATGCGCTAGTAACCGTTACTGTTTTTTTATCGGCATCGATCGTTTTTACTTCGTGATTATTTAAAATATGAACATTGGATTGCGGAAAGTTTTCTGGTCTGAAATTACGTACATCATTTACATCTGTTACCTTGTCTTCTAAATACAGCTCCATACCACATGACATGAAGGAAATATAGTCTCCTGCTTCAAATAGCGTGATATCTACATTTTCACCGTATCGTGTCAATAGTTCCAAGATCGATTGATGCCCTCCATGAGATGCACCTACAATGACAACTTTGATTTTTTCCATTGATGAAACCTCCTTGAATATTCTTTTAAAATCATTCTAAACAATTTAAACTTAACATTACATTAGTTATGAATCAAAAGAAACGCGTTCATTTGAACTAAATTTAAAAAACAATCGTCTCCTTGCAGAATATACCGCAAAATTAACGATTGTTTTTTTTGATAAAATCTATGAATCACTGTTCTGTTAAAAAGTCTTTGATCCGTTTGCAGGCCTCATGTAATTTTTCCATGCTGCTAGCATAAGAAATCCGGATATAACCTTCTCCTTCTGGGCCAAATGCAATTCCTGGGATACACGCAACTTTTGCCTGTTCCGCTAATTCTACACAAAACTGCCAAGAGTCAGTTTGAATGGCAGCTGGGAGTTTGCAAAACAAGTAAAATGCACCGTTTGGCTGGGTCACTTCAAATCCTAAAGGCGCCAATTGCTGGACCAGATAGTCTCTTCGTGTTTGATATTGCTCTTTCATATTCTCGCTATCTTTCACCCCATTTATTAGCGCTTCAGCCGCAGCTTTTTGCGCCATCGTTGTAGCGGCAGTCACCAGATATTGATGGACTTTAATTAGTTCGTCAATAAGGGCTTTTTGAGCAAAAATAAAGCCCACTCGCCAACCAGTCATCGCATGTGACTTGGATAACCCGCTTATCATGATTGTTTGTTCTGGAAGATAAGTAGCTATGGACATATGCGTTCCACTATAAGTCAATTCAGCATATACTTCATCACTTATAACAAATACCGGATATTTTTTTAAAACCTCAGCGATTGCTTTCAATTGTTTTGCAGACAATGTCGTCCCAGTAGGATTGTTAGGATAGTTTAAAATGACTGCTTTGACAGCTGATCCATATTGTTCAAATGCTCGTTCAAATTGTTCCGGCTGACAGACAAACCCTGTGTCAGAAGTATCTATCGGGATCAATTCAGCACCAGCTAGTTCCACTAATGGCTGATATCCTGAATAAGCAGGCGCTGGAATAAGAACCTTGTCTCCTTCTTCCAAAACAGATAACAATGCAGAGGCAATCGCTTCCGTTGCACCAACCGTCGTCAAAACTTCCGTTTGCGGATCATAAGTTAGTCCATAACGCTGCTGCTGAAACATACAAGCAGCTTCCCGCAGTTCCTCTAATCCTCTCATTCCGGTATAGTGAGAAAAGTCTTCTTCGATCGCTGCTATTCCTGCTTGCTTGACATGTTCAGGAGTTGGAAAATCCGATTCTCCCAGGGTGAGTTTGATCACATCTGGTATCGACGATATTTGCTGATCGAATTGTCGTATTTTTGATACTTCTATTCTAGAAAGCCTGGGACTAAATCGATTGGATAAATTCATCATTATTTACTCGCTCCTCTTTTGAACTGCTATCGATTTTTACAAGAAGATTTTCTGTAAAAAGAATCGTTTTGTACCATTCTACACCATTTTCTAAAACATCCATATCAAAATCGAACGTCGGATCATGTAAAGCAGGGGTATCACCGACACCTAAAAAGAAAAATACACATGGATATTGTTGCGTATATATGCCAAAATCTTCGGCTTGAAGAACTGGAGCATCTAATTCATGTAGTTTGTTTGAATCTAACAGTGCTGCATATAAGCCTCTATGGTTGATTACAGCTGGATAGCCGTCATTATAGCGAAAAGAAATAGTAGCTGTAGAGTGAAACTGTTCTGCTAAATGGTCTAATCCCCTCTTCAAATAATTTTGCATATCTGAACTGTAAGAACGGATACTTCCGGATACAATAACTTCTCCAGCTAAAACATTTCGGATCGTTCCACCTTGGATTTGGCCAAATTTCATTAGATGATTCCACTCTGCCGGTAATTGACGGTCAAAATCATAAACATTCTTCAAAAATCGTACAGCTGCCTCCAGACTATCGATTCCTTTTTCACTAGAAGCAATATGTGCAGACTGGCCTTTAATGATAATGTCTGTTTCACTGCTTTGTGCCATCAAAGGTCCTGGTCGAGAGAAAACTTCTCCCTTAGCTAGTCCAGGCCATAGATGAAAGCCAAATATTGCTTGTACTTCATATTTATCCAACAATCCTGACTGAATAACGCTTTGTGCGCCACCGGAAATTTCTTCTGATGGCTGATAGATCAGTACTACATTATAAATAAGATCCTCAATGTGTTTAGTTATAAAGTCAGTCAACCCTAAAAGCATCGCCATATGTCCGTCATGACCACATGCATGCATATACCCTTCATGCTTAGAAGCAAAAGAGAGATTCGTTTCTTCTTTGACTGGCAGTGCATCGATATCTGTTCGAAAAGCAATCGTTTCTTCTTGTTGATTATCAAAATAAAGGAGTAGTCCTGTTTCGCCGATTTCATGGATAACGGCCCCGCTGTTTTTTACTTGTTCATATAAATATTTTTTTGTCTTGAATTCATGAAATCCGATTTCAGGAATTTGATGGAGTGCCATTCGATATTCTTTCAGCATCCGTATTCACCATCCCTTCATAGATACCCTTCACTACTGTTTCATATTGATTATTCGGTACACCGATGATCAGATTCAACTCCTGTGCTCCTTGTGATAAGATCGATGTGCGAATTTCTAATTTGTTCAATATCGATAACACTTTCCCAGATAATCCAATCAATTCTTTATGCGGACCCCCAACGACAGAGATCAAAGCTAAGTCTTCGATCACGACGATTTCTTCCACGCCAAGTGTTTCTTTTAATTCTTTCGTGATGAGAAATAATTTATCGGCAATCGCTTCTGCCGAGACGATCACTCCGATATTGTCGATCCCTGAAGGAATATGTTCGATTGATATCTCATGTTTAGCAAAAATGCTCATTGCTTTCCAGATAAACCCGATTTCATCGGACATATGTCGTTTGAATAAAGTGATGGAAAGAAAATCCTTGCGTCCAGCTATTCCTGTCAGTCCATTTTCCTTTTCTATTTCGTGATTCGATATTTTTGTCCCTTGAGCGAAAGGATCATTGGTATTTTTTATTTGGATGGGGATATCAGCCTCTTGAACTGGGAAAACAGCTGCTTCATGAAGAACGTTAGCCCCCATATAAGCCATCTCTCTCAGTTCTCTAAAAGAGATTTCCTCGATGATTTTAGGATGATCGATGATTCGCGGATCAGCCATCATGATTCCTGAAACATCCGTCCAATTCTCATAACTTTCCGCTTGCAACATCTTCGCCAGTATCGCGCCGGTAATGTCGCTTCCCCCACGGCCCAATAATTTTTCTTTTCCTGCAGGGTTCGCCCCGTAAAACCCTGGAACAACCATTTTCGGATATCTTTTAAATGCTTTTGTGATTTCCTGTGCTGTTTTTTCCTGATCGATTTTCCCATCATAGTCAAAGAAAATCAGGTCTTTTGCGTCAATAAACTGGTAACCAAGATACTCAGCCATCAGTTGAGCAGTCAGATATTCACCTCTACTTACTAAATAATCTTCAGTTATCTTTTCGTCTTCCAGTTGTTTCTGTATGCGTGCTAGTTCATCTTCAATAGGTAACTGCAGGGCAAGAACATCTCTTACTTGAATGAAACGATCACAAATCCTTTTCCAAAGGGGTGTCCAATCAACATGATGCTGAAGGTAAGCATAAATCAAATAAAGTAAGTCTGTTACTTTGTCATCATCTGACGTACGTTTGCCTAAAGCAGAAACAACGATCACTTGGCGATTGGGATCTGAAAGAACAATTGTACGGACTTTTTTGAATTGCTCTTCATGAGACATCGATGTTCCGCCGAATTTCGCTACTTTCAGCGTATTACTCATCTTGCCACCTCCGCTATTTTCTGCATTAAAGCTGCAGCAATCTGTACGGCATTCGCAGCGGCTCCTTTGCGTATGTTATCGGCAGTCGTATAGAACAACAATCCGTTCTCTAAAGAAGTGTCTTTTCTGATCCTCCCAACATAAACCATATCTGTTCCTCTAGCAAGAATGCTCGTCGGATATTTATGTGCTGCTAGATCATCTTCTAATTGAATCCCTGGAAACTGGCTGAGACACTCTCTAATTTCTTCCGTCGTAAACTCTTTTTGCAGTTGAACTGCCACAGAGACTCCATGTCCATTTTCGATTGGCACACGTACGCAGGTTGCTGATACTGGCAAAGCAGGCTGATGCAGAATCTTACGGGTCTCATTTATCATTTTCTGTTCTTCTTTTGTATACCCATTTTCCAAAGGCTGATCGATTTCCGGAATCACCGTTTGGCTAATATTATAAGGATACAAAACTGGTTCCTCGTCATTTTGCGTACGATGAAGATCTTCAATGCCTTTTTGCCCGGAACCAGAAACTGCTTGATAGGTCGAATAATTGACTCGCTGGATACCAAAGGCTTCTTGTAAAGCTTTAAGCGGAAGTACCGCTTGAATGGTTGAACAATTTGGATTTGCAATCAGCCGATTCAATGTATAGTCTTCCAGATTGACCTCTGGAACGATTAATGGAATATCCGAATCTTCCCGCCATGCTGAGGAATTATCTATGACAAATAGTCCCTGACTTCGTGCGATTGGCGCAAACTCTTTGGATACAGAAGCACCTGCAGAAAATAGCGCTAAATCATATCCTTCAAATGAAGTTTCTGTCAATTCCTGTACAGTGTGTTTCTTTTTCTTGAATACACAAACTTTACCGGCTGAACGTTTTGAAGCTAATAATTTCAATCGTCCTACTGGAAAATCATATTCTTCTAACACTTTGAGCATCGTTTGGCCGACTAATCCGGTTGCCCCCACAATACAGGTATCTATTTCGCGCATTTTTCTCCATCTCCTCTATAATTCGCGTAACGCAGCAATCAATGCTGTATTTTCTTTTGTCTGATCATCACTTATTTTTAATACACGTGCAGGTATTCCACCGACAACAGTGCCTGCTGCCACATCTTCTAAAACCACTGCTCCTGCTGCCACGACTGCATCTTTTCCGATATGGACACCTTCAACAATCACTGCATTCGCACCTACCAGTACGCCGTCTTCTACGATAACCGGTTTGGCCGATGCTGGTTCGATCACACCTGCTAAGACAGCTCCTGCACCAATATGGCAGTTTTTGCCCACTGTCGCTCGTCCACCTAAGACAGCACCCATATCAATCATCGTGTTTTCACCGATTACTGCACCAATATTGATAATCGCTCCCATCATGATCACGGCATTGTTGCCGATTGACACTTGATCTCTGATAATAGCACCTGGTTCGATACGAGCATTAATTTTTTTAATATCTAGCAAAGGAACTGCGCTGTATCTTGCAGCAGTTTCGATTTCGATTTCAATGATTTTTTCTGATTCAGCTTCTAAAACCGGAGCAATCGTCTCATAGTCACCAAAAACAACGAAGCTGCTTCCTTCACCAAAAACTTTACTTTCTTTAAATTCGATTGGCTCGGTTACATTCAGATAGACTTTCACAGGCGTCTTTTTAGATGCCGTTTGAATGTAGCGGATGATTTCTTGAGCTTCCACGTTTTTTACACCCCTTTGTCCATTAATAAATCTTCTAATTTGTAATAACCTGGTGACTGATCTTTCAACCAGTCCGCTGCTTCTACTGCGCCTGCAGCAAAGATTCGATTAGAAAAAGATTCATGTTTGATCGTAAATATTTCATCAGTAGCAGCAAACAATACATCATGTTCACCAGGTAAAGAACCTGCACGAATACTGTGTACACCAATTTGGTTTTCTTCTCTTTTTTTCCCTTGCCAGTTGTATACGGGCTGCAGCTTTTGCACTTCTTGGATTGTTTGAAGCAGCATATTTGCAGTACCAGATGGTGCATCTTTTTTACGACTATGATGTTTTTCAATCAGTTCGATCTGCCAGCCTTGCAACATTGCAGCTGCTTGCTTGATTAGTTGATTCATCACCATGATGCCGAACGAAAAATTAGCACTATACATCACAGGTACATGTTTGGCATGTTCTTTTATTTCTTGGAACTGTGATTGTGTATAACCTGTCGTGCCAATGACTAACGGAAGTTGATATGATAAGCTATACGAAAGGATTTTCTCTAAATTATCTGGATGAGAAAAATCAATAAGCATTTCTGGCAGTTCCGGAAAAACAAGCGTAGTTGCTTCTTTAGGTGACGTCTGTAAAAGAAGGATCGTATCTCCTCTTTCTTGTGCAACTTCTTCGACTCTGTCTCCCATCTGTCCACTGCCAATCAGTCCGATTCTCATTTTTCACCCGTCCTTTCTTTTAACAAAAGCTGAGCTAATTGTTTCTTTTTCTCTTTTGAAAGAGAAACTAAAGGCAGGCGTAGAGGTCCGGAAGGTAAGTCTAATAATGACATGGCTGCTTTGACAGGAATAGGATTGGTCTCACTGAACAAGGCATGGATCAGTTCAAGTGCATTTAATTGCTTTTCTTTTGCTTGCTGCCATCTTCCGTCCTGCGTATCTTTTACTAATTCATGGACTATTTTAGGTTGGATATTCGCCCATACACTTATTACACCGCTTCCTCCTACACTCATTACTGGTAGGATCAAATCATCATTTCCACTGTAAAGGAAGAATTCTTTTCCAATCAACCGAGCGGCATCCATCACATAAGCCATATCTCCTGAGGCTTCTTTCAAACCAATGATATTAGGATGTTCTGCTAAATTTACTAATACATGGATTGGAATCGACATGCCTGTTCTAGAAGGAACATTATACAAAATAAGCGGAATCGGTGAGGCTTCTGCAATTGCTGTAAAATGAGCAGCTAGTCCTGCATCACTTGTTTTGTTGTAGTAAGGGGTGATGACCAAAAGTGCGTCTGCCCCCAAAGAAGCAAAATGCTTCGCTTTTTCAATCGTTTCTTTCGTATTATTCGTTCCAGCTCCTGCAATCACCGGCACACGGCCAGCCACTTTCTTTACTGTCAGTTGAAGGATCTGCTCCTCCTCAGATTGTGTGAGCGTAGAAGATTCTCCTGTTGTACCTAAAACTAATAATCCGTCTGTTTGTTCATCTAAATGGAATTGGATCAATTTTTCCAAACCAGCATAATCTACTGATCCCTCTTCATTCATCGGCGTGATCAGCGCCACGATCGAACCTTTTATCATCTTCATTCCTCCAATATTCTTGTCCATTCATGAACTGCTGGGCCAGCCATTTGTATCGCATCCTCACCAGAGATCATCAAGTCTCCTTGTTCCAAGTGAACAACTACCTGATCTGCTGAAATTTTCCCAGTTTCCTTAGCAACCACATAAGAGGCACAGCAACCTGTACCGCAAGCAAGTGTCCAACCTACTCCTCTTTCATAGGTACGGACGATCAATTCTTGTTCATTGACTACTTCTACAAAGTTGACATTGGTTTTTTCTTTGAACAAAGGATGATGACAGATCAGTTCACCTCTTTTTCTCCAGACTTCCTCACGCGCATTTTCAACAAAAACAACAGTATGAATCGTTCCTAAAAATAAACTAGTGATCGTTACTTTTTCACCATTGATCTCTATTTCCTGGTTTTTTATTGGATAAGTTTGATTAGCTTTGATTTTTTCCGGAGAATCATCTGGCACTCCCATATCTACGCTGCAATAAAAAGGTGAGGGATCCAACACCGTAATTTTTCTTGTGCCTGCTAATGTCTCTACGTTGAATTCCTGTTCATTCATCATGTTCTGATCATTTACGTATCGAGCAAAACAGCGAATGCCATTTCCGCACATCGGCGCGCGGCTGCCATCTTTGTTGTAATAGATCATTTCCAACGGATCGATTTTTACGGCGATCAATCCGTCTGTATCATATTTTTCTTTTGTGCATAAAGAAGCGGCTAATTGACTATAATCTGTGTCTTCTGCGTAATCTAATAAGATAAAATCATTTCCGCAGCCATTATATTTATGAAGGATCATAGGAAACTTCCCCCCTTAGTAGATCAGAAAATGCTTGTCTGCGAACAATCAGTCTTGATTGGCCATTATTGACAAAAACAACTGCTGGTCGTGTCGCTCGATTGTAGTTGCTGCTCATCGAGTATCCATAAGCTCCCGTGGAATAAACAGCTAAAAGATCACCCGATTCTGCTTTCGGCAAATAAGCTTCTTTAATTACCACATCGCCTGATTCACACATTTTTCCTGCAATCGTCACTTTCTCTGTTTTTTCTTCCGACAGTTTTGCTGCTAAATCACAATCGTATTCTGCCTGATACAGAGCTGGACGGATATTATCTGTCATCCCGCCATCTACAAAGTAATATTTTTTATGTGGTGTCTTTTTGATGAAACCAATCGTGTATAGTGTTGTACCAGCTTCTCCAACAATACTTCTACCCGGTTCGATCAGTAATTGACGAATGGTCAGTTTTCGTTTTTCCAAAGCTTCTTCCGTATATTCAATCAGTTTTTTTAGTGCCTCTTCGACTGGGATTGGCTGATCATTTTGTGTATAACGAATCCCAAACCCTCCGCCAAGATTCAAGGAAAGAGGTTGGTCAAAATCGGTTAAGTAATTCGTCAATTTGTCGATTTCAGCTAACCAAGCAGTAACATCAAAAATTTGTGACCCGATATGAGCATGAAATCCTTCTAACTCTAGATAGCTGCTTTCTTTTATCAACTGAAGGGCTTGTTGGCACTCTTTACTTTCATAGCTCATGCCGAATTTTGAATCAATATGCGCAGTGACGATATATTCATGAGTATGTGCTTCTACTCCGACATTCAACCGAAGCATGATACAGATTTTTTTTAAATAGCGTTGGCTTAATTCTGCTAATAATTCAACTTCCATCAAATTATCGGCAACAATATGCAACAAATCATTTTCAAGTGCATAGATTAGTTCCTCTGGCGTCTTGTTGTTACCATGGAAGTAGATAGTATCTCTAGGAAAATCAGCTTGCAAAGCGGTATAGATTTCCCCACCACTGACAACATCTAGCCCGAATCCATATTCACGAACTAAATGCAGCATCTCAATCGTTTGGAATGCTTTAGAGGCGTAAAGTACTTTTGTATCAAAACGTTTCGATACAAAGCCTCGCTTGAATGACAGCATCGTTTGTCTCATCTTTTCTTCATCATACACATACAGAGGTGTCTTATACTTTTCTGCCAATGTGCTTGCTGTGACTCCGCCAATTATCAATTCTGTCATTTTTTCATTCCTCTTTTCACTTTTTTTCCGTTTTTATTGGAATTTCATTTGATAAAGATTTGAATTTTATTGGAATAATATTAAACAAAATTTTCTGAATTGTCTAGTATATTTCGAAATATTTTTTTAAAAATAAGAATAAAAATGGTTATAAAAACAAAATACCCGAACTATTAGAAGCTATTTATACATAAAAACATAAATTCAACACTATTTAGTGATGAAAAAATATTTTCGCTTCAATATAGTTCGGAATAGTTCGGATATTTTCAATTTTATGAATCATTTCAATTTCTTCATAAATAAGTGCAGTTTCTTCTTTCTCTAGCTTTTGCCATTCATCTTTCAAAATATAAATAAAATCAAATACTTTTTTATTTTTCAATTTGCTGATTCCACAAAAAAACCTCTTGAAAGGCAGATCCGATGATCTGCCTTTCAAGAGGTCAAGCTATGTTTTTCAACTTCTTATCAATTCGTCAGCTCATTATTTTGATGCACGTTTTACATAAGAACCTTCTGCTGTATTGATTTCCAACAATTCATCTGTTTCGATGAAGTCAGGAACATTGACTACTAAGCCAGTTTCCATTGTCGCTGGTTTACCTGAACCAGTGACTGTTGCACCTTTGATGGAAGGTTGTGTTTCCACAACACGTAATACGACAGTTGTTGGTAATTGAACGCCGATGACTTCGCTACCGAAGAATTGGATTTTTACTTCCATGTTTTCTAGGATATATTTCATTTCTTCTTCTACTGTTTCTACAGGAATTTCATATTGCTCATATGTTTCCAAATCCATGAAGAAAGCTGTATCATCCATCGTGTACAAATATTGTACAGGTTTTGTGTCGATATGTGCTTTTTCAAATTTTTCTTCTGGTCTGAACGTTGTGTCGTATGTTGCACCTGAACGGACATCTTTCAGTTTCATACGCATAACTGTATTTCCTTTACCAGGTTTATGGTGGCTTGCATCCAGAACTTTAATCAGTTTGCCGTCTTGTACGAAAGTCATACCGGCTCTTAAATCACTTGCTGAGATCATTATTTTTGCTCCTTCTTTTCTTTATCATAATCAACTTTATTGTATCAGACAACCGGCCAGAAAACTAGAGTATTCTCTATCTTTTAAGGTCTCATGCCTATTTGTCAGAAAAATAAACACGGGTAAACGATGCTATCGAAATATTTTTTTCTTTCAAGCCTTTGACTTTTATTTTTTTTCATGCTATCGTTAATAAAAATTTTACTTGGAGGGATACACATGACAGTCAGCAACCAAAAACAATTGAATCGTTGCTGTTGTATGGTGCATAAAAGCAGCATACTATTTGTCATGTCTATTAATTGCCCTTCATAGAATGAGTACCAGGTAACTTATCTTTTTATCTACTCAATTTTTCTCTATGTCTTTCAAGGAGCTGATTTAATAGTCAGCTCCTTTTTTTATTATCTTTTTTTAGGAGGCCCATATGATTATCTCGACAATTACAGAAGCTATTGGTTCCACACCGCTTTATCGCTTTGACAATCAGCACTATTCTATGCCTAAAGGTTCTGCTATTTATGCAAAACTAGAATATTTAAATCCTGGAGGAAGTATCAAAGATAGATTGGGCAGTTATTTGATCAAAGAAGGATTTGCCCAAGGAAAAATCAATGAAAAAACGACGATCATCGAACCAACTGCCGGAAATACAGGAATTGGGATCGCTCTGGCCGCACTCACATACAAATTAAGAACGGTTTTTGTTGTTCCAGAGAAGTTTAGCTTAGAAAAACAACAATTGATGAAAGCATTGGGAGCAAAGATCATCCATTCTCCTAGTGAGCAAGGAATCATCGGTGCCATCAGCAAAAGTAAAAAACTTGCAGAGGAGATATCAAACAGCTATCTGCCTCTTCAATTTGAAAATAAAGATAATCCTGCTGCTTACTATCATACGTTAGGGCCAGAAATCTTTCATGAAATCAAAGAAAATATCCATAGTTTTGTAGCAGGAATTGGGAGTGGTGGAACCTTTGCTGGAACTTCTACCTTTTTGAAAGAAAAATATCCCGACATTCGAATAATCGGTGTAGAACCAGAGGGCTCTGTGTTAAATGGTGGTGATCCAGCCCCTCACGAAATTGAGGGTATCGGTGTAGAATTCATTCCGCCGTTTCTTTCTCCCCTTTCAATCAATCAGATCGAGACAATCTCTGATGTAGAAGGGTTTAACCATACTAGGCAGTTAGCACGAGAACAAGGACTATTAGTTGGAAGTTCGAGTGGTGCGGCTTTTGCAGCAGCATTAAGAGAAATTCGTCGTTTACCACCTGGTCATCGTGTCGTTACGATTTTTCCAGACGCAGCAGACCGCTATTTATCAAAAAACATTTACTTATAGGAGGAAAGAAACATGCACATTCAAACAAAATTGATCCACGGAGGCATCAGTGAAGATCCCACAACAGGAGCTGTCAGTGTACCTATTTATCAAACATCCACTTATCGGCAAGATGGCGTCGGCCAGCCTAAACAATATGAATATTCAAGATCTGGTAATCCTACTCGTTTTGCATTGGAAGAACTGATTGCTGATTTGGAAGGCGGTGTTCGAGGATTCGCTTTTTCTTCTGGTCTTTCTGGGATTCATGCCGTTTTTTCTCTTTTTCAAGCTGGCGATCATATCTTATTAGGAGATGATGTCTATGGAGGAACATTCCGTCTATTTGACAAAGTTCTTACTAAAAATGGTCTCGAGTACACGATCATAGATACGAGTAATCTTGATAAAATAGAACAATCCATCAAACCCAATACAAAAGCACTTTATCTTGAAACACCTAGCAATCCGCTTCTAAAGATTACTGATTTAGAAAAAAGTGCCACTCTGGCTCATCAACATGGATTGATAGTTATTGCTGACAATACATTTGCTACTCCTTATTTTCAAAGACCTTTAGATCTCGGTTCTGATATCGTTGTCCATAGCGGTACCAAATATCTAGGCGGACACAGCGATGTAGTAGCTGGTTTAGTGACTTCTAACCATAAAGATCTAGCCGATCAGATCGGATTTTACCAAAATGCTATCGGAGCCGTACTTGGTCCCCAAGATAGCTGGTTACTTCAGCGCGGAATCAAGACACTAAGTGTTCGTATGGAGGAACATCAAAAAAATGCTTTTGTGGTAGCTGATTTTCTATTTTCTCATCCAGCAGTAGAAAAGGTCTACTATCCAGGATTACCCGATCATGAACTCCATGGAGTTGCTAAGCAGCAGATGAGCGGCTTTAGCGGAATGATTTCTTTTACTTTAAAAAATGAAGAATCTGCTATTCCATTTGTTGAATCACTCCAACTATTTACTTTAGCAGAAAGTTTAGGTGGCGTAGAAAGTTTAGTGGAAATTCCTTCTGTCATGACTCATGCGTCTATTCCAAAAGAAAAACGAGAAGAGGCTGGCATAAAGGACGGCTTGATCCGTCTTTCTGTAGGAATTGAGTATGGTCAGGATCTCATAAACGATTTAGCTCAGGCATTTGACAGAATCAAGAACTAGAAGTCCCAATAAACGACTTAGCAGAAAAATCTAAAAAATATTTCAGATTGCTACACCTTGGAAACGATAAGTGTTAGAATCAAGTAGAAAGACGTTTTTGATGCTTTTCACTAAATAATTCTTTAGTGAAAAGCATCAAAACGAATGAACAAACAGATAGGAGTCTTACAAATGAGAATGAATGTCGAAAGTTTTAATCTTGACCATACAAAAGTCAAAGCACCTTATGTACGTGTAGCTGATCGAAAAACGGGTGCGCATGGCGATGTCATCATTAAATACGACGTCCGCTTTAAACAACCAAATAAAGAACACATGGACATGCCAAGTCTACATTCACTTGAGCACTTGACTGCCGAACTAATCCGCAATCACGCAGATTACATCGTAGACTGGTCTCCAATGGGATGCCAAACAGGCTTTTACTTGACTGTATTGAATCATGAAAGCTACGAAGACATTTTAGATGTTCTTGAAGCAACAATGAAAGATGTTCTTGAAGCTACTGAAGTACCTGCAAGCAATGAAACACAATGTGGCTGGGCTGCCAGCCATACACTAGAAGGTGCACAAGCTTTGGCTCGTGAATTTTTAGCAAAACGCGATGAATGGTCTGAAGTAGAAGCATAGTTTCTAAAAGAACGTAAAGATGAGAAGCAATATAGCTATCTTATCTTCGTATTTTATTAAATATTTATTGTCTGAAAAGAGTTCTAAACGGGAAAACAAATAGCTAGTTTTCAGTTTAGCGCTCTTTTTATTATATAAAATAGAAAGGAGAAAACTTTATGTCTATTTATAATTTTGAAACTACTTTAGAAGACGGCACTGTCTATTCATTGAAAAAATATGCAGGCAAACCGATAATCATTGTTAACACTGCAACAAAATGCGGTCTAGCACCTCAATTTAAACAATTAGAAGAACTTTACCAAGCTTATCAGACACAAGGTCTGGTTATCTTAGGCTTTCCTTCCAATCAATTTAAACAAGAGCTAGATTCAGCGACTGAAGCAGCAGAAGCTTGTAAAACCACTTATGGCGTTACCTTCCCTATGCATCAATTGATTGACGTAAATGGAGAAAATACAGATCCTCTTTTTACTTATCTTAAAAATGAAGCTCCTGGTACTGT
>NZ_CP187862.1:0-435000 GCF_050555565.1 Enterococcus sp. MSG3290 | reverse complement strand
ATCCCCGCACTTTTCAACGTACGTGGGTTCGGTCCTCCAGTGCGTTTTACCGCACCTTCAACCTGGACATGGGTAGATCACATGGTTTCGGGTCTACGACTACATACTCAAACGCCCTATTCAGACTCGCTTTCGCTGCGGCTCCGTCTCTTCAACTTAACCTCGCATGCAATCGTAACTCGCCGGTTCATTCTACAAAAGGCACGCCATCACCCATTAACGGGCTTTGACTTGTTGTAGGCACACGGTTTCAGGTTCTATTTCACTCCCCTTCCGGGGTGCTTTTCACCTTTCCCTCACGGTACTGGTTCACTATCGGTCACTAGGGAGTATTTAGCCTTGGGAGATGGTCCTCCCGGATTCCGACGGAATTTCTCGTGTTCCGCCGTACTCAGGATCCTCCTAGGTGTCTTCCACATTTCGTCTACGGGGTTTTTACCCTCTTTGACTGACTTTTCCAAGTCATTCGACTATCTGAAAGAACTACCATATTGGAGTCCTACAACCCCAACAAGCAAGCTTGCTGGTTTGGGCTTTTCCCGTTTCGCTCGCCGCTACTCAGGGAATCGAATTTTCTTTCTCTTCCTGCAGGTACTTAGATGTTTCAGTTCTCTGCGTCTACCTCGAATGTGCTATGTATTCACACAATCGTAACATCCTATTAAAGATGTTGGGTTCCCCCATTCGGAAATCTCTGGATCATAGCTTACGTACAGCTCCCCAAAGCATATCGGTGTTAGTCCCGTCCTTCATCGGCTCCTAGTGCCAAGGCATCCACCGTGCGCCCTTATTCACTTAACCTTATCAACCTTACGGTTGGGTTTTGATCCTTCTTCTAGCGATAGAAGTTAGATCAAGAAAATAAGCAATTGAACTTATTAAAAAACTCTATCCAGCTCACAAATCAGCCTGTACGGTAAAAAGATCGATCGTCTCATAAAATCAAAGATTTTATGGCCGTCCGCCTATTTTGCTTCAGGCTAAACAATTTGTTCAGCTTTCAAATTCAACGCGGTGTTCTCGGTTTGTATTACTTACATTTACTTCAAATATCCAGTTTTCAATGAACAAAAGTGTTTGAGAGTAAACCTCTCAAAACTGAACAAAGTAAAAACAAATTGTGTAGTCTCCGTAATATTCCTTAGAAAGGAGGTGATCCAGCCGCACCTTCCGATACGGCTACCTTGTTACGACTTCACCCCAATCATCTATCCCACCTTAGGCGGCTGGCTCCAAAAGGTTACCTCACCGACTTCGGGTGTTACAAACTCTCGTGGTGTGACGGGCGGTGTGTACAAGGCCCGGGAACGTATTCACCGCGGCGTGCTGATCCGCGATTACTAGCGATTCCGGCTTCATGCAGGCGAGTTGCAGCCTGCAATCCGAACTGAGAGAAGCTTTAAGAGATTAGCTTAGCCTCGCGACTTCGCAACTCGTTGTACTTCCCATTGTAGCACGTGTGTAGCCCAGGTCATAAGGGGCATGATGATTTGACGTCATCCCCACCTTCCTCCGGTTTGTCACCGGCAGTCTTGCTAGAGTGCCCAACTGAATGATGGCAACTAACAATAAGGGTTGCGCTCGTTGCGGGACTTAACCCAACATCTCACGACACGAGCTGACGACAACCATGCACCACCTGTCACTTTGCCCCCGAAGGGGAAGCTCTATCTCTAGAGTGGTCAAAGGATGTCAAGACCTGGTAAGGTTCTTCGCGTTGCTTCGAATTAAACCACATGCTCCACCGCTTGTGCGGGCCCCCGTCAATTCCTTTGAGTTTCAACCTTGCGGTCGTACTCCCCAGGCGGAGTGCTTAATGCGTTAGCTGCAGCACTGAAGGGCGGAAACCCTCCAACACTTAGCACTCATCGTTTACGGCGTGGACTACCAGGGTATCTAATCCTGTTTGCTCCCCACGCTTTCGAGCCTCAGCGTCAGTTACAGACCAGAGAGCCGCCTTCGCCACTGGTGTTCCTCCATATATCTACGCATTTCACCGCTACACATGGAATTCCACTCTCCTCTTCTGCACTCAAGTCTCCCAGTTTCCAATGACCCTCCCCGGTTGAGCCGGGGGCTTTCACATCAGACTTAAGAAACCGCCTGCGCTCGCTTTACGCCCAATAAATCCGGACAACGCTTGCCACCTACGTATTACCGCGGCTGCTGGCACGTAGTTAGCCGTGGCTTTCTGGTTAGATACCGTCAAGGGATGAACAGTTACTCTCATCCTTGTTCTTCTCTAACAACAGAGTTTTACGATCCGAAAACCTTCTTCACTCACGCGGCGTTGCTCGGTCAGACTTTCGTCCATTGCCGAAGATTCCCTACTGCTGCCTCCCGTAGGAGTTTGGGCCGTGTCTCAGTCCCAATGTGGCCGATCACCCTCTCAGGTCGGCTATGCATCGTGGCCTTGGTGAGCCGTTACCTCACCAACTAGCTAATGCACCGCGGGTCCATCCATCAGCGACACCCGAAAGCGCCTTTCAAATCAAAACCATGCGGTTTCGATTGTTATACGGTATTAGCACCTGTTTCCAAGTGTTATCCCCTTCTGATGGGCAGGTTACCCACGTGTTACTCACCCGTTCGCCACTCTTCTTTTTCCGGTGGAGCAAGCTCCGGTGGAAAAAGAAGCGTTCGACTTGCATGTATTAGGCACGCCGCCAGCGTTCGTCCTGAGCCAGGATCAAACTCTCATAAAAAGTTCGAACAATCTTGCGATTGTTAAGCTCAATTTGTTTGCTAGCATATTGCTTGCTTGTTAAAAATGTTTGTTGTCTTGAATTGAATCAAGACGCCCTACACATTTGGTTTGTCTTACTTTGTTCAGTTTTCAAAGGTCTACTTCATCAGGAGTGTTTCCCGATTCGTTTTTGGCTGCCGTAGCAACTTTTATATCATATCAGAGAGACAAGTAATTGTCAACTCTTTTTTAAAAGTTTTTTTGATTTCGTTTTTCGAAATCTTACAGCAACCCATTTATCATAACTTATCATTTGTTATTTGTCAAGAACTTTTTTGAAGTTTTTTTCGATAGAATCAAGCTTCGCAAGCGGTCCTTTTTTTAACGACTCAGTTATCTTATCATGTCATTTCTAACATGTCAACAACTATTTTATATGTTTTTTAAAATACTATTTTATTGCTTTGCTACTTAAAACAACAGAAATGAATATATCATGTAAATTTACACATGTCAATATATTTTTAACTCTATATCCCCACCTAGATTTGAATTTTGACCACATAAATTGAGCATGTCTCTATAGTAGAAAAATAAAGACAAAAAAAGAACACATAACACGCTTGATGCTAAGTGTTCGACTGTTACAACTGTATGGAATGCTCAGTGACTTGATTAAAACAGTTAAAGTCTATTTATTTAAGATAAGCTGTTCCATCAACTGCTCATTGTATCCAATAAATAGAACTTCATCGATAATAATCAAAGGACGTCTGAGGAGGTTGGTATGTTGTGTGCATAAAAAAATCAGTTGTTTTTTTTCTACACAGGAAAGGTCAATCGCAATGTTGTGAAAAGCCTCAGACCAAGTCGCAAATAGCTGTTCTGCTTGCACTTCTTCAAAACTGCATAATTCTTCTGCTTCTTCTGTACTTAGATCGCGTTCTTCTAAGTCAACAAATTGATAAGGCAATTGATGGTGTTCTAACCATTGTTTCGCCTTCAGACTTGTTACACAGTGCGCTGATCCATAGACTTTCACTTCCACGAAGGCTCCCTCCCTATGAATTTAAGATGTTATTGTTTTGTAAATAGATCAGATTTCTGGCAACACATCGAATTTCACGAGGGACAAATGACCGGATCTCATCTTCATTAAATCCGATTAGTATTCTTTTTTCATCAATCAAAATAGGTCGTCTCAATAATGAAGGATATTCTTTGAATAAGACGATCATTTGCTTTAAAGTTAATTCGTTAAAATCTATGCCCAGCTTTTCGTAAATTTTCGACCGAGTGGAAATAATATCTTGAACTCCTCCTTCAGTCGCTGCCAAGATCTTTTTGATCTCACTTTCTGTTAACGGTTCGGCAAAAATATTCTTCTCTTCAAATTCAAGTTGATTCGCTTGCAACCATGCTCTTGCTTTTCTACAGGAAGTACAGCTAGGCGAAGTATATACTTTTATCATTTTCTCACTCCTTTTTAATTATAATCCAATTCTACAGTAATTTCTTTTAAAATACCAATTATTAGCTAATAAAATATAAAAAAAAATCAAAATAACTGATTATTTACGTTTGAATAATGAGAATTATTCTATATATTCTCTATTTTGATAATAGTATTCTCATTTTCAAAATAAATAAGGGAGGTGTGACAAAATTCTTGTCACACCTCCTTTTTCCGAATAAACTGTGTTCCAGAAATAGCTTCTTCGAAAATAAGCTGAAATTTCACAAAAATTTGAGAAGCAATTTTCGTACATTCCTTCTTCTTTCTTGAAACTGACCACTTCTATCACTTTCCTTTTTTCACACGACTCCCGGTTTCTTTGATAAATCTCGATACTTTCAATTTTCTTGAATTTTTCATTTGAGGTACACATAGATACAGACGATTTCTTGCTCTAGTCATCGCAACATAAAATAGTCTTCGTTCTTCTTCTATCGTCGTCACTGGTTCTGCTTTTATTTCATTAAAGTCGATTACTTTCTTTTCTGTCGCTCCGTTATAAGGCAAACTTCCTTCGTTACAACCAATCAAAAAGACATTTCGGTAACTAAGACCTTTACTTTTGTGAATGCTCTGGATACATAGTGCATCAAGTTTTCCTTGTCTGTAAGCAATCAAGCGGGTTTTTAATTCTTTAGCTGTCGCTTGGGTTTCTTGCGATAAGGCTTGGAGTCTTCTGAAAGTAGCATGCTGCTTTACTTCTTCTCGTATCCATTCTTGATCACTCTGGTCGATTTCCTTAGCTATACGTGGCAGATGAAGATAGCTTTGAACAAGCGAATAGATTTCTTGATGCTGGTCTGTTTTACGCAACGCTTCCTCAAACTCTCGGATTTCTGCAGATTTCGATTTTAAATTGGGGCTTATCGACAAAATATAATCTGCAACGGCTATATTTTGATATTTAGGAGAAAAGTATTGATCGCATTCACTTTTTTTCAGGTAGCAGTCTGCCATCAGCTGCCGGAGCAATTGCTGGTAGGCCTGATTTTTCTTTTGCAGATTCAGTGCTGTTTGCCAATGAACAATTTTTTGATAGAAATGTTGGAAAGACTTGATACCAAAGATACCTTCATATGGACTATCTGCTTCCAGTACAAAAGGAATATTCGTTTTCAGCAGAGATTGGACAAGCTGCTGCGTTTGTGAAGCTGATCGGTATAATATGATTGATTCCTTATATTTCCCATTTTTTTGAATAAATGTCTGAATTTGTTTGATTAGCCACTGACTTTCTGCTTTAGTATCAGAAAACAAATAGGCTTCCATAACACCTGCTTCTTTTTGTGCTGGAATCATCGCCTTTGGTATCCGATCATTTTTATTATAGCTGATCAATCTATTTGCTCCTTGGACAATAGCTGCCCGAGAACGATAATTAGTTAATAAGAAAAGAGTTTTGGTAGGATATTCTTTTTCAAAGTTCTTGATGTATGCTGGCTCTGATCCTCTGAATCCATAGATACTCTGATCATCATCTCCAACAACAATCAACTTGATCCTGTTTTCCTTTGTCATCCGTTTCACGATTTCCCATTGAAGTGGATTAGTATCTTGAAATTCATCAATGAATAGATAATCATATTTTTGGCCGATATAATGCTGGATCTCCTCATTCTCCAAAGCGCTTTTCAGATTTTGGAGTACATCATTGAACTCTAGCAATTGCTGGCTTCTTTTTTGTTCTTGGAGTTCCGTGAGCAATCCATACAGTCGTTCTGATATCGGCTGTCGTGCATTCTTATCAATGGAATCATATTTTTCTTTAACTAACTGAACCATTTCTTCTACTGAAAGGTTCATATTCTGCCAATAGTCTAACCGAGAAGCAATCGTTTTTTCTCCATATTGATCAAATATATAAAGATTATATTTACGTATCAGCTGTTGCAAAACAGCATTCACTTTTTGTGCAGTATCCTTTGAAAAGTCTCCTTGTATTCCTTGCATTGCTACTTCAGGAAATTTTCGACAAATTTCATTGTATATCCTAAAAAAGATACTATGGAATGTTCCGATATGGACAGCGGTTTTTCTCTGGCTGAAATTATCTACTCGTTTTTTTAGTTCATTTGCAGCGTTCCTTGTAAAAGTGATCATTAGTATGCGTTCTTCGTCTACTTGTTTTTGCGTCATCAGATAAACAGCTTTTGCACAGATTGTTTGCGTTTTGCCGCTCCCAGCTCCTGCTATGATTCGAAGATGTTTCTTCATATCATATGTGATAGCTGCTTTTTGTTCTTGATTGAAGCGATTATAGGAACGTTTCTCCATCATTTTAAAGAAAGAGCTGTTTCCTTCACTTTCTTTTACTTGTACTTCTTCCTCAATAAGTCCGGGTGCTTCGCCATAAGCCGCTTCATAGGTAGCAATGATTTCTTCTTGTAGCCGAAAGACTTGTTGAAGCTTTTTATACTTGTTCTCCCAGCGTTTCAATTCTTTTTGTAATCGGAGAATTTCTTTTTCATTCAACTGATTGATTTCCTTCCCATCTTTCTTCTTTGAATTTGTTTATTTCAAGTTGGTTATTTAAAGTTTCGTTGTCTATTTTTTCTTTATACTAACAGACCTTTCTAAAAATGAAAATGGGAAGCGATATGATTTTAGTTTTCTGAAAATTTTTCCTTTTTTTCAATCGTTTATGCTAAGATAAGGAAGACAAAAATATTCATAAAAGGTGATGAAAAAAATGCAGACTTCCTTTCACGAGGGGCGTACAATAGGACTTTTGCTGACATTTATCGGAGGAGCCATGGACAGTTATACTTATA
Source organism: Enterococcus sp. MSG3290 (assembly GCF_050555565.1). Taxonomy (NCBI): domain Bacteria; kingdom Bacillati; phylum Bacillota; class Bacilli; order Lactobacillales; family Enterococcaceae; genus Enterococcus; species Enterococcus sp. MSG3290. The sequence goes on along the minus strand of NZ_CP187862.1, from coordinate 428,027 downwards.
TCCAATATGGTGCTTTTGCCTCTGCTCAAACTGGCAATATCATTCTATCGATCATCCAAGCATTTGACGGAGAATGGCTAAGTGTTGGTAAAAAAGTATTGTCTACCCTTTTCTTTTTCTTAGGGATTCTTCTAACAAAGTATCTAATTGATTATTTTAGAAAAAAAGAAAAACATTTCTGGCGCTTGTTTGTTCTATATTATGAAGCAGTGATTTTTTTCTTTGTTAGTTTGACACCCGTCCATGAGCATCCCGCATTAGTAACGATTTTGATTGCTTTTACTGCATCGATCCAGTGGGTAGCTTTTGATAAAATCAACGGGCGTGCCTACACTAATTTATTTACAACTGGAAATTTAAAAGGGGTAGCAACGAACTTATATGATTATTGTATTTCTAAAGAAAAAGCAGATTTTGATCGATTTTTCCACTATCTAAGTGTCGTTCTTGCCTTTATCGCAGGAGCTATTGTCCTTGTTTTCTGTCATCATCTGTTTGGCGCCCATTCGATTTTGATCGTTTCCATTTTATTTTTGATCATGGCCCTCACTCAGACATTTCATTTATGGCAATTTTATCATACGAATCGGTTCACTATTTGATCTCAATGAATCAAAAAAACTAAGCAAGATGCTGCTCACAGAGAAATATCTGCGAGTGAGCAATTTGCTTAGTTTTTATATTATTTAGTTGTAAAGATTCCCTTTGCTTTCGGGTTATTTGTAGTGTAGCGGATCGACTGGGCATCTGCCTCTTCTGTCATTTTCTTTGCCCGCATCTTGATTTCTTGTACGATTTGTTCTCCACATGCCGGATCGGCTACGAAATCATATTTGTCCCCATCGATCACTATTTTGGGACATATATCAAACTGTTCATACCACTCTTCGTATCGTCGATTGAGTTCTTTATAGTAGGAATAGAGTTCAGGATCTTGTTCTAGCTGTTCATATTCCCGGCCTCTTTTTTTGATTCTCGCTAACATAGTTTCAAAGGATACACGAATATAAACCAGTAGATCTGGTTTCTTTTGTGGCGAAATTTCTTCTAACTCCTTCAGCATCGTTTCTAAAAGACCTTCATACTGCTTTACTTCTACTTCAGAAACACGCCCTAAATCTGCATTCAAATGAAACAGCATACTATCTTCGTAGATGGAGCGGTCTAGTACGTTGTCATCATGGCTGAAAGCATCTTTGATTGCCAAAAAGCGTTTGTTCAAAAAGAAAATCTGTAATAAAAAAGTATACTTTTCTGGATTAGAATAAAATAGTGGCAATACTTCATTATCTTCCACGTTCTCATAAAAAGGTTTTGTTTCTAAATCTTGGGCAAGCATTTCAGTCAGTGTGCTTTTCCCTGCACCGATCGTTCCTGCAACAATGATCACAATTATCGGCATCCTTCCTGTAATAAAATCTGTTCTTCATTTTACTACTTCATTTATAGAAATAAAAGCCTTGACTTTATCTGCTCCTTAAAAGCTACTTCTCTAAAAGTAACCAAAAGTAACTCCTATTCATGAAAATAAAGGCTGTGACAAAAGTCTTGCCGCAGCCCTTTTTTCAAATAAACAGTATTCTCCTGCCAACACCTCGGTCACAAGGCAATATTCATAAAACATGAAAAGCTGTTTTTTAACATTATTCCTTGTAACTCAGAGCTAAACGGGAGACTCACAACCTCTTTATGCTCTCAACATTTTATCTGTTTTTATTCTTCTATTGTACTTGATTTGCGTACAACTAACTGCCAGTGCAGATTATGAGCGGTATCATTGTCTTCTACTGCGCATTTCATGACACGTATCATCACACTATTTTCATAGATTTTTTCTATTTTTCCTTTTATTGGTGATTCAAATAAATCAGATTTAAATGCATATGTTTCGCCGACTTCAAACAATTGTTCATTTTCCATAAGAATCCCTCCATCACCTTTTATAAGGTCAGTAATTTTTTTAACATAAATCACTCGAAAAAGCACAAACTTGTCATAAAAAGTACTTTTCGTATCAAAACTGTCACTTTTTTTGGTAAGGTTCTTGGAAAACGAAGATTTTTTTAGAAAATCATGACGGTTTTGATGTCAAAACCACTTTTTATGAAACAAAAGACGTTTTTTATTTTTTTTAGCATAAAATTTGTGGTGGAGGTACGTATGAGATGAAAGATAAAGTTGTGAACAAATTATTAGAAGCCTTATTCAGCGGAGACAAATCGGAAGAAGATATGGTGTATGTCCAAGTAAAATTTGCCTTAGAAGTTTTATTGAATAATCTTGGAAAACTAGCGGTCGTTCTAGTCTTTTCTCTGGTGACAGGCTCATGGGCGGAAACAGGAATCACCTTTCTTTCTTATATATGCATCCGCAGATATGCTTATGGATTGCATTCCGACTCTGAATTCGTTTGTCTGCTGTGGACACTACTTTATTTATGGGGCGTTCCCTTGGTGATGAAACATCTGCAATTGACTATCTCCTTCCCAATGATGGTCTTTTTGTTAATCAGCTGCTTTTTGTTACTGCTTCGCTATGGATCAAGAGGTACAGCAATCAATCCCATTGAACCCGAGAAACGTCCCCCATTATTAAAGAAGGCGATCAGCATGTTTCTAATTTTTTCTCTCATTACTTTATTTTTCTCAGCTTCTTACTTTTCTACCTATTTGCTACTTGGGATTGTTTTAGAAATAGCTACGTTGCTTCCTATTACAAACTACTTGATGAATTTTGGAGGAATCTTTCATGAAAAAAACAATCATTAAACAATTAACTAACTTATCTGACTTTTTTGTATCTGGCTGCTGCTTTGGTATGAGTTCTGAATTCAAAATCCCTGAAAAATTAAAAAAATAATACGCTAATTGTGCTATAATTTGGTAAAAATCAATGGGAGCTGTACTTTATGTTTTTATGGTCCATAGCGTTGCAATATTTGATTTACACAATTTGTATCTTATTGATTGACCATCACATCCGATACAAATATCTGTTTGCGGGAGTCATTCTGATTTCTTGTATTTTGATTGGATGGGTCTATTCGATTTTAGGGATTTTTACTGCTCTAATTGCTATAGGAATGCTGATGCTTACTTTTTTCTTCTTTTCGACTTCGCGTCAACAATTGGTTTACGCGCTTCCTTTTGGGTTATTGACGTCGCTTTTAGGAGATCACTTAACAAGCATCGGCGATTTTTTTGTTTTGAAATCTTCGGTTATTGAACCAGGAGATTCATTGCAGTATTTTCACATTGCCTTATCCGCTTTTTTATCTGCTTTATTAGCTTTTTGTTTTAAAAAATCGTTAGAGACTTGGTTTCACACTGTGGACCGCCGTATGATCGGTACGATCGGGACATTGATATTATTTACATACTATATCATTATTTTTTATACCCGTTTTTCTGGTGAAACACCTGATGTCTTAGCTTTGAATACGAGTTTTTTCATTCTATATCTGTGTGTTGGCCTGATCATCTTGGTTTATTATTGGAAAATCTCTAATAAGAAATTAGCTGATCAGTTATTAGAGCAACAAGTCAGGATGCAACAGGATTATATCAAAGATCTAGAAAAAAACTATCAAGACTTGAGAGAATTCAAACATGATTACCAAAATCTGCTTTTTTCTCTTCACAGCTATATTTCAGAAGGCGACTTAGAAGGATTACGGTCTTATTATGATCAAACGATATTACCTACACGCCAGATGATGAACCTTTTTCCGGCCAATCTAAGTATGTTGGATAATATGAAAGTTCCTGAGATCCGTAGTTTACTGTCATTAAAACTCATGATGGCACAGGAAAAAGGGTTGATCGTCCAGCTTCATTTTCCTGAGCCAATCGAACTGGATACGAAACATACGGTAAACCTTGTACGTATGCTTGGTATTATCTTGGACAATGCGATTGAAGGAGCTAGTGCTGCAAAGAAGAAAAAAATCGAATTGACCATACTCAAGAAGAATCATTCCGTGATGATTCGTGTGATCAATACAACAACAAATACATTACCGTTAAACCAGTTGAAACAAAAAGGGTTCTCAACAAAAACAAATCCAAAAAACGAAGGCCTTGGCTTGTTTATCTTGGATGAATTGACAAAGACCAATCCTTATCTTTTCCTTGAAACATCAATTGAAAACCAGCGTTTTTCTCAAACGATTTATATACAAATAAAATAAAGGAGTAATGATATGATTCCCATTTATATTTGTGAAGACGATCCAAAACAATTAGAAGTTTTATCAACGGTGATCAAAAATAGAATCATGATTGAAAACTTAGACAGTTATGTCCATATTTCTACCTCTGATCCGAAAGAACTTCTCAATGCAGCCAAGATCAGAACTTCTTCTTTTGGTATTTACTTTTTAGATATCGAACTAGAAGACAGTGAAATGGATGGTGTAGCGATCGGTAAATTGATCCGTGAATTAGATCCTTTAGGAAAAATAATCTATGTGACTTCCCATACGGAAATGTCGATGAAAATCTTAAAAAGCAACATTGAACCGACTGATTATATCGTCAAAGAAGATCTTTATGATTTAAAAGAAAATGTCGAGCATATCCTGAGCAAAATTTTCGAAGATTTTCAAATGTCCCAAATCCAAAAAGATATCTTCAAAATAGAGTTTAATGATGAGATCAAATTTTTACCGATCAAAGACATCCAATATTTTTCTACTTCGCTAGGAGCACCACATAAACTGGAAGTCCATTTGACTCATGCCCAATTACAATTCTATGAGAAGATCAAAGAAATCGAGAAAATGCATCGGAATTTTATCCGTTGTCATAAATCCTATGTTATCAATACACAAAATGTGCGGTCGATTAATAAAAAAACCAGAGAAGTCACGTTGGCAAACGGCGAGACTATCCCAGCCTCTATCCGTGGATTAAAGAAATTGATTTCATAAAAAGAACCGAATAGTTTGGACCGACTAAATGACCAGCCGATCCAAACTATTCGGTTCTTTTTTGCCTATCAGTGCAAAAGCATTTCCTGTGCAATTTCACGTCCATCCATTGTATCTGGATAAAATGTTGGCCAATTCTCCATTTCTTTCAGCAATGCTTCTTGACTTTCATTTCCTGCATATAAATGAAAATGTTCGGAGTCAGCCGGTGCAATCGTGTGATCACTGAATTGAATATATCTAAAAGCGCCACTTTCCTTATCTTCTGCTTCGAATAGATACCTTACGCCACGGTTTCCTGCCTCGTAGGTCAAGATTTCTTTCCCTACATAACGATAATTTGAACGTTTCGTTGTTCCATCCTTAAACGTAAATGCCATCTCTTTCTCACTGATCTTGATTGAAGCAATATCTGTTTGATAGCCCTTCGTATAATATTCTTTATATTCTTGTGCTGTCTTATCCTGATTCAATTTTTCTTTATATTCAAAAACAGGATCAAAAGTCCCATCTTCTACATACGTATCTACTGTTTGCCAAGTTCCTGCCCAATCTGAAAGAGAGCGATCTTGTACATCCTCGTCTTCAAAATAACCGTTGTAGACGCTCTTTTCTTTTTTGGGGGTCAAAGTATCTTCTAGCGGGTTTTCTGTCTCTGTCGTTTTTTTCAACGCTTCGAGGTTTGCTTCCATGATAGAAAGATAGTTTTCTCCATTTTCTATTTGTTCATTCGTCAATCCTTCCAAAGGATTCAATACTTCTAAAGATACACCTGCTTCGTTTGCTAACGTTCTGGCAATACTATCTTTGGCGTTTTCTTCAAAATAAATATAGTTGATTCCATGTTCTTTAACAAAGTGTTTCAGTTCAGCAATTCTCGCCGCAGACGGTTCTTCACTAGAAGAAAGACCAGCAATCGATACTTGATTCAATCCATATTCTAATGCCAGATAGTTGAATGCAGCATGTTGCGTGACAAAAGATCTTTGTTTTGCTTGCTTAAAGGTTTCTTGATAAAGCTGATGGAGTGCTTGAAGTTTCTCGGTATAGGCTGCTGCATTTTTTGTCCATACTTCCTGTTTTTCTGGGTAAGCTTCAATCAGCTGATCACGTATGTTTGCTACCTGCTTGATTGCTAAACTTGGAGCTAGCCATACATGTGGGTCTAGCTCATGTGTATGGCCTTCTTCCCCGTGTTCATGGTCATGATCATGTCCTTCTTCACTTCCCGGAAGTAAAAGCATACCTTCTGTCGCTTTTATCGTATGGACATTGCCTTCTTGTAATGTTTTTTGGATTGCGGGGACCCATGTTTCCATGTTTTCATCATTATAAACAAAGATATCTGTATCTTGGATCTTTGCCATGTCTTTAGCAGAAGGTTCATAATCGTGGGAATCAGTCCCTGCTGGAATCAATAACTCTACTTCTCCTTCATCCCCGACGATTGCTTTTGTAAAATCATACATAGGATAAAAGGTCGTCATCACGCTCAATTTTTCTTTACTGTCCTCGGCTTTCCCACTTGCCCCGCCGCAAGCAGTTAACATACCTGCTAAAACCAGCATGGCCAATATACCTATCAATCGTTTCATTTATGACACTCCTCTTCTCATCTTCTTTCATTTGAATGTTCCGATTCGCCTTTTACAAACCGTAATAGTTACGTTTTAGCAACAGGATTTAATTTATCATATGGTTAAAAGAACTGTCAAGCGTTTTCTTATTTTAATTGATGAGAAAGTTTATATGAATGATTGACGATATTTTTGCAATCAACCTCTATCATTTTCCTTTTATACCCGCTTTTGTCTATAATGAAGTTATAGATAAAGGAGGAAAAAGAGTGAAAAAAGAAACAGATACAACGAATCGTTTGATCCGCTTTTTAGGAGGAAAAACCTCTTACTATGTTTTAGGAATAGTTATCTTACTTGCGCTGATCATTTATTTTTTCCATCAGATCTCGTTTATATTCAAGCCTGTCGGAATCATTATCGCTACTATCTTGCCCCCATTATTGTTTGCACTGATCTTGTATTATCTTTTGGAACCAGTCATCAAACGTTTGAGCAAGCACCTTTCGAGGAACTTGTCAGTCATTATCGTTTATGTGATTATTTTATTTTTATTGGGGCTTGGAAGCGTATGGCTTGTTCCTTTTCTTGAAGAACAGGCAAAGACATTGATCAGTAGTTTGCCAGATTTGTTTCAAGATTTTCAAGAGAGTCTCCGACAATTTTTAGAGAAAACACCTTTTGCCGATTCATTTAATCAATTTTTCGCTTCTATTGACGACGTGACGTCTGATATAGCTGGATTTATTGGAAATTATTGGGAAAGTGGCGCACAACGGATCAGCAACATTTTTTCAACTGTTACAGCTATTTTTATTACTTTATTTACTGGTCCAATTGTCGCTTTTTTCCTTTTGAGAGATCCTCAAAAATTTTATCAGTCAGTTTTAGCGATTGTCCCACCAGCATTTCGTACAGATTTTAAAAATTTGACAAAGATTGCTAATCAACAATTGGGTTCATTTCTAAAGGGGCAAATCATTGCTTCATTTATCCTTGGAGCAGTCTACTGGGTTTGTTTCTTACTGATCGGATTAGAATTTGCTAGTGTTTTAGCTATTTCTGCTGGGTTGTTATGTATCATTCCATATATTGGGCCGTTTATCGCCTTCTTTCCAGGTTTGATCATTGCATTCCAAGACTCTACTTTTATGGCTGTCAAATTTGTCATTGTCTGGTTTGCCGTACAACTTCTCCACGGTGACTTGGTGATTCCTCGAGTAATGGGTGATCGTTTACAGATCCATCCGATTACGATCTTAATCGTTTTACTTGTCATGGGTGATCTAATGGGAATTGTGGGCGTTATTTTTGGTATTCCTATCTATACGTTAGTCAAATTACTCGTTACTTTTATTTTCCGTAAATTCAAACAACGCTACAATAAATTTTATGGCGATAAAGGAGAGTATGAAAACTCTTCATTTTCTGAAGAAGATTATTTTAAATAAAACACAAAACGTCGATCTTACGAGAATAGCTCGTAGGAACGACGTTTTGTGTTTTTGTTTTAATTTTTCAGCAAAGCAATTGCCTGGTATGGTTTTAGCTCCAGACTTTGATGAAGAACAGTATCGGAATAATTATCGATAAGAATATTGGCTTCTGTGAATCCTTCTGGGATGGTGATCCTTGTATCTTTATCATAGAAATTTGTTAATACAAGCAGCTGCTGTCCTTCAAATTGGCGAAGAAAGCCATAAACTTCCGGATGATTTGCTTCATAAGCATGATAATCTCCTTGTGCAACGATTGGATATGTTTTTCTCAGCCGAATCAATTTCTTGTAATAGGACAAAATAGAATCTTCAGAAGATAGTTCTTTTTCTACATTAATCTCTTCTAGCTTGCCTCCAACTTTTAACCAAGGTTTCCCTGTAGTAAATCCTGCTTGTTCTGTGTCTGACCATTGCATGGGTGTTCGAGAGTTATCGCGAGATTTTGCTTTGATCCGACGAAACGCTTCTTTTTCTGTGAATCCTTGTTCAAGGAGTAACTTATAAGCATTCAAACTTTCTACGTCAATATAGTCGGAAATCGATGAATAGTCTGGGTCGATCATGCCGATTTCTTCTCCCATATAAATATAGGGCGTCCCACGGTTCAAATGGATCATGGTTGCTAGCATCTCTGCTCCTTGTTTTCGATACTGATCGATAGCTACAAATCGATTGAGCGCACGTGGCTGATCATGATTATTAAAAAATAGAGCATTCCAGCCGTTACCCTCACTCATCTTTTCTCCCCATGTATGAAATAGTCGCTTTAATTCTGCAAAATCAAATGGAGGAGTAGACCATTTATTCCCATTTTCATAATCGACTTTCAAATGATGGAAATTAAAGACCATTGATAATTCTTCTCTACTAGGTTCTGTATACAAGATACAATTTTCGATCGTCGTAGAGCTCATTTCACCGACTGTGATGATAGTGGAATCCGTCCCAAACGTTGCTTGGTTCAATTCTTTTAGATACGTATGGGTGATTGGTTTGTCCGTATATTCAGGTTTGCCATCATTTTCTTTATTATTTTTCAATTGTTCGTCTTTACCGATAACATTGATAACATCGAAACGGAATCCTTTTACCCCTTTTTCCATCCAAAAACGAACAACTTTGAATAGTTCCTCTCTTACTGCTTGGTTCCGCCAGTTCAAGTCAGCTTGTGTCCGATCATATAAGTGCAAATAATATTTCCCCGTATCTCCAAATGGCGACCAAGCACTTCCACCAAATTTTGATACCCAATCCGTTGGCTCTTCTCTTAAAATGAAGAAGTCCTGATAATACTGGTCCCCTGCTAGTGCTTTTTTGAACCATTCATGTTCTGTCGAAACGTGATTCAGCACCATATCGAGCATGATTTCTATCCGGTATTTCTTTGCTTCGGCTATTAGCTGTTCGAATTCCTCCATCGTACCAAAGATAGGATCGATGGCTGTGTAATCAGAGATATCATAACCGTTGTCTTTTTGAGGGCTTGGATAAATAGGGTTTAGCCAAATCATGTCGATGCCTAGATCATTCAGATACGGGAGTTTTTCTTTGATTCCTTTTAAATCTCCAATTCCATCACCATTACTGTCTTTGTAAGATTTGGGATAGATTTGGTAAATGACTTTGTCTTTAAATGTCATGGATATTTACCTCCATTCAACTGATTTATTACCTACCGCAACTTATATATACAAGTTATCATTTATTATTATAACTGAACCGAAAGCGTTTGTAAAATTTATCTTTATACATTCTAAGAGGTCTGTTGCCCAATAAAAAACAAGAGATCAGACATGTATTTGTCTATCCTCTTGTTTAAAATAGCAAAATATTCTTGTTTCTTCTATAAATGGTGTTCAAAAGCTTTTATCTACGGCAATCAGTCTTCTCAAATGTAAAACATGAGGAGCTAATTTTATTTGAGTATTCTTTTTGCTCGATGCAGGACGGCTTTTTTACAACCTCTGATTCATGGTGTTCAATTAGCAGCTGTCCTTCGGTATTAGCTCAAAAAACGGCAAAATATGAGAAACTATTTTGCCGTTTGTTTCTCTAATACTCAGGTCAAACCGCTGATTTCACAACCTCTGTTTTTATTCATTCGATTTCAACGCATCAATCATATCGATATGCTTTAATTTGAAATGGGTAACAATCATCACAATAACCGTAAATACGATAGTTAATCCTGCTGATAAGACATAAGCCCACCATGTGATCACTAATGGAAAGATGACATTCTCCATAGACGCTTGTTGCAAGATGAAGTCAGTCAATATATATCCTACACCAAATCCTCCGATGATTCCTAAAAGAGTAAAGATGATATTTTCTCGAACAATGTACATCGTGACTTCTTTATCAAAAAATCCAAGGACTTTTATTGTAGATAATTCGCGTACACGCTCGGAAATATTGATATTAGTTAGATTATACAAGACGATAAAAGCCAGCAGTCCTGATAATACGACAAAGATTAAGACAACCGAGTCTAAGTTCGCCATTGATTCTTCTTGCGTTTCGATTTGTTTGGACATGAAAGACGTATTTGTCACAGCGTCTGTGGCAAGCAGTTTCTCGGAAAGCATTTCTTCTTCTTTTGTTGTCATCTTATCTGTACGCAGCAAAAATGCATTATCCATCATCGATTGATCAGTAACTGAAGCATAATATTCAGGGGACATATAAATAAAGCTACCTAGATAGTTTTTCACGATTTCTTTTACTTCGACTTTCCATTCTTTTTGATCTTCATCATAAAGCGAAATATGATCTCCTGTAGATAAGTCAAATAGTTCTGCTGCTTTTTGCGTAATAGCGATTCCTGTTTTAGGCAAGGAGCGTGGGTTCTCTTCAAGATCAGTTAAATGGATAAAACGATCCAAATCAGCTGTTTTACTTGGTACGATCACTGTCAGACTTTGCGAAGCATGTCCTTTTTTTCTCAATTCTACGGTTTGAGTATGAATAGCTAGGATCTCATTTACTTTTTCTTGCTTCTGCAGCATATCCGCTGCTTTTTGACGACTATCTTCCGTGGATGAATCCAATGTAACGATTGCTTGATAGTCAATGATCGGTCCAAATTGTTTGGCTGAGACAGAACTTAGAGAATCTTTCAATCCCACGCCTGCAACCATCAGCCCGGCACATCCAGCAATTCCGATAATCGCCATAAGCATTCTTGACTTATATCGGAAGAGATTTCGGTAACTGATTTTTTGATTAAAGCTAAGGCGTGACCACAGCGGAGTGATGTATTCAAGAAAAATGCGTTTCCCTGGCTTCGGTGCTTTCGGTTGAAGCAATGCAGCAGGCCGTTCTCTTAAATCTTTGAATAAAACGATCATTGCAGCGCCAAATGCGGCAATGAAGAATGCGGCAGCTGCTTGTAAAATCGGCGGCCAGTCATAAAAAATAAGCGCACTCCCAATATCATACCGCTCGTTAGACAGCTCAAAAATGATCCTTGGCAAAAGATTCGTTCCTAATATCGTTCCTAAAACAATGCCTATCCCTGAGGCTAGACTTGCATAGATTGCATATTTTTTTGCGATTTCAACTTTCGTATAACCTAACGCCTTTAATGTCCCGATTTCCCTGCGGTTTTCTTCTACCATACGTGTCATTGTCGTAAAGGTGATCAATGCGGCAATAAAGAAAAAGAAAACAGGAAAAACATTGGCAATCGCAGCGATACGATCAGACAGATCACCAAATTCTTGAAAACCGACATTTTCTGAACGTTCATTGTATAGGTATGATGGTTTAGTTAAATTTTCAATTTTTTCTGCATTTCGATTCAATTCTTCCTCTGCAGAGGCCAGTTCACGTTCTTTCTCAACTAATTGCCTTTCTTGTTCAGCAAGTTGAGCTTCTTGTTGAGATAATGTTTGAACAGCGATTGTTCGTTGCGCTTCAGGAAGCTGCTGGATAGTTGCTGACTGTTGCGCTAACTGTTTTTTAGCATCTTCTAACCGTGTTCTTGCTTGCGTTGTTTGTGCTTTGCCATCCGCTATTTTTTGCTGTGCCGGTTCTAATTCTTCGTTGGCCGATTTTTTCAGCTCTTCTAAGCGTTCTTCAGGGCGATCTTGTAAATACTTTTCTGCCTTTTCTTGATTTTGCTCCATTTTATCTTTGTAAGCTTTGCTGTACGTATTCAAATTCTTTACGTTTGTAAAATCAAGATATAAGACAGAATAAATATCTGTTTTAAAAACGGATTCAGGTAAATAGACAAAATAATCGACGCTACCATTTCCGACGTTCGCGTATCCTCTCTCCAAATTGTTGATGAACAATGGAGAACGGACAAAGCCCGTGATGGTATACTCTTTTTCTTTCAATTCATCTGAATCAATCTGATAAATATCACCGATTTTATACCCTTCATCTTCCGCTTTTTCATCCAATACAAGCTGGTTTGGTTTTTCCGGGAGTTTTCCATCAGTTAATTGTAGCTTGTTCTGCTTGTTATTTTTGTTATAAGAAAATATTTGAATCACTTCGTTTTTGCCAGTATTGGAATAATAGATCTGTTTTCCTGTTTCTACTTTTGCATCTGGGATCTTTTCTGCTTGAGCAATATCTTTTTGTGTCAAGCCACCAGTAGAAACGATTTGCAAATCAGAAAGTCCTGCTGTACCAACATAGTGATCCATCGTTTTTTGCATGACAGGTCCAGCAGTTTTGACACCTACAAATAAAAGTGTTCCTAGCATGACAATAAGGATGATTGCAATGAATCGTCCTTTAGATTGCCGAATTTCGCGAAAACCTGCTTTAAGATATGTTCTTGTTTTCATAAAATCCCCCTACCATACAATCTCATCAATGGATGAAGGATGATCATTTAATTCAACAGACCTTACTTTAGCATCATTAATGTGAATGACTCTATCAGCGATGGGCGCTAAAGCAGAATTATGTGTAATGATCAAAACGGTATTGCCGTGTTGTCTGCTAGCGTTTTGCAATAATTTCAATACTTGCTTGCCCGTTTCAAAATCCAGCGCGCCTGTCGGTTCATCACATAAAAGAAGTTTGGGATTTTTAGCTAGTGCACGAGCAATTGAAACCCTCTGCTGTTCGCCTCCTGATAATTGGGACGGAAAGTTATTCAATCGATGAGCTAGGCCCACTTGCCTCAATACCTCTACAGGATCAAGCGCATCAGGAGAAACTTCCGTTGCCAATTCCACATTTTCTTTTGCTGTTAGATTAGGAACAAGATTGTAGAATTGGAAAACGAACCCTACATCTGTTCGTCGGTAAGCAGTAAGCTGTTTATCTGAAAATTGCGCAATATCTGTGTCATCAATAATGATCTGACCTTCATCAGGCGTATCCATCCCACCTAAAATATTAAGAATCGTTGACTTTCCTGCTCCACTTGGACCAAGTATAATCACTAATTCGCCTTTTTCAATTGAAAAAGAAATATCGTCATTTGCTGTAATGGTCGTTTCTCCCATTTTGTATCGTTTGTATTCATTTTTTACTTCGACATACTTCACTCTGATTCCTCCATTTTCACGATATTTCTCGCTATATCTATGCATCGAATGCGTTTTCTCACACTTATTTATTTTACCACTGAATTTCTCTAGACTAAAGAAAGGAATCCTTTATTTAGTTGACAAATAAACGATTTATGATTTACTTACATAAAAAACATTGTTATTTGAAAGAAGGAACATCATGAATGATTTAAAGGAAAATATGATTTTTGATTTATCAAAAACTGCTTTTGTCGCGATCGACATGCAAAAAGGGATCGTAAATAACGGTACACTCTCTCCACACACTGCAGCATCTATTCTGACAAACAATGATTTGTTAGTAAGAACATTGAAACGTACCGCTGCCTTGAAAGTTTTAGTGAACGTAGACATCTCCACTTTCCCTTATTTGAGTCAACAAACTGATATGGGTGGAATGACTGCTTCTGTACCTCCAGAATTCACTGACTTGTTGTTGAAGGATTCCTTGAAAGATACAGATAATATGTTGACTATCACAAAATACAATCCAAGTGCCTTTTTTGGTACTTCTCTTGATCTTCAACTTCGCCGGCGTGGAATCGAAACTATCATTTTAAGCGGTGTAGCGACAACAAACGGTGTATATGCTACTGCATTAGATGCCTTTCAACATGGGTATCATGTCGTACTTGCTGAAGATGCTTGCAGTGATCGTGACAAAGAATCCCATCAATTGTTCATAAAAAAGATATTTCCGAAAACTGCACGAGTACGCTCAACGAAACAAATAATCGAAGCTATCCAACAAAGCAAATAAGTACTGGCACACGTGATTTCCATTTACTTCTTTTTGATTTCATGGGAAAATAACCACAGGATTTAGATAGGAGTATGAACATGGTGAAAAAAAAGATCACAATCAAAGAAGTCGCTAAACTTTCCGGCGTTTCAATCACAACTGTCTCCTTGATATTAAATGGAAATACGGAGAAATTCAGTCCGAAAACTGTTCAGAAAGTTTTAGCTGCCAAAGAAGAATTAGGCTATCAGCCTGACTATTTTGCTAGACAAATGATTACCAAGGAAACGAAAACAATTGGTGTACTCGTTCCTGATATCACGAATCCATTCTTCAGTACACTGATGCGAGGAATTGAGGATATCTTGTATAAGCAGAATTTCGTCACGATATTATGTAATGCTGATTCTGATCATCAAAAAGAAATCGAATATCTAGCCGAGCTCACACGTCGAGGTGTGGATGGATTCATTATCGCGACTTCTGCTGTCTCTACAGATGCAATCAACGAAAATTTGAAAAAACAAGGCCGGCCCTTCATTGTTTTGGATCAGAAAAAATCTGAAGGATTTAGTGATGCCGTACGAACAGACGATTTTCGCGGTGGTTACCTAGCGGGCATGCACTTGCTTAGTCTAGGTCATCAAACGATCGCCCTTGTCTATCCTGAAAATCCGCCGGAAAATGTCCACGCTCGGATTGAGGGGTTTAAATCTGCTCTTGATGTTTACCAAATCTCTCACGACCAACTGATCCTCTTACCTACACAGTTCTCAAAACAAGGTGGCTACCAAATCACAGCAGAACTTCTTGATTCTGCTGCAACTGGAGTGTTTGCTTTAAATGATGAATTAGCTTTTGGATTATATCGCGGATTAGAGGAATCTGGAAAAAGCATCCCTGAAGACTACAGCATTATTGGCTATGATAATATAGATATGTGCGAGTATATCAAGCCGAAACTGACAACGATCGCACAACCGATCTTCGAATTGGGACAAACATCTGCCAAATTATTGTTAGATCGGATCCAATTCCCAGAAAAAGAATGGGAAGAAAAAAGATTACCTGTACGATTAGAAAAAAGATTTTCAACTGCACCCTTGAAATAGCTTTCAAGGTGTGCTATATTTTTATCGAACTATTAAAACGTTTTACTAAAACGTTTTAAAAAATAATTTTTCCCATCAAAATAAATGAAATAGTTGGAGGTTTGTAAAATGAACACGGTTACAGTAATTGGAAGTATTAATATGGACACTACCCTTCGTTTAACCAACATGCCCAAGCCAGGCGAAACAATGCATGCGCATGAGATTTTTCACGCTGGCGGAGGTAAAGGTGCCAATCAAGCAGTGGCAGCCAAACGTTCAGGCGCACGGACATCTTTTATTGGAGGCGTTGGGGCTGACAGCGAAGGACAACAGTTATTAGATCTACTGACAAAAGAAAACATCGATACATCTGGGATAGCTGAAATCCAAGGCGCCACAACCGGACAAGCAATGATTATGGTAGACGCAGCAGGAGAAAATAGTATCTTGATCCATGCAGGTGCAAATAATGCTTTCCATGAACAAGAAGTCCTAAAAAACAAGCAACTGATTACAAACAGTGACTTTATTATTGCTCAGTTTGAAAGTAGCTTAGATGCGACGATCCTAGCTTTTTCTATTGCAAAAGACGCAGGAAAAACAACGATCCTGAATCCTGCACCAGCTCGTGAAACGATCCCTACTGAACTACTTGAAAAAACAGATATCATTATACCAAATGAAACAGAAACAGAAATCATTACAGGAATCAGAGTGACAGATCATAACAGTTTGGTCGCAGCAGCCGAAAAACTCCATGAATTAGGTATTGGAACAGTAATCATTACACTAGGCAGTGCCGGCGCTTTCTATCATACAGAAAAAGAACACGGTATCGTCCCTGCTTTTAAAGTGGATGCCGTTGACACAACAGCCGCAGGTGATACATTTATTGGCGCATTAAGCAGCACACTTCAGCCAGACCTTAGTAACTTGAAAGAAGCGATCCTTTATGGAAATCTAGCCTCTTCTGTTGCTGTGCAGTCTTATGGTGCGCAACCTTCTATCCCTTACCGCGAAGCTTTAGAACAATCAGCAGTCTAAAATTAACAATGAGAGGAAGAAACAAACATGAAAAAAGGAAAAGTAATCAATTCAGATATTTCACGAGTACTCGCACAAATGGGGCACTTTGATAAATTAAGTATCGGGGATGCAGGCATGCCTGTCCCCTTTGGTACTGAAAAAATAGATTTGGCTGTCTCAAACGGTCTTCCAAGCTTTTTATCTGTTTTAGAAAACGTTTTAGAAGAACTTGAGGTACAATCGATTGAATTGGCGGAAGAAATAAAGACAATGAACCCGGAAATATTGGAAAAAATCAAATTATTGTTACCAGATACACCGATTAGCTTTATCCCACATGAAGAAATGAAAAAAGAGTTGAATAACTGTCATGCATTTATTCGTACAGGCGAAATGACACCTTACGCCAATATTATATTAGTGAGTGGAGTGGTCTTCTAATGGAAACGACAATGAATCCTGAACAGATGGTACTGTCCGAGCAGATTCATATGCTGATTGAACAGTTGGGAGGAAAAGACAATATTGATTCTGTCCTTCCATGTGCGACTCGGCTTCGTATCAAATTGAAAAAACAGCCAGTAGCCAATGCAGAAAAATTAAAACAGCAAATCCCTTCCATTAAGTATTTCATTTTACTCGATAGATATGCAGAAATAATCATGGATCAGGGATTGGCTCCTGCTTACAAGGAATTAACGCGTCAAATCGATCATTCAGCTCCTAAAGAAAAGCTAAATCCGATCGAAAAACTATTTGGTTTGATATCGGAAATCTTTACGCCGATCATTCCGCTGTTTGCCGGTTCTGGTATATTAAAAGGTCTGGTTGTTTTAGCGACTACGATTGGCTGGCTTAGTGAAACAAGCGGAACTTATCATATTTTGTCTGCTGCGTCGAATGCCGTCTTTTATTTTCTGCCAATCTTTCTTGCTTTTTCTGCCGCCAAAACGTTTAAAGTGAATGGATATATTGCGGCTGTCATTGCTGCAGCACTGATTGAACCGAATCTGACCTCTTTACTTTCAGACAGTGGCAAAGCAGCTACTGATTTTCTGGGGATTCCTGTAGTACTGATGCAGTATACGTCTACTGTCATGCCGGCGATTTTAGGTATTTTCTTTTATTCTTTTGTTGAAAAATTCCTCAAAAAATATATTCGCGATAATATGCAATTAGTATTTGTACCTTTACTTTCATTAGTTATCACGGTTCCTTTGACGTTAATGGTATTCGGGCCTGCGGGTGTTTACCTTGGCGAAGGTTTAGCTGCCGCAATTACTTGGATGATGGATATTAACGGACCGATCAGCGGCGCAATCATCGCTGGTGGTTGGAATATTTTGGTAATATTTGGTATCCAATGGGCTGTAAACCCTGTCATGATCAGTAATATCTCTGCTTATGGGTTCGACCGAATCGTTCCGTTGACAGGAGCAGCCAATTTTGGAATGGCTGGTGCAGCTTTAGGTGTATTTCTACGAAGTAAACGTTCAAAAACTCGTTCGATCTCCGGTTCTGCTTTTGCTTCGATTTTACTTGCGGGAGTGACCGAACCAACTGTTTACGGAATTGCGATCCCATTGAAAAAACCATTTGTTGCTGCTTGCATTGGTGCAGCTGCTGGTGGAGCTGTAATGGGATTTGCCCAAGTGAAAGCGATCGCTTTTGTATTTGGTAGTCTGACCACATTGCCTGCATTCATTTCCGGTACTTTTTTCTGGTACTTAGCAGGACTGGCTGTTAGTCTAGTCGTAGCAATGATTACTACTCTCGTTAGCGGGTTTGATGAAGACCTAATGTCTTATGAATAGTTAATGAAAAAGACTGAAGTATGAGATGTTTATCACATATTTCAGTCTTTTTCTTTTTAGGATCATTATTTTTATAAATTTTTGTGATACTTTCCAAACTTTGGTATAATTTACATATGCATAACCATTTTTATCCCCACTTGTTTATCCCCAAACAAAGGTGGTCTATGCAATAAAATGAACGTCAAAGAAAAACGAATGAATGCTCGTTGCTTATTTACAAATTGTTTTATTTAGAATACACAGACAGATTTATGAAAAGAAAAAGCTTTTCGACACGATTATCTGTTCCAAAAAATGTCTAATGAATGCTGAATAAGACAGAAAATCAATGAAAGGAAAAGGACTAGTTTATTATGAAAAATAAAAAAACGATACGTTTGCTAGCTGCTACTTGGCTGATTGCTCCGTCTGTTTTGTCGACCAATACCGTATTTGCCGTAGATAATCAAATAGCTGATCAAACAGTCACAACAGATACGACTACATCCAGCTCAGCTACTAGTGAAACAACGGATTCTTTTACAGAAGACCCAACTGGAACAACTAACTCAACAACAGGATCGACCGAGCCAACTGAAATTGATCCGGCTGATCCATCAGAAAATGAAAAGCCAGCCGAGACATATTCCCTTACAATTGCTCCTTCTTTGATTGGTAAGATCCAACTGACTGCTTCGACAGCGGATTCCCCTGAACAGCAACCTTTGGATATTACGGAAAGTGGAACGGTAGAAGGTTTATTAGCGGAAACGAAGGTAACTTACACTATTACGCCAGCTGAAGGTGAACAAATTGCTTCAGTCGCTGTTAATGGTGCCAAAGAAGTAAATTATGATGCAAAGACCTTTACAGTAGGTACGAACAATTTATCTATTACTGCAGAATTTGAACCTGTACCGGATACTTCAACAGAGAAACCAACTGATCCTAGTGAAGAAGTCCCTAGTACACCAGATCCGGAAACGCCAAACAAACCAGATGTGGGTAATAACAACAATAATAATGGTTCAAATAATTCAAACAATAATAACAATAATTCGAACAGCGGGAATTCTTCGAATCAAACAAACCCATCTGGATCGAATAACAATGGAAATACTCAGAGAGAACCAAACCATCCAAACAATGGTTCATCAAATGGCGGAACGAACAATGCTTCATCTCGTCCAAATACAGCAAATCAAAGCGGTATAGAGAATCCATCTTCTGCTTCTTCTGATTTTGTTGTAAAATCACCAATTGATGCTGTATTGCCTACAAATACAACGAATGTCCAACAAGCAATCGTTCGAGAAGCATTCAAGCATCTTGGAAAACCATATGTATGGGGAGCAAAAGGTCCAAATACTTTTGACTGTTCTGGTTTGACTTATTACGTATATATGAAAGCAACCGGTCATTATATCGGTGGCTGGACAGGCGAACAGCAATATGCAGGTACACAGATTCCAGTAAGTCAGGCCCAACCTGGTGATCTCGTCTTCTGGGGACCTTCTTCTGGTGTTACCCACCACGTAGGTATCTATATTGGGAACGGACAATTTATCCATGCGCCTCAACCAGGAGATAAAGTTCGAGTAACTTCTATTTCAGATTTCACGCCTGATTTTGCTGTCCGAGTAAACTTAGCAGGTTTACCTGCTGCTTCAGGTTCGCTGACAGACGGCTCATCTATTTTAGATGGATTAGATGGCTCGTTCCATTTCAGTCAAAACCAAACAACTGATCAGTTCTTGAAAAAAATTGCAGATGATGCACAGGAAATCGGGCAAAAAGAAGGAATCTACGCATCAGTCATGATGGCTCAAGCTATCCTTGAAAGTGGATCTGGAAACAGCTTATTATCAAGCGAACCAAATCATAACCTTTTTGGTATCAAAGGATCATATAAAGGAAGCAGCGTGACCTTCAATACACTTGAACAAGATAGTTCCGGACAAAGCTACCAAATCCGCGCACAATTCCGTAAATATCCTTCTTACAAGGAAAGTTTGGAAGACTATGCCGACTTGATCAAAAATGGACTGACTGGCAATCCTGATTTCTACAAACCAACTTGGAAGTCGGAAACAAAAGACTACAAAGAAGCAACCAAATATTTGGAAGGACGTTATGCTACAGATCGCCAATATTCACAAAAATTGAACGCGATCATCGAAGCGTACGACCTGACAAAATATGATGAACCGAAAAAAGAAGCAGCAACAACTGAAGAAGCAAACGCTGAAATCCTCAATATGTCTAAGCGATTCGATGTGCCAATCAAATGGACAACAGATGGCGTGCCAATCACAGGATTAGAATTTTCAACGATAAAACGCGTCAACAACGCTTCTTCCATCTTCCGTGTCGCTTCAATCTGGGATTTGTGGAACAATTTTACGGCAAGACAGATACCAGAAACAACTACTCGTACAGTTAAAGCTGCAACTGTTCCTGTACTAACCTTGTTAAGTTTAGACAAATCATTCTGGCTTGATCTGCCTTTAAAGAAATAGAATAAATTAAAAAGGGGATGTGACACTGTCACACTCCCTTTTTAATTTATTCTATTTCTTTATATTTATTTTGTATTCCGTTACAAACTCGCGTACTTGGTTAGGTTCCAGAGTGACATCTCCAAAACTTTCAAGTCGCTCCGCTCCTGGCAGTTCTTGAGTCTCAAATGTGATACCGCCATGATTTACTAATTTATTCCCGCGCATTTCCGGTCCATCTTCTCCAAAATTTGCTGTAAAAATCACGATTCCTGAAGCATCTGTTTTTACTTGGATCGATACTTTTTCATCTGGGCTTGTCAATTCCGCAGCATTTAGTAAACCAGATTGTTTTTTCAACAAAAATGGATGATCGATACCGCCCACTATCATTGATTGGCGAAAATCACTGGCAAAGACCTCACCTAATTTTTTAGGACGTTGGAAGTCAAATGCTGTGCCACTTACTGAAACTACTTCTCCTGTAGGCGTTGTATCTTTATTGAGCGTAGCAAATAATCGGCTATTCAACCAAAGTATATGTTCGTCGATTGACTGTGCTGGATCACCGGTTAAATTGAAATAGACATGATTTGTAGGATTGAATACTGTTTTGCGGTCACTGATCCCTTGGACCGTCACTCGCCATGTATCATCGTTCGTCAGCGTATACCGTACTTCTACATCTAAAGTTCCAGGAAATCCGTTTTCCATGTCTGGGCTAGTCTGATAGAAAATAACCGATGCTTCGTTTTCACCATTGATGACTGTATAATGCCACTGCTTGGCTTCAAAGCTAGGTGCACCACCATGTAAACAATGACCAGTGTCCGGGTCTGTTTTTACTTCGAACGTTTCATCATCTAATTTGAATGTGCCATTCGTGATCCGTCCAGCCATACGTCCGATTGAAGCACCGATATAAGGGTCTTTTTCTAGATATTCTTTTGCTTCATCAAAACCTAAGATCAACTCTCGTTTTTCATTATCGATTATTGTTTGAAAATGAACAACCCGTGCCCCAAGATCACTGACAGACAAAGATGTCCCATTTTGATTCGTGATCGTAATCAAGTGATAGTTTTCGCCAAAATTTTGTTCATTGATTTCCATGTTCCTTGCACCCTCTTTTCTTTCATTTACACTGATTCCAGTATACATGGAAACCGTTTTCTTAACAGCTTATTCCGTGAGTAACGAGAAAAAATTTACTATATTCTAATAAAAGACCGCGAAAAAAGGTTGTGACAAAAATATTGTCACAACCTCTTTTTCCGAACAAACGGTGTTCAAAAGCTTGCATCTGCGGTAATAAGCCCAACCAAACGAAAAATATGAGGAGCTATTTTTGCTTGGCTGTTCTTATTACTTGATGCAGGACAGCTTTTTCACAATCTCTTTTTCAATACGATTCCAGTATATAACCATGTCGTCAGTACATAGTAGATGAAATACAATACGAAGAAGATCGTAAACGGAACCCAAATATCTTTGTATGGATTTTGCATGAATAGACCAAACATTTGTAATCCGAATAAGACATGGACTACACCTAAGATTCCTGGTGCTAAGAATAACACGCCTACTTCTCTACGGATCGATTGTTTAAGCAACCCGCGTCGTGTTCCTATCTTTTCAAGCATTTCATAACGAGCAATGTCACTCTTGCTTCCTGACAAGATCTTGAACATCAAACAGCTAGCAAGCATGGTCAAGAAAGCTAAACCTAGGAAGAATCCCATAAATTCAAAACCAGAGAATAGACCATTATACACTTCATACATTTCATATTTCTGGTTGCTGTACTCTACTTTTTGCAAAGATGGATTGTTCATTTTATTTTGAGCAACAAGTGTTTCGATTGGTTTCAGGTTTGCTTGGAAGTCTTTTACCTGAACTAGCTGTAAAGTGGAGTGTGGCAAGTTCAGTTGATCAAATTCTGATTGACTGACTACCTTGATTTCTTTTTCTTGCTGTTCCGGCAATTCATAGCTTCGAAGTTCCTCTTGTACAGTCAGTTCATTCATTTTTTCAGCAGGAACTTTTTCTTTCGTGATCTTCGGCGGTGTTCCATCTTCATGTTTTATCATGATCAATGGTTGAGCCGCAAATTCACTTGCATTATAGTAAATCGTTCCCGCATCTTCTTTTTGAGTATAAGAAGCAGAAAGTGTTGGTGAAAGTTCTTTGATTTTTTGCTGATCTTCTGCCCGAGGATTATTCATCACTAGATCATATCCAGAATTGTTTTCTGTCAAGTCTGCAATTTCATTTTTAAAACCTAATCCTACCGTCAAAGCGCCCAGTGCCAAGGCAAACAGCATAGCGACCATTGAGAGCATTTGTGTATATTCACGAATACGAAAGTTTAACTGTGACAATGTGAAATTGTTCAATTTTTTCAATGAAATCTGTTCTGATTTCTTTAGTAATGATAAAAAGAAAATGATCACAGAATGGAAAATGAAATAAGTTCCTAATACGATCGTAACTAAGGCTACTCCTATACCAAAGACTTGATAGGTCCCCACGTGTTTCATCATATAGTAACCGCAGCCTAGAAAAGCAATTCCCAGTACTACTTCAAGGAAAAACAAGAATTTATGCTGCTTGATTCTTGTTGGTGTCTGATCCGCACGAATCAATGCTAATATCGGTTTTTTGACAATCGAAAAAGCATTGACAACAGCAGCTAATAAAAACAAAACAGCAAAAAACAAAACAGTGATCAACAACCCGTGAATACTAAAAGGTGTAAAATGCGAAATATTGAGATCTAACTGATCCACTAATAATCGGTGGACGATACTTGTCAATCCTACACCGACAGCTGAACCCACTAAAGTAGCTGCGATCCCTACTAAGAATGTTTCAGAAAAAATCATCTGTGCGATTTTTCTGCCTTTTGCTCCTAGCATCATAAACATTGCATAGTCTTTTTGTCGCATCGTCATCAAAAAGGAATTTGCATATAAAATATAAACGAATGTGATGATCCCTAGTAAAACAGAACCGAATCGGAAAATGATAACTGTAGCCGCAACGATCGTATTACTTTTCAAAAAAGCTTCGTTGCTTGCCATTGATTCAAACATGTAAAAAATAGCAGATGCCATAACTAATCCTGAGAATAACACCAAGTAGTCTCTTAAACGGCTCTTGATCCCAGTAAGTGATAATTTCCAAAGCATAGTCAATCTCCCCCTACTGTTCCAAGTTTCCAAGAATAGATAGTATTTCTCGATAGAAGGAATCACGGCTTTGATCTCCACGTTTCACTTCTTGATGGATACCGCCATCCTTGATGAATAAAATACGTTGGCAATAACTTGCAGAAAACGGATCATGCGTCACAAGAAGAATCGATACATGATCTTTTGTATTCAATTCGTCCATCGTATCTAAAAGATCCCGGGCACTTTTGGAATCCAGCGCACCTGTAGGCTCATCCCCTAATAGAATCGTTGGTTGTGTGATCAATGCACGTGCGGCGGCGACCCGTTGTTTTTGTCCACCGGAAATCTCAGAAGGATAGCTTTCCAAAATATGAGAGATGGATAAACGTTCTGCAATTTTTTGGACACGTTGCTTGATTTCTTTTGGTCTGACGCCTTGTAAAGAAAGAGGAACAGCGATATTTTCTTGTGCTGTCAAGCTTTCTAATAAATTGAAATCTTGGAAAATAAAGCCAATCTCATTCGCACGAAAATCTGCTAGTTGATTTCCTTTTAATGTGGTCACATCTTTTTGATTGATTCGGATATGCCCATCTGTTGGTTTATCTAATGTGGATAAAATATTCAAAAGTGTCGATTTACCAGAACCAGAAGCGCCCATGATCCCAATAAATTCGCCTTTTTCTACATCGAAGCTGATGCCGCTTAATGCTTGCGTCTTTTTCTCATTGTTTTTTCCGTATACTTTTGTTACATTCTGTACTTCGACTATTTTGTTCATTTCTTTCCCTACCCTTTAATTAGTTTTTCCAGTGCTGTTTTCGGCACGTCTTTTTTTTCGACTTCTTCATACGAAGTGACACCTTTATTTTTGTTCCAGGTGATTTTTAAATATGCTCCTTTACGAAGCGGTCGAGTCAATTGTCCCTTGAAGTCCAGTTCTTTTTCCTTACCCTCTTTCGTATAGCCAGGCAGGATATATCTATAGTTGACTGTTTCTTGTCCAGAGTCTGACTTTGAAACTGTTTTTGTACCATCTGTCGTAATTTGTACATAGTATTCTTCTCCACCCATAACTACGTAATCTGCGATTTTCACCCCTGCAAGTACCACAACGATGAAAACAAGTAGACCGATCAGAAGTTTTTTCACTTTTTCCCCTTCTCTCTTACTTTATATACTGATTATAGAAAAAAGCGAACAATTCTGCCTTCGAATCAACTATCATTCTTCTTTCAATTTTGTCATTTTCTTTAAAACAACTAAAAAAAGAGTTCAAGACAATAATCCGTCCTAAACTCCTTCTTCCTATCTTACAAAAAGTATGTCACTTACGGTCTTTCATGTCGCCTGTATTGATAACAGGTTGCGTTCCTTTGTCTGTAATGATTGAGACAAGTAAATTATTGATCAATTGGACTTTCCGATCATCGGTGAAATTGATTTCTTGTCCATCTTCGATTTGCTCTAAGGCCATTTGAGTGATTGTGACAGCTCCTTCAACAATGGTTTGTCGAGCAGACAAAATGGCTTTTGCTTGTTGACGTTGGAGCATGGCACTAGCGATTTCTGTTGCATAGGCTAAATGGTTCAAGCGTGTTTCGATTACTTCGACACCTGCTACTGCTAAACGCTCTTGCAGCTCTTTTTGCAACTCGTCAGACACTGCCGTCGTGTTTCCTCGAAGCGTCAAATCATTCTCATTGAATGTATCATACGGGTATTGGCTAGCGATATGCCGAATGGCTGTCTCACTTTGGATTTCTACAAAATCTTGATAATACGCTACATCGAATAATGCCTTTGCTGTATCAACGACTTTAAAGACTACTACTGCTGAGATTTCGATGGGGTTTCCATCCAAATCATTGACTTTTAAAACAGAACTATTGAAATTCCGAACTTTCAACGAAACAGTCATTTTTTGTGCCAAAGGTATCGTAAGGAAAAAGCCATTTTCTCGAATCGTACCTAAATATTGTCCAAAAAACAAAATTACTTTTGCTTGATTAGGACTGACTACAGTTGCCGAACTTAACAACAATAACGTGATCAACCAAAGAAAAATACTTAAAAAAAGTGCCCAAACTTTCGCTTGCCACATGCCTAAATAGAAGAAAAACAATCCAACTAAAGCTAATACGACCAATCCGACAATCCCTGCATAACCATTGATATAAAATGCTCTTTTTTCTCTCATGCTACTTCCTGCGCTCCTTTATCCTTCAATAAATATCTAATGTTACTTTTTTAATTTTTTTTTCGAATACGCGCCATTACACCTTCTAGTTCTAACTCTTTGTCTTCAGTGATGTACCAACCGCTTGCCTGTGTCCCTCCGGCTGCCTGCGGTAAATAATCCAATTTTGTTCGAACCCAGTGCTTTTCTTCTGTAAAATAGTCTTCTACCAAGACCTCTAGATCCATCCCTGCTGAAAGAGGCAAATCTTCCCGAACAGATTTAAAGATAAATCGTTCCTTCTTCCCATCATACTTCAATATTCCTGTATCGATAATCGGTAAAGAATAATAATCCAGCTCTTTCTTCACCGTCAATAAATGTTTGAAAACTTCATGGTACACTTGCTCTAATTGGCGACCTTCTGAATTGTTCGGGTAATTAACCATCACTTTTTCTTTGTCTGGATCATAGAAGGTTTGGCTTAGTTGAGTGATATAAGTATGTAATCTTTCCATTTCTGTCTTTAACTTTTCTCTTTGACCTTCTTCTACCTTCATATACTCTTTCACCCTGTTTTCTTTTTAGATATTTTCTTTCTTATTTTACTATAGTTATGTGCGTTAAGCGATGAAAAACAGCAAAGATTGGAAGGATCTTTGCTGTTTTTTCTTAAAATATCCAGTTGAGTACAGGATCAATCTGTTTCATTGTCCTCTTGATCCGTCGTAATATTGATCGATGTGTCTTTAGCAGTGATCTTTAGCTTTTTCTGTCCTTGTTCTAACAAAGTATTTGTTATTGGCTGGTAGTCTTTTTCAATATAAGATTCACCAGACGTTTGGATAGTATAGCCACTGTTTTCCATCTCATGCAAAGATAAATTACCACCGTTTAGGATGACTTTTCCTTCTTTGCTGATCAAACTGTCTTCTAGATGGAAGTTGCTGTTTTCACCTGTGACGATCAAGTTATCCACATTGGCCTCATCTAGTCGAAGTGAGCCTAATTCATCTTTCGCAGTTATTGTTCCTCCTGTAAATTCATTGAACGATACCCAGCCATCATGTGTCTTAGTATTCACTTTTTTGATTGATACTTCGTTGATATCAATTGCACTATTATTCCCTTCGATTGTCAATTCAGATAATTCATGATCTGCAGGGACAACTATAGTGATTTGTGCACTTGTGTCTTCTAAACTAATGATTGCACCTGTTGATTTTTTGACTGCATTCACAGTCAACACGCCATTTGTCTCCTTTATTTCTGGCTTTTCTGTCTTATCATAAGTCGTTTTTATCTCAAAATCCAATCCGCGTATGACCGAAACTGTTTGATTTTCTGCATGGATGACGATTTTGTTTGCATCCTTGATTTTTTTTGTCTCAGTAACCATATCGATCAACCGAGGACCATTATCCCAAGTCAGACTTTTTTGAGCGCCTAATGTATAAGTTGCACCTGCTAGGAGGCCACCAGTAAGCATCAGACCAATACCGGTAATCAAAAAATGTTTCAATCTCAATTTATGTGTCCTCCTTCAAACGCCCGCTGAATGCAGATCTCTTTTTGTAATAAAACGTCGTCCCATCCATTTAACAAAGTTCATCATGACATAAAAAAGCCCTTTTGTTCCTTTCAGCAACAGTGGCGAAATAAATACTGCGCTTCCTGTGGCGAACAGACCGACACCGATAAAGAATAATCCACTCAGAATCGATTGTCCAAACACACTTATTCCTGAGATGATCATGAATAGGCCAACACCTAAGATACTGATACATAAAACATAGATACTAAAAATGAGCGCTAGTAAAGCAACCAATAGTCCCCCAATAACCAATATAAACCCCAGTGCTAGTGGAATGAGGACAGGAGAAGCAAATAAACCGATAATGATTAACCAAATCAGGCGAATTTGTCTTTTTGGATTTTTCACTAACTCGTTTTCTGCTTGTTCTTCTTCTGAAAAGTAACTGATTTTTAATTTTAAGGCAAACTGCTTTGGTGTACCATATTCATCAATGATCTGATCTAATGTTTTTCCAGAATCTAAAAAATATTCCTCATAATACTGGATCAAATCAAAACGATCGTCTTCAGGAATTTCTTGAAGATGATCCACAACTTCATTCAAATATTCATTCATTTGTGCTCTCCTCCAATAACCGGTCTAAAGAATCTCGAAAAACAATCCATTCATCAATAATTTCTTCTAAATGACGACTTCCCATTGGTGTCAACGAGTAATATCGACGGTTTCTGCCTTCAAAAGGTTCATCATAGGTCTCAAGATATCCTTCTTTTTTCAATCTTCTCAAAACCGGATATAGTGTAGATTCACTGACAGAGAGACTTTCTTGTACGATTTTTGTTAAGGCATACCCATACATATCTTCCTTGCTTAATGCTGCTAGCACAGTACCATCAAGAAGAACAGTTGGAATCTGGATGTGCATTACGTCACCTTCTATTCTCAAGTGTAATATTTTATTTCAATCTATATTATACAACATATAATATAGTTTCAAAATCAGTTTGTCAAATACAAAAAAACTGACTAAAAGATTTGATCCTTTTTAGTCAGCAAAAAAATGGCTTCTCTTTGATTTTTATTATAACAGTGGCATAATCCAATTTGTCCACATCCAGCTCAGTGGCATGATAACGATCATTGCAGGTATCATGTCAGCTACTGGGAACATTTTCACGTTGATCATTCTAAAACCGGTAGCGACCATCAAGAATCCGCCGCAAGCTTTAAAATCTAAGATCATGTCTGGTGTAGTCAATGGATAAATAAATTTTGCCAATAAGAACAAAATATAAAAAATAATGAATTGGGGAATTGCTATCACAGAAACGACATACCCTAAATTACACGCAAAAATAGCTGCTGTGAAAAAATCAAGGACAGATTTAGAAATCAAAATCGTACTGTCTCCAGTCATCCCAGAATCTAAGCTTCCATAAATCCCCGTACCACTTGCACAAAATAAAACAATGACCGTCACTAATGTGCTGATAAATTCATCGTGGGTCATACCAAGCTTTTCGCTAGGGAAGATTTTAGAAATAGGTACTTGCATCAACGCAGCACCCTTGTTTATCCCATTACCTAAATGAACAATCAGACCAATCGCTGTTCCTACCACCAAAGCAAAAATAACAGCTGGCATATTTTTCATTGGCGCAATGGAATAGATCCCCATCCCCATCGAACACACGCCAAAAACCATCGTCAGCTGTGCTTTAAAGTGTTCGCTTAATTTATTTCCTACTAATCCGCCAATTAGTCCGCCAAGCAAAACGGAACCTACATTGATCAAAACTCCAGTTGGCATCAAAAAACTCCTCTCTTTTTCTACGAAGCGAAAAAAATCAGAAAAATTTCTGTAATTATTGCTTTCGCTGCAAGAAAGATTGTACCAGACAGAGTAGGTTACACCAATTCATTTTTTGTGTTAAAGTATTCTTTATTGGAATAAGTAGGAGGAATATGATGGATATCCATAAATTTGAAGTTTTTCTTGATTTAGCCGAAACAATGAATTTCACCAAAACTGCTGAACGACAATTCACCACCCAAGGAAACATTTCTAAACAGATTCTTTCGTTAGAAACAGAATTAGACGTCAAATTATTCGAACGCGCCCATAGAAAAATCGAATTGACCGAAGCTGGAAGCTTATTGCTCCCATATGTAAAAAATGTCGTAGAACAATACCATGCTATGCAAGAAGTGCTTGAAACCTATACGAAAGACAACAATCTTTCATTAAATATCTTAACGATACCGACAATGATCAATTATAAAGGTTTTTCCAAAATCACCGAGTTTTTGAAACGCCATCCTGAATTTACGGTCCAGTTGAAAGAAGTGGAAAGTATCGAACTGACTTATGACGATACAAATGAACATAGTGATACGATCCACTTTGCCAGAAGCTTTCAGGCCCCACCAAGTTCGATTGAGTGGTTGCCTACTGAAACAGACGATTTTGTAGCAGTTCTACCTAAAAATCATCCTTTAGCTAGTAAAAAGAAATTGGATCTAAGCGAACTGAAAAAGGAGAATTTTTTGGTTCTTGGCCCTACTACGAACTTGTATCAACCTGTGCTGGACTTGTGTCGCGAAGCTGGATTTGAACCGAGAATCTCTTATAAAGGATCAAGGATCGACTTGATCATCAATATGATTGCAAATGACATGGGGATTGCTATTGTTATGGAAAAAACAGTCAAAAATCTGTTAAAAGAAAATACTGTGATCCTCCCCATCTCTCCAACAAAAGAAAGTTATCTCGCATTTACGCGTAAAATCGGTGAACATTCTTTGGCTTCAGACACATTTTGGGAGTATTTGAGACAAGAAGAGAACTAAGCCCTTCATTTTCTATCTATCCATCAAAAAAGAGAGCGACTCATGACTTTCGCTCTCTTTCTTGCATCATGTCCTTGTTTCAATGACACCTCTAACATTTCTCGTAGTTCAATAAGAAAGCAGCGATTTTTATGCCAAAAGAACCGTAAGAACATTTCCCTAATCACAAAAAAACGACTAAAAACCCCTAAAAACCTTCAATAGAATTTTTAGGGGTTTTATTCTTTTTCCTATTGTTTACTTAACCGTATCATTGCTGTCGTTCCTACTCCTTCGATACTACTATAATCAATACGTCCATCATGCAGTTCTAGAATTTTTTTAACCAGTGAAAGTCCTAGCCCATTCCCAGAAATTTGACGACTTGTATCTCCTTGATAAAATTTTTCAAACATTCGATCTCTGGTCTCTTCATTCATTCCTACACCTGAATCGGTCACTTCCAGTACAATCTCTGTGGCTGTCTCAAATAGTTTGATATGAATCTGTCCATTGATTTGATTGTACTTTATGGCGTTATCCATGATATTCAACCACACTTGGTACAAAAACTCTTCATTGCCTGTGTAATTTACTGCAGCAAGTTCGATATCCAATTCTAGCTGTTCTTTCTCCCATTTAGGCTGCAAAAAAACGATTACTTCTCGAATTTGTTCATCTAATCGGTACTCTTTCTTTTCCAGTTGGATACGCTGGTTTTCCAGTTTGTTCAATTTTAAGATGTTCTCTGTTAATTGTGAAAGCTGCGTGATACTTTCGATAATCCGATATAAAAATATTTGGCGTTCTTCGTCAGAGAGATTTGGGGCTTGTAACAATTGTACATATCCTTGGATCGTTGCTAATGGTGTTTTGAATTCATGGGATACACTGGACACAAAATCATTCCTCAATGTTTCGATACTATTGAGTTCTTGGACCATAACATTGAAATCTTTATACAGTTGCTGTACTTCTGCTACTTTCTGCTGTTCATCCATTCGAATCGAAAAATCTCCCGTTGCTACCAGACTCATATTTGTCCCTAGCGCACTGATTGGATGCAGGATACGCCGCCCAACAAAAATCGATATTCCTGTACCCACGACCATACTGAACCCCGCAAAGACGAATAACGGGTATAACGTTGGTTTTCCAGCCGATTCAGCAGGCGAGATAGAATGTCGAGACAATAAGAAAATAAAACCAAGAAAACACAGCAGTGTTACTAAGATCGAAATAAATACGATACTAGCAAAATAGATCCATAATTGTGAAAATAGCTTCTTTTTCATCTTTAAATAACCGCCTTATAGCCTAGTCCCCGTACTGTGATGATTTGAAAATCTTCTGTCTTTTCAAAACGGGTCCTTAAACGTTTGATATGTACATCGATCGTTCGTTCTTCTGTATTCGTGTCTAATCCCCAAATATCGTCCATCAACTGCTGGCGAGTGAAAATCTTGTTTGGATAAGACAGTAATTTATACAGAAGCAGAAATTCTTTTTGAGGCAGAATAAAAGAATGCTGATTTTGTACCACAGTATAAGTATCCAGCTCTAATTTTGTTTGCCCAATCGTCAAGATACTGCTGTAA
Organism: Enterococcus sp. MSG3290; assembly: GCF_050555565.1. Taxonomy (NCBI): domain Bacteria; kingdom Bacillati; phylum Bacillota; class Bacilli; order Lactobacillales; family Enterococcaceae; genus Enterococcus; species Enterococcus sp. MSG3290. The sequence continues at coordinate 396,006 of NZ_CP187862.1, read as the reverse complement.
TTGATTTTTGAACGTCGAAGCAATGCTTCCACACGCAGGATCATTTCATTGACATCGATGGGTTTTGTCATATAGTCATCTGCACCTAATTTGAACCCACGTTTCTTGTCCTCGAAATCAGCCTTTGCTGTAATCATCAGAACTGGCATGTCGAATCTGGCGTTACGTAATGATCCTACCAAGTCATAGCCATCCATTTCAGGCATCATGACATCTGTAATGATCAATTCTATATGTGTCGCTTCTAGTTTTTTCAGCGCATCCTCTCCATTCAGTGCGGTGATGACTGAAAAGCCCGCTCGTTCCAACACAGAACGGTAAAGCAACTGTAATTGCGGATCATCTTCTACTACTAAAATACGATTCATTGATCTCCCTCTGTTTTTTGAAAAATTTCTAGATTTTTTCTTGTAGTTCATCTTCAGTTAACATTTATTTCGTATACTACGATCATTGTTCTGATATACTTATTAGTATACCGAATATTTCAATACGGGAGAAGGGTGATTATGCTTCAATTAAAAGATATAAAAAAATATTATAAAGTCGGCGAAACCACCACCAAAGCATTGGATGGTGTGTCTGTCGCTTTCAGACAAAAAGAATTCGTAGCGATTTTAGGTCCTAGTGGTTCTGGTAAAACGACTATGCTGAATGTGATTGGTGGACTAGATAATTATGATTCCGGTGATATGGTAATCAACGGAAAGTCTACTAAAGACTTTAAGGACAGTGACTGGGATGCCTACCGAAACAACTCTATCGGTTTCATTTTTCAAAGTTACAACTTGATTGGTCATCTAGGCATTATTGAAAACGTTGAACTTGGGATGACATTAAGTGGTGTTTCTAAAGACGAAAAACGAAAACGGGCAGAAGATGCATTGCACCGGGTCGGCTTGACAGATCATATGCATAAAAAGCCAAATCAGTTATCTGGTGGACAAATGCAGCGAGTGGCCATCGCTCGAGCACTAGCCAATGACCCAGATATCCTTTTGTGCGATGAACCAACCGGAGCGTTAGATACAGAAACAAGTATCCAGATCATGGAATTGATCCAAGAGTTATCGAAAGAAAAATTAGTGATCATGGTCACACATAATCCTGAATTGGCCCATCAATACGCAGATCGGATCATTGAATTTTCTGATGGTAAGATCTTAACAGATTCCCATCCTCACATCGAACGACCAAAAGATGATCAATTTAACTTACGCAGAACAAAGATGAGTTTTTGGACAGCGTTGAAGCTTTCCTTCAACAATATCCGAACAAAAAAAGGACGTACTTTCTTGACCTCCTTTGCTTCCAGTATTGGGATCATCGGAATCGCGATCGTTCTGTCCCTTTCTTCTGGATTCCAAAAACAAATCGATAACACGCAAGCTGAAACGATGGCGAAATTTCCGATTACTATTTCTAAGGTAACGACTAACCAGACTCGTGACGATGCCGGATTGGGTGCAAGCAAAGCGGATTATCCAGACAGCAAAACGATTACTGCAAAAGTCAGCGAAGAAGATAAAGCACAGCACACGAATAAGATTGATCAAACATACGTCGATTACGTAACAGACATCGATCCTAACTTAAGTAATAATATCGGATTTACCCGTACTACAGGAATCAATCTTTTACGTGATGTAAATGGCAAAGTACAGCCTGTCAGCTTCTCGAATCAAAATCCTGATACGGAATCTCTTTCTTTATCTAGTACGATGTCAGCAATGACAGGTGTGGGAGTGTCAAGTTTCCCTACACAGCTTGACACTAGCAAAGAAAACTTTTTAAAAGACAATTATTCTTTACTTGCCGGAAGTTATCCAGCCTCAGCAACAGATGTCGTGCTGATCGTAGACGGCAATAATAATACTAATATCAACGCATTGAAGAATCTTGGATTTGATGTGAAAGAAGACGAAAAACTTGATTTTGATGATATCGTTGGTACAACATTCAAATTAGTAAACAACAATACTTACTATACAAAACTTCCAACTGGGAATTTTATCCCTAATACAGATTATGATGCGATGTATCAGAATGCTTCTGATGAATTGAAGATCTCGGGGATCCTACGCGTGAAATCTTCTTCTACAATGAATCTCTTATCTCCAGGAATCGCTTATAGCGATCAATTAACGACTCAAATCGTCAACGAAAACAAAGAATCAGAAATCGTCAAAGCTCAAAGAGACAGTGATGTAAATGTCTTAACTACTGAAAAAGTTGACGAAAATGCCAAACAAACATTGCTTAGTTATTTAGGTGGAGACAGCTTGCCTTCAAGTATCATGATTTATCCGAACAATTTTGAAGACAAAGAAAAGATCTTGGATTATCTAGATGATTACAATAAAGGCAAATCAGATGAAGATAAAATCATTTATACTGATTTAGCTGGAACGATGACTGAACTGACTGGCGGATTGATGGATGCTATCACTTATGTCCTTATTGCTTTTGCAGGGATCTCTTTAGTAACAAGTATGATCATGATCAGTATCATTACTTATACATCTGTGATTGAACGGACAAAAGAAATCGGTGTACTAAAAGCTTTAGGTGCACGTAAAAAAGACATCACTCGCGTATTTGACGCAGAAACGTGTATTTTAGGTATTTCTTCTGGGATATTAGGTGTGTTTATTGCATGGCTAGCTACATTCCCTATCAATAGCATCTTATACAACATGACGGATCTAAAAAATGTTGCTCAACTAAATCCTGTCCATGCGATTATTCTAGTGATCGTCTCTACTATATTGACGATGCTTGGCGGTCATCTTCCTGCACGAATGGCAGCGAAAAAAGACGCCGCTATCGCTTTGCGTGCAGAATAAGGTTGTGACAACCACATTTAGATTTGAGTCATAAGAGCGCTGAAATAGTAGAAAACAGCAAGAAACGAGGAAGTAATATGTTCCTTGTTTCGCGCTGTTTTTTTTTAATTATTTTTTATAATTCTGGTATACTTTTCTTTCCTTTGTACCACAACTCTTCTGGCGTATACCTGTCTTTTCCATTTATGAATACTGTTCCATCTGCTTCAATCGTTACTTCAGTCCCAATCCACATATTACGAGAAAGTGCGAGAAGATTTTTTCTTTTTCCTCTTCCTTTTTTTCCAAATTGCAAGGCATCGGTTATCTCTTCTGTCCAATGAGATTTCACGTATTTTACTTCTCCGTTTTCAAATGTAACTTTCAAAATATTCGCTATATTTTCCACTTTTACTGCTTTAGGAAATGACTCCTCCATTTTTTCACTTTCCTTCTGTTAATTTTAAGTATACGCTTTCTTTTAGTGATAAGTATATCATAGTTTATTCTATTATCAAAAAAACGCATCCATTCCATTGTAGAATACTTTACCGAACAAGTTGAATTGTTTTCCTCTTTTTCACCTTTTACTATAGATAGGTAAAGACAACTAAGGAGGAATCTCTCATGACAGATCAACCGTATGATTTAAGAAAAGTCATCGAAGAACTAAAAACACTTCCAGGTCAATATCACGAAACAGATATTGAAATCGATCCTGAAGCAGAATTATCTGGTGTTTACCGTTATATCGGTGCTGGCGGTACAGTAAAACGTCCGACTCAAGAAGGACCAGCTATGACTTTCAACAATATCAAAGGTTTCCCCGGCACACGTGTGAACATCGGAACAATGGCCAGTCGTAAACGTGTAGGTGAAATTTTGCACCATGATTATCGAACACTTGGTCGTTTCTTGAAAGACGCTGTAGAAAATCCAATCAAACCTGTGAAAGTAGACAAAGCAGACGCTCCAGCACAAGAAGTCGTTCATCTATCTACCGATGCAGACTTCGATATTCGCAACATTTTGCCTGCACCTACAAATACTCCTGAAGATGCTGGTCCATACATCACAATGGGTGTAGTCTTAGGATCAGATCCAGAAAAAACAATGAGCGATGTAACGATCCATCGTATGGTTCTAGAAGATAAAGATACGATCGGTATGTACATCATGCCTGGTGGGCGCCACATTGGTCACTTCCAAAAACAATTCGAAGCCTTGAATAAACCAATGCCTATCACTATCAATATTGGTTTAGATCCAGCAATTGCCATTGGCACGACTTTCGAACCACCTACCACTCCACTTGGCTACAACGAACTATGGTGTGCAGGAGCTTTGCGTAACGAACCTATTCAAATCGTTGATGGTATAGCAGTCGATGAAGTGGGTATTGCTCGTGCTGAATTCATCATTGAAGCAGAAATCATGCCAAATGAAACAATGCAAGAAGATATCAACACGAACTCAGGAAAAGCAATGCCAGAATTTCCTGGCTATACTGGGGATGCTAATCCAGCTGTACAAGTAGTGAAAGTCAAAGCAGTTACTCACCGAAAAGACAATCCAATCATGCAAACAACGATTGGTCCCAGTGAAGAACACGTATCTATGGCCGGTATTCCTACAGAAGCAAGTATTCTTGCCTTGGTCGATAAAGCTATTCCAGGAAAAGTAGTAAATGTCTACAATCCTCCTGCAGGTGGTGGTAAATTGATGACCATCATGCAAATCCGTAAAGAAAACGAAGCGGATGAAGGTATTCAGCGTCAAGCAGCTATTCTTGCTTTATCAGCCTTCAAAGAATTGAAGACAGTCATTTTAGTCGATGAAGATGTTGATATTTTCGACATGAACGATGTAGTTTGGACTTTCAACACTCGCTTCCAAGGAGATAAAGATATCATCGTGATCCCAGGAATGAGGAACCATCCATTGGACCCATCAGAATTACCAGAATATAATCCTGGCTCTATTCGTTTCCGTGGGATGAGTGCAAAAACTATCTTTGACGGTACAGTTCCTTTCGATATGAAAGAACATTTTGTACGTGCAAAATTCCAAGAAGTAAAAGATTGGGAAAAATATTTGAAATAATGAATGATCTGCAACTGTTTTGACATCATAAAAAGGAGTGCGGAAAATGGAACAATTGGCACAACAGAAGAAAAAAATCGTGATTGGTGTAAGTGGCGCTTCAGGCACCATTTATGCCATCAACCTAGTGAAGAAACTAAAAGAATATCCGATGGTAGAAACACACGGAATCATCAGTCCATGGGCAAAACAGAACTTAAAGCTGGAATCCGACTTATCACTAAATGAATTCGAAAGCCTGTTTGATTACCATTATTCAAACAAAGATTTAGGTGCTGCTGTCGCCAGCGGATCATTTTTGACCGATGGAATGATCATCGTACCGGCAAGTATGAAAACAGTCGCAGGTATCTCTGTTGGTTTAGGCGACAATCTTATTGCACGTGCTGCTGATGTAACAATGAAGGAGCAACGAAAGTTAGTCATTGTTCCTCGTGAAACGCCATTAAATGCCATTCACTTGGAAAACTTGACTAAATTAGCACGACTAGGTGTGCAAATCATACCACCGATCCCTGCTTTTTATAATCAGCCTCAAACGATCCAAGATCTTGTTGATCACCATACAATGAAACTTTTGGATCAATTTGGGATTGTAAATGAGCACTCAAAACGTTGGCAAGGTGATTAATATGGAAAAAGAAACGATAGTTGAAGTAACCAAACTAGGTTTCACGATCCAAGCTGCTGTTAAAGTAATCGGTAAAGACTTATTGATCACTTTAACAGGCGGAGATACACCACATATCGGAACAGTCACTACATTTTCTCGTGATACAGAGATGCAAACTGTACGTTTCCCTAGCCACGATGGTCGGTTCCATAAAGACGATGTCTTAGCCGAAAAAATAGCTGTGATCATCAAAACTGCCGTTCCGGGAAGTTGTACGATCACTTCCGGTATCCATGTTGACCATATCTCCAATGCACAAATCAATGCCTCTTTTCCGATGTCAGAAGAGTTAGGTTACAAGATTTTAGATTGGTTGGAAAAAATAGATTTCCATATCAAAGAACCAGTTTATTATAAAGATGGTGAAAAACCATTATGAAAGAAGAGGTTGTGAAATCAGCGTTATGACCTGAGTATGAGAGAAAAAAATGGAAAAATAGCTTCTCATATTTTGCCGTTTTTGAGCTAATACCGAGGGACAGCTGATTGAACGCCGTTTATCAAGAGGTTGTGATAAAGCCGCTTCGTTTCGAGTAGTAAGAAAAATTTTGTAAACATGGGTTTCCACATTTTTGCATAAATTTGACTTACTACCGAGAAACTGGCTTTTGAACACCGTTTATCAAGAGGTTGTGACACGTCTTTTGTCACAACCTCTTTTATTTTTGCTTCACTGTAACTGCTACAATATCACCGATTTCTTTTCCGATGTTTTTACGAATATCTTTTCGTAGTCCAAGGATGTAGCAGACTGAACCATCTGGATTTTTCACGCCCATATTCACGATACTGCCTTCATACGGCACATTGTCAAAAGTTGCTTGGACTTTAACTCTTCCAGCACCGAATTCTTTTCTTATATCATACGGAAAAATAATATATGCCCCGCCCTTGCCGACTTCGGAAGCATAGATTTTTGATTCAAAAGAATAAATTTCCCTCATTTTATTTCTCCTATTTTTTACATCTAGTATAGCATAGCAAAAAAAAGAAGGAACTGTGACAAAAGTCTTGTCGCAGTTCCTTTTTTCGAATAAACGGTGTTCTCCTGCCAACTCCTCGGTCACAAGTCACAATAGTCAACAAACATGAGAAGCTGTTTTTTGAAATTGCTCCTTGTGACTCAGAGTTAAACGGCAGGCTCACAACCTCTTCCTTAAACGGTGTTCAAAAGCTTGCATCTACGGCACTAAGCCCAATCAGATGAAAAATATGGAGTGCTATTTTTATCTGATTGTTCTTACTGCTTGATGCAGAGCAGCTTTTTCACAACCTCCTACATGGTGTTCAAAATATTATTCGCCTTTTGCTTCTTTCACTAATTTTGCGAATGCTTGTTGTTGGAATTCAGCAGCTAAGGCTTTCGTACGTTGTTCTTGCTCTGCTTTGCTCATTTTTGGATTTTCAGTCATTGCTTTTACCATACCGTCTTGAACATAAGCTTTTGCTTCACTTTCCATCGTACTTTGCTGTTTCTTCACTAATTCAGCTAACTTGGCTGCTTGGTCCGTACTTAATTCTACCCATGTCTCTGGGATTTTGAATGTATTCACTCGGCTGTCATATTCGTGATTGTTATCAGCAATATTGAACCAGAATTTATACATATCGTTTTTGTATTCCCAATAAGTAGTTTTCGTCACTTTTTCAGCATCGCCGTCTGTCTTTTCTACTTTATTTGTTTCGTTATCCGTACCAGTTGCTTTTGGTTTTTCTTGTTTTTCATTTGTTCGGTAAAGATACACTTTTTCTTTTCCATTCCCTAAAGCTTTATACAAAAGCATATCTGCTCCTTGGGAATCAGCACTGGAAACAATTTTTTCTGTTTTTGTTTCCGTTACTTTTTCCATTCCAAAGTGATTGGACAAATTAGCGACGATCAAACTTAGTGAAGCGACGAAGATTAGTCCGAAAATCAAAGATAAAAAGGTTTGCCATGTTTTTTTAGCGAACACGTTCGTTAAAGCAAAAGCAAGCAAGCTGACAATCAAAACTCCAATAATCATGCATTATCCCCCGCTTTCGTTAGAACAGGTTCTTTTTTCTTCAATAAAAAGGCAATAATAAAGCCAAGGATCCCAAAGATGATCGCTACGATAAACGCGGCATGGTAACCTGACAGTGTGGCATTGATTGCCTGATCTTTATAAGCTAATGGTGTATTATCCAATACAGATTTGCTTGGGATATTTGCTTTTGTCACATTCGTCAACACACTGATCAAAATAGCTGTACCAATCGAGCTTGCGATTTGACGGAATGTATTATTTACCGCTGTCCCGTGACTGATCAAGTTATTTGGCAATGCATTCATACCAGAAGTCGTTACCGGCATCATGACCATGGAGATCCCAAACATACGGATCGCATAAAGGATCACGATATATAAAACTGGAGTCGTTTTTGTCAAGAAAGCAAATGGTGCAGTTGCGGCTGTCAAAATGAACATCCCTGTGATGGCTAAACGTTTCGCGCCATATTTATCGAAAATCGCACCCGTAACAGGCATCATAGCCCCCATGATCAATGCACCCGGCAACAACATCAAGCCAGAATGGAATGCTGATTCTCCACGAATATTTTGAATATACAATGGTACGACCATTTCTGCCCCTACCATCGCCATATTTGTTACACCAGCTAAAACAGCGGCAATCGTGAATGTAGATGATTTGAATACGCGAAGTTCCAAGAATGGATGTTCCAAATGTAATTGACGCCATGAGAACAAGGCGATGAAAATCACACCAACAACTAAGAAACCAATTACTTTCAAGCTTCCCCAGCCGTCATCTCCTACACTAGAAAATCCGTAAAGTAAACTACCGAATCCAATCGTTGATAAAATAGCGGATAAAATATCAATGCTAGGATTTGACAATGGAATAACACTTTTCATTAGGAAGAATGCTAAAACCAAGACAAGAACAACGATTGGCAGTACCATACCAAACAAGTCACGCCAATGGTAGTTATCAATGATATAACCAGATAATGTAGGGCCTAAAGCAGGAGCAAGTCCAATAACGATCCCTGACATCCCCATTGCTGATCCTCTTTTTTCTGGCGGGAAAATAGATAGCATGATATTTTGCAATAATGGCATCGATACTCCCACACCGCAAGCTTGGATCAAGCGACCGATTAGTAATGTACTAAAATTAGGTGCTGTAAAGCAAGTAATTGTTCCGATCAAAAAGATCGTCATGGCAGAAAGATATAAATTTCTTGAACTGAATTTATTGATCAGCCATGCTGTTATTGGGATCATGATCCCGTTGACTAGCAAGAAACCAGTCGTTAACCATTGCACATCAGACGCTGAAATATCGAAAGCTTTCATCAATGTAGGAAAAGCTGTCGTCAATAAGGTCTGATTCAAAACGGTACAAAATGTACCAATTAATAAGACAACAACTAAAAGTGTCCGATTATATGGTTTTCCGTAAATATCTACGGGTTGGTTGTTACTCATATTTCTCCTTCTTTCTGAATTTTTTCTGAAACTACTAGAATACTTTAGTCCTAAATTCGCTATTTGTCAACCTACTTGACACATAAGTTAATACGGATATAATTAAGGGAAGCAAGAGGACAAAAGGAGTGACAAAAATGGTTGGGGCTTCCCTTAAACGTTTGTTGGAAAATGATCAATTGGTTGTTGGCATCAGTGAATTAAGTGATATCGTAGGTGTGTCTCCACGTCAATTAAGGTATTGGGAACAAAAGGGATTCATTCGTTCGATCGAAGCTGATGCGAATTGTCCTAGAAAATATCGTTTACCTACAGTCATAAAAGTAGAACTGATCAAAAAATATTTAGATGACGGATTTACTTTGTCAAAAGCTGCAGAAAAGGCAGAAATCCGCCAAAAGAAAATGCACCATGTCCGTAAAGTTTTTTCAAAAGCAATCAAAGATATCGAATTGATCGACGAACGCTATACGATTTTACAAATCGGTAACTTCAAAGAAGAGAATGCTAAGATGTACATCATTCATGACAACGAGACAGACGAATTAACTTACAAGCTCCTTCCTGTCGATGAAAAAGCTGACTACGAACAGTTGTTAAAAGAACTCTAAACGCCACTAATCTCCTAAGTACCAAGCTTTTTAATAAGTAGATGCTACATAAATACTTGAAAAAAGACCTGTTTGAACATAAGAATATCCGAACGGTGATCTGCGTTTCTTTCATATAGAAAGGAATTCTCCATCACTGTTCGGATATTTTTTTATTTTTTTCGGTTACTTTCTTCTAATACATCTGTTAGCCAATTTGCATATTCTGTTTCCCGATTGATCGCATGCGCTAAAATCAGGTAGTGTCCGTAATTTTCATGTTTTTCTTTTTCAGTAGGAAAGATCGTTTTTTTTCGCTCTAATAGATGAAGTCGTTTTTCTTCATGAAGGTCACGCTGCTGCTGAATAATTTCTACTAATGCCGGATCATTCACGTCTTTGACGAAATACAATTTCAGAACAAATTCGTCTCGATTAACCGGTAGTTCATTGGTGGGTGTATGAATCCACTCTGCCAATTGTTCCTTCCCTTCTTCTGTTAATTCATAAACTTTCTTTTCCAATTTTTCACCTGTGATCTCTACTTGATGCTGAATGATTCCTTGCTCTTCCATTTTTGCAAGTTCAGGATAAATCTGACTATGTTTTGCTTGCCAAAATTCTCCTATTTCATTTTTGAACGATTGATTCAATTCATATCCTGTCATCTTCTTCTTACTTAATAACCCTAACAAAATATATCGAAGTGTATTTTTTCTTGCCATCAGTTTTCCCTCCTTGACAAATCTTTAAATCCATTCTATCATAAATGAGTAATCGAAAACATGTAGTTTATTACATGTTTTAATTTATAAGGAGATGCTTAAACATGAAAGAATTTAAAGAATTGGAAGATTTTATTGGAACTCACTTTATCTATACGTATGACAATGGTTGGGAATATGAATGGTATGCCAAAAATGACCATACTGTTGATTACCGTATCCATGGCGGAATGGTCAAAGGCCGTTGGGTAAAAGACCAAGAAGCTGATATCGTTAAATTGACGGACGGCGTATTCAAAATCACTTGGACAGAGCCAACAGGGACAGACGTGGCATTGGACTTTATGCCAAATGAAAAGAAACTTCACGGAATGATCTTTTTCCCTAAATGGGTTGAAGAACATCCAGAAATCACTGTTACTTTCCAAAACGAACATATCGCAGAAATGGAAGCAGCTCGTGAAAAATATGAAACTTATCCAAAATTACTTGTTCCTGAATTTGCTACGATCACTTATATGGGTGATGCAGGTATAGACAATGAAGATGTTATTAGCGAAGAACCATACGATGGAATGCCAGATGATATCCGTAGCGGAAAATACTTCGATGAAAATTATAAACGAGTAAAATAAGGTTGTGAAAGAGAGGTTGTGAAATCAGCGTTCTGACCTGAGTATTAGAGAAAGAAACGGAAAAATAGTTCCTCATGTTTTGCCGTTTTTTGAGCTAATACCGAGGGTCAGCTGATTGAACACCGTTTATCAAGAGGTTGTGAAATCAGCGTTATGCTTTGAGTAATAAGAACGCTAGTTAGAAAATAGCTTTTCATATTTTCTAGGCTAGTGGGCTTATTACCGAGAAGCAGCCGTTTGAACACCGTTTATCAAGAGGTTGTGAAATCAGCGTTTTGACCTGAGTATTAGAGAAACAAATGGAAAAATAGTTCCTCATATTTTGCCGTTTTTTGAGCTAATACCGAGGGTCAGCTGATTGAACACCGTTTATCAAAGATTGTAACAACTGCATATTCACACAGTTAAATTAGTGACTTCAAAATGAAATAATGCTCCCAGCAAAAAATTAGGCTGGGAGCATTATTTCGTTATTCTGTTCATCAAAAATCAGCGTTTTGATTCCATTTCATCACAAGTTCCTCCTCATTTACTGCTTCATCTTTTTGCTGTGTTTGAATTGTAAAACCTTGTGAAAGATAGAAATGAATAGCTGATTGATTTTTTTGATAGACTGTCAAAGTCAGTGTTTTATTGGTTTCTTTTATTTTTTTCATTAGTTGCGTACCGATTCTTTGTTGCCGGTATTCCCTTTTCACAAAGATTCCTGCGATAAACTGATCAATCACCCCAGCAAAACCAATAATTTCTTGATCTATTTCTGCTAAGTAAATCACTGCATCTGGTAAAGCTTTCCTAACAGATTCTACTTGATTCTCCCAATAAGTTGATGGAATGAATTCATGAGAATCCAAGTTAGCATGCAGCCAAATCGATAGAACAGATTCCAGTTCTTTGGCAGACAATTTTGTTGTTGTGCGGATCATTTTTTCTCTCCTTACTTATTCATTGATTTTAAAATAAAAACCATTTTTTTGAAGCTCTTTTACAAGTTTTCGCCCCTCAAAAAAGTATATCTTCTCTTGTTTTACTTTTCTAATACCAAAAGAAACAGCAACTTTAGGATCATCAGCTGAAACGATTCGATAAGTTCCACCAGGCAATTGATCCAGCTTGACTTTCCCATGATGGTCGCTTTGTACTGAAAACGGCACACCATTTCTAGTAAGTGTTTTTTTCTTATGTTTCAAAATGAATGAACTACCATTTACCGGTTTCCCTGACGAATCACTAATAATAAATGAAAAATCAAGCACTTTTTTACTTAATCTATACTGATAGATTAGTCGTCCGATAAACACTAACAGTATGACTACAGCTATTATCGTTCCTGCAAGAATAAACCATTGCCGCATGGTTCTTTCCTGATTTCCTTTTCCTTCTTCTTTTTTTACCGATTCGTTATAAGGAATCCGATGTCCTGTCACTAGCAAACGATGCGTGTTGATCATATACGGCGTACATGTAAGCAAGGTAACTAAGTCTTCTCCTTCTGAAATCGTTAGAACAGACGTGTCATCTGGCAGTACCACTTGTATATTTTTAACTTGATAAGCCAATTTCTCCCCCAAAACAGTCAAAATAAACGTGTCTCCGTTTTCTAAACGATCTAATTCGGTAAATAACCGTCGATTAGGTAAACCGCTGTGAGCAGAGATCACTGAATGCGTCGAATTTCCACCAAGCGGGAAAGAGGTTCCTTGCAAGACGCCTGCTCCATTTTCAAGGATCCTACCATTGAGCCGATCATAAAGTGAAATATTTAATTGGATCTTAGGTATATTGATACTTCCGATCAGCCATTCCTCTAATTGGCTGGATGTTGTACTTTCATTTCTGTTCTTTTCATTGAAAGGATCAGTACCAGGATTGAATCCTTGGTCAGTTAATCGTTGGTTTTTCTCCTCCATTTTCTTTCGCTGCACTTCAATTTCAGCTGCGGTCCGTTTTTGTACTTGTTCGATACGTTTTTGATCAATAAAACTATTTAAAGAATCCACATAAAATGGATATAAAGCGATCAGTAACCCTACGACGATACATATTAATAAAAACAAACGAAACAAAAGTCGACGAGACTGTTTTTGCTTACTCTGCTTCACATGTGTCCTCCCTTGCAAGTTTTTTTGTTCTTTCTTTTATTATATGGGTTCAGGAAAAAAATAGAAAATGAAAGCCGATGAGGTTGTGAAAAAGCTGTCCTGCATCAAGTAATAAGTACAGCCCAAAAAAATAGCTACTCATATTTTTTGTTGGGTTGGGCTTATTACTTGATGCAAGCTTTTGAACACCGTTTAAGGAAGAGGTTGTGAAAACTGCGTTATGCTTTGAGTAATAAGAGCGCTAGTCAGAAAATAGCTTCTCATATTTTCTAGGCTAGTGAGCTTATTACCGAGAAGTAGCTGATTGAACACCATTTAAGGAAGAGGTTGTGAAAACTGCGTTATGCTTTGAGTAATAAGAGCGCTAGTCAGAAAATAGCTTCTCATATTTTCTAGGCTAGTGAGCTTATTACCGAGAAGCAGCTGATTGAACACCATTTAAGGAAGAGGTTGTGAAAACTGTGTTATGTTTTGAGTAATAAGAGCGCTAGTCAGAAAATAGCTTTTCATATTTTCTAGGCTAGTGAGCTTATTACCGAGAAGCAGCTGATTGAACACCGTTTACCGAGAGGTCATGAAAAAGCTACTTTGTTTCGAGTATTAAGAAAAATTCTGTTTCAAAACAAGGAGATGCAACAAAACTTATGTCGCATCCTCTCTCCTTAGAACTTTCACTTATGTTTTTCTTGTAAAATTCATAAATATTTTCATGAATTTTCTAATTTCTTGCCTACCTCTCGCATAGGATATATGATGAATTTATCTAAAGTTTGCAAAGGAGTTCGACAATTGAAAAAATATGGCCCATTTTTAGCAATTTTTTTCATTGCTTTGGCATTTCTCATGCCTCATTTATTCACACATAAACTAATTTTGGGTGCTGATGCCCCATTCCATTACAATCGGTTCTATGATGCCGCGCAACAAATTAAATATGGGGATTTCCATTATTTTCCTTCCCTTTATGGATTCCAGCAAAGTGGCAGGATCGTGAATGCCGTTTACGGCCCATTTTTCGCTTATTTACAAGGATTGATCGTGTTGCTTGCAGGTAGCTGGTTTCATTATCAGATTCTTTCAAATTTCATTCTTTATCTTATTTCAGGATTTTCTATGCTGATTTTACTGAGATATGTCAATGTTCGAAATTGGGTAAGTGTACCAGTAGCCGTTTTATTCATGAGTACGTATTCTATTCAATACTGGTCTATCAACCAAGGATTCACTAGCTGGGGGACTTGTTTTTATCCTTTATGTATGATCCCTATTGCTGATTTCGTCCTTCATAAAAAGTTCCCTGTTATCAAAGTCGCTGTCTCAGTGGGACTTATGACACAGATCCATTTACTGTCTTCGATCATGTTAGCTTTGATGTATATCCCTTTTTATCTTTATTACTTTTTTAACCAGACTGAAAAAGGAAAAGCACTGCTTCAACTGATTAAGTCGGTCTTGCTTTATTTTGTTCTGACAGTAAATATTTGGGCAGGATTAGCTATTGTTTACAGTGGGAATAAGATTCTTCCTCCCTTTGTTAACAGAGAAATGAGTCAAAAGGCGATAGATCTGGATGGCAGTTATTGGCTCCATTACCCTAAGGCCTTTCCTATATTGATATTATCAGGTTTTTTGCTTTTTATTTTCTTTCAACAAAAGAACACCTTATTCCAAAAAATCGTGTTGTACACAAGTCTTGTTTTCTTTTTTCTTTCTACTAGCTTGATTCCATGGACGACATTGATCGAAAAAAATGTGCCTTTTATTAGTTTGATCCAGTTTCCATTTCGATTTTTCGTGCCATTTACGCTATTGCTTCTACTTTACCTTGCCCTTTCACTGAACCAGTGGTCTGAACAAAAGTGGTTCCGTCTTTTAAGTATATTTGGCATTCTTATTTTTTCAGCACAGACGATCCAGAACTTATACCAGCATCTGGAAAAGTGGGAAAATGAAACATTTGTCAGTCGACATACTTATCTATTCGATACGCCGGAAGAAGCAAGGAAAACATTCTTCAGCAAAGATATGTCTACCAGCTTGTTCGTTTTCCAAAAAACCACACCTGACTATCTGCCAATCTATAAGGAGACAAAAGACAATAAATACGACCGGTATAACGAAGAAATACTAGAAAACGAAACAACTTTTATAAAAACACATCCAGGCGGTCTTTTGACAATCAAGTGGAAAAACACTGGGGACAAAACTGTTCATATCCCTGTTATCGTCTACGATCGGACTGTGCTACAGCAAAATGGAAAAACATTGACTGATTATGAAGTAACAGATATCGGGACCCCAATCGTGAAGCAGCAAAAAGGAATCAACGAGCTCACGCTTCATTATCAAACGCCAATCTATTTCTATTTCATTCTTTCTCTTACTTTGATTGGCTGGTTTACCTTGCTATGTTTATTTATTTATCATAGATACAAGCTTTTACGTGCTTAGGCAAAAGGGATAAATACATCCGATCAAAAAACTCTCCAAACGGTATAATCGTTTGGAGAGTTTTATTTTAATCAGTTTTTTTATGTTATATGTTATATTTTTTATTCGTTCACATCTAATTCGATTTCCACCCCGTAGTGATCACTGATGATTGGACTATCGATCCCATCAAAAATCCGTTGATATTTTTTAACCTGCATTCCTTCAGGGACGAAAATAAAATCTATACGCAATTTTTCTGTATTTTGTTCCCAACCATCGATTTTCTTTTCCACAGTAGCTGCTTTTCCTTTTTCATTCGCGACAACATACGAATCTTGAAGAAGAAGGCAACTTTCTCTTACAGTATAATAACCTTGAGAGTCTACTGGATTATTGAAATCACCTAGGAAAAAAAGTGGTACGCGAGTTTCCAAAAAGTAGTTTTCCAAGTTTTTCCACTCAAAATAAAAGCCACTTTTTTTATCTGTCCACCAAGAAAAGTGGCAGCTCGAGACAAAAATGTCCTGATCATCTATCTTTGTTTTCCCAATCAAGATCTTGCGTGTCTGATAATCTTCTTTCTTTTGAGATTGGGAGACGGTAAGGACCTGACTTTCCAATGTTTTTTTCGTAAGCAGTGCATTTCCTTCTTCATATTTATCATAACCGATGTGGCTCATTTCCCAACTCCAAAAATACTCTTTTCCGTGTTCCTTTAAAAGCTGAACTAAACGGTAGGCAAAATTATCTTTACGGATAGGTACTTGATTCTTTACCGGACAGAACTTCATTAGCTTCGCAGGTTCTACTTCTTCAGATTCCAGTAATTGGTTGATTTCTTGTAAAGCAATCACTTCATAATCTTCTAACAGGATCTTATCTGCTAATTCTTGCAATTTTTTCTCTGGTTCTGGCTCAAGCCAGCTATGCGTGTTGAGTGTCATGAATTTCATTGGTTTTCTCCTTGTCTTCATTTCGAAACAAAAGGGTTGTGACAAAATTTTTGTCACAACCTCTCCAGCAAATAGTGTTCTCCTGCTAACTCCTCAGTAATAAGCTCAATGGACCAGGAGCTATTTTTTGTTTGGCTGTTTTTATCACTTGGTGCAGGGCAGCTTTTTCACGACCTCTCCACTAAACAGTATTCAAACTGCTGCTTCTCGGTAATAAGCTCACTAGCCTAGAAAATATGAAAAGCTATTTTCTGACTAGCGCTCTTATTACTCAATGCATAACGCAGTTTTCACAACCTCTCGATAAATGGTGTTCAAAAGCTTGCATCTGCGGTAATAAGCCCAACCAAACGAAAAATAGGAGGAGCTATTTTTGTTTGGCTGTTCTTATTACTTGATGCAGGACAGCTTTTTCACAACCTCTCGATAAATGGTGTTCAATCAGCTGACCTTCGGTATTAGTTCAAAAAACGGCAAAATACGAGGAGCTGTTTTTTCGTTTTGTTTCTCTAATACTCAGGTCAGGACAATGATTTCACAACCTCACCTTACATTTTAATGGAGCCGATCACTTTACCAGCTGTCACTGTACCTAATTGCTTGATCACTACTTCTTCTACTTTATCGTTTGTAAATACAATCATGATCGTTGGATCTTTTTCTTCGTTTTGGATCACCTCAAGATCCATCTCAGCTAATTTCGTTCCTGTTCCTACTTCTTGGCCTTCTTTGACAGCAATCTCAAAAGCTAGCTGATTCATTTGGACTGTATCGATACCCATATGGATCAAAACTTCGATACCATCTTTCGTCTCCAGCCCAATTGCATGTTTGCTTGGGAAAATACTTGTCACTTTTCCAGCGATCGGCGCAACAACTTCTCTTGATGTTGGAATAACAGCAAAGCCGTCACCCATCATTTTTTGTGAGAATACCGGATCTTTTACTTCAGATAAAGGAATCACTTCTCCAGAAGCTGCGGAAACTAGTTCTTGTTCTATACCTAAGTATTGCTTACTATCTGCTTGTCTATTTCCTGTAGAAACCATTTCTGGCTCTGGAATCTCTGCTCCTGATTGCAGCAGATCTTCGATATCTGATTTCAAGACATCTGCTTTTGGTCCATAAACTGCTTGGACTCCATTGTCTTTGACGATCAATCCCATCGCCCCTGCTCGTTTCCAGGCTTCTTCAGTCCCTACTTTTTCTCGATCATTTACACTTACGCGTAACCGAGTCATACAAGCATCGACATCTTTGATATTTTCTTTTCCTCCCAGCAAATGAATGATCTGGACCACTTGCTGATCTGCTGTTCCTGTTCCGCTGTTAGATACAACGGTTTCTTCACTGTCATTGTCGTAATTTCCGTTACGTCCCGGTGTAGCAAAGTTGAATTTTTTGATCAAGAAATTTGCTAAGAAATACGTAACAACACCAAAAGCGATCACACACAACACGAAGTTGATAAGATCTCCACCTAAACCCGCTTTGATAGCTAACGGTGTCCGAGTCAGCAATTCGATATTCCCAAATGAATGGACCCGCAATGGCAAGATATCTGCCATCGCAAATGCAGCCCCTTGGATCACTGAATAAATGACATATAATGGCACAGCAGCAAACATAAACATGAACTCCAATGGTTCTGTTACACCTGTTAGAAAGACAGCCAACGCTGCTGAAAAATACATTGATTTATATCTTGCTTTCTTATCAGGATCGACATTACGATACATCGCAAAAGCCATTCCCATCAAGATACCTGAAGAACCAATCATTTGTCCTACTTTGAAACGAGCCGGCGTCCAGTTATGCAACACAAACTCATATTGCGACATATCCCCTGCACCTTTAAGATTCACTAAATCAGTGGCCCAAGCCAACCATAACGGATCTTGCCCAAATACTTGTGTCCCCGCCTGTGCGCCTGATAAAATCTCATACGATCCGCCAAGCTGTGTATAGTTGATAGGAATCGTCAGCATATGATGCAATCCAAATGGCAATAGTAAACGTTCTAATGTTCCAAATAAAAACGGTGCTAGAATCGGTGCGCTTTCTTGTGATTCTGCGATCCATAAACCAAAATTATTGATTCCAGCCTGTACGTTTGGCCACACCACAGCAAGAATCAATGCCACGATTGTTGACCATAAGATAACAACAAACGGAACAAAGCGCTTTCCATTGAAAAATGACAAAGCATCCGGCAATTTTCTATAATTATAGTACTTATTATAAGCCATTGCCCCGACAAATCCAGCGATGATCCCTACGAATACTCCCATATTCAAAGCTGGTGCTTCCAATACACTTGTAAAAAATCCTTTAACCATGATCTTCGTACCGAACAGAGTGTGGGTAAATGCATCTTCATTCGCAAGCATGTCACTTGTGACACCAAAGATAGCCCCAGTGATCCGATTGATCAAAATAAATGAGATCCCAGCTGCAAATGCTCCGCCTGCTCTTTCTTTTGCCCAACTTCCTCCTATTGCTAAAGCAAATAAAATATGAAGATTACCAATAATTGCCCAACCAATATTTTCAATTACTCCGCCCGTTGTGACAAGCGGCGTCCAATCAGGATTGATCAAGGGAATTGATTTCCCTATACTGATCATCAACCCAGCTGCCGGCATAACTGCTACCACAACCATTAAAGCCTTTCCAAATTTTTGCCAAAACTCAAAACTAAATATCTTTTTCATTCCGTTTAGCTCCTTTACGCAATCGGTTTCGTTAAACGTATTATAGCGTGCGTTTTCTTTTTTGTAAATGCTTTATTTTTTATTTTTCTGTCTATACCATTCTAGAAAACCTATAATGCGTGTGTTCCCTTCTATAATTTTCTCCTAAAAATTTATTTTTTTATGCTTTTTTCTATGAAATATTTTCTTTTGTCTATTGACTTGTGCAATCGGTTGCGTTTATTATGAACGTATAAAACAGCTCATTAGGAGGAGAAAAATGAAACAGATCAAACGACTATTTGCTATTGATCCATGGAAAATCAGCACGACACAATTAGATAAAAAAAATCTTCGACTGCAAGAATCTTTAACAAGTATTGGAAACGGTTATATGGGGATGCGCGGGAACTTTGAAGAAACTTACTCAGGGGACCACCATCAAGGTACTTATTTGGCGGGTGTCTGGTATCCCGATAAGACACGTGTCGGCTGGTGGAAAAATGGTTATCCAGAATACTTTGGAAAAGTGATCAACGCCTTGAACTTTATCGCGATAGATATTTCGATCAACGATCAGCTGATCGACTTGGCTTCTTTGGAACCAGAAGACTTTTACTGGGAATTAGATATGAAAAATGGTGTATTATCTCGTACATTCACAATCACTACTTCTACTAATAAAGTACGCATTTCCTTCGAACGTTTTCTGAGCATTGTCAAAAAAGAATCAGCTTATATCTATTTAACTATAGAAATGCTTGAAGGTAGCGGAACAGTCAAACTCGTATCAAAATTGGATGGAAATGTTCAAAACGAAGACAGCAACTATGATGAACATTTTTGGAATGAGATTGATCGTGGAACTATAGAAGAAATCGGCTATTTGACGACTAAAACTATTCCAAACAACTTTGGGATTGAACAATTTACTGTTACTGCAGCAATGCGCCATTTCGTTAATGGAAAATCAGTCATCCCTGACTATCACGAAGATACTTTAGCATTACATGGTTGCTTGTCTGCAGAATTATCTCAAGGTGAGACATGGTCAGTGGAAAAAGAAATTATCGTTCTTACTAGTAGAGATATTCCAGAAGCGCAGCAAGCAGAAAAAGCTGTATCAGAATTAACGAACCAGACAAACAATTATATCCAAGCAAAAGAAGAGCAAACAGCGGCTTGGGCAGAACGATGGAAGCTTGCCGATGTGGTCATCGAAGGAGACGAAGAAGCACAACAAGGTATTCGATTCAATTTGTTCCAACTATTCTCTACTTACTACGGCGAAGATGAACGATTGAATATCGGCCCCAAAGGATTCACAGGAGAAAAATACGGCGGAGCCACTTACTGGGATACAGAAGCGTATGCTGTCCCTCTTTATCTTGCTTTAGCCAAACCTGAAGTAACTAAGAATCTGCTGAAATATCGGCATAATCAACTGCCGCAAGCAATCCACAACGCTCAGCAACAAGGATTAAAAGGCGCGCTTTATCCTATGGTCACCTTCACTGGTGTCGAATGCCATAACGAGTGGGAAATCACATTCGAGGAGATTCACCGAAATGGCGCGATTGCCTATGCAATCTACAATTATACGAATTACACCGGCGATACGGAATATTTGAAAAATGAAGGACTGGAAGTTTTAGCAGAAATAGCACGCTTCTGGGCAGACCGTGTCCATTTTTCAAAACGAGCAAATAAATACATGATCCACGGTGTGACCGGCCCAAACGAATATGAGAACAATATCAATAACAATTGGTATACAAATACGATCGCAGCTTGGGTCTTGCGTTACACGCGAGAAAATTATTTAACTTATCAAAAAGAAGCTGCTATCACTATCAGCGAAGAAGAACTAGCCAAATGGAAAGATATCGCAGAGAACATGTACTTCCCAGTTGACGAAGAATTAGGAATCTTTGTCCAGCATGACACATTCTTAGATAAAGATCTCATGCCTGTATCCGATATTCCCACAAGCGATCTTCCTCTGAATCAGCATTGGTCTTGGGACAAAATCCTTAGATCTTGCTTCATCAAGCAGGCAGATGTACTACAGGGGATTTATTTCTTCAATGATACTTTTACAAAAGAAGAAAAGCAAAAAAACTTTGATTTCTATGAACCAATGACTGTCCATGAGTCTTCCCTTTCGCCAAGTATCCATTCGATTTTAGCAGCAGAATTAGGAATGGAAAGCAAAGCTGTAGAAATGTACCAGCGAACAGCTCGCTTGGATTTGGATAATTACAATAACGACACAGAAGACGGCTTGCACATCACTTCCATGACTGGTAGCTGGTTGTCGATTGTCCAAGGATTTGCTCAAATGAAAACTGCCCATGATCAGTTGAGATTCGCACCATTTCTGCCAAAAACTTGGAAAGCTTATTCTTTCCATATCAATTATCGCGGACGTTTATTGTTCATCTCAGTCACAGATGAACAAGTTACTTTCGAGTTATTAGAAGGTTCTCCTCTAGAAATTTACGTCTATGAACAGTCTTATTCTTTAGCGGATCGTCTAGAAATAACGCTAAGAAAGGAGGAAGCAAATGTTTAAAGGGGTATTGTTTGATTTAGACGGTGTCATTACCGATACTGCTGAATTCCATTATCGTGCTTGGCGAAAGCTTGGTCAGGAAATCGGCATTACGATCGACCGCACATTCAACGAACAGCTAAAAGGCGTCAGCCGAGAAGACTCACTCTCTTTGCTTTTAGCTTATGGCGGAAAAGAACACTCTTTTTCAAAGGAAGAATTTGCAGAATTAGCGAAAAGAAAAAACGATTATTATTTAGAGATGATCCAGACGATCGAACCAAAAGATGTCTTCCCCGGGGTCGTGCCTTTACTGGATTCTTTAAAAGAAGAAAAAATCAAGATTGCTCTTGCTTCTGCAAGTAAAAATGGGCCTTTCCTACTTGAAAAAATGGGTCTTACACCTTACTTTGATGCTATTGCCGACCCGGCAGAAGCAACAAACGGAAAACCTGCGCCAGATATCTTCCTCCTTGCAGCAAAAGCTGTCGGACTAAAAGCAGAAGAATGTATCGGGATCGAAGACGCGCAAGCCGGTATCCAAGCCATCCTCTCAAGTGGCGCTCAACCAATTGGCGTGGGACGTGCTGAAGACCTTGGAGAGGAGATCCCGCTTGTCCCTGATACGACTTTTCTTACGATCGATTACTTGAAAGAAAAGTGGCATGACCATGGATAATCCAGAAATCTCCGTCGTACCAGTTCCAGAGACTGAAATAAAGAAAATCACATTGAAGAACGACTACTTAGAAGTCGTTCTTCTCAATTACGGTGCCCGCCTGCACCAAATCTTCGCACCAGACAAAGAAGGAAAATCAGAAAATGTTTTATTGTCTTACGATCGTTTCGAAGATGTTCTAACAGACAAAAGCTTTTTTGGAGCAACTGTCGGACCTGTAGCCGGAAGGATCCGGGATGCTTCTTGGGGTGAGCATAGATTGGAGAAAAACTGCGGATCACACCATATCCACGGTGGCACGAAAGGCTGGTCTTTCCAATTTTGGGAAGTAGAAGTTTTCAAAACTCCATCATCAATAGGTGTGGTCTTTTACTTAAAAGATGAATTTTCTACCTATCCAGGACCAATCACTGCTACGATCACTTACCGTTTAACAAAAAACGAATTAGAGATGACAACCTCTGCTAGTAGCCTTGTTGAAACCATCTGCAATCCGACCAACCATGCCTACTTCAACCTTTCAGGAAATGGAACAAGAGACATCTATGAACATCAGTTAACGGTCTTTTTAGATGGTGTGCTTGAATTAGATCAAGAAAAACTGCCTACTGGAAATTGGACAAAAAAAGAAGAACTGCCAATCGACTTTAGAAAATCCCCAACACTGCAAGAGATCCTTGCATGTTATCCAGATGGACTAGATGATGTATTTCTTTTGCATCATCCTAGGCTTTCCAAAACTTCCTTACAATTATTCGAGAAGCATTCTGGTCGCCAAATGACTATAGCAACTTCTAATAAAAGTATGGTATTATTTTCTACGACTGGATTCGAAGCTGATTTCTCTGTCAATGGAAAACAGATGCATTCAAACTACGGATTAGCAATCGAACCGCAAGAAATCCCTGATATCGTTCATTTCCCCAACTTTGGATCGATCAACCTCCATCCTGGTCAAGAACGGATCAGTCAGACGATTTATCGGTTCTCTGCACAATAACAAGAGAAAGGTGTTTTTATCATGGCTATTACCGTAAAAGATGTGGCGAAAAAAGCCGGTGTTGCCACCTCGACCGTCTCTCGTGTCATCAACGATCATCCTAGTATTTCCGAGACAACAAAGAAGAAAGTCCGAAAAATTATGGATGAACTAGGTTATGTTCCTAACATGACTGCCCGCAATCTAGGAAAACGCATTTCCAGTGCCATCGGCGTGATCTTACCCCCTCTTGATTCAAAAGAGCGGATCGGTAACCCATTTTATCTTGAGATCATGGAAGCAATCAACGAAGAAGCGCGGAATTATGATATGACTACAGCAATCGCTACTGCTAAAAATTTTGAATTGCTGTTAGAGAACGTCCAGCGTATGCATTTACAAAAACAAGTAGATGGTTTTATTCTAGTGTATTCAGATAGTCAAGATCCTGTCATTG
Source organism: Enterococcus sp. MSG3290 (assembly GCF_050555565.1). Classification (NCBI taxonomy): domain Bacteria; kingdom Bacillati; phylum Bacillota; class Bacilli; order Lactobacillales; family Enterococcaceae; genus Enterococcus; species Enterococcus sp. MSG3290. Next base: position 372,130 of record NZ_CP187862.1, on the reverse strand, counting down.
ATTATTTATACCAAAACCACATCCCTTTCACTTTGATCGGACAGCCTTATCATCATGAGAACGAAATCGTGTATGTAGATAACGATAACCAGCTTCTAGGTAAACAAGCAACAGAATTTTTGATCCAGAATGGACATAAGAATATCCTGTTTGTGACAAACACGACTCATGAAAGTTTGTATTTCGAACGATATTTCGGTTATCAAAAAGCAATGATGATGGCTGGTCTTCCTGCGTTATCCAGTGTAGTACTAGAGCATCCGGAAGATTATCTGTCCTTTGAGAAAACGTTGAAAGAAAACGAAGCCACAGCATTGGTGGTCATTGACGATATCTTCGCCCTTCGCACGATGCAGTTGGCGCAAATGTACGGCTATGTCATTCCAGAGACACTCTCCGTCATTAGCTTCAACAACTCGATCTTCTCAACATTAACACACCCTTACCTTACAAGTATCGATATCGATATCTCCGAATTAGGACGTGTCGCTATGCAAAAGCTGCGCGAATTGATCCATGAAGAATTGAGCAGTGGCGTACGTTTGGTCATCCCTCATCGCTTGATCAAAAGAGAGACAGTCGTTCCTTTAGAAAACCCATACTAAATAGCTGACTCACTAAATACGCTGACCATTTATCCTATGGTCAGCTTTTTATGTAAAAGAAGATACTACTTCTAACACATTGTTTATCTGTAAAAAAGAGCGTGGGACAAAAGTAAAGAACACTTTTGTCTCACGCTCTAAACACGTATAAACGGCGGAAGCAGAAGCAACTCCTTCGGAAATAAGCTGAAATTCACAAAAATTTAAAAAGCAATTTTCTTGAGTTTCTTCTTATTTCTTGGAGTTAAACGCTTCTGTCCCAGCCTCTTTTTTCCTTCCTTCAATTTTTTACACGTCGACGATTCAATAAAAAACCGCCTAATATTGTAAAGACAGGTGCAAGAATCGAGAAAAAGGCGAATGGCAAGTAATGCAACGCGCTAACTTTCATCGTTCCCATAATGAATGTGCCGCTGACTCCCCACGGTACGAGAGAATTGACGGTCGCACCTGAATCCGCTAGTGTTCGTGTCAAATAGGTTTTTGATAAGCCAACGTCATCAAAAGAACGCTTGAATGTTTCTCCTGGAAGAATGATGGACAGATACTGTTCTCCAACGATCAGATTGATTCCGATACAGCTCAAGGCAGTAAACCCGACTAAACGAGAAGGTCGGTCCATCTTTTCTTTTAATTCTTGAACGATGGTATCAACGATCAGATATTTGATCAGTAACCCACCTAATGCCAATGCAAGTAAAATCAAACTAGCAGAACCTAACATACTCATGATCCCGCCTCGAGAAAGCAGTTCATCTAGCTTTGGATCAGGTGTATTTGCGACATAACCATTCATCAAGATGTCTGCTGCTTTTCCGACCGTCAAACTTTTCTCATGGATAAAAGAAAGAACGAGAGCAGCTGTTGATCCCGCTAGTAATGTAGGGATAGCCGGAATTTTTTTGATTGCCCCCCCAAATAAAATAACTAGTGGAATCAATGTCCAAGGAGAGATCCAAAAGCTCGCTTTCATGTTTTGGATCATTTCATTGATACTAGCTAGATCGGCTGAATGACTGTTATGTCCTAATATCGTATAAAAAATCAACGAAAGGACGAATGCTGGGAAATCCGTATAACGCATACCAGCGATATGTTCGAATAGATTAACTCCTCCAATACCCGCTGCCAAGTTGGTCGTATCTGATAAAGGCGAGCAGTTATTCCCTAAAAAGGCACCGGAAACGACTGCGCCTGTAGTCATTGCATCATTGAATCCAAGTAAATGACCGATCCCCAAAAAAGCAATTCCAATCGTCGAAATCGTTGTAAATGAACTGCCGACAGTCACTCCGACAATTGCACAAACAAGAAATGCTGTCGGTAAAAAGAAACGCACAGAAACAAGTTTAAATCCATAAACCATAATCGTAGGGATGGTTCCAGATAAAATCCATGAAGCAACTAAGACACCAATCAAAAGAAAAATCAGGATTGGAATGATCCCTGGAGTGATTCCTTTGATGATCCCGTCATGGATCTCATCCCATGTGAACTTTTTAAATCTGCCATAAAACAACAAACACATGAAAGCTGCAAGGATCGGGATATGTGGCGAGAGCTGGAATCCGATGATCAGTACTCCTAGGAGTGCCAACAACACGATCAATACAGCGATACTTTCTTTTAAAGAAATATTTTTATTCATCGTCGATCTCCTATTTCAAATGAAAAGGCCCTGCCATGAAAAAACTATTCACTTGGCAGGACCTCCTACTAAATCAGCGACAAAACGTCGGCTGAAAGACTTATTTTTTTATTTTTCTTCTAAACTTTTTTCTACCTCAATCCCCCAAGAATCTTTCTTGAAGTGATTGATGATCAATGGAATAACGAACATGACCACTGTGATAGCTGCTACTAATAATGCATCACTCAATGTCGCTGTACCTAATGTAGCAAATACGACAACGATGATAGAGAAGATCAGCATGCAGCTGACTACCCAAGCTAATCCGTTTCCGTTTTTACCAATTCGGTAAGGACGTTCGAATTCTGGATGTTTCTTACGCATTTTAAGCAATGAAACAGCAATCAAAATGTACACGATACAATAAATAACAGTTGTAGCATTTGTAAGTGTCAAGAATACAGCACTTACGTCATCCATTACACCATAAAGCAAAGCAAATAATGAAATAACGATTGATTGTGTTAGAACGACATTTCTAGATACGCCGTATTTGTTTTCTTTATGGAATCCGAATTTTGGTGGAAGGAATCCTTCACGAGCTACTTGGATGATTGTTTTTGATGGTCCAGTAACCCAAGCTGATAATTGTAAAAGCACACCAATAAATACCATGAAGCTGAAGATATTTCCGATCACTTCTGGTAAGCCTAGGATTTGACAGTCAATCAAGATAGGCTGCGTGATATTTGCTAATTCCATTTTTCCATCTGGTACGACATTTGCTACAAGCATCGCATTGATGACATTCAATAAAACTAATCCGATCAAAGCGATAAATACGCCTTTTGTATAATTTTTTGTTGCGTCTTTCAAACGAGGCATGTAAACAGAACTCATTTCGATCCCAACAAAAATAAATGTGATACCAGCTAAGTATTTCAATGAATCAATATGTTCCAAGTCAGGGAAAGCTTTTGACCATGAAAAGTCACCTAGATAGCCGTTTGAGACTAGTCCGACTTTGAAGGCTGCCAAAACACCTAAAACGAACATGATGACTACTGGGATATATACCCCTAGCCATACACCGATGTTCCCGCCGACTTTTGCCATATCGAATTTCAAGTTCAAGATCGTGATGATCCAGTAGATAACTAAAATACAACCTAAAACGAACCAATGATTATTGCCAAGTTCTACATTACCAAATGTGTTTCCTAACAATGGTCCTAAAGTAGAAGCGACCATTACCATACCTGGGAACATTTGCACCCATAATAGCCATGCAACGACAAATCCCCATTTGCTGCCCAGTGCTGTTTTTACCCATAACTGAGGACCGCCTTCTTGAGGAAGCATCGTTGAAAGCTCACCGGAAACCATTGATATCGGACCGGCAAAAAACAAAACTGCAAAAATTGAATAAAAAATCAATGTCCAACCGACTGCGGCTAACGTAGGAATACTCCGAACCGTTGCACACAGTGCCATTGTCAGACCGATAAAGGTCCCAAGACCCATTTTACTTACTTCAGATTTACTCACCGTTGACACTCTCCTTGATTTTTTGGATAAAATAACGGTGTCTTTGAAGTAGTTTCAGCAATAAACGAAACAATTCAGCGAATATTTGAGGGGATTCTTTGAGTCTATTGCTTGAAGGGTTTCTTCAAAGACAACCTCAAAACAAAGGGATCGAAGAGCTTAGGTCTCCCCTTGCTCTTCAGATCCAAACATGCGTCAGAAACAGTTAGTATTCAAGCTGTTTTCTAACATGATTACCTTGCTTATTTTGCTTCGCTTGCCAATAATTGGTCTGCGTAGATTTTTTCCAATTTTTCTTGAAGAGCTGCTTTGATTTTTTCAGCATATTCTTCAAAGTGTTCTTCTTTGTTCATGTATGGTGTCATTACGCTGGCACGCAATACAGTTACTTTTCCGGCACGGTTCCATTCTTCATCTGAGAATCCTAGTTGGTTCACAAATTGTAATGGGCTGTTGCCATAGTCTGGGATAGCAAAGTCAGTATGTGAAGTTAAGAACTCATTACCGTAAATGCTTCCTTTCACGTATGAAGAATAATCATATACGTCATGGTTCAATTTATTCATTGCAACTAAGTCATCGTTGCCTTTTTCTTTGAATACATAGTCTACCATATTGAAATCTGGATAAGTTAATGGATGAACTTCGATTTCTTTGTCTCCTACTTTAAATGACAAGTCATTCAAGAAGTTGTAGAAACGATGTGCACCTTCGATTGATGCACCCATTAATTTACCATATCCTGTGACATTCAAAGGTAAGACATGGTGTGCTGCCCAAACGCTGGCTGCTGTTGCCCCTGCTTTTGAACCTTCCAAGATATAAGCCCCAAGTAATGCTGGGATATCTGCGCCTTTTTCAAATACATATGTCGCAAAGTAAGAGATAACGTCTCTCATGCGGATATCTTTGATGACGATACCACCGGCAGAATATGGAACATAGCCCATTTTATGTGGATCGATCGTTACAGATTCTGCTTCTTCGATTGCTTTATATGCACTGTGTACTTCTTCTAAGATATAATCTTTGTTTTCTGTAAAGACATTGTATTTGTAATGAACATCTTTTAAATCTTCAAATGGAATGAAGTTGTTGTCTTCGTCTAAGAAAATCGCACGGCCGTATCCGCCATAAGCAGCATCTACGTGTAAGTAGAAGTAAATACCGTCTTTTTCTAACACGCGACGCAATGCAACGATTTTATCGATACCGTCGATTGCTCCTTCTTCTGTTGATCCTACAACACCGACTACACCTAGGATTGGTGTTTTTTCAGCTGCTAGACCACGAACGATTTTTTCAAGTTCGTTGATGTCCATGCGATAGTTGTGGTCAACTGGCACTGGAATCACTTGGTCTAAACCGATACCGATGATGTCGGCAGCTTTTAGCCATGAATAGTGTTTAGTTTGTGGAACCAACCATTTTCCTAATTTTTCTAAATGTTTTCCGCTACGTGCTGAGTGAGCTTTGATTTCGTCGATTTTTTCTGGGACGCTGTCTAACAGATTCATGATTTCTTCTGTTGACAAGTTCATTAATTCCCAATCGCTTTTTCCAGCAACTAGTTCAGGTGTCACTTCTTTCATTGCAAGCGGCAATGATTTGATGTTGCGGGCATACCAAAGTCCTTCTAAGTTTGCTAAAGAACCATCAGCAACGATGTGGCCCCAGCCATCTTTATAGCTCATTAATTTTGCAAATTCCATTCCTACTTCTTCTTCCATTTGGCTTGTTGCAGGAGAAGATTCATAGGCAACGTTATTACCATTCCATAGCATAGCAAAATTGTACGCTAGTAAAGATGGCATCAATGTTTCAGAGTTCATATGACCCCAGTAACGTCCGGCATTATGCCAAGGAACGGAATGGGTACGCATCCGCGCTGAAATTTCTGATAGAACATCCTTTGTTTTATTCACAGTGTGTTCAAAACTAGCACTGCTTTTTTCTTCTGGCGTAATAATAGGCATGTCTTGAGGCATGTAGTTTTGACGCCAGCCTAAATGTTCATCCACCAATTCATTCAACAAAGCTTTATAGATTTGGCCGTTCTCAGCTTTGTCCCCAATGAATAGGGCATTTAGGTTTAGATCTTTCGACAATGATTCACTCATAGTGAAACCCTCCTAAAAAAATATTTAAATTTTGTCGAGCCCTACATTACACCTGTTCTTCTATTCTGTAAACTAAGTTTTGGCCTGCTTTTTAATCATATTTTAATATGTATCAATTATCCGAATTGTTCACACTTTTGAAATAATTAAAAAAAACGAGGGAATTTACAAATGTAAACTCCCTCGCAAAGATTGTATTAACGACAACCAGCGTTCTATTTTAGGATGGGTTTCAAAATTGGAATGTTGTAATAGTATTTCCCTTTTTCAAGGTAAAAACTTACTAAATTCTAATCAATTACTTTGGCCAAAAAGTAATTTTTCTTACCTTTTCGAATAACCACAAACTTACCATCGAATTCATCGGATGGATTTATGACAAAATTTAAATCGGTAACGCGGTCACCGTTAATACTTATAGCTCCGTTTGAAACATCTTCACGTGCTTGACGCTTAGATGGTTCAATTTTTGTGGAAACAAGCAGTTCCACGATATTTTCAGGTGTGCTTGAAATTTCAACGTTCGGCATTTTACCGAATCCTTGCGCGATTTCTTCCGCATTTAGTTCTTTAATATTTCCAGAGAACAATGCTTGCGTTATTTTTTGCGCTTCTTTCAAGTCTTCTTCACTATGCACAAATCTTGTAACTTCTTCTGCCAAACGGCGTTGTGCTTCACGTTTCTCAGGTTCTGTCTCTACTTTTTTCGCTAAGTCTTCGATTTCTTCTTGAGACAAGAAAGTAAAGAATTTCAAGTATTTCACTACATCGCGATCATCTTGATTCAACCAGAATTGGTAGAACTCAAATGGTGAAGTTTTCTTCGGATCAAGCCAAACGGCACCGCCTGCAGTTTTTCCGAATTTCGTTCCGTCAGCCTTCAGCATCAATGGGATCGTTAAACCGAACGCTTCTGCTTCTGGTCCTTCTAATTTTCGGATTAGGTCTAATCCAGCTGTGATATTTCCCCATTGGTCTGCTCCACCGATTTGCAATTGCACATCGTATGTTTTATGCAGATGCAAAAAGTCGATAGATTGCAGGATTTGGTAAGTAAACTCTGTAAATGAGATTCCTACTTCCAAACGGCTGGCAACGATATCTTTTGCTAACATCGTGTTGATGTTGAAGTTTTTACCGTAGTCTCTCAAAAATTCAAGTAAAGAGATTTTTGACAACCAGTCGTAGTTGTTCACAAATGTGATATTTGCATCTTTACCAAACAATTTTCTCATTTGATTGGAAAGTGCGTCCACGTTATGTTGCACTTGTTCCATCGTTTGCAACACACGTTCTGTTTTGCGGCCGCTTGGGTCGCCGATCGTTCCTGTTCCGCCGCCAATCAGAATATATGGATGATGGCCTGCCAATTGGAATCTTTTCATCATCATAAATGGAATCAAATGTCCGATATGCATCGAATCACCAGTTGGATCAACGCCGCAATAAAGTGAAATGCTCTTTTCTTCAACGAGCTCGCGAAGTCTTTCTTCGTTTGTTTGCTGATTAATGGCGTCGCGCCAAGTTAATTCATCAATAATATTCATTTTACTGACCTCCGTGTAGTTTTTTTATGAAAGCAGGAACCTGCTAGCATGTGTAATTAATTATTTCTTCAGGATAGGATAGGAAATAAAAAAAGTCCCTTGGCATATAAGCCAAGGGACGAAATCTCGCGGTACCACCCAATTTGTATGTCTAGATATCCAACATACCTCTCGAACATTTAACGCTGTCGCGTGGCAATCACTGCCAAAGACTCCTGAAATGTAATTCGCTTTAAAGCATGTACTGGTTTGCAGCGACCACCAGCTTTCTGAAACATTGGCTTTAACAACTACTTCGTTTCGATCTTCGTCTTGTTATTATTAATATGTGTCTATCATAGAGCGCAACTTTTTCTTTGTCAACAGAAAAAGGATATTTTTTTTAAATTCCTCATTTTTTCTTTTTTGAATCCGCTCTAATTCCGAACATTTTATTTTCAATTATTGTTAAAAGAAATAACTTTTTCTGTATTTTTTCTGCAATTTATCGAGAAGTCACTTTACTTTGCCTCTTATTCTTTCTTCGTTACAATAAGGAATGGGACAAGTAAAAAAATGAAAAAGCAAGGGACGAGGTATATGGAAAAAAAGCAAAAAATTATTTTAGGAGCCACTTCTGCTTTAACTATCGTTATTTTAATTCTAAGTTTGTTTTTTGTCATCCGATCATCTACAAAAAAAGAACCAATCATTCCTGAAAAAAAAATAACAGAAAAAGCTAAAGAACCGACAGATGATAAGCAACAACTAGTTACTCAAGCAAAAAATCTGGCTCAAAGCTACGATTATGACCAAGCGATTGCGTTATTGGAAAAAGATAGTAAGAACGGATCTACTGAAACACAACAGCTTCTTCAAACACTAAAAAAGGAGAAAGAACAACTGATCGACTGGTCTGATCCTACTCAGATCTCTCATGTTTTTTTCCATAGCTTGATCGTGGACCCGCAAAAAGCCTTCCACTCTCAACAGGCACAAGGATACAAAGATTATATGGTGACTGTTGAAGAATTCAACCGTTCGATCGAACAACTTTATCAAAATGATTTTGTTTTAGTTAATTTGAATGATTTGATCCAAAAAGACGAACAAGGAAATCTTTCCTTTAACGGGCTTGCGCTACCTGAAGGAAAAAAACCATTGGTTCTTTCACAAGATGATGTCAGCTATTATGAATATATGGATAATTCCGGTTTTCCTAGCCGATTGGTCGTATCAAATAACAATGAAATCAAAAATGTCTATAAAGAGAAAGATAAAGAAGAAATCGGTGACTTTGACATGGTTCCTCTGATCGATGCCTTTGTCAAGAAACATCCTGATTTTTCTTATCGAGGCGCAAAAGGTACCTTGGCCCTGACAGGTTACAACGGAGTTTTAGGTTATCGAACATCAAAATCTCAATATGGAGACAATGAAAAAACAAAAAAAGAGATTAAAGAAGCTAAAAAAGTGGCGGAACAGTTGAAGAAAGACGGCTGGAGCTTTGCTTCCCATACATGGGGTCACTTGAATATGACTCAAGCTTCACTAGAAGATGTAAAAAAAGACAATGAATTGTGGCAGCAAGAAGTTGCACCTATCCTAGGAAAAACAAATATTCTGATTTATCCATTTGGTGCAGACATCAGCGACTGGCAGCCTTATTCAGCAGAAAATCAAAAATTTGCTTACTTGAAGAGTCAAGGTTTCGATATTTTCTGTAATGTCGATGCTTCTACACCAGCTTGGGGACAATTAGGTACGGATTTCTATCGAAATGCTCGGATCAATATCGATGGCATTCGTTTTCAATCTGATTTAGACGGAAAAAATCCTATTCTTGATCCATTCATCAATGTCCATGATGTCTATGACAAAGAAGCACGCGAATCTGCTTGATTTTACGTCATTTATGAACCAAAAAAGCCGAACTGACATTTTATCGTCAGTTTCGGCTTTTTTATGCTTTATTTCTTCTTCGGTGCGATTCCCTTGATCAGGACTTCTGTCCATTCTGCTGTATATGGAAGCAGTTTTGCGTATATCTCCGGCTTAGAAATTCCTTCTACCATTGCTTGAAAATAGAGGATCAAGAACTCATCCGAATATTTCAAATCCACTTTTCCTTCTTTCCGCCCTCGATGGAAAAGATCAAGCATGATACTGAAACTTTCTTGCGTATACGCATCCATCGCGTCAGAAAATTCTTTTTTTTCTTTTTTTGTATAGTATGTCATCAAATCGATATAAAATTGTTTGTTCACTCGATTGAGATAACGGATTTTGTTTTCACTCATGGCAATCAGTGTTTCTTCAAATGGAAGATTTTCCGCAATCAACGCTTTCGCTTCTTGCCCTAAATCATTCATAAATGCAAAAAATACTTCATAAATCAGCCCTTCCTTGCTGCCAAAATATTTAAAAATCGTCGCTTTACTTACCTGAGCGTTCTCAGCTACCTTATCCATTGTCACTCCAGCGGTTCCTATGTCTGTGTTCATCAAGTCAAAAGCTGCTTGTAAAATCTCTTTCTTTTTCTCTTGTGCTCTCTTTTCAAAACCGTTCATTTGTAGAGCCTCCCGTAATTTTAAACTTTTATAATATATATAGTTCAAATTTATTCTGAGGTTTATTATAACTATCTATTGAGAAAGTATCAAGCTAGCAATTCCTTGTTTATGAATTCATTGACAGAAATTTATAAAAAGAATATTATGTACTAAAATAATAAAAAAAGTTTTATAAAAAGGTATAAAACCTTTTTATTAAACTATTTAATCTTGTTTAGTATATATTTTTAGAAAAAGGAGTGGGGTTTTTATGGCAGAAATCGTCAAAGTCACACATTTGAAAAAGAGCTTTGGTCGTTTCGAAGCTTTAAAAGATGTCTCTTTCACCGTACATTCAGGTGAAGTCGTTGGATTTATCGGACCAAATGGTTCTGGAAAATCCACGACGATTCGGACACTTTTAGGGATTATAAAAAAAGACGGCGGAACGGCAACGATTTTTGGGCAAGATGTATGGGAAGATAGTTTATCTATCCATGAACGTCTTTCTTATGTTCCAGGCGATATCTCTTTGTGGGGAAATTTGACTGGAGGAGCGATCATCGATCTCTTCATGAAGCTTCATGGAAAAGGGAGTGCTCAAAAAAAAGATGAACTGATTCAACGTTTCTCTCTTGATCCTAAGAAAAAAGCAAAAAACTATTCAAAAGGAAATCGCCAAAAAGTGGGCTTGATTGCTGCTTTGGCTGTTGATTCGGATCTCTATTTATTTGATGAGCCTACTTCTGGTTTAGATCCTTTGATGGAAACGATTTTCCAAGAAGAAGTTGAAAAATTGAAAGAACAGGGCAAATCCATCCTACTTTCTTCTCATATTCTCAGTGAAGTCGAGCGACTAGCGGATAAAGTCGTGATCATACGCGAAGGAACAGTCGTAGAAGAAGGAACACTCGATGAATTGCGTCATTTGACTCGTTCGACCATCACTATAGAAACAGAAGCAGAGAATAGTCACTTAGCACAATTGAACGGTGTCCATGACTTTGTGCAAAAAGGTCACCTCGCTCAATTTGCTGCTGATAACGAAGCTTTCGATGTGATTTTAGCTGAAGCGTCCAAATTAGGTGTGAAAAAATTTGAATCTATTCCACCGACTCTTGAGGATTTATTCATGAGACATTATGAAGGATGAGGAGGAAGCGAAATGACTGATAAATTTTCACGCTGGTCCACCCTTTTTTCTCAAAACCTTAGCCGTGACTGGAAAAAGATCCTGATATGGCTAGTCGGTGTCACTGCTTTTTCTGGTGGTTTTGTCCCTGCGTTTGAAGAATTGACTTCCGGACAAGGATTAGCTGGATTATACGAAACCTTGCAAAACCCGGCAATGATTGCAATGGTCGGACCAACTCCAGCTTCGAATGCTGCTGAGTATACTTTAGGAGCGATGTATGCAAATGAAATGTTGCTTTTTTGCAGTTTGTTTGCTGCTGTGATCTCTGTTTTACACGTGGTGAGCCAAACGAGAAAAAAAGAAGAACTTGGTCTGATTGAACTTATTCGTTCCTTTCGAGTCGGACGTCAAGCAAACTCTTTAGCTGTCATCGCTGAAAGTATTCTGATCAATTTGCTTTTAGCAATATCGATCAGCTGTACGATGATTTTTTTCCAAGCAGATTCGATCACTGCAGAAGGTGCTTGGCTTTTTGGGCTATCTGTAGGTAGTATGGGGATTTTGGGGAGTGCCGTTGCACTGTTTGCTGCACAACTGATGCCAAGTTCAGCCAGTTCGAATGGTCTGTCTTTAGCGTTTTTAGGTGGACTTTACCTTCTACGAGCAATAACAGATGTAGCTGATTCCTCCCTTTCGATGTGGAATCCTTTAGGCTGGTCTTATTTGACCTATCCATTTACAACTAACAACTGGATTCCTTTGCTTTATTTGTTTTTGTTCAGTCTAATCTTGATAATCAGTTCATTTGTTTTAGAGGAACATCGAGATTTGAACACCGGCTATATCCCCGAACGTGAAGGAAAACCGTATGCTAAACGTTCTCTTTTATCCTTGCGTGGTTTATTATTCTATCTAAATAAAGGGATGACAATCAGTTGGCTTATCACTTTTGGTTTGATGGGGGCGGCATACGGCTCTATCTACGGGAATATGCAACAGTTTTTAGAAAGTAACGACTTAATGAAACAGATGTTTATCCAATCTGGCGTCTCAATTGAAAAAAACTTTACAAGCACGATCATGGTCGTCTTGATTTGTCTAGCTGCTATTTTACCAATTGCTAGCATCAATCGTTTATTTACAGAAGAAACCCACGGACGTATGAATCAGCTGTTCGCAACAAAAATTTCTAGGAACCAACTTTATTGGACCAATATGTTACTAGCTATTCTATTTGCTATATTGGCAATCCTGATTAGTTCTGGTGCACTAGGGCTTTCTGCTTTGGCTTCGATGAAGGATGCGAAAGACATGGATCTATTGATGTTTCTTAAAGCCGGGTTCAATTTCCTGCCTGCCGTTTTAGTGTTTATCGGAATTAGTGGCTTTCTATTCGGATGGCTTCCTCGAATGGGTAAACTTGCTTATATCTACTTAGCTTACTCCTTTGTACTCAATTACTTTGGCGGAATTTTGGATTTACCAGAATGGTTTTCCAAAACAGCTGTCCCTAGCTGGGTTCCACGGATGCCAAACGATTCTTTTGATCTTTCCGTGTTCCTTACGTTATCATGTATCATCCTTGCACTGTTCGTCCTTGGTTCTATTGGTTATAGGCGAAGAGACTTACTAGAAGGATAATAAAAAAGCATGTACAATTTCATGCTAGCCTCCAAATCTGGGTCAAAAATCCAACATTTGGAGGTCATTTTTTTATTTACAAGTCTTCTAACTGCTCTTTATCAATGATCCAGACTTCTCGATTCTTTCTTTTTACATAACCATTCTCCTCTAATAATTTAAATTTTCTAGATAAAGTTTCGGGGGTCGTACCGATAAATGCAGCAAGTTCTTTCATTTTCATTGGCAGGAAAAAGTGATCCTTCCCTGTCGCTTTAGCTAAGTCAAGCAGATAGACAGCGACTCGTTCTTCTACTTTTTCCATCATCAAAAAAGTTGTCTGCTGCTGTACTTTTGTTAATTTCTCAACGTTGATTGCTAAAAGTTTCAGACTAAGGGCGGGATAATGCAGTAAGAGTTCCGAGAAATCTTTTTGTCTCAATATGCAAATTTCCGTTTTTTCTAGTGCTTCGCCAAATAAAGACTCATTTGGAACGCCTAGCAACTGGCTCTCTCCCTCATATCCGCCCGGCTCTATTACTCGTAAAAGCTGTTCCTTTCCGCTAGCAGATAATTGATACACTTTCATACTGCCGGAGGCCACGATCACTAATTGAGGTTCTCCATTCGGCGCAAGAATCTGTTCTCCTTTTTCCACATAGTGATGTTTGACAAGTGCGTGTACTTTTTCTTGATCTTGCTGTACTAAGTGATTGAACAAAGGAACAAATGAAACACATAAATGATCATGACTCATAATCTCTCCTCCTTCTAAACAGCTATTTCTAATAAAGAAACATAACTTCCCTTATTCCAACTGATAATTTTCTTTTATCATAGCATAAACGTCAAGCGAACCAGATACCAGCAAATAGAGTGGATTTCTTTTTGTCCCTTGCTTTATTTTCCTTCTTTGGAGACCTTAAGTAATTGATTCCTATCAATTTTTTAAATATTTACTTTTTGAATAATCAAAAACAAACCTTCACTCGCAAGCCGAGAGTAAGGTTTGTTTTTCGCATTGCTTATTTCGTGTTGTCTATTGAAATTTTTCCGCACCTAGCTTTTGATATAGTGGTGCTAGTTCTTGTAAGGTTTCAGCGGTTATTTGCTCAACGTGTTCGATTTCTTGCGGATAGAAGAATAGTTTACCCATTTGAAAGGTTCGGTCTCTCATCGCTTTTTTCAACTCTTCTTGTTTCTTTGTATCGGACAAATAGTCAGACAAAGCTAAGTGGTCGTCAAGTTCATGTTCTGGTTGCGGCCATATGTAATAATCCTTGATATCGACTGTTTTGCTCCACTCTTTCAGTATCGCAAGCAACTGGTTATACGCTACAATGCTACCATATCGTTCTTCGCTTTTATAATGTTGGTACATCAAATAGATTTGGTATTGTTTTTGATTCAACAAAACTGCTAGACAGGCATTCTCGTCTTGACGAGATTCGCTTCGGTACGCGCTCCAAAAATGACTGCGTAAATTCCAGCCATTCGTCCAGCTTTCGATTTTAGGTTTGCTCATGCCGTACATATCAGGCAAAAGTGCAGCTGTCTGGAGCTGGATCTCTTTCCATTTTTGCCAGTGTTCTTTATATTCTTTCTTGATTTGTTCGATCTTATCTGTTGGATGGCTCTCTTTGAGCTGTTTGAATGCGTAGATTGGTCGATCAAACAACTGATAATCTGATTTTCCAAGTTCCATTGTTTCGCCTCTTTCCGTTATCTTTTGTATTCTACCTGAATTTTGCGATATGGACAAATAGAGGTTGTGAAAAAGCTGTTCTGTATCAAGTCATAAGAACAGCCAAACAAAAAACTGCGATGAGCATCACCGCAGTTTTATTGAACTTAAGGTTGATTGATCACATCTAAAAGCGTTGAAAATAAAATGGCACTAGAAGCAGCTCCTGGGTCGATATGTCCGATTGCACGCTCTCCTAGATAGGAAGCTCGTCCTTTTTTAGCTACCAAGTCTTTGGTGTGTTCTTTTGCCTGGTCAATGATTTCTTTTGTTAAATTCCCTGCTTTCAACGCCTCTGTAACTGGTAGCCAAACATCTAACATCGTTTTATCGTCAGCTTCTGCCTTTCCTCGGCTTTGAATACCCGCTGTTCCCTGCTCGATCACTTCTCCTAATTTTTCTTGAGAATCAATAGAATCGACCTCTTTTGTCGCTTTCATCATGTTCATGAATGCAGATCCGTATAACGGACCAGAAGCACCACCGACTTTCGATATCATCGCCATAGAAAATACTTTGAATGTATCGCTGATTGTTTCAGGATGATCGGCTTGAAAAGCTTCTTCATAAGCTGAAACTCCTCTTCCCATGTTATTTCCGTGGTCTCCATCGCCAATCGGGGTATCTAGATCACTGAGATATTGTTTGTTCTGATTGATTGCCTCTGCAAATTGCGTGAGCCATTCTTGGATTTCTTGAACGGTTAGTTTCATATTATCACCCTTTTATCTTGAGATTTTTTACCATGAAATCGTCTGTACATTGCTTTCTAAAGAATCTTTCCATTGTGTCTCCGTCAAGTCGAGCAGTGTCAGAGAAAGACCTTGCATGTCTAGTGAAGTCATGAAATTACCGACTTTTCGGAAAACTACATTGACTCCTCTTTCTTCCAACAAAGCTAAAACATCATTCATGAACACGAACTGTTCCATCAAAGGCGTCCCGCCCATTCCGTTGACTAGTACACCTGCTTCTTTTGGCAAATTCGAGTAATCATCTAAAATCTTAGTAACAAGTTCCTTTGCCAGTACTTTAGAAGGCTGCATCTTTTCTCGACGATAGCCTGGCTCACCGTGGATACCAACACCATACTCGATCTCATCTTCTCCTAGTTCGAATCCTGGTTTCCCTACTTCTGGTACAGTTGCTGCTCGAAGCGCTACACCGATCGTCTTAGTTGCCTGTACGACCTTTTCTCCCAGTTCTTTCAACTCTGCTAGGGAAGCACCGTTTCTTGCTGCATCGCCCACGATTTTGTGTACAAGAACAGTACCTGCGACTCCGCGTTTTCCGGCAGTATACGTACTATTTTCAACGGCGATATCATCATCTACGATCACACTTTCTACTTCAATATCGTCCATAGCAGCTAATTCCTTTGCCATATCGAAGTTCAATGCATCCCCTGTATAATTCTTAACGATCAGCAAAACTCCTTTTCCACTATCCGCTTCCTTGATAGCCGTTTGAATCTGATCTGGAGTTGGAGAAGTAAACACATCACCAAGCACTGCTGCACTTAACATCCCTTCCCCTACAAACCCGGCATGGGATGGTTCATGTCCGCTTCCTCCACCAGAAACCAAACCAACTTGTTCCGCTTTCTGATTCTTGGCTACAACACGGGAAGATTCTACACGATGAACAAGTTCTGGATAGCTTTTTACTAATCCTTCCAGCATTTCTTCGACAATATTGCTTGGATCATTCATGATTTTTTTCAATTTATTCCCATCCTTTCTTTCCGGCATTTTGTGCTTCTGTTAAGATTTGCTGAGTATCATCTGTTATACCAGCAGTGATGGCTGCTGCAAAAGCTCCTTCCACTAAAGGCGCATCCACCAGATGATAACGTTGCTGCTGTTCTTCTTCCAACATGTCTTTTGCCAGTTCCGAATTCAATACCGCGCTGCCGATATCCGCAAAAACAAAATAACTAGCTGCATCACTTGATTCATTGACAGCTTCTACGATTTTCATCGGGTCTGATCCGATCTCGCCATTTATTCCGCCGAGAGAAAAAATTTGCACCTCTTCGGATTTTTGCATCTGCTCAATCATTTCTTTAATACCATCTGTTACTTTTTGACTATGAGAAATAAGCAAAATACTTTTTTTCACAAGAATCTTCCTTTCTTTTACATAGTTGCTAACGATTGGTTTCGCTTTCATTAATGAACAATTCAAGTATATAATAAATTTCTAATTTTGGGAAAATATGTGTAGTGCTTCTTGAAGTTTGTTATACTTTAATTAAAAGAGAGGAGTGATCGAATGATTACAACAACAACGAACAGTGTAGAGGGAAAAGCCGTAGTAGCTTATAAAGGGATCGTTTTTGGTGAGGTCATTACTGGGATCCATGCATTTAAAGACTTGGAGGCGGGGTTGCGAAATATCTTTGGCGGCCGCTCAAAAAGCTATGAAAACGAACTAATGGGTGCAAGAGAAGAAGCACTTGCCGAAATGGCCGAACGTGCAAAAGCATTAGGAGCTGATGCGATCATTGGCGTAAAAATGGACTATGAAGTATTAGGCAGCGACAATGGCATGCTGATGGTCACATGTAGTGGAACAGCTGTCTCCACGAGATAAGTAGGGGACAGCTGTTTTAATAACTAAAGAGAGATGGGACATGTAGTGGCACTCAAGAATTAGATTTTTCAGTCTAACTTCGAGGTACTCTACCTTCCCATCCTCTCTTTTTTATTTCTTTTTGCGGATGATTCCGTAAGCTGCTGCGACTAACACACCCGCCCCTGCTAAGGAATAACTGACAGAAGCTGTTTTTTCATTTGTTTTTGGCAAAGTCTGACTTGTTGATTTGGATGGCTCTGTCGTTTGCTGAACTGTTTCTGTCGTGCTTCCAGAGGTCACTGATTTTTCTCCTGCCGAATGCAAAATATCTTTTATTCGTTGGAAACTAGCTGCTAAGTCAGCTTTTTTTGCTTCAAAATCATTAGCAACTGTTTGCGCTTCGCTGATCTTTCCATGGATCGCTTGACTGGCCGCTGTGATATCCGCTTGAGTTTGACTTAGCTTTCCAGAAGCTGTTTGAGCAACCTGATCTAATTGTTGATTGAATTCTTTTGCTTGTTGGATCTTCCCGTCAAGATCTGTTTGGACAGCTTCCGCTTTTGCTTTCGCTTCAGCAAGCTTTTTCTCAAGTTGTGCACGGTCATTTCCCGCTTTATTTTTAAGATCAGCTAAATCTTGATCGATTGCTGCTTGGTCTTCTTTCAATTTGTTTTTTGCAGCCTCTAATGCTTCTTCGAGTTCTTTTCTTTTATTTTCCAAGTCTTGCAAATGATCGATTGGGTCAGAAGAGGTAGAACTATTCGTTGATGTATCTTCTGAAGACGAAATCGTTTCTCCTGAATTATCTGTCGGTACATTGGAAGTCATTTCTGTTTCCGAGGCACCGTTCTCAGCACCAGAAGAGCTTATAGTTGTTGAAGGCTCTGTTTGAGCAGGTTCAGAAGTTTCTGCAAAAGCTGTGTGTCCGAAGAAGAAAATACCGGAAACAGCAATCGGCCAGATTAACGGCTTCATTCTTTTTTTCATCACTTTTCCCATCCTTACTACTTTTTAACTAATTTCTTATTATAAGCAAAAATGTCTGGAAGAACCATAAACACAACAGGCTGTTTGTCTAAAAAACGGTGCATCTTTTATTTTTTTGTACGTTCCGGACTTTTCCATGTCCCGCTTCCATAACCTAAAATCGTTTTGACTGCTGGAATGAAAGTCGTCACGATCGTTATCGCGTTCACTATCCAGAACAAAAGCATATATAGTGGTGCGAAAAGAAGGTATTTCAATTTTCTTCGTCGATCATCTACAATCAGCGAAGCTAGCAACTGGAAAAATCCTGCGACCATTTCAAAGCAGATGAACACAAAACTGAATGTAAAAGTAATATAAATCTGTTCGTAGTTTCCTTGATATACATAATGCCCGATTAATCCAGCAAAAAGAACTACGGAAATACAAAAGAATATTGACCAGACAATACTCAATGTTTGATCAATGAAGATGATCGTTCTTCCAATATGTTTAAAAGGATGGAGCATCACTTTTTTGAAATTCGTCAGCCAGACTTCTGTTCCACCTTTTGCCCAACGTTTTCTTTGTCGATATAGCATCTTCAACGTCACAGGTACTTCCATGAAAAAGATAATCTCAGGAGCAAAAACAGATAACCAGTCATTTAACTGATGATCCCAAGCAATACTGATGTCTTCCGTCGCTCGATCTTGTCTGAATCCGCCCACATCGATCAAGGCTTCTTTTCGATACATCGTATTTGCTCCACTGTACGCATAAAGACCACCGAAAACAGCTGACTGTGTTCGTTTAATGATGCCCACGATACTTGAGAATTCAACCGTTTGAGATTTTGCAATCAATTTGGTACGATTTTGGACATCCATATTTGCAGTGACCGCAGCAATATGTCTTGCACCAGGGCGAATGAAATAATTCACATACCTAATCAGTGCATCTGGCTCCGGTACCGTGTCTGCATCATTGCTTAAAATCAATTTCCCTTTTGCAAAGGCAAGTCCGATATTAAACGCGTGGGCTTTCCCTTTATTTTTTTCGATCCGAACCACACGAAGATTAGCATATTTTTTCATCAATCTGGCTAATATTTCTGGTGTTTGGTCCGTTGAACCATCGTCTGTCACTAATACCTCATAGTTGTGATAATTCAATTTCGTCATCAAATACTCGATTGTATCTTCGATCACAATTTCTTCATTATGGGCTGGCACCATGATCGTGATGAACGGTTCGACACTCAAGGGAACATCTACCCATTCTTTTTGCTTATGTTTGTATAAAAACACATAACACCAGACACCAATAAACCATACAAATCCGCCTAAAATCGGATAAGAAACGAGAAAAAAATACATAATAGACAAACAAGTATCTAAGAATAAATTACCTGTATGGGTGATTGAGATCATTTCAGTTCCACCCCATTTTCTTTATACAAATCTGCAATGAATGTCGTATCTAGATTTTTCTCTTCGGAGACAGAATAAAAACGGACCGTTTCTCTCTCTTCTTTTGTTCCAAAACGTTCCGTATACACTTCTTCAAGTAATTCTTGTCTTTTTTTCAATTTTTCATCTTCATATTCAAAAGATTTATTTACTTTTTTGTATAGATTTCGATTGTTCCACCTAGTCAATACAAATGAGGTAATCAGGAAACTGAAAAAAATCAATACAAAAAAGCCGATTAAGAAATACAGCATTTTCTTTTCTGATAAAAAAGCGTACAAGGAAAAATCCTTGGCTCTTTCTGGTCTCGTTAATGGGAAAAACACCCATATAAAAGGAAGAACAACGATCATCCATCCTAAAAGAGCCACTAACGTTTGCCAAATCTTTAACCAGTAATTACCTTTTGAAAAATACTTATCTTTCACCAAAATTGATGCAACTTCTTCTCTTGTTACTTTTTTCATATCCTCACCTCACGTTTTTTTGTTACGACGTAGGAGTTTACCATACATTTCATTTCTTTTCACATAAAGTGTTCCTAAATTTTTCCTAAGAAAAAGAACAAAACATTTCTCATCAGCAAATGAAAAATATTTTGTTCTTTTTATCAGTTGTTCTTTTTATTTTTTATCTCTTAATTATGTTGCTCTTTCCAATACGACAATGCTTTTCATTCCTCTAGATATCGCCGTGTACATTTGTCTGCGTCTTCTTTGCTCATCTCCATCGTTTTCAAATGGATATAAGATTACATGATCAAATTCCAGTCCTTTTGCTAGACTCAAAGGAATGATTTGGCAGTTTTCTAATCCATATGAATTTTTTTTAATCGATTCTTGTAGCGTTTGGGTTTCCTCTTCTGTTTGGGTGATAACTGCCGCTTTTTCTCCTTTTAGAGAAACCAAAATCTCAGCTAGTATTTTCAACAATTCTTCAGAGGATCGAAAAGAGCGGTATTCGGGTTCTTTTCCTTGCGGTCGGATCGATACGATGTCGATCTTCTCTTGATCCACAGCATAGGTTTTGAAAAGCTCTGTGATTGCTCCGCTAGAACGGTAACTATTTCTAAGATCATACCGATGGATCGGCAGATGGTAGTCGTCGAAACAACGCATAATATCAGCAAAAGTAGTGGAAGAATTAAAGATTGCCTGATTCTCGTCACCTACTAAAGTAAAGTGAGTTTTTGGAAATAATTCGATCAATAGACCTAATTGTGCCAGGGTATAATCTTGTACTTCATCAATCAATAGATAGCGAAATGCTGGTACATTTACCTTTTCAACAAGTAAATGACGAATAGCTAATATAATGACTGCTTCATCAACAGTACGTGTGGGTTGCCAAGCATAAGCTGAGCCATATCGTTTTTCATAAATTCTTTCAAACAACTGATGCTCATCCACCCATGCCATTTCTTCGATTTGTCTGGTTATTTTTCGATATTTTTTTTGTAAAAGTTTCCTTGCATAAGCTGCAATACTTTGTTCCGAATCATCAGAAATCAATTTACCGAATAATTCCAACTGCCTATCTTCTGTCAACGAGAGTACCTGATTCTGCACAGCAGGACTTTTTGCTTGTTTCAAAAGATGATTCTTCCATTCGCTCATCAGTGCCTTTTTCGTTGCTTGAAGCCTATCGATCAATTTAGGATGAGCAGGAACTTTCTCATATATTTTTTCGATCGTTTTTTTAGAAAGGACTGTTTTTCCATTTTTAGTAAGTCCACGGATAAAATTCGGATGATCTAAAAACAAAGGATCTGATTGTTTTAGATTATCGATAAACTTTTTGCTACGCAAACGTTCTGTCTGCTCCGATACATTTTCTCCCGTGATACGTTTGAAATAAGCCTCTTCACCTTCTATTTCCTCTGCTGAAAGCTGTGAAACCAGCTGTATGATGGTTAGATTCAGTGGATTTCTTTCACCTAATGATGGTAGGACATTCGAAATATAGTCGATAAACCGATGATTAGGTGATAGAATCAGCAAGTCATCAGATGTCATCGTATCTCGATATAAATAGAGCAGATACGCAATACGCTGCATGATAGCAGAGGTTTTACCACTTCCTGCTACGCCATTTACCAAGATATTTTGACTTTTCACATCCCGAATGATTGTGTTTTGTTCCGATTGGATCGTAGCTGTGATAGCCTTCATTTCATTGGTCTCATCTTGGCCTAAGACTTCTAATAATACGTCATCTTGAATAGCTACAGACGTATCAAAAAACTTGATCAAACGATCTCTTTTCAAAATAAATTGTCGTCTTTCTTTAATAACCGTATCGATTTTATTTTGACGAACCGTATAAGAAGATGGACCAATCATGTTATTGTAAAAAAGTTCGGCAATTGGTGAACGCCAATCATAAACAAGATTTTCATCTGCATCATCTGTGAAATTTGCTGTACCGATATAAAAGGATTCTTTTGGCTCATTATCCAGAAAGTCTACAACGACTTTTCCAAAGTAGGGACTTTTCAATAAACGTTCGATCTTTGCTAGCTGATTTTCTGCGTTTTTCTGTTTGATATTCATCTGATCGATTTCTCTATTTTTCATTTCAATCATCGAAAAAGTATCCAGGTTATCTAAGTAACTGTCAAAATTCAATCGAAGCTCGCCAGCCATTTCTTTCAGCGACTGGTTTCCTTCTATTTTTGCCGTATCCATCGATTCACGCAGTTCGTTTTTTTTATCAATTAGCTTTTGATACACGTTCTTCAGATATGCTTCTTCTAACTGCTTTTGTGTGTTGACCATACACATTCTCCTCTTTTTTTAAAGTGGTGGAACCGATTAGTTTACCTCTTTTAAGAGTCGAATGCAAGCTTTTTAACGAGTATCATTTGTTAGAATATATCAGTTCTTCAGGTCGGACAGTTTGATATAAAGAAAATGCACCATCAAGGTTTTTTGCGTGGTAGCCAGACTGCTTCAAGATTCTTTCCGCTAGATAGCTACGTAATCCGCTATGACAGCTGACGATATATTCTTGTTGGCTGTCTAATTCATTTAATCGGTCCCGAAGTTCATTCAAAGGGATATGTTTGGCTTCCTTGAATTTGCCCTTTTCCAATTCTTCTGCTGTTCGCACATCTAATAAAATTTTTCCTTTTGCTAGTTCTGTCGGCAATTCATGCCATTGTACGGTTTCACTAAGCCCTTCTGCAATGTTCATTGCTGCATATCCTAGCATGTTTACTGGATCTTTGGCTGAGCCAAATGGCGGTGCATACGTCAATTCTAATTCCGGTAAATCGAAGATCGTCAAATGCCCTTTGATTGCTGTTGCTAAAATATCGATCCGTTTATCCACACCTTTTGCCCCAACACCTTGTGCACCATAAATCTCGCCAGTCTCTGGATGGAAGATCAACTTCAGTAAAATATCTGTTGCTTCTGGATAATAGCTTGCATGATCTTTTCCTGATACATGAATGACTTCAAAAGACAGTTCGTTTTCTTTGGCTGTTCTTTCACTTAAACCGGTGGATGCGGCAGTCATTCCAAACGTTCGTATAATTGCTGTTCCAATACCGCCTTGATTTCTTCGAGAAATTCCGGAAATCGTGTCCGCAACTTGTCTACCTTGACGATTGGCTGGTGAAGCAAGAGAAATAAGTGCATCTTTTCCAGTGATTTGCTGTTTTACAACGATAGCATCCCCCACCGCATAAATATCAGGAATATTCGTTTGATATCGTTCGTCTACTAGGATACCCCCGCGTATACCCAATTCGATTCCAGCAGTCACTGCTAGCTGGTTATCAGGACGAACACCAATGGATAAAATAACTAAATCAGCAGGGATGGTACGCCCATCATCCAGTCGCAATCGTTTCCCGTGGTCTTCAAATCCAGCGACAGCATGAGAAGTAATCACTTCTACTCCTTGATGAGACAATTCTTTTTCTATAAAAGCTGCCATTTCTTCATCCAGTGTTGGAAGAATATGTGGTGCTTGTTCGATCACCATGACTTCTAAACCTCTTCTTTTTAGGTTTTCTGCCATTTCCAATCCGATGAATCCTGCACCAACGATCACGGCACGCTTTGGCTGTTTTTCTAATGCATGCATCACTTTATCGATATCTGGTACATTTCTAATAGAAAAAACATTGTCGGCTTCTGTTATCCCTGGAATCGATGGAACAACTGGTTTTGCACCAGGAGATAAAACCAATGCATCGTACTGTTCAATGTGTTTTTGACCCTCATGTACGACTTCTACCGTTTTGTTTTCGGGAAAGATGGCTGTCACTTCATGATTTGGACGCACATCTAAACAAAAACGAGCGGATAATGATTCTGGCGTTTGGACAAGAAGATTTTCCCGTTCACTGATTTCTCCCGAAAGATAATAAGGCAAGCCGCAATTTGCAAAAGAAACATACGGTCCTTTTTCAAAAACAACGATTTCTGCATCTTCCATTAATCGGCGAAGCCGTGTAGCAGCAGACATTCCACCTGCTACACCTCCGACAATAACGATTTTCATCTTATTTCCCTCCTACTGTTCGATCAAACCATTGATTCATGCCACCACGTACATTCACTACATCATAACCAGATTTCTTTAATTCTTTAGCTGCTTGTTTACTCCTCATCCCTGATTGACAAATCACATAGACGGTCTTTTCTTTGTCTCCATCATATCTGTTTATACTTTGTAATGGAACATTTTTAGCTCCTTTTATATGCCCGCCCCGGTATTCTGCAGGTGTTCTAACATCAAGTAACGCTGGATTTTCCAAAAGCTTTTCCTTTAATTCTGGGACTGTTATCGATTTTATTGATTGAAATAGCAAATTCATTTTCTGCACCTCATTTACATTTTTATAAATACCTCATGGGGTATATTAAACAGGAGCTTTATTAATATGTCAACCAGAATGACTCTTCATTTTTTTCACTACTTTTTATATTTGCATAAAATACCGATAAGGGGTATTATCTAATTATAAAAATAGAGGAGAATGTGTTATGGAGATTGATAATAAAAATATCCTGAACCGTTTGAAACGTACAGAGGGACAAATTCGTGGTATCCAAAAAATGATCGAAGACGAAAAAGAATGTATGGATGTCATCACTCAATTAAGCGCTGTTCGTTCTAGTATTGATCGCGTAATGGGCATGATCGTTGCAGATAATCTGAAAAATTGCTTTGAGAAACCTGATAGTAATCCAGAAGAACAAGCGGCTAAACTAGAACAAGCGATCAAGATGATTATTAAAAAGTAAAGGAATGATTTCAATGAAAGTCGTTTTCCATATTGATGAATTAGAAAAATGGTCAGAAACAGGGAAAAACGTAAAAAACCTGATAAAAGCTTCTCCAGAAACGACGATTGTCGTATCTGTAAATGGCATCGCGATTACCGGTTATCTAGACTCTGCCAATGCAGAATTCTTAGATTTGCAAGGAGTCGTTTTTCACGCTTGCGCCAATGCTATGCGTGCTAATCATATTTCAGAAAGTTCTTTACCTGAACAAGTAATCGTTGTACCAGCAGGTGTCCTTGATTTAGTTGAACTGCAATCCCAAGGTTATGCTTATATCAAGCCTTAGTCAGTAGAGGTTGCGACAGAAGTGATCAGCTTCAAGAAATAAGAAGGAATTTACGAAAATTGCTTCTCATATTTTTGTGAAATTTCGGCTTATTTTTCGAAGAAGCTACTTCTGGAAAACCGTGAATCAAAGGTTGTGAAAAAGCTGTCCTGCATCAAGTAATAAGAACAGCCAAACAAAAATAGCTTCTCATATTTTTCGTTTGGTTGGGCTTATTACCGCAGATGCAAGCTTTTGAACACCGTTTAAGGAAGAGGTTGTGAAATCAGCGGTTTGACCTAAGTATTAGAGAAAAAAACGGGAAAATAGCTCCTCATATTTTGCCGTTTTTTGAGCTAATACCGAAGGTCAGCTGATTGAACACCGTTTAAGGAAGAGATTGTGAAAAAGTCGCTTAGTTTCGAGTATTAAGAAAAATTTTGTGAAAATGGCTTTCTACATTTTTGCATAAATTTGGCTTAATACCGAGAAACTGGCTTTTGAATACCGTTTAAGGAAGAGGTTGTAAAATCAGCGGTTTGACCTGAGTATTAGAGAAACAAACGGAAAAATAGCTGCTCATATTTTGCCGTTTTTTGAGTTAATACCGAAGGTTAGCTGATTGAACACCGTTTACCAAGAGGTTGTGAGCCTACCATTTAACTCCGAATCACAAGAAATAATTTCAAAAATAACTTCTCCTGTTTTTGGTTTGGTTGGCTTATTATCGAGAAGTAGCTACTGGGAGTCTATTTATCAAAAAAAGGAGTGCGACATAGGTCACACCCCTTTTTTATTTTCTTTGAAACATCTTTCGGTACTCGACAGCATACAAGACAAAAGATTGTAAAAGACCGTAAGTGATGACGACAAAAATGACTCTCACCCACAGCGTTGGTAATTCTGGGAAAAGCAGCAAAAGGATCATGCCAACATAGATGACAGCAGTCGCTACTTTGCCATACCACTTCGCTCCACTTAATTTGATATTTTTAGATAGCCCGATTAATCCAGCTACAAACATAAAGCCTTCTTTTATCAAGAATAGACCAAACAACAGCCAAAGCCACGGTCGATACCATGCCATAGACAAAATCAGAAAAAGTTGTGTCAATTTATCTGCAAACGGATCAAGCACCTTCCCTAAGTCTGTTACCTGATTATATCTCCGAGCAATGACCCCATCTAGATAATCAGACAAACCTGAGACAACAATGACCGCTCCTGCTATATAAAATGACTGTCTCAGCACAAAATAAAGATAAATCGGCAGCAAAAAAATACGGAATATCGATAAAAGATTCGGAATCGTTTGTATTTCTTTACGCCAGTCTGTGCTTAATTTCATTTTATCGCCCCACCTCCTCAGCACTCTTTTCTTTTTATTTTAGCTTACACGGGGAATAAAACCAATGATTTCACTGTTTTTATTTTTCTTTACAGCCACTGATATTATGAGCTAATTTGAGATAATCACTTGCTGTTTTCATCGTTTACTCTTCTTTCTTCCTGTCGTTTGCGCATTTCTTTTACTAGTACTTTATGAGCTTTTTTTGATCCTCGCTCTAGGTCACGCTGCCGTTTACGTGTTTTATAATCGATAAACAGACTGTCTAAATCGTAACCTGTCGGGTACAGATCTTCTGCTGAACACACCAGACGAACACGCTGACGAGGCACGTGGATTATTTTTTTGTCTAAATATACATCAATCGTATCTTCACCTATATCTTCATAAACTAACGCTTCTTTTTGGTATTCATTGACAAATATCCGATCACCTTTTGCAAAGAGCTGGCGTTCTTTTTTATTGCCCTTCCTATTTGTAACTGCTGTCTTAGGAAGAAATTCTTTTTTCTGTGTCCGATAGGCTTTTTCCGCCAAGTAACGCTCTGCTTGATGGATCAATTTCATCGACATATCCATTTTATGAGCAATCCACAAAGCTTGGCTTTCTCCTGTTTCTCCAACCCGCAACTGATATTTAGGACGAAGTGCTTCCCGATCGAAAGCCATAGCAGCCGGCACAAAATCTTCATGATCTCCGGCGAATTTCTTGATTTCTCCATAATGGGTCGTGGCAATGATCAATGCCCCTTGCTCATACATAGATTCCATGATTGCGATCGCTAGTGCAGCCCCTTCATTTGGCTCTGTTCCACTGCCAATCTCATCTAAAAGTACCAACGTATTCCTTTTTATCTTTTTCAAAATAGCAGCGATGTTTTGCATATGACCAGAAAATGTACTCAACGCATTTTCTAAATTTTGGTGGTCACCGACATCGACGAAAATCTCATCAAAGACAGCAAGCTCTGTCCCTTCTTTTGCCGGAACTTGCATACCGAACATCGCCATCAAAGTCAATAAACCGACTGTCTTCAACACGACTGTTTTGCCTCCGGCATTTGCTCCGGTGATAATCAAGCCTCGATAGTCTTTACCGATTTCAACATCCAATGGTACCGCATGCTCAGGTAAAAATGGATGTCTGCCTTGCTTGATAATGATATGTTCCGATTTATTGATTCTAGGTGTGATTCCATTGATTTCTCGGCTAAATTTTGCCCGAGCAAAGATGATATCTAACACCGTGATCGTTTCGATCAATAAATCGATCACTTCTTCGTTTTCTGCGATAGCACCAGTCAATGCCGCCAGGACTTGATATTCTTCACTGATTTCTTCAGCTTTTAACAACTGATAGTGTTCATTCAATTTAGAAATCACAGTTGGTTCAATAAAAACCGTCGTTCTTTTATTTGATTCATCGATAATCGTTCCATCTATTTTATTTTTATAGCTGGCTTTGATAGGAATCGTATAGTATTCGCCTTTTTGAACAATCATTGCTTCTTGGATCATTTCTTTGTTTTTCGGATGACGCAAGAATTTCAGCAATTTTGACTGGATTTCTTTTTCGATTAGTTGCAAATGTTTGCGTACTTTACGCAAATTACGTGACGCGTCGTCACTGACTTTATTATTTTTTATTTTCTGGTCAATCAACTCTTCTACATTTATCAAATCAGGAAGATGTTTGCTATAAGCAAACAACAAGGGTGTCTGGTATTGATTCTTATCAAAAAACTTTGTGATCATTCGACTGCTTCTAAGAAAATCCGCATATTCGATCAAATCGGTTGGCTGCAGAATCAACCCTTTTTTGACTTGTTCTGTCAGTGCATCGATCCTCGGCAACCCCATAAATGGAACATGCTGACTGCTTTCTAAGATCAAGCGTGCTTCTCTTGTTTCTTCTTGACGATCCAAGACAGTTTGTAGGTTTGTCGAGACCGTCATATCGCTGATTCGTTTTTTGCTATAGTTTCCAATCGCTCTTGCTTGAATTTCCTTTTTGATCCGATCAAATTGTAATTGCCTAATCATTTCGTTGTCCATATTCTCTCCTTTTCTTGAAGAGATACCTGTCCCAAAATAAATAAGGGCCTAGAAAATAAATAAAGGGATAGAACACAGCTTAAAAAAGTCGTGTCCTATCCTCATTAGAATACAAAGATATTGTTTTCCTGACAGGTACCGTTTCATAAGCACACCAAATAAACCTTGTTTACTGGCTATTCGACTTACTGATTAGATACCAGCTACACTCACAAAACATACCCCATTCTTCTAGGTCTTATTTATTTTCCACTTAACTATAGCAAGACACATTTTGGTTGTCAAACCTTAGAATAAAACCGTGCAAAAAAAGGAACTGTGACAAAAGTCGTGTCAAAGTCCCTCTTTCCGAATAAACGGTGTTCTCCTGCCAACTCCTCGGTCACAAGTCACAATATTCATCAAACATGAGAAGCTGTTTTTTGAAATTGCTCCTTATGACTCGGAGCTGAATGGCAGGCTTACGACCTCTTTCTTAAACGCTGTTCTATCAGCTGCCCCTCGGTATTAGCTCAAAAATCGGCAAAATATGAGAAGCTATTTTTGTTTGGCTATTCTTATTACTTGATGCAGGGCAGTTTTTTCACAACCTCTGATTCACGGTGTTCCAGAAGTAGCTTCTTCGAAAAATAAGCTGAGATTTCACAAAAATTTGAGAAGCAATTTTCGTAAATTCCTTCTTATTTCTTGAAGATGACCACTTCTGTCATAACCTCTTTTATAGATTTACACCATTAATGAATAGACACCTACCGCGATAATTGCTCCGATCATTGGACCTGCGATTGGTACCCATGAATATGCCCAATCTGAAGTTCCTTTATTAGCTATTGGCAATACCGCATGAGCTAATCGAGGACCAAAGTCCCGAGCAGGGTTGATTGCATATCCTGTTGGTCCTCCTAATGAAAGACCGATGGCTAAGATCAATCCACCTACAGCGAATACGTTCGTTCCAGGTGCAAATTCGTTTTGTCCAAAAGCTAGCAACCCAAGAACTAATACAAATGTACCAATTAATTCTGTGATTACATTTGCTGGATAATTCCGTATAGCAGGACCTGTTGCAAACGTGCCTAGAATCGCACTTTCATCTTTCGTTGCATTCCAATGTGGCAAATAAGAAAGCCAAACAAGAATGGCCCCTGCAAAAGCTCCTAAAACTTGCGCAATGATGAAAGGAACGACAAGATTCCAACTAATTGCCCCTGTCATCGCCATAGCTAGAGAGACTGCAGGATTCAAATGAGCTGGGCCCATGAATCCAGAAATATAGACAGCCATTGTTACAGCGAGTCCCCAACCAAATGCGATGACAATCCAGCCAGAAGCCTGTGCTTTACTTTTGTTTAAATTCACAGCCGCACACACACCATCTCCAAGCAAAACTAGGATCAGTGTCCCAATAAACTCCCCCATGATTTGAGTCATATCACTGTTCATTTATTTCTCCCCCTTTAGTTCCCGCAGATCTGATTCTGCAATCAATGCTTCTAAACGTTTAGTCTGTTGCGCCTTCTCCTCTTCTGTCCACCCAAAATACCCAGCAATTGCATCGATCACAGGTTGCTTGATCTCATCCAGCTGATCTCGTTCAAACAACAGATGATTTGTACGACGAATGAGATAATCGCCTGGGGCCAAAACCATTTCTTCTTCTAAACCATAACGTAACCGAGCTGACTCAGCGAGACTCAAACCAGGATAAGGTGCCATTTCTTTTGCTAATTCAAAGATACGTCGGGCATTAGTCCCGTAAAAATCAGCGATATAAGTAGCGTCTTCTTCCTCTAAGCCGGCTGCTACTCCTTCTTTTGCCAATTCTGTTACTGTTTCTTCTAATTTCGTTGGATCGAAGTTTCCACCTGAAATCTGATATTTTTTAGAATCGATTTCTTTCGTCTCTATTCCGTATTCTTCTTTTAATAATTGGCGTATCAATCGCAAAGCTCCTTCTGCCATCTTACGGTAATCGGTGATTTTCCCGCCAGATAAAGTCAGCAAACCATCTGGTTCTCTTTCTAAAGAACTACCTCTGGAAATCGTAGAAGGTGCTTTTTCATCACGGCTGTTTTCCAAATGGTTCAACACGTCTTCTACTTCAGCACGAGAAACTTTGTTTTCCTTATATTCACTTACTGTATCGACAACTTTATTGAAGCTCTTGTCTGAAATCGATCCATTATCTCCACCATTGTAATCAGAACCAGAATTACCAATCAACAGTGGACGAAGTCCTGCCCAGCTTGCTTCGATATCATTCAATGTGATATTTGCTTCTGGATAGCGATGATTGATCACATCCAATAGATAATCTACATCTTCTTGTGTGACTTTCGGATCCGTAAAATCTCCTTGGTAATCCGTATCTGTCGTACCAAAGTAAGTCTTGTTTTCTCTTGGAATAGCAAAAACCATCCGCCCATCTTGCTTTCCTGTATCGAAGTATGTGGGTTGCGGTACAGGCAGTTTTTTCGCATCTACAACTAAATGGATCCCTTTAGTTGGACGCATTTTAGGAGAGACTGGACGCGTAAAATTCAAGTTTCGTACTTTATCTACCCAAGGACCACTCGTATTGATCACTAATTTTGCTTTGATTTCGATCACTTCATCTGTCAGCAGGTCACGAGCTTTGACGCCAACGATTTGATCGCCATCATATAAAAAGCCAACCGCTTTCATTTTACTTACTAGATAAGCCCCATCTTCGGCAGCCTTTTTGATATTATCAATCACTAAACGGGCATCATTGTTGCGGAAATCTAGATAGACACCCGCACCTTTTAGCCCTTCTTTTTTCAAAAACGGTTCTCTTTCCAATACTTCTTCTGGTGTCAGCGTATAATTCTCATATTTGGTTCCTGTCACATTTGCCAGTTTGTCATAAAGGTCCATTGCTACTTTGACCGAGAACATATTGAAGGTTGTTGCTCCTTCGCCCTCATAGATTGGCAAAAGCATTGGATCTGGTTTTGGGATGTGTGGGGCAATACTTTGTACGACTGCACGTTCACCAACTGTGTCAGCTACTACTTCCACATCAAATGTCTTCAGATAACGAATACCGCCATGAACAAGTTTGGTCGAGCGAGAGGAAGTCCCTTCTGCAAAATCCTGCATTTCGATCAATCCTGTTTTGATTCCTGATGCTGCTGACTGGACTGCCACACCGGCACCAGTGATTCCGCCACCGATGATCAACAGATCCAATTCTTCTTGCTGCATTTTTTGAATGCTATCTTGTCTTGTCTTGTTTGAAAACATATGGATTTCCTCCTTATTCAAATGCTTGGGTAGCTTTTACTGCTTTTTTCCAACCGTTGTAAAGTTTTTCTCGGCGCTCTTCCTCCATTTGAACTTCAAATAGCTTGCCAGCTTCATAAAATTCGCGGATCTCGTCTGTATCTTTCCAATAACCGACAGCTAATCCTGCTAAAAATGCTGCCCCTAGTGCTGTTGTTTCCAAGTTTTCTGCTCGTTGGATCGGTACATTCAAGATATCTGTTTGGAATTGCATCAGATATTCATTATTTGCTGCACCGCCATCCACTTTCAATACAGGAATCTTGATTCCAGTGTCATCTTGCATCGTATCGATGATATCTCTCACTTGATAGGCAATCGACTGCAAAGTAGCTTTAATGATATCTTCTTTTGTCGTTCCACGTGTCAAACCAAACATAGCCCCTCGTGCTGCCTGATCCCAATAAGGAGCACCCAGTCCAACAAATGCAGGAACAACATAGACCTCATCTTCGCTTGTAGAGCGTTTCGCTGCGTCTTCTGAATCGCTAGCTTTTTGCAACATTTGAAGTCCATCTCTCAGCCATTGAATCGAAGAACCAGCCACAAAAATACTTCCTTCTAAAGCATAGTAAACCTTTCCATTTATGCCGTAACCAATTGTCGTCAATAAATTATTTTTGGATAATTGCGGTTTTTCACCGGTATTCATGACAATAAATGAACCTGTACCATAAGTATTCTTGACCATGCCTGGTTCGAATGCCATTTGTCCGAATAATGCGGCTTGCTGGTCTCCTGCCATCCCTGAAATTGGTGCTTCGCTTCCATAAAAATGATAACCTTGCGTATAACCATAAACTTCTGAGTTAGAAGTGACTTTTGGTAACATCACTCGAGGAATATTTAGTAAATCTAAAATCTCCTGATCCCAATCTAGCTGATGGATATTGAACAACATCGTCCGACTGGCATTCGAGTAATCAGTAACATGTGCTTGTCCATCGGTCAGTTTCCATACTAACCAAGAATCGATCGTTCCAAACATTAACTCGCCTTTTTCAGCGCGTTCTTGCGCACCTTCTACATGATCAAGAATCCAGCGAATCTTCGTTGCTGAGAAATAGGCATCGATCACTAGCCCTGTTTTTTCGTGGAAAAATTCTTGATAGCCTTCATTTTTTAAGTTATCTGCAATTCCAGCTGATTGTCTGGATTGCCAAACAACTGCATGATAGATTGGACGTCCTGTATCTTTTTCCCAGATTACTGTTGTTTCACGCTGGTTCGTTATGCCAATCCCAGCAATTTGGTTTGGTTTGATCCCTGATTCGATGAACGCTCCGGCAATAACTGACTGTACAGAATTCCAGATTTCATTTGCATCATGTTCAACCCAGCTTTCTTGCGGGAAATATTGCGTGAACTCTTTTTGAGAACTGCCGATATGTCTTCCTTTCTTGTCAAAGATAATTGCTCGTGAGCTAGTTGTACCTTGGTCAATCGCCATGATATACGTTGGTTCTGTCATTGTGATTCCCTCCATTATATGCAAACGCTTTCTTTAACTACTCTTATCATACTACTGTTTTAAAAAAAGAAACTGTCAAAATTTTATTCTTTTTTTCTTTTTTTGACAGTTTTTTATTATGAAGCTATTTTTTAATCAATTCTTTTCTTTTTTCAGCGTCTCTATTCTTCTTTTCAATCGAATAATGTCGTAAGGTGACGCAAATTCTGACAGATAATATTCACACTGTTTTTTGTTTCTCTGGCAAAATGTGATCACCAAATCATATTCTTTACCTTCTTCATAACTTCCAATCTCAATACCGCCGATTCCCCTCAGTTCTCTGATCAGATATTGTTGAAAAGCAATACGATAAATCGGCAGACTTTCTAAATCGATTCCAATCACTACTGGTTTTGCAATATAAAAATCGATCATCAAAAGAACATTGGCATACTGGATCATCAGGTAACTAAGCTCACTGTCTTCAGCTCTTTTCCTCGGCAATTGCTGCACCGCTGTTTCCTGTAATTTCGCCAGTAACTGTGTTAAGGAATGCCCGAGCATTTTCTGCTGCTGTTCCAAAAGCCGATCACGCTCATAGACTTCGATCTTTCCAACAAAGAAAAACCATTCATTGTTGATCTGGGAAATTTGGTAGCCTACTGCCTTTTCTTCTTTGATTTTCAAACGACGAGGACGATAATGCCATAACATCGTTTCCCGAATGTAAGTATCTAAAACAGCGGTTGGTAACTTTTTGCTCCGTGTCAAATCATACTGATAAAATATTTCTTCGTCTACTATCGAAAAAGAAACAAAAAAGCTGTAAAACATCATTGTTTCGTATACATTCAGTTCTGCTGCTGTTCGACTAAGATGCATCACGATGATTGGATCGATTGCTTGATAAAGCCGGTCCGACTGATAGAGTAATTTCTTTTCTTTCAAAGTTGCGTACGTACTTTTTTCATTCAATAGTCTTTTTTTCGTAATCCCGAGCCAGCAAGCAATCTGTGCTTCTGCTGATGCCGTAAACGTTGTTTCTAATACACGGTCCAATCCTAGAATGAACGGTCTTTTTTCTGGTGTATTTTGCAAAAAAAGCGGTCGCTGATCTTCCGGGATATATTGGAATAGTTCATAATAAAAATATCGTATCTGTAGCTCTTCTCCGTATAATTGACCGTTTTTGATTTGTAATCCAAATTCCTCTAAGAGCTGGTTCAATTCTTTGATCTTTCGAAAAACAGAAGACTCACTGATATTAAACGCTGTCGCTAATCGAACGATGGATACTTGCTGATGTTCTAATAAATAGACGAGCATCTTAAACTTCAAGCTTTCCTGCAATAAAAACAATAGAATTTTTTCCAAACTTACATCTTCGTCCAACACAAGCAGCGCCTGATACTCATTTCGCTGTACTTCTACTTTTTTTTCCATCATTCGGCCAATCAATTCAATATCTTCCAAATATTGATCAAACGAGGCTTTTGACAGTTGGACATGCTCTCTCAAACCATTGATAGAGGCTGTTCCTCCTTGCAGAACAAGGTTTCGCAAAATCAGGATCTGTAACTGCTCTTTTCTTTCTAATAATGCTTCAATCTTCATAGGCAGTATTCGCCACCTTTGACCACACCATATCTGGCACACGGTATTCTGGCTGGAAAAATAGCTCATGTTCTTCTAACTGTTCAAACGTCCATCCTTCTTCTACTGCAATTGTCAGTTGGTCAAGAAGGTGGAACATCTCTTTTTTGCTTTGGAGCTGTGCTCCAAGAATCTTTTTTTCAGAATCAAATAGAAATTTGAGTTTAACTTTGCTTTGATTTATTGCTGTAAGCTTGTATTCTACGTATCCTGTTTCAATTTTTTGGGGATAAAAAATGCTCTCTTCTTCTGTCAAACCTACGCTTCCTAAGAAATAGCCAAACCACTGATTGCCGACTGGACGATAGGTTCCCTGATCCTTTGTCTGTGAGCCACTAATTGTCTTGCTGACATTTCGTGCTGTACGGACAGCGTTATTTACTAGAGAAACATACATTTTTTCATTTGTTGGACGAAAAGTTACTTGGATCGCATCGCCAATCGCATAGACGTCTTTTTGAGACGTTTGCAAGTAGTCATCTACCCAGATCGTTCCATCATCATTCAATGTTAATTGTTCTTCCCACATCTGATTGTCGGGGCGAGAATGATTAGCCAGCAAAACAAGATCATAGTTCTCCTTTCTTTTTTCCGTCTCTACAATAGCGGTTTCATTTTCGGTCAAAGACACAACTTGTTCTTCTAAAAAAAGTGAAAGCCCTTGATTTTTCATTTCCTTTACTAACGGTTCTGTCATTTCAGGATCTAGATAACGAAAAAGAATTGACTTTCGGCTTTCGTAAAGATGGATTTGTTTTTTTCTTGATGCCAACCCTTCAGCTATTTCGATTCCTGCTTGTCCTGCACCAATAATTGCAATTTTCTTTGCATTCATGATCTTTTGCTGAAGAGCCGTTACGTTTTGTATCTTTTTAACTGGGTGAATAAGCGTTGATTCTGCAGAAATATTTCGAAACTTTTGATTTGAACCAGTCGCTAGAATCAAACGATCAAAATCCAATTTTTTTCCTCCTGCTAAAACGACTTTTTTTTCTTTCAATCCTATTACTGTCTTTTCTGTGTAAACATGGATTCGATAGCGGTCAGTCAGTTCTTCTTTCGTGATCCAAGAAAGTTGTTTTTCACTGGTAACCTTTCCTTTTAATATCAAATTGAACCCGCTGGGAATCCATCCTAACTTCGATTGCTTTTCAATCAAATATATTTCACTTGTTGGCATCAATTGGCGAAGATAAATAGCCGCATGAATCCCTGCAAACGACCCGCCGACAATTACAATGTTCATCTGCATTCCTCTTTCTTATAAGGTGTTCTACTGCTAACTTCTCAATCAGAAAACACAGTATTCATAACTCGCTTTCAACCTTATGATACATAGCGATGCAGCAGAATCAACCCTCTCCATCATACCGTGTTCTAGGTCTGCTTCTCAATAATATACTAGTGGACCTAATTGAAGAGTATCATTTCTGAAGAGATGTTTCAAAAAATGTACTCTTATAAAAGAAAAAAACTCGCCTTTTACGTACCTCTGTCCAAATAGGAAACAGAAAAGAACGAAAAGACGAGTTTTAGTGTGTGTAATGTAATAGTTAGAATAGACACATCATTTTTATGCTAACAATTTTTAATTCTTTAATGCTTCAACAACTGCTTCGCCTAATTGATGAGCAGATTGAGGATTTTGCCCTGTAAGAAGCCGCCCATCAATGTGAACCACTTCTGAAAAAGCTCCACCAGACTGATAGTTTGCTCCTTTTTCTTTCAAAGCATCTTCTGCTAAGAATGGTACTTCATTCGTTGTACCATTTGCTTCCTCTTCTTCATTACTGAACCCAGTCACTGTACGTCCAGCTAAAATAGATTTTCCAGACTCATCTGTAACTGGCAACAATCCTACAACACCGTGACAAACAGCTGAGACCAGCCCTTCATTTCGATAGATTTGTGAAGCGACTTTCCCAAGATCTATTGCTTCTGGAAAATCCCACATTGTTCCGTGGCCACCAGCATAATAAACCGCTGCATAATCATTTGCATCCACATCATCAGGACGTAAGGTATTTCCCAAGGCCCGATTTCTGAAATCTTCATCTTTATAATAGGCCCAATCGATTTCATCCATATTCAAAACACTTTGCGGTTCTAAAGGTACATATCCGCCTTTAGGACTGACAAAATCTGCATCGATCCCATTTTTTACTAATACATCATAAAAATGAGTCAGTTCACTTAACCACAAACCTGTAGGACGCTCGATCTTTTCGTACTTTTCTACATTTGTTAATACGATCAATACTTTCATTTTCCCATCCTCTTTCTATAAAAATTGCGTTATTGATAACGTGCTTTCAAGAAATTATATAATGGGCTTGGCAAATAAAGCTCTTTATATGCTTCTTCAAAAGGTTTCGTTACAAATTCATCCTCACGGTTTTCCAATAATTTCTCTGCCCAGTCAGGATCGACGATCATTTGCTGTCCAATTGCTGCAAGTTCTGCATATTTCAGTACTTGCTCTACGTCTTTGCGAGTACGGATGCCTCCGACACCAATTAAAGGGATCTTTCCTTGGATCGTGTCATGGACAGCTTCAAGAATCGACTGATCGCTGTATTTATCAGAACGGGCTCTTCGATCATACGCATTTAATGAAACATGCAGATAATCTAATTTTGTCTCACGTAATCGTTCAAGAAGCCAGATCGTGTCTTCAAAACGGATACCTGGTGTTTCATATTCTTCTGGCGAGAAACGATCCCCTACGATGAATGGTTTTTTTGCATATTTTTCAACCGTTGAGAAAACCGTTGTTAATAATTCGTCAATAAAACGATAGCGATTTTCTAAGCTACCGCCCCATTGATCCTCTCGTCTATTCGAATGCGGAGAGAAAAATTGTTGGATCAAATACGTATTTGCTCCATGCAACTCGATACCATCAAATCCTGATTCAATCGCTCTGCGTGTGGCTTCGCCAAATGCTTGGATTGTTTCTTTGATTTCATTTTCACTTAATGCTCGCGGTGTTTCTGCATCAGGTCGTTCCGCTGCAACTGCACTTGCAGATACAGGCTGTTCTCCTGATAGAGTAGCTCGACTAGTCATTCGTCCACCGTGGAAAATTTGAACAATCGCTTTTGCACCTTCTCCTTGGATTGCTTTAGCTAGTTCACTTAACCGAGGAATCATTTCATCGTGAGCGATGCTCAGTTCACCTGGCCAGCCTTTTCCGATATCTTGGACATTTGCAGCACCAGTAATAACAGCACCAAGTCCTTTAGAACGTTGTTTATAATAAGTGATCTCATCTTCGGTGATCACTCCATTGAAGAAGCTGAGTTGTGTCGTCATAGGCGACAGCATCAATCGGTTCTTCAATTGAACTCCTGAAGGTAAAGTAATTGATTGATCAAATTGTGACATTGTCATTCCTCCCATAATTCGCTCTGATTAACCTATCGAGAATCATCTATCATTAAACCACTCGATTAGTTGTACATGCAACTAATTTGCTTAAAAAATTTTATTTTTTTTGTAACTTATCTGTTGCATCATTCATTGTCTGGGCTAATTCTTTACTTGCTTCATTTCCCAAAACTGCTTTGTATGACTGATGAAGTTCTTCCCAGCTACCATCGACTTCCTTAGCAAATTGGCGTCCTTGTTCTGTAAGATAAACTAATGACAAGCGACCTTCGCTAACTGTTTTGACGTATCCTTTATATTCTAATTTTTCAACAAAACGAGCAATCGTTGATGGGGCGGAATAGAGCATTTGTGCAATATCTTTTTGTGGTATTCCGTCTTTTTCTTTTAATATCAATAAAATAAAACCATAAGTTGGTGCCAGACCTGTCCTTCTAAACGCTTCATCAGCTAATTTATTCAACATGCGATCTAGCTTTTTCACGCTAAAGAAAAGACATTCATCTAACGCTTTTTCAATTGGCTTTTCCATTTCATCCCCTCCATTGGCGTACATATCATAGTATGATTTTTATTTTTTGTCAAAAAACACGGAATAATGTCCGCCTCCTCTGTCTAGATTTGAAAAAAAGAAGTAGCCATCTTCAAAGAATTTCGGCTTGTTTTCGACAAAACTCCTTCTGGAACACCGTGAATCAGAGGTTGTGAAAAAGTCGTTTAGTTTTGAGTATGAAGAAAAATTTTGTGAAAATGGCTTTCCACATTTTTGCATAAATTTGGCTTAATACCGAAAAACTGGCTTTTGAACACCGTTTATATCAGAGGTTGTGAAAAAGCCGTCCTGCATCAAGTAATAAGAACAGCCAAACAAAAATAGTTCCTCATATTTTGTCGTTTTTTGAGCTAATGCCGATGGTCAGCTGATTGTACACCGTTTATTGAGAGGTCGTGAGCCTGCCGTTGAACTCCGAGTCACAAGGAGCAATTTCAAAAAACAGCTTCTCATGTTTTATGACTATGGTGACTTGTGATCGAGGAGTTGGCAGGAGAATACTGTTTATTCGTAAAGAAGGGGCTGTGACAAGACTTTTGTCACAGTCCCTTATTTCCTTTTATTATAGGATTTCGCCATTTGATTGGATGACTTGTCTGTACCAATCAAATGATTTTTTCTTTAACCGTTTCTTTGTGCCATTCCCTTCGTCATCTTGATCAACATAGATATATCCATAACGTTTTGACATTTGTGAAGTAGAAGCGCTGACGATATCAATGCAGCCCCACGACGTATAACCAAATAAATCTACTCCATCTTCGATAGCTTCCTTCATCTGCTCAATATGCTGCTTCAAATAGTCAATGCGGTAATCGTCTTGAACGGTTCCATCTTCTTCTACTTTGTCTATAGCTCCGAGTCCGTTTTCAGCTATGA
This sequence comes from Enterococcus sp. MSG3290, assembly GCF_050555565.1. NCBI lineage: Bacteria > Bacillati > Bacillota > Bacilli > Lactobacillales > Enterococcaceae > Enterococcus > Enterococcus sp. MSG3290. Next base: position 332,431 of record NZ_CP187862.1, on the reverse strand, counting down.
ACAGTGGTTTTTGATACCTATCATATAATTGATTCAAAGCAATTCTCAAACCCTTAGGATCAATCTGCCAGCCCCATTCACTTGATGGAAGATACGGATTTTTAATTCCTCCAGTTATTAAGTTTCCTTGGACCCCTTCCAAATTTTCTGGATGAGCACTGACTGCACTAGACATGTAGTAGCTAAAAGAAACAAAATCAACAGGGTAGGCTGCTAAGATTTCTTCATCACCTACTTCTATTTTTAAGTTGACACCTTTTTCTTCAAACATTCGTTGCGTATACGCTGGATAATATCCTCTTGCTTGAACATCACTAAAGAACAAAGAAGTTCTTTGCTGCTCAATTGTTTTTTGAATATCATCCGGATCACAAGAATACGGAACAAGAAGCTGATAGCTGATCATACAACCGACTTGTGAACCTTTGATAATTTCATGACAAGCTTTTGTAGCTAAAGCACTTGCTATAAACTGATGGTGTGCACCTTGGTATTTCGCTTGTTCCAAATGGGGATGGTTTTCTTCAATTACTCCTACGCTAACAAAAGGGTGATGTTTTACACAGTTGATCTCATTGAAAGTCATCCAATATTTTACTTTATTTTTATAGCGTTTGAATACTGTTTCAGCGAAACGAACGTAAAACTGAATAAGCTTTCGATTAGGCCATCCACCATATTCTGTAACCAAATATAACGGCATTTCATAATGGGAAAGAGAAACGACTGGCTCAATCCCATATTTTAGACATTCGTCAAACACTTGATCATAAAAAAATAATCCCGCTTCATTGGGTGTTTCTTCATCACCATGAGGAAAAATTCTTGTCCATGCGATAGACATCCGATAGCATTTAAAACCCATTTCAGCAAATAAACGGATGTCTTCTTTAAAGTGATGATAGAAATCATTTCCGTGTCTTTTAGGATAATAATACTTGCTGTTGGGATCCTGCGCCGCTTTTACTTGCTGATGCGTCATCATATGCCATTGATCTGTCCATTTTTCTTTAGGTAAATCGCTGTCGAATGTATACACATCAGACACAGATAATCCTTTTTCATCTACATCCCATGCACCTTCACATTGATTGGCCGCTGTCGCTCCGCCCCATAAAAATCCTTCTGGAAATTTTTTCATATCGATCCCCCTAAACTTGCTAGTTTTCTTGTTTGATTATTTTTCTTATGACTAGTAATGATATTTTTGAATCTACTACTATTTGTAACAATAACCATTGTGGTCGGATCATATCCCTCTTTGATTAATTCTTGCAAATCTACTTCCATCAATAAATCGCCTTTACGTACTTTTTTTCCATCAGATACTGCACTTTGAAAGTATTTGCCATTTAAATTCACTGTATCAATACCGATATGGATCAGTATCTCTGCTCCTTCTTCACTGACTACCCCAATTGCATGTTTCGTTGGAAAAACTGTTGAAACTTCCCCGTTTACAGGACTGTAGATTTTTCCGTCCGTTGGAATGATCGCAAACCCTTCTCCTAAAGATCCACTAGCAAATGTTGGATCGTTTACTTCAGATAAATCAATTATTTCACCTGCTGCAGGAGTACTTAACACTATATCCTTTGAGGATTCTTCTTCGATTTCATCCTTGTAGCCGAAAAGAAAAGTTAGCATACAGGAACTGATCATCGCTAAGAAATAACTAGCAACTAGCCAAACAAATCCTTCACCAATATAAATCGGGAAAGACAAAATACTTCTTGTAGCAACTGCCAAAGCACCGGCTCCTGCGGCACCAGCTACTCCACCAAATATAGCTCCACATATACAAGCAATGTAAAATGGTCGTTTATATTTAAGAGTCACACCATAAACAGCAGGTTCAGTGATTCCAAATAATGCTGTGATAAATGCAGATAAAGATAAACTTTTTACTTTCTTATTTTTCGTTTTCAAAAATACCCCAAGTACTGCTCCTGCTTGCGCAGCTACGGCAGTCATACATGCTGGACCTAGCGTATCACGACCGTAGAAAGAAAGATTGTTGGTCATTACTGGTACAAGTCCCCAATGTAACCCAAAAATCACTAACACTTGCCAAAATCCGCCGATAACAGCACCAGATAAAACAGGGCTAAAGTTATAAACAGCTAAATATCCAGCTGCAATCAGCTGACTTGCATAATCTGCAATTGGACCTACAACTAATAAAGTAATTGGGACCATCACGATGATACAAATGAATGGTGTCAATAAATTTCGAATACTTTCGTGCAAGCTTTTGCGAATCTTAGGCTCAATATAAGAAAGAACCCATACAGCTAAAATTGCTGGAATAACCGTACTTGTATACCTTGCTAGAATCACGGGCATCCCTAGAAATCGCAAGGTTATGCTATCACTATATGCACTGACAATCGTAGGATAAACGAGAGCTGCTGCAATAACCATAGCGATGAAACGATCTGTATTGAACTTTTTTGCAGCAGTATATGCCAAAAATATAGGCAAGAAATAGAAAAATGCATCAGCTGCTGCATTCAAAATGATATAAGTTCCTGATTCAGTAGTTAATAAATTCAAACTCGTACATAAGGCGAGTACTCCTTTGATCAAACCACTTCCTGCCAAGACGCCTAAAGTCGGGGCAAAAACAGCGGCGATCATGTCTATAAAAGAGTTTAAAATGCCTTTTTTCTCAGTTCCTCTCTTTCCACTAGATGCATCATCTTCTAGTTTCATTTGTTTGGATAATACGTCATACACTTCATTTACTGCATTTCCTACTACGACTTGAAACATTCCTCCAGCTTCGACTACAGTGATCACACCTTCTAGTTGCTCTACCTTCTCCTTATCTGCCTTCTTATTATCTTTTAGGGTAAAGCGTAACCTTGTTGCACAATGGTAAACATTGCTGACATTTTCTTCGCCTCCGACAAATCGGACAATATCTTTCGCTAATTGTGAATAGTCCATTTTTCCTTCCCCCTTGTTAATTAATGCCGTAGCAATCCTTCTTACAAGATAAGTATAGTTCTTAGAAAACGGTTTCTCCATTCAATTAGTACCCCTTCTAATAGCGAACGAAACTGTACAATAGTGTGTATGGTTTACTTAGCCGAGCAAATCACTCACTGCTTGAAAGAAAACAAGTATATCGTTTCTCTTATAGTCAAAGGAGACAAAAAAAACACGCTTGATCTTCCTTTGCTGATATATAAGTGGTATCTCAAGCTGATACTCTGTGATTTTTGTTTCTACTTGGCTTTTGATAAGACAGCACAACAAAGTCTCGGCATTTAACGGAAGCATAACTAGGTCAGAACTAGGAGAGATTAGTTGCTGAATGGAATCTATCTTTTTATGGATTTTTATTTGATTTTCTTCTTTGTAGTAATGATCAAGCAGTTTTGTTTTCTTTTTTTCTTCAACTATGGTCAGCTTTTCACGCAAAATCTGATAAATCTCCGAAGATTCAAACTCATCTAGAACACTAGGTAGATAAATCAAATCATCCCACTCAAAAATAAGCTCTTGCTCAGTAGTCAAAATTGCATCATATTCCGTTATTTTGTTTGATTGATTTTTGAAAAGATACACTGGTTCTATCCGGCATTCTTTGATCCACATGTTCATACTTTGTTGAATCTGTTTTTTTAGTGTATTCAAAATACTAATTGGCTGGTTACTAACAATCAGTATCTCCCCTTGTTTTCGAAAAGGATTCAACGCTTCGGCAAGATACAAAACCAAATAAGCGCTTTCAGCTAAATTGGGACGTAATTGAAAATGTATTGGGAAGAAACGCCGAATTAAATAAATTTCTAAAGGATAACGGGAGATGATCTTTTGTACAAAATGATTCATGGTATTATGTCCGGCATCCATCCTCGTTTTCATTTGTTTGATATGGGTTAGCAAAAATTCTGTTTCATGGAACAATAACGAAACAGGAAGATCTAAAAAACGAATAATCGTTTGCTCAAATGCTCTTAGATTCTTCTCTATTTCTTTGTTTTTTTCATCATTAATCATCAAATAATTTAACTCTAATAGTCGATTTTCAATTGCTTGTTTTTCTTGATTGGAAAAAGAATAGGGTAGTTCTGATGATAACTTTTTTGTGAGGGTCTCTACCATCGGAATAAATAATGTATACCTGTTTGTTTTTTCTAAAAGTTCTTCTCTTCGAAGAATGGTCAAAACGAGATACCGAGAAAATCGTATGAAGTCCTCTCCTGAAACAATATAATTATATGATATAAGAACCTCTTTTAATGTCTTTTGGACAGTCGGCATGATATTGGAAAAAATTGTACTGATTTGTTGAGGCAACCTTGCGTGTTGGATCACCGTTTCTGTTCCAACAAGAGATAAGAAAATTCTTTTTGAATTTTCTTCAGCAACGATTTTTAGTCCTTTTGTCGACGAAACTTCCAGTTCTAATTTAGGATTGCGCTCGATCCAACGCAAAATCGTTTTTATTTGTAATGATACGGCTGTTTTTGAAAGAAAGAAAATGTCTGCTATCTTTTGCATACTGACATACCCTTTTTGAAACAATAAGTACGTCACAATAGTTGAAGCTCGGAAATCCATGCTGGAATAGATTTTATGTTTCGTCACCTCTTGTATGATTTGCTGTTTAGTTTCAGATTCAATTGATTCTAAAAAATAACCTGAACGTTTATTTGACTGGATAATGATTTTCTTCTCGTAGATAGCAAGCATATTTTTGATTTCAGTTTGGATCGTTTTCTTGTTGGTACCTAAAGCTTCAGCTAATTCTTCGCTTGTTATCCAATGATTCTTATTTCTTAATACTACAAGAATTTGGAGTTGTCGTTTATTTAAGTCCATTTGCTTACACCTCCTCTTTGTTATAAACATACAGGAAAAACCTCTCAAATGACAATAGTCACTTGCAGAGGTTTAAAAATCATTTGAAGAAAGATCTATATTCAAGGTTTTTACCATTAGATTGGATAATTTGTTTATAATATTCAAAACTATCTTTTTTCAATCTTCTAAAGCTTCCGCTCCCATCATTTTGTCTATCCACATAAATAAAGCCATATCGCTTCCTCATTTCCCCTGTTCCTGCCGATACGATATCGATTGGTCCCCACCATAAGTAACCAATGATTTGGCAACCATCTTTTATTGCCTCAGCAATTTCCTGAAGATGTATTTTTAGATACTCACAACGTTTTGGATCGTGGATTCGATTCAATTCATCTGGTGCTTCATCTAGTCCAATGCCATTTTCAACTATGAATAATGGTAATTCATAACGGTCTGTCAATTCATTCATGACATAACGAAACCCTAGAGGATCAATTGGCCAACTCCAAGGTTCGGGAGATTTTTCCTTCAAAAAGGGATTATCGAAACCATTTGCTCCGCCAGTATCTACGCGCATTTCTGCTTCTTTTTTATAGACAGCGCTACGATAATAACTAAATGCAATATAATCTGCCGTGTTAGCTTGCAAGCACTGTTCGTCTCCATCTAACATTACTGGTGCACAGTCTTCTTCCTTCCATGTCCTGTAAATATAAGCTGGATAATGCCCTCGGCACATGACATCGGAGAAAAACCATGAATTGCGTTTAAATTGCAGTGAACCAAATACATTCTCTGGATCACAGTCATATGCATAAGTCGCTAATGCAGAAAAGCTACACATAATACCCATCTTAGCATTTGGATCGATTTTCTTTAATAATTGAGTAGCACGGGCGTTCGCTAGAAACATATGATGACAGGCTTGATAAATCTCTTTTTTTGTTAGTGTAGCAATGGGTTCAAGTTTATCTCTAGCAGGGAATGTAACCAATCCAGCAGCTGCATAAGGCATACGAAAAGCATTATTGATCTCATTAAAGGTCATCCAATATTTCACTTTCCCTTGGTAGCGTTCAAAGACGGTCTGCGCATAAAATTCAAAAAAGTCGATTAATTTTCGATTTTGCCACCCCCCATACTCTCCTACCAATGCTAAGGGGGTTTCATAATGACTAAGAGTAATTACTGGCTCGATATCATATCGATTTAATGTATTGATTAGTCTGTCATAAAATACGAGACCAGCCTCATTTGGCTTCTGTTCGTCTCCTCTTGGAAATATTCGTGCCCATGAGATGCTTGTTCGAAAAGCTTTTAAACCTAACTCCTTCAGTAAACGAATATCCTCTTCAAATCGATGATAAAAATCAATCGCTTCATGAGAAAGATAATGGAGTGATTCGTCTAAAGCAATCTCCCAAATCTTTTTTCCTTCATTCCACTGAATACTAGGATGCTGGTTCATGATCCCGATAAGCGTATCTGTCACATTAGGTAATTTGCCGTCTTCCAACCATGCACCTTCACATTGATTAGCAGCTACTGCTCCGCCCCATAAAAAATTTTCTGGAAATATTTCCTGATCCATAACTATCTCTCCTCGCTATCAACAATTTCTTACTTGAAGTATAGCTCGATTCATCAAAACAAGATATTCTAACTATTTCGGCAGAAGAGAAGAAAAAAATTGAATGCTACTCTTCATTTTTAATATTTATATATAACAAATACATAAGACGATCCCCGAAAGAAAACACTCGTTAACCATCTAAGCAAACGATTTATTTTACTTCCACCACAAATGCTTCATATGGTCGTAACTCGACTTTGCCGTCTGGTAACTGTTTCAGAGGATAATTTGACACAATAATCCTTAAAGCTTCACGTGGAACAGTGAACACCTGTTTTTCACTGGACATATTGCAAACAACGAGCCATCGCTGATCTTCATATATGCGAGAATAGGCAAAGACATGCTCTGGCGTCTCTTCTACTAATTCATAGTCTCCCCAGACGATGATGTCATGTTTTCTACGCAAATCGATCAATTTCTTGTACATATAAAAAACAGAATCTTGATCTGCTAACGCTTCTTCTGCATTGATTTCTTTATAATTTGGATTGACTCGAAGCCATGGAATTCCAGTAGTAAACCCAGCATGTTCACGGGCGTTCCATTGCATAGGCGTCCTAGCATTGTCTCTTCCTTTCGCATTGATTGATTCCAAGATTTCCTCTTTTGTAAATCCAGAAGAAATCCTTTCGTTATACATATTGATTGTCTCAATATCTTTTGCTTCCGCGATATCATCGATTGGGCAATTCGTCATGCCTAACTCTTCTCCTTGATAGATATAAGGGGTGCCTTTCATCATATGGAGCAAGATAGCAAACATCTTGGCACTTTCTTTTCGATACACATCGTCATTTCCCCAACGAGAAACAATTCGCGGAAGATCGTGATTATTCCAAAATAAACTATTCCATCCTTCATCACCTAAAGATGTTTGCCATTTGGATAATACTTTTTTCAGTTCAGAGATACTCAAGGGTTTCAAATCCCATTTGTCTTTGTCTTCTTGCTGATCTAATCCTATGTGTTCGAATTGGAAGACCATGGATAATTCATTTCTTTTAGGATTGGAATAAAGTTTAGCGATTTCGGTAGTTGCTCCCCATGTTTCGCCAACAGTCATCAGATTTTTGTCACCAAAAGTTGCTTGATTCATTTCCTGAAGATACTCATGCAGTTTAGGTCCATTACTTGTGATTTCTTTATCCGGTTCTTTGCCAATCATATCGATCACGTCCATACGAAAGCCACCAATACCTTTATCGATCCAGAAATTCATCATTTGATAAATCTCTTGGCGAACCTGTTTATTTTTCCAATTCAAATCAGGTTGACGCTTGCTATACAAGTGCAGAAAATATTGCCCCGTTTTTTCATCCAACTGCCAAGCAGAACCACTGAATATTGAGCGCAATCTATTAGGCTCTTTTCCATTGACCGGATCACGCCAAATATAATAGTCCCGATAAGGATTTTCTTTATTTTTACGGGCCTCAATGAACCACGGATGTTCATCAGAAGTATGATTCACCACCAGATCCATGATGATACGGATATTTCTTTTCTTTGCTTCTTCAATCAGTTCTTCCATTTCTTCCATCGTACCGAATTCTGCCATGATTGCTTGATAATTACTGATATCATACCCATTGTCATCATTCGGAGACTCGTATACTGGAGAAAGCCAAATTGCATCAATACCTAAATACGCCAGATAATCCAACCTGGAAATAATCCCCCGCAAATCTCCAATACCATCTTGATTTGAATCTTGAAAACTTCTTGGATAGATTTGATAAACAACTGAATGGTGCCACCATTTTTGTTCCATGATTTTCCTCCTATAAATGGATGTTTCTATTTTTTGCTTAATCATTTATTTTAGTCTCTCTCACTAAAAATTGTAACGCTTTCAAATAGCTATTGCACCTTGTTATCGGTAACAGAATAAAACAAAAAAACAGCTGAGGAAATTTCCTCAACTGTTTTTTGAAAGGATTGATTTATGCAGGGAAGAATGCTGATTTCACAACTTCTTTATAAACGGTGTTCACTCAGCTGTCCCTTGGTATTAGCTCAAAAAACGGCAAAATATGAGGAACTATTTTTTCTCTAATACTCAGGCCAGAACACTGATTTCACAACCTCTTTATAAACGGTGTTCACTCAGCTGTCCCTCGGTATTAGCTCAAAAAACGGCAAAATATGAGGAACTATTTTTTCTCTAATACTCAGGCCAGAACACTGATTTCACAACCTCTTTATTTCACATTCAATATCCACATGAATCCCACGAATACAAAGAACAGACCATACATGATTGGAGATACTTCTTTTCCTCTTTTAGCTGCTAACATGGTAATTGGATAGAAGATAAAACCTAATGCAATCCCATCTGAAATACTATAAGTCAAAGGCATGCCGATCAAGATCAAGAATGAAGGGATCGCAATCTCTAATTTTCCCCATTCGATTTGTCGCAAAGATTGTGCCATCAATACTCCTACCATAATCAATGCTGGTGCAGTTACTTGTGAAGTAACAACTGATAGTAATGGAGAAAAGAACAAGCCTAACAAGAAGAAAATCCCTGTAGTAATAGCTGTGATACCTGAACGTCCTCCAACGGCGATACCAGCTGATGATTCTACAAATGCACCAACAGGAGAAGTACCTAATAAGGAACCCGCAAGCATAGCTGTTGAATCAGAAGCTAAAGCTTTCCCTACGCGAGGCATCTTGTTGTCTTTCATGAAACCTGCTTGATTTGCTAATCCAACTAAAGTTCCTGCTGTATCAAAGAAAGTCACAAGCAAGAATGTCAGCACTACGACCCACATTTGAAGAGAATTGATGTCCCCTACATGTTTTAATGCAACTAAAAATGTTGGTTTCAAACTTGGTGCTGCGGCAACAATTTCAGAAGGCATTGGAATCAAACCTGTGACCAGACCTAAAATCGTTGTAGCTGCCATCCCGATGAAGATGCCACCTGGTACACGCCGAACAAGCAAGATAGCAGTTACGACTAATCCAAAAATCGTCAACCAAGTAGAACCAACGTTGAGTGATCCTAATCCTACTAATGTAGATTCATTCGAAACGATGATCCCACCTTCGCTCAGACCAAGGAAAGCAATAAATAGACCGATACCGCCAGAAATCGCATATTTCAAATCTGCTGGGATCGCATCAATGATCATTTCCCGCAGCTTGAAGATTGTGATCAAAATAAAAATCAAAGAAGCAACGAATACGCCGGCTAATGCTGTTTCCCATGGAATCCCCATTCCTAAACAAACAGAATAAGCAAAAAAAGCATTGATCCCAAGAGCAGGTGCCGTTCCAATTGGATAACGGGCTAATACCCCCATTAAAATACAGCCGATCGCACTGGCTAATGCAGTCGCAGTAAACACTGCTCCTTCATCCATTCCAGAAGCACCTAATACAGTTGGATTTACAAATAAGATATAAGCCATCGAGATAAATGTTGTAAATCCTGCCAGTACCTCACGTTTTACCGTGGTGTTCAATTTTTCTATTTCGAAGTAGGAAAGTATTTTTTCCTTCATCTTCCATCCCCCTAAATCCGAACATTATAAATAAAGTCCGTTAAAATTTCGATTTATTAATAAAACAACGTGTTTTATCATATACTAAAACAAAACATAAGTAAACAAAAAATTCGGATTTTAAGCAAAATCCGAACGTTCCATCTGATTAAATCCCTTTATCTCAAAGTTCATGAACATTCACTTTGGATTACAAGAATTTCTTTATTGTGTTAATAAAGTTTCTTCATTCTAGTCTCAAAAATCAATAGTGTGATTTGATTTTACCATTTCGTTTCTGTTCTTCTTTGATCAATTCTTTTGTATCGACAGGATTCAGATTATTTAGTCCGCCAAAACCTGTATCGACCATTTTTCCCCAGCCTTTTGTCTTCTTTTTTCCTGATTTGAGATTCTTTGCTCGAAGCTTCTCACTATGTTTTGCTCGCCGATACTTCAAATAACCTTCTAATCTTCCCATTAGATCCACTGTTTTTCCTCCTTTTTATTCAATCAGACGACTCAGCTTTTCCTATAACAAAATAATTGCCTTCAGGGTCCGAAAAATTGAAAGTCAAGACGCCATTGTTGTCTGTGATTTCTCCTGGTTCTTCCATGTTCTCGTAGATAGTTTCAAATTCATCCGTAAAAAATACTAAAGAAGGCGGTGGTCCTAATACCTCTGGTGAAAACTTCTGCACAAATACTTTTGGGAATACGCCTAATTCTAATTCTTTTGAGATGCTGAGTACAATACTCTTAAATTCTTCTGGCAATTCGATTGTTTCAGAAATTTCTGCACCAATTTTTTCTACAAAGAATCGGCAAATCATCTCTACGTCATTGACATAAAGCATCACACGTGTTTTTTGTATCATCATTTGACCCTTCTTTCTATTTGATTTTCTTTCCTGTCTATAAACTGATTCCATTATATCACGAAAGCGCAAACACCTTGTGTTTGATACTATTCAAGAAAAATAAAGCAATAGTTTCTAGGATTGCTTTCCTCCACAAACTTTTTTTACAAAAAAAAAACGGCAATGAATGCCGCTCTTCTTTTTTCGATTCTTTTATAATTCTGCTTCTGATTCATCTTTGGTTAGTGTGTGTCTGACACTAGTTACGCCAAATGTTTGATCGATTTTTTCCTTCAACGCTTCGATTGCCTGTGCGCCACGTGCCGCTTGTTCAGCATTGATGGATTCAATGACCAGCACCGCTGCTTGTGTTTCTTCCGTCAGCATCGTTCTTTGGGCTTCACGCCAGTTGAGACAGCGACAGATCGCTCCTTGTTCATCATAGTAGATGATTTCTTCCGGAAGTGCCGGAGCATCGGAATCTGCACCTAAAGGCAGGAATGATTCGCCACCTTGGGCTTTTCCTAAATGCAGATTTCCTGCGATCTTTTCGATATCTTCTCCGCCGCAAGGTACGCCAAAAGACAAGGAAATACTATTATAGATATCTACAAGCGGATTGATTGGGAAAAATTCCCGTTCTTGATTTGCACGTTTCAGTAAAGCTTCAATAGAAGAACGTGCACCTTTTTTAGTCTTGAATGTGGTAAATGCCTGACGCCACTGAGCAATGACTTCGTTTTGGCTGAATGTTTCTTCTGTAAGGTAATTTCTTGCTTCTTTTGCTGCCTCATTCAATAATTGATGATACGTTTCTTCACTTTCTTTTGTTACGTGGTTATCGATACCATTTACGGATAAGATTTCGATGGTTGCTTCAGGAAATACTTCCCAGAAATTTGTATCCACTATTACTTTTTTCATATGTTCACACCTCTTGATTAGAATAATTGCTTGATGAATAGATAGTCTGTTTGGGGATCATCTCCCATATAAAAAACATGTTCGCTGTATTTGATAAATCCTTTTTTACGATAAAAAGCGAGCGCAACATCGTTGTGTTCCCAAACACCGAGCCAAATGGCTGTTTTTTGCTTTTCTTTTGCTTTTTCAATAGCTGTATCTAGTAAAAATGTACCGATACCTTGATGTTTAAATTTTTTTCGTACATAGATTCGCTCGATTTCTAAAAAATGATCAGCCATTTCCTCAGATTGACTCGTTCCTGTATTTAGTTTCAGGTAACCCGCAGGCTCTTGATCGATACTCACTAGGAAAAAATCGGTTTCTTTATCTTTTAGCTCTTCTGTAAGTTTTTCTAGTGCATAAGCTTGTGTCAAGTAATCAGCTAAATGCTCCGGTGAATTATCTTTTCCAAATGTATCTGTAAATGTTTCGATACTAATTTGTTGTAGTAAGTCTACATCTGAAGACGTCATTTTTCGAATTTCGTATTTATTCACGGCTTCTTCCTTTCAATAGATCCTTTTATTGCCTTTTTTGACAAAATTCCAATCTTCGCTAACATTCTTGCATACTTTATTTAAAAGATATTCCAATTGTTTTGCTTCTTCGTCAGAAAGACCATTTAATGCGACTGCATTGGAGTAGTTGTTTTCTCGAATGATGAAAGGATAGATTTCTGCTCCTTTCTTAGTCGGATAGAGTTTCTTGATTTTTTTATTTTCTTTATCTTCCAAACGTTCGATCATCCCATTGGATTCTAATTTCTTGATTGCTCGGGCAGTCGTTGTACGATCTACTTTGATCATTTCTGCTAGTTTTTCTTGGATGATTCCAGGATTTTCGCAAATACGTACTAAATAAAGATACTGTCCTCTTGTTAAATCGACTTCTTTGAATTCGATATTGCTAATAGAATCTAGCGCTCGGGCAATCATTCCGATGTCTCGAAGGATTTCAGCCATTTCATCCCACCTTTATTTTGTTTGTAAGACTAGTTTACCTCTTTTTGTTGCAAATGCAACTATTTTCAATAAAAAAATCAAGTTCTTTTTTAATAACTAGTAAAGTATATTCTTTTCTTCTTTTACGAAAAAGCTCAATCACAATAGATCTGGTTTTTGTTTTCTAAAATAAGTAACTGTTTCTTCGTTGTTCGCTTTTCTGATAGCTTTGGCAACTCTTCTATACTAAAAAATCCCATGTTGGAAGTTTCATTATTCTCAATAAACTTGGCCTCTTCACCGTGGATCGCACAAGCAAAAACAAGTTTATAATACTGAAAAAGCTGTGGAATATCTTTTTGTTTATTCGTATCAAAAACTGCTCGCAACTGAGTAGTTTCTACTGTTAATCCTGTTTCTTCATAGACTTCTTTACGCACATTTTCTTCAGGAGACAATCCTATTTCAGCAAATCCACCAGGAAGTGACCATTCTTTCGTCCGTTTATCTTCGATTAGTAGGACCTTGCCATCTTTTTTGATATAGGCACGAACATCTACTTTTGGTGTTGGATGTCCTTCTCCAATCGTTGTGAGCGCTTTTATTTCTTCGAAAGTTTCTTTTCCTATTTCACTGATCAATTCCAATGAAATCGTCCGGATCTCCTCAAAACGCTCTTTATCAAATACATCTTTTCCATAATATAGACCAGCTTGAGAAAGTGCGAGTAGTCTTTTGTATTGAGCCAACTTCTTGTTCATTCTCTTCCCTTCTTTTTTAGCAAATGTATGACTATGTAATCAAGTATAGAAGACTAGTTTAATTACGGCAAATAAATATAATGAAATCTGCAATAAATAAAAGAATGTTAAAAAACTCGAGAACAAAAGACATTCGACTTCTCTGGGGCTGTGAATAAATGGCGTTCAAAAGCTTGCATCTGCGGTAATAAGCCCAACCAAACGAAAAATATGACGAGCTATTCTTGTTTGGCTGTTCTTATTAATTGAGGCAGGACAGCTTTTTCACAACCTCCCCACTAAACGGTGTTCAATCAGCTGATGCTCGGTATTCACTAAAAAAACGGCAAAATATGAGGAGCTATTTTGCCGTTTTTTTCTATAATACTCATATTAAAACACTGACTTCACAACCTCTTCCTTAAACGGTGTTCTCCTGCCAACTCCTCGGTCACAAGTTACAATATTCATCAAACATGAGAAGCTGTTTCTTGAAGTTGCTCCTTGTGACTCGGAGCTGAACGGTAGGCTCACGATCTCTCGGTAAACGGTGTTCTCCTACCAACTCCTCGGTCACAAGTCACAATATTCATCAAACATGAGAAGCTGTTTCTTGAAGTTGCTCCTTGTGACTCGGAGCTGAACGACAGGCTCACGACCTCTCGGTAAACGGCGTTCAAAAGCCAATTTTTCGATATTAAGCCATTTCTTTGTTACTTATTGTCATTGATTTCTTTTTCTAATTTATCCAATAGTGGAGTGTAATCCACTTGAGTATAGTCTGTTACATCAAATTCATATAGTGTTCCTAACTGGAATTTGTCATATTTTCGGTCGGCGATGATCTTTTTGAATGCTTCTTTCGTAATATGATTGGTCCCTTTCGTTCGATCTTCCAATACGTCACCATAGTGATAATGATCCATGATATAGCTCAAATGACGATCTGATTCACGATCACGTTTGTACCGACGTTGCCATAACACTTCAAAGTCTGCTGTTAGGCGAATCGTGATCACCTGATATCCGTATCTATCTGCTAATTCTTGGAGTCGTGCTTTTTGCTTATCACTAAAAGGATACTCGGACACAATCACTTTCTTTCCTGCTTCCATATACAAATCAAGTGCTTTGTAATAGAAAGGATAAACTTTCGTCCTTTCTTGTTCCGCCCGTTCTTCCAAATTGTTAAACCCGATGGATTCTGCATAGTATTCCTTGATTTCATCGAGCGTGATGGCATACATATCTGGAAATCGTTCCCGTAGTTTATTCATAAGATATGTTTTTCCTGTACCAGGACTACCAGCCAGAAGAATGAAATACTTTTTCATCTCATTTATTTCCTAAGTTAATTGGACTTTCCAAGTTCATAAACAGTCCAATCTTATGCTTGACAATTTCTTTTACTGCTTTATTTGCTGGAATCACATTATGGCGAAGAGACTTGTTGATTTCTGTTTCACTAAAGGTTTCTTTAGCTACTTTCGTCCAGTTGACTAAAAGCTCCGTTCCAACATTGAATTTGCGGATCCCGTTATTGATCAATTCAGGATAATCTTCTTCTTTCACACCTGTTCCTCCATGGATAACTAGGGGGACATCAACTACTGCATCGATTTCTTTCAGCAAGGGAATGTTTACTTCTGTTTTTGATTTGAATTGTCCATGATTCGTACCGATAGCAATAGCTAATGCATCCACGCCTGTAGCTTCTACAAATTTCACTGCGTCTTCCGGTCTTGTATATACCTTGTCATTTTCAGCGACATGGATTCCTTCTTCTGTACCGCCGATTGTTCCAAGTTCTCCTTCTACGGAAACACCGTGCGCATGGGCATATTCTACTACTGCTTTTGTCTTCAGGATATTTTCTTTGAAAGGCAGATGGGACCCATCATACATGACAGAAGTATATCCGCTGTCGATTGCTTCTTTGATATCATCAAAGTCTCGAGCGTGGTCTAAGTGCAAGACTGCATCAACCATTTCTTCTTCTGCAATAGCTGTCATTACATTGACTAACACATGCATGCCGATATATTTAGCGGTATCGACACTTGTTTGAATAATGATTGGCGAACCCATTTCTTTTGCTGCGCCTAGCATAGCAGGAAGCATTTCTAGGTTATGCGTATTAAAAGCTCCAACTGTAAAATTCAACTCTTCTGCTGTTTTTGTTACTTCTTTCAATGTTGTATACATCTTTTATTGCCACCTTATCTTTTTATTTGTTTCCTTTGATCGTTACTTGTTTTGCAATTTGTCGCATCTCATCCATTTTGCCCATGTAGTAATCGATCCCTTGATCATCACCAGCACGAGCAGCATCTGCACGCTTCTGGTTATAGAGGCTCATCAGTTTTTTATACCCATCTCCGATCGTCTGTTTATTTTCCAAGCTCTTTTCTAAATATTGGATGGCTTGATCGTTCTCATACAATTCAGAAAATTTAAGTCCAACTTGTTCATAAAGTTCCGCTAATTTATGCCTATCTTGGGTAGTGGAAATCTCTTGTTTCAATTGTGTGATCTCTGATTGAATCTTTTCGGTCGCTTCTGGCGATAGGGCTTTTTCTTCTTTTGCCAGAACTTTTTTCGGTTCTTTTTCTTTTTTCTTAAAAAATCCAAACATCATTTTCCCTACTTTCAATTAAAATGCTTTCAAAACTGGGCTTAAGATCCAGGCATATAAGAGTGCTGCGGCTACTGTATCTACATCGGTTGCTGTAGCATTGATGAATCCCATCGAATTAAAGATCGTTACTAGCAAAGCGGGCAATAATGTAATAAAGAAACCATGAGCAATACCGCCAATGATCGCTCCTCGGCGTCCGCCAACTGCGTTGCCAAATATCCCTGCTGTCCCTCCGGCAAAGAAATTGGTTAGCATACCAGGTAAAATCATCGCTAAGCCGAACATGGGCAAAGTAAACATGGCAATAATCGTACCAATCGTTGTCGTAATGAAACCTAAAATGACGGCATTTGGGCTATAAGGAAAGAAAACTGGACAATCTAAGGCAGGGATCGCATCAGGAACTAATTTCATAGCTATCCCTCGAAATGCCGGCACGATTTCACCTAACAGTAGACGTACACCAGCTAGCAATACATACACACCCACTACGAATTGGATGGCTTGTAAAAAGGCAAACATGATATAGTTTTGATCTCCTGATAATTCAGAAGCGAATGGTTCGCCTGCAAATAAAACAGTGATGATATATAGCGGGACCATCACGACCATGACAGACAAATAAGTATCTTGCAGAAATTCGAAATGTGTCGGCAACTTGATATCTTCGATCGACTTTTTATTTTCACCTTTCTCACCAAAAAGCTTAGCAACACCGGCTTCAAATAAGTACCCGATCGTACAAAAATGACCTAAAGCAATATCATTTGATCCAGTGATTTTACGAATGATCGGTTGCGCTACTGCCGGCATAGCAATGGCGAAACAAGCTCCGATAAAACCACCGACCAAGATCAATATGATCCCTCGCAGACCGGCAAAATAGCCAAAGACTGTGGTCATCGTTGCCATCCATAAAATTGCTTGACCAGTTAAAAAAATGTACTTCCATTTTGTGAAACGAGCCAAAATAATATTGAATACAAAAATGGCTAAGAATGTCAGTGCAATATCTCTACCTAAACCCAAATCATTCATTGCTTGACCATTGATAGATTCAATAGAAGGGATGATCCCTTGCATATGAAATCCTTCAGTAAAGATTTTCCCGAAATAAGTTAAACTTCCAACGATGATGCTCGAACCAGCACTCAACACTTGAAATCCTAGGAGTGTCTTTAACGTGCCAGAGATGACTTGTCCTGCTGATTTCTTCTGCAGTAGTAGACCCAACATAGCAATCAATGCAATGGTGATCGATGCCTGAGTCAAAATATTTTCGATGATAAAATTGATAACGCCCATGTTTTTACCCTCTTTTCTTTTTGTATTTAGATAACTCCCTTATCTTGCAGAACTGGGGTGATTTTTTCTTCAATTTCATTTTTTGAAACAATATTTTTCAAATAGATCATCGCCGTTTTAGGATCAACTGCGAACTTTTCGAACTGCGAACGAAAATTTTCTGCTGTGATGATCACATCTGGTTTCATGGAAACTGCGGAAGAAATATCACAATGGTCCAGTTTGGCTTCTACTCCTAATTTGTTCAAAACATCCTCAGCAGACATCTGTGCTGCAAAACTACTTCCTAAACCTGCACCGCATACGAATAAAATGTTCAATTTGTTCATCTTTGTTCTCCCCCGTATCATTTATTATTTCTCAACTACTGAAAAAAGCAGTTGTTTGAAATCTTCGATATTTGTGCATTCAATCAATCGATCCAACTTCTCTTCGTTGTTGATCAATTCAATTAGTTCTTTCATGATGTTCAGATGCGAGTAGGAGTCTACTGCTGCCAAACAAAAAATAATCTTTACTGGATCCATTTCAGGATTACCGAAATCGATTGGTTGCTCAATCGTAGCTACGCTGACTCCTAATTTATTGACCCCATCTTCTGGTCGGGCATGGGCTAGTGCCATGTGTTTGCCAATCACGATATACGGTCCGTATTCATTCACTGCACGAATCATCGCTTCGACATAGCGCTCTTCGACAATGTTTTCTTTAACCAATGGTCTAGCAGCTAGTTCAATCGATTCCTCCCAAGTAGTGGCTTTTTCTTTGATCATGATATTGCTGTCCGTCAAAATATCTTTTAACATAGGCTGGATCTCCCTTTTGTTGATTTCTAAATTGTTTGTTTCGAATAATTTTTCTAACTTGCCATAGATGATTCGATCTACTCGGCCACCACTTTCTTTCATGACATCTATTATTTGAGTGAATAACTCCGTCGATTCATGACTGTTAGGCTCTAACCGCTGTAGTTCTTCATTTCTTTTCAAAAAGTCTTCTATAACCAAGATATTCGTCTCAGTTAAAATCGGATCGACAACTAAAAGCGGCTTATTTCGATAATTCAATTGAAAGGTGCTGAAAACCAGATTGACATCCAATTTATCTACTAATTCGATTTCTTTTGAACTTAAAACTGCAGTAATCTCGATCTGAGGAAACTTTTCTTTCAGATTCTCTGCTAACAGATTTCCAGTAGCCATCCCATGGTTACAGACAACGACTGATTTATAAACATAATTCAAGTCTCGCTTGATTACACTGGCGATCGTCGAAAAGTGGATGACAAGAAAAGCTATCTCGTCTTCCAGTATCTTGCCACCAATTACTTCTTCGATCGTAGGAACAAAATGAGTGACTGCGCGGTAGATTGGGAAATAATTTGTTCGGATGTTTTCTTTCAATGGATTCATGACTTGGATATGATTCTTGATTCTTACAATCAGTGCAGCCATGTGCTTATAGAGATTTTCGAATAAAGCTTCTTCCTTTAGATGGAAAGGTATGTGTGTCTCGTTCTCTACAAATTGGATCAATTGGATCGTTAGTAATTGAGCTTGTACCCACTCGATTGAATTGGAGATATCTCTAGCATTGAACGTCTCAATAGTGAAACGAAGATAATTTCTTTCTACTTGCGGGACATTGTCCAATTGAAATTCCTCGATCATGTGGTCAATAAATGCAGAAAAGCTACTGTCTTTTATTTCTGTATTTTTCCAATTAATGGCAGAGATAAATTCATGTTTCCTGATTCGCTGGATCCAGATCAATGTAAAAAGCAGGATTTGTTTTTTATAAATATCATCTTCTTGTTTCAACAACTTATTGGAATAGATCTCCTGTATTTTTTTGATTTCCACCAAAGGAAAATAATGGAGAAAGATTTTTTGAGCCGGTGTTAATTGTGCATCTTGATTCATAAAGAAGTTGGTCATTCCCAGATTCTGATTGATAAAATCATAGATCATCGTACGGATAGATCGTTCTGAACCTTTATAAACCAGTCCTTGCTTTCCATAACTGACGATCTCTATCCCATAACTGACCAGTGTTGCTCGTAACCGTCTCATATCTTCATCTAATGTACTTTTAGAGATTTGAAATTCTTCTTCTTTTTTGTTTAGATGGATCGGGATTCGGCTGTAAGCAACGGCTAAAACTAGATCAAAAATACGTTCGCGCCGATTCAAAAAGCCGTCTTTCACATCTTTTATTTCAGTTTCTAATCGAGCTTGCTTTTCCTTTTCCAGCTTCAACAAAAAACCTTTGTTGCGAATTGTACGGATCTCCGGAAGCTTTTTACTGCTCAACCAGATATTCGCTTCAAGAACTTCCTGACGGATCGTCCGCTGACTGACATTGAACTCACTTGCTAGATGTTTTGCTTTTACTGGATATTGGGCTGTCATGATTCTGTGAAGTATTTCAATTGTTCTTGTTTTCATAGAAATGATCTCCTTCTGATTTCAAGTATATGGTTCCGCTTACATAATAAAAAGTAGATATTTCTGCCACTTGAAGTGGAAAGAAAGTAAGCAAAGCAAACAAAAAATAAGCCATATGCTTTTTCATCTTCTCAACGAAAAAGACATACGCCTATTATTACAAAAATTTTGCCCATCCATACAAAAAAGAGGTTGTGAAAAAGCTGTCCTGCATCAAGTAATAAGAACAACTAAACTAAAATAGTGCTTCCTATTTTTTGTTTGGTTGTTCTTATTATCGCAGATGCAAGCTTTTGAACACCATTTAGTGGAGAGGTTGTGACAGAGATGTTCAGCCTTGAGCGATAAGAAGCGATTTTGAAAAATCGCTTCCCATATTTTACAAAATCGTGCCTTATTGCCGATAGGCTATCTCTGGCACACCGTTTATTCAGAAAAAGGAGCTGCGACAAGGCTTTTGTCACAACTCCGTTCATAAATATTTCCTGTCAATCCAGCATAATCGGTTGAATAAAATCGGCTTGCCATCTTTTTTCTTTCTCAGAAAAATCAAAATACCATATCTGAGAAAAATACTGTCGTTGTGTCTTACTTCCTGAGATCAATCGCCCATCTTTTCGATCGACTGAATAATCACAGCATCTGAAATCAATTCGGATGGCAAAACTATTTTCGTGGATCTGTCGATAATTTCCTACTTCCTGAATAGTTATTTTTTTAGTATGATTTCTTACACCGTCTGCTTTGTTTTTTTGCAGAACTTTCTGATGTTCGGCAAACAGCTTGTCTGTATAACAGCTTCTGGCTTTTTCAGGAGTTTCTTCTTCCCAAGCGGATTGGATCTTCATGAATATCTTTTGGATTTCCAGAAACTGTGCTTTCTTTTCTTTAGCCGTTCCTGACATGCGGGACAATATCTCCGCTTTCAGCCTTTTCTTTTGTCTTTTATTCTTGACGATAGAAAAAGCAGAAACCCCTCCTACTGACAAAACAGCTAATGCAAGAAATCCCGTTTGCTCATAACTAGAAGGACCTGTACTTGGACCATAATACCCATAAGAATCTCTGCCGTAAGAACGACTGCCAAAATAACTGCCCCATATGAACGACCACCAAATGAACCTCTGCCCGAACTTCGACCGCTAGATGTACCTCCACCATGACCACCCGCGACAGCGAATCCTTGGGTCGGCAGAGCAAACAAACATAGGCCCACTAACAAAATGATTGCTAAATAATTGATTTTTTTCATTGTCTTCCTCGTTATCTTTTATTACAAAAAACTATTTTTATGATAGCCTTGCTAAAAGGAAGAGTCAATAACCAGATGCATAAACTGTTTTTTTAGCAATTTTGTCTTATTTAGTCATTGAGTAATATCGGACAGATGTATGTGTCGGCAGTCCATAATTCCTCTATCTTCAGCATGAACAAGCTGGCAGACAAGAGATCTGCGCTTCCTCCAGGAGAGATTTGGTTTTCCTGACAAAAGTGCAACAGTGCTGTAAATGGACGATTTGGTAAAGCACTTTGACTAGCAGCATGAGCAAGTTTTTGCATTTCCACTAACGTTTTCTGATCACTGCGATGCAATACGCATGTGTCATCTAGCGAACTCATCAAAACTAACAACATATGCATTTGTTTCTGTACATATGAATCATTATCTAGCTCCTTAGCTGCTTGGATTGCAAGCCTGATATGCGGATACCCTAATATCGCTTCTTCATATGCACCATTTACGCCATATTTTTGCTTCACCGTATGACCATGAGTGGTTTTTTTATGACGATATTTTGTATCAGGAAAAGCAGCAAGCTTGCTGACATCATCAAGTATTTTCGATAAAGAAAAAGGCTGTTCCATACTGATTTTTTGTGCAATGACACTGATCAATAGCCCCATTGCCCAAATCGCTCCTTTATGGGTATTGATGCCATTTGTAGCAATCAGCATTGCCTTTTCCGCTTTTCGCCCAATCTCAGCAATCTTTTCTCTTAACTCCTGATCAATAACATGATGCCATGCTATTTGAGCCATTTCTTCAAAAAAAGGAGTTAGCGTCTTAGCAGACTTAAGAAATAAAGCATAGTCCATATCGGAATGTGCACCCGCATCCAGTGCATCCACTAATCCAGGTTTTGGACTTAATGTTACTTCTGCGATCAATGCTTCCTCTACCAACGCAGCGAGTTGCTGAGTCACTGCTTTTTTTCGTTCGTCATTTATCATGACACTCACTCCTTCTTCCTACTATTACTTGCTGAAACCTTTTTTGATAGCTACCCAAATGATATGAAGTAACCAGCTTAAAGCAAATGCACAACTTGCCGTCATTAGATAAGCTACAAGAATCATGACTCCTGAAGGTAACTGCAGCCAACTATCTTTAAACAATAATAACAGTACTTGGAAAACAAATACATTGGCTAAATACGTACGATAAGCATAAACAGACAACCATTTGAACAATGGCAATTTTGGCGAATCGTTTACAATCATTTTGGAAGCGCCTATGAAGACAGCAAAGATGATGACTAAACTGTATAAACTTTGGATCGTATTCAAGTAAGGTGCATTCGCAAAGCTCAAGTCTCCTGGATGTGCGAGCAATGAACGGACAGAAAAGAACGCAATAACTAAGGCAACAGGTAAGAAAAGATAACGTACTCTGTCCAAATATTGATAGACTTTTTCGTGATAAACAAATGCGGCTACCCCATAAATCCCATAAATCATGAAACTAGCAACAAACCGATCTAATAAGTACCAGCTATCATGATAAGGCCCAGTCAATACTTGTGTTTGATAGAACAGATACCATGCGACATATAAAATCGTTGAACCAATCAATACTGGCCATACATATTTTTTATTAGCAAATACTTTGTAACCGAGCCAAACAAAAAACGGCATGAACAATTGGATCTGCAGCATCATAACGGTATACCATAAATGAGGCGCTCCATCACCTGTGACATATTTCAGTAAAAAGCTTGCAGTATCCGTATACGGAGTTTGTTGTTGGACTGCTGGAAATAGCCAAAGATAAGCCGTCGTCCATAGAAGATACGGAACGACTAGTTCAAAAAACTTTTCTTTCAAAAATTCCCAATAAGACAAATGCTGACTTGTTTTTACCATATTATAAACAATTGCAAAAATAAACATTGGTGCTGTGTATTTAACGATGACGTAAAAGGTACCAAGAAAAGCTGTATTTGTTGCGCTGTGGCTGTTTGCCAAAGCAAAGCTCAATATCGTTTGCATCATAACAGCCGTTACAGCTGATACTTTCTGGAAGTCACTTACGTTGATTTTGATTTTTTTGTTTTCAAACATCTCTTTCTCTCTCTTTTTCTTTATTACCAAAGTTCTTTGGTTAATTTAGGTCCTTCGACTGTTTTCAATAGAATTTTTTTCTCTGGCTCTCTCAAATACTCTTTTAGTGAAAAACCGCCTTGCCGAGTCACTACTTGGGTATCGAATTGCTCAAAAAAAGCAGGATGCGATTGAATTACCTGAATTGGCAATTCAATCGGTGAATTTGCGTACAGCAGCAAATCAAAATCACTGGTTTCTTTTACTGCCGGAATCCCAGTCGATAATTCAAATCCTAAGCTGCCGCCGATTCCCCATTTACATCCTGATAATATGTTTCTAGCAGCATGAAATTGCTGATAAACAGGATAATCCATGATTTTCTCTTGTCTATACGATTCTTGTTCGATGATGTCCCACGGATGAATGACTTGTTTGACGGCATGTTTTGAGATTTCTGTTGCCCATCTCTGATTGCGGGCAGGTCCACGTAAACCAATCGGTAGTATTTCTGCGTGATCCGTCGACGCACGACGAACTGTTCCGAACATCTTTTCAGTTAGAACGACCCATTCAGGCAAGGTGAACCCTTCTATTTCATGTTTATCAAAAAGGACAATATCATGTGCTTGAATCATTTTTTATGCATCCCATTCTTCGTCCATTTTGGCACGGACTTTATTTGTTTCGACACGTCCGAATGTTTTGGCTGTTTCGTTTGTGTATCGATTTGTCAGCATCGTGTCATTTGTATTGCGGACATCTTGAATGGCTTCATTGATTGCTTCGATGACTTTGCTGACATTTTGTTCTGAAGCAGCTTGGTCGGTGATATCTTCTAGGAAATGATAGATCGCTCCTAGTTTTGTATAATTATTGATATCGTAAGCGATAGCTGGAACTTTTTCAGCAGCTGCTTCGATTTCAGCAACCGAACGTTTTGTCACACGTGCAGCACTTTCTTTAGACATCGCTTGGACGGTAATTTCTTTATTGTTTAAAGCAATCAAGCGGCTTGATTGTAATCCATGTGCTAAAAATGCACCTGAAATAGCATTTCCTGCAATCAATCCAATAACTGGATGTCCAGCTTGACGGAGTTTTGCATAAGCAGCAGCACTATTAGCCAAAGCCACATGGATACCGATCAATTCTTCGTTATAGCCGTATGCTTGGCTTGGTACATCGATCACAACGATGATTGGCCGTTTCACTTTTTTGTCTTTATCTTCTTCGTAAACGTGATCCAAAATTTGTCCCATGCGGAAACCTTCAACTAAACCAACTTCACCGTTTCGTACACGGTACATCGGGTTTTTAGGATCAGGTACGATTGATGTCACGATGGCTTCTTCTATGAATTTACTTGATTTACCATAATACACAGTACTAATAGAAGAAGTTGGATTTTTCATGCCAGTTAGTGCCGCAAACCAATCGTAACCAACACTTGCTGCAGCTGGTTCATTTCCTTCTGCTACTTCTGGTAAGTCAATTGATTTTGCTTGATGGTTAGCAATTGCTTCATTGTAATCGTCAATGGCCATTGGTTTTGAAAGATCTAAAGAATCAAGTAATGATAAATAAAATGCTGAGCTTTCACTGCGATGCGTGTCTTTTCGTTCGTCCATTGCTGCGATGACAGCAGCTTTGATTGCTTCTACACTATCAGTCACTAATTCATCAATGATTTTTGATTCTACCCGTTGACGAGATCCTAATGTATTCCAAATCAAGTCTTTATCACTAGAATCAAATTCTCGAACGCCTGCTTCTTGTTCAATAACTTCTGGTCCATTCAAACCGACTCTCGCTTTTTTTGTTGCGATTAAATAACTCATTAATGCTGAAGTAATCGACATACCGCCAAATGATCCTACACGTCCTGGAATCAAACCGATGACTGGTACATATTGTTTTAGAGCAATGATTACATTTCCGATTTCTGAAATAGATAACAGTCCGTAGTTTGCTTCTTGCAAACGAACACCACCTGTATCTAGTACAATTACTGGAAAGATCTCATTTCCTTTTTTATTTTCTTCTAACACATGTTCAAGTGCAGCAACGATTTTTGCACCGGAAACTTCACCGATACCGCCACCTTGGAATTTTCCTTCCATAGCGATTACTACTGCTTGTTTGCCATTGATCGTTCCACGGCTGACAACGATCCCGTCATCACTTTCAGGGACGATTCCTTGTGCTGGTAAACTTGGCGCGATGATTTGATCGAATGGGCCAATCAATTCACGTCCATTGTCAAGTAGAGCATTCACTCGTTCTCTGGCATTTAATTCTACAAAACTATTTTTCATCTGAAAGTTCCTCCATTGCTTGCGTCAATCGCAGGTACACAACTCCTGGTGTAGCACCGAAGTCATTGATAACGATATCTGCTGAAATTGGATAACGATCAAAAAATCTCGTTAATACATTGTTCCATACTTCGCCGAAGCCATCGCTTCCTGTACAGATTTTTACAGTAGATTCTGTTTTTTCTGTTGGAAACATTAAGATTTCCAAATCTCCTGAACCGACCACTCCTACATGGATTTTCTTATTGATCGGCTGTTTCGTTGGATATTTATAAGCTAATTGTTCCATGGATCTCTCCCCTTTTTGTAAAACAGAGCATACACGTTCTGCTTATTCGTCTTTCTTCTTCCATCTGGGTAAATGGCGACAAAAGGTTTTTCTCGCCAATTTTATGACCAAGTTCTGAATTTCATTGGTGGTTCATACAGGCCATCTGACCATTCGATCAAATCATCGATTGTTTGTGCAGCTAATAATGAACGTTTCGCTTCACTGCGTTTGATACCTAGATCTTCTGGTAATTTCACGATGCCGGCTTCACGCAAGCTATCTAGTGATTCTTTCGTGCTAGTCATTCCAAGAGGTGTAACACCGCCAATTGCTGCAATTGCTGCTTGACGTTCTTCTTTTGTTTTTGCTTTGTACAAATAAGCAATTCCTTCTTCTGTCACGATATGGGTAGTATCTTCGCTATAGATCATCACTGGTGCATTGGCTAAGCCTGCCTGTTTTTGAACAGCTAATGCATCTAATTCTTCGACAAAGACTGGTTTTTTATTTGAACCATATGTTTCAACCATTTGAACAACTAATTTTTGTCCTTTACCTAATGGATCATCATTGTCGCGAAGTGATTGCCATGCTGGTGTAGAATGACGACGACCGCCAGGATTATGTCCCATGTTAGGCGCTCCACCAAAACCAGATAAACGTCCTTTTGTTACGGTAGAAGAATTTCCTTCGTAATCTAATTGCAAGGTTGAACCGATAAACATATCGATTGCATATTGTCCAGCTGCTTGTGATAATGTTCGGTTACTGCGCATCGTGCCGTCTTTACCGACAAAAAAGACATCTGGGCGAGCAGCAATATATTTTTCCATACCAACTTCGCCACCAAAACTATGGATGCTTTCAACCCAACCTGATTCGATGGCTGGAATCATCGTTGGATGTGGGTTCAATACCCAGTTCTTCGCGATTTTCCCTTTCAACCCTAGTGATTCGCCATAAGTTGGCAGTAACAATTCGATAGCTGCTGTATTGAATCCAATACCGTGATTCAAAGATTGTACGCCGTGTTCTGCGTAGATTCCTTTGATTGCCATCATTGCCATTAGAATTTGCAATTCTGTGATGTTTTGAGGATCTCGTGTGAATAAAGCTTCTAATTGATAAGGTTTATCTGCTTTCACGACAACGTCTACCCAGTCACCAGGGATATCTACACGTGGTAAAGAATCGACAACTTCGTTGACTTGAACGATCACGATACCATCTTTGAAAGCTGCAGCTTCGATGATTGTTGGTGTTTCTTCCGTATTGAAACCTGTGTACAAGTTGCCGTCTTTATCTGCTTTATCTGCAGCTACTAAAACAACATTTGGAATCAAATCGATGAATAAGCGTCCATAAAGTTCCAAATAAGTATGGATATCACCTAATTTCATTGTGCCGTCTTCAATCATTTGGGCGACACGCAAGCTTTGTGCACCAGCATAAGAGAAATCGATCTTGCTTGCGATTCCTTTTTCAAAAATATTCAAATGTTCTGGTCGTGAGATACTAGACATGATCAAATGCAGATCATTCACTTTTTCTGCATCTACTTTTTCAAGACTTTCTGAAAGAAAACTTGCTTGTTTTTGATTGTCGCCTTCTAATACAACTTTGTCGCCGGGAGCAATCAGTTTTTCCATTACTTCTACGATTTTTTCAGTTTCTACATACTTGCCATTGAGCAAGTTGCTGATTTTTTCCAATCGC
Organism: Enterococcus sp. MSG3290; assembly: GCF_050555565.1. NCBI lineage: Bacteria > Bacillati > Bacillota > Bacilli > Lactobacillales > Enterococcaceae > Enterococcus > Enterococcus sp. MSG3290. The sequence continues at coordinate 304,957 of NZ_CP187862.1, read as the reverse complement.
TGCGCTTTTTTTTCGCGTTTAGAAGCCCAGTTGCGGTTTGGTTTTTCCATAATTAGTCATCTCCATTTTTGATATAGAAACGTGGCGTCATCAATACCATGTTGGTCTAGATTGATCGTACGGATCCCTTTATCTACACCAAATTTTGTATGAATCAGCTTTGTCAAAGTATTGCCGGGGGGAAATTCAATCGTCAGATCCATTCCTAATTCTTTTGCCAAGTCCATCATTTGGTTCCACTGCACAGGGAAAGCTAGATTTTCCAACAAATCTTTACGAATCTCTTCTGCGTCCTGAGTGGCTCTTCCATCCGTATTTTTTATATACAAACATCTAGCATCAGATAGATGGACAGACTGCATATACGGCTTGAATTTCTTGACCGTATCATTCATCAAGAGACAGTGAGATGGCACAGGAACTTTCAGCAGCTTCGCTGTTTGCGCTTGGTGCCGTTTGGCTTCTGCCAACGTAACGGATAAACCTTCGATACTCCCAGATAACGTATGTTGCATCGGACAATTTTCATTTGACAGATAAACTGGATGGTCAGGATCAAATGTTTTGGCTACCATTTCCTCTGCTTCGCTTCTCGTCACACCTACTACTACGCCCATTGCATAACCGCTTGGATAAGCTTCTTTCATCAAGACTGCCCGGTGATAGACTAGTTCCGCTGCATTCTCAAATGTCAAAGATCGACAAGCAACAGCTGCACAAAAAGCACCGATCGAATGTCCTGCTGCAATATCAGGCTGAATACCGTTTTTTTCCATTTCATCTAAATAAAATACTGCTTTTGTCAGTAATGCTAGCTGGATAAAAACCGTATCTTGATAGTTTTCTTCTTTATCAACTAACCGATACCCCGTCACATTTTCTAAACGTTCCATATACGCTTCAGGGATATCTGCTAACATCCCTAACTTCTGACTGCCTTGTCCAGGAAATAAGAAACCTGTACTCATGAGCCTCGCCTCCTTAGCACTTACTTTTTCCACTGCTATCTTAGTCAATTTCTGCTATAATAAAAAATGCCAAAAAAAGAAAAAACCATAACAAAAAGGTATGGATAGGATGGATAATTATGAAATTGCTTCATCTGCAGTATTTTAAAAAAGTATTCGAAACAAAAAATGTTACCCAAGCAGCCAAAGAATTATTTATTTCTCAACCTGCCTTGAGCCGTGCGATCAAACATTTGGAAAACGAATTAGGGATCCCTTTGTTTTACCATAGCGGCAGAAACATTGAGACGACCGTTTATGCAGAAGAATTTTATCCATATGCAGTCAAGACATTAGACACATTAGAAGAAGGAATCAAATTATTGTCTTCGGTCAATGAGAAGATCGTTACTTCCGTCATATTGTATTTAGAGGTAGCCTCTGTTTCTATTCCGAACTTGGTCCGAATTTTTATGGAAAAGCATCCTGATATCCAATTAACGATCATGCAACATCATTTACCAGATGATATTACCGATCCTGTACTGTACATCACTTCGGAGATGAAGCCTGGCATGACCAATATTCCTATCATGAAAGAACCTGTTTATGTCGCCATTCCTAAGAAACATCCTCTTGCGAAAAAAGAACATCTGCAATTAGAAGATATCCAACGCACCCCCATCTTGATGCTGTCAAAGAGCAACGCCTTCCGTCATACACTGGATGCAGCACTTGAAGCGAAAAGTATCGAATTGACGATCAGTTCGACGACAGATGATCCTGCGACATTACGTTCTATTGTCAAGCAAGGATTAGCTGTTAGCTTTTTCCCAAAAGTTTCTTGGTCTTACGATAAAAATGATCCTTTCGTCTTGCGGGAAATCAAAGATTTGCCCTTGACACGAACAATTTATTTATCTTCTAGCTTCACAGAAGATCATCCTTTGATCAAAATGATTGCAAAAACGATGCGGGAATTTTATTTAGGAAAATAAAAAAAAGAGCTGGGACAAAATTCTTGTCGCAGCTCTTTTTTCGAACAAACGGTGTTCCAGAAGTAATTTCTTAGAAAATAAGCCGAAATTTCCCAAAAATTTGAGAAGCAATTTTCGTAAATTCCTTCTTATTTCTTGAAGCTAAACATTTCTGTTACAATCTCTTCTCTATTTTTCCTAGAATTCATTGCGTTGATTGGAAACTTCCATCAATCAAATCTGCTAGTTCATCTAGCTTTTCTATTTTACGTAGATCAACAGAGATCCAATGTTCTTTATTCATGTGATAGGCTGGAAAATACCCCTCTTTTCCTCGCAAAATTCCGCCAAGTTCAGGATCGACCTTCAAATCAAGAATATCGATGATCCTATGGTCACTTGCATCATCATAGATTTTTTCTTCTGGAACAGACATCAGGACCCCAAACCATTTTTTGCTTTTTTGATGTCTGAATACGCAATAATTAGGAAATTTTTTAAAAATATATTCTGGAGACAAATTGTATGTTTCATTGATGTGATCGATTAGTTCTTTTTTCGTTAGCATCTGCTTCCATCTCTTTCTTATTGATTCGCTTTATTCAAAGATACCACGTAAGAATAGAAAAATGAATACAAGTAGCTGCTAATCAAATACTTCGATATTTTTCTTTTTTATCAACTCTTAAATGTTCAATCCGCCTGTGTTGGTCTTGCTATCATCTACTATTAAAATGTTGATTATTGTTTGCCCACCTATTTTTTTATTTTAGTGGTATCATTTTTCAAGTTCATGATGAAATTCTTATCATCAGTAAATGCTCCATAAAAATAAACACTGATTGAAAAATCAGTTGAAACTTGACCACCGTTTATTTTCTCCGTATTCTTAGAATAGAAGGGAGTCTGATTTATGTATTCACTAATGAAAAAAATCATTACCGAAAAAGATATTCGACGTCATGTTTCTTTAGTAGAACAATTGCTGAATCATACAAAGATAACCGTAAATGAATTAGCTGAAATCATAGGGACAACCGAACGAACGATTTTTTCTGACCTTCAATCTATTCGCTCTCAGCTGCCCGAAGGCTGGGACATCATCAGCAATCAAGCAGGAATCAGTTTGCAAAACCAGCAAAATTTATTGACAAATGACCTTTGGGAGATTTTTTTCAAACAATCAGTCAGTGTCGAACTATTGAAAAGTCTGCTTTTTACAAAAAAAGTTGCTGTCCCTGATTTTCTAGCCGACCATGGGCTTTCTTATGGGACATTGAAAAGACATGTGACTAAAATCAATCAGCGTTTAGCAAGTTACGACTTGCAGATCGATTTGACGAAATATACAGCTTGTATTCTTGGAAAAGAGCGTGCGATTCGTACTTTCTATCATCGATTGCTGATTCCTTTCACTCATAACAACTATTTTTTCGAGGATTATTCGATCCATGAATCCCATTATTTTCAATTTTTAAGAAACCTCAGTCAAACTGAACTAGCTGTTGAAACAGAAGAGATTTTCGGAACATGTTGGTTCTTTATCAATACGATCCGTATAAAAGCGAATTGCCGATTAGATTCTTCTATCCATATCAACAGCACACTCGCCTCCCTGTATGACTCTGCATTGAAAAAATTGTATTTAACGGAAGGTATTTATCTTAAAGACACTGAGCTTTCTTTTGCTTCTTTCTGCTTTTTGGAAAGTTGGAATTACAACAATAACTATGGACAAGAAACCGCTCGCTGCCTGCATCATTCTCCATTTTTAGAGGTCCTCGAAACGTTTGTAGAGGAACTAGCTTCAGAGCTGTCTCTTGATCAACTAAAAAAAACATCTCTGACTGATAACTTGGCTCTCCTCGTATTAAAATATCATGAATCGCCGATACTGATTGAACCTTTGGAACGCCAATACCATCGTTTTTTAGAGACGTATGATCAGCAATATGCACACTTATATCAGCAGAAAGAGAATTTACTGAACGATCTAAAAAAAGAAATGGAAATCAATGAACCAAATTACTTTCTTCAACTCTTGTCTTTACTGATTCAACAAACGATTTTTTCTATCAAACCGAATTTGTTCAATGTCTATTTTATTTTCCAAGGAGAACCTTCATGGAAGGCGTTCTTGCAGCAGGAATTAAAAGATTACTTGGGAAAACGTGTCTGCTTCTTACCTATCGAACTAACCGATCTTTCCACTACTTCTTTCGAAAAAACAGATATCTTGATTTCCAATTTCCCGCTGGATTCTCTAGATATCCCTATTGTATACATTTCTTCTATTCCAACGAAAAATGAGCTCAATCGTTTGACTGAACTCACTTTCAAAACTTTTTTATAGTAACGGCTAGCGACTGAATTCTCTAGCTGTTTTTTCTTTTTTACGAAACAGTTTATTCATGATCCCTTTTTCTATTTCTACAACTAAGAATAGAAGAATCACATTTGCCCCAATCAATAACTGTTGTGTCATCGTTAAACTTACTGTACCGATTAGCTGCTGGCCGACTGGTAGAAAAATAACCATCCCTTGCAGTAAAGCAAGGATACCTAATGAAAGAAAAAGCGATTTGTTTTGCAAAAGACCTTGGTTCAATGACGGCTTGGACAACTCTCTGCAATTGATCATGTAAACAGCTTGAGCTAAGACGATATTTTGCAGAAGAATGGTTTGCTGTAAGCTTTGCCCTTCAAATTGCATAGCCAATAAATAGGCAGGAACCATGATCAGTAGTGCGACATAGATGATCCGAAACAAATGATAACCTGATAGGATTCCTTGCTTTGGATCTCTTGGTGGACGCTTCATGATTTCTGGATCTGGCGACTCGAACCCTAATGCATAAGATAAAGTAATTGTCGTTACCATATTGACCCATAAAATCTGTACTGGGGACAAAGGTAGCGGCCGATTCAGTATCAGCGCCCAAATCAAGATCAATCCTTGAGCTAACGCAGTTGGTAAGAAGAAATTGATGGTCTTTTGCAAGTTATCCAAAATGCGTCGACCTTCTTTTACGGCTTTTGCGATCGTATGGAAATTATCATCTCCTAAAACCATATCAGCTGCCTGTTTGCTTACTTCACTACCTTTGATTCCCATAGCGATTCCTATATCGGCTCTTTTCAAAGCAGGTGCATCATTTACGCCGTCTCCGGTCATTCCGACGATTTCTCCATTTTTCTGCAAAGCTTTCACGATTCGCAGTTTGTGTTCTGGCGTCGTTCGAGCAAAGACATCGACTATTGGCACTTGCTGAATCAACTCTTCATCAGACATAAGATCCAGATCGATCCCTTCTAAAACTTTGGCAGTATGTTTTAAGCCAATTTGTTCCGCAATCGCTTTTGCTGTGTCTTTGTGATCCCCTGTAATCATTTTCACTGAGATCCCTGCTTGTTGACATTCCTTTACAGCTTTGACTGCACTTTCTTTTGGCGGATCGATCAATCCGGCGATCCCTGCAAAAGTTAATTGGGTTAAAGTCTCATGCGTGAGTTCCTGTTTCGAATCTACTTTTTTATAAGCAAATCCTAAAACACGCTGACCTTTTCTCGCAAATTCTGCAGCTGTCTGACTCCATGCTTCTTGTTCTGCAGAAGAAAGAGTTGATTTAGCAAATAATACTTCTGGTGCACCTTTGACGTAAATCACCGCTCCTTTTTCCTCCGCATGCATCGTTGCCATATATTTGTATTCAGAACTGAACGGAATCTTTGCTTCTATTTTTTTCAAAGGCAGATTGGCTGTTTCTGTGTGTCGAATCAGCGCAACTTCTGTCGGATTGCCACTTAAATTTTCTGATTTCTGTTCTTCTTTTGTTTTTAATTCCTGACAGTTTTTCATAATGGACAACACGCAGGCTTCTTCTTTTGCAGCTACATCCACAACTGTCATTTCATTTTTTGTCAATGTTCCTGTCTTATCTGAACAGATCACTGTCATAGAACCTAATGTTTCTACCGAAGGAAGTCCTTTGATGATCGCCTTTTCTTTTGCCATTTCATGTACTCCAACGGATAGGATCATGGTCAAAACAGCTGGCAATCCTTCGGGTACCATTGACACCACCAAAGCAATCATAGCCGAAAGAAGGATATGCCAATCCATACCATATCGAAATGTCGTAAAAATAACTAAGAATAGGCTCAAACAAAGAATGCCTTGAAAAATTTGTTTGTTTAATCGGTTGATTTTTTTAATCAGAGGCGTCGTTTGTTGTTCGACCGATTGCAATGCTTGATTGATTTTACCGATTTCTGTCGTGTTTCCTGTTTCTACAACGACACCGACTGCAGAACCAGATTGTACAAGCGTTCCTGAAAAAGCCATATTTTTCTGGTCGCCGATCGATTCTTCTTCTGTCAAAACGGCATGACTTTTTTCAGATGCTTCTGATTCTCCCGTCAAAATCGATTCTTCCACTAATAAATCATGTGCTTCGATTAATCGGATATCTGCTGGAACGACATCTCCGGCACGTAAGACAATGACATCTCCTTTTACCAGTTCTTTCGCAGGGATTTTTTCTTGCATCCCGTTTGATAGTACTATCGCTTCTTGTCCCATCAGCTGCTTCAAACCATTCAATGATTCTTCCGCTTTTCTTTCTTGCCAGTAACTAACGAGTCCATTGACGATCACTACGAATAAAATAATACTTCCTTCAATATATTCACTAGAAGCAAATTTCAAAAAAGAGGCAATGATCAACACGATCATCAGCAGATCAGTAAAGTGCTTTGCTATTTTTTTCCATCGTTTTGTCTGCTGCCTTGCTTTTATTTCATTATATCCTTGATCAGTCAGGCGTTTCTGTCGTTCTTCTTGCGACAAGCCTTCTGTTGATGTTTGATAGTTTTTCAATACATCTTCTACCGTCAATCTGTACCAGTTCATCCTATCCCCTCCTGTTTAATTGATACTGTTATTATACGCAGGGAAGTTTTTTCAGGCGTATCGATTATTTCAGGGGGGTCTGAAATAATTCGTTTTGCAAAATGTATCTGGGCCTAACTGATATTTCTATTGCTTATTCTTTTATATACAAAATTTAAGAATACAAACCAGATAACCAATAAAAAAGGAATAAAGCGTGTCGTGCTTTCGAATAACAAGCTGAAAGCAATTGAAGTAAAAAACACCAACAAAGCAAGATCTTTATATCTTTGTGTAGTGTTCCGTTTCTTTTCTTTAATAAATTGAACATGTGCACACAAGATCGAAGACCACACAAATAGAAAACAACTCGTTGTCATGCCTGCCAAAAGCTGAAAAAACAATCGACTATCAGCTACAAAAAAATGTAGACAAAGACCGGCAAAAAATAACATTCCTGTAATTAAAATACCGTGTAAAGGTACGCCTTTCTTAGAAAGCGCACAAAACCAATGGGGCAAACTTTTTTCTTTTGCTGTTTGATATAAAATCCTGCTAGTACTGTAGACTGCACTATTTGCTGAGGACAAAGAAGCAACCAAAATCATTAGATTGACAATTGCTGCTCCGCTTTGGCAATGGATCACTTGCAGCATAGTCACTAAAGGACTTTCTTTTAAATCTAAACAATGCCATGGAACAACAAATAAAATCGACAAAATCGTTCCTATATAGAAAAAGAGAATACGCCAAGGCAGACAGTTGATTGCTTTTTTCAAATTCTTTTGCGGATCACTTGTCTCGCCAACGGTTAAGCCGATCATTTCAATTCCAGCAAAACTGAATAAAACCATAGGAAATGAGACTACCATTCCAGCAAAGCCAAACGGTAGTAATTCATCGATCTGTCCAAAATTTTCTTTGATTCCGATAGACTGGGTATGAAAATCTGAGACACTCAATCCTATACCCAATAAGATAAAAAGGAAAATCCCCAAGATCTTGATGATTGAGAAAAAAGATTCCAATTCACCAAACCACTTGACTGCAACAAGGTTGACTGCCATTAAGATCATTAGTGCGCTACCTCCGCTTATCAAAGCTGGTACATGCACAAACCAGAAATGGATATACAATCCTATTGCTGTTAATTCCGCAAGTCCAGCTCCAAGCCAGCAAAGCCAATAAGTCCAATTGACAAAAAATGCCCACTTTTTGCCTAAATAATAGTCAACGAAATCACTGATAGAGTTAAATGTACTATTTGCTAAAAATAAATCACCCATGGCCCGCATCAAACCATAAATAGCCAAACCGCATATCAAATAAACGAGAATAACAGCTGGCCCTGCTGATGCAATTGCCTTTGCTGAACCTAAAAATAATCCTGTTCCAATTGCGCCACCTAATGCGATTAACTGGATATTTCGATTAGTTAGAGTCCGTTTCATTGCCGGTTTTTCCATCAAGTTCACCTTTTTCTTTTTCAAGCAGCATGGCGACTTCCTGTTCCCAAGAAGGTTTCTTTATTTTTTCAATACAGAGTGGTACTACAAACAAAATGACACTGATGGCTGTGACTGCAATTAGATTGATCCATGTTCCAGCTTTCATCGTCAGTCCGACAGAAAATCCGATTGCCGCAAATAAAACAATAACGACAGTCCAAACTCCAAGATTGCTCTTTTTCTCTTTTTTTCCAATTCTAAATGGTCGATTCAACTTTGCATGTGTATAACGCAATCTCAAAACTGCGATCCCCATGATGACATAGACGATACAGTAGATAACAGTAGTTGAATTTACGAGCATCAAAAATGCTTGATTGACGCCAGGAATCAGCAAATAAAAAAGTGCAAAGATTGAGATAATGACAGACTGAGTCAAAATAACGGATTTGGATACGTCAAATTGATTCGTCTTCCAAAAATTGAATTTTGGTGGATACGCACCTTTTCTAGCACTTTCTGTCACTGTCTTTGCTGGTCCTGAGGCCCAAGCAGATAATTGGACTGCTACACCAATGAAGACAAGTAAACTAAACAGATTCACAATAAGATGTGGCAAACCAAGAATTTGGCAATAAATCGAAATAGATTGCGCGATATTATTCAATTCCATTTGTCCTTTTGGTACGACATTTGCTACAACTAAAGCATTCAAAATATTGACGAAAAATATAAAAATTAACGCGGCAAATACTCCGCGAATATACGTTTTAACTGGATTTTTCAACCGAGTGATATACACAGAGGACATTTCGATACCAGTAAAAATAAACATGATCGGCGCAAAATAAACAAATGAGGATGCAGTCGTAGTATCTGGTATTAATTTGTCCCATGAAAAACTGCCTAATGTTCCGGTTGGTACGATCCCAACTTTGATCCACGCAGCAAACCCTAATAAGAGCATCATCGTCAAAGGCACGTACAATCCTAACCAAACACCGACTTTTCCGCCGATTTTTGCCATATCAAATTTCAAATTCAAAAAAGTGATGATCCAATAAACGACTAAAATGACAACTAATGTAAATTTGCTGTTCAAACCAAGCGGCACATTATCGATAATATTACCAAACAACGGAGCGAGTGCTGAAGCGACCATCACCATCCCAGGAAACATTTGGACCCATAACAGCCATGAGACAACGAATCCCCATTTTTTTCCCAGAGCATTCGATACCCAAAGTTCTGGACCACCTTTTTGGGGAAACATTCCGACAAATTCACCAGAGATTAATGAGATTGGAAAAGCGTACAATAATACTGCAACCAGCATGTAAAAAATCATCGTCCAGCTCGTTGCTGCTACATCTGGAATATTTCGTACACTTGCTACAAGGGCGCAGGTCATTCCGATAAAGGTCATGGTCGTGATTTGCTTTGATGAACCAGTATCTTTCATCTTTATTCCTTCTTTCAATAGCGACATATGTTTTTGTTTTCTTTTATTTTTGTTCAAGAACAGAAATGACAAGGTTTCATCGATTCAGTACAAAACCCAGTATCACCGAAACATCCATTGAACGATCTTAGTGAACTGGGTTTGATACATGAAGCGAACGATCCAACTTATAGAACGTTTTATAAAAAAGAATATCTTGGCGAGGAATATATGAAAAACAGGGGGAAATACAATTGTTTTGATGAAGCAAATAATTGTCTGTTCTCCATATGTCTCTTGTTATTCTTTCACACAAAAATCAGTTCTATTGGATGATTTCGTTTAGTTTCTTTTCCATTGCTTTGGCGATTTCTTTTGTATAAAAATTGAAAATTCGATCATCATTCAAATAAGGAGTCATGATAGCCGCACGTAGCAGAGTGATTTTCTGTTCTTTTTTCCATTCTTCTTTCGTTAGACCCATTCTTTCAACAAAACGAATCGGAGAATCACCGTAATCTTCTTGTGTAAATGTAGTATGAGAAGTAATAAACCGTTCACCATAAACATCGCCATCCATATAAGAAGACCGATCGAACATTTTTTCATTTAATTCATTGATAGCGTTCAAATCTGTACAGCCTTGTTCTTTGAATACCCAATTGACCATATTAAAATCAGGATGATTCAATGGATAGACTTCGATTGTTTTTCCTTTAACAGTAAAAGTCAGATGATCGAGAAATTCTCTGAATCTTTGAGCTGCCTCGATTGAAGCCCCAATCAATTGACCATATCCGGTCACATTCAATGGCAATACACGATGTGCTGTCCAGACGGCGGCGGCGGTTGCTCCAGCTTTTGATCCTTCCAAAATATAAGCTCCTAACATATCTGGAGCCTTTACTGATTTTTCAAACACATATGGCGCGAAATAAGAAATGATATTTCTCATATTTTTGTGTTTGATTACGATTCCTCCAGCAGCATAAGGGACATAGCCCATCTTATGAGGATCTATCGTGACAGAATCCGCTTCTGAAATAGCTCTGAACCCTTCATATACCTCTTTGTCAATCGTTACGCAGTGGTGGAAAACATGATGTTCTTCAAAGAATTCAGCTAAGGAAGCATACGGCACAAATTCTCCTGCTTCGTTTAGAAACAGTGAACGCGCATAGCCGCCATATGCGGCATCAACATGTAAATAGAAATAGATCCCTTCATCTTTTAACCTTTCTCTTAATTGGACGATTTTATCTACACTGTCTACTTGACCTTCTTCTGTCGTTCCTACGACAGCAACCACACCTAGAATTGGGATTTTTTGTTCAGCTAATTCACGAATTGTTTTTTCCAAAGCATTAATATCCATTCGATAATCCTCTTGAACTGGGATAGCAACCATCTGATCTAAGCCTACTCCGCAAATATCTAACGCCTTCATCCAAGAATAGTGTTTTGTTTGAGGGACCAGCCATTTCCCTAATCTTTGGATATTTTTTCCGCTACGGGAAGAAGCTGCTTTGACCTCATCCATTTCTTCGTCCGTAAAGCTTTCGGTCATTTCCAAAATTTCTTCAACAGATAAATTCAAAAGTTCCCACTCAGACATTTTTTTCACTTTTTCAGGCAGCACTTCCTTGACAGCTAAAGGAATCGATTTGATGCAGCGGGCGTACCATAATCCTTCAAGATTAGCAATAGAACCATCTGCTGCAATGTGTCCCCATCCGTCTGTCATATTGAATAATGAAGCAAAATCCTGTCCTACTTCTGCTTCCATTTGCGAAGTTGCCATAGAAGATTCCAATGCAACATTATTTGGGTTCCACAGCATCGCATAGTTGTAAGCTAATAAAGCAGGCATCAATGTTTCAGCATTCATTTGTCCCCAGTAACGGCCTGCTGAATGCCATGGGATCGATCCTGCGCGTAATCGCTGACTGACTTCATCCAAGACCTCTATCATATGGTCGCGGGTGGCTAGATAATCTGGAGTGAGCTTATCTCCTTCGCTAATTGCAGGCATATCTGAAGGAATATAATTTTCCCTCCATCCAAGATGTTCATCTACCATCTTGTTCAACAACATTTTATAAACTGGTCCATTTTCAGCTTTGTCGCCTATAAAGACGGCCTTGATATCCATATCTTTCATTTTTCTTCCCTCCATATTTTGTTGGTCAATGTCTCGCAGATACATGTGTTTATCTGTAACACCTCTTCACTATAGCGCCAAAAATGAGAAATTTTTTTTTATAACATCAAATCCACGTAGATTTTTACAAACAAAAATAAATAAAGTCGGATTTTTCTGATAATTCAACGCAAAAAAACGAACAATTTTTCAATAAATCAGTGTTCTAAAATAGATAACCTAAAAAAAGCGAACAAACAAATAAAATGACTGTCCTTCATTCACTAAACATATTTTTATTTTTTTATATTGTTAAAAATTCACAATTTATTTTTTAATAGAATTATCTGTTTTCCAAATTTTATAACATAAAAAACCTTTTTTAACGGCATTTATATGCTTTTTCAGAAATTAACTGATGATTTCAAAAAGAAAACATGTCATAATATTTCCCATATTGTGCAAAAAAATACAAGGCGGAGGCTCTACTATGATTGAAGAATATATTGAGAAAAATATTTTAAGACAGCTGTTTTTATGTGGGCAATTCTATGTAAATAAAGAAGTCAATCTAGAAAAGCTCTCCAATCTCCTGCATGTTTGCAAAACCACTTTGCTCAATGATATCAATAACATAAAAAAAGAATTTGAAGAACAGATCGCTTATACACATCGGGAAAAGGACCGTTACACTTTATATTTTTCAGAACATATACCTCGATGCAAGATCATGCAGCAATTGTCTCAAAATTCGTTGTTTTTAAAAACTTGTCTGCTTTATTTGGAAGAAGATGAACCTGATTATCTTCAATTAACTGAATGTGAATTCATCTCTGTCAGCAAAGCTTATTCATTAAAAAAACAAGTATTAGCTTATTTTAATGACTGCGGGATCGAAATCGACCGCTACTCCCCTCGATTCACTGAAATGGAAAGACGTCTGCTGCTTCTTAATGTGTCGTATCGTTTAGGCGGTTTTAATTCTTGGGAGCTACCTGAATCGTTTTTTGAACGTGCCGATCGTTTCATTGAATCCGTAACGGAAAATAGTGGTAGATTTTATGATAAAGAAAATAAAGAAATCTTATCGATTGGTTTTGCTATCAGTTTCCTACGCCAGCAAGTGTGTGCTGTGACAATAGATTCAAAATTTATCGAAGAAATCAAAAAACGTCCTATTTACAATTATGTCGAATCAGCATGGGAAAACACTGATTTCCAAACCTATTATAAAAAAGAAGAATTCGCCTTTATTTTGACACTATTCAATCTTTGTAATTATGGTTTCCATTCTTATCAGTTGATTGCGGAAGACTTTCAACAGCTACACCAAGTGTTTATTGACAATACTCCCGAAATAAAAGAACTAGTTGCTACCTTTGAATCTCACTTCAATCAAGAATTATTCGGAAACCAACCGTTCGAACGTGCGCTGATTCATCTGATGCGTTCGGCTTGGGATAACTATCAATTATTCATGCCAGAAAAATTTTATCTTTTAAATGAGGAACAGACAAATTTATATAAAGAAGTCCAGACAATTTTTTCCAGCTGGGCCAGCCAGTTACCTTATGATCTACGGTTGAACCCTAATTGCATGCGGGCTTTTGTGATCGAATTGAGCGGAATTCTCCGTCTGACAAAAGAACATCTGACTATCTATATCGTCACAAATTCGGATGTTCATTATCTGATTTATCGGGAAGCCTTGGAAGCTGTAACTACTTTCGATTTTCAAGTTGCACCAACAATTTATTCAAGTATATCTGATATAAAGAAGTATGCGCAGCAGTCCTCAAATCGGGTATTATGTGAACGTACATTATATACACCAGATGCGGTCCAATATGAAAATATTATTCCTATTTCGATCAATACGATCGATCGAGCTATCATTTCAGCTGTGCAAAACAAATAAGGGGCTGTGACAAAAATCATGTCACAGCCTCTTATTTGTTGAAGATGCCCATTTCTGTAACAATCTCTTGATACACGTCAGGCTCACAACCTCACTTATTTTGGACATCTACGGGTCCGATCTCTTTATTTAAAAAATAAGAAATGATGGTTCGGATAACTACCAACGCCGCTAGTTGGAAAATATCCTGCAAGGTAGGTTTGATAATCGATTCGATGATCCCAGCTGAAACAAGAATTTCCAAACTTAGAAGTATATATCCTCCCAACATCTTTTTAATAGCATTGTTCTCGCTGACTCGGTCGTTTTGCACTTTTGTATGGACAAATAAATATTTCAAAAAATCCTTGATTGATAGACAAACACCCCAAACCAATAAACAGATAGCAAAGATATCAAGTCCCAGTACAAGTTTTTCAAAATATGGAAGAAGAAACTGCATCAACTCTGTCGTCATCCTACCTCTCCTCTTCTTTGTTTTTCTTTGTCTTCTATTTCCTGATTCAAGAAATAAGAAATGACTGTTCGAATGATAATAATAAGTGCAAGCTTCAAAATATCTGTCCAAGTCGGCTTGATAACTGACTCGATGATATCAGCAACGACTAGTACTTCCAAGCTTAACAAAATATAACTTGCTAGCAGTTTTCTTGTATCTGCATTACGAGTATTACGTTCTGCATAGTTTTTCTTGACATGAGACCAATCAAAAAGTTTGAATAGAACAAGAACGATCCCGACAATTAAGATACCGATAGAACAAATATTTAAAATAGCAATGATCCATTCTAGAAATTCAATTAAATTTGAGCGAAACATATACGCTACCTACTTTCTTTTAATTTGTTCCTATTCTTTTATTGTAAAAGAAAGTTACCTTGTTCGTCTATTTAAAAGTTGTTCTAATGATAACGGTTCGCTTAAATTTTTCTTTTTCACTCTCCCATTTTTCTCCCCCCATCCATAAATCGTGGAAGTATCCAAAACAACGTAGCAAGTTAAAATAAGGCTTAGTCCGTCATCAGCTTTTCAAAGAAGCACTGTCTCGGTGCTTTTTTTGTACCCAAATTTCTAAAAATAGAACCATACACCTCCTCAAATCTTTTCTTCTTACCTACCCTATTTTTATTTACAGGAAAATCAGACACTTCTTCTTTTTTGTCAAAATTTCCTTTTTCTTCTCGTCCTATCATTTGGCATTCTAATAAAAACGAACTATCCTTGGATATAGAAAGAGAAAACAAGGAGGCGTTTTTCATGAGTAAAAAATTAATCAAAGTCGGCATCGGTTTAGGTTTGCTTGCCCTTGGCGCTGCATATCTAGGAAAAAAGACAGGACTATTCGAAGATGACAGTCATTTATATGATGAATTCGAATCAATCTAGCATCCTATTTAGTTGAATCACTACGGACATACTTGGAAGACATTGGAGGAATCACAATGAGAAAAAGTAAAGCAATAATGATTGGTGCCGGTATTGCCAATATGGCAGCGGCTGTTTATTTGATTCAAGAAGGCAAATGGAAAGGGGATCAGATCACCTTTTATTCATTGGATGATCACGGTTCAAATGATGGTGCACCGACCGACACTGTAGTGGATGAATATTGGAATAAAAACCATCCATTAGAAAACCAAAAAGGCTATATTGCTCGAGGCGGTCGCATGCTTAATTACCGTACCTATGTAGATTTGATGGATCTGTTAAGTCGAATACCTTCTGTTACTGAGCCAGGGATGACTGCTGAAGAAGATACGAGAGATTTTGATGCAAAACACCGAACCTTTGACAAAGCACGTTTGATGGAAGGTGGCAAAGGAATCATTGATGGCGGAAAACTGGGATTCAATAATAAAGACCGTATTCTTCTGACTAAACTGATTGCTATGCCTGATTCAGAAGAAGAAAAACTAGACAATATCACTATCGAAGAATATTTCAAAGATGATCCACACTTTTTTGAAACAAACTTCTGGTTTATGTGGGAAACAACATTTGCTTTCAGAACACGTAGTTCTGCTCAAGAATTGCGTCGCTATATGCATCAAATGATTTATGAATTCACTCAAATCGAACATCTAGTGGGCGTCAATCGAACACGTTACAATCAATACGAAAGTATTATGCTTCCTTTGATCGAGTACTTGAAAGAACAAGGATGCAAAATCATTTTGAACCGCCGTGTCACTGACTGGGAATTCAAAGAAACACCGATGCAAGATGAAATCACTGTGACTGGTTTGAAAATGACCAATACACTGACTCAAGAAGAAGAACACGTTGTGGTCGATGAAGATACAGCAGTTATTTTCACTAATGGGTCCATTACAGATTCAGCTACTTTAGGAGATTACGAAACACCAGCTGTAGAAAATATGGATTATGGTGCAGCTTCTAGTCTCTGGAAAAAAGCCAGTGAACGTTTCTACAACTTGGGAAATCCTGACAAATTCTTTGCTGATCGAGATGCAAGCGAATGGGTCAGCTTTACCCTGACGACGAAAAACCATTTGTTGTTGAATGAAATCACCCGTATCACGACTCAAGAACCAGGAAATGCCTTGAATTCATTTATTTCAACCACACCGATCACGCCGTTAGGCCAAAAAGATGTCAATATGTCTATCGTCGTGCATCATCAACCGCATTTTACGTCTCAGAAACCAAATGAAACAGTTATTTGGGGTTATTTCCTTTATCCAAGACGACGTGGCGAATTTGTGGATAAACAGTATATTAAAATGAATGGAAAAGAAATGCTAGAAGAACTGATTGGACAACTTTCAAAAGTAGATCCTGGACCAGTGAATATTCGTGAAAAAGAAACAGAAATTTTCGACAGCGTAATAAATAATATCCCTGTCTATATGCCTTATGCTTCCGCGTTGTTCAATAATCGTGCCAAAAGCGATCGACCAAAAGTCATTCCTAAACATTCGACCAATCTGGCCTTTACAGGAGAATTTGTCGAGCAGCCTTATCAGATGATCTTTACTGAACAAAGTGCTGTACGTTCTGGAGAAATCGCTGCTTTCCATTTTGCGGGTATCCCTATGTCCCGTCTTGTCAAAACACCGCGTTACGACAAAGATATTCCTACTCTAGCTCGTGCCGCAAAAAAAATGTTTGAATAACCAAGAGGTTGTGAAAAAGCTGTCCTGCATCAAGTAATAAGAACAACCAGGCTAAAACTGCTTCTTATGTTTTTGATTTGGTTGGACTTATTACCGCAGATGCAAGCTTTTGAACACCGTTTACCAAGAGGTTGTGAAAAAGCTGTCCTGCATCAAGTAATAAGAACAGCCAAGCTAAAACAGCTTCTTATGTTTTTGACTTGGTTGGACTTATTACCGCAGATGCAAGCTTTTGAACACCGTTTACCAAGAGGTTGTGAAAAAGCTGTCCTGCATCAAGTAATAAGAACAGCCAAGCTAAAACAGCTTCTTATGTTTTTGACTTGGTTGGACTTATTACCGCAGATGCAAGCTTTTGAACACCGTTTACCAAGAGGTTATGAAAAAGCTGCCCTGCATCAAGTAATAAGAACAACCAGGCTAAAACAGCTTCTTATGTTTTTGATTTGGTTGGACTTATTACCGCAGATGCAAGCTTTTGAACACCGTTTACCAAGAGGTTATGAAAAAGGCGTTTAGTTTCGAGTATGAAGAAAAATTTTGTGAAAATGGTTCCTCACGTTTTTGCATAAATTTGACTTAATACCGAGAAACTGATCCCTTCTGTCATAACCTCTTTTTATTTATGTCTGTTTCTTTTTGAAAACAACCATTTTTTCAACGTTTACTCTCTTGCCAATCCAACATCATCTAACGGATACAACTATTTCAATGATTACCATTACACTAAAAAATCGGAAACACACCTCTCCGAACACAAATACATAAGACTATAGAATGTTTCATTTAAGAAAAAAAGCGTTTCATTATCAAAAAGGTAAGATCTCCTTTAAAATGAAATTATCTGTAGTACTAATAATGCAGACAATTTTATGAATCTGAAAGGAGCATCTCCAATGAAAGCAGTCACTTGGCAAGGAAATCAGAAAATGGAAATCAGAAACGTAGATGATCCAAAAATATTAGAACCAACAGATGCAATCATCCGTATCACAGCAACAGCCATTTGCGGCTCCGATCTGCATCTTTACCATCATGGTGAAGCAGTTTTGGAAAAAGGGTATGTTGTAGGACACGAACCAATGGGGATCGTTGAAGAAGTGGGATCTCAAGTTCAAACATTGAAAAAAGGGCAACGTGTGGTTATCCCTTTTAATATTAGTTGTGGTCATTGTCATTTCTGCCTGAATCACATGGAAAGCCAATGTGATGAATCAAATCCAGATCAGTTATATGGCGGGCTTTTCGGATTTGGCAAGTTGAACGGTAATCATTGGGGTGGTCAAGCGGAGTATCTAAGAGTTCCTTATGCAGACTCTACTTCATTTGTTGTACCAGATAATGATCTTCCTGATGAAAAAGTTTTATTTCTATCAGATATTTTGCCCACAGCTTATTGGAGCGTTGAAAACGCAGGAGTAAAAAAAGGCGATACAGTTGTGATTCTAGGTTCTGGTCCAGTCGGTCTATTCGCTCAAAAATTCGCTGTTATGGCTGGAGCAGAGCGCGTAATCGCAGTAGATCCAGTACAGCACCGTCTAGATAAAGCGGCTAATTACAATGGGGTTGAAACTTATTTCTTAGAAGACACGGCACAAGCTGGAACAGAATTGTATGAACTGGCTAAAGGTGGCGCAGATGTCATTATCGATTGTGTAGGAATGGACGGATTAGAGCCTGTCAAAGAAAAAGCGAAAAATTTAGTAAGCTTACAAAGCGGCACAATCTCTCCATTACAGATGGCATCGCAAGCTGTCAAAAAATTTGGAACAGTCCAAGTAACTGGTGTTTATATGACTCCAGCTTCTTCTTACCCGCTGCAAGAATTTTTTATGCGGGATATCGCTGTCAAGCATGGACAGGCACCAATTATCCATCTAATGCCAAAAATTTACGAAATGATTGCAGAAGGACTATTCGATCCTACACAAATCATTACTCATTCGCTGCCACTATCAGAAGCAGCACAAGCATATGAGATATTTGACAAAAAAGAAGATAAAAATATAAAAGTTGTTTTGAAACCTTGAATTCAGTAAAAAATACAGGTGATTTTCTTTATGCCCAAAATCAAACGAAATACCCATGAGATCGAAATAGGAAAAGAAGAAGATATCGAAATACGAGGACGTCGCTTCCGCTTCTATTTCCAAAATCGTTACACATTGATCTCACTGGCTGTCGATTTATTAACCGGGATTTTCTATATTTTTGGAAGCCTTGCTTCCTTAACTAAAATCCCCGATCGATATGGCACCTATTTTTATTTGGCTGGTGCTATTTTCTTGACGATTCGTCCTATTCTCAGAATCGTAAGGAACATTTTTATTTACGACGAAAAAAAAGCAATGAAGAGAACAAGCAAAAAAAAAGAGGCATGAGAATTTTTCAAATCTCATGCCTCTTTTTTCACCCTATCGTATCACTTTGATACAGACGAGCGGTCGTCCCACTTTCTTCCTTGACCATTGTCAAAAATGTCCACTCGTATCGTTCATAAAACGTGGTATGATCTGTAATTAAGTAAAGTTTTTCGTACCCAAGTTGATGCATTTCTTTTCTGATTTCCGCTAATATCCGCTTGGCTATCCCCTGCTTACGCTTTTCCGGTTCAACAAACAGGGCACAAAGATTTGGTGTCAAATCAGGGCGGTTATGGAAGTCGTTTTCAATAACGCCCGCTCCTCCGACGATGGTTTCTTTTTCATCTAAGACCACATACCATTGAGGAATACTTTCCTTATTAGCGATTCCAGTACGAATACTTTCCTCATACACAACAGCAGGAACTCCCCATTTTGATGAAAACCACTTCGCACTTTGTTTTACTAATTCTGGGTGTTCTCTTAATTTGATCCAGTTATATGTAACCAATGTTTAAACCTCCGACTAAAATAAAACGTTTACAAAAATTATACAAGTCTTTATGAAAATTAGCAATGACAACAATAGTGATGTAAAAAAAACGGAAAACAATCACTTGTTCTCCGTTTTTTGATTAATCAAGCATCTAAAGCTTCTTTTCTTCTTTCTTGGATCGTAGCTACCTTGACGAACGGTAGATAGATCAAAATAGAAAGAACCAAATTGACAGCGGCTAGTACACCACCTGCAATACTTTTTGTTGCCAATACACCGCCAATAATTGGTGGAGTTACCCATGGAGGCATAACGGTAGCTGCTGGCACTAAACCTGTAGAAGTCGCAAAGTAAGCAACACTAACTAAGACCATTGGTGTCAAAATAAATGGAATGAACATGATCGGGTTCAACACGATAGGTAACCCAAACATCGTTGGTTCATTAATATTGAAGACACCTGGCGCAATCGACAAGTTTGTTACAACCATATATGGTTTGTTTTTACGTCCTACTAAATAAATAGCTAACAGTAAACCTAAAGTTGCACCTGTTCCTCCTAAGTTGACAAAGCTGTCAAAGAAAGGTTTGTTCACGATAAACGGTGCGCTATGTCCAGCTGCGATTGCATTAACGTTTGCTTCAATGGCTGGCGCATTGATTGTTTGCATCAAAGGATCGACCATATTCGCTCCGTGTAAACCAAAGAACCATAAGAATGGTGTGATAAATGCAAGCAGTAAGGCAGATGGATAAGAGTTTGCAAGTCCCATAAATGGTTCTTGGACCACTGTATAGAAAGAACCTACGATATCATCAACACCGAATGCAGCAAAAATTGCAGCAACTAAAGCAAACGCAGAGATAGTGATCATTGCTGGTAGTAATGAAGCAAATGCTTTTGCAACTGCCGGTGGCACACCATCAGGCATTTTGATGATCAATTTTTCATTTCCGCTTAAACGTACAAAGATTTCTGTTGAAATAATCCCAACAATAATAGCAATAAACAAACCGTTTGAGCTCATACCTAATGCTCCGCCTAAAGCGAAGAAAGAGCCTAAAGAAATCACACCTGCGGAAACACCGTCTTTTCGGTAGCCGTTAGCTAAATGATAAGCAAGCAAGAAAGCAATCAAGACAGAAAGAATGGCAAATGTACCGTTCCAAGCAGCAGCCCCGAATCCTTTCCATGATTCACCACCAAAAATTGAGTTCATCAATTCTTGGAACCCGGGAATCGGTAAGTTATTGATCATTACTGCTAATGCTCCTAAGATCATTAACGGCATACTCACCATAAATGAGTCCCGAATCGCAACTAAATGCCGTTGTGCACCAATTTTTGATGCTACAGGTATAAAATGTTTCTCCATAAATGCAACAAATTTATCCATAAATCTTCCCTCTTTTCTTTACTGTAGATTACGCGTTCAATCGACGATACAGATCAATGATCTCTTTTGCTAAATCTGTAAAAGCTATAGATGTCATCAGATGATCTTGACTGTGGACCGTCAAAAGCGTGACTTCAACGTGATTTCCTTGTGCTTCTTGTGTCAGCATCTCTGTTTGAGAGTGATGTGCTTGGACTAAAGATTCCTCTGCATCTTTGATTTTTTCATCTGCTAAAGTGAAATCACCTTTTTTCGCAGCAGCAATCGCTTCCATTGCATCGCTTTTTGCATTTCCGCCAAACATGATCAGACCCATGATGGCTTCTAGATTTTTTTGATCTTCCATTTATTGTATCCTCCGATAATTTTTATTATTTGTTTATTAGTTTTTCTGCTTGGTCGAGTACTTTTTCACCATTCATCATGCCATAGTCAGCCATATTGATTACATCTAAAGGAATGCCTTTAGGTGCTAGCTTTTCAGCAAATTGATTTTGCATAAAGCGTACTTGCGGTCCTAAAAGTAAAACGTCTACATTTTTAGATTCTAGTTGATTATCCGCATCTGAAGCAGATACAGCAAAGATGTCTGCTTCCATTCCTTTTGCTTCTGCTGCCTTTTGCATTTTTGTGACTAGGAGACTTGTACTCATTCCAGCTGAACATACAAGCATGATTGTTTTCTTTTCCATTTTAAACACGTTCCTTTCTATACTTACACTTGTATATAAGCAAGTAGCGTGCCAACTTTAAAAGCGCTTTAAAAAGTTGATATCATCACATTTAAGGTCTATACCAAGTTGCATACACACTAAAAAAGAAAGCGCACACTAAACACACAAATTAATTTTTATTACCTTTTTTCTTTTAACGTGCACAAAAAAAGTTGTGACACAAAACTTGTCACAACTTTTTTCAAATAAACGGTATTCAAAAGCTTGCATCTGCGGTAATAAGTCCAACCAAGTTAAAAACATAAGATGTTGTTTTTACTTTGCTATTCTTATTACTTGATGCAGGACAGCTTTTTCACAACCTCTCAATAAACGGTGTTCAATCAGCTGACCCTGGGTATTAGCTCAAAACGCTGGATTCACAACCTCTTTTATTTCAAATAACCAGTAAATACAATGAACATCTACAAAAAACTTCTATTTATTTATAGATTTCGTCAGGCAAATCCAATTCTCTCTTATCAATCAAAGTCTGATACCACGAAGCAGATTTTTTCAATGTTCTGCTTCGTTCATCGTTCAATTCGATTCGAACTAATCCATATCGATTCTTAAATGCATTCATTGGTGACACACAGTCAGTGAATGCCCATAACATATAGCCTTCGCAATTTGCGCCTTCTTCTGTTGCTTTGATCAAGTAATGCAAATGCTGTCCGATAAATTCGATACGGTAATCATCTTGCACGATTCCTTTCTCATCCATATACTGTTCTTCATATTCTCTTCCCATACCGTTTTCTGTTATCAGCCAAGGGATATTATGATAATTTTCTTTTAGATACATGGCTATATCATACATGATTTTCGGATAGATTTCCCATCCCCTGGAATTATTCATTTTCTTCCCAGGTAAATCAAAGACTTCATAATATCGTTCAGGATGGAAAGGTGTCTCTTCATTCCATTGATAACGAGGGGCGCGAACGCGTTTAGGATAATATTGATTGATTCCAAGGAAATCTACTGTATGATGCTGAATCGTTTCTAAATCCTCTGTTGTAGGATCGAAATAAATCGATTGTTTTTGACACAACTCCAGGAACTCTTCTGTGTAGTATCCTTTTACCATCGGATCAAAAAATACTCGATTATAAAACAAATCATACATATAAGCAGCTTTTTGGTCTTCTGGAGAATTAGATCGAGCATAGACCATTTCAGGATTTAAAATACAGCCAATCCTTCCACCGTAATTTCCGCTGCGGTAAATCTCTACTGCTTTAGCCGTTGCTAAAACTTTATGATAATTCCACATCATCCACTTTTTTGTGTTTTGTTCATGCGGCCAGCGAACAGCATCCAAATAGCAACGCGTTTGGGGAACGATTGGTTCGTTGAATGTAAACCAGTTTTTTACCCTATCACCGTAACGATCAAAGGCAATTTGAGCATACTTAGCATAAAAATCAACTACTTTTCTTGAAGACCAGCCATCATATTTTTCCAAAAGAAAAGCTGGGACTTCATAATGTTCCAAACAAATCATCGGTTCTACGTCTGCTTCGATCAAAGAGTCGATCATTTCACTTATATGCTGAGCATATTCTTCATCTACTATACAGTTCTCATAATCAGTAAAAAAACGAGCCCAATTGATAGAAGTCCGATAATGTGTCAGATGGATGGATTTCATCAGATCCACATCCTGCTGGTATTGTTCCATAAAATTAGTTGCTACGGCTGGGCCATACCCATTATGCCAAACAAAATGTTCATTTTTATACCAGCTATCTATAAACGAATCCTGTCCTTCTTTTTTTCCTTTCCAACCTTCCGTTTGCCAAGCAGAAGATGCAGCACCAAGAATAAAATTTTTTGGAATAGTAATTTTCATGATTTCCTCCTGTTTTTTAGACCCCATCATTTTCCACACGATTTGCTACTTTTACGAATGGCAGATAGATCAAAATAGAAACAATAATACAAACAAGTTGCGTAATAACTGCACCGATATTTCCTGCTGTTGCTAGATAAGCATTGACGATCGGCGGCATTGGCCAAGGGACCATTACAACTGCTTTCGCCGCAAATCCTAAAGCGGTTGCAAAATAACCAATCGTTCCTGTGATAAGAGGCGTTAAGATAAACGGAATAGCTAAAATTGGATTCAGCATGATCGGCATACCAAAAATAACTGGTTCATTGATGTTGAAGATCCCAGGAGCAAGGGATAACTTGGTGATTTGTTTCATATCTTCCCGTTTTCCAACTAACAATACTGCAATCAGTAAACCGATCGTGACTCCAGACCCACCCATACTCATATACATATCCCAAAATGGCATAGTAATAATGTTCGGTACTTCTTTTCCAGCTTCAAAAGCTTCCGTATTTACAGCAATTGCCGCTAAAAGCAACGGTTCCCGTATCGGCTTCACCATTTGATTTCCATGGATACCAATCACCCAAAAGACTTGCGCAATAAACATCAATAGCAAAATACCCGGTAACCCTTGTACGACACCTTCTAATGGTCGTTGTACGACATTGTAAATGATATCATAAAGGTACATTCCTGTAAGTTCTTTGATGATAAATCCCGCAGCCGCGATACCCGATACAGTCAGAATCGTCGGGAATAAAGCAGAAAAACTAGCAGAAACATTCGTTGGCACGGTATCAGGCATTCTCAGCTGTAGTTTCTTCTGTTTCCTCAACCAGCAATAAAGTTCAATAGAAAGGATGGAGACCAACATTCCCAAAAATAACCCTTTCGTGTCTGTATATTGTTTAGCCAATACGTTTTCTACTATAACAGTCTGATTTTCATTCACTAATTCATAAACAGTTGGATTAACAGATAAATAAGACATCACTGCGATGATACCAGGGAATACACCATCCACTTTATTCAGCTTGGCTAATTCGATCCCTATCAGAAAAACAGCATAGATGGTCAAGAAACTTAGTGTGACATAGCTGATGGCAGATGCGATAGGCTTTAATTCTTCTAAAAAACGCAAGAAACTTATCTGTGCTAAGCCATTTTCCGAGTCAAAGACCATTGCTGAAAACAATGTGCCAAAAGCACCCGTAATAATTACCGGAATCAATGCAGCAAATGCGTTTTTTATCACCATGATATACCTTAAATTATTGATTCTCGTTGCCACGTTCCCTAAAACATTGGCTAATTTATCCATAAAACTCATTCCAGATCCCCTCATTCCTGCTTCTTCTCCTTGACGTCATCTCTTTTTGTCTATTAGTCAGCGCTTACATTTCGATGAACAGAAACTATTTACTCCTCTTTTTTACCAAATATAAAACAAAAATTCATCTGATGTATTTATCATAAAATACATCAGATGAACTGTCAATTAGTTTCTTTTTCTCCTATTATTTTCTGTAATTCTCTCCGATTTATTGCCATATGGACAGTCATTGCATCAAACGCAGCAAGTGCATTCCGCCTTTCGATGGCCTGAACGATCTCTGTATGAATATCGATCGTCTCGATTTTCAGATGCTGGATATCATAATTTTTATTAAACAAAGCAATTGATTCATTAATGATTGGGATAATATGCAGCAAGGCTACGTTTCCGCTAGCTTCTGCAATCATCGTATGAAAATCGATGTCTAATTGAACATGTTCTTGTGTGCCTTCTCGAAAAGAAGTTTCAATCTTTTGCGTTAATTTTTTCATTTGGACGATTTGATTCTTCGTTGCATATTCCGCTGCCAAACCTGCCATCTTAGGCTCCAATAAATATCTCAGTTCAAATAAGTCTCGTATCATCCGATCCTGATCTTCAATCAAAGAAAAACCGAGTGGGTCATTGGCAATCCCTCGCTTATCACTGACAAATGTCCCCGCTCCTTGCCGAACTTCAAGGATATTCCTGGAAGCTAGAGCCCGCACAGCTTCTCGCACCGTGCTTCGCCCCACCTCTAAATAATCGGACAATTCATATTCATTCGGCAGTTTATCTCCTACTTGCAACTGCATTTCCTTTAAATATCTAAGGATCTTGTCAGTAGTTACTTCTACTAGGGTTTTATTTTCTTCCAAACCACATACCTCCTTTTCATCTGATGTATTTTTTCGTAATTATTATAACACGTTTGAATCATCTGATGATTTTTTGTATACAAAATTGATTAATCCGTTCATAGACATACAAACGAAGAAGATATTTACCATAAAAAAGACTAGGATAAAATTCACTCCTAGCCTTCGATCATTTTTATTTTGAACGACAAAAAATATGATGTTCAATAACAGACGATCTTCATTCGATTCTTGATGTCATCTTTTGTTTTTTTTAATATATGGATAAAAAGTTTGATTACATCGTTTCTATTCTAGAATTTGGTCGATTCTCAATTCTTCTTCTGGGGAGAAATCTAAATTATCCATCATTCGAACACTTTCTTGTAACTGACTTAACCGACTTGCTCCGACCAGTACACTTGTAACAGATTTTTGTCGCAAATTCCATGCAAGGGCCATTTGCGCTAATGATTGTCCTCGTGATACGGCGATTGTTTGCAGTGCTTTGATTTTTTCCAGAGTTGATCCAACTTGTTCTTCTGAAAGGAATGGTATTTCCTTACGATGTGCTCTAGAATCTTCAGGAATACCATGTAGATAACGATTTGTCAGCAACCCTTGAGCAAGCGGACTGAACGTGATTGCCCCTAGCCCTTCTTCTTCTAATACTGGAGATAGATCGTCTTCTAGTAGCGCACGAGAAAACATATTGTAGCGCATCTGATGAATAATGAACGGTGCTTCCTTTCTTTTTAAAATTTCAGTCATTTTTTTTGTATCTTCTCCATTATAGTTGGATATACCAATATATAATGCTTTTCCTTGTCTTACAAGTTGCATCAACGCTTCTGCTGTTTCTTCCAAAGGTGTATCAGGGTCTGGGCGATGATGATAGAAGATGTCAACATAATCTAGCCCCATTCTTTGGAGACTTTGGTCACAACTTGAAATGATGGATTTACGAGAGCCCCATTCCCCATATGGCCCTTCCCACATATGATAACCTGCTTTGCTAGAAATAATCAGTTCATCACGGTAGGCTTGAAAATCTTCTCTAAAAATACGCCCAAAGTTTTTCTCTGCAGCTCCAGCAGGGCCTCCATAATTATTCGCAAGGTCGAAATGGGTAATTCCCATGTCGAATGCGCCTCTTAAAATCTCTCTTTGATTATGGATAGGATCATAATCACCAAAATTTTGCCATAATCCGAGAGATAAAATCGGTAATTTCAAACCTGAATGACCGGATTTACGATATTCCATTTTTTCATAACGTGCACTATCTGCAATATACAATTTTTCTCCTCCTCATCAAATCTTTTTAAAACGCTTTCTTATTTTCTATTTTTAGTTTACTACATTTTAAAGAAAAGGAGTTACTCAAAATGATTTTTTCGTATATTTTTTTGCCATTTGTTTTTTACTCGTTGATAGATCAGAAATTGATTACGTGCTTGCTGGATTTTTTTATAACGTTTCGGTTGTTTTTTGTAAAATTGCTGATGATAGTTTTCTGCTGGCCAAAACGTACCGGCTGGTTCGATTTTTGTGACGATTGGTTGGTGGAAAGTTCCTGAACTGTCTAGTTTCTGTTTTGATTGTTCCGCTAATTCTTTTTGTCGTTCGTCTTGATAAAAAATCACTGGACGATATTGCTTCCCTCTATCTTGAAATTGTCCAAATGTATCTGTGGGATCAGTAATTTGCCAATAGATTGTCAGCAACTCGCTATAACTTATTTCTCTTGTGTCATAAATGATCTCCACAGCTTCCACATGACCTGTGTAACCACCACTTACTTGATCATAATTTGGTTTTTCAACATGTCCGCCCGTGTATCCTGACAAAACAGATAGGATCCCTTTTTTCGATTCAAACGGCTCGACCATACACCAGAAACATCCCCCTGCAAATACTGCACGTTCTTGATAGTCAGCATCTTGCATGGCATGCTTGGAAAAGTCATATTTTTGCTCCTTATCAACTCCTTCCGTAATCAATAAATAAAAGTCCATTACATCAGGCGTCAGATTCATTCGGATAGCTAATGGACGTAGTGTTGCTTCTAGTTTTGATAACTGTTCTTTAACGGATATATTTTCTCTTATGTCATTCTTTGTCTGAATCAATACTTTTCGTTCCCAATCTCGTGTATTCGGATTCAAAATCAGATTATAAAGTGTTTGAATGAATATTTGTTCCTCATCCATAGATTCTCCTCCTTTCCGAAGAAGACAAGCTAGTGACTTTAGCTGTAATTTATCATAAAGTGAGGAAATAAGCGATTACTTCATCCCCTACAGATTTTTCGTATAAAAAAGAGAGAATCCTTATCGACAGATTCTCCTTTTTAATCAATTTATTTTATAAATGAAAAGTTAATTTACCTTTTATGGAAAACTATTTTAAAAAATAAACATAAATATGCAGTTAATGTAACAAGATAAGAAATAATAGTCGTTACTGTATAATTTGTGCTTACTTTAATATCAGCAACTCCTTTGACTCCGCTTATTTGTACCAATCCATTAGCATTCACCTGCTCCTTTACAGGTTGATGATTTATTTCTACATTCGTTCCTAAATAAGCATATACAGGAAGTGTGATTACTTGGCTCTTCTCATTAGTTACTCTATATATGATAGAACTACCAGTTGTTTTATAAGGAAGGTTTACCCATTGACTGCCAATCTTTGCTTCGTGTTTTATTATATGCTCCTTATTCTCCAATGAAGCGATAGGAGAATAATCATATAAAAAATAATCCATTCCTTTAGTGGTATACGCCTCTACTGTTTCTTTGTTTACAACAATATGTCCCGGCTGAGAAATTATTTTTTGATTGAAATTTTTTTTACTAGAAACAGTTAAAGTGATTAATAACAAAACAGTCATAAATAAATAAAATAGTTCTCTTGTCTTATTGTATCTTCTATTTTTGAAAAATATCATCGTTAATATCAGAGAAGAGAATATTATTTGCAAGCTTAAGATCCGCCAAGGAAATTGTAACAATTTGGCTGGCGTATTTTGCAGAAGATACCATGGCACCAAACTAGTTGTAGCTAGCCAAGTCAAACACGTACCATAATAAATCTTTTTTTCTATGTTTGTTAATTTTTTAAATAAAATCAGGGGAATACATAAAGATAACAGACCAACTAGTCCCATTGAGTAAGTAGTTAAGTCGTTGTTCATAGCTTCAGTCAGACTATCGAACACATTAGATGCATGAGCATATAAATTTGTCACGCTAGGTTTGTTGATTTTTTGGTAGAGCATTTGTTCAAACATCGGATACCAAAAAGCACTCGTCAGAACCAATGTCATTCCTGCCGCACTAAATAATTTTTTAAATATAGCAATAAAATCTGCATTCTTGAAACCTTTAGAAACCAACCGAATAAAAATAAAAATGATAATTAATGCTGTACTCATTAATGTTGATAGTACATGGCTGTACACTAGCAAACTCATACTCAATGCTAGCTTTACAGACGGATACTTTTCTTCTTTTCCAGAGATGATTTGATAAGCATAAAATAATACAGGGATAACAAGTGTTATTGCGATAGCTTCGGCAATTGCGGAACGATAGTAGATGTCTACTGTCCGATAAGCAGAGAAAATATAGAGACAACTAAATAAAAATGCCGCTTTTTTTTGTTTTAAAAACCGCTCGCCATAATGATAAGCTACGAGTGTTGTACACAAGTTCAATAACCAAACGTAAATAATATAGCTTACAATCAAATTTTTTGTCATCCAATATAACATTACAGCTGGAAAAAAAGTCAGAAAGGGATAAAAATAATTTACACCATATCCAGTATAATTGAATGTCTCATAATTAATCGGACTGGTAAAAATAGTCGATAACCCCTTGATTCGAGATAAGTGAAAAGAAAGATCTCCAGTGGTATAAATACTCTGTGTATTTTTGAAAAAGATGAAAGAATATATACTACTAACTATAATTAATCCACTCAATATTACTACTTTTTTATTTATTTTCATTCTTCTTGTTTATCTCCTTTTTAGTCACATATCGAGAATCTTTCAACTTATTAGGTGCAAATCTGTTTTGAAGGGACTGTGTATTTCTTGATAATTCATCTGCTGCAACATAGGATACCAAAAATAGCTAGTTAATGCACAAGTCAAAAAAACAGCCTTTACTAAATTCACGACCACAAATTTTATATCGTTTTTTATTTGCTTGCTTAAAAACAAACGAACTATAATCATACAAGCAATCAATGCACTACATAATAGTGTAGTTAAGACATGAGTATACACAAGTAGACTTATACTGACAGATAAAGCGATGACTTTTTTTCTCTATTGAATATCAATCCATAAGCATAATATAAAACAGCTGGGATAATCGTAAGAGCGATTACTTCTGCAATTGCGGATCGATAATAGATATCAACTGTTCGATAAGTTGCAAAAGTATATAAACAACTAAATAAAAAAGCAGCATCTATCTTTTTAAAAAACTTTTCTCCATAATAAAAACTAATCAGAATCGTACAAATATTTAATAACCAAATATATAGAACATAACTTAATATTAAGTTATTTGAAATTCCATAAAAAACGACTGCAGGAATTATTGTAAGAAAAGGATAAAAATAGTTCAGTCCATCTCCATAATTGTTAAATGTTGTATAGTTGATTGGCCCTTCAAAAATAGAAGATAACCCTTTGATTCGTGAAAGATGAAAAGATAAATCACCTGTTGTATAAATTTCTTGAGCATTTCTCATAAAATTTACTGAATATAAAGTACTAAGTAAGATAAGAACTACTAAAAGAAATGCTTTTTTACTTATTTTCATAGATTTGTTGTTCTCCTTTTTTAATTCTATTTTCAGTATACTAGAATTGTCTTTTTTTAATAAGCTTTGCGTTAAATTTTTCATAGCACTAGTATGATATACTAGAAAAGAATCAATTTTTATTACTTTTAAATAGGAGAAAAAAATGAAAAAAAACAAAAACCAAATAATAGATATCATTTTTATGTTATTTCTAAGTTTTGCTTACGTCATCCCTCTATTCATGTCTAAGGGAATCTATCATAGTGTCAATCAGGATACTTACTTTCATTTATCTCGAATCATAGGACTAGATAATGTATGGAGTTCTCCAGTAAACTTCAATAACTTCGATCATCATGGAACAATGATGAATATTTTTTATCCATGGCTTACTCTTTATCCAGCTTTTTTATTTTATAAAATGATGGGAAATCTTGTTTTAGGTTATAATATCTACTATTTTTTTATCACTTTTTTAACAATGGTCGTTTCTTATTTTTCTATGAAACAAATAAAAAACAATCGTTATATTTCGCTGTTATTTTCGATTATTTATACATTTTCCGCCTATCGTGCCATTGACATATTCCATCGTGCTTCATTGGGAGAAGCTGTCGCTTTAACATTTTTGCCTTTGATACTAATGGGGTGTTACGAAATTTATATTAGAGATTACCAAAAATGGTACTGGTTGTCTATTGGCATGACGCTAGTAGTGTATACTCATTTACTTTCTGTCGCTATGGTTTCTGTATTTATTGGAGGAACGTTGTTTCTTTCTTTTTATTTTTGGGACCAAAAAATCGCTAGACTCTTAAGTCTTTTAAAAGCTACCGCCCTCACCTTTTTTTTAAGTGCGGGATTCTTAATTCCTTTTATTCAACAATCTAGAGCACAAGAATTGAAAGTCCCACTGGGAAAAGAATTAAGTGGTATGGCTCCTAGTGATATGCTGACACATATTTTAAATAATAACTATAACAACTATACTATTGGATTATTCTTATTTCTCGGATTGATTGGTGCTTTTATTTTTATAAAAAAATTAACTGCTGATGATTTATTTATTTTCTTTCTTGGTGTATTTGTTCTTTTTTGTTCAACCAATTTATTTCCTTGGCAACTTTTTAACCATACACCAGTTAAGAGTCTACAATTTGTCTGGCGGTTAAATGGTTTTTCTTCTTTATTTATAGCCTATACGATGAGTATAGTGATTTATTATATTTTTTCTACTAAAAATAATTCATGGAAAATAATGGTCTTTACGTTTCTTGCACTAATATTGCATCTCTCAGGAGTAAGCAATTCTATCCATGCTAACAAAGATTCATTAACACTTATAGCACCTGAAGACGCTGTTGCTATAGCTGAAAATTACAATCATACTGATTATGCAAACAAAGAGTCAATCTATCATCCTGATATGATTAATAATGATCAATATTTACTAGGTAACCAGGAAATAAATCCAACAACTCATTTTATGAGTAACAAACTTACAATTGAATTAGATAATTCGAATAATAAAAATACTGTCTTGATGACACCTATTTATCGTTATAAAGGGCAAGTGGCTTCTATTAATGGCAAACTAGTACAAACAAAATTATCTAAGTTTGGCACAACTGAATTAACTATTCCTCCAGGTATAAATAAAGTCGTTATTACTTATCAGTACACAAAACTAGCAATTGCTTCAAGATATTTATCTATCGTTACTTTGATTTTATTTTTACTTTATCGATTTACTTTTTCTAAACAAAAACAACCGAGAAGAGAAGTACAACATTCTCACTAGATTTTTATTTAAGAAAGACTTTTTAGCTGTACACATAAACAGGCTAAAAAGTCTTTTTTTATATTTCTTTAATTTGCTTCATACATTATTTAACATCGATATTTATACTGTGAAACATGCGTTTCATCCATTATCAAAGTATTTTTATCGATAATAAACTTCATCCAAAAACAGACCTTGTGCAGGGACGGTTTCTCCTGCATGTTGCCGCACTTTGCTTTCAAATATTTCATCGATTGTTTCTATCGGCATGGCACCTGTGCCGATTTCTAGTAATGTCCCCATGATAATCCGCACCATTTTATATAAGAATCCGTCTCCGACAAAAGTAAAATGAAGCATTTCTCCCTTTCGTTCGATAGATAATTCATCAATCGTACGCACTGTGGATTTTTTTGATTTTTTCAATGCAGAAAAACCAATGAAATCATGTGTACCCACTAATTTTTCGCAAGCTGCATTCAGCTTGTCCATATCCAACTCTTGAGGGAAATAAAAGCTGTGGTTTCGCTCAAATGCTGAAGGAATCACGTTGTTCCAAACATAATAGCTGTATTTTTTGCCCACCGCATTATATCTTGAATGGAAGCGCTCAGGCATTTCTTCGATTCTTTTGATGACAATATCCCGCGGAAGGTAACGATTCATAAAGTCGATCATTTCTGCCAGTCCAATTTCTGTGTTTGTTTTAAAATTTGCTACTTGTCCTCGCGCATGGGTGCCAGCATCTGTTCTTCCTGATCCAATAATTTCTATCTCTTCATTTGTCATCTGATGCAATACTTTTTCGATTTTTCCTTGAATGGTTTTATCGTCATCTCCAAGTCTTTGCCATCCTGAATATCTTTTTCCGTCATATTCGATTGTCAACTTGATGTTTCTCATATTTTAGTGGCTCCTCTGTCTTCCATTTGGTCTTCTCTCTACCTTTTTAAGATTGTAGCACAAAATATAGCTCCTTGCTTCTCTAAGACAGAAGCTATACAAGAAAACTGTGGAAATATATATTTCAGAAAAACAAAAAACAGCCACCGGATGAAGTATCCGCTGACTGTTCAATTTGACGGCTCAAGTTTTACTGTTTGAGATGCAAGATACTCAACCAGGCAATGGGCACATAATTAAAGAAAAAACTGATTCTTTGGCAAAAACCTATTTTATTCAGTAATGGCCAAGAATTTATAGAAGGAATTCTTGCCAGTCCATAAATCGCCGCAAAAAGCAAACTGATCACAGACAGTCCAAGGTATAAGTGGCTTACGTCCATTTGCCCATTTTTTCGATAGATCAAGAAAAGAAGAACTGGAAACAATAAAAAACCACTGTAACCTAAACCTGATCCGATATTATGGACCCATGTCGAGACATTCCACGAAGATTCATGGGTATTGATACTGAACAAACCTGTAAAGATACAATCACCTATACCATAGAACGCGATGGCTGCTGTAACTAGGGTAGCTAACACACGAGATGTACTTACAAATGCAGCATACAATGCAGGCAATGACAGGATGAAAAAGATCCCTGAAACCACAGACCAAATAAGAAACGCTTTTCTTACAGGACTGGAAACCTCTCCAAATACACTGATCACGCTCTTCATTTGATCTAATTCAGGATAATACAATCCTAATACGTACGGAGTCAAAAAATCACTCAGCACGCCTAATAATAAAAAGAAAAAACCAAATTTACGTAAAAAATCCATGATACGCCTCCAATAACAATTACCTATGCTTTTAATTGTTATTATAAACGACTTTATCTTGATTTAACAGAAACCTCTATTTACACGAACATCTATATAACTCATTAAAAACTCGAATCATTTTAAAAATACTAAATATCTAACGTTCAACGTTCACTTAATCCATCTAAACAATCTTTCAATTTGATTTTTTCCCCACTTCTTTTACGCGCGCCTAGCTCTCCTATTGCAGTAAACAACAGATCACTTGACGAATTTAAGGCAGTTTCCATTGAATCCTGGATAACACCGATAATAAATCCAATACCAACGATTTGCATCGCGACATCATTAGAGATACCAAACAAACTACATGCTAATGGAATCAATAACAGTGAACCGCCCGCAACACCTGAAGCTCCACAAGCAGCTAAAGCAGACAAAATACATAAAAGGACTTTCAAAACAAATGGTGCTTCAATCCCTAAAGAATGTACAGCAGTCAACGTCATCAAGGAAATGGTAATCGCGGCACCGCCCATATTGATCGTAGCACCTAACGGGATCGATATGGAATAAGACTCTTTTGTCAATTTCAATCTTTCAGCCAACATCATGTTTATCGGGATATTTGCGGCAGAACTTCGGGTAAAGAAAGCGGGAAGTGCGCTTTCTTTCAAACAAAAGAAAATCAATGGATAGGGATTTTCTTTAATAAACAAAAACGTGAGGAATGGGTACACAACTAATGCGACAAACAGCATCGTACCGATCAAAACAAGTAAAAGCTGCAGATACTCTGCCAATCCAGCGATTCCAGTCGTAGCAATTGATTGATAAACCAATCCTAAAATCCCTATCGGAGCAAATGCAATAATCACTTGTACGACTTGTGACAACGCTATAGATATCTGATCCACCAACTCTTTTGTCGATTCTGAACGTGCTCGAAAAGCTAGTCCCAACAATACAGCCCAGAATAAAACGCCAAGGTAATTCGCATCAATAAGAGATTGAACAGGATTTTGTGTGACATTCGTCAACATAGTAGATAAAACACTTTCCAAACTTTGCGGTGCTTTTTCAGATACTGTTTCTTGTAAAGTAATAGGAACAGTAAAAATTGAACTTACAATAACTGCTACAAGTGCAGAAAGCAATGTTCCCACTAAATATAAGATCAAAATAGGCTTCACAAATGTCTTATTCCCAATTTTATGCTTGGCAATTGACGCCATCGTCAAGAAAAAAACTAGAAGAGGCGCAATTGCTTTCAAGCAACTGACAAACAACGTTCCCAATATTGAAATAAATGTCCATGTGGGGAAAAAGATACCAAACAATATTCCGACTAAAATACCAACAACAATACGTTGAACTAACGACATATCCAAAAACTTCTCTAACAAATGACCACCCTTTCACAATTTTAACAATCATTGTATCATTTTATGCAAAGAAACTAAAGGTATAATTTTCTAAAAATTCTAACAATACAAACAACCATTTCTTGCTAATTTTGTACTTTTTCTGTCTACACGTTGTTTTTTGAGATATTCTAAGTTAGGATGTTATTAATGGGCAACTTATCAGGAAACGTTTTCTTATGTTTTTGTCCAATTTTTTTGTGAGGTGTTTATTCTTGAAAAAAATAAAGAAGGAGAGTTATGGCTTCCTGACAATCTTTGTCGCTTGTATAATGATGGTTTTACAGCGTATATTGATTTCAGCAGTCACTATTCCTACATATGCAACAAACCCTGGTCGATTCTACATCTATACATTTTTACAAACTTCCGTTGTTATTGGTACAAATTTGATCCCACTTTACATGGGTTACCAATATCAAAAAATCGCCCGTTTAAAAGTTTTACATTATTTAAGTCGTTTTGCCTTTATATTCCTAATAGCCACACTAGTATGCAATATCTTTTTTTACGTACAAGCTGGCAGCTTGAATATTCGTGATTATTGGCTTATCCTAACACCTATCAGTCAGAATTACTTTACTTATGCTGTTTCTTGTACTTTGCTTTTTTGTAGTATTCCTTATACAGTTGGATTTTTAAATAAATTATCAAAAACAACAATTAAATATCTACTATTATTTTTAACAATTGGATTAGTTGGCTGCTCTACTCTATTTAATAAAGACCCGTTTGCATTACAGAATGGACAGAGTATTTTATGGATTTTTTATTTATTTTTAATGGGTTATGGTTTGAAAGAATGGAACTGGAAAGAAAAGGTCCGCTATAAGCTTCCTCAAGTATTTATCAGCTTGATTGTTTTATTCGGTTTGATTATTTTGATGACACAAATTTCACTCATCATCAGAGGAAATACAGATACAGCGCTGAGGTTTTCTAAACCATATTCTCTCTTCGCAATGTATTATACTTTCTCTTCGTTTTTATTTTTAGAAATGCTATCTGATAAATTAGGTATAAAAGGAAGAGGAAATTTTCTTGCTGTATTTTTGATTGTCACTCAAGTTATATGTAATTTCCCTTTAGTTTCTTATCGCGTATCTACATTTATGAAACGTGAATTTCCAAACTCAGGGAAGGCATGGCTGATAAATATCGGGCAGTTTTTTATTTACTATTTATTAGCAGTGTCCCTCCTAGTTATCTTTTTATTTTATATACAAAAAATTCGTTTCATTCATCGTTTTATCGAATACTTCGCTTTTGATTCGATTGAACAACTAACTCAGCGTTGGAAAAAAAGAATTCATTGGCTTTTTGTTTATAAAAGTTATTTTTTAGTTGGAGCATTTTTTTACTGCTTTACCTTCGTGCAGATTTTCGTTTTAGAACCAAAAGAAGGTTGGAAAGAAACTATCCAGGTTGCCTTAAAAATATTTACTCAGCGACAAGCACCCATGATCCTGACAATCATCATTATTATGGGATTTTTCTTCTTACTATTGTTGATTTCCAATCGTTTTTGGTACGCCTTGACTGCTACCTTGATCATTAACTTACTGCTCACTATTTCGACAGTAATCAAAATGGAAATGCGGGAAGAGCCTGTCTTTCCTTCAGATTTAAAAATGCTGACCGGATTGTCAGAACTATTATCGATGGTTAGCCCAGTCTTATTAATCGTGGGCGGATTGATCCTTCTCCTATTATTGATTACTAGTATTATTGTACAACGTAGACTACAAAAACAGTATTCCTTGAAGATTCATTGGAAACGTCGATTTATCAGTATCGCTGTATTATTAGGATGTTTTTCGGGTGTCTTTTTCATTAATCATAAAAATTCGCCTTCTTTCTTGCTGTTTAATTTATTTAAAGTAAACAAGACTTTCTTTAACCAGCAAGGCGCCGTAAAAGATAACGGACCAGTCATTCAATTCCTAAACAATATCGACATTAAAATCATGGAAGAACCTGCTGGCTATTCGAAAGAAAAAATTAATGGAATAATGAAAAAGTACAACACAAAGGCAGATGAAATCAACCAAACAAGAAGTGACTGGTTAAACAATCAGACGATCGTTCTCAATTTAAGTGAAAGCTTCAGTGATCCTGCACGTGTCCCTAATCTGACAGTACCTACAGACCCTATTCCTTACATCAAAAGCATTATAACAGAAGGAACAGGAGGATTGATGTTATCCGTCGGTTATGGTGGCGGAACAGCTAACATGGAATGGGAAGGACTGACAGGCTTGAGTATCAGTAACCTGTCTGCTTCGTTAGTTACACCTTATACCCAGCTAGTGGAGCGTCAGAAAATAAGTCCAAATATTACCGATCTATTCGATGAAAAAATAGCCATCCATCCTTTTACAGCTGCTCTTTATCGCAGAAAACAAGTGTTTGATAAATTTGGTTTTGACAGGTTCTATTATTTAGACAGTCCGGATAAATTAACTTATACGGATAAAATAGAACAAAGCCCACGCATATCGGATGATTCAGCATACAAAGAAACCTTGAAAGCTTTACAAAGCAATACAGAAACGTCGCAATTCATCCAATTATCCACTATGCAAAACCATATGCCTTATGATGATTACTATAGTGAATTGAACTACACTGCTGAAGGAACTGCTGTCATTCCTAATAGAAGAAAAGAATTACAAACTTATATGCAAGGCCTTCACTATACCGATACAGCAGTAAAAAAATTCATCCAAGAAATCGACAAAATCGATAAACCGATTACCTTTGTTTTTTATGGTGACCATTTACCCGCAATCTATAGTGGGAATGATTCGAAAAAATATGGATTAGAACAGCACCAGACAGATTATTTCATTTATAGCAACAAGTATAGTCGTGAACAAGCAGCTACGTTAAATAAAGAAGTTGTTGCTCCTAATAACTTTGGTGCTATGGCTCTTGAGCATGCGAATATCAAAGTAACTCCTTACTATGCGTTGTTGACAGAAGTATCTAATCATCTACCTGCATTAACAATTGATCCTACAGAAAGCTTGTCTAATCGTTTTAATGGAAAACAGGTCTTTGTTACAGAGGATAGTCAAATTATCCAAGAAAAAAATTTAACTGAGAAACAAAAAGAAATTCTAGAAGATTATCGTCTGATACAATATGATCTTGTTGCAGGTAACCAGTACAGTGCAACATGGGCGACACAAAAAATAAAAGACTAACAAATAAACTGAGCAAGGGGTTGTGATAAAAGACATGTCACAACCCCTTGTTTATCTCATTAATTTGCTTGTCCATAAACGATTTGATTAAAGCCATTTTTCAATTCATTATTCGCTGTCTCGTTAAAGTAAAGATAATTATCGGGATTCCCCTGATTTTGTTGTGTCACCAATACTTTTGGCTGATTTTGCTGAAACCCGAATAGATAGACGTGCTTTTTCAGATATGGTTCTGTCTCTGCATCGGAATAGACGGCTGTGATTTGATAATCTGCTTGACCTGTCCCACTTTCTGACCATTCTGCAGAAACAGGCACTCCACCAATAGCCATCTTCCACTCCCCGTTCAAAATAGCTTGAGGGACTTTAAGACCATATAAGTCCACACTCATTTGATTCGTATAGCTTTTGTATTGTTGTCCCATTGTTTGGCCCCATGTAGCCATAAATGCCTCTAATTGTGCGGATTTGTCTGCATTCCACAGTATTTGTTCGACTTGTTCGCTGCTTTCTGAAGATGAAGCCTCTACAGAAGAACTTGAAGTAGATGTTTGAGTTGTTTCAGTCGTTTTGGAAGACTCTGACGAAGTAGAGGTATCTGCTGTTTCCGTACTTGCTGCAGTTGGCTTGCTCTCTGTGCTAGTTGTTGTAGTAGTTGCAATTGTTGCTTTCGCTGTTTCTTTTGTTGATTCTTTTTTCGATTCATTCCCGTTGGTACAACCAGCTAACAAAAAAGCTAGACCAATTGTTACTAAAATCCTTTTTTTCAATTAAAAAACTCCTTTCGATTACTCCCACTTCTTTATTCTATCAAATAAGCAATGTGATTTTATTGATTTTTTGTATTTTCTCATCCATCTTTTAAACCTTTTAAAAACTAAGAAGCACCCGCTGATGTCTTATAGACAACTTCAGCGGATGCTTCTTTTTATTTTATTTTTAAGACAAAACTTCGTGTTTTTTTCCTGTTTTTCTCACGCTTTATATTTGTATTTGAAGAAACATAGACTTTTAGTCATCATCGTCTTCCTCATCCAAATCTTGTCGGACAGTTTTTCCTTGGAGTCTTTGTACTTGGTAGATGATTTCTTTATTGAAACTTAAAAGTTCAACGAGTAATTGTTGCAAGCCATATTTTTCTTCTTTTTCAGCTAACTTGATTGCCCGTGTGATAAACATATTTTGGAAATCAAAATCTTTTGCAAAGTTTTCCAACATTGTTGAGGCTGGTAAATATTTGTTTTGACCGTGTTCGTAAATTTTTCCATAACGCATGACTTCTTCTAAAGTAGACGGAACGATTTCATTATCAATCACTAACTCATGAGAGATTTTATTGAACCATCTCGCTTCTTGATCAGCATATTCTGAAAAAAGGGTACTTAATTCTTGCGAAGATGTACCCAAAACATACAATTGTGCTTGGATCAATTTCATTTCTTCTAATTTAAAATTTGCTAATACATGCCCCACCATGGCGCCAGCAGTTGGTTTATGATGGTCGATATCTGCTTGTTTTGTTTCTTGAGCAAATTTTTCTTCCACTATATTCATTGATTTACGCCTCTTTTACTTTTGCTGATTGGACTTCATAACCTAATTTTTCCACAACTGCAGCTAATTGTTCAGGGTGGACTTCATCTGGATCAAAGTTTGCTTTGATTTTGCTCGCATTAAACAAAACTTTCGTATTGCTTACCCCAGGCTGTTGAGAAACCGCATGTTCGATTTTTTGCATACAGCTTGGACAAGCTAGTGTATCTAATTGCATAATAATTTTTTTCATCGTAGTTCTTCCTTCCTTTTTCTTGATAGTCTTATTCTAGATTACAGCTTCCATAAAAAAATTGATTCTTATCAAGTTTTACGATTTTTCTTCTTTGCTTTCGTGTCCAAAATACAATAAACGCATCGCGTTAAAGATAACGATCAAGATACTAGCTTCGTGAACGAACATCCCACTAGCCATGTAAATAAACCCGGCAAATAAGCCGATGAGTAAAAATAAGACGACACCAATGGCAATCACTACATTTTCACGGGTATTTAAAACAGTTTTCTTAGCCAAGCGGTAGGCATGAACCAACGATTCAAAATTAGATTGCATCAAGACAACGTCACTCGTTTCGATAGCAACATCCGTTCCTGATCCCATAGCAATCCCGATATCAGCCGCAGCCAAAGAGGGAGAATCATTGATTCCATCTCCAATAAAAGCAACGCGCAATCCTTGTTCTTGGTATTTTTTCACAAATTGAACCTTTTCGTCTGGTAATAATTCAGCATGGACTTCATCAATGCCTAACATATCAGCTACATAATCAGCAGTCATCTGATTATCACCTGTCAGCATCACTAACTGTTTTGCTCCTGCTTGTTTCAACTTAGCTAATTGTTCAGCGACTTCTGGTCGAATCACATCTGACACACCTATGATTTGAGTGATTTTTTTGTCGATTGCTACAATAATGACCGAGCTGCCTGTTTGTTGTAATTGATGTAAATCTTGTACTTGCTTTGGTGTGAGAGAAAGTTTGTGAGCGGCAATCAATTTGGTGTTGCCCGCACAAACTGTATGACCATCAATCTCAGCTGTGATTCCTTGTCCCTTGATTGTCTGATTATCTTTGACTGCTAATTGTTGAAAATCAATGTCTTTCTCCTGAGCATAATGGATCACGGCGCGCCCCAGAGGATGATCGGATAACGTTTCTAATCGAGCCACTAAAGCTAAGCTGTCCCCTTCATCCTCTGTATAGTTCTTGATAGTGGATACAGCAGTAGTTCCTTTGGTCAATGTACCAGTTTTATCAAAGACAAAAGTATCGATTTTGGAAAAAGTATCCATTGCTTCACCGC
Organism: Enterococcus sp. MSG3290; assembly: GCF_050555565.1. NCBI lineage: Bacteria > Bacillati > Bacillota > Bacilli > Lactobacillales > Enterococcaceae > Enterococcus > Enterococcus sp. MSG3290. Next base: position 263,255 of record NZ_CP187862.1, on the reverse strand, counting down.
CTTTGACTAAGATGCCCCGTTTCGCTCCATTACCGATTCCTGCTACATTCGAAACAGGCGCACCAATGACTAAAGCGCCAGGACAACCAAGAACCAAAACAGTGATTGCTAAACGAAAATCACGACTAATCAGACCAACAACCAACGCAATAAGTAAAACGGTTGGAGTATAATACTGAGAAAATCGATCAATGAATTTTTCCGCATGGGATTTGGTATCTTGTGCTTCTTCTACTAATTCGATAATTTTGGCAAAGGTCGTATCATCTCCGACCTTAGTTGCTTCAATCGTCACGTAGCCATCTGCTAAAATCGTTCCAGAGAAGACTTCATCTCCACTGATTTTGACGACTTGTCGTGATTCACCAGTCACTGCGGCTTCATCCGCATACCCTTTCCCGTCAATGACTCGTCCGTCCACAGGAATAGCTCCACCAGTTTTTACTAAGACGATATCGCCTTCTTCCACGTCATCGATTTCCACTTCTTCAGTCGTTCCATCTTCTTGGACAACACTAGCAGTAGATGGGGCCATCTCGGTCAAAGCCTTGATTGACTCCCGCGTTTTGGTCAATGTTTTTTGTTCCAGATAGCTACCAAACAAAAACAAGAATGTAACGATAGCTGACTCCTTGTATTCTCCGATCATAAAGGCACCAAGCACAGCAATAGTAACGAGTAAATCAATTGAGATAACTTTGACTTTCACTGCCTGATACGCATGGATCATAATAGGTATGACCGCAATAATAGAAGCTATGGCTAGAGCAATGTTATAGAACAAGACAAAACCAGTAAATTTTCCGATAAAACCAAAAATAATCAACACAGCTGATAAGGCGGTGATATGATTTCGATGCTCTTGGATCCACTTTTGTAATTTCATCTTTCTCCCTCTTTTCCTTTCATTCTTACGAGACTAAGTATAGAGACTTATCCATCATAAAAAATTGACCACTATCAAGTTTAGTCAAAAAGGCGGTTTTCTTTTGGTAGAATACACTACAAAAAATAGTTAGCAAGAAGACTCACTAAAAGTGATCTTGCCAACTATTGTCGTTTCTATCAAAATTTTCATTGAATGATTTTCCTGTACAGCATACATCGGAGATCTATTTCTTTATCTAAGATTTTTATCTTGCTAATTTTTTCCTTTAGTCTTTCAAATCCACGTCGTTCATAGAATTGATACGTACAGCCACTATCTGTAAAAAGGAATATTTCTTTTCCTTTCTCTCTTTTTTCAAATTCTGTTAGCAACTTGGTACCGATGCCTTTTATTTTCAAATCAGGATTTGCAGCTAAAAAAATGATCTCTCCATCTGGTGAATGCTTCTTTAAATATGCTGCAAGCATTTGTTCATTTGCTGTCTCGTAAGCTCCTTTACTTTCTTTAGCAAATATATTTTGTAAAAAATCGAATATCTTAACATATATTTGCTGTCCAAAAGAACGATGTTTCTTTTTTTCTCCTTTTATCTCCGCCAGCAAAATACCTGCCAACTCGTCCTCTGCATACAAAGCAAGAATTTGAGTTGCTCGATTCAACTCCATATACAAAAAATATCTTCCGTAAAGATTCAGCAGAAGTTCATTTTCCATATATCTCTCAAAGTTCATTCCTTCAACAGCAAAATAGATCGCTTTTTTGTAATCTTTCTTTTCTAAGGGTTTAAAAGTTAGTTTCATCATTTCGCCTCCTCAACTTCAATGATTGTGTTATACTTACATTATAATAGACACAGTGTCTACTATCTATAATCAATCATCTATAAGATTGTCGATTAAGCGACAGCTTTGCTTTGATATGTCGGATAAGGAGATAGGTAAATGAAAAAGACAGATAGACGCGTCAAAAAAACAGAAAAAGCTTTGGCTGAAGCACTATCCACATTATTAGTAAATAAAAAGATTCAAGCAATCACTATACGCGAACTAACAGAAACGGCAGATGTACATCGTTCGACTTTTTATACACATTATAAAGATATCTATGATCTATATGATCAATTAGAAAGCAACTTTTTTCGGGATCTAAATGAAATTCTCTCTTATGATCCAGCCCATAGCTATGAGGAACTATACACTCGCTTGATTGACTATGTTTACGCAAATACTTTTTTATATCGCTTATTTATCCTCAACCATGGTGATATTTCGTTTCAGAAGAAAGTTAAACAAGTTATTGAAGAAAACTATCTGAACATATGGCTATATGAAGACAAGAAAACGATTATCACAGAAGAAATGAGATTCTTCACTACGTACCACGTCCAAGGATGTCTATCTGTTCTCAATCGATGGGTAGAAAGCAATTACAAGTACTCCAAAAAAGAATTATTAGAACTCTTACAGAAACTGAATGATCACATAGAGAAAATCATGCCTTGAATAAAAAAAGGCTGTGACAAAAATCTTGTCGCAGCCACTTTTTCCGGTAAAAATAGATGAAAAAGTTCTTGAAAAACTATGCTGTTTTTCGAATTTTTTTATAGGAGTGAAATATATTTAGTTGCTTCCACCATACAAATTTTGTAACAAAAATAATGATTGTACACTATTACTTAATTATCTTTTGATGGCTTCAATTAACCAACTGCCATCGATGATTGTTTTCGAGTTTACTTTAAATTCTTTTGAGAATCTATAATTGATAGTTGAAGGAATCTGGGCTTTTATCATCGTTTTTTCTTGCGTTTTTTCCCATCCTATTCCAATTTCTCCATGAATCGTTCTTAAAGTCCCTTCTGCAAATTCTATATCGTCAGGAATATAAGGATCAATTAATAAATCAGTAGACTCTTGTGTCTCTTGATCAAATTTGATTCCCAATAAAGTAGAGATAAACCATTGACTGTATGATGTGAACATAGCATGATTTAAAGAAGATCCATTCATTTTTTTAAAATACTCGCCCAACGCTCCACTATTATTAGATACCATAGAATAAAAACTTGGATAATTTTTCCTTGTGAGCCATTGATAAATTAAATCTTGATCATCTAGAATTTCATATGACCACGCCATGCCAAAAATCCCCATCTTAAAGACACCATCATCTTCCCTAATTTGATTTTTGAATTTTTGTAATAATTCTGGGAATTCTTTATCTAATCCAGCTTTGAGAGAAAAAATATAGCTTGATTGGCTGCCACCTTGAAAATAACCTTTAGAATTGTAATATTCCTTTATTAGTTTTTCTTTTACATACCTAATTTTTTCTTCTAACTTTTCTGTTTCAAAGCTCATTCCTTTAGTAAACACAGCTAATTTTTGATAGCTTTGCAATACTATTAAATACATTGCTGCTGAACAAAATTCTTTATCTGGCGGTGTTTCTTTGTTATTAATAAGAACAGTATCTACAGAACCCCAATCACCCAAACAACAATACTTAATGTACTCATAATCAAATTTCAAAAGATAATTCAGATGTCTATTCAAAGATACTGAAATTCTTTTGTCCTCAATAATGGACATTCCATAATATTTCATATATTTTAAGACAATGACTGGAAGCACTAATTGCCATCCTAACGAACCAGCGTTATTACTAGGTCCAAACGTCTGGATACCCATAAATGGAGCAGTTTGTGTTATTCCTCCTTCAAGGGTTTGATCGAAAATAAAATCAAGCAACACTTTTTTCAATAATTGTTCCGAATCAAATGAATAAATTTGAGATTCTATTAATGCGACAATATCTCCACCATATCCTAGTCTTTCACGAGCACAATCTTCATAATATGAACGGATATTATTTCTTTTGGTTTGAATCGCAATACGTTGAAGATCATTCAACAACTGATTAGAAGTATTGAATTCACTTGTTATTGTAAGATCAGCATAAGTATCAAATGCATGTAAATCATTGATATCAAAAATAGCGCATTCTCCCTCAACTTTCATATATCGAAATGAGTGATAAACATACATGTTTTCAAATGTCGTTTTACCGTCCCCACATAGAAACTGATCTTCCTGTATGACTGTATCTGATTCATTAATCCCCTGTTCCGGATCATTGATTCCATATATGCTTGTAGTTGTGGTAGAATAGTCCAATTCGGTTTGCGAATCATTGAGGCTCTCAGCATAATTAATTTTTATATTTTGTTTTTTTGAAGAAATAGTTAAAGAAATCTGCCCTGAAATAATTTTTCCAAAATCAATCAAATAACCATATTTCGTTTTCTTTATTACATTTGGTTTTCTTTTTTTCAATCTTTTCGTTTTTGGTATAGTACTTGGCACAAGTTTTCCAGCTGGACCAACGATTTCCGTTACCCTCATATTTACTCGAGTAGATGAATCAGGATTACTTTCCTCATTTTCAACAAACGAAACTCTTTCGCCAATATAAATATTGTCGAATAGAATTTCCCCTCCTTCAGCTAACCAATCATGATTACTCTCAACAATATTTCTTTGTTTGCCATTCGCCAATTCGCTGATTGAACAAATGAGCATTGGCTTACCAATGGAAAGGCGATGTCTCATATTGTATTTCCCTAATAATTTCAACGGGGCAGGATTGTACCAGCCATTTGCCAATTCTACTATAATTTCATTTGAACCTTCTTCCACAAAAGGATTAAGCTTATAAGTATCATAATACACTTGTTTACCATAGTTTGTTACATCTGAATTCAAATAGTAATCGTCTATTCTTTTCCCATTGATATAAGTTGTATAGTATCCTAATCCACAAATATCTAAAAATAAATCTTTCTCTAGTCTCTCAACTATAAATGATTTTTTTAGAATAATAGAAGGTCGATCTCTGTAATACATATTTTCTTTCTCAATAGGATGATCTTGTCTTGTAATCCAATGTGCGTTCTTCAAATTAGGGTTTGCGGAATAAAACGTTGTATGAAATTCCTGTATACTTTCTTCCCCTTCTATAATGATATGAAGTAAGTACTTTTTTCTTTGATCAGAAATAGTTGGAAATTTCACGTTGCTATATTTTTTATTTCCTATCTCTTGTTTGAGAACGATATCTTGATCTTCGTTCATAATATATAACTGGGCTTTTTTTTGAATTATGTTTATTCGAGACCAATTTATTATAATCGATTCTTCTACATCCACAGCATAATTAGTATACTTTCCATTTATTATTATTAAATCGGTACAATTTTCCATAACGCCTCCACATTATTCAATGACTTAAGAATTTTCTATGCAGATAATTACGCTAGAATTCCTATTATTGATAAAAAGATTCCAATTACCATAATCGAAACGATGATTGCTACAGCATTTTTTGCATTTCTTTTTTTAAGTAAATAATAGACAAGCAACGTGATAAGCAATGGAAAGAAATTAGGCATGATACCATCTAACATTTCTTGGATCTTTATGGTAGATTCTCCAACCGTATATTCGATAGGAATATTAATTTTCACAGTACTTACGATAAGAGAACCAACTACCATCATTCCGACCACATTTCCCATAGTAGCCAACCGTTTTAACATTTTATTGCCGTTTTCTCCTGTTAACAACGCCGATCCTTTTTCATACCCCATAAAAATTCCTTTATATTTTAAAGGCCAAATAGTCAAACTGAACAGAATGAAGAAAAGGATAGGACCGATTGGATTCCCTTCAATTGCTAGCCCTGAAGCAATACTCATGTATATAGGAACTACTGTCATTGCTAACAAGCTGTCACCTAAACCAGCAAAAGGCCCCATCAATCCAGTTTTCACAGCAATAACAGACTCTTTTTGATCCTCTGGTGTTTGTTCCTCCATAGCCATTGTTATTCCTAAAATCGGACCGTATACATAGGGATTAGTATTGAAAAACTCTAAATGTCGCTTAATTGCAGCTACCCGTTCCTCCTTTGGTTTATCCCCATATATTTTTTTCAAAGTCGGTACTATTGAATAATATGCACCTAATGCTTGCATTCGTTCAAAGTTACTTGTAGCCATTAATAATTGAGAACGAAAGAATGCTTTTGTTAAATCTTGTTTTGTCATCTTTGATTGCTCATTTTCTATAATCATAAATCGTATACCTCCTCAATAGCTTCTGAATCATCATTTTTATTTGTGATAATTTCATTAGACGTTATACTAACATTTTGTGTTGCGTCCTCCCGATTTATCATTAGATCATACAAACCAGCTAAGCAAACTCCTATGATCGAGATAGCGATTGTTCCTAAATTCAAATATGCTGCAAATACAAAGCCAAGAAGCAAAAAAATCCACATATTTTTACCTAACATCATCATCAACAACATACCCATACCAACAGCTGGTATAATGCCTGCAGATACAGTTAGTCCGTCAAAAATTTGTTCCGGCACAAAATCCAAAACTGATTGTACTGCTGGTCCGCCAAAATATGCCGCTAGAAAGACAGGAACTGAACCAGCAATAAAACTTAATGGGATTCCTAAATAGTTATATCGTGCAACTTTGTCAAAATCCCCACTTTCCACTGCTTTCTCTGCTTTATGAAGAAAAACGATATTGACCGTATTCGTTAACATGATGATTTGCTGACACAACAATGCTGTTGGTACGGCTACTGCCAACCCTGTCGCTAAACCACCGCCTGTCATAATGGCAATTGCCACGCCAATTATCGCTCCTGTTGCTTCATTAGGTGGGATATATGCGCCGATTGCTGCATTTGCCAGCCACATCATTTGAAGTGTACCACTAATTACCAAACCTGTAGTGATGTCTCCCATTATCACTCCTGCAACTGATCCAGCTAAAATTGCTTTTGGCGTTCCAGTCCACAGCGTCCTTTCATCAACAGTACAAATCCCAGCCCACACTGCTAACAATATGCATTGTATTAACATTTATTATCCCTCTCCTTCTATCAATTCTGATATATGGATTTCTTTATCTGATGGAATCATTTGAACGGATACTTTGACACCTTTGTTGCTAATATTGACAAGTGCTTGTTTTTCTCTCTCATCTAAAGAAATAGCCCGTGTGTACCTTGTACGAGTAGAGGTAAATTTCATGCCGCCAAGATTTAAATAATTAAACTGGACCCCTCCATCTAACAACGTCTCTACATCTACAGGATTCGTTAATAATAATAAGGTTTTTCTTTTAATTGCAGTTTTTTGATAGATTTCTGCAAACTGTTCTACCCCGAATGTTCTTACAATGACATCTTGAGGTGCCATCATATCGAAAACTGATTTTTGAACAGGGTCATTTGTTATCGAATCATTAACAATCAAGATTTGTTCAATTCCTTTTTGTTTTACCCAAGTTGTGACGACTTGGCCATGTATTAGACGATCATCAATACGAATCAATTCAATTGCCATCTACAATCCCTCCGCTTTTTCGATTATTGGTTTTGGTGTTTCTATCTGTTTCCAACTATAAGACATTAATTCATTCATTTTCTCCATCACGTACTCAGGTGCCTTTTCTCTAAAATTAGACAATTCAAGCAGAATCCCTAGATTGAATCCTGCAAAAGCATAGTAATCCTTTCTTTGGTATTTCATTAAAATCATCGCGGCTGCATTACTAGGTGTTCCTCCAAAAATGTCACATATAATAAGCAGTCCATTAGTCGTATCAAGTTCTTCTATTTTCTCTTCAATTTTAATTACAAAATCAGCTAAGCTCATTCCTGGAAATAATGAAACCACACGTGCATTACTAAAATCACCTTGTATCATTTCTAAACTATTTAGTGCTTCTTTAGCAAAAAAACCATGACTTGCTAAAATAACTCCCATCTTCTTATTCATCAAATGCCTCCCTTCAATAAAAAACAAAGCAAAACTCGTGCCATTTTTTAACTTATTGAAATCTAGGCAATTCTAAAAAGAAAAAATGCACATGTAATACGCATAATAAAAATATTGGACTATCACGTACGTAATGATACAGATAAATACACAAAAAACATCTTTTCTAACTAAGATTTAATAAAATTGGTATAAATAGTCGGCTGCTATCTTCAAAAGCCACTCTCAGCTTTTTCCATAAGTATTTAAGTGTATTGATTTTTATATTAAAGCGCTTTATATTAGTGGGAGGAGGTGTTTTATGAAACGAATAGACAAGGTGCACCATTACTGCACCGCTTACACAGAAAGCCTTTCAAAAAAGATTTTATTAAATGATACAGATATTGGTATAACCGCAAAAGAAGTGTCTTTGGAATTAGATATTTTAAGAAATAATGCTTCTTCGGATCTAAACAAACTCATGAGGCAGGACAAATTATTAAAACTATCAGGAAAACCAACCAGATTTCTATGTAAAAAAATACTCTGTCAAAGACTAAACCTTCGTTATATAGGAGAGACAGAAATAAATTCCATACAAGAACTCATAAAAGATAACTACTCCTCTAAAAAAATTCATCCTTTTGATTCGTTGATCGGTGCAAATAAAAGTTTACAACCAGTTATTCAATTAGCAGAGGCAGCAATCACTTATCCTCCAAGAGGATTACATATGATGATTTTTGGAGAATCAGGGACTGGCAAAAGCTTGTTAGCTGAAAAAATATTTGATTATGGAAAACAAGAAAATATTTTCAACGAAAAAGCAAATTTTTCTGTTCTTAATTGCGCCGACTATGCAAGCAATCCGCAATTATTGCTAAGTCACTTATTTGGAAATGTCAAAGGAGCGTACACTGGAGCAGATGCCGATAGAGTAGGATTGATAGAAGCTGCTAATGGAGGAATTTTGTTTCTTGATGAAGTCCATCGCTTGCCTCCAGAAGGACAGGAGATGCTTTTTCAATTTATCGATAAAAATCAGTTCTATAAACTAGGTGATTCTGTCAATAAGCGCTACGCTTCAACATTGCTGATCACGGCAACTACAGAGCCTCCGAATTCAGCATTATTAGAAACATTTAAGCGTAGAATCCCTGTCATGATCCAACTTCCAAACTTTCAAGAAAGAAGCATTGCCGAAAGATTGGATCTCATATCATTCTTATATAACAAAGAAACAGAAAAAATTGGTTCTCAAATAATCGTACAGCCAGATGCGATTCAAGCATTGTTGGCTTATACCCCGCTCGGAAACATCGGTCAATTGAAAAGTGACATTCAATTATCTGTAGCTCGTGCTCTATTAGAAAAGAAAAAAAACAATTCAAAAGAAGTTCTGATTACGCAAGACTTCTTTCCACCTACAGTTTTATCATCCTTAATAAAAATAAATCTAGCTGACAAAAAAGAAATCGAAACGATTGTTGGCGTAAAGCCATTTGTTTTTGATACCACATTGGATGAAGACAGAAAAACAATCGCCAGCTATGATTTTGTAAATTTTTTTACTAAGAATTATTCCAATAGCCCCCGTTCAATTACACAAGCATTTAATGATTATTCACAAGAAATCGCTAAAGAGCGATTGCGAAATGATCATTTCACCTTTTTATTGAACGATGATATAAAAAGCATTGTCTTATTAATATCAGATATTTTATATAACACCTTAGGCATCATCCTAGATAAAAATGTCAGTACTGCTTTTGCTTTATATATTCACAGCCACACTCAACAAAACGATATATTTTTCAGCCAGATCAAAACAACAGAGAAGCTACCTGCTAATGTTATGCAAGTTACACGTAAAATCGTCAAGCAGTTAGAACAAAAAAAGAAGATCATTTTTTCTCAAAATGAAATCCATTCATTGAGTCTTATCGTTTCTTCCATAGTAGAAAATAAAACAAATAGTAAAAATGTCAGTATTCTTGTATGTGCCCACGGCGAGCGCGTCGCATCTGAAATTGCACATACTGTGAATAGTCTTCTTTCCAAAGAAATTATTGTCCCTGTTGACATGCCTTTACACAGTACACCAAAGCAAACTTATGATGCCATAAAAAAAACGATAGCTGACTTTGAATCGACAGAAATCATCATTTTTGCTGATATGGGATCTTTAGTAAATTTTGAATCTAATTTAAGAAAAGAAACCCAAAAAAGCATTTTTATCATTGAACGAATTGATACATTGATAATATTAGAAGCTGCTAAAAATACAGAATTTTTATCTATGGGACTACAATCTACTATCAATAATATTTTAGACATTGATAATCGTAGAAATACTTTACTTAATAATAAAATAGTTTCCAAATTCAATAAGAGAAAAAGCAAAATCATCTACACAGTTTGTCAAACTGGAGAAGGAACCGCCCGATTTTTAGAAGAAAACATTAAATCATTATTGAAAGAATTAAAAATATTTGATGTTGATGTTCAATCAATCAGCGGTCATAACGGAACTTCAATACGAGAAACCATGCTACGTTCTAAAGATATAGAAATCATAGCAATCGTCGGGACTGTAAATCCAAAAATCAGCTATGCTCCTTTTGTTTCTCTAGAAGAAATTGTTCTTCATGATGGGTTAGATAAGGTACTTTGTCATCTTACGACTGAAGAACAACAATCAAAAAAGGGCAGCAGCCACTCATTCACAAGAAATATCGTTTTTGATATGGGAATTGAAGCAGTGGACAAATACCTCTACTTATTAGCTGGGAATAAGATCCAAAAAAGCTTAATGGATTTTATCGAAGAATTGGAATGTACTTTCCACAAAAAATTCACTTATTCCATTCTTTTAAAACTTTTGATTCACACAGCGTGTCTAATTGAGCGTACATTGATAAACGGTCATGAACTTAAAATTATATCAGAAGATGACACAAGGCCTTCTCATGAACCAATTTTTCATGTAAAAAAGGCCTTCAAAAATATTGAAACAGAATTTGGGATCACTGTTTCTTATGATGAATGTTTCTTTATCTATGATATTATTGCATCTAAATAATCCTTCGGTTTATGTAAACGAGTATTTTTTAAACTTATTGTTTAAGAGTGATAATATTTCACCTTAACAATTAAAGGGAGACAATTAAAAGTTTGTCCCCCTTTTTGCTGACTATTTTCAATATTAGTTAAGAAGAACCGTATCCTTCTCGTATCACAATTGAAGCTTATTTATTATAATTTTTTCAATGGTATTCTCGTTTATGATAAGGTTTTAGGTATCAAGAGTGCATGAAATTTATAATTCACTTGGATGTTGAAATATAGATATTTTGTTTTCTCAACTTATTTAGTCAACCTATCTTTCTATTTTAATCCTGTTCATTACTATCACATTGTTAGATAATCAAGTACTTCTGTTCCTTCATCATTCTCCCAAATTATTTAATGAAGATTTTTTGAGTAAAAATCACTCATTATCCCTAAAAAAATAAAAATCAGATTTTCGTGCAAATCCCCTGAGATGTCTCTATTAAACTTCTACATGATACCACATCATACCAGTATCAACTTGGGTTTTATCCTCTATATAAATGATATATCCATAATGTCTTCACCGTCTGTATTATTGGAAGTCTTGAAACTTTATAGTTGGCTAAACGAAGATAAGCACATCAATGCCTAAAGAATGGAAGCCTGTGTTTTTAGGCTGGAATGGGGCTTGATTTGATTAGTGGATTGGTGACTAAATATGCTCCTATACAATGAAATATCCATTAAAATGATTTTAAAGATTCTTTGCTGCAACCCTTTGAAACTGGTATGTTCTGCTGAATTATCAAGTCGTTCGCTTTGTGATCAAAAATAGTTGCTTTTATGGATTCTGTTGGTTGATTATATGGTCATTGTTGCGCTAAGTTTATCTGTATATCATAAAACGTTGTCTAACGAGAATTGATTTCTCATTTGCCAACGTTTTTTCTTTGCCCGTAAGGTCGATAATTTTATAGACGTCGTGCAAATCCTTGAGCGCTTATTGAACTCAAAGGCTAGCTTAATAGGATCGGGATTTGGTTTGCAATGTTGTTGCAATTTTCATTTAGATATAAGAAAACCATTTCACGTTTAGCTTGATTGCTAGTTGTGAAATAGCTTTTTTGCAATCATTCAAGTTTGCCACCATTGCTTTAAATCATTTAAGCATACCTCATCCCCACGTACGGAAACTTCTATATTATCAATACCAACAACTGAAGTTTCCCATAACATTCGGCTTGCCGAACTTCCTTCTATCTTACCTATACTCGCTATATAATTTCGATGATAAACGATGATGCGAGCCAATGTAATAGTAATGAACCAATTGTTATCTTGATGATTAAATTTGGTTATATTGGTGTTTTTCATTTCTTGATTAAAATTCAAGCCTAGAACTCGTTCCTGCCTTTTAAGACAAATAATTCCTTTTAATGTGAAAGGCATACATCCTAGATATACGAACAGTCCCAAGAAAAGAAAAACCCTTGAAGATTCTATTAGGATTTCAAATACAGGCCAATCAGTCCATCCATAGTCCCTAATTTGAACATAGTTCATCAGTAAAAACATGGATATTGAAAATACTGCTACTATCCAAAACATTTCTCTCATTGCACGGGTGTAGAGTCTCCAGATTGTAATGTTTTTTTTTTGATTAATCTTTTTATTTATCATGGCGATGGACACATCCCCTCATTATCAAATTGAAGCCATTCTGTAATTGTTGATTGGATTTCTCTAATCAAGCTATAAATAGAATCATGAATCTCTCCTCTTCAAATCGCATCGGCGAACCTAACTCATCTAACAAATATGAATTATTATCAGCTGAAAGTAAACCAAAATCATAAGTGTAAGAAGTGGTTACGCCATCTTCATTTCTTTGAAGTAAATTATGATAATCTCTTGTGAGGTCTAATACATCGTCAATTTGCTTTGTCGGATTGAGATCTAAATCACCGATCTGGTTACCAACCCGCTTGTTTAAGCCATTATACTTATACACATTTGAAAGTTTTGATTCATAATTAATGGCTTTTTCAAGACGGTTCATTGGGTTAAACTCATACGAATTTATCACATTCCCATTCTTCATGATCTGTGTCAAATTACCTCTTTGATCATATGAATATGACTTCCCATCTGTGCTTGAAATAAGCTGATTTATACTGTTGTAAATATAATGTGTTTCAACTCCATTTTCAACCATTGACAGTCTGTTTCCAAAGTTATCGTAACTGTAATTGCGAAGTGGGGTGCCGTCTTTCATAACTTCCGTCAATCGATTTAATTGATCATATGCATACGTATATGCCCCATGATCTACGTCTAAAGCAGTACGCATTTTTTCAATGCTTGTTTTATTGCCTAGTACATCATAACCATACATATACTTATCCAAAATTTGAGCTTGCTTAAAATGGGCTAACTCACTAAGCTGTCCTAATTCGTTAAATTGATATTGTGTCTTCACCCCATTGGCAAATGACTTTTCAACAAGTCTACTGAAACTGTCGTTAGGATAAACGACTTGATTCTTATTTGACAGAGAGACCCTTGAATGAGTGTCCCATAAAGCGAAGCTACTTCATCTGATCTCTAATTTTGTCAGGAATCATAATAACTTCCGGCTTTAAATCTATAGGGGCCACTTGCTCATCAATACATTCATCCCAGTACTCTAAATGTTTCTTGTCAATCCAATGCGCTGATTCTTCTACCGCTTGACCATCCTCTTCCTGAATCGAATACCAATATAAATATTCTTCTCCGTCCACTGTTTCTCTAAAGATCGTCTCTACATACATTTTCTCCTTTTCTAATGTAAGCAGTGTTTCTTCCATATGAACATTCAAGAATGACAACCATTCATCCACAGTTTTTGTCTTTCCTTTTTTCACTTTAAAGCGGGTTAATTCTGTTTGGATCATAGCAGTGCCTCCTTCATTTTTTATAAACAAATCGAATAACTATTTCATTGAACTATCTACATCATAACAGAGATTCATTTATAGAAAAAACCCCTTAATAAATTAGCACACTAAAAGCTTCATATGGGAGTAAACTGTTAGTAATTTTCTATTTGTAATTTTGGATCAAGACTTGTTTGATCCGATACTTACCGAGTGGAAAAGTAGTCTTTTGATCAGAAAAGTTAACTACAACTAGTATTTTTGGTTTTTAAAACTGCGCAGACATGCTAAAACATTCGGTTCTTCTGTCTCAATGGCTTGATATTTCCTTAAACATTTCATTTAATTGAAACTTACTTAATGTTTACTCGGTTTCGTAATTAAACCCCTGCTAGTTGTCTTCAATCATCTTTATTATTGACCATCATCAATCGTTGTTACAAAATATTTTTCGTACTAGACACGTTTAGCGTATAAAAATAGTTATCTTGAAAATAAAAATAGCCCAACCATCTAGTTAGATTGGGCCTTGTGTCGTTTATAGTTGTCTTCCAGAACTAGTTCGTTCTCCATTCTTGCTTTTTTATTTCTGGTGCTTCAATTTCTCCTTCGTATAATGAAGCCCCATGGGTCTCAATAACATGTTTGTACCAGTAAAAGCTATCCTTTTTAAACCGATCATAGGTTCCGTTCCCTTCATCATCTGCGTCTACATAGATAAATCCGTAACGTTTTGACATTTGAGAAGTCGACGCACTCACTAAGTCAATACATCCCCAAGTAGTATAACCCATTACTTCAACGCCTTCTTTGATTGCTTCATTGACCGCTTTAAAATGGTCTTCAAAATACTTCACACGATAATCATCATGAATTTTCCCTTCCATAAACTCATCAAAAGCACCAATTCCGCTTTCAACAATAAACAGAGGCATCCTGTAGCGATCATACATGTCGATTAATGCAATTTTCAAACCTGTTGGATCTACTTGCCAACCCCAATCACTTGTATCAAGATAAGGGTTCTTCACACTGGTGACTAGATTACCACCCACTTTTTCCCGACTTTCTTCATCTTCTGTTTTAATCATAGACATATAATAGCTAAAAGAGACAAAATCAACTGTGTGTTGATGAATGATTTCCTCATCTCCTTCTAACATTTCAATAGTAAAATTATTCTCTTTCCAATAGTTTTTAACAAAAGTCGGATACTTTCCAAAAACTTGTACATCAGAAAAAAAATAGTTTTCCCGATTATGTTGTTGTGCTAGCATCACATCCACTGGATTTGATGTTAAGGGATAGGCTAATGCTCTTGTTATCATGCACCCTACCTTTGCATCAGGAATAATTTGATGAGCATATTTAGTCGCTAAGGAGCTAGCTACAAATTGGTGATGTAGTGCCTGATAAATGGCCTCTTCTGCCTCTTTTTTTGTTGCATACTTTTCTTCTACCACTCCCATCGTAGTGAATGGGTGTCTAAAGACGCTATCGATTTCATTGAAAGTTAGCCAATAGGTCACATAGTGTCCGAAATTTTCAAAACAAGTTTTACTAAATCGAACAAACATGTCAATCACTTCTCTGGAAACCCAGCCGTCATATTCATTTACTAAGTATAATGGCATTTCATAGTGAGATAATGTGACTAGAGGTTCAATCCCATTTTTCTTCATCTCTTTGAATAAACTCACGTAAAAATCGATTCCAGTTTGATTTGGTTTACTTTCAATGCCATTGGGATATAATCTTGTCCATGCGATAGACACCCTTAAGCATTTCAGTCCCATTTCTTTAAATAATGCCAAGTCTTCTTTGTAACGATGATAAAAATCTATTCCACGTCTTTTCGGAAATAACTTGTCGTTTTTTGACTTCATGGCTTCTTCGATTTGTTTAGGAGACACGTGCCATTGACTGACATAATCTGTAATATCTACATCGGGTTTGTACATCGCGACATCTGCCACCGACATACCCTTTCCATCAACATTCCAAGCCCCTTCTACTTGATTTGCTGCAATTGCACCGCCCCAAAGAAAGTTCTTAGGAAAATAGCTTTTATTCATTCGATTACCTCTTTCAGATTATTATTTTTATGCTAAAATTTCTGCTTGACCCGTTTTTTTACCAGTGAAAGTTTGGATGATTTTCCCATTGGAGTCGAACATATCTACCTCGTTTAGATCATTCAAATTGGTTAATACTATTACCGTGGTTGGATCATAACCTTCAGACTGGATGCCTTCAATATCAAAGCTTCCGATCTTTTGTCCCTTTTGGATATCGTCTCCTGCTTCGATAACTATGTCAAAATATTTCCCATTCAATTCAACGGTGTTGATTCCAATATGAATCAGTACTTCTACCCCAGATTTTGACTTCAAGCCAATCGCATGTTTTGTAGGAAAAACCGCTTCGACCTTTCCACTGAATGGTGCTTTAATTACTCCATCGGTTGGGATTACAGCGAATCCGTCACCCATTGTTTTTTCTGAAAAAACTGGATCGTTGACTTTTTCTAACGCGATTACTTCCCCATTTAAGGGTACACTTATTTCATTTACCTGTTCTTCTATTTCTTCATTACTCGATGAAGATTCTTCTCCCAATCCAAAAGCGAAAGTTAAAATTGCTGAAAGGAAGAAAGCAAGAGCAATTCCGATGAGATAATAGACAAAAGTATCACCTAAAAAGGCTGGTAACGTTGTTAACGCTGGAAAAACATAGACAATCGCTTTTGTCTGCATTGCTCCCATGAAAGCTCCAGCAATCCCACCTGCGATTGTTTGGGCAATCAATGGTTTTTTATATTTTACCGACAAGCCATAGACGATTGGTTCTGTTATCCCACCAAGTAAAGCAGGTACAATCGCAGATAGGGAGAGCACTTTAACGTTTTTATCTTTACTTCTTAAAAATACACCTAACGCAACACCTGCACTTGCAAAAGTTGCAGCCGCAACCATCGGTCGAATAACGTCATAGCCATAGACGGCAAGATTATTGATCATGATTGGCACAACGCCCCAATGAATACCAATCATTACCAAGAAAGTCCATCCTGCACCAATGATTAAACCAGCCAATAACCCACTACGGTCACTGATAAAGTTCATAGCGCTTCCAATTCCATCCCCTAACGAAACGCCAATTGGTCCAACAACCAACACTGTTAGAGGAACCATAATAAGAAGAGCAACCATTGGCAACAAGAAAATTTCTAGACTCTTTGGAATCACTCGCTTTAGCTGGGTTTCTAACTTTGAATAGAGGTAAATGGAAATAATCGCTGGAATGACTGTTCCAGAATAGCCCATTAATATTGCTGGAATACCTAAGAAGTCAACCGTTACCCCATTTTCTGTGACTAATGCAGTGAAATTAGGCTCCAAAAGTGCTGCTACAATTGCTAATGAAATAAATTGATTTGCTCTAAACACTCTGGCTGCACTAAAGGCCAGAAATAATGGTAAGAAGAAGAAAACACTGTTGCCTGCTGCTGAAAGAATCTTATAGGTACTTCCATCTGCTGACATAAAATTATATGTTGTTAAAACTACTAGTAAGGCCTTAATCATTCCTGCACCAGCTAAAGGCATAATAATCGGATTAAAAATTGAAGACAACGTATTAAAGAAGCGGATAAAGATATTTCCTGATTTATTATCCTCTAACACTTCCGATTCGTCTGATCCCAGGGCACTTTTAATGTCATAGTTAGCCATGATCGTTTTATAGACATCTTCCACTTCGTTTCCAATAACTACTTGGTATTGATTATTTGCTTCGACTACGGACAATACGCCGGGAATCTTCTTTATTTCATCGGTATTTTTTTGTGCAATGTTTTCATCTTTTAACTTAAATCTCAATCTAGTGATACAGTGATAAAGACTAATAATATTTTCTGTTCCACCAACATGATCAATAATTCTTTTGGAAAGAGCATCATAATTTTTATCCATTTTCACAACTCCTATCAATTTTTTTTATGTTTGCTATAATACATGTGTAATATACAATTTTTTCAACATATTAAATGAAAATTTCGTTTTTTGGAAACTCTCTCAAAGATAGGAGTTCGTATTTATGGGACCTTTAATTATTAGACTACTAACCATTCTTAACAATGAAATAACGTCTTCTACCTACTATCATATCGCTCAAACACTTTTGAATAACTATAGTATTATTGACAAATCAAGTATCTCTGATGTAGCTACCATATGTAATGTCTCTAAATCAACGATTTCAAAATTTGCTCGTTCGATCGGGTTTGAAGATTATTACGAATTAAAAAAATCCTCCACCTTTGCTGAAAATAAATACCATTTCGACTTAAACTACATTTCAAATATTATTAATCCAATTGAAAAAAATGGTTATGATGACTACTTAGATGCAATTATTAAAGATATTAGTGCTTTCAAACAGCAAAGCAGCATGAGAAGTATTAATGAGCTGGCAAAATGTCTGACTATTTATGATAAAGTAGGTGCTTTTGGACTGTTATTCTCCGAATCAGCAGCCATTGATTTTCAATACAAATTGGCTTATGCGGGAAAGTTTATTATTACTTATCAAAGCGATCTCAAACAAATCGAATTCATTGAACAAGCCGATGAAGAGACCTTATTGGTTATTTTTTCTAATTCAGGCGGATTTTTGCAAAGGCAACAACTCAGGGATGATGTGCCATACAGAAATGTATTTGAAAATACGAAAGCCAAGATTTTTGTTATCACAGCAAATGAAGAGGTTCGTAACTATCGTTTCGTACATGATATTATTCTCTTTCCTCACGAGACCATTTTTCAAACCCATTCTTTTATCTATCAAATCATTATGGACATCATCGTTAGTAAATATCGACATTATCTTAAACATCCGTCAATATCTACCGAACAATAATAAAAAAGACTGTTGCTATGGCAAAGCCTCCAGAACTGATAACTTTATGATGGCTTTTCCATCATAAAGTTATCAGTTCTGGAGGTATAATTCTTATATTAAGAAGGAAAGGATAAAATCATCAACAGAAATCATTGACTTATTATTTTACTAGAACCTTCGAATTAAGGTTAATAAAGATATGTTGAAAGAACTATAGACAGCAAATATCCCTAGCAATGCTTTTTCCAAATCATTTCTTCTTTCTGTTTGTAAATTTCATTAATATCTATTACCTATAAGATTTTTTTCTTAAAATATCAATTATAAGTAAGCTTTATTATTAAAGTTTTTCCTTAATACTATTTTAATTTTAAGTTATAGTTGAAACACCGTTCTAATTATTAATATAAGCAATTGCACTCCCACTACCAAATTTGATATCTGGCAAAGATCGTTTATATAAATTAAGTTCTCGCAAAGTATCATCTCTTTTAGATAATGCCTGAAACGCATAGCGTGTTCGGCCATTTTCAAACTTCTTCGATTCCGAATATTGAGAAGAAACTTTATACGCAGCAACAACCGCGTTGTCTGCTCCTGTATTAACAGCTATGACATAGCGAATTAGATGTATTTTATCACGACCAATTACCCAGTTACCTAGCGTACGAGATTTTAAATTATTATCATCACGAAAACTGTCGTCAATCGGATATTCTTTTGACTCATCTTTACAAAGATTAAAAGCATCTCTCACTTTTACTGCTAAAATCAACTCATTCGTCGCTATTTCATTTATAGGCACTGGTTGGAAGCCGTATCGTTCTTCTATCTCTTCAACTAACATTGCCTTAGAACCATGTCCTTTTACTAAATTTGTCAATGAAAGTCCTTGTATCAGTTGAGCATAATTGATCAACGCATTCTCACTGGCATAAGCCTCGCTCTCAGTTAAACCATAGCTAAGTATGTAACTTAGTATTTGTAGATTCATTCTGTTTATTTCTTGGATGGTTTTTATTTTCAATGTACTAGATGTTTCATTTTCTTCAAGTAAATCTGATTTTCTTAGCGTACTCAGTGCCGCTTGACGATGGGCAAAAATACGATTTCCTTTTCCTTTCCCAATATAAAAAGTCTGATTGTTTCTAGGATCAACCAAACAATAGACATAGTAAGGATGTTTCTCGTCTTTTTGCAACTCGGCTAGAGTAGACGCAGAAAAATGGTTAAGTTCGCTCATTTGTTACTCCCCTTTTTTACTGTTTTTTTCCCTGTCTCTAAAAAATATCATCATTTATGATACGGAGCTGCGTATCATGAGTGATGATATTTATAACTCACTAAATATTGAAGTATATTCTGTTTTCCCAACTTATTTAGCCAAATTGTTTACTGAAGATTTTTTGAGTAAAATTTCTATAATTCCTACTTATTGAAAAGTAGTTTGTAGTGCTGCTTCTCCCTCTCTAAGTGATATATCTTGTTGTACCAATCAAATTCACCTCATCATTAATAAATTACTTTTAGGCTAATTTATTACAACTTATAGGTTGAAGCTGTAACCAATTTATAGTCATATTATATTTTTATCATCCAGTTTATTGAATTCTTCTCGTTTACCTCAATTCATTTTCAAGTGGAATCAGCTCATCATCTAACATTTTGCGCCATGCTTGCTTCATTTCTTGTGGGTATTTAAATGGCTTCGCTTCTGGATGTTTAGCTTTATATCCTTCGTAATCCTTACTGTTGATAATTGCTTTCATATTAGGAATTGGATCTTCACCTGGCATATATTGCAGATTAGAAGCATGTAATTTTTTCTCAGAAACAAACCACTCATTGGAAAAGACATGAATCAAATCATCACTTACTTGTGTAAAATAGCGACGTTTAATGACAAAGATATCTTCATTGCTATCTAGTGTACCTTCATTTCTTTGTGCTTAGATTCAAAGATAATTTTCTCAATAAAGATTTTTGATTCCAGTAAGATTCCTTTACTCCTTTTACAACATAGCGTTGTCCTTTGTTTTGAAACATCTTCTTCCCCTCTTTGCCATTAAAAATAGCCCAATTCTCTATAAAGAAGATTAAGCTTCATTATTATAATATAAAGTTTAAATTTGGTTTATTACTTACTTTTTCTTATTCTCTAGTAAGCTAATATTGAAAAAAATGTAATCAGATCATTATTTTTATATGTTGTAACTTCCTGATAAGAAAACTAATTAAAAGAAAGAGGTAACTACATAAACTAATTAAAAAAGCTAACTTCATAGTTGGAGGATAAATGGAAGAAACTTCAATGATTGTTTCTCCTTGTGTTCCTTCAATCGACACTAGTCCTTCACTATTATCAATCTCTCTTTTTTGTCCATTTACTTTTGCGACTGTCCCCCAATAATCAAATACAGGAAGCGTTATTTTTTGTCCTTTAGATTCATGTACTGTATAGACTATTTTCGAATCCATCACTTGATAAGGCATAGTATGCCATTCCTTGCCAATTCTTACTTCATGATTCTGCAAATGTTCTTTGTATTGTAATGCTTCCGTGGGTGCATAGTCATAAAGTCCTCCGGGAAGGAGTGTCGTGTAACGAATAAGATTTTCTTGATTCATTACCAAGTGATCTCTCTGAGTGACAACTTTATGTTCATAGTTTGCTTTTGTTGCAGCAGATACAGCCAACAGTAATAAAACAATTGTCGTTATATTAACTACTTTTCTTTGCTTAGCTGATGTGCTCTTCATGAAAACGAACGATAAAATCAACGAGCCAAAGAGTACTTGAAATCCTAAGATTCGCCAAGGAAATTGAATCATTTGAATGGGTGTATTTTGTAATAAAGACCATGGAAAAAATTTGGTGGATAAGAGCCAAGAGACTACCGCACTAAGGTAAATCACTTTTTCTTTGCGATTAAATCCTTTAAAAAAGAAGAGTGGACAGATCAAAGAAATAATACCAATGATTCCTACCGTAAAGGTTGTCAGGTCATTATTCATCGCACCAATCAAACTATCCGAGACATTTAATGCTTGGTGTTGTAAGGTCGTTTTATCTGGCTCATTAATCGATTGAACCATGATTTGTCGGAACATCGGATACCAAAAGTATGCTGTTAAAAGAATCGTCATTCCTACTGCCTTTGACAACTCCACAATCAACCGGATGCTTTCTTTTTTTCTTGTTTCACTTACTACAAAGCCACCTAAGACTAGTAAGCCAACGGCTATTACACTCATAAAAGTGGAAAGAACATGTGTATAAATGAGTAAGCTCATACTGACTGCTAATGGAATTGCACATGGCTTTTTCTCATAAATCAGTGCGTAAGCATAATACATAACTATCGGTATAACCGTAAGTGCAATCGCTTCAGCAATAGCAGAACGATGATAAATATCAATCGTGCGGTACCCATAAAATGTATATAAACAGCTAAATATAAAAGCCGCATCGATTCTTTTTAAAAATTTTAGTCCATAATGAAACATCAGCATGATAGTACAAACATTCAATAGCCAAACATATAAGATATAACTAACGATTAAATTATTACTTATCCAATAAAAAATGACTGCCGGAAAAAAGGTCAAGTAGGGATAAAAATAATTCACTCCGCTCCCATAATGATTAAACGTCGTAAAATTGATTGGACCAGAAAAAATTGAAGATAACCCTTTGACTCTAGCAAAATGGAAGGCAATATCCCCCGATGTAGAAATAGTATGAACATTTCTAAAATAATTGATTGAATAAAGTCCAGCAATAATTGCTAGGAGAATGGACAATATTATTTTTTTCTTTACTTGCATTACTTAATTATATACTCCTTTCATGGATTGCTTTATCTAGTATAACTTAAATTTTAAATAAATCGTTATTTATTTTTACTCTCACTTAAAAAAGCACTAAAATTATAAGAGAGGGAGGTAATGGTCTGAACACCAAGAATTGTTCCAACATCGAATTGCTTAACTAATGAGTTCAAAGCTTAATTATGTGGCTCTTATATTTACCGAGCGTGGATTGCGATCTCTTTAGCGAAACAAACATCTTTCATAAAAAAACAGCCATATCCGCTTTCTTGGATATGACTATTTACTACTACTTTACTATCTTTCATTCTTCTTGTCTCACTTATGATAAGGCGCCCCCGCATTGATCCGGAAGGCACGGTAGATTTGCTCGACAAGGATCAGACGCATCAATTGATGTGGATACGTCATTTTTCCAAAAGAGATCTGAGCATTGCTTCTTTTCATGACGGCTTCGCTGAGTCCTAAAGAGCCGCCGATAACAAAAACAAGGTGGCTTTTTCCTTGGATACCTAATTGGTCGATTTGTTTAGCAAAAGATTCACTTGTAGGATTTTTCCCTTCAATTGCTAAGGCATAGACGTATTCTTGTTCTTTGATTTTCGCTAAGATCCGTTCCCCTTCTTTTTCTTTTACTTGTCTCATTTGCGCTTCGCTTAAATTCTCCGGGGCTTTTTCGTCAGGAACTTCGATCAATTCGATTTTTGCATAGGCATTCAGCCGTTTGACATACTCATTGATACCTTGGATCAGGTATTTTTCTTTTAATTTTCCTACTGAGATAATTTTGATATTCATGTTTTCTCTCCTTTGGTCTTCATGCTCACTTTGTTTATTATAATCAATTTTTTCGTCTATATGTTTATTTTGGCTATTTTTGTTAAAAAGATTTCCCCAACAGTTATGCACAACATCCACAGGTTTATCCACAGAAAACAGTGTTATTTTACCTTGTTTCATCACATTCATTAGGCAAACATACGTTTTATAAGAATTTATCCACTTTATACACAGGCTGTGGATATGTTTTATCCCTTATTTTTCCAATCCTATCCGCGTAGTTTTACACAGTATCTGTGGAAAAAGAAAATCAAATATTTTCATCTGAAAACAATGATTTTTCCTAAAGTTTTTCATAAAAAGTTCACAGTCTCAAAGTAGACTAAAGTCAACAAATAAGACTATACTAACAGTAGATAAATGAATGTAATTGGAGGAGGAACACATGGATAGAAAAAATGTGACACCAAAGATGAAAAAAAGTAAAAATAATAGCCTCTGGCGTAAGTTAGGTCTGGGGCTTGTTGGAGGGATCGTTGGAGGACTACTGACAGCTGGCATTTTTTATGCAGCGATGGGCACTGGCAACAATAGTTCTACTGCTACAAGCGGCAATCAGAATTCTGCCGGTGAAACAGTTGTGGAAAATGTCAAAGTCAATGTAGATTCTGATATCACCAAAGCGGTAGATAAAGTTCAAGACGCTGTCGTTTCTGTTATCAACTTACAAAGTCAAAACCAATCAAGCGGTTTTGGCGGACTATTCGGGCAGCAAGAAGAAAGTAGCAGCTCAGATGATAGTAATTTGGAAGCTTATAGTGAAGGAAGCGGCGTGATCTACAAAAAAGACGGGAATACTGCTTATGTAGTCACGAATAATCACGTAGTAGATGGCCAGCAAGGTCTTGAAGTCTTGATGAAAGACGGTACGAAGGTAAAAGCTGAATTAGTTGGAACAGATGCTTATTCAGATTTAGCGGTGTTGAAGATCAATTCAGACAAAGTCGAAACAGTTGCCTCTTTTGGTGACTCAAGTGCTCTGAAGGTTGGTGAGCCTGCGATTGCGATTGGTTCCCCACTAGGATCTGAATATGCAAATTCTGTCACTTCAGGAATCATTTCTTCCTTGAACCGACAAGTAACAAGTACAAATGAATCGAACGAAACAGTCAATATCAATGCGATCCAAACAGATGCAGCAATCAACCCTGGAAATTCTGGTGGTCCTTTAGTGAATATCGAAGGACAAGTTATCGGTATCAACTCAAGTAAGATCGCAAGTACTTCTGAATCTACTTCTAATGTAAGCGTAGAAGGAATGGGATTTGCTATTCCAAGTAACGATGTAGTGAATATCATCAATCAACTGGAAAAAGACGGAAAAGTGACACGTCCAGCTCTAGGTATCACAATGGTCGACTTATCTGCCGTTTCTACTCAGCAACAAGAACAAATCTTGAAGATTCCTTCATCTGTAACTAACGGTGTCATCGTGACAAATGTCCAAACAGCTACACCGGCTGAAAAAGCTGGATTGAAACAATACGACGTCATTACTAAGATCGATGACAAAGAAGTTTCTTCTGGTGTAGAACTTCAATCTGCTTTGTATAAGAAAAAAGTGGGAGATTCTGTCAAAATCACTTACTATGAAGGCTCGAAAGAAAAAACAACTACTGTTGAATTGACGATCGATCAATCGGCATTAAAACAAAATCAAAATAGTGAAAATTAATAAAAAAGAGGTTGTGACAAAGACTTGTCACAACCTCTTTATTTTGGAAATGCTTCTCCGACTACGGCATCCTCAGGCAATACTAAGATTCCTTTTTTTGCTGGAGCATTTGGCAAATGCAATTCACGAGCGGAACAGATCATTCCATAGCTATCTACCCCTCGCAAAGTTCCTGGCCAGATCATCATTCCATCTGGCATCATAGCTCCTGGTTTTGCAACGACAACTTTTTGTCCAGCTTCGATATTGGGTGCACCGCAAACGATTTGCAATACTGCACCATTGTCTACTTCTGTCTCAGTAATCGATAAATGGTCAGAATCAGGATGTGGGACGCATGTTTTTACGTACCCGACAACGATCTTCGGTTCATGATCAGCTTCAAGCTGTTCTTCGAATCCTGCTTCTTTGATCAATCGATTCAATTTCGCTAATTCTTCATCTGTTAAGCTTACTTGGCCGTTCCCTTCGATTGTTAGATGATCGGAGATATGGAAAAAGTTCCAAGCAACAACTTGACCTTGTTCATCTTTGATCCGAGCAACATTCCATTTGCGTTCAACGGTGTTTTCTGTTCCTTTATCGTCGGCTATGATAACCATCAAGGTGTCTCCGACGTGTGCTTTGTTATAAGCAAAAATCATGTTCTTTCCTCCATTATCCTTTGCTGAGATTTATCTTAACAAAAAATTGCATTCACTGCATGAGATTTTTTTCATGCTTTATTTCCTAGTTTTCACAAAATAGAAGAGGTTGTGACAGAAGTGGTCAGCTTTAAGAAATAAGAAGGAATTTACGAAAATTGCTTCTCGAATTTTTGTGAAATTTCGGCTTATTTTTCGAAGAAGCTACTTCTGGAACACCGTGTATCAGAGGTTGTGAAAAAGCTGCCCTGCATCAAGTAATAAGAACAGTCAAATAAAAATAGCTCCTCCTATTTTGCCGTTTTTTGAGCTAATACCGAAGGTCAGCTGATTGAACACCGTTTACCAAGAGGTCGTGAGCCTGCCGTTTAACTCCGAGTCACAAGGAGCAATTTCAAAAAACAGCTTCTCATGTTTGTTGACTATTGTGACTTGTGACCGAGGAGTTGGTAGGAGAACACCATTTATTCGTAACAAGGGACTGTGACAAGACTTTTGTCACAGTCCCTTTACTGTTTTAGTTAATTGATTAAAAAGGTCGTACAAGTTCCACTTGCTTAATTACTTGGCTGTTCTTCTTCGTCAGAAACGATCAAGACATCACAAGGTGAATGACGTATCACGTAGCTGGCTACACTTCCTGTCATAAAGCGTTCGACTGCATTTAGACCTGACTGCCCAACCATGATTAGATCGATCTCATATTTTTTTGGCAATTTGACTGCCATGGATTCACGAACAGAACCATATGCAATAATTCCTTCTATATTTGTGTAATCAACAGATTTCCCATATTCTTTACATTCTTCGATCATTTCCTTGGCTGTTTCAGTTTGCTGATCGACTAGATTTTGATCAATAGGTGCATAGCCCATAAAGTTATAAAATTGCTGATCGATTACGTTTGCTACATATACTTTCCCATTATTACGGCGAGCCACTTCTACCGCTTTTTTGAAAGCAGCAAGTGCTTGTTCACTACCGTCGATACCTACTAAAATATTCTTATATTCTTGATTCATCTTGACCCCTCCTAACAGATGTCAGCCTTTTGTTACACTTTCTAGGAACGATTCGATTTCCTGTTTTGTTTTACGATCTTTATTCACTAGACGACCTAATTCTTTTCCGTCTTGGATCACGACAAAACTTGGGATACCAAAAATGTTCCATTCAGCGGCTACATCTATGTACTTGTCACGGTCTACTTCAATAAATTGCCAATCAGAAAAGTCATTTTCAATTTCAGGCATTTGCGGTTTGATAAAACGGCAGTCTCCGCACCAGCCGGCAGTAAAGAAAAATACACTCTTTCCAGTTTCTACGTAGCCTGCTAATTCTTCTAAACTATTTGGGATAATCATTCTTTGTCCTCTACTTTCTGTTTATGTATTTTTCAATTAAATTATACACCTTTCTTTCGAACTAACAAACATTGATCCTCTTTTTATAAAAAAATTCTGGCAAAAGCAATCTTTTGCCAGATTTTATAGTTTCACTATCGCATTATTTTCCGTATACGATCGTATTCACTGTTGATTTATCCAAACCTTTCAGTGTTTGAATCAACATTTCTCGTGCAGCTTCAAAATCGCGAATACTGAACATCGTTTGATGCGTATGGATATAACGTCCCACTACGCCAATCACTGTACTTGGGATTCCTTCGTTTTGTGTATGAGCAGCACCTGCATCTGTACCGCCTTTTGAAACAAAGTATTGATAAGGGATATTGTTTGTTTCAGCGATATCCAGCAAGTACTCGCGCAAACGAGGAAGCATGATCAAACCTGGATCTTGGATACGCATCAATGTACCTTCTCCTAAATGTCCGAATGTGCCATTTTTCGTCACTGTATCATCTGCTGCAGAGCAGTCTACTGCAAAGAACAGATCTGGCTTGAATTTATTGACAGAAGCTTTAGAACCACGCAAGCCTACTTCTTCCTGGACATTCGCGCCTGCAATCAATGTATGACCTAATGTTTCATTTTGCAACGCTTCTAAAGCTTCTAATACCATTGTACAGCCATAGCGGTTGTCCCATGATTTGCTGATGATATTCTTTCCGTTGGCTGTTTTGATCGTTTCAGCGTAAGGAACGATTGTGTCTCCTGGAAGGACACCGTAACTCATTGCCTCTTCTCTTGATTCAAACCCAGCATCGAACAAAATATCGGTTACTTCTACTGATTTTTGTCCGCTTGTTCCTCGCAATAAATGCGGGGGAACGGAAGAAGAAATACATGGATAATTCTTACCAGTAGAGGTTTTAAGTGTAAAACGCTGTGCAGAAACAACGTAAGGATTCCAGCCGCCTAGAGGTACGACTTTAAAAAGCCCGTTTTCTTGGATTTGTGTCAGCATGAATCCGACTTCATCCATATGTGCTGCGACCATTACACGGGGTGCATCCGCTTCTTCATGATGGCGCAGACCAAAAATGCCACCCAAACCATCTAACTGTAACTCATCTACCAGCGGTTCCATATGACTTTCCATATAAGCGCGAACATCTTGTTCAAAACCGCTTGTTCCTTGTAATTCTGTTAACTCTTTGATTCGTTGAAATGTTTTTTCTTCCATATGCTATTCGTCTAAATTTCAGACTAAACTCCTCTCAGACTTATATTGATCTGCGGATAAAATATGATTTTTTCTGCAGACCGATCGTATTTATTATAGCTTATTTTTTCTGGTAGCGGTTATTTATTTCAAAGAAAATATGAGAGTGTGGTAAAATAAGCACAAGGAGTAACAAGTGAGAAGAAGGAGGTATGTCCACATGTATGAAGAAAGCGAACTAAGCTATTTTAAAGGCGGGTTAGCAGTTGGAATCGGTCTAGGATTATTGAGCGGGGTAGCTTCAACGATTTGGTATCATCGCAAAAAAGTATTGTCAGCAGACCAAGTACTTGAAAATATCAAGTCATCTTTTCTAAAAGAAGGTGCAATCGAAGGTTCTTGGATCTCTTTTGAAAAGGAACCTATTAGGAAATTCGCCGTTCGGTCGAGTGCTTATCGGGGAGGTCTTTCTCGGATAGAAGATGGCGAAACTGTTTATTATGAATTTTTAGCAGATGCTCATACAGGAACCGTATTAGAAATTTCAAGAAAAAAAGGTGCAACAGATTAATACGTCAAAAAAGTGAGAGAACGAATACGCACCCACTATTCAAAAGAGAGGTATCATGTCCTTCTTTTGTAGTGGGTGGTTTTTTAGATAGAGCTTTCCAAACATATATTCCAGTATTTTCTTTTTAAATAAATGATATTTAGCGGGAAAAACTAGCATTTCCTTTGATTATGAGGTATTTTTAATTTAGCTTTTGTTTTCTATAGTTAAGGAGAGTGAAAAATGGAACAACAAGAAAAAATTGCTGTTCTGATTCCTTGTTACAATGAGGAAGCAACAATTTCAACAGTCATTGCAGACTTTAAACGAGAATTACCAGAAGCAGATATTTATGTCTATGATAATAATTCGACCGATCGAACATACGAATTGGCCGTTCAAGGTGGAGCAATCGTAAAAAAAGAACCTCGTCAAGGAAAAGGAAATGTGATCCGCCAAATGTTCTTTGATATCGATGCCGACTATTATTTAATGGTAGATGGCGATGATACTTATCCTGCAGAAGCTGTACATGGTTTGCTCGAGAAATTACGTTCTGGTGAAGCAGATATGGTCATTGGTGATCGCCTATCAAATGGAACCTACTTTGATGAGAATAAGAGACCTTTCCACGATTTTGGAAATAACCTTGTTAGAAATACAATTACTAGAATGTATAAAACAAAAATTCTTGATGTCATGACCGGCTATCGAGGATTCAATCGTATCTTTGTCAAAAGTTTTCCTATTATGAGTTCTGGTTTTCAAATCGAAACGGAATTGACGATCCATGCTTTAGATAAAAAATTCAAGTTCGTTGAGATCCCAATCGATTATCGTGATCGTCCTGAAGGCAGCGAATCAAAATTGAATACATTCTCTGACGGATTCAAAGTGATCATGATGATTATTAAAATGTTTAAAGATTATAAGCCTTTGCTTTTCTTTGGGATTTGGACCATCTTCTTCTTTTTATTTGGATTGGTCACGGGGATTCCTGTGATTCGCGAATATATGCTGACAAGCTTTATTACACGCATCCCTTCTGCGATTTTAAGTACTGGATTGATGACTTTAGCACTTCTTTCATTAGTAACAGGGTTGATTTTGGATACAGTCGTCACGAACGCTAAGAAAGAATATGAATTGAATCTATATCATGTTTATCATGAATACCACAGTAGAAAGTAAAAAAAGGATCAAGACTGCAAAAATAATTTGCAATTCTTGATCCTCTTTTTAATTAATTATTTCGCCAAACGATAGATGGCATCTGCATAGATTGCTGTTGCTCTGAACAAGTCATCAAGACTCATAAATTCGTTTGCTTGATGCATTGTATCAGTATATCCTGGGAACATCGCTCCATAAGCAACGCCACGTTTCAACAAACGTCCGTAAGTTCCGCCACCGATGATTTGTTCGTAGCCTTTTTCTCCAGTGTGGTCTTCATAGACTTGCAATAATGTAGCCACCAATGGATCATCCATTGGTACGTAATGTGGTTCCATTACGCGAGCACCTCGAGTAACTGTTGCGCCTTCTTGCCCCACTGTTTGTTCGATGTCACTTTGCAATCCGTCTACTGTTACACCTTTTGGAAAACGGAAATTCATATTGATGAAGTTCGCTTCCTCTGTACCATTTTCTTCAAAAGCAAATAGTCCAGCATTCATTGTCAATTTGCCCATTTTTTCATCTTCATAAGCGACTCCTAGTTTTTCTCCATAAAAATCTTCATGGACATAAGCAGCTGCTACATGGATAAATTGTTTAGCAGATCCTAGGAATTCATAGTTATCTAAGAACAATGCCAAGAAAGAACCTGCATTGATACCAGATTGTGGGCTTGCACCATGTGCGCCTTTACCAACTAATTCGATTTTTACATACGTATTGTCCGCTTCAATCGTTCCGCTTACTGGATTTGCTTCGATGAATTGGTAAAATGCTTCTTCCATCGCGATAGCTGCATCTGCACTTGGTACTTGAAGTGCTGCAGTTGCTGTTCCTGGCACCATATTTTCGCGAAGTCCGGAAACAAAAGATTTCAAGACATAATCTCCTGCATTGTCGCCTTTGAAGCGTAAAGCTAAAGAAACATTTCCTTTTTCACCATTGATGATCGGGAATTCAGCATCTGGTGAGAAACCAAAATCTGGTTCTTCTTCATGTTCGAAATAATAAGCCATATCGCCCCAGCCGCTTTCTTCATCGCTGCCGACTACGAAGCGAACTTTTTTCGATAGTTTCAAGTCAAGTTCTTTAATGATCTTCATCGCATAGTAAGCTGCCATACTTGGACCTTTGTCATCGCTTGATCCGCGTGCAAAGATCTTTCCATCCTTGATTACTGGTTCATAAGGATCTGTGTCCCAGCCATCTCCTGCAGGAACGACATCCATGTGTCCAAATATCCCTAGCGTTTCGTCTCCTTCGCCAAGATCAATATGCCCTGCATAGTTATCGACATTTTTTATTTTAAATCCATCACGTTCGCCATAAGCTAACATATGTTTCAATGCGTCGCGAGGTCCAGGTCCAAATGGTGCATCTGGTGTTACTTTTGAGTCATCGCGCTCGCTGTTGACACGTAAAAGATTTTTCAAGTCTTCAAGCAAGTCTTCTTTACGTGCTTCTACTTCTTTTTGCCAATCAATTGTCATAAAGTTAATCCTCCACTTATTTAAGTCTTCGTGTTCATGATACCACAAATTACAGAAAAAAATAGTTCAAAAAATCTGACAATTCCTTTTCTTATCTGTTTTTCTCTAAAAAAAATATACGCTATAATGAGTAAAAGGAGGTTTTTCGATGCTGATAAACGAACAACTAGTGAAAAGAGTCATCACACCTCGTCCAAAAATTTCACATAAAGGAACATTTGGACGTATCGTTTTGATTGGCGGCAATGAACAATATGGCGGAGCAATCATTATGAGTGCTTTAGCTGCCGTACACACTGGAGCGGGTCTCACGACTGTAGTAACTGATGAAAAAAATCGGAGTGCTCTTCACAGCCATCTGCCAGAAGCAATGATTGTAGATTGGACGGATACTGACCAGTTTCTTTCCGTAATAAAGCAAGCAGATGTACTCTTGATTGGTCCCGGATTGGGTACTTCTTCTAAGAGTTTGGAACGTTTCAAACAAGTACTAGAAAACCAATCAAAAGAACAATGGCTGGTGATTGATGGCTCTGCTTTAAGTTTACTTGCTGCTAATCATCTTTTGCTACCCTATCCCGAACAAACTGTACTTACACCTCATCAAATGGAGTGGCAACGGTTGAGTTCTCTACCGATACAAGAACAACGGGATGAAGAAAACAAAAAGAAGCAACAGGAAATCGGTGCTGTGCTCGTTTTGAAAAGTCATGAGACAAAAATTTATGGTCACCAGCACTTCTACACCAATCCTTTAGGTTCTGCTGCTATGGCAACAGGCGGCATGGGTGACACTTTAGCTGGGATGATCACAGGATTTTTAGCCCAGTTTCCTCAAAATGACCAAACGATTGCAGCAGCTGTTTATCTTCATAGTTTCATTGGAGACCAGCTGGCAAAAGAACAATATATTGTTTTGCCGACACAAATCAGCGAAGCACTTCCGAAATGGATGAATTATTTTTGTAAAAAATCAATGGAAAACGAGGCATGAGTCATGGAGAAATTTACAGGTTATGTGCGAGAACCTTTTTATTATGAAACAGATCAAATGGGGATTATTCATCACAGCAATTATATCCGCTGGTTTGAAGAGGCTCGGGTAGCCTTATTGGTACATCTAGGGTTTCCCTATAAAAAAATCGAAGAATCTGGGATCATCATCCCCGTTCTGGAAGTAAATTGCAGCTATAAAGAAATGATCCATTACGGAGAAAAAGTGAGCATCCATCCAACTATCCAAAAGTATACGGGGACACGGTTGGATTTTAGCTACGAAATTGTGGGAACTGAAGACAAAAAATTAAAAACTACTGGCAGTAGTAAACACTGTTTTTTACTTTCTGATTCGCAGCGATTAGTGAAGCTGAGCAAAGTCAATCCGGAGTTAGATCAGTTATTCCAAGCGTACGCTTCTTTGGATGATGTAAATTCTTAATAAAGACCGTCTAAGCATTTTTCTTGTATTGTGTCGAGTAGTTCGTATAATGAAAAGAAAAAAGCAGGTGATCCCCATGTATGTCGTTAAAGTAATGCACGGTTACATCGATAAAACTGGCTGTCGCACTCGGGAAAAAAACTTAGACAATCTGCTCATTTTCAAAGACAAAAAAGAATCCGAAGCTTTTGCTAAAAGAATCGGCGGTCGTGTCAAACCGATCCAAGAGGTACGACCAGATTGATTCAATATTTTTCTTTTCGAGGCTCTAATAGGCATGCCTATCAGGGCTTTTTTTGCATACTGTGTTTTTATGCCCACACGATTTGTAAGCGATTTATGTTATAATAGATTATATCTGCATAGAAAGGAAGGTTAAATGGTTATCAATAATTTGCAACAGCAAGCTTATGAATCTATACGTAAACAAATCATTTATTCCGAGTTAGCACCTGGAAGTAAAATCTCCGATAAAGTGTTAGAAGAACAACTAGCTATCGGGCGTACACCGATTCGAGAAGCACTGATCCAACTGCGCAATCAAGAGCTTGTAAAAACCATTCCACAGTCCGGCACTTATGTTTCAAAAATCGATATCCGATCTGCTTCATTAGCCCGTTATACGCGGGAAAAGTTGGAAAAACCGATCCTGCAAGAATGCAGTGCGAAAATGACCAAGCAAGATCAAGCTAAACTAGAAAAAATACTAGAACAAACCGATCAGGCAGTAATCGCTCAAAATAAAAAAGCTTTTTTTGATTTGGATACTGATTTTCACCGAACTTGTTATGAAATTGCTGGAAAACGAGAAATTTGGGATTGGCTAGAAAGTTATAGTACGCACTTGAACCGTTTCAGATGGTTACGTTTGACGATTTCAGAATTAGACTGGGGTCGAGTATTAGATGAACATCAGACAATGCTTCAATCAATGATTGATCATAACTTTGATGAAGTCGGATTTCTTTGCACGATGCATTTACATATGATTATCGAGGAGCAAGAATACGTGATTCATAATTACCCCGATTATTTTGAAGATATTCAGGACAGACCCATCAAATAAGAGGTTTTGGAATCAGCGTTTTGACCTGAGTATTAGAGAAAGAAACGGCAAAATAGTTCCTCATATTTTGCCGTTTTTTTTGAGCTAATACCGAGGGTCAGCTGATTGCACACCGTTTATTGAGAGGTTGTGAAAAAGCTTCCCTGCATCAAGTAATAAGAACAGCCAAGTAAAAATAGCTTCTTATGTTTTTAACTTGGCTGGACTTATTACCGCAGATGCAAGCTTTTGAACACCGTTTTCCAAGAGGTCGTGAGCCTGCCGTTCATCTCCGAGTCACAAGGAACAATTTCAAAAAACAGCTTCTCATGTTTGTTGAATATTTTGACTTGTGACCGAGGAGTTGACAGGAGAACACCGTTTATTCGGAAAAAAAGGACTGTGACACGACTTTTGTCACAGTCTCTTTATTTGTAATCTAAATCATACTCCGTACATCTTTTTTCTATTTTTTTTATTTCTTCTAAGATCCCTTGGCTACGAATTTCATTATATGGCCAAAGTAAGACTGCCTCTAATACATAAGGCGAAAAATCGCTTTGATTCATCTCTTTTGAAAAACTCATCGCTGCTATCTCGCTCAATGCACGAATGTTTGATTGATGTGTATAAAAAGGCAACCGCCACAGCACAATTTTTTCGCTTTGCGTATAAATTCCCTTAACAGAAGCTTCGATGTGGTGAAATAGTTCATGTCCAATAATCAAAGCTTGCGCTGTTTCTTTAGAGATCGAAGCTAGTCCTGAACATTTTAATTTTTCTAACGGCTCCGTCATCAATCGGATCCCTTCATCTTCTGCATAAGTTGCAAAAGTGATTCGTTCGTTTATTTGCTCTGATTCACAGGAAACGATTGGAATAGCCATTTGTTCACAAATTTCTCCTACATCGGCAAAAGGGTACTTTTTTTTGATGCTACATGCCGTTTCGATACCACAATCGATTGATTTTTGTATAAGAATTTTCTGCTTGGACAAAGGAATCTTTTTCCAAAATAAATCTCGCCGAAACTGGTAGAATCCCCAAATTTCTTCGGGGATCTGTTGTAATTCGTTTAGTAACTCTTCTAACTTATGTTTGTTTGATATTTCCGGCAACGACGATCACTTCTTCCTCCGGTTCCATAGTAGATACTTCCAGATCCATCAAAAGCTGTAGTTGTTCCAGATCCGTCGCTGTAAAATCAGAGACTCTTGCTCCTAAGCAGAGATAAAATTCTGGTCGGGCAATCAATTCAGTTTGATAAACTGCCATATCTTCCCAAAGTTGTTCGACAGCTGTCATATAATTGGCTGCAGTTGTTTTCATACATGAAGCATGTCCACGTTGGACCTTGATAAATCCTTTTTGATCGATGATCCGAAGACTTCCAGCATTTTTTGAACGATTCTGTTCGCCGCATACATAAAAGAAAGGTGTATTTTCCAATAAGCAAACTTCATTTTTATTTAATCGCATATCCTCTGCAGCAAGCTCTAGTGCTTCTTCTGTTGTGATCTCCTTGGTTAGATCGGTTGCTTTCACTTCCGTAGAACCAGTAGCGATAGCCGTTACTTTTGAAGTCTGTGGGTCGATTTCTACGTGGACTTCGATCGATTCTGGTGTAGCGCCTGATTCAATCGCTTTATTCATCGCTTCATTTTTCAACGATCGTATATCTTCTTTACTTGGCGAAGGGATGATACGTTCTACAACATCTCGGACCATTGCAAGTGCTACACCAATAGAAGAAATCACTTCGGCGTTTTCAGGAATCGAATATTTCACACCCATTTTATTACTAAAGTAAGTAATCAATGAGGCGGCGCCACCCCCTACACCTACAAGAGAAATCTGATCTTTCTCCAAATGATACTTGTCTGCCAACTCTAAAATCACTGGTTCAATCTTAGCATAGGATTTTTCCATGATCTGTTCTGCGATGTCTTCAACCGTCGTATGACAATAATCAGCTAATGCTTGGATGGCTTTTCGTGCAGATGGGACATTTCCATAAGAAAAATGTTCTTCTTGCACTAATCCAAGGACATTGGCTGCACATGTATTTGTAATAGTCACTTCTTCTCCGTCTTCCATCACTACCTTGACGTAATCAGCAGGGTCTCCTTCTTTAGGAGAGAAAAATTCAACCTTAGGACCTTTGATTTTTTCTGTCTCCGTAAATACTGCATAATCTAGACCGGCAATATGTGCAGAACGTGGACCGACATCGATGATTCCTGACTGATTAGCCCGTACCATCGAACCGCCTGCCACACCTAGAACCCGAACATCTAATGAAGAGATATATGTTGGGTGCCCACCTACAATTGAATAATCGATTGCTGGACGTCCATTTTTAATGACCCCGATATTGGTTGTTGTTCCGCCTACTTCAAAATAAACACCATTAGACGCTCTCAAGTACATCAAAGAGCCCATGACTGATGCAGCAGGACCGGAAAGCATGGTTAAAACAGGTCGTTTTTTCATTTCATTGATTTCCATTACTCCGCCGTCTCCGCGCATAATCATCAAAGAAACATTGACCCCTGCTTCTCGTACGGAGTCTTCTGTCGAGGTTGCCGTATCTAGCATTTTTGGTAAAATAGATGCGTTGATTGCTGCTGTCCGAGTTCTTCTTGTCAATCCATATAATTTCGTAATGTCAGAAGCCATCGTTGTAGGGATCGATTTTACCGATGCTGCTTCATAAACAACTCGTTCTGGTTCCCCATTATCTACTCCAAATGCCATAGAAGAAACCAAGACCTCCGCTCTTTCTCTTTCTAAAGAAGAAATCGTTTCTGAAACACGGTCTACATTTAAGTGTTTGACAGGTAAGAATGCATTGACAATCTCTATTTTTTTCTTATTCCCTAAATCGATATCGTTCAATCTAGTTTGTCGTTTTGCTAAAAAACCTTCTAATCCACCTTTTGCCATCCCGATTACGCCGACTTTTGCTACGTCTCCTTCAATCAGTGCATTAGTCGCTTGTGTGGTAGAATGTGCAACAAACACAACATCTTCTGGACTGATATTATTTTCCCGCAAACAATTTTGAAAAGACTGAACGACACCTGCGGCTACTCCACGGACATCATCGTGGGTTGTTTTCACTGAAGATTTTCCGATGATTTCGTGCGTCGCATTATCGATTGCGACTGCTTTCGTATGTGTACCGCCAACATCAATTCCCATTCGCACAAAACGTTTCATTTTCTTTTCCTCCATTCATCTAATCGTTTTTATCGACGTTTTGTTTACTAGGCGTTCCCGTACAATAAGAACGTGATCAGGCATAAGATCGCACCGATGATCCAACCAGTTGGGATGGATTTCTTCATATATTCTCGAGAAGTTACTTTTGTATAACCTAATCCCCAAGCAACCCAAGATTGTGTAATATCTAAATGCTGAGGAGCAATCGTTGTGATTGCAAATAACGGGAACAAAAAGGCTGGCGACATCGTTGGATTAACAGCTAACACGACAGCTAAAATAGCTGAGCCTGAACCGACTAGATTCATTGGACCGCGGAAAAATCCTAGTGGTGTCAATATAGCAAATACGATTGCCAAGACTAATGGTGATTGCGGTATCCAATCTCCAAAAATAGCTGAAAAATAAGGAGAAGCATACGCAGCTGAATTATTGAACATCGCTAAGGTCATCAAGAAACCAACCATTGGTGCAACATCTACTGCGCCATCTGTAAATAATTTCGCAAACTGACGACAGATTTCTTTATAACCTCCGCGCAATTTTCCAGTAAACAGCAATGCCCAGATACCTGCTAGAATAAAACCTAAGATGATTGGAAGATCTAAAAGAACGACCCCTAAAACTGGTAATAATACGGCTAACCATGAGATCATTGGTGCGTCGCCACCTTCAGCTGGTACGTTTGCTGCCATTGCATAGCGTTTCTTTTTGTTCATTGATATATTAGCGACCGTTAGTACCACAACTAAGCTTACAATCATCCCAATCATACCAATTTGGAAATAGTCATTATAAGTATAGCTTTCAGCCGCTGGATTGAAACCAGCATAAATCGTTTGATATTGTTTGAAATTGACGATATTAGCAAAGATTCCAGCCATAATCGAGCCCATAAATGAGAACAGTGCAACCGGTACTGAAATACCCAATGACATCAAGATCGGCAACACAATAACTGCAATAGAAATCACTGGTCCGATTCCTGTCATCGACATGAATATAACAGCGGTTACAATACATAGTAAGCTCATCGTGATTCTTGGCTTGTCCCCTCCAAGTTCAACTACCTTTCGAATCAGGGTAGCTGCGATTCCGCTATCTACTAGAACACGCCCGAAAAAGGCACCAAAGAAGACATTTACCAAGATCGATTTGGCGTACTCAGCTGGCCCCGTCGTATAGATATGCGTCAACACATCAATTACTCCTTGCCCTTCCATCGCCGGGTTTGGTGAAAACGTGTTTCCGACTAGCGCTAATCCCATCCATACAGTAGCCATGATGGCAAAGCCGACCATCAAGTTGTAGCCTTTTACACAGTACCAGACCATGAAAAAGAATGAGATAACTAACAAAATACCAATAATAATATCACTCATGTTATTCCTCCGTCCATTTTGTTTTTCTGATAAGCAAACTAATATATCAGTCAAACTCATTCTAACTTATGTAGTTAGCGCTTTCATTAAAGGATGACCATAAATGTTCAGTTTTCAATTAAAAAACCTTAATTATGCTATTTTAGACTTATACGTTATTGTCCTGTTTCATTTGATGGAGGATTGTAAATAAAAAAAGAGGAAAGAACATAACTTTTCGTTATCTTCTTTCCTCTTTATAATTGTTTAGCTTATTTAGCCAAAGCTTCTTTTGCTTGGTCAGCCAATGCAGTAAATGCTGCTGCATCGTTAACAGCCAAGTCAGCTAACATTTTACGGTTGATGTCGATTTCAGCAACTTTCAAACCGTGCATTAATTTTGAGTAGCTCAAGCCATTCATACGAGCTGCTGCGTTGATACGAGCAATCCACAATTTACGGAAGTCGCGTTTCTTTTGACGACGATCGCGATATGCGTAGTTGTATGAATTCATTACTTGTTCTTTTGCTGTTTTAAATAAAGTGTGTTTTGAACCGTAGTAACCTTTTGCTAATTTTAGCACTCTTTTACGACGTTTACGAGTTACTGTTCCACCTTTAACACGTGCCATGTATAATTCCTCCTAATAAAAATAAATCTTCAGATTCTGTTATTTGTACTTCTTATTTCATTTTTGCTAGTTGTTGGCGAATACGTTTGAAGTCGCCACTAGAAACCATGCTTGCTTTACGCAATTGACGGCGTTGTTTTTTTGTTTTGCCGTGGAAACGGTGACTTGTAAACGCGCGGAAGCGTTTCAATCCGCCTTTACCAGTACGTTTGAAACGTTTTGCTGATCCGCGGTGTGTTTTTTGTTTTGGCATGACTATATTTCCTCCTCAAAATCTTTCGTTATCCGACTATCGGCTGTCCAACAGCCAGTTAGTCATTCAAATTACTTACTGTCGTTTTTCGGTGCCAGCGTCAAGAACATGCTGCGTCCGTCCATTTTCGCTTTTTGTTCCACTGTTGCAATATCCGCAGTTTCTTCAGCTAAGCGATTCAAGACTTTTTGACCAATTTCTTTATGGGTAATGGCACGGCCTTTGAAACGGATAGAAGCTTTCACTTTATCGCCCTTTTCCAAGAACTTACGTGCATTACGAAGTTTTGTATTGAAGTCATTCAAGTCGATCGTAGGACTTAAGCGAACTTCTTTTACATTGATCACTTTTTGTTTTTTACGCGCTTCGCGGTCTTTCTTTTGTTGTTCGAAACGGTATTTACCGTAGTCCATGATTCGCGCAACTGGTGGTTTCGCACCAGGGGCAACTAACACAAGATCCAAGTTTGCTTGTTCTGCAATATTCAATGCTTCTGCTTTTGTCTTAACTCCTAATTGCTCACCATCTGAACCGATCAATCGTAACTCTCGTGCACGAATGCCGTCGTTAACCATCATATCCTTTGCTATGGTCATTCACCTCCAAATATTATGAGAGAAAGAAAAGCTTACCGAATAAACGGCAATAAAAAAACGAGTTCTCTTACAGAACCCGCGCGTACTTCACCTAATAGAACCAGTGAAAACTATCTAGCCCAGTGACATTATCAACTAAGGCGAGAAGCGGGTGCTTCTGCTTTTATTTCTCAACCATCATAGTATAGCAAAAACTAATCTTTTTGTCAATGTTTTTCATACAGTTTGTCTTCCTTTTCTGAAAATGATTAGATTAGCAGACTTTCTAGCAGTGATTCCCGCTTCTTTGCTATACTAAAGAAAAACGAGGTGAACCCACATGAAAAAAATCGAACCTATTCCACCTTCTCTTCCTCTTCTTACAAAGGGAGAGTTTTATTTAGAAGATGAGGAGATCTTCTCTGGTCTTCTGATCAACGGGGGTGACCAAAGCTATCTCGATGCCAAAAATATGGTATTAAGAGAGAGTCATATCCAAAAACTTACGATGCAAAAAACAGTTTTACGTCATTTTGAATGCAGTAATGTCATTTTTGAAAAATGTGATTTTTCCAATCTGGAGTGGATTGGTGGCAGTTTCCACCAAGTCGTGTTTCATCAATGTAAATTAACAGGTACGAATTTTGCCGAAAGTTATCTTCGAGACTGTACTTTCACTGATTGTATTGCTTCGATGGCTTCCTTTAGTA
Organism: Enterococcus sp. MSG3290; assembly: GCF_050555565.1. NCBI lineage: Bacteria > Bacillati > Bacillota > Bacilli > Lactobacillales > Enterococcaceae > Enterococcus > Enterococcus sp. MSG3290. Next base: position 222,633 of record NZ_CP187862.1, on the reverse strand, counting down.
GTACAAACTTGAAAGCTGTCTCCTTCGATCATTGTCAATTAGAAGACAGCGAATTTTATGAGGTCACTTGGAAAAACCTTTTTTTGTCTGACAATCAGTTAACCGGTTCGAACTGGTTTCGAACTTCTCTGAAGGGATTAGACTTTACGACTAATTTCTTCACAGCAATCGCTTTATCTCAAGATTCTTTGGCGGGACTAATCGTCAACCAAGAGCAAGCACTTGTGATCGCCCAAGCCCTTGGTATGCAGATCAAAGACTAGATCAACGAATCCGCCGCCACAGTGCAATAAGCATCCAAATAGATAAGACTAAACTGATGATCAAGGCGATTCCCCATCCGAAAACGGAATGGGTAAAGGGTAACTGGAGATTCATTCCGAAGAATCCTGTCACAATAGTTGGAACGGTCAAGATCAGCGACCAGACCGTCAAAAATTTCATCGTGTCATTCAAGTTGTTATTCAGCAAATTATTATAAGTGCCAGAGAGCTGGTCTAAAATCTGCGAAGCTAAGTTCGTCATTTCAACTGCTTGTCGTGCTTCGATCAGCGCATCGTCCAACTCTTCTTTTTCCTTTTCTGACAACTTGCGATAAATAGCCAATGCCTTGATTTGTTCTAAAAGTACTACATTTTGTTTTGTTCCTGTAACTAAGTAAACCAAACCGATCTCTAAATCTGAAAGTTGCAGCAGATTCTTGTTCGTTGTTTTTTCTCTTAATTTCAGATTAAGCCGCTGACGTTCACTATTCACTTCCTCGATTAAAGGAAAAAAGGAATCAGAAATCAAAAACAATGTACGAAACAATAAACTGTATACACTCATGTCTGGCATTCGTTCCAAAAGCGATCGAATTAGTCGAATCACGTACTCGGTATTCGGCGTGGTAAATGTAAACAAACCGTCTTCTTTTAAAATAAAAGCGATAGGACTAGTTTCATAATGATTATCGACTTTTTGCTGGTGCGGAACATTTGATACAAGCAGTAACGCTTCATCAAAAGAATCGTACTCTACGCGCGCCCGTTCATTTTTATCTAGAGAATAAGTCAGCATCTCGTCACTAATGCCATATTCTTCTTTTAAGTTTTTAACAGCTAGCACATCGTTTTGCTGTACATTGATCCAAAAATTACGGTCTTGATTAAAATAGTGTTTTTCCCGCATACTCTATCCTCCTGACATTTGTTTCCAGTATAAAGAAAAAAGTCGCTCAAATAAAGGTTTACCCTTTATTTGAGCAACTGTAAATCAAATGGCTACTTTGGTTTGGCGAATCTCTGCTAATTTTTCTTCGATCATTTTCAAGACTTCTTCTTTTGCTTGAGGATCTTCCACAAAATTATAGCGGTCTCCATCGATTTGGATTTTTGGACTTTCTTTGTATTCTTCATACCATTGATCGTAACGTCTGTTCAATTCTTTGTAATAATCGTATAGACTTGGATCAAAGGACAATTGTTCATACGAACGACCACGTTTTTCGATACGCTCCAACATCGTATCAAAAGATACACGAATATGAACTAATAAATCCGGATGTTTTTTATGGGCAGCATAGGGAAGTTCTTCCATCATGTTTTCCAGCAGTTCATCATACACACGAACTTCTGTTTCTGTTGCTCTTCCTAGATCTGCATTTAGATGGAAAAGCAGTGAATCTTCATAAATCGAACGGTCCAATACATTATTGTCATCTTTCATTGCTTGTTTGATGCTTGCAAAACGTTTATTCAAAAAATAAATTTGCAGCAAAAAAGCATACTGTTCAGGGTTTGCATAAAATAAGGGCAAGACTTCATTATCATCAATCGATTCATAAAATGCCTGACTATCAAAGTGTTCAGCCATCATTTCTGTTAAACTTGATTTTCCGGCACCAATTGTACCTGCTAAAACGATCACGCTCATTTACCTCCAGCTCACTTCATCACTAAATATTGTGTTTAACTCCAACCTTTTTAAATATACCCCCAATATCTAGTAGTGTCAATTGTATTTTTTTCTAGTCAAAGAAGAAAAAAAGTCAAAAAATTCTTAAGAAAAAAGTGTTTTTTCTTTAGAAAACGTATTCTTAGTTTTACTTCTGAGATGGTTTTAGTAAAATAAAGGAGGAATGTTTTTTGAGACCCTTAGTGGACAAAAAAATTCGTGAAGCAGCGCAACTCGTTTTGGGCGCTTTATTTTTTGCTTAAAAATCACTTTTACGTGAGAAGGAGTTAGATTATGGCAAACTATGGCCAAGGAGAATCAAGCGGAAAGATCATATTGATGGGCGAGCACGCGGTTGTTTATGGAGAACCAGCGATTGCCTTTCCTTTCTATGCAACAAAAGTCACCGCATTCCTTGAAGAGCTGGATGCAATGGACGATCAACTGGTTTCTTCCTACTATTCAGGAAATTTAGCCGAAGCTCCTCATGCATTAAAAAATATCAAAAAATTATTCATTCACTTAAAAAAACAGCATGACATCCAAAAAAACTTGCAACTGACCATTGAAAGCACGATTCCTGCTGAACGTGGAATGGGATCAAGCGCTGCAGTCGCCACAGCAGTCACTCGTGCTTTTTATGATTACTTAGCATTTCCTTTGTCTCGTGAAATACTATTAGAAAATGTCCAGCTTTCGGAAAAAATCGCCCACGGTAATCCTAGCGGAATCGATGCAGCCGCTACTAGCAGCTTGCAGCCGATTTATTTTACAAAAGGGCATCCTTTCGACTACTTTTCTTTGAACATCGATGCTTTTTTGATTGTCGCTGATACAGGAATCAAAGGACAAACAAGAGAAGCCGTCAAAGATGTCGCTCACCTCTTTGAAACCCAGCCTCATGAAACTGGACAAATGATCCAAAAATTAGGATACTTGACGAAGCAAGCAAAACAAGCAATCATTGAAAATTCACCAGAAACGTTGGCACAGACAATGGATGAATCACAATCACTTCTGGAAAAGCTGACAATCAGCAATGATTTTCTTAATCTATTGATCCAAACAGCAAAAGATACCGGGGCATTGGGTGCCAAATTAACTGGCGGTGGACGCGGTGGCTGTATGATTGCATTAGCACAAACAAAAACAAAAGCCCAAGAAATCAGTCAAGCACTTGAAGATGCGGGTGCTGCTGAAACTTGGATACAAGGATTAGGAGTACATACCTATGTTTAAAGGCAAAGCACGCGCATATACCAACATTGCTCTAATCAAATATTGGGGTAAGAAAAATGAAGAACTCATCCTTCCAATGAACAACAGCCTTTCGTTAACATTGGATGCATTTTATACAGAGACAGAAGTCATCTTTTCTGATAGCTATATGGTAGATGAATTTTATCTAGATGGCACCTTGCAAGACGAAAAAGCAACAAAAAAAGTCAGTCAGTTTCTTGACCTTTTTCGTAAAGAAGCCGGCCTCTCACTAAAAGCTTCAGTAATCAGTCAGAATTTCGTTCCTACCGCAGCTGGATTAGCCTCCTCTGCCAGCGGGCTAGCTGCTTTAGCAGGAGCTTGCAATACTGCTCTTAAGCTTGGATTAGACGATCTCTCTCTTTCAAGATTTGCTCGACGCGGGTCTGGTTCAGCTTGCCGAAGTATTTTCGGTGGTTTCGTCGAATGGGAAAAAGGCCATGACGACTTAAGTTCTTACGCTAAGCCAGTCCCTTCCGATTCTTTCGAAGACGATTTAGCAATGGTTTTCGTTTTGATCAACGACCAGAAAAAAGAAGTGTCCAGCAGAAATGGGATGCGTCGGACAGTCGAAACATCCAGTTTTTATCAAGGCTGGTTAGATTCCGTTGAAGGGGATCTATATCAATTGAAACAAGCAATCAAAACAAAAGATTTCCAACTTCTCGGAGAAACGATGGAAAGAAACGGACTAAAAATGCATGGAACGACTTTAGCTGCCCAGCCTCCATTCACTTACTGGTCTCCTGACAGCTTAAAAGCGATGGATGCGGTGCGGCAATTGAGAAAAAAAGGCATTCCATGCTACTTTACGATGGATGCTGGCCCTAATGTCAAAGTTTTAGTGGAAAACAGCCATTTATCTGAGGTACAAGAAACATTTACCAAATTATTTAGCAAAGAACAAGTAATTACTGCCCATGCTGGTCCAGGAATTGCGATTATTGAATAAAGGGAGATTTTTATGATTGAAGTATCTGCACCAGGCAAACTCTATATTGCCGGAGAATATGCAGTTGTTGAAACAGGCCATCCAGCAGTTATCGCTGCAGTCGATCAATTCGTGACAGTCACTGTAGAATCTGCACGAAAAGTCGGAAGTATCCAATCTGCACAATATAGTGGGATGCCTGTACGTTGGACAAGACGCAACGGAGAATTAGTTTTAGATATTCGGGAAAATCCTTTTCATTATATCCTTGCTGCTATTCGCTTGACTGAAAAGTATGCACAAGAAAAAAACATTCTTTTATCCTTTTATGATCTGAAAGTAACAAGTGAGTTAGACAGTTCAAATGGCCGGAAATATGGATTGGGTTCTAGCGGTGCCGTGACCGTTGCAACGGTCAAAGCCTTGAATGTTTTTTACGCGTTGAATTTATCTCAGTTGGAGATTTTCAAGATTGCAGCACTAGCCAATTTAGCAGTTCAAGATAATGGTTCCTGCGGCGACATCGCTGCTAGCTGTTATGGTGGCTGGATCGCTTTCTCAACCTTCGACCATCCTTGGCTCCAAGAACAAGAAACTCAGCATTCTATCAGTGAGTTACTTGCCCTGGATTGGCCAGGTCTATCCATTGAGCCATTGATTGCTCCTGAAGATTTACGTTTATTGATTGGTTGGACGGGTAGCCCTGCCTCTACTTCTGATTTGGTCGATCAAGTTCACCGTTCGAGAGAAGATAAAATGGTGGCTTATCAGCTTTTCTTAAAAAACAGTACAGAATGTGTCAACGAAATGATCAAAGGGTTTAAAGAAAATAATGTAACGTTGATCCAACAGATGATTCGAAAAAACCGACAATTACTGCATGATTTATCTGCAATCACTGGGGTCGTCATCGAAACGCCTGCTTTGAACAAATTGTGTAATTTAGCTGAACAGTATGAAGGAGCCGCAAAATCTTCTGGTGCAGGTGGTGGCGATTGCGGAATCGTAATTGTTGACCAGAAATCTGGCATTCTTCCTTTAATGAGTGCATGGGAAAAAGCAGAAATCACTCCACTGCCGTTACATGTCTATAGCGATCAAAGAAAGGAAAACCGATGAATCGAAAAGACGAACATGTTTCACTAGCTAAAGCCTTTCATGATAAACAAAAAAACGAATTTGACTTCGTACGGATCATCCATAACCCTTTGCCGCAAATAGCAGTTTCTGATGTCGATCTAAGCACACAGGCAGCTGGTTTTACACTAAGCAGCCCATTTTATATCAATGCGATGACTGGCGGAAGCGAAAAAACAAAAAAAATCAACCAAGATCTTGCAATCGTCGCAAGAGAAGCAGATTTGATGATTGCCACTGGTTCAGTCAGCGCTGCCTTGAAAGACCCTTCTTTGGCCGATACTTATACGATTATGCGACAAGAATATCCTCACGGGAAAATCATTGCCAACATCGGTGCAGGGACTTCTGTCGAAAGAGCCCAAGAAGCTATCCGATTGTTTCACGCAGATGCCTTACAGATTCATTTGAATGCACCTCAAGAGTTGGTTATGCCTGAGGGAGACCGTGATTTTACCAATTGGAAAGTACTTATTCAAGAGACTCAAACAGCCATTGACGTCCCCCTCATCGTAAAAGAAGTCGGTTTTGGCATGACAAGAGAAACACTCAATGATCTAGCTTCTTTAGAAGTTCATACAGTTGATATCAGCGGTCGAAGCGGAACAAGCTTCACCCAAATCGAAAACGCCCGTCGCTCCAAGCGGGAACTGAGTTATTTAGCTGACTGGGGGCAATCGACAGTCTCTTCATTGCTTGAAGCAAATGAAGCAGACACTTCTATGGAAATCCTAGCCTCCGGAGGTATCCGCAATGCCTATGACATATTTAAAGCCCTTTGTCTCGGCGCAAATGCAGTGGGTACTTCAGGAACCGTACTGACGCATCTGATGAATCATGGCGTAGAAGAAACTATTATACTGATGAAGCAATGGCAAGAAGAGCTTCGTCTGCTTTATACTATGGTCGGCGCAACGAATACCGCGGCCCTACACCAACACTCTCTGATCTTTTCCGGACCAGTGAAGGATTGGTGCGAAGCAAGAGGGATCGACTTAGTGAAGTATGGAAGACGCACAGAAAAGAGCGTGGGACAAAAGTAAAGAACACTTTTGTCTCACGCTCTAAACACGTACAAACGGCGGAAGCAAAAGCAACTCCTTCGGAAATAAGCTGAAATTCACAAAAATTTGAAAAGCAATTTTCGTGAATCCCTTCTTATTTCTTGGAGTTAAATGCTTCTGTCCCAGCCTCTTTTTTCGAATAAATGATGTTTAATCAGCTGTCCTTCGGTATTCGTTCAATCCGCTGATTTCACAACCTCTCCACTAAACAGTGTACTAAAGCTCTTTTAAGGTTGTTTTCCGATATAGGCAAGTATGCCTCCGTCCACATACAAGACATGGCCGTTAACGAAATCAGATGCGCTAGAAGCCAAGAAGACAGATGGTCCAGCCAAATCGATTGGCTCGCCCCAGCGTGCTGCTGGCGTACGTCCAACGATAAATTGATCGAATGGATGACGTTCACCGTTTTCTTGTGTTTCGCGTAATGGAGCAGTTTGCGGTGTAGCAATATAACCTGGTCCAATTCCATTACATTGGATATTGTATTGACCGTATTCAGAAGCGATGTTTTTCGTCAGCATTTTTAATCCGCCTTTTGCCGCAGCATAAGCACTGACCGTTTCGCGTCCTAATTCACTCATCATGGAGCAGATATTGATGATTTTACCGCCGCCTTTTTCGATCATATCCGGAATAACTGCTTTTGAAACGATGAATGGGGCATTTAAATCCACGTCGATTACTTGGCGGAAGTCTGCCGCATCCATTTCGATCATCGGTGTCCGTTTGATGATCCCTGCATTGTTGACTAGAATATCAACTGAACCTACATCTTCTTTGATCTGTTGAACCATCGCTTGAACCGCTTCTTCATCGGTCACATCGCAGACATAACCTTTTGCATCGATGCCTGCTTCTTTATAATGCGCTATACCTTCATCAACTGATTCTTGATTCAAGTTATTAAATACGATTTTTGCTCCTGCTGTAGCTAAAGAGCGTGCAATCTCAAATCCAATACCATAGACAGCACCGGTGACTAATGCTACTTTTCCATCTAAACGAAACATATCCATACTAAATTCCATCATTTTCTCTCCCTTATGCTTATTTTAATTGATCCATTTGCACCATATCCATGTCTGTATAGGTGATATTTTCTCCGCACATTGCCCAGATGAATGAGTAATTGCTTGTACCTACACCTGAATGGATCGACCAGCTTGGCGAAATAATGGCTTGTTCATTGTCTACAACTAAATGTTTTGTTTCATCTGGTTTGCCCATCATGTGGAACACACGTGTATCTTCATTGGCATAATCAAAGTAGACATAAGCTTCCATACGACGTTCATGTGTATGACAAGGCATCGTATTCCAAGCGCTTCCTGGTTCTAAAATCGTATAACCCATTTGTAATTGACAGCTTTCGCATACATTTGGATGGATGTATTGGTAGATTTTACGTTCATTCAGTGTCAGGCCTTCACCAGTCTCCATTGGTTTTACTTGGTCGATACTGATTTTTACATTTGGATATTTATGATGAGCTGGAACAGAACTAATATAGAATTTAGCTGGGTTTTCAGCATCTTGAGAAGAAAATACAACATGTCGTGTTTCTTTTCCGATATAGTATCCGTCTTGTTTTTTCATTTCTTCTTTTTGCCCATCGATCTCGATGAATCCTGGTCCACCGATATTGATCACACCTAGTTCACGACGCTCTAAGAAGTAATCAACACCTAGTTCTTTGTCTAATGTGATTTCTAATTCTTTTTCAGTAGGTGTCACTCCACCAAAGATCATTCGATCGTTGTGCGTATAAGTCAAACTGATTTTCCCTGGTTCAAATACCTTTTCTACTAAAAATTCTTTTCTCAATTGTTCCGTTGAATAATGACGGATATCTTCTGGACTGTGTGTATAACGTGTTTCCATTTCTTGCATTTTCTTCTACTCCTTCTATCGAATGATTTTTCCAGAGCCGCATGCTAAAAATTGTGCGACTTCTTCTTGACTAAATTGGTTGCAGTCCCCATGGATCGTATGCTTCAAGGCAGAAGCTGCCGTAGCAAAATCAATGATTTCTTGCGGAGACATATTGGATAAAATCCCATGGAGCACGCCACCTGCAAAAGCATCTCCGCCACCTACTCGATCCACGATTGGGGTGATTCTATGGACTTGGGATTCCACATATTCATGGTTCATCCACAATGTCCCCTTCAATTCATTTTCACTTGCTGAATGAACGGTACGCTTGGTCGAATAAAACACCTGAATATTCGGGAACTTTTCCTGCATTTTTTGATAATAATAAATTAGAGGTTGTTCTTCTGCTTCTGGCGCTTTCTCGATACCTAACAAATAAAGAGCATCCATTTTTCCAGCTGAGCAGATATCTACTAAAGGTAAAAGCTGATGGATTACTTCGCTGGCTTCTTGCTGTGTCCATAATTTTCCACGATAGTTGATATCGAAGCTGATCAGGCAGCCAGCTTTTTTTGCAGCTTCTATCACCTGTTTCGTCATTTTTTGCCATTTTTTAGACAAAGCTGGGGTGATTCCTGAAACATGAAATATATCTATTCCTTGGAATAACTCCTCTAGCGACCATTCCAAATGATCCATTTCAGCAAAACTTGATCCGGCACGATCATAGATCACTGAGGCGGCGCGTTCGCCACTACCAGTTTCCATATAATAAGTACCTAGTCTTGATCCACCAGATAATACCTGTTTCGTATCTACTCCATAACATTGCAAGTGCTTTTTGACTGCTTTTCCCAATGCGTTATCAGGTACTTTTGTAGCAAAAATCGCTTCATGTCCGTAATTAGCTAAAGAAATTGCTACGTTTGCTTCCCCTCCGCCATAATGGGCAGCGAATCGTTCACTTGAATCGATACGGGTTCCCTGCTCTGTGGACAATCGCAACATGATTTCTCCGAGTGTCACTACTTTTCCCATAAGCAGCTACCTCTTGATTTCTTTCATTTTTGCTGCATACTGTTGCGCGACTTCCGTTACTTTGTCGAAATCTCCTGTAGCTGCGGGTGCTAAAAGGTTCCCACCTACTCCGACTGTTACGACACCAGCATCGAACCACTCTTTCATATTGTCCAGACTCACACCGCCAGTTGGCATGATATTGACTTGAGGCATCGGCGCCTTGAAGGCAGAAATGATACTTGGTCCATAAGCGCTTCCAGGAAATAGTTTGACGATATCTACCCCGCTTTTCAGCGCTGTTTTGATCTCGGTAATAGTCATACATCCTGGTAAGTAAGGAATTTGATACAGATTGCACATCTCTGCCGTTTCTTGATCAAAGGAAGGGCTAACAATATACTCTGCGCCAGCTAAGATAGCCAAGCGAGCTGTGACAGCGTCTAATACTGTGCCTGCGCCAATCACTATTTCTGGTTGGTCTTTGTAGAATGACAAAAGTTCTTTGATTACTTGATCTGCTTGAGGGACTGTAAAAGTCAACTCAATACCAGTTAGACCACCTTTGATGATTGCGTGGCAAGCATTTAAAGCTTCTTCTTTGCTTTTTCCGCGTACCACCGCAATCACTCCGGCGTTTTTCAATCGAGATAAAATATCAATTTTTTTCATCTTCTCCACCTATTTCCTATTTAGAAATTTTATTTTATAACTTGGAAATCTATACCCATATTATACGGCAGAAAAGAAAAATTGCAAACGCTTTTTCATTATTTTTGAATTCTTTGCTCGATTTCGCTTTTTGTTTGCTTGAGGGCACTGATTATTTGTTCTTTTGTCTCATCTGTTAAACGATATTTCGGCATACTTACACTAAATGCACCAATGATTTGTTCGTTTTTCACGATTGAGGCTCCTATACAAAAAATATCACGTTCGATTTCTTCATCGTCAAATGCGATGTGGGTTTCTTTTACCGTTTGGATTTCCTTTTTCAACCGTAATGCATTGGTGATCGTATATTCTGTGTAAGGGATCAACGGATGCTTTTCAAGATAATCAGTGTACTGCTCTTCACTGAATTCTGCTAATACGGCTTTGCCCATCGCAGAATTGTATAATGGTCGGGTGATTCCGATTTTTGAAGACATGCGGATCGTTTGATGTTTTGGATCTAGTTTGTTCACGTACAAGATCTCATTGTTGTCCAATACTCCTAAGTGGATAGTCTCATCGATCTTTTGCTGCAGCTGTTCTAAAAACGGTAAAGTCAACTCTACCAAATCGATTTGTTCAATGTTTTTATTCGCGTAGCGAATAAGCTTTGCACCTAAACGATAGTTTTTCTCTGAATTTTTATTTACGTAGCCGATCATCAGCAAAGTATCTAGTATTTTCAAGACTGTAGAAGAGGTCATTCCCACACCCTTTGCGATCGTCTGCAAAGAGACATCTTGGTTTTCCGCTAAATAGTCTAGTATTTTAGAGGCTTTGATCAATACAGTTCCATAAGGCTTTTTATTTTCCATATAATATTCTCCTATTTCTTTATAAGAAAAATTATAGCGGAAATACCATCAATTTAAAAGAGATATCCAGATATAAACTACCATTTCTCTTTACAGGCAATTTAATGCTGAAGATCCGCTTCGTTTTTACATCAAACTTTGATATAAAGCAATGATTTCTTCTACTGTCGTTTCTCTTGGATTTCCTGGTGTGCATACATCTCGCAAAGCATCTTCTGCAATTGCTGGGATATCTGCTTCTTTTACACCTAATTCAGAAATGGTTTCTGGGATTCCAACCGCTTTGCTCAACCGATCGATCTCACCACAAGCCGCTTCTCTTACATCTTCTAAAGACATTTCAGCTGCTCCTTTAATCCCTAGAACAAGAGCGATCTCACGGTACTTTTCTCCAGTATATTCTTTGTTATATTTCATGACAGTTGGCAAAAGTGCTGCACACGCTACGCCATGAGGAATGTTGTACCATGCACTTAACGGGTGAGCCATCCCGTGTACCAGTCCTAAACCGACATTTGAGAAGCCCATTCCCGCAATATACTGTCCTAATGCCATTTTTTCTCGCCCATTTTGATCGCCATCTACAGAAGCTTCCAAAGAATGACCGATGATTTCGATTGCTTTTAAATGCAGCATATCAGTCATTTCCCAAGCGCCTTTTGTGATAAACCCTTCAATAGCATGCGTCATAGCATCCATACCTGTTGATGCAGCCAATTTTTTCGGCATTCCCATCATCATATCGCTGTCGATGAACGCGACGATTGGGATATCATGAGGATCAACACAAACAAATTTTCGGTGATTTACTTCATCTGTGATGACGTAGTTGATCGTTACTTCTGCTGCTGTTCCAGAAGTCGTTGGTATAGCTAATATAGGTAAACATGGATTTTTCGTATCAGCAACACCTTCTAAACTAATGACGTCTGAAAACTCTGGATTCGTCAAAATAATCCCAATGGCTTTTGCCGTATCGATTGGCGAACCTCCACCGATTGCGATCAAACAGTCTGCCTCTGCCTCTTTAACAAAAGCCACTCCATCTTTTACATTTTGGATCGTTGGATTAGGTACGATCCCGTCGTATAAAGCATAATCGATTGCTGCTTTATCTAGAAGTTCTGTTACTTTTGTTGCTATACCGTGCTCGATCAATCCTTTGTCAGTAATGACAGCTGCTTTGCTGAATCCTCGCTGCTGAAATTCAGGGACGATCGACTCAATCGCTCCTTTTCCAAAATACGATGTTTCATTTAAAATCATTCGATTACTCATTTTTTATTCCTCCTAATTTGTATTATTTTTCACAATAAAAACGAAAGAACCCCAAGCAACCGGTTGCCCAGTTGCTTGTTACTACAGTTCAAAGACTGGCATCAATTCCCAACTGACTGGAGAGGCATCTGGATTTGTCTCCATGATATCTTCCATGTACTTCCACCATTTTTGATTGATAGATGTATTTGCCATTTTTTCCCATAACTTTTCATCTTCGATCACTAAGTAACCAAATAACAAACTTATACTCGGATCAAGATAGATCGAATAGTCGATGACCCCGTGTTCACGAAGTGCTGTACGCATTTCTGGCCAAAGTTCATCATGTCTTTTTTTGTATTCTTCTTGTTTTTCTGGGTAAACTTTCATGCAAAAAGCTTTTTTCACCATGTCAGACACCTGCTTTCGTATGAACTTCCTCCAAATAACCTGCTTTCGGAGTAACACCAAACGCATCTGCTAAGCGCCACAGATTCTCGTCTGTGATTGTTTGCAAGATGGGTCCTTGCGCTTTGACGTACGTATAGACTTCTGCTGCTTTTTCTGCTGTCTCGATCAAACCAAAGACTTCATCCATGTCTTTTCCTGACCCGTAGATTCCATGTTGTGGCCATAAAACCAATCGAGTTTCTTTCATTTTTTCAGCTGTTGCTTCCCCAATCTCATTTGTTCCCGGAACCATCCACGGAATGATGGAAATTCCTTCTGGAAAAACAACTAAGCATTCCGTACACATTTGCCATAGCGTACGACTAAAGGAACGTTCGTCTAATTCATGCGTAAAACTCATCGCTAATAGATGACTAGCATGGCAATGCATAACGATCCGATTATCTGGGTCTACTTCTAAACGGGCGATATGACTCATGAAATGACTTGGCAACTCGCTTGTAGGAAGGCATTCGTTTTCCAGCCCCCACAAAAGTTCCAGTGTTTTGCCATCTTCAGCAACTCGAACGATTCCAAGATTCTCGGCAGGTTCGCTCGCTACATTTTTAAAATATCTTCCTGAACCAGTTACAATAAAATAGCATCCTGCTAAACGGCTGGCATCAAAAATCATCGAGATGCGGCGGATCACTTTTTCAGGATCCAAGAACGGTGTGATCTCTTCTTCTTTTAGTAAATAAGAAATATTCCCGCCATTTCTTTCATCCCATCCCAAGCGATAAAGATTCGACGTCGTTTCGATCATTTCTTTCACATAAGGCGCTTGTAAAATATCTATTTTTTTCAATATAGCCACACTCCTATTTTCTTAATTCCAACACGTCTTTTTGATATTCCTGGACTTCTTCCAGCCAATCCAAACCAACTGGAACTTGATTTTTGTAACAGAAATAATTCCATACATCGGCATACGGGAAATCTTTCAATTCTTCCGTATAAGCCATTCTTGAAGTAAAGTCAAAAGCCAGCTCCATTTCTTTCAATCGCTCAACTGGTTCCAGCATAGCTTTCAGCAGTGCTTTTTGTGTATTTCTCGTACCGATGACCCAAGCAGCGATACGGTTGATCGTTGCATCAAAGAAATCCAGACCGATATTTGTTTTTTCCAACAATTCGTTACGGACTAATTCTTTAGCGATTTCCTGCAATTCATCATCCATCAAAACCACATGGTCTGAATCCCAACGCACTGGACGGGAAACATGCAGCATGATTCCTTTGCTGAATAAAGCTAATGAAGATAATTTATTGGAAATCACTTCTGTTGGATGAAAATGTCCAGCATCTAGACAAACAAGTTTGTCACGAGTCAACCCGTAACCCATATAAAATTCATGAGAACCGACTGTATAAGCTTCAGCGCCTAAACCAAATAGTTTGCTTTCTACTGCATCTTGTACATACCGTTCATCTAACTCTTCTGTAAAAATTTCATCGAGTGATTTCATTAAACGTTTCCGTGGGGTAAAACGATCAATCGGATTATCTTTCATCCCATCAGGTACCCAAAAGTTATTGATACTTGTTTGTCCAGTTTCTTTCCCAAAGTACTCCGCGATTTTGCGGCTTCTTTTCCCGTGTTCGATCCAGTATTCACGAATTTCTTTATCTGGATGAGCCAATGTAAAGCCGTCTTTCATCATTGGATGCGAAAAGAAAGTCGGATTGAAATCAAGACCGATTTCTTCTTTTTTTGCCCACTCTACCCATTTTTCAAAATGTTTCGGCTCAATTTCATTTAGATCGACAGATTCTTCTGTATCCAAATAGATAGCATGAAGGTTCAATTTGTGTTTGCCCGGTATCAACGAATAAGCTTTCTCCAGATCTTGTCTAAGCTCTTCAGGTGTTCGTGCGGCTCCTGGAAAATTCCCTGTCGCCATGATTCCACCGGTCAATTCGCCATCCGGTGTCAAGAAACCTTTGACATCATCTCCTTGCCAGCAATGCATAGAAATTTTGATGTCCTGTATCTTTTCTAGTACAGCATCTGTATCTACACCGATAGTTGCATATTTTTCTTTTGCTTGTTCGTAATTTTTTTCAATCGTGTTCATACGATTACTCCTTTGATTTTATTCACGTACCATTCCATCGTGTTTTGCTTATTTTCATCTGGGTAAAAAGTTTCACATGGAAACGACTGTTTGATTACATTTCTTGCTTGTTCTATATTCGAAAACTGACCTGTACTGAGCATTTGCATGGCAACATTCCCGATTGCTGTGGCTTCACTAGGACCTGCTTCTACAATGATTCCGGCATAATCTGCTGTCAATTGATTCAGTAGACGATTATTCGATCCGCCCCCTACGATGTGCAGCTTTTCCAATTTCGTTCCAGTTAAGTGTTCTACTTTGATCAGCTCTTGTGCGTAACAAAGAGCAAGATTATCATACACACAACGAGCGATAGCTCCCGGTGAGACAGGGACTGGCTGCTCTGTTTCAAAACAGTATTGCTGAATCTCTTCTATCATATTTTGGGGATTCAAAAATCGAGGGTCATTGATTTCCATCACTTGCTGCAGCGGTTTTTCTTTTGCAGCAAGCTCTGCCAATTCCGCATAACTGTACTCGTACTCTTGCATTCGGGCAACTTCCTGGATCAACCACATCCCCATGATGTTTTTCAAAAAACGCACCGTGTTATGGGCACCCCATTCATTCGTATAATTTTCAGAAAAAGCATTGCGAGAAACATTGGCGATCTTTGTTTCAATCCCTAAAAGCGACCATGTCCCACTGCTGATATAACCCCAACGTTCTCCTTGACCTGGCGTTCCTAATACAGCTGACGCCGTATCATGACTTGCTACTGTGATAAAGGTCACATCTGGCAAATCATATTTTGAAAATTGTTCTTTTTGCAGATCTCCTAGTATCGTTCCCGGCTCTGTCAATGGTGGAAATAATTCCTTCGAGACACCGATTTTTTCAAGAAGTTCTATTTCCCATTCTTTTGTCCCTGCATTCAGCAGCTGCATAGTAGATGCATTAGTTTTCTCCGTCACCATGTTACCAGTAAAGACATACCCTAAATAATCAGGTATCAGTAACAATTTATGTGCTTTTGCCAAATTTTCTTTTTCTTCAGCAAACAATTGGAACAAGGTATTGAAAGGCTGGATCTGAATCCCTGTCTGCTCATACAACTTATCTAGAGAATAGATTTCAGAAAACTGTTCTACTGCTCCATTGGTACGCTTGTCCCGATAAGCAATCGGATCATTTATCCGATCCCCTTGTTCGTCAATCAGACAGTAATCGACTGCCCATGTATCGATCCCCGCAAAAAGACGATCAATCCCTGTCTGCTTTAATTTTTCAAATCCAATCAAAATCTCTTTGATAAGATAATCGATCTTCCAGCGATCGTGACCGTCTTTGTTCCGAAAGCCGTTTTTGAACCGGTGTACTTCTTCCAAGATCAAAGAACCTTTTGCATCCCTCGTACTTTTCATTAGTCGTCCGCTTGATGCACCGATATCGATGGCAACAAATGTTGGATTCATTTCTCCACCTCTTTTACTTTATTGTTGATTAGCACTTTATTAATAAAGCGTTATCATTTATTAACAATGCTATCATAATACAGAATCTTATATTTTGCTTCACACTATTTTGGTATATAATTGCATTATCTTGACAAGTTGGGAGTGTTTACATGGATTACTGGGAAAAAGCCAACCACTCATGGTCGGAAGACTCAAAAAGAGTGATCTTGACGCCTACACAAAGAAGCAGGAATTTATTTTTTTATATCCAAGAAATCGGTTACTTCAAAGCACCAATCCCTTACTATACTGAACGAGCACATTTACCTTCTTACTTGATAAAGTTTACTTTGTCTGGCGAAGGTTCGCTTACATATAATGATAATCAGCAACAGCTAAAAGCTGGAGACTTATTTTTTATTGACTGCCAAGAATATCAGCGTTATCAAACGATCAGCGAAGAACCATGGGAAATGGATTGGATCCATTTGAATGGTCAGAACGTCCAATCATTTTATCAGGAGTTCACAAAAGACGGCCATAACACCTTCCATTCAACAGGGGATCCATCAGAAAACAAGATCCACCATTTGATCACAGAATTGATCCACATGCAACAAGGCACGAATGCCCGTACCGATTTCCAGTCCTCTGTAGCTATCCACGAGTTGCTGAATGAACTGATTTTGCAAAAGTATCAGCTAGATTTCGAAGAAGAGGATATTCCCGCCTACGTTTACAAACTGAAGCAATACTTAGACGAACATTTCAAAGAAACGATTACACTTGATCAATTAGAACAACAATTCTTATTGAATAAATATCAGCTGAGCAAAGATTTTTCCAAATTTATCGGTTCTCCACCAATCGATTATTTGATCAGCAAAAAACTTTCTTACGCTAAAGACCTTCTTCGGTATACAGAATTTACGGTTCGAATGATTTCCGAAGAAATAGGGATTGAGAATTTTGCTTACTTTAGCCGCCTGTTCAAAGCAAAAACAGGACTATCGCCGAGAGACTTTCGTAAATTCAGCTGATTCATATAATATGTACGTCATTTTTTCAAAATATTTTGAAATATATAGATAAAAATAAAATAACCGCAGTTTCTGCTTCTATGTAAACAACAGCAGCTACTGCGGTTATTTTTTAGTGATCATTCTCATTGTTCATCTTCAAAATGTTCATAATGAACCAACTGTTTCTGTGTATCACGTTTCAAAAATTCTTTAGGCGTTATGCCGAACTCTCTCTTGAATGCTTTCAGAAAATGCGGATAAGAAGAAAAACCACTTTTACTATATACAGCACTAGAGCTGCGGTATTCTCGCAACAAGTGCTTGGCATAGATCAGCTTTTTCTTCATTACATACTGATGAAACGTAAATCCAGTGTACTTTTTAAATTCTCGTGTGATATGGTATTTGCTGACAAAAAACTGCTTTTCCATTTCCTCTAAAGAAAGCGGATGAGATAAATTTTTTGAGATATATTGTAACATTTGTTCCACACGCTCATTAGGAACTACAGCATTCTGTTCTTGCGCACTCTCTTCTTTTTGTACAACTTGATTGAGAAAAATCAAGTATTCTACCAGAGCTTGTTCATATTTTATGTCTTCACCGTAAATTTTTTTATCAGGAGGATGGTCGATAAATGATAATTTTTGCTTCAATACTTCCTGTTCTATTTGCAATACACGACTCCTCTTCTCTCCCATTGGTTGAAAACAAGCCGATAGATTAGACCATGGCGTGGAACGACTTTCTAGAAAAGAAGGGGTGACAAAGATATAGACACGCTCGAATACATCTGAAGATTGGCGGACGATACGATGCAAATCATTGGAATGGATGAGCAGCACACTTCCTGCTTTGATCGTAAATTGTCGTCCGTCCAAATAAAAAGTCGCTTCTCCCTTTAATGTAGCATGGATCTCATAGAAATCATGATGATGATAGATCGTTTTATTTTGGCTGACGACATCTTTGACATGATAGATTTCATACTGATCAGAAACCATCGTATTGACTTGTTCACCGCTGATTTTCTTTTGGAGCATGTGCCGCACCTCCTTTTGTTCACTTATGCACAATTTTATTATACCACGTTTTTTGTAATCAAAAAGAGCTGCTTTTATATACTCTTATAAAAAAGAAGAGACGTGACATCTTCTAGCCCCGCCCCCTCCATTCTAAATATTAGTTAATCAATGTCTTCTTTACATTATTCAAGAAGACTTCTTCCATAACGAATCCCATCATCTTTTGTTTCTTCAAGAACCACATACAGATACGGACGGTTCTTCTTGATGATTTCTTTGATTTTTGTGTACTCGATCATACCGTCTCCCAAATTTACCGGCACGATTTTTTCCTGTTCGACACGAAAATCTTTCAAATGAACCGCACATATTTTTTCACCAAAACGCTCAAAAGCTTCTTCTACCAATTGGACTTGTTCTTGATAATCAGTACTTGTGATCAAATTTGTCGGATCTAAAATGATTCCCAGATAGTCCGAATCCACTGCTTGGATCAGCTGCTCTACTCTTGCTAAAGAATACACCGGATGATTCAAACCTGGTTCTATCCCCACCATCATTTGGTATTTTTCTCCAGCTTTTACCAAGCGACGGATAACGGACACTGCTTCAGCAAATGCTTCATCTGTGAAATTTTCTTCCGTATATTGGATTTCCGGCAAGACACATCCAGTTTCCGAAGCAACCATCGACGCACCAAAGGAAGAAGCATAGCGAAGATACTGCTCGAACTTTGTCAGCAACTCTTCTCGTATCGTTAAATCTGGATGAATCATATTGATATAGCAACTTAAAATTCCTACAGTCACTTCTTGCTTTTCTAAAACTCGTTTGACATAATTTCCCATCCCAGAATTGATTTCATTTGCGCCAGAAGGTATTGCAGGAAACGAAAGACCTAAGGCGAGCTGCAGTGTATGGATCCCTTGTTCTTTTGTTTTTTCTGCAAGATCTTCTATCGTTTGGACTTGGGAAAGATCATGTCCTCTAATTGTAATGTTTAACATAATTATTCTCCTAACTCAGCATATTGGGTAGCCACATGACGATTTGCGGGAAATAGGTAATCAAAAACAAGACAACTAGGATAATCCCATAAAACGGAAGAAGTGGTTTCAGCATTGCCTCTGCTTTTACGCCTCCTACACTTGCACCGACATATAGCCCTGTACCTACAGGCGGCGTGATGGATCCTACACACAGATTCATGATTGAAAACAACCCGTAATGTACAGGATCAACCCCTACACTTGTGACGATTGGTAAAAATATTGGTGTAAAAATCAAGATAGCAGGCGCCACATCCATAAACATACCCACCAGTAATAACACAAGATTGACTAATAACAGAATCACTAGCTTATTATCCGTTACGCCCATAATCAACGAACTAATTGCCTGAGGAATACCGGTAAACGCCATGGCGAAAGACATCATGGAAGAAGTTGCTAATAAGAACATGATCGTCCCTGACATTGCTACTGATTGAAACAACATATTAGGTATATCTTTTAGTTTTACCGTTTTATAGTAAAACATAGCAATCAACAGGGAGTAAATGACAGCTATCGCTGAAGCTTCTACTGCTGTAAATATCCCCGTCAAGATACCACCGATAATGATGACAATCAATAGAAGGCTAGGAATCGCCTCTTTTATTATTTTTCCAGCATGAGCCATCTGTCCTTTTTCGACAACAGGGTATTTATTCTTTTTAGCAACGATGAATGCTACTAGCATGATTCCTAGTGCCCACAAAGCCCCTACGAGATAACCTCCCATAAATAAAGCCGAAATCGAAGCACCACCAGCAACAAGTGAATACATGATAAAAGCAGTACTTGGAGGAATGACCATACCTGTCGGAGCTGACGCGATATTGACCGCTGTCGCAAACTTCCGGTCATATCCTTCTTCCACTTGCTGAGGGATCAAGACTCCGCCAATCGCGGTAGAAGCGGCAATGGCTGAGCTAGAGATGGAACCAAATAAAGCATTCCCTAACACATTCGTATGAGCCAAAGCCCCCGGTACGCGTCCGACAAACAACATCGCAAAATCCACTAGTTTCTTGGCTATCCCTCCATTATTCATGATAATACCTGAAAGAACGAAAAACGGAATAGCGATGAGCGAAAAACTGTTGATACTTCCCACCATTTTTTGAGCTGAACTAAAAGCAGAAACATCAAACGGTATAACTAACAATAAAGTCATCATTGATGAGAACGCAATACTTATAGCAATCGGCATCCCTAATACAAGCAACACGACAAATACAAAAAATAACACTAATCCGGCTTCTATTGCCATTTTATTCCTCCATTTTTATATTTTTTCTTGAATTGCTGGCTTGTTGCTTAATGTATCGATTAGATTGATCAGACTATAGATAATGATGAGTATACCTGAGACAGGTATTGACAAATAGACGTACCCCATCGGAATGCTTAAAGAAGGCGAGATCTGTCCCATTGTCAATGTGACAGCATTCCATCCGCCATACACCATGATCATCGCAGCAAATACCAGAAATAAACTTTGAACAACGACTTCTAAAATCTTACTTTTTTTACCAGATAATTTTTCACTTAAAACCGTTACGGCTAAATGTGCTTTTTGTCCCACAACATACGCAGAAGACAACATGGCAAACCAGACAAGTCCGAATCGGACAAGCTCTTCTGTAACCGTATTCGGATTTCCTAAAACCGTTCTGGAAAATACTTGCCATAAAACGACAGCGACCATCCCAACAAGCAAAACAGCTCCTAGGATCTCTAACACCTTATTTAAAATCATTTTCATCACAGCTACGCTCCTTGCTCTTGGATCTTTTGATAAAGGTCTTTGTAGGCAGGATCGTTTTTGAATGTATCATGAAGCGGTGCGACTGCCTCTCGAAACGGTGTATTATCTACATCATTGAATTGGACTCCATGTTCTTCTTGTGCTAAAGCTTTTTCTTCTTCAATTGCTTTTGCAAAAGCTTCAATTTCAAAAACCGTTGATTCTTTCGCTGCTTCTTCAATGGCTTTTTCCTGCTCATCAGTTAGCTGTTCTTTGATGGCATCATTCATGATGATGATATCTGGCACACGTGTATGCTCATCATAGGAATAGTATTTAGCCACACCACCATGTCCAGCTGTATACAAGACAAATTCATTGTTTTCTGATCCGTTGATCAAATTGGATTGAAGAGACGTGTACACTTCATCACTTCCCATAGGTACGGGCGAACCGCCTAAAAGCTCTACCATTTTGATAGCGGTTTCGCTTTGCATCACACGGATCTTCTTTCCCTTCAAATCTTCCGGCGTATGGATCGGACCGTCTACCATATAAAAGCTGCGCTGACCAGAATCATAATAGGTCAATCCGGTAAATCCTAAATTTTTGGTCGATTGGTAGATTGGCTCCATTATTTCTTCATTATCCATCACCTTAAAGAAATGTTCTTCATCATTGAATAGATAAGGAACGGAAAAAATCGAATAATCTTTAGAGAAACTTTCCAACGCTGAGGCACTTACTTTTGTGAAATCTACTGCTCCTGACTGTGTCAATTCGATCAGTTCACGTTCTCCACCCAGTTGTCCATCTGGGAAATACTGGATCTGTACGGAACCATCTGTTTTTTCTTTTACTAAACGCCCAAATTCATTCATTGCATCAATTACTGGCTGGCTGTTGCTTGCATAAGCAAAGCGCAAGGTAACTATCTCATTTACGTCTGCATCTGCGACAGTTGCCACACTAGAATTATTTCCGCAGCCGCTTAGACCTAGCAGACCTAGGCTAAGCGAACTTGCTGCAAACAGCAGTGATGTTTTTTTCATATGGGTTTCCTTTCTTTTAACAATAAGAGACGAGCAATTCTGTCAAACAAAGCACCGTTAACGACTGTCCATAAGGCATTGCTGTGATTCCGATATTCCGATAAAAATCTAAACTGTCCCCCATTCCTGTCCCGATTGAAACGTTTTGAACTTCTCCTTTTTCATCGATTTGTTCAAGCAATCCTTGGATAGCACGATAAGCGACTTCTTTATATTCTTGTGGTAAATAACGTTTATGGACCGCTTTCAAAATACCGTAAGCAAATCCTGCAGTTGCAGAAGATTCTACGTAAGAAGAAGGATCATCCAACAACGTATGCCATAAACCGCTTTCAGACTGATAAGTTTTTAATGCACGCACTTGTGCTTCAAGTGTTTCGATCAATAATTTGCGCAATGCATCTTCTTTCGATAATTCTAAGATTTCAATGATCTCTGGAATAGCAATCGTCAACCAGCAGTTTCCACGAGCCCAAAATGCTTCGGCATAGTTATGATTTCCTTCAAACGTCCAGCCGTGATACCACAATCCTGTTCGTTTATCCATCAAGTATTTGATATGGATCATAAACTGGTAACGAGCTTCTTCTAAATATTCTGGGCGATTCAACAGTTTCCCGATTTTTGCCAAAGGAAGAACTGTCATCATCAATGTATCGTCCCACAACTGATTCTTATTTTCCGGTCCATATGTGGCATGCTGTAACCCGTCTTCATTTGTCCGAGGCATGTCATTCATGACCCATTCTGCCCATTGTTCTAAATAAGGCAAATAGCGTGAATCTTTCGTGTCTTCATACAAGTAAGCCATAGTCAATAGCGGTGCCATTGTATTGACGTTTTTGGGCGGAGCGCCTTCTTCCATACGATCCTCAAACCATTCATTGACCACTTGATAAGCGCGAGGATTTTTTGTCATCTGGTAATTTTTATAAATACCATATAGACCGACACCTTGTGGCCAATTCCACACTGTCCAGCTCTTGTCATCTACTTTCAGTCCATCAAAGTCCAACAAAAATTCACCATTATCGTCTTTGATCGTTGTCAGGTTTTCAACGAGCAGGTCAATTTTTTCTTTCACTAATTCTTTAGGTACAAAAATCTCTTCTTTAATAATCATCTTTACGCCACCTTTTTAAACGCTTTCATTTTATATCCTTAATATAGCAGTAATACCGTCTACTATAAATATCGCTTTTTGAACAAAAACTGTCTAAAATTGACCTAAATGTTAAATAACAAAAGTAACTTTCAGTTACTTGGAAATTAAAAAAAGAACTTGGAGAAACAACGTTTTCCAAGTTCTTTTTCATCTATTTTCTTATCTTTTTTCTACGCTTTCTTTTGCTTATCCGTTGTAAGCATCAATGATGATCTGTTTCAATTCAGAGATCAATGGTTCTTTCGGATTAGCTGTCGTACATTGGTCTTCGTAAGCTAATTCAGCCATACGGTCTACGGTTGTATCTAGTGTTTCTTGTGTGACTCCTTGAGCTTTTAGACTCATGTTGATGCCGACAGATTTTCCTAATTCATAAACAGCCGTTGCTAAAGCTTCGACTAATTCCTCTGTTGTTTCGCCTTTCAGACCTAAGAATTTTGCAATATCTGCGTAATCTGTATCTGCACGGAAATAGTCATATTTAGGGAACATCGCATGTTTTTGTGGATCTTTTGCATTATAGCGGATAATATGCGGTAAAAGAATCGCATTTGTCCGTCCATGAGGGATCCCGTATTCCCCGCCGATTTTATGTGCGACTGAGTGACAAATACCTAGGAATGCGTTAGCAAACGCCATACCAGCCATTGTAGAAGCGTTGTGCATTTTTTCACGTGATTCCATATCAGGTGTTTTTACTGATTTTTCTAAATAGTCAAAGACTAACTTGATTGCTTGTAGGCTCAATCCACGTGTATAATCTGAAGCCATGACTGAAACATAGGATTCGATTGCATGTGTTAACACATCCATCCCGGTATCTGCTGTGACAGATGCTGGAACTGACATGACGAATTGAGGATCGACGATTGCGACATCTGGCGTCAATGCATAATCTGCTAACGGATATTTCACATGTGTTTCACTGTCAGTGATGACCGCAAATGGCGTTACTTCAGAACCAGTCCCTGATGTTGTCGGGATACATACGAATTGTGTTTTTTCTGGTTTGTCGATCTTATATGTCCGTTTACGGATATCCAAGAATTTTTGTTTTGCACCAAAGAAAGATGTGTCTGGGTGTTCATAGAACATCCACATTCCCTTAGCTGCGTCCATTGCAGAACCGCCTCCAAGAGCGATTACTGTATCTGGCTTGAAGTCTGCCATCAGTTTCGTTCCTGCGTATACGGTATTTGTCGATGGGTTCGGTTCAACATCTGAGAAGACTTCGATCTTCACATCATTTTTACGTCGTGCCAATACTTCACGAACTGTATCGCAGTAACCGAATTGGACCATACCAGGGTCACAAATGATCATGACACGTTCAACGTTTTCCATTTTCTCTAAGTACAATAGAGAGTTCTTTTCAAAGAAGATTTTTGGCGGTAATTTGAACCATTGCATGTTATTTCTCCGTTTCGCTACAGTTTTGACATTGATTAAGTTTACAGCAGAGACGTTACGAGAAACAGAGTTCTTACCATAAGAACCGCATCCCAAAGTCAATGACGGAATCATTTCGTTATAGATATCACCGATGCCGCCTTCTGCAGATGGTGTATTCACTAAAATACGACAAGCTTTCATTCGAAGACCGAATTTGACATGCAACTCTTCGTTTTCTGAATGGATAACTGCTGTATGTCCTAATCCTCCAAGATTCAACATACCTTCACACAAATCAAACGCATGGTCCGTGTTGTTAGCTTTGATCATGGCAAGAACTGGAGAAAGTTTTTCTCTTGATAGCGGATAATCTGGGCCTACGCCTTCCAATTCAGCAATCAGCATTTTCGTTCCTTTTGGTACACTGATTCCTGCCAATTTTGCGATTTCCATCGCAGAATGTCCAACGATTGATGGATTGACCGCATATTTTCCTTCGTTCATCACTGCATCTTCTAATTTTTGCAATTCATCTGGTTTTACGATATAAACTTGGTGTGCTTGGAATTCTGCTTTTACTGCTGCATAGATTTCTTTATCCACGATCACAGCTTGTTCAGAAGCACAAATCATTCCATTATCAAATGTTTTCGAAACGATCAAATCGTTCACTGCACGTTTAATTTTTGCTGTTTTTTCAATATAAGCTGGTACGTTACCTGGACCTACACCTAAAGCTGGTTTTCCTGTAGAGTAAGCAGACTTGACCATTCCAGCTCCACCTGTCGCTAAGACGATCGCGATACCTGGATGGTTCATTAGCATAGAAGTCGCTTCGATCGAAGGATGTTCGATCCATTGGATACAATTTTCAGGAGCTCCGGCAGCGATAGCAGCATCACGTACTACTCGTGCTGCTTCTGCAGAAGATTTTTGGGCACTTGGATGGAAAGCAAAAACGATCGGATTTCTTGTTTTCAACGCGATCATTGATTTGAAAATCGTTGTGGAAGTCGGATTCGTTGTTGGAGTTACTCCGCAAACCACACCGACTGGTTCAGCAATTTCAATCAATCCTTTTTGGACATCTTCATTGATCACACCAACTGTTTTATCATGTTTGATATTATGCCAAATATATTCGGACGCATACATATTTTTGATTGCTTTATCTTCGTAAACACCGCGGCCTGTTTCTTCCACAGCCATCTTCGCTAATGGCATATGTTGATCTAAAGCTGCCATTGCCATTTCATGCACGATATGGTCCACTTTTTCTTGATCAAAGCTTTCCATTTCTTTCAATGCTGCATTTGCTTTTTCTGCCAAATCATCAATCATTGCTTGTACGTCAATTGTCTTCGTTTTTTCTTTTTCCATTACTTTAGCCATCATTATCCTCCTAATGGGTCATGGTTATTTGTTAAATCATTCACATGTATATCATACAATATTTGTTTTTCTATGTAAACACTTTTTTGTGATTTTTTTCACAGTTATTTTTAAATATAAAATTGCTTTATTTACAGGTGTTTGTATAGAAAAATATATAAAGTTATTTATTATTATTTATATGACACACCCGATTATTCAATATTGAGCAATATATCCCATGCTCTTATCTCTTTCTTTTTTGAATAAAAAATGAGGTAGGACATCTTTCTGCCCTACCTCGTCTTTAAATAAGCTTTGATACTTATTTTTCTTTCTTCTCTTCTGTCTCTTCCAGCGTTTCTGTTGTTTCAGTTTTTACTTCAACTGTCTCAGCTGGTTCTTCTGTTGTTTCAACAGTAGTCGTTGCATCATTTGTTACGACAGTCCCTGGTTTGACCGTTTTGATTGCTGCACGATCGTACTCAAGGAAGATCCCTTCGCAGTCTAAAACAACTGTCCGTTTGTCATTGTCGATTTCTGAAACAACTCCATGTAATCCGCCGATAGTTACGACTGAATCACCTGGTTTCATGCTATCTAACAAGTTTTGACGTTCTTGCTGTTGTTTCTTTTGCGAACGTGACATAAAAAACCACATTGCTAATAGCGCGATAAACATCACAAGCATTGGTAATGTTCCCATTTTTTTCACCTCACTAATTCTGTATCTACAAAAAACACTTTAGCAGAAAAATGCTGCTAACACTAGTTTTTTACTTAATTTTTAAAAGATTTTCCTTTAGAAGCTTTTTGCGTTTTCTTTATTGAACCCGTATTCTTCAAAAAAGGCTTCTCTAAATTCAAGCAAATTATCATCCATGATTGCTTGACGTACTTGTTTCATTAGATTCAACAAGAAGTATAAATTGTGGTAAGAAGTCAAACGAATCCCAAATGTTTCATCACATTTGATCAAATGGCGGATATAGGCACGTGTATAGTTTTTACATGTATAACAATCACATTTCTCATCAATTGGACGGAAATCATGGGCATATTTCGCATTTTTCACTACTAGACGGCCTTGAGAAGTCATACATGTGCCATTTCGAGCGATTCGAGTAGGCAAGACACAGTCAAACATGTCTACTCCACGGATAACACCATCGATCAATGAATCAGCAGCACCGACACCCATCAAGTAACGTGGTTTGTTTTCGGGGATCAACGGTGTAGTAAATTCTAATACACGATTCATTTCTGATTTAGGTTCCCCGACAGATAACCCGCCGATTGAGTAACCAGGGAAATCCATCCCGACTAGATCTTTCGCGCTTTGACGACGAAGATCTTCAAATCCTGCTCCTTGGATGATTCCAAATAATCCTTGACGGTCTGGGTTAGCATGAGCTTTCAATCCTCGTTCTGCCCATCGAGACGTACGTTCTACTGATTTTTTCACGTAGTCGTAACTTTCATCGAATGGTGGACATTCGTCAAAACTCATCATGATATCAGAGCCCAATTTATTTTGGATGTTGATTGCTTTTTCTGGTGATAAAAACATACGCGAACCGTTCAAGTGATTTTTGAAATGCACGCCTTCTTCTTCGATATTCCGCATATCACTTAATGAAAAAACTTGAAAGCCGCCTGAATCTGTTAAAATCGGTTGATCCCAGTTCATAAATTTATGCAGTCCGCCAGCTTCTTCTACTAAGTCTTCACCAGGGCGTAGCCATAAATGATATGTATTACTTAAAATAACGCCAGCACCCATTTCTTTCAACTCTTCTGGGGACATTGTTTTTACTGTAGCTAATGTTCCTACTGGCATGAACATTGGTGTGGGAAAAGTTCCGTGCGGCGTGATCAATTCCCCTAAACGCGCGCCAGTATGTTTTTCTTTCTTGATTAAACGATAGCGAATGGCAGGTTGCGTCATTCATTTCCCTACTTTCTATATAAAATATCTTGACAACTCCCACCATCATAATCGTTTCAAGTGCTTTTTGCAAGTTCCCTCGGCTTCCTTCTACTTTATTTAATATTCTTTTTTTTATCCTTTTTTTATGAATAACAAAAAAAAAGAAAAACATTATGACAGAAATATTTTTTGATACATGGTATATTGGTTTTATGAAAGAAAGGAGGGAAAAATCATGCAATCTTCTGCAGAATTAAAACGCCAAGCAAAAGAGAGTCTAAAAGGACGTTGGGGACAAGCTGTTTTACTAAATCTAATCCCTACATTGATTGGTATTGCTACTATTCTTCTTATTATGATTCCTATTATCTTGTTTGCCACCACCATATATGATGGATCAGCGAGCGTCTCAGATGCGACAACTTCAGGAGGCGGTAGTTCAGGAGGCGGTGGCGGAATTATTTCCAGCATCATTAGCGCTTTGTTCATGAGCGGTATTTCTTGGACTTATCTTGATATTTTACGTGGACAAAAAGATCAGATCGAACCATTCAAAGATGCATTTCGTGGATTCAAAGGTTTGTTTATCGGCGGAGTGATCGGCTTAGCTGTGCTGATCTCGATCTTTACAACATTATGGGGTTTGCTATTAGTTATTCCTGGAATCATTAAAAGCTATTCTTATTCTCAAAGCTATTTTATCTACTACGATATCGTCCAAGAAACAGGACAAACACCTAAAGTACTGGATACGATCACTGCAAGTCGAAAATTGATGGATGGTTATAAAGGACAACTTTTCTGGTTAGATCTTTCATTTATTGGCTGGCATATCTTAGCATTAGCAACTGCTGGTATTGGTTATCTATGGCTCAGCCCATACATTTCCGCAACAAAAGCAGCATTTTATGAACAATTGCCAAAAGATATTTAAAAGAGAGTGTGACTTGTGACCGAGGGGGTGGCAGGAGAACACCGTTTATCGAGAGACAGTAAAAGAAACATTCAGCCCATTAGCAAAAAGGAGGTGTGACAACATTCATGTCACACCTCCTTTTTGTATAGTTCCAGTAAAAAGAAAATCAACTTAGAAACAGTTAATCATTCCTCTTCTTCTGCTTCCGGTAATCGATGGAACTTGATCAGTTCATTCACCGCGATTGGTACGATAGACAAAATCCCTACCAAGAACCAGTGATTCAAACTGATGTGTACTAGGCCGAATAGTTCTTGCGTAAACGGCAGCAAAGCAACAGCCGTTGTAATAGCTAATGCCAGTAACGCCATTTCTACCAAAGCTTTATTGGTTGCTAAATTGACTTTGAAAATCGATTGGCTGCTGCGTACATTGAACACATGCAAAATCGATGAATAAGCTAAGATCAAGAATGCAACAGTTTGACCGACATGCTGACTTGCATCTACCCATGGGCTGATAGTATCGACATAACTACCTAAATAGTAACCAAACAGCGTTACGATGGTGAAGACTCCTGCGTTTATGGCGATTTTTTGCAACAAGCCTCGAGCAAAGATCCCTTCGTTTTTCGGAATAGGAGGCTGATCCATGATGCCGTGTTCTGCTGGTTCTCTTCCCAAAGCAAATCCTGGAAGACCATCGGCAACTACATTGACAAACAGTAGTTGCACAGCTGTGAATGGCGCTCCCCAGCCTAACAGCATCGCAATCAAAACAATAAAGATCTCCGAAATATTACAGCTTAGCAAAAAGTTGATAGCTTTACGAATATTCTGATAAACCGAACGTCCTTGACTAACAGCATCTACAATCGTCGCAAAGTTGTCATCCGTCAGAATCATATCTGAGGCACTTTGCGCCACATCTGTCCCTGTGATCCCCATAGCACATCCGACATTACTTGCTTTCAACGCTGGTGCATCATTCACACCATCGCCAGTCATCGCTACGACTGCTCCCGTACGTTGCCAAGATTTGACGATCCGGATCTTGTCTTCTGGCGTTACCCGAGCATAGACAGAGAGAGCTTTGACACGCGCATCTAATTCTTCGTCTGATAATTGATGCAGTTCTGATCCTGAAAGTGCTTCTGACGGATCATTCAAGATACCTAATTCTTTCGCTATGGCACTGGCAGTTACCACATGATCTCCAGTGATCATGACTGTTTTGATGCCAGCCTTTTTCGCTCGCTTGATTGCTCCTTTACTTTCTGGACGTGGTGGATCGATCATTCCGATCAGACCAATCAAACGTAAGTCTTTTTCCAGTGCTTCAGAAGAAATATCTTGCGGTTCTTCGTCATAAGTAGCATAACCAACAGCAATCACTCTCAGTGCCCGTTTACCAAAGCGATCATTAACGATCGCCGCTTGTTCTACATCGCCTGAACTAAAGCGCGGAGCAAGAACATCGAATGCTCCTTTGGTGATTGAGATGTATTTTTCGCCCATTTGGTGAACTGTTGTCATCATTTTTCGTTCAGAATCAAAAGGAAGCTCGTTTACTCGTGGATATTTTTCTTCTAATTCTGCTTTTGTATGATAATTCTCTTCAACAGCCCTTACGATGGCTACTTCTGTTGGATTACCTTTGATAACAAGGTCGTCATCTTCTTGCTCGACCGTCACATCTGTACATAGTGCAGCCATTTTCAATATTTCCATCGCGCTGTTCGTCATTGAATCTTCGATATTCGTTACTTCATCTTCTTTGCTCCATACCCGGCGGACGCGCATTTCATTTTGTGTCAGCGTTCCTGTTTTGTCTGAGCAGATAACATTAGCGGTTCCTAGCGTTTCAACTGCTGGCAACTGTCGGATGATCGCATGTTTCCTCGCCATCTTCTGCACACCGTATGCAAGTGTCAACGTAACAATAACAGTCAAGGTTTCCGGTACAGCTGCAACAGCTAAAGAAATCGAAGTCATGAACATCTCAAGGAGTGGTTCTCCTTGCAGTTCACCAATCACAAATACTAAAGCCGCAGCCGCTAAAGCGATCATACTGATTCGTTTGCCTAGCTGATTCAATCGGACCTGTAAAGGTGTTTTTTGCATAGTATTTTCGTTCAAAAGATCCGCAATCTTACCCATTTCTGTAGCCATACCAATGGCTGTGACGATCGCTTTCCCACGACCTGCAGCAACCGTACATCCTTTAAATACCATATTAAGTTGGTCACCTAATGACTCATCTTCTTCAGCAATAAATGCTGCATCTTTTTCAACTGCTTCACTTTCTCCAGTCAACGCCGATTCTTCTACACGTAATTGTGATGCTTCGATCAAACGGGCATCGGCAGAAATAGCATCACCGGACTCTAAAACAAGAATATCACCCACTACCAGTTGCTCTGACTCAACAGTGGTCACTTTGCCGTCTCGTATGACAGTTGCCGTTTGTTTATTCATATCTTGCAAGGATTCCAGTGCTTTTTCTGCGTTTCCTTCTTGGACAATCGCCAATACCGAGTTGATCACAACGATAGCGATGATCAGCAGTCCTTCAAATAAATCCCCATGTTCTGTAGCAAATGCGGTATAAAAGGAAATCACCGCTGCTACAAGAAGGATGATCGTTGTAAAATCGGACAAGCTTCGAAAGAATTTTTTGATCATCGATTCTTTCGGCGCCTCATCGAATTTATTCAATCCCTGCTTTTTTCGCCGTTCATCCACTTCTTGTGAAGACAACCCAGTATCTGGATCTGCTTCTGTTACCTTCTTTACTTCTTCTATTGTCTGCTTGTATTCTTCCATCCTATTCCTCCTTTAAAATCTTCGTACAAAAAAAGGTACTTATTTTACTATAACATCCTTTTTTTATTTACTTCAAATAAAGGGCTTATCGATTATTTGTTAAGAAAGCGTAAAATTTAAAGTGCTTATATTTGCAAACGCTACCAAAGGATGCTATTATATAGATGTAAGGAAGGAGGATACCATCAAATAGACAGAAGAATTTCTCGATAGAACAGTGTAAGCAAACAAAGTTGTTAGAAGTACAGGTTTCACCCAGACATGCGTGTAGAGTACAAACCTATAAATAGTGAATGCGTATGGATGTTTGGATCACGAAGTATCCGAAACAAGAAGTAATGCGATACGTAACAATTGAATAACGTAAACGTCTGAAAATTGAATAGGAACAAGAGATGTTTTAAATGTTGAAGATGTAACGAAAACAAAATTTTTGTTTAACATGAAGAAATTCAACACCGTGCTTTGCATGTATGATGGAAAGTTACAATCATTTCTGTTTATTTGAATCCTTCCGAGGTACAAGAAAGCCGAGCTTATCGAGAGCTCGGCTTTTTCTTTGTCATAAAATCTTTGTAAAGCTTTTTTGTTATTCAAAACTAGCGGCTTTTCATAACCTTATTTCACGAACATCGCATCTCCAAAACTAAAGAAACGATAGCGCTCTTCAATCGCATGCTGGTAAGCAGATAAAGTCAATTCTCTTCCTGCAAAGGCACTAACTAACATGACTAAAGTCGATTTTGGCAAATGGAAATTAGTTGAGAAAGCTTCTACCACTTTGAATTCATAGCCAGGCGTAATGAAAATATCAGTCCATCCGCTGTCTGCTTTGATTTCTCCATTAAATTTCGTTCCAATCGTTTCTAATGTTCGAATTGAAGTTGTTCCGACAGCCACGATTTTCCCGCCATTTTTACGTACTTGGTTCAATCGCTCAGCTGCTTCTTCCGTCAAACGGTAGAATTCACTATGCATATGGTGTTCTTCAATTTTATCTACGCTGACAGGTCGGAATGTACCTAACCCTACATGTAGTGTCAGATAGACTAATTCAACACCCTTTGCTTCGATCTCATCAAGTAATTCTTTCGTAAAATGCAATCCAGCTGTTGGCGCTGCAGCAGAACCATTTTCTTTCGCATAGACAGTTTGATAGCGATCTGGGTCTTCCAGACGTTCTTTGATATATGGAGGCAATGGCATTTCTCCCAATGATTCAAGAATCTCTAGAAAAATTCCTTCATACTCAAAGTCAATGATCCGTCCGCCGTGTTCCAATTCTTCTTTCACTACTGCTTGCAATCTGCCATCACCAAAAGAGATTCTTGTCCCAACTTTGGCACGTTTCGCAGGTTTGATCAATGTCTCCCACGTATCTCCTTGTGTATTCGTTAGAAGAAGGACTTCTAAATGCGCACCAGTATCTGGTTTTTCTCCATATAAACGAGCAGGCAGAACTCGTGTATTATTCATAACTAGCGCATCACCAGGCTGTAACTCTTCAATGATTTCATGGAAATGTTTATCTTCCATCTCTCCAGTTTTCCGATCCAAAACAAGTAAACGAGAATGATCGCGGTCTTTTAATGGTGTTTGTGCGATCAACTCTTCCGGCAAGTCAAAATCAAAATCTTCTGTTGTTAACATATCGTCACTCACTTTCTATCATGTGCTTCATCATTCTATCATGTTTTTCATTCTGTTGGCAAAATCAGCACTTTTTCACTTCTATTTTTTGTTTTCCTAAATAAAAAAACTACCCTATTTGTATTTTTTCATTGTTTTAGGCATACTAGTAATAGATAGTTCTTCATTGAAAATAGAAAAAGAGGTGGCACCATGATTGAATTTCAAAATGTGTCAAAAATTTATAAAGGTGGAAAAGTCGCTGTAGAGGACGTCAATCTTTCATTTGAAAAGGGTGAGTTCATTTGTTTTATCGGTACGAGCGGAAGCGGAAAAACGACGACGATGCGGATGATCAACCGAATGACTGATCCAACACAAGGGAAAATTTTGATTGATGGAAAATCCATCCAAGAAATTGATCCAGTGGAATTGCGACGTCAGATCGGCTATGTTATCCAAAGTATTGGATTGATGCCTCACATGACGATCCGTGAAAATATCACTCTTGTCCAAAAATTGTTGAAAGTCAGTCAAGAAGAACGGAATAAAACAGCTGAAAAAATGATTGATCTTGTGGAATTGCCCCGTGAGATGTTAGATCGCTACCCACATGAATTATCTGGTGGGCAGCAGCAGCGTATTGGAGTCGTTCGTGCCCTTGCAGCGAATCAAGATATCATCTTGATGGACGAGCCATTCGGTGCGCTTGATCCCATCACTCGTGATTCTTTGCAAGACCTTGTCAAAGATTTACAAGAGCGCTTGGGAAAAACGATCGTATTTGTAACCCATGACATGGATGAAGCAATTAAGCTAGCAAGCCGTATCGCCATCATGAGTGAAGGCCGTGTGATCCAATTTGATACACCAGAAAATATTTTACGTCATCCTGCAAACGATTTCGTAGAAGAGTTGATTGGAGAAGATCGCCTACTACAAGCCAAGCCAAATGCGACAAGAGTCGGAGAAGTTATGCTAAATACAGCAATCACGATTACACCGGAAAAATCATTACAAGAAGCAATCAAACTGATGAGGGAAAAACGTGTAGATACGTTGTTAGTTACCGATAATTCGAATGTATTAAAAGGATTTATCGATGTAGAAACGTTGAATAAAAAGCGAGGAAAAGTATCCAGTGTCGGCGACATTTTGAATAAACATGTTTTTTACGTAAAAGAATCCGCCTATCTTCGTGATACCTTGCAACGCATTTTAAAACGCGGACTGAAATACGTGCCGGTCGTTGATGAAAAGAACAAAGTCGTAGGTATCCTGACTCGTGCATCATTAGTGGATATCGTCTACGATGTGATTTGGGGAGAAGATCCCGCAACTACTGATGTTGCAGAGTCAGCTACTCCTGAAGAATCTAAGGAGGTCTGACCTATGCAGCAGTTTTTTCATCAGCACGGTTCAGAAATTCTCTCAAAAGGTTTTGAACATCTTTATATTTCGGGACTTGCTTTGATCATTGGTATCATCATTGCTGTACCGCTTGGTGTCTTACTGACACGTTTTCCAAAAGCTGCCACGATTGTGATTGGCTTAACCAGTGCCTTGCAGACAATCCCTTCTCTTGCTTTATTGGCATTGATGATCCCGCTATTTGGCGTAGGTAAATTACCTGCGATTATCGCACTCTTTATTTATTCATTATTGCCGATTTTACGTAATACGTACATTGGGATGAAAAACGTCGATTGGAATTATCGGGATGTGGCAAAAGGCATGGGGATGACTGAGTTCCAATCCATTTTTTCCGTTGAATTGCCCATTGCTATGCCAACGATCATGGCTGGTATTCGTTTAGCTGCCGTTTACGTGATTGCATGGGCTACACTTGCCTCTTATATCGGCGCTGGTGGTTTAGGCGATTTGATTTTTAGTGGACTGAATAATTACCAACCAGATCTCATTTTGGCAGGTACGATCCCTGTAACAATTTTAGCACTATTGGCTGATTGGCTTCTAGGTCTCTTGGAACACCGGCTGACACCGATCGCACTTAGAGAGGAGAATGAAGAATGAAACGTATGTTAAAAATGACCATGATACTTTCCTCCCTTCTTATACTTGCGAGTTGTTCTTTCCCTGGTCTTGCCAGCAATACAGATGAAGACACCATTTCGATCACAGGTGGAATCACTTCAGAAGCACAGATCTTAGCAAGCCTAGTTGCCGGAATGGTTGAACATTATACAGATAAAAATACCGCAATCATCAACAATCTGGCTACCACAACTATCAACCATCAAGCGATGATGAACGGAGATGCTTCAATTTCAGCGGCTCGCTACACAGGAACAGATTTAACGACTACATTGAACCTTCCTCCTGAAAAAGATCCGAAAAAAGCGTTTGCTACCGTGAAAGATGAATTTGAGAAAAGATACGATCAAACGTGGTTCCCGTCCTATGGTTTTGAAAATACGTATGTCTTTCTTGTTCGAAAAGACACCGCACAAAAATACCATCTATCTAAAGTCAGCGATCTGAAAAATGTAGCGGATGAATTAGTAGCTGGTGTAGATACTTCTTGGATCAATCGTAAAGGAGACGGTTATGACGGCTTCCAAGAAACTTATGGCTTCTCCTTCAATTCGATATTACCTATGCAGATTGGACTTGTTTATGACGCAGTCGAAGCAGGAAAAATGGATATTGTTCTTGGCTACTCTACGGATGGACGGATCGCCAGTTATGATCTAGTCATGTTGGAAGATGATCGTCAATTCTTCCCACCATATGATGCTGCTCCAGTTGTAGACAACAAGATATTAGCTGATACGCCTCATTTAAAAGAAGCCTTAAATAAGTTAGGTCATACCATCAGTACGGAAAAAATGCAGGAATTGAACTACGAAGCAGATAATAATCTAGTGGAACCATCAGTAGTAGCACAACGTTTCTTACAAGAAAACCACTATTTTGAAGGGAAGTGAAGCAATTGGATAAAATGAATGTCTTTCAACAATTTTTCTATTATTTCCAGGAAAATGGCTCCTATATCTTTGCACAATTTATCCGTCACTTCCTGATTTCTATCTATGGTGTCCTCTTTGCAGCAGTTGTCGGGATTCCGGTTGGGATCATGATTTCTAGGAGACGTAAATTAGCAAACTGGGTGATTCGTTTGGCGAATATCATCCAGACGATCCCTTCTCTAGCCATGATCTCCATTTTAATCATTGGATTAGGCCTGGGAGTCAATGTCGTGATTGTTACTGTATTTTTGTATTCCCTCTTACCGATCATCAAGAATACGTATACCGGGATGATCCAAGTAGACAAAAACATCCTTGATGTCGGCAAAGGCATGGGGATGACTGCTAGACAACGACTATTCATGGTAGAGTTACCACTCTCTGTTTCTGTTATCATGGCAGGCATAAGAAACGCGTTAGTTGTTGCCATCGGGATAACCGCGATCGGTGCATTCGTCGGTGCTGGTGGTCTTGGAGATATCATTATCCGAGGAACCAATGCAACAGATGGCACATCGATTATTTTAGCAGGTGCATTGCCAACTGCATTAATGGCGATTATCACGGACTGGCTTTTAGGTATTTTGGAAAGACGGCTAGATCCAGCCAGCCGTACATCACGCTGATGTTATTGTAAAAAACAAAAGCTTCTGCGACCATTTGTTGGTCGCAAAGGCTTTTTTAGTTTTGTCATTTTTTAAGGCAATAATCCACTCTGATTCTTCCCTCCTTATGGGCAAAGAGTTGCTTTTCTTAGCTATTTATCCATTCCGTATACTCCAACTTCATACTGCCAACGGGTTCATCTCTGCATCCACCGACTAAGTTTTTTTCTTATCCGCTAAGGCATTTTGCCAATCCATTTTCCCATCACTCGTCATGGAATTCATACCACATGATCTCTAAATACTCGTCTGCTTGTTCTTTGAATTGGGCATCAATTCTTACATCCTTTGGCGTGGCTTTCATTTAAGCCTTTTCCATCAGTCCTCGATTGTTCGATGCCTTCAGCTACATCATCAAAACTGGTGACTGCCGTATCGGTAACTTCGATCATCTTTTATACAATCGGGAACTTGCCATCCTCATCCTTGGCTAAAAACATATCTAGCCATTCCAGCTTCTCGCCATGGGAGGTTTGCGGTTCCTAAAACCGGTACACGATTCTTATGGACTGCATCCGTCGCAACTAGACTTGGCGGTACGATGATCCTTCACCAGAAGAGCACCCCCGTAAACCAATTGATCGATATATTGCCAATAAGAAAAGACATTGGCGTAAAAGATATCGATCCCTCGTGATGCATTGCCGTTGATACTGCTATTCATGGCCGAAAGCGCCACGACTTTGACTTCTTCCGTTTGAGTGACATTCATGTTCGGCAATGTCGCTTTGGATACCCGCTCTGCTAAAGAAACGACACTGGTATTGTATTTCGTATCTGTATCTTTTCCAAAAGACCATGCCAACGAATCCTCTGGGAACCAATAAGACGACTCCGGTTGATTGTCCATTGCTTTTTTCAACATACTTTTGGCTGTTTCTCGATAAACGACATTTCCAATTGTCTTCGCCTCACTTTGGCGATAATCGATGGTCGTTGCCACTGCCAACACTAACAACGATGCTCCAATTTTACTGATTTTCCTTGTCACACTTCTTCCTCCTTGTTTTACATAAACCCGTCAACATTCCATTCCTAAACTCAAACAATGACCCTTCAAAGGTGGAGATATAGGAACAAATTAAAGAAATCATGCAATAAATCCAAGAAGGTTGGTTTTAGAACAAAAAAAGAGTCTCCTTTTTGGGGAGACTCTTTGTTAACTATCTAAAAAGGTTGGCTCTTCTCACTTCACTCATAATGTGTCCAGGCAGAATAAATTTCCACAACTTTATTTTCCTCATCAACTTTGTAAACCACTCGATGCTGTCTATTCAGCCTGCGTGAGTATCTGCCTTCATGTGTAGGTCTCAGCTTTTCAAAAGACTGCGTGGGCATATATGGATCTTCCTTCAATGTCTGAATCACTTCTTCAAATTGTTTCTTTAAATTCGATTGCTTGATTTTTCTTAAATCCACTTTCGCAGAGTTTTTGATTGCGACTGTATAGTTACTCATCAAAGAGCTTCCCAATCAATATCATCGATATTCGTAAAGCCACTGTCGTCTTTTTCGCGGTCTCGTACTTTATCTAAAGTACCTGTTTGCTCAAGAAAAAGGGTTTCTTGAATCGCTCTCCAGTCTTCCAGCCCAATCAATACAGCATTGTTTCCACTACGATCACTAATAATCTCGATTTCAGTATGATTTTCATTTACCTCTTTCAATAACTGATAAAAATTTTTACGAGCAGTGCTAGGATTCATCGTTGTATTAGCCATTGTCTCTCCTCCTTTTTCTGATATAATTATAGCGTACTTGATTAAGTACGTCAAAAAAATACAATAAAGCACTTAAATTCAGCAAACTTTTCCTCTTTTTTACATAGAGAAAAAGACCCCTTTTTAGGGAGGATCTTTGTCCACGCTCACTTCTTACTCCTTTACGACTAGCGGTAGCCAAACGTAAAGTAATTGGTAACAACGTATCATCTTTAGCAAAGGTCGAATCCAAAGCCTGTGAGTCTATGCAACAACACCAATACACGAAGGTTCCTCGTTGCAGTGTGACTTGATTGATATCTTGAATAACCTGAGGATACGCACGCAAGATTTGTAACGGTTATTCAAAACTGATTTTGGCCGTCAAGTCTTCTACTGCCTCAAAAATGATTGCCTCTTTCGTCTCCTGTCATTCATGTTCACTATCGATTTGATACTTGCTTAGACCGTTGGGTTTGTGAATCATCAATTAAAAATGGCACTGAGTTATGGTAACAAAAAATGGTCACTTGACGAGGCTGAGATTCCTACCTATGAAGACACATGGCACTTAAGAGTCGAGGTAAAGGAAGAAGCTGAAAATATAGGAGGCTGTACATTATTTGGCAAAGGATTCGGAAATTATGATCAAGACATCAAAATCAAAATGTTTTACAGCTAAATAGGAAGAATAATAACATTTCATACGCTGTTCCCATCTTTAATGGCTTATAGAGGGCACCTTTAGCTGA
Source organism: Enterococcus sp. MSG3290 (assembly GCF_050555565.1). Lineage (NCBI taxonomy): Bacteria > Bacillati > Bacillota > Bacilli > Lactobacillales > Enterococcaceae > Enterococcus > Enterococcus sp. MSG3290. The sequence goes on along the minus strand of NZ_CP187862.1, from coordinate 183,434 downwards.
GAATAAGACAAAACAGACCCTCTAGCTTCAATTAAGAGCTAGAGGGTCTGTTTTTGATTTTAAAACTTGGTTTATTTCTTCAAATGGTAGCTATAGGTGCTGACAACGATATTTTCACGCCAAGACAATCGCAATCTTAACCGCAAACTTGTTTGGTTATGGAGAATATTCTGCCAGCGTCTGTTTGGTACAAATTGAGGAATCAACACAGTAGTTGTATAGTTTTGTTTCGCTGCATTTTTACTTACGATATCTACATAACGGATAATTGGATTTTCAATCGAGCGATAAGAAGAGTGGACGATTGAAAAACGGACATCTGGGAAATGCTTTTTAAATTCTGCTTCGATTTCTTTTTCTTTTTCGACATCTTCGTCTAGTGAAACATGCATCGCAACGACATAATCACCGATCGAACGTGCGTAATTCAACGCACCGATATTTACCCGTGTCACATTCCCGACTAATACAAGAACGGTATTCCCGTCATAATCATGTAGTTTTGCATCATTTTCTAAACGAAGCTGTTCTGCTACTTTTTTATAATGATCATGGATCTTATAAAAAATGAACATAACGATTGGCATAATGATGAAGAAAGGCCAAATGTCCCCTAACCGATAGACAAACAAAATCGCAATGATTGCATATGAGATGAACGCACCTGTAATATTGGCAATCGACTTGCTTAACCATCTTTTTCCTTCTTTTTTCCATTTGACGACCATCCCTGTTTGAGATAAAGCAAATGGAATGAACACGCCGATAGAGTATAACGGAATCAAGCGTTCTGTTGAGCCATGGAAAATAAACAGCAATACGATCGAACCTAGCGCTAGTGTGATAATCCCATTGGAATAGCCTAGTCGATCCCCACGATCTTGATACATGTGAGGCATGAATTTATCTTTTGCCAGATTGTATGCAAGAACTGGAAAAGCAGAAAAACCGGTGTTAGCAGCAACTGCTAAAATCAGCGCTGTAGCAAATTGAAGGACGTAATACAAAATACCATGACCAAAGACAGCTTTACCGATTTGAGACAAAACAGTGACTTCTTTTTCAGGAACGATCCCATACCAATAGTTGATAAATGTGATCCCCACGAAGAAGAAACCTAAGATCAATGCCATCATCGTCAACGTAGCAGCGGCATTTTTTGCTCTTGGCTTCTTAAAGAATGGTACAGCATTACTAATCGCCTCCACCCCAGTTAAAGAGGAAGAACCAGAAGAAAATGCTCGTAAAATCAAAGCGATAGAAACACCCGGCACAGCCGCTCCTGGAAGTGCAGTAGCTTGCAATGGCACAGCACCTGTCACGATATTATATAAACCAACAACGATCAGTAACGAGATCACAAGGATAAATGTGTACACCGGAAATAATAGGAACGATGCAGATTCCCTCAGACCACGAAGATTCAGCATCATCAGTAGCAAAACGATTGTCACAGAAATAGCGACTTGATGACCGTAGAGTGCTGGCACCGCTGATGTGATCGCTTCAGCACCTGCTGAGACAGATACTGCTACTGTCAACATGTAGTCGATCAATAAAGAGCCACCGGAAATCAAGCCAGCATTCTTTCCAAGATTCTCACTGCTGACGACATATGCTCCCCCGCCATGAGGATAAGCATGGATGATTTGACGATATGATAGCGTTAATGAAATCAATAAAATAATAACAAAAGCGGCAATGGGTAGCGAATACCAGATGGCTGCAGCAGACAAAGCGACTAAAACGACAACGATTTGTTCCGTACCATATGCAATAGATGATAACGCATCAGACGACAATAATGCCAAAGCAGCAAATCGGGTTAATTTGTGCTCATCATTTTCAGCAGATTTTAAAGGCTTACCTACTAACAACCTTTTTAAGTAATCCAATTTCTAAACTCCTTTACACACAATTTTACTTCAAGTTTTATAGTCGAAAATTTATAGTAAACAAGATGTTATAGTACGCTCACTGACCTTAAAAGTCAATAAACTTTAAGAAAATAATTGGAAAAAAACAGAAAAATATCAAGCGCTTTTTCAAACGCTTTAATACAGCAAAAATCTAACATTTTTTTATGGGCTTTTTCTTTGAATTCTATAATAAAAGGATAGAACTTGACTTAGAAAATCAAGTTCTATCCTTTTTGATATCTTAACTTTTGAAAGAGAGATGTAAGGTTGCTTTCTACCCATCATTCTTACTACTCGAAGCATAGCGCAGTTGTCACAACCTCTTGGTACACGGTGTTCAATCAGCTGACCCTCGGCATTAGCTCAAAAAACGGCAAAATATGAGGAACTATTTTTCCATTTTTTTCTCTAATACTCAGGTCAAAACACTGATTTCACAACCTCTTTTTTTAATGAAAAATATGGCTCTCATGCGCCGCTTCTTTGAATTTCGTCATTTTTTCTTCGATGAACGGATAGATTGCCGTTCCTACGATTCCAAAGACAACAAACAAACCGATCATGATCCAGATTGCTTTCGTAGCATTTGGCCAATAAATTCCTCCTGCAGATTCCCGTAACAAGTTTACCGCATGAGTAAATGGCAAGAACGGATTGATCATTTGGAAGAATTTCCCTGAGACTTGGATCGGATAGTTCCCGCCTCCGCCAGAGATCGACAGTACTAAGATGATAATAGCGATCCCTTTACCGACATTATCGAATAATGCAGCCAAGACATAGACGATCATCATGAACGCTAAGGCGATCAAGACAGCAAATGACACGCTGTAGACCGGATTTTGGACATCTACTCCTAGTAAGAAAATATTCCCTAATGTAACGATCAAGCTTTGCGCAATCGCCATTGTCAAAAATGTCAGCATACGAGCAACGAATTGTTCTCGTTTCGTAAAATTGTTTCGGTCTTTCTTTCCTAAATAGTATTCTGTCGTAGCAACACTTGAAAGAAGAACAGCGCCGACCCACAGACATAGTGCAGTATAAAACGGGGTGCTAGCTGAACCGTTATTTGCGATTGGATAAAGCGCATTGGTTTGTAGCTCAACAGGTTGTGTAAAGAAGTCACTTTCTTTTGTTGCATCTAGTTTCAATAATTTGATGACTTCACCTAGATCGACTTCTTGTTCGCCTTTTCGGATCGCGTCTGCTGCTTTTTGGATGCCAGCTTTGATATTTGGCCAGTCATTGTTGATCAAGTCCGCAGCAGCGTTCACAGCTGTTTCGACTTCTGGCATTTTTTCATTTACTGTTGTCAATGTACCGGTGATTTCATTTTTTAGTGCTGGCCAATCATTTTGGATAAAATCAGCGGCCAATCCTAATTTTTGCTGAAGGATCGGTAATTCATTGTTGTATAGGTCTGCCCCTTCATTGATGCCATTGACGATGGTATCCATATTTCCATTCAGCATTGTATTGGCATCATGGATTTCTTGTCCAATTGCAGGCATTTCTTTTTGATATTTTTCTAAAATTGCCACTGCATTCGTTACAGTTGCTTTCGTTGAGCTGAGAAGCGAATCAAAGTCGATCTGGTCCGCTTTGCTCAGTGCGCCTTGTGCAGTCCCAATCGTATCGATGACTTGGTCTAGTAGAGAAGTGACGGTAGAGCTGACTTGATCTAAATTGATGTTTTTAATAAAATCATCAATTTGTTTAGCCGTAGATTCTACACTTCCTAATGCATCCTTAATCGGTTGAATATCACCTGTTTGTATCGCAACATTTAGTTGATTCAATCGATTTTTAAAATCTCCTAAAAATTTATTTACATCATTAAGTTGACGAATAATCTCATTTAAATTGGTATTTCCTGCATTATTTTGTAGATTTGTTAAAAATTCTATCAATTGATTTATTGACGTCTGTTGTTTTGAGACATTCTCCATAAAATCATTAAGAACATTTCCTAGATTTTCTTTTTCTGACGGAGTTAATTGTCCATCTGTAATTGCCTCGTTAATGGTAGATGCTAGCGAACCTGTCGTTGTTGCCACTTGTCCAATTGACTTCAATGTAACATCTACACTGTTTGTGATGCTTGGTATCGCATCTTTCAGCTGAGAGGCACCTGATTTTGTTTGGTTTGCTAGATCACTTGCCTGATTTTCTAAATTTTTCACATCTGGCAAGATATCCTGTACTTGTTGGATGATCGTCAAGCCTTGTTTTGCTTCATCGATTCCTTGGTTCATTGTCTCTTGGATCGAAGCAAAATCGCCGTCGATCTCTGCTAGTTGCTTACCGGCATTTTGGATCTCTGGGATTTTTTCTTGCAAATCAAGGATGATTTTTGCTTGATCTTTCAACTCAGGCATTTTGTCATTCAATGCAACGACTTTTTCACCCATCTCATCTACTTTAGGGATGTAATCCACGAATTCATTTGCTTTATTCAGTTTTTCCTTGATTTCAGGTAGTTGACTTTGTAATTCGAGGACTTGTTTTGTGTAGCCGTCGATCGTGTCCAAATTTTCATCTGTTGATAAAATCATATCTTTGACTTTATTGATACTTACTAGGTTCGTATCGATGTCGTAACCTATCTCATTGAATACTTTCAATAAAGTCGAACTGGCTGTTTTGATAAATTCATTTGTGATTTGCGATTGGATCGAACTTGCTCCTTTATCGGTGATTTTCGGTGCAATCGCATTGATTTTTTCATTTACCGTATATTCGATTTTTGGTTTCTTGATATCACCACTAGTAAAACTCAGCAGATCTTCTGAGAAATCCTTTGGCAAGTAAATACCTGCGTAATACTTTCCGGAACGGACTCCGTCTTCTAATTGTTCTTTTGAATCAACGAATTGCCATCCTAATTGTTTATTTTTATGAAGCGATTCGATGACTTGCTCCCCAATGGCCACTTCTTTACCTTGAAACTCTGCTGGCTTGTCTGCACTGTAAACAGCAATTGGCAGCTCTCCAGTATTTCCATATGGATCCCATAATGCTTTGATGTTAAACCACGCATATAGCGAAGGGATGATCATGATCGCGATGATCAGAAGTGTTGCAATCGGGTTTTTGAAAATCCGTTTCCAGTCAAGCAAATATAATCGAAGCGTATTTTTGATTGACTGCATAGTTCTCCCCCTTCTTCTTTTTTCAGCTGAATTACTTTACCATGTATTTCATACTTTTTTCAATCGGCTTTTTTCAAAAAAGTCGAATTTTTGGACATATCACGGCAATTGTCTCATTGTAATCTCTTACATATTGAGAAATAATTAAGGATTACAGACTTTACTTTATCATGAAATAAAAGGGAAAGATAATTTTATGCCAAAGTTTTTATCTATTATACGTATACGCAAAAAAGCTAAAACATTTTTTGTCTTTGCCCCTACAAAAATGTTTCAGCTTTTTTCGTTTTTTATTCCTGTATTTCTTATTTTTCGAATGACAGGATGATTTTCCCAGCAGGAGGATGTCCTTCAACTAGCTGATGTGCTTGGATGACATGCTTAAGTGAAGCAGACAGATTCATTGAAATAAAAACATGAAAGGCTCCTTTTTGGTAGGCTTTGATTATGCCAGCAAAGGCTTCTGCATCTAGATATTCCTTTCTTGGAACAAACGATTCATAAAAGCCTTCCTTTTTTTGCCGCAAATCTAGATCTGGGAGGTCATTTAATGCAACATACCTGCCGCCTGGTTTCATGATCTGGATGCCGGTTTCTCCTTTGATACTTCCTTTCGTCGCATCGATTACAAGGTCTGCCTGATCAGCAAATTGCAGACCTGGATTTGTTTTATCATAAGCAGCAAATGCTGAAGCTCCTAATTTTTTTACCTTTTCCTCATTTTTACTGGATGCACTGGTTAAGATTCGGATTCCCTTTTCATGGAGAAGCTGGATCAGACTTGACCCGACCGCACCTGATGCTCCTAGTATCATTACAGTATCTGTCGGCTGGATTTCCGTCAAATGGTTGATTAGATTATAAGCCGTAATTCCTGGCGTGACCATTCCGGCTGCTTCTTCCCAACTCATTTTATCTGGAATTTTTGCTACTTTTGCTGATGGCAACACGACTTCTTCTCCGTAAGTCCCGCCGACTGCATGGACAGCTACTCGATCACCTACATGAACAGTTGTGACATCTGAACCAATCTCTGTCACAATACCAGCACCATCATTACCTGGTACATAAGGGAATTTCAATGTTCGTATCTCTTTCATTTCTCCTAAACGCAAGGCAACATCATAAGGATTCACACTGAATGCTTTTATTTCTACACGAACATGTCCAGAACCGACTTCTCTGGGATGAGCATCGATTTCTTCAAAAACATCTTGTGCTTCTCCGTAACCGTTAATTGCAAATCTTCGCATGGTCACCATCTCCCTTTTTCTTTAAGTTTACGTTTATGCCTTTATTTTGACAAAAAAAATGTCTTTTCGTTTTGGCGCATGATTCAAAACAAAATAATTGTCTTTTTTCGCGAAACGTGTTAAATTATTTATCTAAAAGCGTAAAGATTACGATTTACGCTAATAAAAAATAATTGGAGGAATTTGTTGATGGCTAAAAAATCAAAGATTGCCAAAGCAAAAAAACAGCAAGAAACGATTGAACGCTATGCTGCTTTACGCCAGGAATTAAAAGCGCAAAAAGATTACGAAGGCTTGCGCAAACTTCCTTTAGATGCTCGTCCAGAACGATTGAAAAATCGTGATTTAATCGATGGACGCCCTCGCGGATACATGCGTAAATTCGGGATGTCCCGTATAAAATTCCGTGAATTAGCACATAAAGGTTTGATTCCAGGAGTAAAAAAAGCCAGCTGGTAATCCAAGTCTGGCTGTAATGTAAAGGAGGAGGGCGCATGGACCACTCCTTGGATCATCAAAAAAGATACGTTCGCTTCTTCTAGCAGAAATGCTGGTACTAGAAGCAGACGTATCTTTTTTTACGCACAGCTGGTCCTTTTTTATATGTAAAGGCTGCATGGTTACTTCGCTATATTTATTTAGTAACAGGAGTCAGTGCTTCGATACCCACACTAATTTTCAATGCTCGGTCAACTTCTGCCATAATGGGTCGATCCAAATGGCAGACCTTTTCTTTCAATCTTGATTTATCGATCGTTCTGATCTGCTCCAACAGGATAACGGAGTCTCTTTCTATTCCTGTTCCAGTAGCTTTGATCCCAATGTGAGTCGGAAGCTTAGGTTTAGCCATTTTTGCCGTTATGGCCGCAACAATGATCGTCGGGCTAAAATGGTTACCTAGATTATTTTGAATAACCAAAACTGGGCGTGTTCCGCCTTGCTCCGATCCCACGACTGGAGAAAGATCAGCAAAATAAATATCTCCTCTTTTTACCATAGGATCCTCCTTATTCTTGATATTCTCTTGGTATCCGCTGTCCTAATCCGCAAGCCACTTCATAGTGGATCGTACCTAATTGATCTGCTATATCCTGCATAGTGATTTCTTTGTCTGCATTTTTGCCGATAAGCGTCACTTTTGTTCCGACAGGAAATTCTTGAGGCAATCGGATCATCAGTTGATCCATACATACACGCCCAATCGTTTCACAGTAGTTCCCTTCTACCAATAGAGAAAAACCCTGCATCTTTCGTGGCCAGCCATCTGCATAACCGATCGGTATCGTTCCGATCCACTCTGCTTCAGGAGTGATATATGTTTCTCCATAGCCGATTCCTTCACCTGCTGGGAGTTTTTTGACTTGAATCAATTCAGAAACCAGCTCAAGTGCTGGCTGCAATGGATAAACTTCCGGTAGTGCGTGCCCAGAGGGATTCAGTCCGTACATTGCTACTCCATAACGAATCATATTGCCGATTGTTTCATCATGCCATAAAGCCGTTGCACTATTGCTGACATGTACATATCGAGGAAGTTCGGGAAGTTTTTTCAGCACTTCTATAAAGCGTTCTTTTTGCAGATTCCAATATGTATCATCTGCCTGATCTGCTGTAGAAAAATGGGTAAATAAACCTTCCCATTCTAATACACGACTTTCTTTGATGAATGCAGCTGCCTCTTTTACTTCTTCAGGTGTACAAAATCCGATACGACCCATCCCAGTGTCTGCTTTTAGATGAATCGAAAGAGGCGTCTCTAGCTTACTTTTCTCTAAAACAGCAGCTGCTGCCTGCAACCATTCCCGTGTACCTGCAGTTACTGATAAATCATGAGCAACAGCTACAGTCAGTGCGTCGTAAGGAACCATATTCAAGATAAGGATGGGCTGAGTAAATCCAGCTTCTCTCAACTCGACTCCTTCATCTAAATTTGAAACACAAAAGCCCGAAGCTCCACCTGCAACTGCTGCCTCAGCTGTTTCAATAGCTCCATGACCGTATCCGTTTGCTTTTACTACTGCAAACAATTCTTTTCCTTGCGGAAGTCTTGCAACTTCATTTGCTACATTTTCAGTTATAGCTTTTTTATGTATCACTGCTTTCGTTGGGCGGTGCCAAGCGACAACCATCGTTTTTCCTTCTTTCTAGTCTTCCAAAATAATTTGTGCAAAAGCTGTTTCATTTGTATGAGTAATACTGACCCATACATTGCCTTCATGAGGTGAACGCGTCACAACAGGCTGACCATTTTCATTTTTTAAAATCTCGACATCTTGAAAGGTAACTTTTCCGATCCCAGTTCCCCAAGCTTTAGAGAAAGCCTCTTTGCAAGCGTAACGCCCGCCTAAAAATTCTACTTGGCGATGAAAAGGCAAGGACTGGAATAGTTTCATTTCATCAGAGGTCAAGATTCGTGCAATGAATTTTGGTTTTTCTTCGATCAGCCGAGTGATCCTAGGAAGTTCGACTGCATCGATCCCAATTCCTTTTATCATATGCTTTTCTCTTTTCAATAAATTTAGAACACTCTCATTCTACCAAATTATAACCATTTTGCCACAAATAAGTCCACAAATAACAAAAATGAAAGTTTCTCTTAAAAAAGAGAAACTTTCATTTTATGTTTAATCGTTATTTGAACGGATTACAAATCCGCGTTTTTTATCATTGTGACGTTTACCGCCATCTTTTTGGCTGTTATTATTTTTGCTATAACCGCCTTTTGATTTGTTTCCACGATAATTACCGCCGTCACGACGATTACGGTTGTTTCCGCCACCACGTTTGCCATTTTTATTGTATCCTTTTTTCTGCATTGGCAATGGGCGTTCTGGTGTGATCTTCACTGGCACTGCATCAGCTGGATCTTTTGCTGTCGTTTTTAGCAAAAGTGCAACTAAATCTTGTGCAGAATATTCTTCTAATAATTTATCTGCTGTTTGCAGGTATTTATCTAGACCATTTTCTGCAAGTTTTGTTTCGATTTGTTCAACTGCAGCACCTAATTGACCTTTGAATGCTTCTTTTTCGGTTGGTGGACGTAAAGTCGTCATCCGTTTTTTCGTCAAGTTTTCAATCACATGCAAGTAGTCCATTTCATTTGGTGTAACGAAAGTCACAGACATACCGCCTTTTCCGGCACGGCCTGTACGTCCGATACGGTGAACGTAGCTTTCTGGATCTTGAGGGATATCATAGTTGTACACATGAGTGACACCTGAAATATCTAATCCACGTGCAGCAACGTCTGTCGCTACAAGGATATCTAAATGACCGCTCTTAAATGAACGCAATACGCTCATTCGTTTTTGTTGAGACAAATCGCCATGGATTCCTTCTGCACGGTAACCGCGTGCTTCTAATCCGCGTGCCAATTCATCTACACGGCGTTTTGTACGTCCGAAGACGATTGTTAGTTCAGGTGTTTGAACATCAAACAAGCGAGTCATGATATCGAATTTTTCGTATTCTTTTGCGCGGACATAGTATTGATCGATCAAGTCAGCTGTCATTTCTTTCGCTTTGATCTTCACATGATGTGGATTTTTCATGAATTTAACGCCAATATTCTTGATAGCTGGCGGCATCGTTGCTGAGAAAAGTAATGTTTGTCTTTGATCAGGAACTTGTGAAATGATTTTTTCGATATCTTCCAAGAAGCCCATATTCAACATTTCATCTGCTTCATCCAAAACTAATGTTTGAACGGTTCCAAGTTTCAATGTGTGGCGGTTGATGTGGTCAAGCATACGTCCTGGTGTACCCACAACGATATGTGGACGATCTTTCAAGCCACGGATCTGACGGCCAATATCTGCTCCGCCGTAAACGGCTTGTACACGTACTTTTTTGTCGCGCCCTAAACGATATAATTCTTCTTGTGTTTGGATAGCTAATTCACGTGTTGGTGCGATAACTAAACCTTGTAATTCGTGACGATCTGGATCGATTTTTTCTAACATTGGTAATCCAAATGCAGCTGTTTTCCCTGTACCTGTCTGTGCTTGTCCAATAACGTCTTTTCCAGCTAATGCTAGTGGAATCGTTTCTGATTGGATAGGTGTTGCTTCTTCAAAACCAGCGCGTTCGACTGATTTCAACAATTCTGGTGATAATTCTAGTTCTTTAAATTTCAAATGAATCCTCCTATATGGTTGTTAACTGAGGATGTAGCTTTTTTGCTACCCCGTCGATTTGTTCGGTCAAAGTGTATTGTTTCTTTTTGACAGTGGCCACGCACGTTTTTATCCATTCTTAGCCCCTGTGGCACCACCGAAAAATCACTTTGCGAAGTTTAGGCATTAGAAAAGCCAAACGGGTCGCGTTCAGCTTTATCATTATTATGACATCTGGCTTCAACAAGTTGTTTCTATGGCAAAACCAGTCCAATTTCTCTTCATCTTTCGGCAATAGGTTATTCTAACATAGTTTTTCGTTTTCTGCAAGTTTACAGATTTTTATTTCATTTGCTGAAGCTGTTCTACCACTTCAAATAAGCCCATGCTGTTGCTGCCTTTTAGCATAATACTATCTGTTGCTTCAAGATTTTGTTTTACAGCATCAATCAATTTATTCTTTTCTTTTTCAAAATAGAACACAGGTAGTTGGGGGTATTTTTGGTTCAATTCTTCTTTTAGTGCATGCATTTGTTCCCCATAAAGGAAAATCATGGCGAATTTCTCAGGATCGATATGTTCACTCATTTGCGCATGCATGCTTAAAGAATCTTTCCCTAATTCCAGCATATCTGCTAACACAGCGATTCTGCGCCCTTTTGTTGGCAGATTTTTAAAAGTATCTAATACCAGTCCCATGGCTGTTGGATTTGCATTGTAGACATCGCTCAAAATAGCTGCACCATTTCCTGCCGTTAGCCATTCGGTTCTGTTTTGAGTGATAGAAACATGGGCGAGCCCTTGACGTATCTCAGGTATGGACAGTCCAAAGAAGCGCCCGATCGTATACGCAATCAAAGCATTCGTTACATTATAACTTCCAGGCAGCGGGATCGTAAATGTTTCTCCTTCTACTACAAAATCGGTTTGTGCTTTTCCTTTTGCTGTCACTTCCGCATGAACATCGCCATTTCCAATACCGAATGTTGTGACTGTTTGTACTAATGTTGCCGTTAAAGGTGTCAGCAACGGTTCATCTGCGGGCACAACGAGTAATCCGTCTGGTACAAGTCCGTCAGTGATTTCCATTTTGGCTTTAGCGATTCCTTCTCGCGACCCAAGATTTTCTATGTGTGCTTCACCGATCATTGTGATTGCTGCAGCTTTTGGTTGAGCCATCAGTGAAAGTTCAGTGATTTCATTGGCGTGATCCATGCCCATTTCCAAGACGATCTTTTCTGTATCTTGGGGCATGTGCAAAATCGTGTAAGGAAGACCAATATTATTGTTGTAATTTCCTTGCGTCTTATATGTTTTGTATTTTTCAGACAAGACAGAGGCGGTTAGATCTTTCGTGGTGGTTTTACCATTGCTTCCTGTAATTGCAACGACTTCTGCGCCTACTTTTTCCAAGTAATAGGTTGCCAATTGCTGCATGGCTTTCAAAGGATCTGCTACAGGAATAACTGGAAAATCTTTTGGAGCTTGTTCAACAGGCAAGCTCCAAAATGAAGCAGATGCTCCGTTTGTGATCGCTTGCTGGATAAATTCATGTCCATCTCGCGTACCAGCAAGAGGAACGAATAAACTTCCTTCGGTTATCTTCCGGCTGTCAAATTCGACATTGGTAATCTTTGTCAGTGCAGAGCATTCGCTGCCCACGGCTTGTGCAATTTCTTGTATTGTTAGATTCATTGAGATCTCTCCTAAAAAAGGTTGTGAAAAAAGCGTTTGGCCTAAACGGCGGGTTCGCATGACTCTCACTTCCAAGTAAATTTCTCTATTCGTATTTAGAAGCTAGAATGAACGCGGCTACGCGTTCACTCCAGCTTCTTCCTTTATTTTTTCTTTATTCATTTTTTTCAAAAAAAGATTGACGCTGATGGTATCGATTCATTCCTAATTGAATCAGTTCTTCAATCAAATCACCGTATTTCAAGCCCATATTTTCCCATAAGAGTGGGTACATACTGAACTCCGTAAATCCTGGCATAGAGTTTAATTCATTCAGGAATAATTCATTTTTATTTGTCAAAAAGAAATCACACCGGCTCAATCCGCTTCCGCCTAACATCGTGTAAGCTAACTTCGCGTACTCTTGTGCTTTTTGATAAACTTCTTCTGGCACTTCGGCTGGAATCTGCATTTCGATTTTATTATTGATATATTTTGCTTCATAATCATAGAATGCTACGTCTTTTACGACTTCGCCAGGCAAAGTCGTCCGAACATCTTCATTTCCTAATACAGCAACTTCGATTTCGCGCGCTTCAATTCCTTGTTCAACGATTGCTCGAGAATCATACTGATAGGCTGTTGCTAAAGCATTTTGCAGCTCTTCTCGGTTTTCTGCCTTTGTAATGCCGACACTAGAACCCATATTCGCCGGTTTGACAAACATCGGATAAAGCAAAGAACCTTCACATTGATCAAATACTTTTTTAGGATTTTCTTTCCATTGATTCTTAAGTACTGGTACATAAGGAACTTGCGGCACACCAGCAGCTTGTAAAATATACTTGGTCATGATTTTATCCATGGCACATGCACTGGTCAATACGCCTGCGCCGACATAAGGCATATTCAATGTCTCTAAGAAGCCTTGGATCGTTCCATCTTCCCCGTTTGGCCCATGTAAAACTGGAAAAACGATGGCTCCTTCTTCTTTGATTTCGCCCGGATTGATCACTTTTCCTGTAAAGCCTTCCTCTGTCTGTCCACTTGGGTCCCATGAAAGATGCAAGACATCTTTGCTTGCAGGTTTTTCTGTTAGTAATGGACCTTTGACCCATTGTCCTTCTTTTGTAATAAATATGAGTTGAACTTGGTAATAATTATAATAAATGGCATTTAAAACTGAAAATGCGGAAAGAATGGACACTTCATGCTCTGCGCTGCGTCCGCCATATAGTAAAGTAATCTTCAAAAGATTGTCCTCCTGTATTCTAAATCGTTCAGTGATTTACTCTCATATTTTAGCACAAAACAAAAATAAACGAATAACTTATTTATAAAAAAACGAGTTGGTTTCTAAAAGAACAAACGTCATTTATTTTTTGTCAGCTAGATTATTTGTCCCGTTTTTTATAAAAAGTTATGATAAAGAAAAGGAGGGATGATGATGGCGCAAACAAATCCACGCAGCCGCTTGGCAGAAATCATTCGAGTGTTCATCAATTACAATGTAGTGCCAAACTTTGTACAGCAAAAAAATCCCGAACAGGTAAAAAAAGCCTTTGAAGAACTAGGCCCCACCTTCATCAAGATAGGACAAATGCTTTCTGTTCGAGAAGATTTGCTTTCTTCTGCCTTCACTCAAACATTCAAAACATTACAAGATAGTGTACCTAGCGACACATTTTCAACGGTCAAAAAGACGATCGAAACAGAACTTTCTCTTTCATTATCAGATATATTCGATGATTTTTCAAAATCGCCTTTTGCCTCTGCTTCTATGGGGCAGGCTCATCGTGCCAAGCTGAAGAACGGTGACTCGGTCGTCGTTAAGATCCAACACCCTAACATCGCCGAAGAGATCCGACTTGATCTTCAACTATTTGAACGAGCGATCCCTTTGATCAAATACATTCCTGAAACTAGCGTAGTTGATCTAAAAGGGGTACTCCAAGAAGTAAAACGTTCCTTGATCAATGAAATGGACTTCTTAAAAGAAAGTCAAAATGGCGAACAATTCTATCAAAAGAACAATGGATGGAAAGAGATCCGCAGCCCCAAGATTTATGACGCTTTTTGTTCGAAAAAAGTGATCGTGATGGAAGAAATGTCTGGTAAAAACTTGAATCATTTAATGAACGCCGAAAACAAAACTGAAACTTTTATCACTGGAATTCAAAACAAGCAGCTGAAACAAGAAGTTGCAAAGCTTTTAGTTGAGAACTTTATGAAACAGGTGTTTGATGATGGTTTTTTCCATGCTGATCCTCATCCAGGGAATCTGCTATTCCATGTACTAACAAAAGAAGAACAGACACAAGCTAGCCAAAAAACTGAAACAGTCCATGAAAAAGAGTTCGGTTCCTTTGCTTTTCGAGCCTCCGCTTCTACAGAAGACCCTGTTGCGCCATATACCGTCAACTACATCGATTTTGGTATGATGGGGCATCTTTCTGCAGGGCTTAGGCAAAAACTCACACAAGCCGTTTTAGCGCTGTATACGAAAGATGCTTATCGAATCGAAAAAGCGGTCTTGCGACTTTGTCAGCAAGAAGGCTCGTTTGATGAAAGTCGGTTCCACCAAGAACTGACAAGTTTTCTTGAACAGTATTATGATTCTCCTATTGATGAAATCAACTTGCAAGAAGTATTCACACACGTCGTGACGATTTGTCATCAAAATAATCTGCAGTTCGATCGTGATATCACGCTTTTGCTGAAAGCATTTGGGACATTAGAAGGGGTGATCCGCGTCCTCGATCCTGAAGTTTCCCTCATGGAAGTCGCTTCGCCTTTTGCCCAACATTATTTTCTCACTCATCTGGATGTAGAAGATACATTGAAACAAAGCGGATTAGACTTATTGGAAGGGATGAAGGCTGCGCCTAAGATCCCTCAACAGCTCCACCATCTATTAGAAATGTGGACTTCGGGACAAGGAAAAGTCAATTTGGAATTGAAAAAGCAAGACAAATTATTGAGCAGGATCGAAAGTATGATCAATCGGCTTGTTTTCGGTATGATTTTAGCTGCATTGATCGTAGGGTCCTCCCTGCTTGTCCAAGCAGCACCTGTAGAAAACGCAGAGGTCGTTTCCTTATTAGGGATATTTACGTATGCTATTGCCGCATTCGTCATTATTTTTTTGGCAATCGATGCATTGATCCAAATGTATAAGAAGAGGAAAAAGTAGAAAAAGGTTGTGACAGAAAGAATCAGCTTCAAGAAATAAGAAGGGGTTTTACATAAATTGTTTCTCAAATTTTTGTGAAAATTCGGCTTATTTTTCGAAGAGGCTACTTCTGAAACACCGAGAATAAAAAATGTGAAAAAGCTGTTCTGCACCCAGTAATAAGAACAATCAAAAAGGAACATGGGGCACATTTATCCTGTTTCCCTGTTCCCTTTTTGATGTATTCGAGCATAAATAAAATACCTTCGTTACCTACTATCTTCTGTACTTGGTAAACCTTGGTCAATTGCCTTTTTTAACGCTTGACGAAAAGACATATGATCTTTCTCCGTAAAGGGTTTTGGACCCTTTGTCCTTATGCCAGCTTTTCTTAACTTTCCACTATGATAACGTTGTTCTAGAAGCGTGCCGATATTCGCTTCGTCAAATTCTTTTCCAGAGTGATGGAACACTCGCACACCCTTCGGCAATACAAGTGAAGCTAAACCATAATCTTGCGTGATCAAAAAGTCATTCTTCTTAACCATACCGACGATTTTATAATCCGCACTATCAGCTCCGCGGTCTACGTAGACGATTTGGACATGATTAGCGTATTCTTTGGTCGTATAATGGTCCACACTGGTCACGATAACCACGTCAAGACCATAGGATTCTCCTAACTTTATGACATCTTCTTTTACTGGAGAACCATCTCCATCAATGAATAGCCTCATTCTTTTTCGCCTTCTTCCATAAATGATATACAGTCACCAATCCGCTCAGTAAGAGACCAACATTGATCCATTTTGCCAAGATAAGCAGTTGTACACTTTCTATCGGCACTGATTCATGGTTCAGCGTGATCAATAATAGATGGATTGGCTCTCCCATTTCTTTTGCTAAAACAAACAAAAGCGTCATCAATAAAAACTGGTGGATCACACTCCCTTTATTTTGAGTAGTATACTTGACAACGATCCGGCGATCCATTGGAATAGCTGCATCAGTTTGATAATATTCCTTATTTAGCCAGCTGCCTGTTACTACGTGCCAGAAACTAAGCAGAAAGACACCTATCGCAAAACCATTTGGAATCAAGAGGACCAGTAAAGAAGAACTCAGTCCAAGCAATTGCATAGCCAATGGAGACCATGTTAAACGTTTCAAAATCCATGGTCCGACTATTTTTGCTGCAATCAAGCCTGCTGCATAAGGCAAATACATAAAAATCGAAAGTTTTTCTAATCCGTACAGTATGCCAACATAAAAACTGCTAAATAAAAAAAGGAAATTCCCTAGCATTCCATTTAGAAAAGTAAACAGATTTAGCCAGCTTGGCAACTTCCATTCCTTCTTCTGGTGTCCTAAAACAAACACGAACAAGATGAACAGCAGCAAGAAACCATAAATAGCAAGATCAAAAAGCCTTTCATCGAATAACAATCGGGCATTTCTCAAAAGAAACAATAAGCCAAAGAATATCAAAAATAAAACAAGCTCTCGCGTAGCTACCAGATTTCTTTTGATGTCTTTGAAATCCAGTTCGTAACGCGGATAATGACTAACCGTATGGTAGGCCATGACGTAAAAAAGTGTATAAATAGTAAAGCTTGCTGCAATCTGAGTCGGTGCAGGCAACTCAATCGCTTGATACAGGAGAAATAGCCAGATAGCTGCAAATAAGTACTTTTTCCCATCCATATTGATAAAACCTTGCGTCTTTTCGTGAAAATTGACCGTGGTATTAGCAGGTACAAGCCATGCTGCACTCAGCCCTAGCAAAACACTTGAAAAATAAAATAAAGGAAAATAAAATACGCCTAATATTCCAAGCAATGAACCCGCACCACCAATCAGCAGAGCGATCATCAGCAACGTGTAACTATCTAGACCAAATCGTAGACTGTTGACTAAAAATAGTCCAGTCATCCGAAAGGCATAAAACAGCGTAAATGGCAAAATCGTCAGCCAATTATGCGAGTCTGTTAGTCCCAAAAATAAAAGATAAGGAATAAAAATAACCGTGTTACTTAAGATAAAGGGCGTTGTTTGTGTAAAATTACGCCCAAATCGTTTGAGTTTTTCGAACATGACAATGGCTCCCTTAAACAGTCTTATAACTAATCTGCTCTTCGATTTTAGCATTAAAGGGGAAATAAACCAATTTTACAGAATATATTCTTGTAAAAAAAAATACAGAAAGAAGCATAAGCTTCTTTCTGCATTTTTACGGTACTTGATTACTCAAGCAGACAAGCCCTTCTCCACAAAAGTCTTGCCCGACACCCCTGCATCCGGCAGGTGATAAAGATAGAAATCAATTATCCTGTGCCTCCAAAATCAATTAGGAGCTCTGTAAACCAGAGTCCTTCTCGACCCGTCGCATAAATTTACTTTAACACAGTTCCTATGTTTATGCGAGAGCTTTTTTCATTTTATAATCAACCATCTGGAATCCTTGACCGATATCTGAAATAAGTTCTTCTGTAATCTCAAATCCTTCATGCTTATAAACCTCGATTGCTTGATGATTCCCCTGATTCACTCGCAAAAAGATCTCTCTTTCCTTTGTTTGCGCAGCAAGTTCTTCATACCAGCGAAAAACTGAAGAAGTCAATCCTTGACCACGTACTTTATTTAGCAAATATAATTTACTTAAATAAATTTTTCCATTTATCTCTTCATAAGCAGTGTAACCGACAGTCTTTTCTTCGCTTTTTAATAAAAAGTAGGACACACCTTCTGTCAGTTCTTTTTGAATCTGTTTTTTTGACTGATAAGTTTTCAGCATGTAATCCACTTGTTTTTGACCAATGATCGGCACAAAAGCTTCCGGCCATACTTCTTGTATGACTGCCATCAGCTCATCCAGTTCATTTTCTGTTACTTTTATTTTTTCCATACACCCACGTCCTTTTTTACATTATAAATGACCTTGCGCTTGATGGAATAAAAAGAGCATGATCATGCTATACACACCCACCGACCATGGTTTCAAGAAAATCACAATCTGCATAAATTCCCTAAAAGATAATTTCGTCAAACCAGCTACTAGACAGATCAAGTCGTCTGGCGCAAAGGGAAGCAGCAAGGTAACAACTAGTACTTTTTTAATATCTTTCGTTTTTCTTGTCAGCAATTCATCAAATTTCTGATACTTTTTTGGCGATAAAATAAGCTGGACAAAGGCTACGCCATAGTAACGGACAAGCAAAAATCCGATTGCTTCCCCAATCACTAGGCCAATACAACTATATAAAAGCCCAAATCCATTGCCAAACATCAGCATGCCCGCTACTGAGGAGATCCCTCCCGGCAAAATAGGAATGATCACTTGGATCACTTGCAGCAGAACAAATATCATCACTGCATACTTGCCAAATTGCTGGATAAACGCTTGCAAAGACGTGCTCGATCGAAAAATCCCATGATGATAAGCATAAAGAATCAACACAAAGAAAAAAAACAGACCAATAATGGGCATGATCTGAAGACATTTTTGTAAAACTGATCCTTTTTTAGACATCTATATTCCCCACATCTTTTTTCATTTATTAAAACTGCCTCCTTAGGGGGTGCGACAAAAGAGCTTCTTCAAAAAAATAAGTCGAAATCTCACACAAATTCGAGAAATAATTTTCGTAAGTTTCTTCTTATTTATTGCATCTAACCACTTCTGTTACAACCTCTCGTTAAACGGTGTTCAAAAGCTTGCATCTACGATAATAAGCCCAACCCAACGAAAAACGTGAGGAGCTGTTTTATTTGGATGCTCTTATCGCTTGATGCAAAGACAGCTTTTTTACAACCTCTACTTCACGGTGCTCAATCAGCTGACCTTCGGTATTAGCTCAAAAAACGGTAAAATATAAACAGCTATTTTCCGTTTCTTCTTTTAATACTCAGGTCAAGATGCTGTTTTCACAACCTCTTGTTATAAATAAAAAAACAGTTGGCTGGTGACTGTTCAAAAAGCAGAATCCTTGCTTTTCAAACGGTCGCAGTCCGTTCAACTGTTTCGCTGCGCACTATTTATGGTTTAAGAAACTAGCTACTTTTGTTGTAATCAAATCAATAGCAACGTGGTTTTCTCCGCCTTCTGGAACAATGATATCCGCATAGCGCTTCGTTGGTTCGATAAATTGATGATACATCGGTTTAACAACTGTCAAATATTGTTCGATCACGGAGTCCAATGTGCGTCCCCGTTCTTCCATATCCCGTTTGATACGACGAATGATACGAATGTCATCATCTGTATCTACGTATACTTTGATATCCATCAAGTCACGCAGACGTTCGTCTTCTAAAATCAGGATTCCTTCTAGAATGATCACTTCTTTTGGTTCCTGAATGATCGTTGCCTGACTTCTTGTATGCGCTACATAGTCATACACGGGTTTTTCAATGGCTTTATAGTTCAGTAAGTCGCCTACATGCTGAATCAGCAGATCATTATCAAAGGCAAATGGGTGATCGTAATTTGTGTTCAATCGTTCTTCAAAACTCAAATGGCTCTGATCCTTGTAATAAGAATCTTGTTCAAGCATCATGATGGAATGGTCCGGGAAGTTGTTGAAAATCGCACGGCTGACACTTGTCTTTCCGCTTCCGGATCCACCCGTCACACCAATGATAATTGGCTTGCTTTTTGTCATTGACTAAAACCTCTTTCGTATCCGTTTTTTCATTCTAATCTATTATAGCGAAAAAACACGAAAATGCTATATTTTTCTGAAAATTAATCCTTTTCAATTTCCAATAATGAATAAAGTTCCTCTAATGAATCGATTCGATAAGTAGGCTGGATTTCTTCGATTTCTGGTAATTTATTTCTATTGAACCAAATCGTATCGATCCCTGCCATATTTCCTCCTTTGATATCAGAAGTCAAAGAATCACCAATGATCACAGTTTGCTTTTTATCAAAATTAGGAATGTGGGAAAAGACATGATCAAAAAATTCTTTCATCGGCTTTTGCGCTCCGACAGCTTCTGAGACAAAGATATCCTTGAAGTAATCAAGCATTCCTGCATCTGTTAATCGCCGATGTTGCGTGTGCGACACACCGTTCGTCACAATATAAAGTTCAGCATGCGGATGGACCTTTTTCAGGATTTCTAGACTTCCTGGAACAAGATCATGACCTTGGTTCAAGTAGTGGCGGTAGCGTTTTTCCATTTGATCACTATCTACTGTTTTCCCAAATTGCTGGAAAAGTAACCCAAAACGACTGCCTATTATTTCTTCTCGTGATAGTCTGCCTTTTTCAAACTCCTGCCATAAATGATGATTCAAAGCCTTATAGCTGGTTTCGATTTCTGGTGTCAATGTGATTCCTTGTTCTGCAAACAAAGCACTTAAAGCATTGGCTTCAGTTAATTGAAAATCTAACAATGTATCATCTACATCGAACAATAAAGTTTTATATTTCATCTTTTTGACCTCCTATTTAAAATAAATACTTAACTTTTTCATCTCTGCTAATGTCAACGATCGATACTCGCCTACTCCTAGCTGTTCATCTAATTCCAATGGTCCCATGCTTAGCCGTTTCAATGCGGTCACTTTCTTTCCTTGGGCTAAGAACATCTTTTTGACTTGATGGAATTTTCCTTCTTGGATCGTCAATAAAACCGTACTTTGGTGCTTGTCTGCTTTGAGTATTTTTAAATCAGCCGGCTTACATTGATACCCATCAGCGAATACGATTCCATTTTCAAATGCTGTTACGTCTGCTGATGTCACCCTTTCGTTCACAACTACTTGATAAGTCTTTGAAACCTTTTTTTCTGGAAGTAGCATTTCATATCCCAATTGTCCATTCGAAGTGATCAGCAATAGTCCTGTTGTATCTCTATCTAGTCTTCCCACTGGATATAATGGTTGGAAACGATCGGCACTTGCAATCAGATCGATTACTGTCGTCTTTTCTGGATCTGATACAGCTGTAACAGCTTTTTCAGGTTTATTGAGAAGATAATAGGACTCATTTGTTTCTAAGTGTTCACCTGCTACTTCGATTTGATGCAGTAAACTATCTACATTTCGATTTTGTCGAAATTCGACTGTGCCATCTATCATCACTTGCTTCAAAGCAAACAGCCGCTTCATTTCCTTGCGTGTCGTTTCTAATTTTTCTTCTATTAATTTATCTAAACGCATGCTGTTTCCTTTCTTATTACTACTAATTAATTATACCTTGAATATTCTTGCTTGCAAATACATCATCATAGTTATTCCTTGACTTAATTAACAGTTCACGTTACGGTTAAATAGTAAAGTGAATTGGATTTCTCATACACAGCGTAATGACCTGGTGGAGAAAAGTTGAATCCTGACTTTCTAAGGGGAGATGCGCGCATCTCTCCTTTTGCGCTTTTTTAAGCGCCCTGCCTTCGATGATGTGCACGAGATTAGCCTTTAGAATTCACTTAAATAAAATCTGTCCGTTACCAAAGCAGACAGTCACATTTTAAGGAGGAATTTTGGTTATGTCAGTATCATTAGAAGTAAGTAAAAGAGAAGTACGTCCCCGTTCATTAAGAAACAAACTTCGTCACGAAGGGAAAGTTCCAGCTGTTGTTTATGGGTATAAAGTAGAAAGTACCCCTATCTCATTCGATGGTTTGACACTAAGCAAATTGTTGCGTGAACATGGAGCGAACACAGTCATCACGATGGACATCGATGGACAAAAAGTCAATACATTGGTTCACAAGATCCAAACGAACACTTTTACCAATCATTTCGAACATGCAGAATTTCTATCTGTAAACATGTCGGAAGAAACAGAAGTCGAAACAGAAGTCGTTCTTGTTGGCGAATCAGTGGGTGCTAAATCTGGTGGAGTGTTAGCTCAAAACTTGTATACAGTAGTCGTATCTGCTACACCAGACAAATTGCCTGAACGAATTGAAGTTGACGTGACAAACTTGGAATTAGGTGATTCTATTACAGTAGCCGATCTTCCAAAAAACGACGATTACAAATTCGTGACCGACAGTGAAGAGCAAATCGCTGCTGTAGTCGCTCAAAGTGAAGAAGAAGAAAGCACAGGTGAAGGTGGCGAACCAGAAGTGATCGGTTCAACAGAAGAATAATACTGAAACAATCAGGTGGTGTTAGAAGCGGCGGGTCAGCAGCTTTTAACACGCCTTTTTTTCTTTCTAATCGTTTATTTTCATATGAGGCTTCCACTTTTACAAATAGCTTTGCAAACGAAAAATCCTAATTTACCAAGCTTTTCCTCGCATACTTTTATCGTACCTTTATAAAAATTTATACTTTGAAAAAAAGTATTCAATTATTGTTGCATTTTTCCTGATTCTTTATTAGAATGAACCCTCGTTGAAGTAAGTATTTCTAGTTTATCCTAGGATTAATTATAAAAATAAAACATTCGTTGATTCGAAGGAGGTTAAACAGATGTTTGAAAGTTTTGATAGCAGCCGCAACCGTTACGCTTCAGTTGGTGTCGTATCAAGTTTGCCAGATGAATTGATTGACAGTATATGGTTTATTATTGACCTAGATCTTAAGGGAGTCATTCCATTAGAAAATATATTAACCTTTGATTTGATCGAAAATCGTGGAAAAGTGACGATGCATTTTTCTCAAGCAGGAAGCAATGTGGAAATGGATATTGATTTGCCGTTTGCCTATTCGAACCAATTTCCTGCTCAAGTATACGCCTATGATGACGGTACGAGAGAAACGATCCTTTTACCAAGTGAGATCAGACAATATTAAGGTGATAGATAAACGTGGATGTCCCTTATTTTACAGACCAGGCCAAGTTGTTGATTCTTTGACTCAATTCTTGGCTTCTTTTTATGGAGTTTCATAAATTATCATTGATTTCTAATTGGTATTCTCAGGATAAACGCTATATACTACTAACTAAATTTTAAAGATATAAGGAGTTTAAAAGATGCGCGATTTAACAAAAGGAAGCCCCGCTAAACTGATTTTGATGTTCACTGTTCCTTTACTGATCGGAAATGTTTTTCAGCAGTTCTACAATATGATCGATATGATCATCGTGGGTCAGACGCTAGGTAAAAATGCGCTGGCAGCGGTTGGTGCAACTGGAAGCCTGACATTTTTGATCATTGGCTTTGCCCAAGGTTTAACAGCTGGTTTAGCCATTATTACCGCACAACGTTACGGTGCAAAAGATTATCGGGGTCTGAAGAAAAGTTTTGCTGCTAGTGTTGTCATTAGTCTTGTCGTCACTGTGATTTTAACTGTCCTAAGTCTCCTGTTTATTCGTCCGATGCTTCAATTGATGCAAACTCCTCCTGAAATACTTGATCAAGCACAAACATTTATTTCAATTATTTTATTAGGGATCTTTGCATCAGTCAGTTTCAATTTGCTTTCTAATGTCATTCGCGCACTTGGTGACAGCCGCACACCACTATTCTTTCTGATCATTGCGGTCATCATCAACGTCGTACTTGATTTGATCTTTATTATCTATTTTGGCATGGGTGTGGAAGGTGCAGCTATTGCTACAGTAATCGCACAAGTTTCTTCCAGCGTACTGTGTCTAGTGTATATCAAGAAAAAAATGCCTTTGTTACAGTTACGCAAAAAAGATTTCAAATTTGAAAAAGAAGAGTTTGCTGTACACCTAAACGCTGCTTTGCCAATGGCGTTTCAATCTTCGATCATCGCTGTTGGTGCTATCGTGTTACAAGCAGCACTAAATAGTCTAGGGACAGATGTCGTAGCTGCTCAAGCCGCTGCTGGTCGTATCGACCAATTTGCAAATCAGCCGATGATGTCATTTGGTATTGCAATGGCAACTTTCACTGCACAAAACTATGGTGCGAAAGAATATGGCCGAATCTTGCAAGGGGTACGTCAAACTTTACTGATGAGTGTCGGATTTAGTCTCTTAGCAGGTGCTATCGTCATTTTCTTCGGTCATTTCTTTGTTCAATTGTTTGTTAGCCCATCAGAAACACGTGTATTTGAATTAGCACAAACCTACTTCAATATCAATGGGTCTCTTTACTGGATCTTAGCAGTCCTGTTCATTTTACGCTACACACTTCAAGGGCTTGGACAAAGCAAGATCCCTACGATCGCCGGTATGATGGAATTGCTTATGCGTTCTTTTGCAGCTATCGTTCTTACAGGAATGTGGGGATACCCAGGAGCAGCAGCAGCTTCTCCTTTAGCTTGGATCGGTTCTGTTGCCGTGTTGCTTTACTCTTATATGCGTTCGATGAAACAATTGAAACACATGGGTGAAGAGGAACATTTCACATTAGAACATGCAGAAGCAAGATAGCCTTGATTAAAAGAAATCGTTGCGGCTAAAAATGAAAACTTTTATTGAAAATATCTTCTTCGTTTACCGAAAACAGGTTTTTTAGATAACAAAAAGGCTGTGACAAAAAATGTCACAGCCTTTTTTCTTTTATTCTGTTTTTCTTTCCGTGGACTCTACTTTGAAATAATCGATATGTGCATGCTGGTATTCTAATACCGTGAAACGGAATGATGCAATCTCAATGATTGTTCCTGCTTTTATTTCTTTATATCGGCTAGAAGCAAAGCCCGCAAGTGTAGTAAAATTCGTTTCTTCAAACTCTGGAATCTCTACATGAAAATAACGCTGGAAATCATCTAATGTTAGTTTGCCGGAGATGATATAAGAGCCATCTGACTGTTCCGCTATCAATGCTTCGTCCAAATCTGTCTCATCTCGGATTTCCCCGACGATTTCTTCTAAAATATCTTCAATCGTCACTAAGCCGCTTGTCCCTCCGTATTCATCTTTTAAGATAGCAATATGCTTTCCCTTTTTTCGCATGATCGTCAATAATTTTTTTATAGGGATCGTTTCAGTTGTTACGATCGGCTCTTCAATCAACTGTTCTACTGTCAGCTGGTCATCTTTATAAGATTGCTTGATCAAATCTGGCAAGGTGACATAACCTAAAACATTGTCTTTTGATTCTAAGATAACCGGATAGCGAGTATGTCCTTGTTCAATCGAAGCTTTTATCGCTTCTTTGACGGTTTCTGAAGCTTCGAATACTTGCATGGACGTACGGTCTACTTGTATATCTTTTGCCAAGGTATCATCAAATTCAAACACGTTTTCCAAATAATGATATTCTTCTTTGGTCAACTCTCCTTTTTCATAAGAATTCAATGCGACTAATGTCAGCTCTTCTTGAGACAATGTCTCTTCTCCTTCAGATACGAGACGCACACCTAATAGCTTCCCTAGCCCTGCAGCTGAATGATTCAATACCCAAATAAAAGGAAACATTACTTTATAAAAATAATGAAGTGGTTTAACTACGAACAAGACGACCTTCTCCGTATTGACGATACTATAGCTCTTAGGAAGCAGTTCGCCAATAACCACATCGATATACGTAACTAAAATAAATCCCAGCGCCACAGAGATTGTACTGCTAATAGCCGAACTAAAAGGTAGTTTACCGATCACTGGTTCTAGTAAAGCCGCGACAGATCCTTCACCGACCCACCCGATGATCAAACCGGTTAGCGTAATTCCTAATTGACTAGCTGATAAATAGTTATCTAAATGGTGTGTAACATGAAGAGCTAGCTTGGCGTTCTTTACATTTTCCTTTTCTAGTTGTTCCAATCTTGATCGTCTGATTTTCACTAAAGCAAATTCACTTGCTACAAAAAATGAAGTAATTGCAATCATCAAAAATAAAATAATGAAATTGATAACCATATTCTCCCGCCTTTCTCTTTTTCTATTGTACCCTTTTTCTACAAAAAGATTGAAAATAATGCGTATTCATATTTAGGAATAAAAAAGGAGATGCGGCATTTTTCAGCCACATCTCCTTATCACTTCAAAATCATTGCGTTACTTGTTGCTAAACAGCTTTTTCATGACCTCTGATAAAAACGGTATTCAAAAGCTTGCATCTGCGGCATTAAGCCCAAACAGATGAAAAACATGAGAAGCTGTTTTTATCTGCTCGTTCTTACTGCTTGTTGCAGTACAGCTTTTTCATGACCTCTGATAAACGGTGTTCAAGTAGCTGACATTCGACATTAGTTCAGGTCAAAGCGCTACTTTCACAACCGCTCTTTCAACCATGTTTTCCGAGTATTTCCAATGATAAGCGGAACAGTTTCATGTTTTACTTCGCTGTACTCTAGCCCAAACCATGTTTCTGGCGAGGTAGCGATTTTTTTGATTGCCAGTTTTGCCTGCATGATTTGACGTTGCCATTTTCCTAGAGTTGTCACATTGGAAACTACTTCATCAATCAGGACAAATTGGAAATCGCCAACTTCTCGCCCTGGTGTCAGAGAGTATCTTTGTGGCTGTTTTGGCAAACGGCCTTGTTTCATCAAATCATGGATGACTTGGCGAACATATACGTTGATTTCCTGTTGAACCCTGAAACCTAAGAACAGATTCACTTGGACAATAAAATCAGTGTCCATCATATCTACTTGATATTCTTTCGTATATGGCTCATCCGTCACTTCCACATGAACAAACCAATAGACTCGTGCTCTTTTAGGCCGTTTATCTAAAATCGAATAGATGAACTGTCGGCCAACTTTATCTTCAGCCATATCAGGAACCAAGAAGACCACATTTGTCTGATAGATTGGTAAAGAAGTATCATCACGTAATTCTCTAAGCTGCGGGATATAATCTCTCAAAGACACATCCTCGGTTGACGATTCGCGAATAATGTTCCCTTGTTCCCAAATAAACATCACGACTAAGATGATCAAACCAATCAGAACGGCTACAAAACCGCCTCGGAAGAATTTGACAACACTTGAGATAAAGAAAACGACTTCTATCGCACCGAAGAAAAAGGTAACTAAATATGCAAGCCAACGAGAATGCCCATTTTGGATAAGATAAAAGTAAAGCAGTGCTGTTGTCATCAACATCGTCACAGTGATCGATAGACCGTAAGCAGCTTCCATATGATGAGACGTTCGGAATGTGACAACCACTAGAGAACAGGCGATCCATAAAATCAGATTGACTGCTGGGATATACATTTGCCCGATACTGTTCCCAGGATACATGATCTTTAACCGAGGCAGCAGTTTCAACTTGATTGCTTCTGAAACTAGCGTAAACGAACCTGTAATCAATGCTTGCGAAGCAATGACTGCAGCGACTGTTGCAAAAGCAACGCCGATCACGATCCAACTTTGAGGCATCATTTGGAAGAATGGATTCAGGTTCTTGATTTGCTGTGCTTCAGGGTTTTGATAAACATTCAACAACCACGCAGCCTGCCCAAAATAATTGATAACCAAACAAATTTTGACGTAAGGCCAGCTCAGACGAATATTTCGTTTGCCGACATGTCCAAGATCGGAATAAAGCGCCTCTGCACCTGTCGTAGCCAGGAAAATATTTCCAAGAATGAACAAGCCTAATTTGTTATCTGCACTAAAAAGCAGCTGGATAGCGTAATAAGGATTCAGTGCACGGATAACTGTCCAGTCTTGACTGAAGTTCATTAATCCCATTACGCCTAAAAAAGTAAACCAAGCGAACATGATTGGTCCGAATGCTTTTCCGACAATATCTGTACCAAAGCGTTGGACCATGAATAAAACAAAAATAATAACTAAAGTGATAATGACGATCACGTTCTGGTTATTACCGAACCGGTCAAAAAACTGCGGAATTCCTCGCAAGCCTTCAATCGCAGTCGTTACCGTCACAGCAGGGGTCAATACCCCATCTGCTAGTAAGGCAGCTCCTCCGATCATTGCAGGAATGATCAAATATTTCCCACCTTTTCGGACAAGTGTGTAGAGTGAGAAAATTCCACCTTCACCATGGTTATCTGCATTCAATGCAATCACGACATATTTGATTGTTGTCAGTAGAGTCAATGTCCAAAAAATCAATGAGACTGATCCGATAACAAAATCAGGATTGATTCCTGACAATCCGCCATTATCTTCAACAATCGATTTCATAACGTAAAGCGGACTTGTCCCGATGTCTCCGTAGACGACTCCCATCGCTACAAGCAGGCCAGCCATTGATATCTTTTTGGTATTGTGCGTTGTTGCCACGTTTTTCCCTCATTTCTTGTTATATGGATATCCTTTAGGTAAGCTTGAATGATATATGATATTCTTATCCATGACACCCGCTTTCCTAAATTGCTTCTAATTATCCAAGTAACACACTGAAGTGTCAACTTATTTGAATAAAATTATTCTTTCTTTGGACGTTCTCTGATACGTCTTGCCACAAATGAATAAAGAGCAAGGCAAAAAATTGCACCCAATAATGCTGGTATCAAATAAAAACCGCCGAGTTCCGGTCCCAGTGGTCCTAGTAAAAATTCGCCGAGCCAACTACCTAAAAAACCGATAATGATATTTCCAGATACGCCTCCCGGGACTTCCTTTCCTAAAATTGCGCCAGCTATCAAACCTAATATACCGCCGATAAATAACGACCATAAAAAATTCAGCATCTCCTTTCCCTCCTTTATCCATATTTCTCACTTTTATTTTACGCTTTATTCAGAAGGACTCCAAAAATATGCGCCAAGAAACTCCAGAAAAAAAGAAGTTGTAACAAAAGTGTTCAGCTTATTTCCGTAGAAGCTGCTTCTGGAACACCGTGAATCAGAGGTTGTGAAATCAGCGGTTTGACCTGAGTATTAGAGAAACAAACGGAAAAATAGTTCCTCACATTTTGCCGTTTTTTGAGCTAATATCGAGGGACAGCTGATTGAACATCGTTTATTGGAGAGGTTGTAAAAAAGCTGTTCTGCATCAAGTAATAAGAGCAGCCAAGTAAAAACAGCTCCTAATGTTTTTAACTTGGCTGGACTTATTACCGCAGATGCAAGCTTTTGAACACCGTTTATTCGCAAAAAAAGGACTGTGACACGGCTTTTGTCACAGTCCCCTTTTTTCGAATAATTATTGTCCCCCTGTCACCTTCACGATCACAAGTACATTATTCCTATGAATTAAATTATTTTTCTTCATTTTTCGTTGAACCATCTTCGTTCAACATTGCTTTTCTTGACAGATTTACGCGTCCTTGTTTATCGATTTCAGTTACTTTCACAAGGATCTCATCACCTAGTTTAACAACATCTTCGACTTTATTGACACGATCGTTTGCTAATTGGGAAATATGGACAAGTCCATCTTTTCCTTTGATCAAGTTGACGAATGCACCGAATTTTTCGATACGGACAACTTTCCCTAGATAAACTTCACCAACTTTGACTTCTTTGGTCAAATCTTCGATGATCTTGATAGCCTTTTTGATCATTTCTGCATCAGCTGAAGCAATACTTACTTTTCCATCTTGATCGATATCGATTTTCACACCAGTTTCATCGATGATTCCGTTGATCGTATCCCCGCCTTTACCGATAACATCTTTGATTTTAGCAGGTTCGATCTGGATCATTTCGATTTTTGGTGCATATTGGCTTAATTCTTCACGTGGAGCAGCAATCGTTGAAGTCAATTCTTCTAAGATTTCCATACGTGCTTGTTTTGCTTGAGTTAATGCTTCAGTTAGGATTTGTTCTGTGATTCCTTGAATCTTGATATCCATCTGTAAAGCAGTGATACCATCTTTTGTACCGGCAACTTTAAAGTCCATATCGCCAAGATGATCTTCCAGCCCTTGGATATCAGTTAGGATCGTATAGTTTTCACCATCAGAAACAAGTCCCATCGCAATACCGGCGACTGGCGCTTTGATTGGTACACCTGCATCCATCAATGCTAATGTGCCAGCACAGATACTTGCTTGGGAAGAAGAACCATTTGATTCCAATACTTCTGCTACTAAACGGATCGTATAAGGAAATTCTTCTTCTGAAGGGATTACTTGTGCTAACGCACGTTCACCTAATGCGCCATGTCCGATTTCCCGACGCCCTGGAGAGCCTGCACGTCCTGTAGAACCAACAGAAAATTGAGGGAAATTGTAGTGGTGGATGAATCGTTTGCTGACTTCCACCCCTAAACCATCAATGATTTGGTGCTCTCCTAGAGGTGCGAGTGTACAAGCTGATAAAGCTTGTGTTTGTCCTCGTGTGAACAAACCTGATCCATGTACACGTGGCAATAAGCTGACCTCTGATGACAATGGACGGATTTCATCCAATTTACGCCCGTCAGGACGGATCTTATCGATGGTGATCAATTCACGTACGACATCTTTTTCAAGATCTTCTGTGATTTGTTTAACTTCTTTCAACAAGTGATCTTCATCTTCATGACCTGCAAATTTCTCAGCATAAGCTTCGCGGATATCGATCTTCACTTGCTCGATATTATCTTCGCGAGCAAGTTTTTCTTCAGTCATTACTGCTGCTTTCATTGTAGCGTAAGAAGCATCAAAGATTTCTTTTTTCAATACTTCATCAACTTGCAGTAAAGTCACTTCCATTTTTTCTTTCCCTACTGCTTGAACGATTTCTTCTTGGAAAGCAACTAACTCTTTGATAGCGTCAAAACCAAACAGCAATGCACCAAGCATGTCTTCTTCTGAAACTTCTTTCGCGCCGCTTTCAACCATATTGATGGCTTGTTTCGTTCCGGCAACAGTCAATTCGATATCTGTTTGTTCTGCTTGTTCTACTGTTGGATTCAAGACGTACTCGCCATTTACACGACCAACTTCTACGCCTGCGATTGGGCCGTCAAATGGGATATCTGAGATTGATAGTGCTAAAGAAGAACCTAGCATTGCTGCCATAGCTGGCGAGCAGTCTGTTTCTACACTCATCACGATGTTCGTTACTTGGACTTCATTACGGAAGCCTTCTGCAAACATCGGGCGAATTGGACGGTCGATCAAACGGGCAGTCAATGTTGCTTCCGTACTTGGACGGCCTTCTCGTTTGATGAAACCTCCAGGGATTTTCCCTGCTGCATACATTTTTTCTTCATAATTGATCGTTAATGGGAAAAAGTCTGTATCTTTTGCTTCTTTAGAGGCCACAGCTGCACTTAAGACTACTGTATCTCCATAACGGACTAAAACGGCTCCGTTTGCTTGTTTTGCTAGCTGACCGACTTCGATTTGTAAGGGACGGCCGCCCCATGTCGTTTTGAATATTTGTTTTTCTGACATAACTTCTCCTTTTCCTTCTCGTGAAAGCAAGACGCTACTAAACAAATGAAAACTGCCGAAAGCCGTCTTTTGAGCAGCTTTCATTTGGTTAGTAGGAGTCCATCTAGCTTGATCACGGAATTTTACTTAATTGATATACGAGTAAAAAAAGTGAGATTCATGTGAATCCCACTCTTTTTGACTAAAATTAACGACGCAAGCCTAAACGTTTGATCAATTCGCGGTAACGTTGAACGTCAGTTTTACGTAAGTAAGCTAACAAGTTACGGCGGTGACCAACTTTTTTCATTAGGCCGCGGTATGAATGATGGTCTTTTTTGTGCACGCGTGCATGTTCATTCAAGTGGTTGATTTCTTCAGTTAATACAGCGATTTGTACTTCTGGAGAACCAGTATCCCCTTCATGGCGAGCGTATTCGTTGATGATTTCATTCTTGCGTTCTTTTGAAATTGCCATTTCTTTCACCTCTTTCGATTATTCCCCTGCGACTGAGTAAAACGTTGGTGATTCGCTTAACCAAGTGGCAGGTCATGTGCCTAGAGCACACAGCTATACTTTACCTGAAACCGGGTTGAAAATCAAGTAGTTAATCATTAAGAAAAGATAGTTTTCAAACAATCTTACTACTACTTTTCCATTTTTGTGGTAAACTATAATGCGAAAATAGACTTGAAACACAGTCTTTTAAGAAAGGGGTACATATTCCATGATTACAATGGATGATATCATTCGTGAAGGAAATCCGACCTTACGCGAAGTTGCAAAAGAAGTTTCTCTTCCATTAAGCGAAGAAGATATCTCTTTAGGAAAAGAGATGCTTGAGTTCTTAAAAAACAGCCAAGATCCAATCAAAGCTGAAGAACTACACTTACGAGGCGGTGTTGGCTTAGCTGCTCCTCAATTAGATATTTCTAAAAGAATCATTGCTGTTCACGTACCAAGTCCTGACCCAGAGGCAGATGGACCTTCTCTAAGTACTGTTATGTATAATCCTAAAATTTTGAGCCATTCTGTTCAAGATGCTTGTTTAGGGGAAGGTGAAGGCTGTTTATCTGTTGATCGAGAAGTACCAGGATATGTTGTTCGCCATGCCAAAATCACTGTGTCTTATTATGATATGAATGGTGAAAAACACAAGATTCGTTTGAAGAATTATGAATCGATCGTCGTTCAACATGAAATCGACCATATCAACGGTGTGATGTTCTATGACCACATCAACGATCAAAATCCATTTGCACTAAAAGAAGGCGTATTGGTAATCGAGTAGAGAATTGGCGGGTTCCTTCGATACTATGCTACAAGAAAGCTTTATAAAAAAGGGGAGTGCTCAAAAGCTGCACTTCCCTTTTTTATGTTTCTCCACTAATCGAAATTTAGATAGACATCTAGAAATCGCAATTCCAAAAAATTCTGTGTATTGGATACGCATCTTTTCTTATTTTTTCTTATTTCTTCCATATGGGTGTTTATCTCAGAGATGATAGAATAGTTTCTAGGATAAAAAGTAGCAGCTACGATGTTATCCTTCGTAGAGGATTCCTGCTTCAGCTAGTTTTTGTTTGATGATTTTCAGCATATGCTTTTCTGGGTAGCGGATCGTATGCAGATGGATGCCGCCTGTTAATTCGGATAACAAAGTAGCATTACTTTTTTGATAACGTCTCATAAAGGAATCGATATCTTGTGTCGTTTTGATGTGCAAAGTTCCTGCTAACTCACCGTAAAGGGGATGTTCCACAATTACATCAATGATTTCACCACCATTTTCAACGATTAGTCTCAGTTCTTCTTCTGTTTGATCTTTTCCATGCTGGACAGCGATTTTACTGATGTGCCCAGTATTGGTTTCTTCTGTTTCGAGGATATAACCTCTTGCTGTTGCCACGATACTTTTACCTGCAGCTCGTAGTAAAGCAATATCGCCTACAATGATCTGACGGCTGACTCCAAAAGTTTTCGCAAACTTGCTAGCACTCACTGGTTTTTCTGTATTTGCCAAGGTTTGCATGATTTGTTTTCGCCGTGTCTCTCCTTCGATCACACTTATTCCTCCTTCATTTTGTTTTGGTATTCGCGCGAGTGTTTCATCAAATCAACATACGTGTCTGTTATTGTTTCCTTATATCCCTTATTTTTCAGCAGACTAACAACTTTATCCAATACTTGCTGCTCTCTTTTTGCATCATAAACTGCTTGGTTTTCTTCTTTTTTCACTTGTCCTATTTTAGTTACCGTATCCATTCTTTTTTCTAATAAAGCAACCAACTCTCGATCGATCATATCGATCTTATGACGTAATGTTTCAAGAGACTCTTCTGTTAGTTCTTCCTCTACTGTCTTGATGATACGAGCAGGATTTCCTGCAATCACTACATTGTCGGGAAAAGATTTGGTCACAACCGAACCTGCGCCGACTACTACGTTGTCCCCTAGAGTGACACCCGGCGTGACGATAACTCCTCCGCCTAACCAAACATTATTACCGATTTTAATGGGTTTTGCGTACTCCAGACCGCTGTTACGTTTCACTGGATGTAGTGGATGCGTCGCCGTGTAAAGCTGGACATTCGGAGCGAACATGCAGTTATCACCGATTTCAATCGTGCTGACATCTAAAAATGTACAATTGAAATTTGCATAAAAATTCTCACCAACAAATATATTATATCCGTAATCAAAATTGATAACTGGCTCCATATAGATTTTTTTCCCTGTACGGCCAAAAGTCTCTTTCAACAATTGGGATCGCAGTTCCGCTGATTCTGCTTGGTTGATGATTTGGCTTTGACTTCTTGCAAACATACGGTCGGCAACCAGCTCAGGATCATTGGCAAAATAAAGCTCGCCTGCAATCATTTTTTCTTTTTCGGTTTTGAATTCAGTCATAATCTGCTCCTAATTCTTGTATTTTTTTGAAAACAACCGCTCCGTCTTCTTGAATAAACGTATAAGGCTCCGCTAAATAAACAGGCGTTTGATTGATTACTAAGATTTTGGCTGACGGCTGGCGAAACTGTACCAGATCACAAAACGGATGAACTTGAAAACTCGTTCCAACAATGACGATCAGCTCTGCTTGGCTGACGGCATAAGCCGCCTGCTCCATGACTCCATCTTGAAACCCTTCACCATATAACACGATGTCTGGGCGTATTTGTCCTCCGCATGCTTGATGTTTGTCGCTGTGAAGATATTCTTTCCAGTCTACCGTTTGTTGACACTTTCGACAATGACATTGATACAGACTCCCATGAAAATTGACGAGTTGCGGGCTTTTAGCCTTTGCGTGCAAACCGTCGATGTTTTGGGAAACAACCCAAACATTTTTTTCTTTCGCTAGATGTGCTATTTCCAAATGAATGATATTGGGTTTTGCTTCAGGATGATAAATCTTTTTGACAAATTGATAGAATTTATCCGGTTCATTCACCATTGCTTGATGACTCAGCAAGTATTCCGGCTGCTCCATCCCGTGGTAGATTCCTGACAAAGATCGATAGTCTGGCACTCCAGAAGGTGTGGATACCCCTGCACCGGTCAAAAATGTAATTTGCTGATAAGCTAATATCTCTTTTGCTGCTTCGTCTACTGTTAATTGTTTCATGTTTTGTCACCTCACTTTCCATTATAGCCCATACTCGAACAAATTTATTGTTGAAAAGTCAGAAAAATGGGAATAAAAAAGTGTTATGGGCATTTGAACAATTTATCACAATGTTCACTGACAAAAGAATGAAAACGTGTTACAATACTGCTGTATAAAAGTGAGGTGAATCGATATGTTACCATTCTTTATTTATTGGGGCGTTATTCTGGCTTGTATCGCCTGGTTAGCGTTAAGCGTTTATTTCTCTGTTTTTTATCTTGTACGCAAAGAAAATGGAAATCTTTGGGCTTTTGCTTTATTCAACGTGATTGCCGCAATTGTTTTAGCCATTACATTAGCCGTATATCGAACATGGGGCTGGGGAATCACCCAATACTCAAGTTTGATTTATCTAATATTAGCCATTTATGGCGTCGTTGTTCTTTTGCAAGCGATCCTAGGACGTGAGCCAAAGAAAGCGGCAGCTTAAATGATCGAGATGGAACTGGACACAGGAAATTTTCTGTTCTAGTTCTTTTTTTATTGTATTACATACATTTTTGTGTATAATTATACTATCGTTTGCAATGGATAGATGATTCACATTTTGATTGTTTTTTCGGTAAAAGTAAAGATTTCTATATTTATCAGTATTTTTTCAAAAAACAGCAGTTATAGATTGACAAAGCCTCTCGAGTATCGTAAACTTTTTTTGTATAAATAACTGAATACGAGATGCCTCAATCAATGAGGTAGAGGTCGCGAGAATCATTAACCCTGTGGAGTGAAGCAAACATGGAGAAGCAGGAATAGGGAGGATCGCCGAAATGTGCACTTTTTTGCTTGGAGTGTATGTTGGGACGCAAGTTAAGAGCTTGCGGACTGTCTTAGCAGTGATGCTAAGTTGCGCTATGTTTTGTGAGAGGTTTATCACCTTATGGAATTTTAGCGGCCTTTTTATATCTATAAATCGGTCGCTTTTTATTTTTTCAGATAAAGCTTTACCGCATTTCATCTAGACCGCTCGTGTATCATATAATCAGAAAGGGAGAAAAAAATGAAAAAAAATATGGTTTCAGTTGCCGTACTATTTGCTTTTGTCTTCTCACTATTCAGTGTGGGATCTCTGGCAAATGCAGATGAAAAAACACCGAGCGATGAGTTTCGCGTAGGTATGGAGGCTGGGTATGCACCCTTCAACTGGTCTCAACAAACAGATGAGAATAATGCCTTGCCAATTCAAGGCCAAAATAGTTACGCCGGCGGTTATGATGTTCAAATCGCTAAAAAAGTAGCAGATGGTTTAGGGAAAAAATTAGTCATCGTCCAAACGAAATGGGATGGTCTGGCTCCTGCCCTTCAATCAGGCAAGATCGACGCGATCATCGCCGGAATGAGCCCTACTGCTGAACGACGAAAAGAAATTGATTTTACCGATCCTTATTACGAATCACAATTAGTAGTAGTAGTTCAAAAAGATAGCAAATATGCAAAAGCAAAAAGTTTAGCAGATCTTTCTGGAGCAAAGATCACTGCTCAGTTAAATACATTCCACTATACTGTGATCGATCAGATACCAGATGTGCAGAAACAACAAGCAATGGATAATTTCTCAGCAATGAGAACAGCTTTAGCTTCTGGAATGATCGATGGTTATGTCAGCGAACGTCCGGAAGGTGTAACGGCAACTAGTGTGAACAAAGACTTGGAAATGCTTGAATTCAGCGGTGCAGATGGCTTCCAGACAAACCCGGAAGATGTTCAGATTTCTGTTGGTATGCGTAAAGGCGACCCGGATATCCAAAAAGTAAACCAGATTCTTTCTGGCATCTCTAACGATGAACGAACCAAAATTATGGACCAAGCAGTCAAAGATCAGCCTGCTGCAACTGATAGTGAAGAAAAACCTGGCATCATTTCTGATTTCACTACGATTTGGAAACAATACGGCAATATGTTCTTACGAGGCGCTGGACTTACCTTGTTCATCGCATTGATCGGGACAGTTGTCGGTACTACACTTGGATTACTGATTGGTGTCTTCCGTTCGGTACCTGAATCAGGAAATGCACTGACTCGCTTCTTCCAAAAAATCGGAAATGCACTTCTTTCTATCTATGTCGAAGTATTCCGCGGAACACCGATGATGGTACAAGCAATGGTCATCTTCTACGGTCTGGCACTCGCTTTTGGCATTTCATTGAACCGAACGATTGCCGCTTTGTTTATTGTCTCTCTCAATACTGGAGCTTACATGACAGAGATCGTTCGTGGGGGGATTTTTGCAGTAGATGAAGGGCAGTTCGAAGCTGCGCAAGCCATTGGTATGACCCATGGCCAAACGATGAGAAAAGTTGTTATTCCACAAGTTTTACGGAATATCTTGCCAGCAACAGGAAATGAGTTTGTTATCAATATCAAAGATACAGCAGTTTTAAGTGTAATCGGCGTAGCTGATTTGTTCTTCCAAGGAAACTCTGCTTCCGGTGCGAATTTCCAATTCTTCCAAACATTTACGATCGTCGGGATCATCTACTTAGTCATGACCTTTACGATCACCAGAATCCTGCGGGCGGTAGAAAAGAAAATCGATGGTCCTTCAGCTTATACCAAGCTTGAAGAAATCGACAATTCAAATTTGCAGGAATAAGGAGGAAGAATCATGAATGAAAAAATTATTGAAATCAAACATCTAAGAAAAAGCTTCGGTGAAAATGAAGTATTGAAAGATATCAGCGTAACAGTCAATAAAGGTGAAGTTGTGACGATCATCGGTTCTTCCGGTTCTGGTAAATCTACTTTCTTGCGCTGTATCAATTTACTGGAAAAACCAACAGGCGGCGAGATCATTTATAATGGAGAAAATGTATTAGCTCCTAAATATAATTTACCTAAATATCGAACGAATCTAGGTATGGTTTTCCAATCCTTCAACCTGTTCAACAATATGAATGTCTTGGAAAACTGTATGTCTGGTCAAACAACTGTCCTGAAACGAGATAAAGAAACTGCCAAAAAAGTAGCAATCGAAAATCTGGAAAAAGTTGGTATGGATCGTTATATCGAAGCCAAACCAGCACAATTATCTGGTGGACAGAAACAGCGTGTCGCAATTGCTCGGGCATTATCAATGAATCCAGATGTATTGCTATTCGACGAACCTACTTCGGCGTTAGACCCTGAAATGGTTGGCGAAGTGCTTAATACGATCAAAGACTTAGCACATACTGGCTTGACAATGCTTATCGTGACGCATGAGATGGAATTTGCAAAAGATGTATCTGACCGTGTCATTTTTATGGATAAAGGTGTGATTGCAGAAGAAGGTACACCAGAAGATATCTTTGTCCATCCGAAAGAAGAACGTACAAAAGAATTCCTTTCACGTATTTTAAATGCTTAGGATCAATAGCTGATTGGGACAAAGAGCTGCGGTGTTTACCGCAGTTCTTTTTTATGAATTACTCATAAAAGGTAAATTTCTGAAAATTTTGGAATCTTAGTTGTGTTTTTCAGAAAACTCTCTTAATATGGAAGTAATTAAACTTTTTTAGTTAGGATGATTTAAAAATGAATGAAGAGCAAGAACTGCAGCGTGGACTGAAAAATAGACATGTCCAACTGATTTCTATTGGCGGAGCGATTGGAACGGGGTTGTTTTTAGGTTCCGGAAAGTCTATCCAGCTAGCTGGCCCTTCGATATTGCTCGCCTATCTTATTACTGGATGCATCTGTTTTTTCATTATGCGTGCGTTAGGCGAACTTCTGTTATCAAACACCAATAACCATTCTTTTCTGGATTTTGTTGCAGAATATCTTGGCAAAAAAGCGGCTTTCATCACTGGCTGGACGTATTGGTTCTGCTGGGTATCGATTGCAATGGCCGATTTAACAGCCATCGGAATGTATGTACGCTACTGGGCGCCTGGTGTTCCTCAGTGGCTTCCTGAACTGATTGCATTAGGTCTTCTTCTTTGCTTGAATATGGTGGCTGTCTCATTGTTTGGTGAGTTAGAGTTTTGGTTTGCATTGATCAAAGTTGTAGCGATCATTGCCTTTATCCTCGTAGGAGCTTATATGATCCTCACCCACTATACGACAGATATTGGCACAGCCAGTATCACGAATCTATGGTCTCATGGCGGATTCTTTCCAACTGGTGCAAAAGGATTTATCTTAGCTTTCCAAATGGTAACCTTTGCTTTTGCTGGGATAGAATTAGTTGGATTAGTCGCTGGAGAAACAGAAAATCCTGAAAAAGTGTTGCCGGAAGCTATCAATAATATTCCTATCAGGATCATCTTATTTTACTTAGGATCTCTTTTTGTCATTATGGCAATCTATCCATGGAACAGCTTGAATCCAGATAACAGTCCATTTGTAGAAGTATTTTCGGAAATTGGGATCACGATTGCTGCTTCCTTGATCAATTTAGTCGTATTAAGTGCAGCAGCTTCTGCCTGCAACAGTGCAATATATAGTACAGGACGTATGCTTCGTTCTTTAGCGCAAGAAGGCAGTGCCCCTAAAAAATTCAAAAAGTTAACAACACATCATGTGCCAGGGAATGCTTTGACATTTTCTACTATCGTCATTTTCATTTCTGTTATCTTGAATTACGTGATGCCTAGTGAAGTATTCACACTAGTAAGCAGTATTGCCACTACTTGTTTCTTGTTTATCTGGAGTATGCTTGTCTACACGCACATGAAATATCGTAAAAGTATCCTCGGCAAAAAAGCTCATTCATTTAAAATGCCGTTGTACCCATTTAGTAATTATCTGGTATTTCTTTACATGGCCTTTGTGTGTGTCGTCTTGTTCCTAGGAAAAGATACGAGAATCGCTTTATTACTAACACCTGTGTGGTTCTTGCTTCTATTACTAATCTATCATATGAAATATGAACGTAAGAAGTAAGAAAGTAGTTGTGACAGAAGTGGTCAGCTTCGAGAAATAAGAAGGAATTTACGAAAATTGCTTCTTAAATTTTTGTGAAATTTCGGCTTATTTCTTGGAGTTAAAAGCTTCTGTCCCAGCCTCTTTTCTATTTCCCCGGAAACAACCGCTGATAATAGGCATCTGCTTTTTTATAGGAAAAAATCCAAATACCAGATACAAAAAAACGTCCGAATAACCCGATCAACGGTACAAAAAAGACACCGGCAATCAAGCATAAGTTAATCATCATGGAGATAAGACTTCGACGGTCCTTTGACAAAACTCTCACGACATGGGAATCTGGTTTATTTGCTTTCATGATTTGCCTCATCAAGATACCAAAAGAAAAACTCCACATCGTGTATACTAAGACATAAGCCATCTCAGGCCAAAAAGCTTCAGGGTTACGCCCGACCCAACTAGTAACAGAAGGACATAAAGTCAGCCAAAAGAGCAAAAAGATATTCGACCAGACCACTCGGTAATTAATTCGTTCTGCCATCTGAAATATACGATGATGGTTCACCCAGATCACCGCAACAAATATAAAGCTGATGGTATAAGCTAATAATGTATTTCGGATGACCCATAAAGAATGAAAGCTAGATGTATTAAGGATCTTGATCTCTAATACAAGAACTCTCAAAACAATGGCTACCACTCCATCAGTAAATGCTTCTAATCTCGACTTTGTCACGATGATTCCTCCTCAGATGATTCAGCGCTTTTATTTTATCACTTACGTTATTAAATAACCATCGTTTTATATAGGAAATTTTCTGAAAATTGTTGCATATTTTTCGAAATTTTGTTACTTTTAAAAAAACCGTAAAGGAGTTATGTATGACAAAAAAATTATCATTTAAAGACTATCTTTTTATAGGCTCCATGCTTTTCGGTCTATTTTTTGGTGCTGGAAATCTTATCTTTCCCGTTCATTTGGGTCAAGAAGCAGGCGCTGCTACCTTTTGGGCGAATCTAGGTTTCTTGGTTACCGGTATCGGTCTTCCCTTCTTAGGGGTGATTGCCATTGGTGTATC
This sequence comes from Enterococcus sp. MSG3290, assembly GCF_050555565.1. Classification (NCBI taxonomy): domain Bacteria; kingdom Bacillati; phylum Bacillota; class Bacilli; order Lactobacillales; family Enterococcaceae; genus Enterococcus; species Enterococcus sp. MSG3290. Next base: position 142,445 of record NZ_CP187862.1, on the reverse strand, counting down.
GAAAAGCTCAGGTGTATATGAATTAGCAAAACGGATAAATCAAACATATGCGATGGTTTTTACCATCTTGCTTTACTTAGTTATCGGACCGTTTTTTGCTTTACCTCGCCTTGCAACCACATCTTTCGAGATTGGTTTAGCACCATTTATCGATCCTAGCAGACAGACGCTATATCTAGCAATTTTCAGTATTGTATTTTTTGTGCTGGCTTGGTGGTTTTCAAGAAAACCGACAAAGATATTAGATTATGTTGGAAAGTTCCTGAATCCTGCATTTTTGGTTTTATTAGGTGCTTTGCTTCTCCTTGCTTTTTTGAATCCACTAGGTTCTGTAAATCAAGCGCCTATTCAGCCAAATTATCAAGAGCATGCTTTTTTCACAGGGTTTACTCAAGGATATAACACATTAGATGCGCTTGCTGCTTTAGCATTTGGGATCATCATTGTCACAACAATCCAAAACATGGGTGTAACAAAACCTGCTGAAATCGCTAAAGACACGATCAAATCTGGTGCGATCAGCATTATATTGATGGGAATCATTTATACTTTGCTCGCTTATTTAGGTGCTATGAGCTTAGGTAGCTTTGCTCTAAGTGAAAATGGCGGGATCACGCTGGCTCAGATTGCTGATCATTATTTAGGTACTTATGGCAGTATCTTATTAGCATTTATCGTTATATTAGCTTGCTTGAAGACCGGTATTGGTTTGATTACAGCTTTTGCAGAAACATTCACAGATTTGTTTCCGCAAAGAAATTACGCATTCTTTGTTGCACTTGCTAGTATCCTTCCTTGTTTAGCGGCAAACGTAGGCTTGACGAATATCATTCAATTTTCGTTGCCTGTTTTGATGTTCATCTATCCATTAGCAATGACACTGATTTTACTAGTGTTAGTTGGTCCTTTGTTTAAGCAGCGTACGGCTGTTTATCGAATGACTACTTATTTTACATTGATTGCTTCGATTTTTGATGGGTTGAACGCTTGCCCAGAAACTATCAAACAAACACCTATTGTTCAAAATCTTTTATATGTTGCGGAAAGCTACTTGCCGTTTTTCAAATTGGGGATGGGGTGGATCGTACCAGCAGTTATCGGTTTTGTTATCGGACTGATTTGGAGTTTCGCTAAGAAAGAAGAAGTAGCAGATTGATAAAAGAGGTTGTGAAAGAGACGTTCAGCCTTATTGCCGATAGGCTGTCTCTTGAACACTGTTTATTGAGAGGTCGTGAAAAAGCCGCTCAGTTTCGAGTATTAAGAAATATTTTTTGAAAATGGCTTCTCACATTTTTGCATAAATTTGACTTAATACCGAGAAACTGACTTTTGAACACCGTTTATTGAGAGGTCGTGAAAAAGCCGCTTAGTTTCAAGTATTAAGAAATATTTTTTGAAAATGGCTTCTCACATTTTTGCATAAATTTGACTTAATACCGAGAAACTGGCTTTTGAACACCGTTTATTGAGCGTCTATAAACTGACCTGAGTATTAGAGAAACAAAACGGCAAAGTAGCTCCATATACTTTGCCGTTTTGTTTTGAACTAATACCGAAGAGAAGCTAATCAAACAACATTTCTTTTATAATATAGATTTTAGACATATATATGATATAAAAATAGTTTTCGCAAAAAAACTTAACAACTTTCGAAAACTTTCGTCACAAAATATTCACAACTAATGACTATTATATAAGCATACCAACAAACAACCCTAACAACACTTTTTCATTTTTAACTCCTTATCCTGCTAGCTCCCCGGCTAGCAGGACCTTTTTTTATCAAAAAAACTTGTACCATCCAATCGATTCAACTAATCAACCGAATGCTGTCATGCTATGATACTCATCCTAAAACGTTCCGTTTTACTGATATCAGCTTAAAGCATTCGGTTATTTTTGATTAGTAATGATTGATGGTACAAGCTCATACGTGCTTTTCTATCTGGTATAAATTATTTTGATAACCGTTCCTGTTCCCCTGCTGGTGAAAGGATTGTTATTTTTTCAATTTGTTCTACAGGAACCATCCGGATCTGCTGCTCTTCGTTTTGTAGGCGGATCATCACTCGGTCTTTTTCGACCGTTTTTGTCGCCACCCAGCCTGAGATCGTTTCATACTTGCTACTCAAACGATTTGCTCTTACTTGTAAGATAACTAGACTATGTTCAGTAGCAGCTTTTTGCAGCTCAAGAATAAACTTTCCTTGCAATCGTACATTCTTAGCATGTTCTTCAGTGTCATTTACAAAAGAATCAAAAAGTTGATACGAAGTATGAGTAACTAACTTCGTAAGCTTCTTCATTGGCGATACTGTCTCTTCGTTCATCGAATGCACTCCTCCTTTAGCTAAGAAAGTGTTACTTAATTAATTTTATTTTACCTAACATTTTACAAAAAAACAAGGAAATGCTCTAACATCGCCTTAAAAAGAAAGCGTTAACTTTACAAATTGTTTGTTATTTTATTTTCATCAATCCAAATATTCCACCAATGATTCAGGCCTTCTGTGATCAAGTGATATGTCTCATCAAAGTTATTGGTATAGTATGGGTCGGGAACATTTTCTTTTTCTTTTCCAGGAATGCTACTTAAAAACAAATGGATTTTCCCCTGCGCTGAGCGTGGTGCTCTTCGTTTCAGTTCTTCTACATTTTCTTGATCCATGCCAATGATCCAATCAAAAGTTTCAAAATCGTGGGGTGTGATTTGCCGAGCAACCATATTCGTCATATCTACTTTTTCTTGGTTTAATATTTTTTTCGTTCCAGGGTGCGGTGTCTTTCCAACTTCATACGTGCTTGTAGCAGCAGAATCCACAAAAAATTCTGCTTCCCTTCCTTCTAATGCTATTCGTTTTCTCAGCAAGCCTTCTGCCATCGGTGAACGGCAAATATTTCCCAAACAAACAAATAAAATTTTTGTCATTTCCCCATCTCCTTTTAGCGATCATTGCTTTTCCAACAAAAAATTTTTCTATTACTGTTCTTCCAACTCTTCTTTTGCATAAAGACGATAAGAATATAATTCCGTATCCTTGGCTAAACGGAAAAGCTGCATAGCGATTTCCATCGGTGTTTCTTCATATTCATTCGTGATCCAATTGACTAATACACCACTGCAACCGTAAGAAAAAAAACGAGCATAAAATAGTTTGTCTCTTGCAGAAAGTTGTCTTTCTTCATCCATTTGTTCAAAAATCTTGATAAATGATTTTTGGATCAGTTGAGAAAACTCTTTTTGTAAAATTTCTGGGTCAGAAAGCACAGTATTTGCATAAAATTCTTTCTTCTCAGCAATTGCTTTCAGCATTTTCAATGCTTGCTCTTCCCAATTATCAAGTGAAAGACATTGTGGATCTAAATAATGCAATGCATCCTCACAATAGACCCAACGAAGCAAATCGTATTTATCTGTAAAATGATAATAAAATGTTTGTCGATTGATTTTTGCTTCATTTGCGATTTTTTGGACGCTGATTTTTCGAAAAGATTGCGTTTGGCACAAATCAATCAATACGTTTTTGATCAATTGTTTCGTACGTGTTGTATCACTCATTCATTTTCCTCCAATCTAAAAGCAAAAATCATATATGATAGTCGTAACCAAAATGTTCATAGGCATAAGCAGTAGCAATTCGCCCTCTAGGTGTACGCTTTAAAAATCCTTTTTGGATCAGATACGGTTCATACATATCTTCTACCGTCTCACGCTCTTCTCCTATGTTTACTGAAAGCGTACTTAACCCTACTGGTCCGCCGCCATATAACTCGATCATTGTTCGCAACAATTTCTGGTCAACATAATCCAATCCAGCCTGATCGACCTGTAGCAAAGTAAGTGCCTGATCCGCTATAGGACGATCGATTTTCCCGTCTCCTTGGACTTGCGCAAAATCACGAACCCGTTTGAGCAAGCGATTAGCGATTCTAGGCGTTCCTCGTGATCGGCGAGCAATTTCCAATGCCCCTTCTTCAATGATCTCTGTTTGAAAAATATCCGAAGAACGTAAAACGATCTCCTGCAGATCCTGTTCGTCATAATATTCCATATGAGAAATGATGCCAAATCGATCTCGTAAAGGTGCAGAAAGCATACCTGCCCGTGTCGTCGCGCCAATCAAAGTAAAGGGAGGAAGAGGGAAATGAACCGGATGTGCGGTTGGCCCTTGTCCTACCATGATATCTACATAGAAATCTTCCATAGCTGAATAAAGCATCTCTTCTACCACTCTAGGTAATCGATGGATCTCATCGATAAACAGGACATCCCCTGCTTCCAGTTCATTCAAGATTGCTACTAAGTCACCCGGACGTTCGATAGCAGGGCCACTCGTCGTACGAATATTTACGGTCATCTCATTAGCAATGACCATGGCCATCGTCGTTTTTCCTAATCCAGGAGGCCCGTACAACAGCACATGATCTAAAGGTTCTTCCCGATTTCTGGCAGCTTCGATGTAAATCTGAAGTTCTTGTTTGACTTTTCTCTGTCCGATATATTGAGAAAGCAGCTGTGGTCGAAGAGATTTTTCCAAACTCAGTTCATTTTCGCCAGATTCTGGTGATAACAAGTATTCATCTGTCATTTGGTCTCCTCCTTATTTTTTCATCATTAGCTTGAGTGCTTGGCGTAGATATTCATCCGTTGTCTGATTATCGACTTCTTTTAATTGTTTTTCTACACGTTTGATTTCTCGATCACTGTAACCAAGAGCCGAGAGAGCTTCCATTGCTTCAGATAGAGCTGTAGCGTCTTTTGTGTTTGCTTCATCAAATAGACTAAAAGGTGTATCGATACTCAGCTCACCGAATTTTCCTTTTAGATCCAAGATCATTTGTTGTGCTGTCTTTTTCCCTACTCCTGGAAATTTCGTCAAATAAGTGACATCACTGGATTCTACTGCTTGAATCAAACCGGAGTGGTCTTCGCTTGCCATGATTGCAAGGGCACTTTTCGGACCGATTCCTGAAACACTTACTAATCGCAAAAACAGTTGCTTTTCTTCTAGCGAATCAAATCCATACAGAAGATGCGCATCTTCACGTATCACCTGATGGACATAAATTTTTATTTTTTGATTTAGTTTGCTACTGTAGCGGTAAGGATTTCCTAGTGCGATCTGGTAGCCGATACCATTGGTTTCTACTACTATGTAATAGGGGTTGATAAAGGTAACCACACCTGTCAGATATTCATACATATTCTAGTCCTCTTTCTTTTGCACACATACGTTCCCTTTATTGTAGCACATTTCACCTTGTGAAAAAAGGAGTCTGGGGAGCGTTTCTTTCAAATAGCAATCGCTTGAATAAAAAAAGAGCGGACGATCGAGTAAATCCCCGTATTGTACCGCTCTTTGTGTATTTCCATTATTCTACAAGTGATTTGAATTCCCCATAACCTAATTCATCCATCTTTTCATATGGAATGAATTTCAGTGAGGCAGAATTGATGCAGTAACGTAGACCACCTTGATCTACTGGTCCATCGGTAAACACATGTCCGAGATGAGAATCTGCTTCTTTGCTTCGAACTTCTATTCGATGCATGCCATGAGAAAAATCGGCTTTTTCGCGCACTTGTCTTTTCGTTATTGGTTTGCTGAATGATGGCCAGCCACAACCTGCATCATATTTTTCTGCAGAGCTGAATAACGGTTCACCGCTGACGATATCTACATAGATCCCCTTTTCGTAAAAATCATCATATTTCCCGCTAAATGGTCGTTCTGTTGCATTTTCTTGTGTGACTGCATAAGCCATGGGTGATAACTTTTCTTTCAGTTCTTCTTTTTCTGGTCTTATTGGTTTATCCATTAAAAATGCCCCCTTTGTGATCCTATCATAGCGCCAAAGTGGACAGATGCCAACAATTTGCTTTCTTTTGAACTATTTACACTTTTCGGCGTCGGGCAAACTCAACGAAACGGAATTTATCTAATCGGTGAACCGACTCAGAATACTCGAAACAGCGGGTATCTTCCAGATGAACGAGGCTTCTGACTACTACTGCATAAGTGTCATCGTGAAGATCCATCGCTGTTTTCATGATTTCCGTTACTTCTTCTACTGTGATCTCCTTTTGCGCGTAAGCAATCGTCAAAGAAAGCTCATTTTCAAAATATTCATAGATCGATCCTTGTGCTTGTGCTGGAGTTAAAATAGGAACGATTTCCTTTAATAGATAATCGGTGTCTAATATAACTACTTCGCCATTGATTTTTCTTTCGCGTATCAAATGCCAAACAGGCGCACCGATCTCCCAGCCAGTGATCTCGTTCAATGCTTTTGTCACTTCTGTTTCTTCTAACGTATGGATGATCGTTTCACTTGGAATACGTTGGGTCTCCTGTAGCTCTTTATAGCTAGTCAATCCAGAAATAGGAAAGTCGAAGCGATTCCGATCCAGTACGATCGAACCTTTTCCTTGTTTTTTTTGAATATAACCTTCCGTAGTCAAAAGATTCAGCGCTTTTCTAATTGTTTCTCGTGAAACACCATAAATTTTGATCAATTGGTTCTCACTGGGTAAAAGCGAATGCGGAGGATATTCTTTCGCTAAAATTTTCTGTTCCAAATCTAAAAAAATTTCATTGAACTTATTCATGTTTTTTCCCTCACTCGTTCTTCCATCATTTCTTCACTATACTACAGCTCTTTTTGTATTTCAATGTTCCTATTTTTAAGAAAAGCTTATTTTAAGCTTTTTAAAACGATATCATTTTCTCTCGTACTTTTTAATAAAACGCTTGCAATTTTCTCCGAAAAAAAGTATAGTAAATGAAGAAACAACTTGCATAGACAAGTTAAGAGAAAGGGGTTTATTGATATGGCAAAATATCAAGCAGATGCCGAGAAGCTGTTACATGATATCGGTGGAAAAGAAAATATTGCTGCAGTTAGTCATTGTGCGACTCGTATGCGTTTTGTCCTGAATGATCCAGGAAAAGCGGACGAAAAAGCGATCGAAGATATACCTAGCGTAAAAGGGATGTTCACGAATGCAGGACAGTTCCAAGTCATCATAGGAAACGATGTTTCTACTTTTTATAACGACTTCGTTGCAGTATCTGGAGTTGAAGGGGTTTCCAAAGAACAAGGAAAAGCAGCTGCAAAACAAAACCTTCATCCCGTTCAACGTGCTATTGCCGTTTTAGCAGAAATCTTTACACCACTGATTCCTGCAATCATTGTCGGTGGATTGATCCTTGGATTCAGAAATGTACTTGAAGGTATCCAGTTTGAAAGTCTTGGTGGAACAATCGTTGAACACTCGAAGTTTTGGAATGGTGTCAATGCCTTTTTGTGGTTACCGGGTGAAGCAATTTTCCATTTTCTTCCAGTAGGTATCACTTGGAGTATTGCAAAAAAGATGGGTACTACACAAATATTAGGAATCGTTTTAGGAATTACGTTAGTTTCTCCGCAATTATTAAATGCTTATAGTGTAGCTTCCACAGCCGCAGCAGATATTCCATTTTGGGATTTTGGTTTTGCTCAAGTCCAGATGATTGGTTATCAAGCGCAAGTTATTCCAGCCATGCTGGCAGGGTTTATGTTAGCGTATCTAGAAATCTTCTTCCGCAAATATATCCCTCAGTCGATCTCGATGATTTTTGTTCCATTGTTTTCATTGTTACCAACTGTTTTAGCTGCACACGTTATTTTAGGTCCTATCGGCTGGACAGTCGGAAGCTGGATCTCAAATATCGTAAATACTGGATTGACGTCTTCTATCAGCTGGTTGTTTAGTGCCGTATTCGGATTCCTGTATGCTCCTTTAGTGATTACTGGTCTCCACCATATGACCAATGCCATCGATATGCAGCTGATTGCAGATTTCGGATCAACGAATTTATGGCCGATGATTGCTTTATCAAATATCGCCCAAGGCTCTGCAGTCTTAGCCATCATCTTCTTACATCGTGGGAATAAAAAAGAAGAACAAATCTCGATTCCAGCAATGATTTCTTGTTACTTAGGCGTAACTGAACCTGCTATGTTCGGAATCAATTTGAAATACGTCTATCCTTTCGTCGCTGCAATGGTCGGCTCTGGATTAGCTGGCATGTTTGCTAACTTGATGGGTGTTCGAGCTAACGCGATCGGAGTAGGCGGTTTGCCAGGAATACTAGCTATCCAAGCAGAAACATGGGTACCTTTCATCATCGCAATGATCATTGCTGTCATCATTCCATTTGGCTTGACGATCATCTTTAGACGTCAGGGAATTTTGAATAAGATTGATCCTGCTGTTCCTGAAAATGCTGCTGATGTACAACTTCAAACAGCAAATGGCGCAACAGCAACGCCACAGTCTTTCGAACCTGTTTCAGCAACTGGTACGGCAGTTGCAACAAAAGAAACATTATTCGCAGTCGCTGCAGGGACCATCAAGGAAATAACTGAAGTAAATGACCCAGTTTTCTCACAAAAAATGATGGGTGACGGTTATGCTGTCGAACCGTCAAACGGCAAAGTCTATGCACCAGTAAACGGTAAAGTGACGAGTGTCTTTGAAACAAAACATGCCATTGGTATTCTTTCTAATGAGGGGCTGGAAGTACTTGTTCACATGGGATTAGATACTGTTGAACTAAAGGGTGTTCCTTTCAATGTATTCGTGAAAGAAGGATACCTTGTCACACCAGAGACCCTGATTGCTGAAATGGATTTGCCAGAAATAGAACAAGCTGGCAAGAAAACTGACATTATTGTTGCTTTGACCAATAATGAAAAAGTTGCAGGACTTTCTCTTGACCAATCAGGACTTGTTCGCCCGGGCGAAGCAGTCGGTAAAGCTGAAGTAAAATCTTAGTCAGAGTAGATAAGTAATCTTTTCAATAAAAAAAACGGGCTATCATGGATTTTCAATCGAAAATCAGATAGTCCGCTTTTTTGTTTAAATGAATGTTTTCAGTGCCTGATTGACAGCACCAATCGGAAACCCTACGATACTGTAGTAATCTCCAGAAATTTCTTTGACGAATACACTTGCAGCATTTTGGATGCCGTATGCCCCTGCTTTATCCGCATAGTCTCCCGTCTCCAAGTAACGATTGATTTCTTCATCTGTCAGTGGATAAAAAGTGACATGTGCTTCTGCTAGTATTCGTTCTTCTCGCTCCTTTGTTTTTAAAACAACAGCTGTATATACAGTATGTGTTTCCCCGCTTAGTTTTTTCAGCATGAATTCAGCCTCAGCCAGATCTTCTGGTTTACCCATGATCTCTTGATTGAGAACAACAGTCGTGTCACTGGCAATCACTAAATGGTCTTCTTTTTCATCTTGTTCCCAGACAGTTCGTGCTTTTTCTTCAGCCATTCTACGAACATAATCGACGGGCTGTTCGTCTGGAAATGGCGTTTCATCGATATCAGCAGGTTCAATCTCGAATTCTGAAACGATATGAGCCAATAACTCTTTTCTTCTTGGTGATTGGGATGCTAATACAATCTTCATGTTTTCCCTCTTCTCTTTGACTTAATGCGGGTCTTGGATTCGTTTGAACATCCTTTCCATATCCGAATTGGTAAAGTGAATCAATACTGGACGGCCATGGGGACAATTGAAAGGATTTTCGCATCGTGCCAGATCCTTCAGCAGCACACGTGCTTGTGCTTCATTCAAATAATGGTTGGCTTTAATCGATCGTTTGCAACTCATCATGATTGCTGTTGCTTCACGGAATTTTTTTACACTCACACTTCCAGTTGTCAGCAGCATATCGATCATCTCCCGAATAATCGATTCTTCTTCTCCATTGGGATACCAAGTAGGATGGGCCCGTACAATAAAGCTGTTTTGACCAAATTCTTCTAAATAAATCCCTGCATCTTCTAGCAAGTGTTTTTGCTCTTTTAATTTCAAAGCATCACTGTTTGGATAGTCTAACACAAATGGAACAAGCAATTCTTGCAGATCATCAGATACTTCCCCAATTTTTTCCCGGAAATATTCATACTTAATGCGCTCTTGGGCAGCATGCTGATCAATGATGTACAACCCATCGCTACTTTGGGCAAAAAGATACGTTCCGTGCATCTGTCCAAAATATTCCAACTGAGGAAAACGTTGTACTGGTTTTTCCGTTTCTAATTTCTTGATGGCTTGTTCTAATGTTTTGTCGTTTCCTTGAGTGAAATCAAATTCAGGATGGAGCGCCAATTCTTCCTCGTAAATCTTTTCATCCTCTTCTACGGATTTATCTGCTTGTTCTTCATTTGTTTTCTCCATGTTATCCACAATGGGAAATTCTTTCTTTTCAGATTTTTCCACTGTTTTTTCTACAAAGTTATCAACATTTTCACCAAACTTATCCACCGTTTTCGCTGTTTTTTCTGGATAAGTGGTGTTTTCTTCAGAAAAACCAGAATAGTTTTCAACATTTTCCACAGACTTATCAACAATTCTGTCAACAAATGTGTTCTTTGGTTCTTCTACGAAAAAGGTTCCTGTCTCTCGATCAAAATTCAAACTACTTGGCTTTTTAGGTTTTTCTTCTTCAAAAGCGTAGGACAAATCGATTTCGATTTGTTCTGTTTTAGGCTGATCGGGTACTTTTTTCTTAAACCGTAGATTATCCGCTGCACTTGGAATCAGATTTTCTTGAGACAATGCTTTTTGAATGGCGTTACTAATTAGCTCTGTTAGTTCTTTTTCCTTCGACAGCCGGACTTCCTGCTTCGTCGGATGAACATTTACATCTACTAAAAGCGGGTCCATTTTGATTTCCAATACAGCAATAGGGAAACGACCGACCATTAATTTTGACCCATAACCTGCAACGATTGCTTTATTCAAGGAAAAGTTCTTGATAAAACGTCCATTGATGATCGTCGATAAGTAATTCCTACTGGCACGAGTCACCTCAGGCAATGAAACATAGCCAAATAACTCAAAATCTAGATCTTTTCCTTCGATTTTCAGCATTTTTTTTGCGGTAGATAATCCGTAGATTCCCGCAATTGTTTGTTTCAGATCGCCATTTCCAGCAGTTGCCAGCATTTTGTTTCCATCATGTACTAAACGAAAAGCAATTGTTGGGTGACTTAATGCCAGACGATTGACGATGTCCCCGATGTTTGCTAATTCTGTGTGCAGTGTTTTCACGTATTTCAAGCGGGCTGGTGTATTGAAGAACAGGTTGCTGACGGTAATCTTCGTTCCTTGACGCAGTGGTGCTGGTCGATGCTCAATAACTTCTCCGCCTTTCAGCGACAGATAGGTGCCTTGTTTTTCTTCCTGATTTGCCGTTTCCAGAGTCATTTCAGAAACCGAGGCAATACTTGGCAAAGCTTCACCGCGAAATCCAAGCGTTCGTATGCGAAAAAGATCGTCGCGATTATGGATCTTACTTGTCGCATGCCTCTTGAAGGCATTCTCTACGTCGTCTGCCAAAATGCCTTCTCCGTTATCAATCACTTGGATCGTCCGCAGTCCTGCTTCTTCAACTAAGATATCAATCTGAGTACTGCCGGCGTCAATTGCATTTTCCACTAATTCTTTCACAACGGAAGCTGGTCGCTCCACTACTTCTCCCGCAGCGATCTGATTAGCTAAACGTTCAGATAATTCTTGGATTTTGGCCATCGATATCCGCCTTCTTCCTACAGTTGTTTTTGTAATTCATATAATGTATTTAGTGCATCCATTGGCGTCATTTCTAGTAAATTTATTTGCTTCAGTGATTCAATGACTTCTGTTTCATTTTCGGATAATTCACTGAATAAAGAAAGCTGTTGGTTTTCTTCTTTTACACGGTCTTGTATATGGTCTTGATTTACTTTTTCTGCAGGTGGTTTTATTTGCTCCTGTTTGGCTGTTTTAGTCTTCTCTTCTATTTCAGCTGGAACAGTATGGTGTCCGTTATCACCATTTTCTAGCGTATGCAGGATATCTGCTGCTCGTTCTAGTAGATTGGAAGGCAATCCTGCGATCTTTGCCACATGTATGCCATAGCTTTTATCCGCAGGTCCATCCATCATTTTATGCAAGAAGACAACTTCTCCGTCTTTTTCAACGGCTCCAACATGGACATTTTTAAGCTGCGGAAGTTCTTTCTCAAGTACCGTCAGTTCATGATAATGAGTAGAAAAGAGTGTTTTTGCTTGTACATGACGATGGATATACTCGATGATTGCTTGGGCCAACGCCATTCCGTCATAGGTTGCTGTTCCTCGCCCTAGTTCGTCAAACAAAATCAAACTGTTTGGCGTAGCATAACGCAGGGCTTGATTGGCTTCCATCATCTCTACCATAAAAGTACTTTGTCCAGCAATTAAGTCGTCACTTGCACCGATTCGGGTAAAAATCCGATCAAAAATAGGTAAAACTGCTTGTTTTGCCGGAACGAAACAGCCCATTTGCGCCATCAGAACAGTTAATGCCAACTGTCGCATATACGTACTTTTACCAGACATATTCGGTCCTGTAATCAGCAAGATCATTTCGTCTTCTGCCATTTCTACGCTGTTAGGGATATATTCCTGATGTCCTAATACTTTTTCTACTACAGGATGTCGTCCGTCTTTGATCAGAAGCTGATGCTTGTCACTGACAAGTTCTGGCCGAACATACTGATAGCGTTCGCTGATCGTTGCAAAACTTTGTAGCACATCTGCTGCACTGATTGCTTTTGCAAGTACTTGTAGCGGCTGGATAGCCTTTTTGACTTCTTCTCTCACAGCTAAAAACAACTGATATTCTAAATCAACAGATTTTTCTTCTGCTTCGAGTATTTGTGTCTCCAATTCTTTTAGTTCTGGTGTGATGAAACGCTCTGCATTTGCTAAAGTTTGTTTTCGTTCATACTTCTCCAGTTCTGCATTTCCAAGATTTGCTTTTGTAATTTCTATATAATAACCGAAAACGCGGTTAAATCCGATTTTTAAGTTCTTGATTCCTGTTTCTTGACGCTCTTTTGCTTCAAGTTCTGCCAACCATTTCTTTCCGTTTCTCATAGCAGAACGGTACATATCGAGCTGCTCATTGAATCCATCTTTGATGATGTTTCCTTCCGTTATTTGTAACGGCGGATCATCTTGGATAGCTTGGTCGATCAATTGGACGAGATGGTCCATCGGCTGCATTTCTGAAAGCAGACTTTGCCATTGACCTTGATCGATTCCTTCAATCAACCCTCTGATCATTGGCACTTGTTCTAAAGAAGTTTTCAGCTGGATCAAGTCTCGCCCATTGACATTACCGAAAGCTACTCGACCTGCTAGGCGTTCCAGATCATAGACTTTCGTTAATGCTGACTGCAAATCGATACGTTCAAAATAGCTGTCTAGCAAAGAAGCGACCATTTCTTGTCTTGCTTTAATTTGTTTTGCCTGGATAAGCGGACGGTCTAGCCATTGTTTTAGTAAACGGCCACCCATTGCTGTTTTTGTTTCATCTAACAACCATAGAAGAGTGCCTTGCTTTTTCCCAGTCCGAATAGATTGGCTTAATTCTAGGTTGAATTTTGAATAATAATCCATTTTCAAAAAATGATCTGGTTGGTATTCTACTGCTTTTTGGATATGAGCTAAACTCCGCTTTTGTGTCACCGATAAATAAGTCAATAGTTTGCCGGTTGCTTCTTTTTCCAGCGGATCGACTAGTTCGCTTGTCAAAAAGCTAAATTCCGCGTTTTCTTCCATCTCATTTTGTTGAGAAAAGACTAGCCCTAAACGCCCGCTTAGCTGTTCACGAAGGGTATCAGTGATCTCACTGCCTAATACGAGTTCTTTTGTCTGCAATGCAGAGGCTTCATTTAAAACAGCTTCTTCATCATGCAACCGAGCCGTCTTCAATTCTCCCGTACTTAAATCGGCATAAGCAAAGCCAAATTCATTTCCTTGACTAACTACAGCTGTTAAAAAATTGTTGTCTTTTGCCGACAATCCTTTGCTGTCCATGACTGTACCAGGAGTGACTAGCTGGATCACTTCGCGCTTGACCATCCCTTTAGTCGTCTTTGGATCTTCTACCTGCTCGCAAATCGCTACTTTATAGCCTTTTTCAATCAAGGCATCGATATATCCTTGTGCTGCATGGTGAGGTACACCGCACATAGGAATAGGTTCTTCTGCATTTCGATTTCTGCTCGTCAACGTTAATTCCAAAAGCTGTGACGCTTTGATCGCATCTTCGTAAAATAGTTCATAAAAGTCTCCTAAACGATAGAACAAAAAAGCATCTTGGTATTGGGCCTTGATGCTTAGATATTGTTCCATCATAGGAGTATTTTTAGTTTTTTGAGGCATGTTTTTCCTCCTCTATTTGTCCATTGATTTCTTCTTGTATCATAGTTGTTAAATGATGAAGCAGATCATCTGCTTCCAACAGCTGTTTTCTATAAGCTACAACAAGCGGATGCTGATCAAATTCTTGCATGAATTGATCCGCTTGTTTGATTGCTTCTTGTTCTGCTGCTGGTTTGTCATAGTGGGCAAAATGAACAGCATCTTTTTGCGCTTGTTTGATTTTTTCTCTCAACTCAGCTAAATACTGGTTTTGCTGGATCTTTTCTTCAAGTTCTTTGTAGCGAATGATCGTTTCATTCTCTCTTAAAAGTTTTGTCAGTTTCCTTACTTCTTTTTGAATTTCCGGCTCCTGCTGCAAAAAACTGCCTCTCTTTCTACTCCATGAACGGTCGATCATCGTTGATCTGAATCAGCTGGATTTCTTTTGCATGACCTGTCGTATCATCCAATTCCAAGATACAGCCGCTTAAAATCGATCGGCCTTGTTCCACAACTTCAAAACGTTTTGGTAATGCGGTCAGAAACTTTTCGATTACAGGTTCTCTGCGCATACCCAAAATACCATCATAGGGACCTGTCATCCCAACGTCTGTCAGATACGCTGTTCCTCTTGGCAAAATTCGCGCATCATTTGTCTGAACGTGTGTATGTGTACCGACCACTGCTGAAACTTTCCCATCTAAAAACCAGCCCATTGCTTGTTTTTCACTTGTTGTTTCTCCATGAAAATCTACAAAAATGATCGGCGTACGTTTTCTGGCTTCTTCTACCAGCTCATTCATTTTACGAAAAGGATCATCCAAGTCCACCATAAAAGAACGAGCCTGCATGTTGATCACTGCCAGTTCGACTTGGTTCACTTTGACAAAGACCATCCCTTGTCCAGGCGTCCCTTCCGGAAAATTTGCCGGACGAACCATCTTTTTAGCTTCATTTACAAACTCAAAGATTCCGCGGTTGTCCCACGTATGATTCCCCATCGTCACGACATCTACGCCGTCTTGCAAAAATTTTTTATAGATTTTTTCTGTGATTCCACGTCCAGAAGCGGCATTCTCACCATTTACAATCGTTACTTGCGGACGGTACTTCTTCTTCAATCTAGGAAGATATTCAGTAATCATCTCTCGTCCCATTGAACCTACTACATCACCAATAAACAATACCCGCACACTAAATTCCTCTTCTCTTTTAACATCACTCTATATTATAGTTGTTTTCAATAAGAAAGAAAAGGTCAAACAAAAGGAACTCTTTCCTGGTATTTCTTAGTTTTGAAAAATAAAATAAAAAAATGGGACTATGACAAACATCTTGTCACAGTCCCATTTCCCGAATAAACGTTGTTTCATCTACTTCTTCAGAAATAAGCCATAATTTTACAAAAATTTGAGAAGCAATTTTCGTAAATCCCTTCTTATTTCTTGAAACTGACCACTTCTGTCACGACCTCTTCCTTAAACGGTGTTCAAAAGCTTGCATCTGCGGTAATAAGCCCAGAAAAACGAAAAATAGGAGGAGCTATTTTTGTTTGGCTGGGCTTATTACTTGATGCAGAACAGCTTTTTCACAACCTCTTTTAAATCACGCTTAACTCTTTCAATGCCTTCCAAATTCCATCCTGATCGTTTGTATCAGTGACCATCTTAGCTTCTGCTTGTACTTCTGGCACAGCATTCCCCATAGCTATCCCAATTCCTGACATGCGCAACATTTCACGGTCGTTTTGTCCATCGCCAAAGCTGATGATGTCTTCATGAGGGATGCCTACTTGTTCTGCTAAGTGCAGAATTGTCGCTGCTTTAGAACCATTTTTAGGTACGACATCTACACTGTTCTCATGCCAGCGGACAAATCGAATTTTATCATATGAAGAGAACTTCCCATCATATGTTTGATCGAAAAATGCTAACGCTTGGTATATTTCTTGTTCCTCTGCAAAAAACTGATCTAATTCAGGCAAGACAGCACCGAAAGAATGCATCGCTTCTTCCATCACCGTTACATCATTGGAAGAAGAACGCTTGATATTGTCTAAGCTGACAAAAGCTGTATCGATCTGCTCATGATGCGCTTCTTGAACGAACGCATCCAACTGGTCGCGATCTAGTAAATTCTTATATACTTGTTCATGGTCTAAAAAACCGGCCGCTCCATTACATAAAATGTAGTTCGTAAAATCAAGATCGCGAATGATCTCTTGCGCATGAAATCGGCTCCGCCCTGTAGCAATCGTGACCAGATGACCGGCTTTGCGTAATTTTTCCAATGCTTCTCTCGTGCTATCTAAAGCTTGTTTGTTTGAATCTAACAACGTTCCATCAATATCAAAAGCAAATAATTTGCGTCTCATCTCTTGTCGTCTCGCTTTCTTATAAATACTTACTTGCCTCTCGAACAGCTAACTTACTCAAATCTGTTGTCAGCTGTCTTTTTACCCAATCGGCATCGGTCTTACTGTAATCGCGTAATGCCCAACCAATTGCTTTTTGGATAAAGAATTCCTTTGTTTGACGATCTTCGTCTATTGCTCGGATCAATAGTCCTGTGTCTGTTTGCTGTTTATAACCTAATTGCAACGTGATTGCTATTCGACGTAGCCAAAAATCTTCCTTTTTTTCAAACAATTGAAAGACTTCTTCACGCTGCTCTGGGTAGGCTTTACACCATGTGCTGTATACTTTTCTCCAAGAGTCGATGCTGTCCCACCATTCTTTTTTCTGAACTAGTGGCAACAATACGACTAAGTCTTCAAATGTAAGCCGTTTGATGTTTTTCTGGACTAAATCGATCGCTACATACTGATACTCTCTTTCGATTTGTTCATAATAATAATAAACAAAAGCTAAAACTTCAGAAATAGATAAATTTTTGCTCTCATCCAGTAACGGTTGTTGTAAAAGAGCGCGTTCCGGCTTAGGTACTCCAGCAAAGGAAAAAAGATTTTTCATGTACTTTTCCATTTGTAACGCTTTTTCCTCATTTTTTGGAAAAACTAAAACTTCCATGGCACTTCCCCTTTAATGAACGACTTTTTAGTCCACATAGGATGATTTTGACTGATTCAGCCAAGCATATCCCAGTCCCATTACTAAACCGCCACCAATATAATTTCCTGCCAAAGCAAAAAACAAATTATGTAACACATTGCTGACTGTCATTCCATCCGTCTGTCCTTGAGAAGCAAAGTAAGCAAGCGTAAAGGCAGGAAAATTCGCTATCACGTGTTCATATCCTAAAAAAGCAAAAATGAAAATGATGAATACGACTGTGATCACTTTCCCGGCATCCTCTTTCATCCGCATGCTGATCAGTACAGCGGTATTGACAACGATATTCGCAAACATCCCTTCCACCAAAATCGTTGCTGCAGGTTTTGCTAGTTTTACTGCTATTGATTCTAACATAAAGTTGTCCAACGTTAAATCTTGAAATGGCGTAGTCATAGAAATAAGAAATCCACATAATATACCGCCAATCATATTGAAAAAAATACAGGCAAATAGAATCTTGGCTGCCTTACTTAAAGCAAGTCTCTGCCGAAAAACACCCACGGTCATATAAAGCATATTCGATGTTCCTAATTCGGCGTTCATGTATAGAATCATGACCAGACCCCAGCTGAACATAAATGCGTATAAAATCTTTCCTAGACCATGCGCGATATCTTCCCACTTCATCGCGATCGCAAATGCCACAGCCGTTCCTAAAGTCAAAAACAAACAGGCGAGAACCGCTCGAACAGCGTAACGTGAAAAACTGTTTTCAAAAAGATTCGCCTTCTTTTCAATTGAAGCATCGATTTTCTCAAATAATGGTGATACCGGATTCATTGATTTTCTCCTTAAACTTCCTTCGCTTTTTTCCATTTGCACATACCCTCTCATTTTATAAAGACAGCCTAGGTTTGTAAAGCGTTTTTATGTACTAATTATCTTGACATTCATGGATGATCTATCATATACTGTAATTTGTGTAAAATAATGCAGCAGAAAAATAATAACTCATCCCTAGTTTGTTGCCCCGTCTCGGGTTCGATTGTGTAACCGCGGCTGCAAAGGTGAAGATTGAAGAACAAACTATATGATTATGAATTTTTCAACGGATTATTTTACTCCAAAAACTTATATTCATTGGAGGAAATTTTAATGTCTCGTTATACAGGACCATCATGGAAAATTTCTCGTCGCTTAGGCATCTCATTGTCAGGCACAGGAAAAGAATTAGCACGTCGCCCTTACGCACCAGGTCAACATGGACCTAACAGCCGTGGCAAACAATCAGAATACGGCATGCAATTAACTGAAAAACAAAAACTTCGTCACATGTACGGAATGAACGAACGTCAATTCCGTAACTTGTTCGTAAAAGCTAGCAAAATCAAAGAAGGTAAACATGGTGTTAACTTCATGATCTTACTAGAACAACGTTTAGACAATGTTGTTTACCGTTTAGGACTTGCAACGACTCGTCGTCAAGCACGTCAATTAGTTAACCATGGTCACATTTTAGTTGATGGCAAACGCGTTGATATCCCTTCATACCACGTAGAAGTGGGTCAAGTGATCTCAGTTCGTGAAAAATCACAAAACATCGTAACAGTAAAAGAAGCTGTAGAAGCAACTGTTGGACGCCCAGCATTCGTAAGCTTTGACGCTGAAAAATTGGAAGGTTCATTGACTCGTTTACCAGAACGTGACGAACTATATCCAGAAATCGACGAAGCTCTTGTCGTTGAATACTACAACCAAAGCTTATAATTTCAAAAGCTTTCTTGAAAAAGACCGCTATCTATTGGATAGCTGGTCTTTTTTTATATTTTCTATTTACAAAGTAATCACTTTGTTTTACAATTTCGTTAACCAAATAAAAATATTAAGTTAACGAAAAGAGGGCATTATGAACCGAACATTGAAAGAATTAATACTTGCTGCGGAATTTGCCGCGATTATTTCTGTCCTTTCTCAGATGACCATTCCTTTTGGCTTGGTTCCTTTGACGGGGCAAACATTTGCTATTGGATTAACAGCAACTTTTCTCGGAAGAAAACTAGGATTGATATCTGTTGTAGTTTATCTTTTACTTGGCTTGATTGGTCTTCCTGTATTTTCAGGGATGACTGGAGGTATAGCTGTTTTATTTGGGCCAACTGGCGGATATTTGATTGGATTTCTCTTACAAACGTGGATAACTAGTTGGATGATCGAAAGAACGGATGCTCATTACTTATATGCAATCTTTGCCAATCTAATGGGCTCTCTTGCTGCATTGATCTGCGGAACGATCTGGCTGAAAATAAGTGGTGATCTTACTTTTACAACTGCATTTGCCAGTGGACTACTGCCGTTTTTACTGCCGGAAGCAATCAAGGCAACTGGAGCAGCTTATATCGGTATCTTGATGAAAAAACGGCTAAATCGATTTCTTCATACAAATTAATAAAAAAAGCAGCATGGAAGAAGACTCAAAGTCTCTTCCACGCTGCCATATTTTAAATTAAACAGATCTTTATTTTGACAAATCCACTTTTTTACCGATCCAATAAATAATTATCCCACCGACAATCATTGATGCCAATTCTCCTAAAGCAATCACCCACCAATTCAAGAAAAAAGGTAGTTGATATAAAATCGTTAGCTGACCAGCTACTGTAAACATGGAAAAAGCAAATACGCATGCTGTCACAGCCATTTTGATTTTCATGTTTTTGATGCGACTAGTGATTTTATAGTTGATAAGCAATACAAGCAGCGTGCTGACGCTTCCTACTACAACATCTATCAGTCCAAGAGGAGAAGCCATATTAGCCAAAGCTACTCCCGCTGTTACCGCGACGATGTATCTTTTGTTATACAAGGACAGATAGTTGAACATCTCCGAGAGACGAATCTGAATCACTCCAAAGCTAAAGACAGACAAAACCAGCGTCACTGCCACATATAAACCAGTGACTAGCGCCATCCGAGTCACATCTGTCGTTGTCCAGCGTTTGGCTGAACGGGTATTATTTTTTTCCATGTTCTATTTCTCCTTTGCAAGATAATTTTATCTTGGTAATGACTGCGACCAAAGGATGGGAAGAAAATTCCAACTGAAGTGCCGCAGAAGGTAGTGAAAAAGCTGCCCTGCAACAAGTAATAAGAATAGTCAAATAAAAATAGCTCCTTATATTTTTCATTTGGCTGGACTTGTTACCGCAGTTGCAAGCTTTTGAACACCGTTTATATCAAAAGGTCGTGAAAAGCCGCTTAGTTTCGAATATTAACGATTATTAAAAAGAATTTTTTGAACTGGCTGTTCGGCATCGAATGTCGGGAACAGTCATCGACTTTCTTTTATCATCAACCGTTGTTTCTCTCTTTAGTTTTATCATACAGAAGCTTGAAAAAAACACAAGGTTATTTTAACAACCATCCGCCATCGATTGGGATGATCGTTCCTTGTATGTAGCTTGCTTGAGGAGAGGCAAGAAATAACGTCAGCTCAGCTACTTCTTCCGGCTGTGCCCATCGCTTGACTGGTGTTTCATTTGCGACCCACTCAGCCATCTCACCTTTCCCTTCAAAATCAGCCGCATTCATTGGTGTTTGGATGGCTCCTGGAGCAATTCCTTTTACTCGGATACCCTGTCCTGCGTAATCCAGAGCGAGTTGTTTGGTAAATCCGACGATTGCATGTTTCGCACTTGTATAAGCGATCCCACCTCCGCCAGCAACCAAACCCGCAATCGAAGCCATGTTGATGATTGTTCCGCTTTTTCGGCGGATCATATCAGGAAGGATGATTTTTGTCAGCTGATACATGCTTTTCACATTCGTCTCATAAATAAGATCCCACAGCGATTCGTCAGTTTCCATCAATGGTTTGTAGGCATCCAATATCCCCGATGTATTCAGTAAAATCGTAACTTCACCAAAACGATCCTGGCATTTCGATACCGCTTGTTGGAGTTCTTTCATTTGTCGAACATCACCTAGTGCGTAGGCAAAAGTTTCAGGAAATCGCAAAGAGAGTTCTTCCATTTTACCGAACTTTTGATCTAATCCAAATACAAAAGCATCTTGTTCAAGAAACGCTCGGGCTTGCGCAGCACCAATTCCAGAAGCAGCTCCTGTGATAAATACAACCTGTTTAGCTAGATCTGGATACTGGTTTTTCATTCTACGATCGCCCAATCATCTGCTAAAATATCACAAACTGTAGGAGCGAAGCTGGAAAAACCTTCGTCACTTGTTTTGATCAATAAGTAAGGTGTCACTGGACAGCCATCAAATTCATCATCGGATACGAGAACAACATAAAGTTCAAATCCACTCCATCCTTTACGAATAATCTTTGCACCTTTTTTCAATTCTGGTAAAATTTCTTCAAATGTCATCTTTTTTCTCCTTCTTTGTTATTGTTTTAATAGTTTTTTTTTTGAATCATTTCAAATTTTTGAGATAGTTGGATGTAATCAATTAATTTTAGTTCTTCGGTCACAATAAAATAGTCAAGATCCGCCCATGGTTTGCGGTGGACTTTACTTGTCGAAATCAGAAGATCAACTTCTCTCCCCCGATAATCTGTTGGCAGAAAAATCAGCTGATACTCATTACGGAAAAATGTCCGTAATCCCTCCTCTAACAGTTGCTCTTCAAATAATGGGAAATCTGTCATTAAAAGGATCGTGATCTTTGGAAGCTGTGGAGTAAAGGCTCCTAATGTTTTAAACACAGTCAGATACCGACCCATCAAAAACGCATGATTTTTAAATGCCAGATGATTGGGATGTTTGTGTCTACTTTCAAAAAAATGTACGAGCCATTGTTTCAATTCCTTGTTTTCAATAACTAAATGATTAATAAAATCACTACTATTGCCATCAATCGTTTCTTTCGCATTAGGAAAAAGATAGGCGAAAAAATGACTGCTGAATAAATAGTTTTCTGCCTCGAAGGTTAGATTTTCTGCTGGCAGCCCCTGCTCTTCCTGATAAAGAGAAAGAGCGGCTTTTGCTTCTGAAAGGGCTGTAAAGGGCGGTGTTTTTGCTTGTTGATGAAAATCAAAAATTTTCTTCCGTATCTTAGGATCACTATAATATTCTTCACGAGTCATCAGTACAAGAAATAATGCGCCTAACTCGTCTTCTACTTGAAAATAATTAGGAAATACCGGCTCCATGACTTGGCAAAATCGCTGGAACAACAGATTGTCAGAAATCAGCCGTCTTTTTTTCTCATTCAATACAACATAATGCTTCTGTGATTTTCTTAAAAAAAAGGCACCTAGCATATATTCCAATCGTCTTTTTTTGATCTCGTTCAGACGAACATTAAAAAAAGCCATGATATGTTCTGCCATATTCTTTACGTCCATTTGAGAAATCGTTTCAAATGGCCAGATTTTCCCTCGAAACAACTGCCAGAATGTCATATGCAAGTAAAGTCGAATGATTTCTTCTTCGCCTTGAGCGATATATGTACCTCGTTGCAGCCGAATTCCGTAAGTTTGCAGTTGCTGTTTCCATTCATTGATTTTTCGATGAGCAGTAGATTCACTAATGTAATGCTTTTGCGCAAATTGGTACATTGTATGGAATTCTTCAAAAAAAATGTCGTGCAGCAACTGGAATTTCAGCGTACTTTGCACGAGATAGATCAAAAAACGCTCATGTTCAATTGAATCGAGCGTATCATAAAAGTTATAACCAGAACGGTGATTTTTTGTAAACAAAGGGTGTGTCTTACCGCTAAACTGCTGATAGTTTTTAGACAGCTCGTTCAGGTATTTCGACACGCTGCGGGCATCCAGCTGAACAACTTGCGCTAATTGTGCAGCGGTATGCCAAGCTTGATCCTCAAAACTTTCTAGGAGGAGAATCTTATAATATAGATCTTTATCAAATTGTTTAAGATACTCGGAAGACAAATACACGTCTTTCCCTCCTTTTTTATGCTCGAACGTTTTGGTTATTGTAGCATAAAATAGTGGTTTTCGCATCAAAACAAGCCAGCAAAAGGCTGAAAGAATAACGGTAGCAATAAAACGGTCAATATTCCGTTGACGCATATCGCAAGTCCGGAAATGATTCCTTCTATTTCGCCAATCTCGATTGCTTTTGCTGTACCAATAGCATGAGAAGTACTTCCTAACGCCACACCGCGAGCAACTGGACTTTCGATCTTGAATAGGCGGAAAATATGAGTGGCGATCAGCGAACCAAAAATACCTGTAGAGACAACAATAGCAAGTGTCACGGCATTCACCCCGCCCATCGTATGAGATAAATCGACAGAAATAGCCGTCGTTACAGATTTAGGTAGTAATGAGATCACCATCTCTTTATGAAGAGAGAAGAAGTAACCGAACCCTACACTAACCAAGCAATTTGCGACTATCCCTGCTAAAATCGCAGCCATTACAGGATAAAAATTCTCTTTCAGTAAACGGAAGTTTTTATAAAGAGGGATGGCAAGTGCCACTGTCGCAGGAGTAATCAGCATAGTCAAAAAATTGCCCCCGATATTATAGTCTTTATAGCTGATCCCAGAAAAATGCAAAAATAAGATAATAACAACAATCGATAATACGAGAGGATTCAAAACAGGCAGTTTATATTTCCGCAAAAATTTGTCAGATAATACGTACACTCCTAAAGTCAAACTTAAGCCAAATAATGGATTCACAAAAAACTCAGTCAATTTGATTCTCCTCCATTTCGTTTACAGATACCCTTCCTGCTTTTTTCTTACGGACATAGCCCAGCAAAGCTTCTACACCTTCTGCCGTTTTTCCCGCTGCAACCATCGTGACGATGGAACACACGACGACTGCTCCCAGTAAAACAGGCCATATCGAAGCAATATCATCAAAATATTCCAATAAACCTACACCAGCAGGAACAAATAAAATAGCTAGATTATTCAATAAAAAATCACCAGTTGCTCCGATTTTTTCAGGATCAACAAGATGCATTTCAAATGCTAAAAATAAAAAAAGAATACCTAAGATACTTCCAGGAATAGGTAAATGAGCAAAAATCCGTATGCCTTCTCCTAATACAGAAAAGAAAATAATAATGAAAAACTCTTGAAAAAATTTCATCAAACAACACTCCTTACGTATAGCTTTCATTTTACTAACAAACCTTTTCTGAAAGTTTCAAAACATGCTGTTTCTAAGATACAATTTTTGAGAAAAAAAACGTTTTTTTTTTGGTATATTTATAGTTAAGCTTGGTGATTTGTGGAGAACTTTTAAAAAGAGTTGGAGTTTTACTGTTGGTCTGGTTTCTTATAAGTAATGGAATTCATTTTTTTATTCACATTTGTTAAGACTGCAGAAATCCTTCCGACACGAAACACTGCACCGATGCTTTTCGTGTTGATGTTTCTTTTTTTTTGCATTTTTATAACTTTTGGAGGTATTTATGGATTACTCACTAATGACCCGTCTTGCGGCGGAAATGATTGGTACAGCATTACTAATCGTTCTAGGTAACGGTGCTGTAGCAAACGTAGATTTAAAAGGTACAAAAGGATATGGCAGTGACTGGATGCTGATTGCTGTCGGGTATGGATTCGGGGTTATGATGCCAGCAATGATTTTTGGTGGAATCAGCGGTAACCACATCAACCCAGCATTTACAATTGCTTTAGCATCTAATGGTCTATTCCCTTGGGCTGAAGTTGTTCCTTATATCATTGCACAATTGATTGGTGCAGCGATTGGACAATTGATCGTAGTAGCTTGTTACAAACCTTACTACGACCAAACAGAAGACGTGAACCATGTGTTAGGTACATTCTCAACAATCAACAGCGTTGGTTCTAAATTCAATGGTTTCGTCAATGAATTCTTTGGTTCATTCGTTTTATTCTTTGGTGCCCTAGGTATTACAAAAGCACCATTCTTCCAAGATAATCTTGGTACAGCTCACTTAGCACTCGGTTTCCTTGTATGGACATTAGTTGCTTCACTTGGTGGTCCTACAGGTCCTGGACTAAACCCAGCCCGCGACTTTGCTCCACGTCTTGTACACGCACTTCTTCCATTGAAACATAAAGGTTCTTCTCAATGGGGATATGCATGGGTACCAGTTGTAGCACCTATCTGTGCTGGTGTCGTAGCAGTATTCTTATATAAATTATTATTTATGGCTTAATCAAAAGCTAAATAAAAAAACTTGGTACAGCGATTGCGTACCAAGTTTTTTTATTTTTAGAAAAAGCAGTCGGACTTTCTAAAAGAAGTTCACTATTCGATCCTGTCGATGATTTCTTCAGGAAAATCGTCTATTTGCTTGTCAATTTTGCTGTCTTTGTATTTCTCTTCTTGGATAGTCAACAAAATCTTTGTAAGATTCCCCCAGTCTACTGCTCTTGGCGGATCGAGCCAAACCACTACTTGAGATGCACTTTCTTCATATAGATTATTCCTATTCGTGATTATAACATCCGGGAACTCAGGCTTTCCTGCCTCTATCACTTCCGTGTTCAGATTAATGTACAAGCTTAAATTTTTCTTGATAAATTGATTATAGGCAGCACCATAAGAAAAATCGATGATGATCTTTACTGGTTCAGAAATCAGTTGAATGGGTATGTGATTGATCAATAATAATAAATAACTGAAAAAAAGAAAAAATTTATCTTGAAGCAACTCTTTGCGTTTTGACGTTAGATCATTTATATACTCTATCAAATAGCAATAAAATGCTGGATAGTTTTCTCTAAAAAAAGAAACATCAAGTGGAAATTCATCAGCTTTATTAATAGTGTAATGCAAAAGTTTAAAATGTATTTTGGTTAACTCTCTTCGGATCAATTGGCTCGTCTCTTCTCGCAACAGATTAAACTGATTTTCAAAACTTTCAATGAATCGTTCATTCAACCATTCGATTGTTTCATCTTCATTTTTTCTCAAGTATTTTTGATCCAATTTATCATGAAGATAAAGCCAAGAGAGTGTCTTATTGATAAAAATAACGGATTTTTCTCCTAATACTCCTTTTAAGTGGTAAAATCCTATATCCGAAAAAAATAGCGACTGATTGCTAGCAATATCTAAAGAATCAGCTTGTTCAGCCAACAGGTTGATTGCTAAAAAGTGGAATAATTTCTTTTTTTCATAAGCAGACAGAGGATAATACTGTTTTAAATCTTTTAACATTTTTTCTGTTTTTATAATTATAGGTAGCGTATACAATTCCACAAAACTTATCTCTGTTGAGTTAAAAAGATTATATAAAAAAAGCCGAATGTTTTTAGGATTCCCTGTCAACTTTCTCTTTTCAAAAAAAATTTGATATTTTTTTAGATTTCTTTTTAGTCTTTGTAATACTTTATAAGCCACAGAATAACTCACGTGATGCTGTTTAGCAAAATTTTCTACTGAGATATATTTTTCCTGAAAGAAAGCCAATACCATTTTCATAGATAAAGAATCCGTTATATAACGAGATAACAGAGCTTTGCTAGAACATTTTCCATTAATTTCCAGACATATATCCAATTCACTGACGGTTACTCGCAAATTTTTCTCTAGATCGAACTTTTGTAAATCATGTTTCAGCTTATCGATCGTTTTTTTCAAGAGAAATGTCGATAGCGACAACTCTTCTTGAACATTCGATATTGACTCTGATAAATTTGAGCTTGCTTCTAAATATTTAAGTAATGAATAACTTCTGTGATCTTCTTTGCTTAAAAAAAACTCATAATTCATTAGTCATCAGCTCTTTCTACGTATATTACTTTCCATGCATTCACCAACTAGCTGGGGATAAAACTGATTTCCTGGATCCGAGTCACTGTTGTCAGCGATTCTTGTTTGTATAATATACATCGTCCTGTCTTTTTTTTAACATTTTGGAGAGCGTTTTATTTGGCCTTTCTCGCGATCAAACCTGTTATAAGAATTATATCATTTACTAGTATGCATTTTTATTAATAAAATGGTATATTTTATATTGTTATAAAAAGAGCCCAACCATCCTACAATAATAAAAATTTACTATTTGTTATCTTAACCTTACTTTTCTTTCTCTTCTTTTTTTCTCAAAACAAACAAAAGTATGCATAATAAAATAAACAATAAGAAAAGTGAAGCTACTAAGATATAAATCCAATTATTGTCTTTTTTAATCGTAACATCCGTCGTGTTCAATTCCTTGGCTACTTTTCCGTCTATTGTAAAATCTTTTTCAAATACCCATTGATTGGTATAGTTGATCGTAGTATTTCCTTTTTTTCTCGAAAATTTTCCATTTTCATTTTCATTTCCTAAAACAGTCATTGTAAGGTGATATTCACCTGGGGTTAGCGGTTGACCATTTAAAGCAGTTGGAAAAGAAAAATTTGTATTCGGCGCAATCTGCAATCCTTCTTTTTCCTCTTGATATAAAACTTCAGAATGTCCTTTTTTTGTAATTTTTGTTTCAATAACTACTTGATTGATATAGGTTTTTTGATCATTTTGAACGTTTGCTAAGATGACATTTCTTGCATTGATTTGATCTGGTTTAACTTCATGAAGAGTAAGGTTCGGAGCAACTTCGTTCAGTGTCTGTTGCATCAACAAAGCAATAATATAGGTGTATTCATTCTCAATCGATAAGCTTTGATCCTTAGTTTCTGTTTGGTCCTTTTCCGTCTGGATTTCTTGGAATGTGATCCCACCAGCCAATACACCATCAAATCGCTCATTCGGCATCCTGACATGAAAAGCAACGGTTTGGACACTTTTAGGTTTTAGCGTCACTATCTGTGGATAGCTCACATAATCTACCAGATCAAAGATCAGGCTCATGTCTTTTTCAATCTCGTTTTTTCCGTATTCAACCATCACATTTGAATTGGTGGTTGCGCTATTCACAGAAATATCGATTTTCACTTCTTTTTCTGTATCATTTCTCAATTCCGCTTTTACTTCTACTTCCTGATCCGGATCAAGTTGAAGATCGAAGTAAGTTTTTCTCTTGTCGATTTGATTCTCTGAAGTTATCGGCGTCACTGAAAAATTAAATGCACTAGCTGACACTGATATATTGTTAAAAAGTGCCCCTAAAATAACTAGGAGTGTTATAAATAATTGTTGTTTTGGTCTCAAGAAAATCGCTCCTTTAATCATATGTAAGAGAAGACTATAACAAAATCTTGTCTCTGTGGGACACAAGAGCCTATGGTACCTGTGCCCTTCTTGAAACTCAATAATTTTGTTATATTCTTCTCTTCCTGTTAATTTCCTGGGACATCTGCAAGTATCCAAGATAGTTTCCCCTCAAAGGTTCCGATTCTTTGGTTTTCTACAGGAATATCTATTCTGATTCCACGATGAGCTGTAGAATCTAAAAGAGAGGACAAATCGCTTTCACCCTTTTGATCACTTTCGAAAATCGTAACAGCGGATGTCCCTATAACCGTTGTATTTTCAGAGGTAACAAAGGAAAGAGCTTCTGGAAGCTCAAAATCTCCATTTGTAAGAACTTTCTCTTGTTTCAATTGTAATTTCCAACTTCCAAAAGCCCGTTCATCTATAATTTTCAACCCACCTGAAAACTGTCCGAATTCACTTAATGGTCTACTGGATATTTTATGTTTTCCAAAATTGACATATTGAGGAGCAGTTGAGAGATAAAGTTTGCCTTTTCTGTAATAAAAATAGATATCCTCTGTATTTTCGGAGAAGATGCCTTCTGTATTCGCTGAATCCGAGTCAAAAACATACCCTTCAATATCAATAGGAGTTTCTTTATACTTCTCTCCTATTTTCCCAGTGATTGTTTTCATTTCAGCAATATCAATCTGACTGTCTTTATCTTTATAATAAACATGGATATCTATCTCCTTCAGCTTTGCGATCTTTAGGTTTATTTCATTCGATTGCTCAATCAAATTCCCGTTTTCAAGGTATTCAAAATGCATAGTGAGTACTTTTTCAGGAATTACTTCCTGCAAAGTTGTCTCCAATTCGATTATTAACGTATCTCCAGCAATAAAATAATCTGTCAGATTTAGCGTGACTCGATTTCCGGTTATCAAGATATCTTTGGCATCAATTTGATTTCCATTGATCAAGATATGCTCGGGAATAGTTAATTCTTGTGGGAGGTCGATACTAGTCTGCATTTTCTTATATTCAAGAAAATCCCCCTCGACCTTCAATGTATTTCTGATAGTTATCTTATCGTTTCCTCCAGCTTCAGCGATGGCCCCATAATCACTATCGTTGACTTTTACATCAGCTGTTGATGTGACATTCGATGGAAGTCGCGTGACAGCGACAGCATTTTCTTGAAAAAAAGTACCTGTTGAAGAAGTAAACCCCCAATTTACTTCTGTAGAACCAAACTGCCTAATGAGATCAGGTATAATCCGAGAAGAGCGACCGACACCTTCCAAATCATAAGTAAGACTTCTTTGCTCCGCGTCCCATTTAATTATTAACAAGCGCCATGTGCCATTAGAAAGAAATGTAGGAGCTACCGTCACGCCAGTATGCTCTCCAGAATAATTATTATTATTTGGTTTAGGCGTGACAAAAGCGACATGTCCATGCCCTCTATTATCAGCAGTTATCTCTCGATCCATTCGATCAGAAGAACCACTATTTTTATACGTATCAAACTCAATCGAGAGCGCATTCGCAATGTAAGGTTGGCCAGAACGAGTAGAATATGAGCCAATTCCCATACCTGGCGATCCAATAACTTGACTGGGATTACTAGCCATTCTAGGATCGCCAGTCAATGTAAAGGTCATGCCATCTCCCGCTCTATCTCGTTGATTTCCTAAGTATAAATAAGATTTAAATGTAAAATCCGAGAGTAAACTAATCTTCTTATTTGACCAAATAGCTCCTCTTTGAGACCTTTCTGCTGGGTTCAACTGCAGTAACTTCCCATTTTCCAATATGGACGTGCTAGTACCGATAGGTGTTTGAAAAATTTTATCGATAGAAATAATATTGGGATCGTCAGGCAGCTCAACCGCAGAAATTGGTGCATCTTCCAGTCCTTGTTTGTCCGAACCCTCAGCTTCTACGTTGTCAGTGGTCTCTCCACTACTCGAAATACTTAAATCCTCACTGCTTTCTTGTGTCTGGTTGGATTCTATTAAACTGTCGAATGTCGAAGTGAGTTTGCTTTCTTCGTCTCTTCTATTTCCATGCTCCAACTGATTCAATTCCAAAGAGTACCCTATGATCGGAAAGATATTAGTCACTAAGAGACTGCTTAAAATGAGCACGATCCTCCTCTTTTTCAATATATCTTTTCCTCCTGATCGTTAAATTCCTAGATGAACTATTCGTATCCAAACAAATTTAGCCTAGCCTTTGACAATTTTTGCTCGATTACCTCGCAAGACAATATGACTACGTATTTATTTTTAACAGTTCTTTTCAGTAAACTAGTTGTTAGGTGTATCTTCTAATGTCCAAACTAATTTAGTGGAATATTGTTGCGCTAACTTGACAGATTTACCGGGTACCGAAAGCTGTACCGCATCTTGATTTTCATTTTCATTTGCACCAAATCGATAGACCCAAGTCCCCACACCTGTTCCTGATTTAGCATTAATTGCTAACGTATTGTTTCCTCCCGGTGTCAACGTTAATTCAGAATTCACCGTTTGCGGCGTATATGTTGGATCAACCAAAGAAACAGCCTGCCCTTTCGTAAATTTCAGCTGTGCTCCAACTAGTTCATCCCCACTGGCAGTTTTAAACTGTTCTGGTTGAGAGACACTTAATTTCCACCCAGATAAGGTACCTCTCCTATCTGTCACTTGGACATATGTCGGTTTTCTAGACCCATCGTTCATCACATCAGCAGCTGCATAATACGTTTTATCCGCAGTAGAAATTTTTTGAGTCCCAAATTTGAATTTTGATCCATAATCAATCGATAATGCCCCTCCTGTTCCAGGGCTTGGAGGATCTGATGGATCGACAGGTTTATTGGGATCAGGATTCTCTGGATCAACAGGAGGAGTTACACCCTCATCTCCTGCTTCAAATGTAATCGTTCCTTCTGTGTTATATTCCTTTGGGTATACTTCAGTTGCAGAAACAAAAGTCGTACTTGCTACCATGCTGAATAACATCATTGCTGCTGTTAATACGATTTCTTTTTTCATCATTGACATTCCTCTTTCTTTATTTACTAAACATATCAGTCGATTGGATTAATCCATAGCAAAATTCTGTTTTACGATACTTATGAAATAAAAGAACATAGACCTATATTTGGTCCTATGTATCGATTAGTTATAAATGATTATCAGCCCGATTTGATTTCTAGTTTTTATTGCAACTTGATGCAAACACAATCTAGAAATACAGCTGTCATAGCCTTTAAAATAATTCGTAAGTCCCCCTCCTATCTATCAAAATGTGACTTGACTGCCTAGACTTCAATCAATATTAATTATAATTAAATAAAAAATGTATATTATATTTTTTTTTGTGATTATCGTTCAAAAAAAGAATAAACGCTTGCATCTAGTACTCTGCGAGTTACAAATCATCCGATCAAATAAACATTCGCTGATTATTTTCCACAAAAAAAGCAGCATATCCACGATAAATGGATCTACTGCTCTTACTTATCCTTATGTTTTACAAGGTATTTTCTTTTACACATTACTAATGCTGTCTCAATACGGAACGATTGTCATCGCTTGTTCAAATTCCTCTTGCAAATGTTGTGTTTGATAGGCCTGAAAAGCTGGGTGATGGGCACGCAAGAGTACACGTAATTTCATAGGATCATAGCTGTCTAGCAACTGTTCTTTCAAGACAAAATCTCGGGTCAGCTGCCATTCATAATAATAACCAAAAGGTCTGCAGCTGTAAATCGTGTGACCGATGGATTTATCTTCAAAGCGACGATGCGTATGGCCAAAAACTACTTGTTTGATATTTGAATAACGGTCAAGTAATTCTCCGAATGATTCTGATCCTAAAAATGCATTTAATTTGTTCCAACGCTCATAAGGAGCAGATTGATACATGATAAATGCCCGTTTAGGAACGAAATGAGTGGATAAAATCACCTCAAGTTTTTTTGCTTCCAGCTGGTCTAGCAAATTTTTTGCAGCTGCAAGCATTTCTGCATTGACCTCGAGATCTGTTTTCCCACGCTGGATGAACCGATCATACCAATACAAACGCTTCATTCGTACGATTGCCTCGTAATCTTTCAATTCGGAAAACTGATAGTCGTACCAGCCATTCATCCCTAAAAGAACGGTCTGCTCATTTAAAGCAATATACCGTTCATTTAAAAAATGTGGGTCTGGAAAATGGTCCATCATCTGTTCATTGGGCACATCTGCCAACTCGTGATTGCCGAAATGAAATGTCGTAGATAATCCTTTATTGGCGAAAAATTCGACAACCGCTAGGCAGCGATCTACTTTATTAGCCGTATCTCCGGCTAGATGAAGCCGAGTGATTTTGTGCTTTTGCAAAACTTGCCAAAGCTGCATTAGCTCTGGTTCGCCGAATTTATTGATGTCCACATGTAGGTCGCTGATGATTGCCAAATTTCCCATTTTATCCCTCTAGTCTTTTCGAACAACTTGCAAGTTGCCTTTTCTCAAGCCGCTTGGTCCTTTTAATTGTAAACTATTATAAGTTGGTTCTAAAGCAAGTGTGGATGGATCATCCATGTAAAGTATTGCACTGTCTTTGATTTTGATTGGTCCAACTGGTGTATCAGCCACTACAGAATAAAGACTTAGATCTGTTTGTGTATCTTTTTTGACAATGATCAATCGAAATGCCGTGTCCAATTGGCAACTGACTTGGCTTTCTGCAAATGGACCGTCACCGTTTTCGATATCTAATAAAAGTTGATCGTCTGCTTCTAATTTATTCTTCAATACTTCTTGTGCTTCTTTTGTCACTTCTAATTTCATCTGTATCACCTCATGTCATAGAATAATCACTTTATTCATCAGATGCAACTAATTTGTCTGGTTCTGACTGTTCTCAATTTATTGGAAAGTAAGTCATTCGTTTATTATGATTTCTCTTATCACAAAAGAGACAACTTTCCCTTTTCTTCGTTCAGTTTCTTTAACGGAAAAAGACCCAAAAAGCAACCTGTTATTTGTTTAACCTTATTTCTTTCTTAAATAACAAAAAATACTATAAAAAATAAAAAACCTTTAACAACTATTGGAAAAAGAATTACTTTTTGTTCACGGATTATTAACAACTCTTCGGTAGAGTAAACTTATCAAATAAAAGACTTCTTTGGAGGAATCACTATGAAGGAATATATAAAAAACATCTATTTTATCGAAGAAACACAAAATATCGAGGGTTCTTATATTGAAGTAAAAACACTCTTTGTCAATGAAGATAAAACCAAAGCATTGGATATTTATAAAAAATTAGCTTCAAAAAAAACGAATAGTTTTGGATTGATATTAAGCGAGTATAAAATCAAAGCAGAAGAGAGTTATTTCTATCAATTATTAAAACGGTGGAGTAAGCTTCCCGCCGATTTTTATCGAAAAATGCAGATCATCAACTATCAACCGCTTGCTGAGACACATGCCTAAATAGAGGTTGTGAAATCAGTGCTTTGAGCTAATACCGAAGGTCAGCTGATTGAACATTGTTTAGAAGAGATTGTGACAACTGCGATTTGCTTTGAGTAATAAGAACGCTGGACAGTAAATAGCTTCTCATATTTTCTAGTCTAGTGGACTTATTGCCGAGAAGCAGCAGATGGAACATCGTTTAAAGAAGAGATTGTGACAACTACGATTTGCTTTAAGTAATAAGAACGCTGGACAGAAAATAGCTTCTCATATTTTCTAGTCTAGTGGACTTATTGCCGAGAAGCAGCAGATGGAACATCGTTTAAAGAAGAGATCGGTACAAAATAAAAATATCTAAATTTAAGTTTTATCTAAGTTTCGCTTTGTACCTTTGATTCAAATCAAAGGAGGCGATCTTGATGCTGAAAAAATGGATCACACTATTTTTTGCCACTCCCCATTCTAGAATCAACCCGTATGATGTAGAGAATGAATTCACGTTGAAAAAAGATTTCCCAAATAAATAAAAACCATCCGTAAAATCATCAATACGATTTTACGGATGGTTTTTGATAACTTCTTTGAGGATAGGCTCGTGCTATTTAAGAATGTAAGAAACATTATTGTTACATAGTATGAGAGTTTAATCCTCTGTTATTTATGCTATTTAAATGCTTGATTCACATCTTCGATCATCAGTTTCATTGATTCTAAACCGCCCCCGCTTAAATACCAGACATCTGGTTCAAGGGAGATGATCTGCTGATTTTTACCAGCATTCGTTTGTGCTACCAGTTCATTGGCAGAAATATCATCTTTGCTGTCGTCTCCACCAATAGCTTTTGTTCGGTCTACCACAAATAAGATATCCGGATTTTTTTCTAGCACATATTCATAAGAAACACTTTGACCGTGAGTGGATGCTTCGATTTGATCATCTGCTTGTTCAAAGCCAAATAAATCATGGATGAAACCGAATCTAGAACCAGATCCGTAGGCTGATAATTGCCCTTCATTCACAAGTGTGACTAGTGCTTTTTTGTCAGTAGCTTCTGCTTTCTTTTTCGTCTGATCGATTGCACTAGATAATTCCTCTAATTGAGTTTTAGCTTCTTCTTGCTTACCAAAGATCTCCCCTAAAGCAGTGACATTTTGCTGGAAAGATTCCCATGGATTTTTCGCATCTAAAGAAAGGAAAATGGTCGGAGCAATTTGACTTAGATCTTTTTGAAAATCTCTTTGCCGGCCAGAAATGATGATTAGATCTGGCTGAAGCTGATTAATTTTTTCTAAGTCTGGTTCTTTTATTCCACCTGCTGATTCTACTTTTTTATAGGATGAAAGATACTCAGGAAGGCTGCTTGTAGCTGCTCCAACTACCTTATCTCCAACACCAAGAGCATCCATCGTATCTAAAGAACCATTGTCGAATACGACGACTTTTTCAGGATTCTTTGGCACCTCGATTTGATCGCCATTACTGTCTTTTATCGTTAATGCCGTTTCAGCTTGCGTACTGCTTTTCTTTGTATCTGCCTGACTGGTGTTGTCACTATTTCCACATGCTGCTAAACCAAATGATGCTAGAATCAAGATACCTACTACTAATTTTTTCATCTCTTCTCTCCTAATGTTAGTTTTAGAAATAAAGACAGAATCTGCGACCTTCAATCTCACAAATTCGTATGTCCATTTCGTACAATTCGTCCAGTACATCTTTTTTTATCATTTCTTGGGTCGTTCCTTGCGTGAATAACTGCCCATCTTTCATTGCAATAATTTCGTCTGCATAACTTGCAGCAAAGTTGATATCATGAAGAACAATAACAATTGTTTTCCCGATTTCTTGTACTAATTTTTTTAAGATCTGCATGATTTGAACCGCAAAATTCATATCTAGATTGTTCAAAGGTTCATCCAGTAAAATATAATCCGTGTCTTGCGCTAGTACCATTGCAATATACGCACGTTGGAGTTGACCGCCTGAAAGAGTGTCAATCGATTGATCCGCTATTTCTTCTAACCCAAGGTGTTCCAGTGATTCCTGAACGATTTCCTCGTCTTTTGTCGTCAATTTTCCTTTCGTATAAGGAAATCGTCCAAATTCTACTAATTCTTTCACGGTGATTTGGACATTTATTTCATTCGATTGTCGTAGGATCGATAATTTTTTGGCTAATTCATTGGATTTCCAAGCCTTTACTTCGTTATGGTCTAAATAGATTTCACCTGTATCTTTTGGTATCAAACGACTGATCATCGACAACACCGTTGACTTTCCAGCACCATTTGGACCGATAAAAGCAGTCAACTTCTTTTCAGGAATCGTTAACTGTACATCTTTGACCACTGATTTTCCATGGTACAGTTTATTGACCTTTTGTAAATCAATCATAGGATCCTCTTCCTTTCGCGAATCAATTTTGTGACAAAATAAATTCCTCCGACAAATTCAACGACGACACTCACTGTTGTATTCCAGCCGAAAATCTGCTCTACTGCGAGCTGTCCTCCTGTCAGAAACAGCATAGCTACCAGAAAGCTTCCGATAAATAGCTGACCATGACGATAAGTAGAAAAGACACGATAACTGATATTTGCGACAATAAACCCTAAAAAAGTAACTGGACCCACAAGAGCCGTTGATGTCCCTGTCAAAAGACTGACACAACATAAAATCAAAAATTCAAAACGATCTGTGTCTATCCCGAGGTTTACTGCTTGTTCATTTCCGAGATGGAAAACGTCTAGCACATGTCGATATCGAAATAACAGGTACCAGCAGCCGATAATGATCAAAGAAGCAGGCAAAAGATACTGACTCTGGATATTGCCAAAGCTTGCAAATAATCTGCCTTGAAGCAAATCATATTCATTCGGATCCATGATGACTTGTAAAAAGGTACTGACACTACCAAAAAGCGTACCTAAAATCATCCCTGACATCAGTAATAAAAAAAGATTCGCTCTCATTTTTTTCAAAAGAAAGAAAAATAACAATAGACTCAGCCCGACCATCAGCCCAACGTTCAATAAGAAAAAAACTGTACCTGTCTGCTGAAGCATCGTCACTCCTCCGATAAAGAAGAAAAGGACCGTTTGGACAAGGACATATAACGACTCAAGTCCCAATACTGAAGGAGTCAAAAACTGGTTATGCGTAATTGTCTGAAAGCTGATTGTGGCACTGCTGACAGCTAGCGAGACGAGGATAAATGCAAAAATTTTCTTACTCCTCAATGCCCATGCAAAATGCCAGTTTCCATATGTATGGATCGTCAAGTACATTCCTGTAACAAATAAAACAAGAACAAGCATACCAATAAAAATAGATGGCTTTTTTTTAAGCATATCGTCGCCCCCTTATCAGAAGATAAAGGAAGATAGCCCCACCGATGATTCCAACGATCACACTGACTGGTATTTCATAAGGAAAAATCAACATGCGAGCGACAAGATCGCAAAATACTAAGAACAAACTACCTGCTAAAGCAGTTACGCCAATTGTTTTGTGCACTTGATCTCCATATATTCTAGAGACAAGATTCGGAATGATCACTCCGATAAAAGGAATGCTTCCTACCATGATCAACATGACTGCACTAGCCAATGATACTAAGCCAATGCCTAAAAACTGCATCTTCTGGTAATCTATTCCCAAATTTACTGCAAACGATTCGCCCAGACCAATGATCGTAAATCGGTAAGCAAATAGCCAAACCAAGAGCAACAATGGAACAACAGCATACAATAACTCATAATTTCCTCGTATCACAGTCGCAAAATTCCCTTGAAGCCATGAAGTCATATTTTGTACCAACTGGAATTGATAAGCAAAAAAAGTAGCAACTGAACCAATGATATTCCCTAACATGACTCCAATCAACGGAAGCATCAATTGATTTTTCTGGGGGAACAATCGCGTAAGGGATAAAAAAAGCAATGTTCCTGCAAAAGCAAAGCAAAATGCTGTCAAGGATCGGACAATCAAGGATGCACCAGGTAGGAAAATCATAGCCACTAAAATACCTAAACGCGCACTATCCATCGTGCCCGCAGTCGTTGGTGAAACAAATTTATTTTGGGTCAAATGTTGCATGATCAACCCACAAATACTACTGGTCGCTCCCACAAGGATCAAACAAATCGTTCGTGGCAAACGAGTCGCTAGCAAGATTTGTAAGCTTTGCCCATCTAACTGGAGCAGTTCTGACAATTGTACATTCGATACTCCGATGAACAATGAAATACTACTTAAAATAACTAATAATGCTACTAGTCGTCCGTAGCGCATCCAATCCACCTTTCTAATTGAGAATGATTTTCATTCTTATTTTAAGTGAATCGTTGAACAAAAGCAACCGCTTTTTCATATGTTTTAGGTATTATTGGGAATATGCTATAATCGTAAGAAAGACAAAGAGAAGAAGGAGGGTATTTTTTATGGCACAAGATGATGTAAAAAGCCATTTGGATAAGGGACTTTATGGTACACCTTTAGTGAATCCTGAAGAACAGCATAAATATTTAGGGACATTCAGGGAACGCTGCTATCTTAGTATGACTGTTGCTGAAATGATCCAACCAAAAAACAAAGAAAACTTTTTAAAAGAACTCAAAAAACATCCAGATGCTTCCATACTCTTGAATGGGGCTCTACCCCTTTCTGTCCAAAACCAATATATCCAGCTAGCAACGAAAAACAATAGCCGATTTACTGTAGTCAACGATTACGTCACTGCAAATCCTGAGGAATTCGGATTGCTCTTAACAGCAAAAGAAGCAGTAAATGAACCTGTGATTGATATCGAAAAAAAATACCCAGAAGAAAACTCTTCGCCAGCTGAAAAAGAAAAACCAAAAAAGAAAAAAAGCTTCTGGGATCGTTTATTTTAAAACGAAAAAACACATAAATTTTTACATGCAAAAAAAGCTTTTGATCAGATTGACATCAAATAGGACAATCTGTCAAAAGCTTTTTCTTTTAAAATACTTCAGGATATAACAATTTCAATACATTCATCGTCAATCTTCTGCCTTTTCCTGCAAAAGGATAAACATGCATATGCATCGCTGGATTGAAATTTGCTTCGATGATCCCATATGCTTTTTTATCAGTTGTAGGATCGATTTCTTTATCTGGTATAATCAAATCGATACCACTGATCTTAGCTCCTAGTGCTTCTACCGCAGAAACGGCGATTTTTTTGTAAGCTTCAGAAAATTCATCAGTCATATCGATCGAATCACCGCCCGTACTGATATTTGAGTTCTCCCTTAGATAAACAATTTGATTGGCTTGGGGAACTGATTCGATCGTTAACCCTTGTTCTTTCAACATCAATTGTTCTAATTCACCTAATTGGATCAATTCTAAAGGTGCACGATGATTCGTTCCACGCAAAGGGTCACTATTTTTTTCTTCAACAAGTTCTTTCACTGTTCGGATACCGTCACCAATAACATTAGCAGGGACTCGCAACATGATGGCTTGGACTTCTCCGTCG
The DNA here is from genome assembly GCF_050555565.1 of Enterococcus sp. MSG3290. NCBI lineage: Bacteria > Bacillati > Bacillota > Bacilli > Lactobacillales > Enterococcaceae > Enterococcus > Enterococcus sp. MSG3290. The sequence goes on along the minus strand of NZ_CP187862.1, from coordinate 103,141 downwards.
ATCACAAAGAAACGATATTCCGTTCCCGGCATAAATTCTTCTACTAAAACCGAACTGTCTTCACGAAAAGCAATGGCTAAACCTGCTTGATAATCTTCTAGACTAGCTCCTTCTTTGAAAATGGTGATACCTAACCCGTAATTGGTTGATTTAGGTTTGATCACAAATGCCTGATCGGCAAATCTCGGATAAGCTTTTACCGCTTCTTCCATGGATGAAAATTCTGCGCCTCCTGGTACCCGGAACCCAGCTTCTTTTAAGACTTTTTTCGTTACTGTTTTGTTTTCCATGATAAGTGGGACGATATAGCTGTCCTTACTTGTCATGTTTGCATTTTTCACATATTCTACATGGTCTTGGAATTGCAGACGCAAAAATTGATCCGACTCATCTAATACTTTGACTTGGACACCTTTTTGGATGGCATCGAACATAAATATCTGAGTAGAAAGTTCCATTTCGCGAAAACCGGCCAACTGATAGGGACGTTCATGGCTTTCTTTATAATATTGATGTCCCAATGCCACAGCAACTTCTTGCTGACTCGATAGCTGTGCTTCTTGATAGAGTTTCGCTGCTAACGTTTGTTCAGGATGATCCATTTGAGTCAATGCTTCCTCTACTAAATAAAGAGAATCCAACCAATCCAATTCAACCAGCATTTGCTTCATCCCTTCAAGAATTTCTCTACCTTCTTGATGAAATTCTGTTTGATCTGATGGTTGTTCTAGTGCTACTTTGTTATTTCGAGTCGTACCTTCTGCTACCCATTGGTCACAGTCTTCTTTTTCTTCTGTCCATAACATGTACATCAGGAATAATTGTAAGAACCGAACTTGCTCTGGATTGATACCCAATCTTGCATAAGGATTCAAATCGATATTCCGCAATTCAATATAACGAACACCTGTTGTTGCTAAATCTGCGACTTTCTTTCCGCCTCGGAAACGAAGCGGTGTATAAAATTCTTTCTCCTCCGAAAGTTTCCCTTCTTCGATCATTCGCTCGATATCTGCTAAATACTGTTTCATAGAAGCATAGGAAACTTTCACATTTGGATGATTCGTATAGCCCAGCGCACTGTTGCGAATACTGCGAACAGGTTCTTGCGGATGTGATTCATCTAAAAAGTAGTTCTTCTCACTCATTGGTGAAGCACCGAATAAATAAGTGATCATCCAGCGATAGCGCATAAAGTTTCTCGCTGTTTTCAAATAAAGTTCTGTTTTGAATTCGGAAAAATCTTGAAATTCTTCCTGATGGCTGAACAATGTTCTTAGCAACTCATCGCCAAATTCAAAATTGAAATGAATACCGCTTACCATCTGTTTTCGCTTCCCGTATTCTTTTGCTAAATAACGTCGATACAAGACATCTTCGAAATTTTTTAATTTTGCAATAATGATCTCTTCGTCTTTTTCCGGTAAGGCAGGTGGCATACTTAATGGCCAGATCATCTCTTCTTTCGGTATAGAACGAGCAGTCACATCATAAACAGCAGCGAGATACTGAAATAATTCGGGAATAGAATCGGTAACAGGGGTGATCATCTCTGTTTGTGTTTCGCTAAAATCTGTTTGGATATAGGGGTGATAGGATCGATCGCCAAAGATTGCTGGATGATCGGTTTTTGCTAGATTTCCTGCAAGATCAACCCGCTGTCCTTCCCGTTCTATACCAAATCGAGCTTGGTCGATAAAAGGGCGCGCATTGACATGCAATAATAATTGCTTAAAATTCATCATTAAGTGACCTCCAATTCATATGAATCTAATTATAATCAAAAAGTCTAAGAAAAAGAACGAAATTGTTTGAGAACCGCTTACAAATAAGTATAAAAATGAAGGCATCAAAAACACAGCTATGTTAAAAACAATCATTCAAACAAGGAGCTGCAACTTTTGTCACAGCTCCTGCTTTTTAGACATGGGTTATTCTTCTTTTAGTAATCCTTTGAACAATCCAACGACAAAATCATTTGGATCAAACGGCTCCAAGTCATCGATTCCTTCACCAAGACCGACCAATTTCACTGGTAAATGCAATTCATTACGGATAGCAAGTACGATACCGCCCTTTGCTGTACCATCTAATTTTGTCAAAACAAGACCGGTCACATCTGTTGTTTCTTTGAATTGTTTTGCTTGAACCATCGCGTTTTGACCAGTGGTTGCATCTAATACAAGAAGTGTTTCTTGGGGTGCTTCTGGTAATTCCCGCTGGATTACTCGTTTTATTTTTTCTAATTCGTTCATCAAGTTCACTTTATTTTGCAGTCGGCCTGCAGTATCAACTAGTAAAACATCTGCCTGCTCTGTCTTTGCTCTTTCCAAAGCATCGAATACGACAGCTGCTGGATCGCCTCCTGCATTGCCACGAACAACTTCAACACCAGCGCGTTCGCCCCAGACAACTAACTGGTCGATTGCTCCAGCGCGGAAGGTATCTGCTGCTGCCATCAATACTTTTTTACCTTCGTTTTTGAACTGATGGGCAAGTTTACCAATACTTGTTGTTTTCCCTACACCATTAACACCGACAAACAAAATAACTGTTAGTCCGTCTTCTTGGATATTTAGTTCATTTACTTCATTGATTCCTTCCGCTTCATAGAGATCCACAAGTTTCTCGATGATCGCATTTTGGACTTCTGCCGATTTTTTCGCATTTCTGAGTTTCACTTCTTGACGTAATGCTTCGGTGATTCGTATCGCTGTTTCAAAACCTACATCTGCACCGATAAGTGTTTCTTCTAATTCTTCAAAAAAGTCTTCATCGACTGTTCGAAAATTGGCAAACAACTCATTCATCCGTTCACCAAATGTTTTACGCGTCTTTTCTAAACCCTTGTCGTACTTCTCCTGTACTTCAACTTCTTCTGTTTTCTCTTCGCCAGTAAAAGCACGCTTGATTTTATCAAAAAATCCCATTTGACTCCCCCCTACTCTAATACAAATTTTTGGATCACTTTGGCTACGCCATTTTCTTCATTGCTGGCTGTCACGAAATCTGCTGCTTCTTTGACGAAAGGCACAGCATTCTCCATCGCTACGCCTAGTCCAGCATATTGGATCATCGGTAAATCATTTTCCTCATCACCGATCGCCATGATTTCTTCTTGTTTCAAACCAAGATCTTTTGCCAATAAAGAAATACCATAAGCTTTTGTAACACCTTTTGGCATAAATTCCAAAAGCATACTTCTTGTTTTGATGATCTCATACATTTCATGGAATTCTGCTGGTATTTCTTTGATTTTAGGATCTAATTCTTCTTGGTCATAAGCGATTACTGCCTTATTAAGCACAAATTCATCTGTAATATCGCTTATATCCGCTGGTTGGAATTGCAGCAGCTTATTCAACACATTGTACAAGGATTGCTTCCTTGGGGCACTAGGCAGCTGTAAAACCACATTGTCAGACAAAACATCTAGTGGCAGATCCAATTGCTGAGCCAGTTTGTATAAGCGTTGGATATCTGATACTTCCATCACTTTCTTTTCCATGATTTCACCAGTATCATTTTTTTGTACCAAACCGCCGTTGAAAGTGATGCTGTAGTCACCTTCATCTACCAGTCCTAATTCTTGCAGATAATGCGCCATCGCAGCTAAGGGGCGTCCTGTACATAGAACGATCTTGACCCCTTGCTGTTTTGCTTGTGCTAATGCTTGTTTATTCTCATCTGAAATCAGCTTTTGTTCATTTAATAATGTACCGTCCAAATCGATTGCTACTAATTTGATCATTTTCGTTCCTACACTTTCGTTTCGTTGATTTTCGCCTCTTCATTGATATCTTCCATCCGTACAGAAACGATTTTTGATACACCGGATTCCTGCATCGTCACTCCGTACAGTACATCTGCTGCGACCATCGTTCCTTTGCGGTGTGTGACTACGATAAATTGTGTGTCATCTTGGAAATCGCTCAAGTAACGACCAAAACGTTTCACGTTGGCTTCATCTAACGCTGCTTCTACCTCATCTAAGATACAAAACGGAACAGGACAGACACGGATAATGGAAAAGAGCAACGCGATGGCTGTAAGTGCTCGTTCTCCTCCAGAAAGCAAACTTAGACTTTGCAGTTTTTTGCCAGGAGGTTGTACTTCAATCTCAATACCTGTTTTCAGCAAATCAGTTGGTTCTGTCAGTACTAATTCAGCTTTACCGCCGCCAAACATATTTGGAAAGACAATTTTGAATTCTTGACGGATAGCTTCAAATACTTCTTTGAATCTTGTCCGCACTTCATCATCCATCTCATCCATCGTTTCAAACAATTGGTTTTTCGCTGCTAACAGATCATCTCGCTGTGTTGCTAAGAATGTATGTCTTTCACTGACTTGTTCGTATTGTTCGATTGAATTTAAGTTTACTGGTCCCAGTTTTTCAATCTGTTCTTTTAAGGATGAAACCTTTGTTCTACTGTCTTCGATATCGGTTGTTTCTTGATAGTCTTGGGAAGCTTTCTCAAATGTCAGCTGATATTCTGACTGCAGATAGGTCAAATGATTATCTAAAATCATTTCAGCTCGGTCTTTTTGGACTTCTAATTTGGATTGTTCCGACAGTCGTGCTTTTTGCTCACGATTACGCTCTGCCAAGACTGCTTCAAGCTTATCGATCTCCTTTTGCCTTCTATCTCGCTGCTCTTTGGCTTTTGCCAACTCGGCTTTTAATGTTTCTCGCTGAGCAGATAATTCGTTAATTTGTTTTTCCAAACTTTCTTCTGTGACTTCATGATCAGAAAAGTCTGCTGTCAATGTCGCCAACTGCTTTTCTATCGCTTCTTGACGTTCGGTTGCCTCTGCTTTTTGGACTCGGGCACCGCGGAGCTGGATCTGCAGATGATTAAACTGCTCTTTCAAGACAGCAAGATCTGCTTGTTCTTGTGCTTTTTGACTTTGTACTTGTGCTCTTCTGGCTTCCATCTGGTCGCTTTCTTGACTTAACGATTTGATTTCTTCGTCGATTTTTTGTCGTTGCGATTCAAGATCTGTTTGTTTGTCTTTCAATTCGTTCGTTTGCTTTTCGTAATCTTCGATAAACTGCTGCAGTTCACGTGTCTCAAAAGTTGAGATTTGCTTTTCTTTTTCAAAACGTTCAAGTTCATTTATGATGTTTTGTAGCTGATTTGTCGCTTCTTGTTCTTCAAAACGTAATTGTTCGCCTCGTGTACGCAAAACTTCTTGTTCTTCGGCTAAACGAGCTGTTTCTTGTTGCAGCTCCTGAACTTTTTTTTCTTGTGCTTGGAGTTGTTTATCTGCTTCTTCAAATTCACTAGTCAACTGTTTCAATTCTTGATTTTGTACAAACAAACTGCCTTGGTTTCCTCGTTTATTCGCTCCACCTGTCATGGATCCTCCGGCATTCATCACATCACCTTCTAAGGAAACCACTCGATATTGATAGCGGATCGTTTGCGCGATTGCATTGGCACTAGTTAAGTCTTTGGCTAAAAGGATCGTTCCTAGCAGGTTTTGAACCACAGTTTGGATTTGATCGGGATAACTGACTTGTTCACTGGCAATCCCTATAAACCCTTCTACAGCTGCTGCTTGTGTCAATATATGAGCCGGTAATTGTCTTGGTTTGATTGTCGTCAGTGGAAGGAATGTTGCTCTTCCTCCTCTTTGCTGTTTCAAATACGTGATGGCTTGCCGAGCATCTTTTTCATTTTCAACGATGACATGCTGGGCTGCCCCACCTAAAGCTGTTTCGATAGCTAACGTGAAATCTGCAGGAACATCGATCAGTTCAGCCACTGCTCCGACAATACCCGAAAGCTGCTGTTTATGCTGCAAGACCAATCGAACCCCTTGGTAAAAACCAAAATAGTTTTCTTGGATTTCTTGAAGGCTTTTCTTACGAGCACGTAGCTGCTGGACTTGATTCATTAATTGATACATTTTAGGCTGTTCTTTTGCTAATGCTTCTTGGAACTTTTTCCCGTTTTGTTGGATCATTTCTAACTTCTCTTTTGTTTCAGTTAAAGATGATTTTAGCTGCGCCTGCTTTTGTGTCAATTCTTCTTTTTGTAAGATCAATCGGTCTACTGATGCTTCTACTTCCGATTGCTTGGCTAACGTCTGCTTGCTTTTTGCTGTTTCTTGTATATATTGACGTTCTAGATACTTCAGTTCGTTTCCTACAGCTGCTTGTTCTTGCATCAAATCAACATATTGATCTCTTAATTCTGCCAATAATTCTTTCGTTGATTTTTGGTATTTTTCTAATTCTTGCTGTGTTTTTATGAGATTTGCTTCAGCTTTTTGGATCTCTGTTTCTTTTTCTGCTGCTTCTTTCAACAAGCTTTCTTGAAGCTTTTCAAAATGTTTAACCTTTTTTTGTGCTTCTGCTAATGAAGTGTGATATTCTTGCGAGCTTTTTTGTGTATGCTTTGTCCGCTCCTGCAAAACATCTTTTTGTCCTTCTGTCTGCTTCAGTTTTTCCGAAAGATCTAATAATACTTGCTGATTTTTTTCGATCAGACGATCGGCTTGCGCATTTTCTTTACGCTGCTTCGCCAAAATGGATTCTTGTTCTTGGATCGACTCAGATAGTTTGCCTAATTCTAGATTGAATTTCGCAAGCTGTGCTTGTTTGTTGTCCCAATCTTTTTTTGCTGTCTTGATTTCAGCAACCATCAAAGAGACATCGGTTTGAGTCAGTGTTTCTTTTAGCCGTAAAAACTCCTTTGCTGCCTCACTCTGGGCGGCCAAAGGAGTTAACTGTTCTTCCAATTCGTGGATGATGTCTTGGACGCGGCTGAGGTTGTCTTCTGTTTCAAAAAGCTTCTGTTCTGCTTTCTTTTTCCGCTGCTTGTATTTCAAGACACCAGCTGCTTCTTCAAAGATCCCACGACGGTCTTCCGGTTTACTACTGAAAATCGCTTCTACTTTTCCTTGAGAAATGATTGAGAACGATTCTTTTCCTAATCCAGAATCTAAGAACAATTCTTGGATATCTTTTAATCTGCAGCTTTGTTTATTGATGAAAAACTCGCTTTCCCCAGTCCGTCGATAACGGCGGGTTACACTGATCTCATTGTACTCCAATGGCAGATAATGATCACTATTGTCTAAAATCACTGTGACTTCTGCAATATTCAGCTGCTTACGGGTATCGGAACCGGCAAAGATGATATCCGGCATTTTTCCGCCTCGCAGACTTTTAGCAGATTGTTCTCCTAATACCCAGCGGATAGCTTCTGTAATATTGCTTTTTCCACTGCCATTTGGTCCAACCACTGCTGTGACGCTATTTTCAAAATCAATGACTGTCTTGTCTGCAAATGATTTAAAACCGGCTATTTCAATTCGTTTCAAATACAAAGCTTTCCCTCACTTACTTTTACAGTGCTGCCAATGCATTTTCCGCCGCAGCTTGTTCTGCTAATTTTTTCGATTTTCCTTGTCCAGTGCCAATCAATTGATCATCTACATAAACTTCGATCCAAAATACTCGTTCATGAGCTGGACCTTCTTCATTGATCAATCGGTATTCGATTGATACATCACCTGATTTTTGCAAGACTTCTTGTAGTTTTGTTTTATGATCCATCTCATGTGAAAAAGCACCTGCTTTAACTTTAGGAAAAATCACTTTTTCGATGAATGCATGGGTCGTGTCGAATCCCTGGTCAAGATATAACGCGCCTAAAAAAGCTTCGAATAGGTCGCAAAGCAATGCTGGTCGCGTACGTCCTCCTGAATTCTCTTCTCCCTTGCCCAACAAAACATATTGATCAAAGTGACATTCTTTGGCAAATTTCGACAAGCTGTCTTCGCGAACGATCGCAGCTCGTGTTTTTGTCAATTTTCCTTCTGGCAAATGAGGATATAAACGGAATAAATACTGAGAAACCATCAGTTCTAAAACGGCATCTCCTAAAAATTCAAGTCGCTCATTATCCGATAATTGCAGATTGCGATGCTCATTCACATAGGATGAATGGGTAAAAGCTTGTTCAAGCAAATTTAGATCGTGAAAAACGATGTTATAGTTTTCTTTTAGTTCTTTTGTCAGCTGGTTGTCCATTTTCCACATTCCTTTTATGGATATTTTTTCGATACTTCCTTATTATACTGGTTTTTTGTCAAATTTGAAATGGTTCGGTCAAAAGGTAAGTAAAGCTTTAATAATCCTAGTGATTGTCGAAAAGTTGTGAAAAATTCGTTTAGTTTCGAGTATGAAGAAAAAATTTTGTGAAAATGGCTTTCCATATTTTTGCATAAATTTGACTTAATACCGAGAAACTGGACTTTGAACACCGTTTATTGGAGAAGTCATGAAATCAGCGCCTTGACCTGAATATTAGAGAAATAAACAGAAAAATATCAAAAAACCGAAAAAGGACATCGCCCTTTTCCGGTCATTTTTAGTGATTATGAACGTGAATCTGCTGTAACAGAAACATTTGCCCATGGGTTTGGTACATCATAAGACCAATCCCAGTCTTTGACACGGTCGTTGACTGGCAATACTTCATTACGGAACAACGTTGGAATCGCAAATGCTTCTTCAAATGCATATTGTTGCCATTTTTGATATGCTTCTTTTTGGTACTCTTCATCAAATGCTTTGCTTGAACTGATATCGTTGATCAATTTTGTATTTTCTTCTGATTCATAACGAGTGTAGTTGAACGCAGCATTTGGTCCCCATAGTCCACTTGGATTTGGATCAGTTCCTGTATTCCAAGCAGCTTGGTAAACATCAATTTCAGGATCATCGTTTTCTAATTTATCATAGAAAGAGTTGAATTCGATCAGACGACCTGTTGTGTATTGGACATCCAAACCAATTTCTTTCCATTGTTGGATATAGTAATCTGCCAATGGTTGCGCTGTTTCCCCACCGGACATCGAAGCAAAGTTGATTGTTAGTTTATTTCCATCTTTGTCTTCTCTTAAACCATCGTCATCCACATCTTTGTAGCCAGCATCATCTAATAGTTTTTTCGCTTTGTCTAGATCTTGTGTGAATCCTTTCATCTCATCATCATGGTATGACTGGAATACTGGAGGGATCAATGAAGTCGCATTGCTTCTCAAACCTGCATAGAAACGTTCACCTACTGCATTATTATCTAATGCATAGCCCATTGCTTGACGTAATGATTTATCAGCCATTTTTGAATCTGGATTGTATTCCACACTCTTTGTATCTGCATTCCATTTACCTAACTTGAATCCTAGATAAGTATAAGAAGTTTGTTCACGGCCTAAGTTTGTATAGCCAGCAATTTCTTTATAGGTATCGTAAGTATCTGTTGGCATTTGGAAAATCATATCATATAATTTAGAGTTCAATGCTTCAGTTGCACTTGCCATCGGTACAGATTTCATCGTGATCTTTTTCAATTTAGGCGTACCATTCCAGTAGTGCTCGTTTGGCAAGTATTCTACTGATTCTCCTGCAACGATATTACTCATGTAATAAGGGCCAAAAGTCACTGGATTTTTACGTACTTGATCGCTTGATTCCATATCTTTGATTGCTACACCTTCTAACGTATGCTTTGGTGCTGCATACGACCAGATACCACCACCCGATTGAAGCATGCTTGGGTTTACTTCTTTATATTCGATTTCAACTGTTTTGTCGTCTATTTTTTTGATTCCGGAGATTGTGTCGGCACTTCCATCATGATATTCTTCCATACCTACGATGTTACGGAAAGTGTCGTCATAACGGATACCAGTGTAGTCTTTATTCCCAATGATTTCGTAAGGGAAAATCACATCGTCCGCCGTTACATCTTCACCATCTGACCATTTGACGTTGTCTTTTACTTTGATTGTCGCTTTTTTCGTATCTTCATCTAGATCAAGCGTTGCAGCTCCGTCGTCTGTGATTCTGAAATCGTCATCGTTTGCAAATAGCGGTTCATGAGAAGGAGCCATAAAAGCTGCATCATATGAATCTTGGTAAAACTCCCACTGGAACAATCCTTTAAACTGACTGTCCGTTGCGACCGCAGCTTCTAATTCGCCGTCTTCGATTGCATCATCATTATTTTTTGTTGCAATTGGAAAAGTTAATTCCTCTTTGTTATTGCCGTTGCCTCCAGAGTTGTTTCCAGAGGTATCTGTACCTCCGCCCCCGCATGCTGCAAGAACGACAGCAGACATCAGCGTTGCAAATCCAAAAATCGTTTTCTTCATTCCTATTTCCCCCTTCGCTTCTATACTAGCCTAACCGTTGGCGCGCATCTGCAGAACGCTTGAATGCTTGTCCAACATAATTGATACTCAACATCAAAACTAAAATAAGGATTGATGCGGGTAACCAGATCCATTGCCGATTCACTAAGACTTCTCCGTTACTTGCATAACCGATCAATGTACCTAAACTAGGTACATTTGCCGGCAAGCCGAAACCTAAGAAAGTCAAAGTTGTCTCGATGCCGATGTTTGCCGCAAAGTTCATCGTCAAATTAGTAATGATTAATGAACTTAGATTCGGCATGATTTCGCGGAACATGATTTTAAAATCATTGGTTCCCATTGTTTTTGAGGCACTGACATAATCTCTTCTTGCTTCAGATAATGTCTTGCTTCGGAATAATCGGGCTTTAGCTACCCAATAAAATGCACTCATGATGAAAATAAAGGACCAGACATTGTATCTGGAAATAATCGATACGAAGACGATAATGATCAGCATGATCGGTAGAATCATGATAAAATCAACGATCCGCATCAAGATGTTGTCAATGATCCCTCCGTAGTAGCCAGAGATGATCCCTAATCCAACCCCGATGATCGAAGTAAGGATCGTGATCGCAAATCCGATCGTAACAGAGTTTCTAGCACCTATGATCAATTGTCCTAATACATCACGTCCGCCTTCATCTGCTCCCAGAATGAACTTTTGTCCTTGCGTCGAAACTGTTCCTGGTGCAGCGTATTTGTCGAAGATACTAACATACATCACTTTGTCTTGATCGGTCAGCATCGCACCGATAAAGATCACTAATAATAAAACCACTAGCAAACCTAATGAAAAAATAGCAATTTTATCTTTTTTAAATTCTCGAGCAATCATTCGTATCCCCATAGGAGGAATACTTTCTTGAACTGCTGTATTGTTTTTTTCACTCATCGATCCATTCTCCTTTCTGATTGGTTTTATTGAATCCGAATACGCGGGTCAACGATACTCATGATGATATCTGAAAGTAATGTCCCCACTAGCGTCGCGATTCCTAAAATCAATACTAAGGATGTGATCACGGTATAGTCCCGTTGGCCGATGGAATCAATAAATAGTTTCCCGACTCCCGGATAACCAAAAATCTTTTCGATAACTACAGAACCAGCAATCAACGAAGTGATTTCATACCCCATTTGAGAAGCCATCGGCAACGCTGCATTTCGGAAAATATGTCGACTGAATACTTTATTCGTCGGTACCCCTTTGGAACGGGCTGTTCTGACAAAATCGAGCGATTTCGAATCGATTACTTCACTTCGCAGATATTGGATTGTGACGGCAGTCGCCAAAAATGCTTGGGTAATTGATGGTAACAGAATATATTTCAAACGGTCTATCCATTGAGTGATAAATCCACCTTGCAAACCTAGTGTTTGTGATCCACTTGTTGGGAACCAGCCTAAACGATAACCAAAAACAAATAGCATGATCAAGCCGAAGATAAATAAAGGAACAGCAAAACTAAAGAAGTTGTAGATTACGACAATCTTATCCAAGATTGAATTTTGATACCGGCCAGCAAGCATCCCCAGAGGCACAGCAATCAAATAAGTAAGGACAACTGTCAAGATCGATAGATATAAAGTGTTGATGATCCGTTCGCCGATCAAGTCAGCAACAGAGCGTTTGTATAAGAAACTTTGACCAAAATCGCCTTGCAAAGCATTTCCGATCCAACGGAAGTACTGGACATACCATGGGTCATTCAAGCCAGCTGCTTGTCGCATCTGTTCGATCACTGCCGGATCCTGATTTGGATTGATCAAACCGGTAAATGGATCCCCCGGCATCGCTTGGGCTAATAAGAAGATCAGAACACTTAAAATAATAACTTGCGGGATCATCAATAAAACACGTCGCAGAATCGTTTTCCACATTAGCTTGCACCTCCATCTTTCAACGCCACTTTGTGTGTAGTTGTGATCGTACGCAAATCGTAGACTCGACCAGTCGCATCATAGTATTCTTTTTGGTTTTGGATATACTCTTGTTCTACTCTTCGTCGATTTTCTTTGTGGCTTTCCCTATTTTCTACATCGATTTGCGGAATAGCTGAAAGCAGACGTTTCGTATAGATATGTCGCGGGTCATTATAAATGTCTTCTCTTGTACCGATTTCTACAAATCGACCTTTGTACATAATTGCGATGTTGTCGCACATGTGTTTTACTACACCTAAATCATGTGAAATGAATAAATAGCTGAGGCCGTATTCTTGCTGGATTCGTTTCATGAAATTCAATACTTGCGCTTGAACAGATAGATCCAGAGCAGATACAGGTTCATCGGCTACGATTAGTTTTGGATTGGTAGCAACAGCACGGGCTACTCCTAGACGTTGACGTTGTCCGCCTGAAAATTCATGAGGATATTTATATAGCGCATCTTCCGGCATCCCAACGATATCTAGCAGTCCTTTTACCTTTTTCTTTTCTTCTTGATCGCTTAACCGTTCAAAATTTCGGATGGGTTCAGCAATGATATCCAACACTCGCTTTTTAGGATTCAAACTGGACATTGAATCTTGGAAGATCATCTGCACATCCTTGTTATAACCCATTTTTTTGCGGTTGCTTCGCTTCGTTACATCTTTTCCTTCATACATGATTTGTCCGGCTGTTACCTTTTCTAATCCCACAACGGCTTTTCCCGTAGTAGATTTTCCAGAGCCAGACTCTCCCACTAAACCATATGTCTTTCCTTTTTCGATAATAAAATCCACACCATCTACAGCATATACATGATCCGTTACTCGATTGAAGAATCCACTGCGAATAGGGTAATGAACTTTCAGGTCTTTGATTGTGATTAATTCTGTCATCTACACCTCTCCTTTTTCGTCTCTAAAGTGGAAATGCTTATAGCAGGAGCAACGTACCAAGTGGTTCGGTGCGACTTCATGAAGGATAGGCTCTTCTTCATGATCGCTTGCTGGTATCCATGGAATACGTGGTGCAAACCGACAACCTTTACGAGGCATGTTTTTCAGAGAAGGAACGACACCTTCGATCACATGGAGTTCTGCATCATGATTTCCTTCTTGTGGTATAGAGTTCAGTAAAGAGCGTGTATAAGGATGCTTAGGATGATCAAACAGTTCTTTTACACCTGCTACTTCAACGAACTGTCCGCCATACATCACTGCCACTCGATCAGCCATTTCTGCTACGACTCCTAAGTCATGAGTGATCAAGATGATCCCTGTTTTTGTTTCTTCCTGAAGGTCTTTCAGTAAATCAAGAATCTGTGCTTGGATGGTTACATCTAGGGCTGTCGTCGGTTCATCTGCAATGACGATTGGAGGTTTGCAGGCGATTGCGATTGCGATGATGACACGTTGTCTCATACCGCCTGATAGTTCATGGGGATATTGGCGTCCAACTCTCGCAGGATTAGGAATCCCTACTTGTTCTAGCAATTCTAGTGCACGAGCTTGACGCTGTTCTGCATTCATCTTTGTGTGATAGGAAAGTCCTTCTTTGATCTGGTCTTCGATTCTCATGAGAGGATTTAATGCAGACAACGGATCTTGGAAAATCATTCCGATATCATTTCCGCGGATTTTATTATAGAGCGTTTCGTTCAGGTCGATTAAATTCAGATCGTTATATAAAATCTCACCTGTAATTTTTGTGTTATTAGGATCAAGTAATCCCATAATCGTAGTAGCCAAGGTACTTTTCCCGCACCCAGATTCCCCAACGATTGCTAAAATCTCGTTTTTGTCTAAAGTAAATGAAACGTCATCTACTGCATCGTAATAGTCATCTTTGAGTCGGAATCCTGTATGTAGGTTCTGAACTTCTAATAATTGGTTATCGGACAATCGAATACCCCTCTCTGCTTCCTAAATGGAAGTTTTTCTTAATAAAAAAGGACATTACACAGAATAAAGCGTTTTATAACAAAGGTTATTCTTATCTTTGTGTAATGAATTATTAATAATTATATAGAAAACCGCTTTACTTTGCAACATAATTTCTGTTTATCGCCAGAATTATCAGAAAAATGACTTTTACGTGTCAAAAAGATTAAAAAAAGAAGGATAAAAAGCTACATGCAGCTTTTTATCCTTCTTTGCTTTTATTTGAAATTATTTAAGATGGCTGCTGATATAATCTACTGCGCCACCGACTGTTTCAATTTGTTCAGCGTCTTCATCTGAAATTTCCGTACCGAATTCATCTTCAAGCTCTAAAACGAATTCCATAATACTAATTGAATCAGCTTTTAAATCATCTTTGATGTTCAATTCATCCGTCACTTTATCGGTATCTATCTCAAAATGATTTGAAATAATTTTCGCTACTTTGTTAAATACTTCTTCGCGAGTCAACTTTTTCACCTCCAAGAATCATACACTTGTCAATTACCTACACCATGGCTAATTTTACTGGCATTTTTCAGGAATGTCCACCTTTTTTTCAATGGAACGGATCGCTTCAGATATCCAAATACTATTCTTCGCTTTTTTCAAATTGTTCGACTAATTGTCCAACTACATCTGTCTCAAGCATTGTGTGGATTTGGCGGATCGTATAGCGAACAGCATCGGGGCCTGTTGCTCCATGAGTTTTAATGACTGGTGCTTTCAAGCCAAACAAAACGGCACCGCCATGTTTGGAATAATCCATTTCTGCTTTCAAAGAACGTAAGCCGTCTTTTAAAAGCATAGCGCCCATTTTTCCTTTGATCCCTTCATTTAGAATAGCAGATTTTAATAGATTCATCATATTCATTGCTGTTCCTTCAATAGATTTCAAAACAGCGTTGCCTGTAAATCCATCTGTGACCACTACATCAGCCACACCATTGAGTAGCTCACGAGCTTCTACGTTTCCAATAAAATTCAAGCTTGTTTCATTCTGAAGGAGTTCATAGGCTTTTTTCGTCACTTCACTACCTTTTGTTGCTTCTGTTCCGTTGTTTAAGAGTGCGACACGAGGACGTCCGATACCTCGGACTTTACGTGCATAAAAAGAACCTAAAATACCGTATTGCAACAAATGTTCTGGTTTGTTTTCTGCGTTAGCGCCAAGATCCAGCATATCGAAACCGGCACCTTCTTTCCCTACTACTGGCAAGGTAGACATCAAGCCAGGGCGTTCGATATTTTTGATACGTCCTACGATGAACAACCCTGCTGCTAGTAGCGCGCCTGTATTCCCTGCTGAAAATACAGCATCTGCTTCACCGTTTTTCACTGCTTGTGCAGCAAGGACCATTGATGCAGTCTTTTTTCGTCGAATTGCTTTTACTGGCTCATCATCACTATTGATTTTTTCGTCTGTATGGATAATCGTGATGTTTTTTTCATTTGTTAAGTATTTCTTGATTTCTGCTTCTTTTCCGTAAAGTAAGAATTCTACTTCTGGAAAATCTTGCTGCGCTAAAGCCACGCCTTCTACAATTGCTTGAGGTGCGTGATCTCCGCCCATTGCATCTACGGCAATTTTCATTGTTTCCACTCCTTTTTCCGTCATCAGTATAAAGTATAGCACAGTCTGCTAATCGAAATAACGATTATCCTGATTTTCTATTTGGAGGCTTTGCGCTAAAGGCTGATACTCAGGAAGCATCTGCCAATCCTTTATTTGCCAAAGGGCTGCAGCCTCTTCTCTGGCTACCTCCAAAACATTTCCATCCGTCACCAAGTCAGCAATCGCAAATTGAGGCAGACCAGATTGACGGAAGCCAAATACTTCACCAGGACCACGTAATTCCAGATCTTTTTCGCTTAGTACAAAACCATTGGTGGTCTCTGTCATGATTTTCATCCGTTCTACACCTAGTTCATTTTTAGGATTAGCAACTAAGATACAGTAGGAAGCATCACTTCCGCGTCCAACACGTCCACGAAGTTGATGCAGCTGTGCCAATCCAAATCGATCCGCATCCATGATCAGCATGACGGTCGCGTTCGGCACGTTTACCCCTACTTCAATTACAGTAGTCGAAACTAATATCTGCATCTGGTTGTCTTTGAAGGCTTCCATGATTACTTCTTTTTCCTGATTCTTCATTTTACCATGTAACAAGCCAACTTCATATTTTGGTGCAAATAGTTCACGAAGTTTTTCATAGATTTCCACTGCATTTTTTACATCTAATGCTTCTGATTCTTCAATCAGCGGACAGATGACATACATTTGATGTCCTCTTGCCAGTTCTTTTTTCGTCCAATCCAGTACACTGTCCAATTGAGGTGTTCTTACCCAGCGTGTTTCGATCGGGATACGTCCAGCTGGAAGTTCATCAATGATAGATACATCCATCTCACCATATGCTGTAATAGCTAATGTTCTAGGAATCGGAGTCGCTGTCATAAATAAGACATCTGGTCGCCAGCCTTTTTCACGAAGTACTTTCCGCTGGTTCACGCCAAAACGGTGCTGCTCATCCGTAATAACTAGACCTAAATTCTGAAATTCGACTCCATCTTGGATCAATGCATGTGTGCCGATCACGACGTTAATTTCCCCTTGCTCTAGTTTTTCAAGGAGCTCACGTCGTTCTTTTGCTTTCGTTGACCCCGTAATCAATGCGATGGTTACTTCATTGGGATCAAACAGCTGTTGCAAGCTTTCCATATGTTGTTGTGCCAAGATTTCTGTAGGCACCATCAACGCACCTTGGAAACCTGCTGTAACGGTAGCGTATAACGCAATCGCGGCAACCACTGTTTTTCCGCTACCTACATCTCCCTGCAAAAGTCGCTGCATATGCTGCGGACTGCGAAGATCCCGACAGATTTCATTCGTTACACGTTTTTGTGCATTTGTCAGTTCAAAAGGTAGCTTTTGAGTAAATTGTTTCAATTTTTGGACATCATAAAGGATCTCCAAACCATTCGTTTCTGCTTTTTCTGCTTTTTTCAATCCTTGAAGACGCATTTGAAATAAAAAGAACTCTTCAAAAACGACACGTCGTTTGGCTTGATGGTTTTCTTCGTGGTCTTTTGGAAAATGCATACTTCTTACAGCAGAAGCTCGGTCAAGCAGTCGATATTTCTCCACAAGGTTGTTTGGCAGATTTTCTTCAATCAATGTGCCGTATTCTTGAAACCCTTTTTTGATTAGATCAACTAATGTCGTTTGACGAATTGATTTGTTGACGTGATATATCGGCGAAAAGTCATCCATTGTTTGAGAACCTAAAATCTTCATCCCGTTCAAGGCTTTACGCTTTGCATCCCATTTACCGTATACGGCGATTTCCTCCGATAAAATGACTTTTTCTTTTAGATAAGGTTGATTAAAAAAAGAAACGTTGAACACATCATGTTCTTGCATCATACGAAATTGCAATCGGCTTTTTTTATAACCAAATCGATTCATCACAGGAGGCGAGACTACGATTCCTTTCAAAGTAACCTTTTCTTGATCCTGGATCTCGTTTAGATTTCTTTCCTGAATATCTTCGTAGCGAAAAGGATAATAAGTCAGTAAGTCTTCAATCGTTTGGATGCCCAAGCTGGCAAGACTAGCTGCTCTTTTTTCTCCGACTCCTGCCAGCATAGTGATTGGATCATCTAAAGAACGCATAAATTTTTCCTCCCTCCTTTAACAAAAAAAGGACTTGGTCAGCGATCATACCTGATCACTAACCGAAGGCCTTTTATGAATGAATACTGTGTTAGAAAGATATTCTGACACAGAAATTATTCAGCAGAAAATAGATAAGGATAGACAGGCTGATCTCCTTGGTGGATCTCGATTTCCAAATCAGGATGTTTTTCTGTTAGTTTCTCAGCAAATTCATTTGCTTGTTCAACTGTTCCTTCATCACCTGCCAAGATCGTTACGATCTCTGTGTCCTCATTGATCATTTGTTCTAGTGTACTTAACGCTGTTGCTGTGATATCTGGGTTAGAGATCAGGATTTTTCCATCGATCATGCCCAAAAAGTCTCCTTCTTTGATCTCTACACCGTCAATTGAGGTATCTCTGATCGCGTGAGTGACTTGACCGCTCACAACGCTAGACAACATTTCTGTCATCGTTTCTTTGTTTTCTTCTAAAGAAGCTTGATCATTGAATGAAAGCATAGCTGTCAATCCTTGGGAAATCGTTCTTGAAGGAACAACTGCTACTGGGATATCTGCTACTTCTGCTGCTTGATCAGCTGCCATGAAGATGTTCTTATTGTTTGGCAAGACAATCACTTTATCTGCGTTTACTTCTTGAATCGCTTTAACAATGTCTTCCGTACTTGGATTCATTGTTTGCCCACCACTGATAACATAATTAGCGCCTAAACTTTCAAACAGCTCTTGGACGCCTTTACCAGCAGCGATCGCTACGATACCATACGGGATACGTGGTGTTTCTTTTTTCGCAAACTCGTTCACTTCTTCATCGTGTTCCAAAATCGTCTCATGCTGCAAGCGCATGTTGTCGACTTTGATTTTGACTAATGAACCGAATTTTTGTCCATAATTCAAGACTTCTCCTGGGTTTTCTGTATGCACGTGGACTTTGATGATCTCGTCATCATTGACCACAAGTAAAGAATCTCCTATACCATCTAAATAGTTACGGAATTCTTCGTAATCGAATGTACTATCGACTGTAGGTCCTTCTCCGATTTTTACCATGATTTCTGTACAGTAACCAAAATGGATATCTTCTGTCGCCATTTGACCTTGGACACTGCGATGATGTTCTGCATTGACCATATCATCCATTTCTGCTGGAGAAGGTTCATATGTTTCATCCGCTTGGAATTCTCCATTCAATGCACTTAAAAAGCCCTCATAAACAAACAGCAGTCCTTGCCCTCCACTGTCTACGACACCGACTTCTTTTAGGACTGGAAGCAAGTCTGGAGTTTTAGCTAAAGCACGCTTTGCCCCTTTTACAACAGCTGTCATTACTTCAACGACATCATCAGTACTTTTTGCTTTCTTTTCTCCAGCTTTCGCTGCTTCTCTAGCTACTGTCAAAATCGTTCCTTCTACTGGTTTCATTACTGCTTTATACGCAGTTTCAACTCCATGAGTGAAGGCTGCAGCAAGATCAGAAGCATCTAATGAGACAACATCTGGAATTTGCTTAGAAAATCCACGAAACAATTGAGACAAAATAACGCCGGAATTTCCGCGCGCACCCATCAGCAATCCTTTTGAAAGCATTGCTGCTAATTCTCCTACTTTTTCTGAGGTTGAATCTACTACTGCCTTAGCTCCACTAGTCATAGATAGATTCATATTTGTTCCCGTATCGCCATCTGGCACAGGGAATACATTTAATGAATTGACGTATTCTGCATTTACTTGCAGACGATTCGCACCTGCCTGGACCATTTCCTGGAACTGGCTTGCACTTATTTCTGTTACACTCACCTAGATAATCCTCCTTCAGATCGACTGCTGAGTTACCAGCCAGTCTCCTGCCTAGTCTGGCAGTACACGAACACCTTGTACAAAGACATTAACTGAATTGGCAGTTACGCCTAATAATGCCTCTAGATTGTATTTCACTTTTTCTTGGACGTTGCGGGAAACTTCAGAGATTTTCGTACCATAGCTGATAATCGTATAAACATCTACAGCAATACCATTATCTTCTTGGCGGACAACTACTCCTCTTGAGTAATTTTCTTTACGCAAAATCTCAGTAATATTATCTTTAATTTGATTTTTGCTGGCCATTCCTACAACACCGAACACATCTGTCGCGGCGCCACCAACAACTGTTGCAATTACATCATTGGTAATTTCAATGGTTCCAGCTGACGTTTGAATTTTTACAGCCATGAATGAGCCTCCTTAACGGGTAAAAAACTCCCATTTTTCTTCTATCATATTTTATCATAGCGCAACTTGAAATAAAAGGCAGTTACCCAAAGTACTCAAAAACCTTGCAAAATTTCAGGTATAACCTTGTTTAATTTACAATTATTCTTCTCAATTGTCAATTGTATCTATGAAAATGTACTTGCAAATTTCCATTCTATATGATATGTTAGTCTGGTATGAGCTGAATTATTCTATTGCTCCAAATCAAGGCAAAGGAGGAAATTACCATGGCAAAAGTTTGTTACTTTACAGGTCGCAAGACAAAAAGTGGAAACAACCGTTCACACGCTATGAACTCAACAAAACGTACTGTTAAACCTAACTTACAAAAAGTTCGCGTTATGGTCGACGGAAAACCTAAAAAAGTTTGGGTGTCAACTCGTGCTTTGAAATCAGGAAAAGTTGAACGCGTTTAATTGAATGATACTTGGACCGTTCAGATAGTGAACGGTTTTTTATTTAATAAAAATTTTTAAGGGTGGGACTTTTGATTCCTATCCTTTTTTTGCGTTTATTTTTGTTATACGAACAAATTATGAAGTTATTTATTCTAAATTTTATTTTTTTGTGAAAACTAGACTCTTTTTAAGCAGAGAAAAACAAGGATATGATAAACTGAATACAACTTCATAGAAATTTGGTGGAAAATAAATATGAAAAAAAATTTAAAGTCATTCTTTAGAGAAAACGGACGCTACGCAGCAGCTAGTTTCCTGATTCCGTTTTTGATTTTAGCACTTGTTTATCTAAGTATCGGAATCTATC
Source organism: Enterococcus sp. MSG3290 (assembly GCF_050555565.1). NCBI lineage: Bacteria > Bacillati > Bacillota > Bacilli > Lactobacillales > Enterococcaceae > Enterococcus > Enterococcus sp. MSG3290. The sequence continues at coordinate 82,349 of NZ_CP187862.1, read as the reverse complement.
CTGGAAGCAGCAGAAGTATTTTGGCAAGTGATGCCTTTTCACAGTTTTCTAATTTTCATGCCAGCTTCCGAAATGTTCTTCTTGGAAAGCAAAGTATTTTTTATACATGGAATGCTTCTCTAGGATTGAATTATTTATCTTTAATTTCTTACTATCTAGGCGGGATCTTCACGCCACTGGTGTTCTTTTTTCCAAACCAGATGATGCCAGATGCACTGTATGTTCTGACTTTGCTTAAGGTCGGCTGTGCCGGATTGGCTTTTTGGTTTCTTGCACGTACGTTCAAGATTCCTCGCTGGGGGCATGTTGCACTTAGCGTCAGTTACGCATTGATCTCATTTATCACTGCACATTCGGAGATCATCATGTGGCTGGATGCATTTGTTTATCTTCCATTAGTGATTTTGGGGATTCATCGTGTTATGGATCTTAAACGGCCGAAACTTTTATTTATCAGTTATTTACTCTTGTTTTTATCCAGTTTTTATATGGGTTTTATGATTGGCGTATTTTCTTTCTTATATTTTATCGCCCGTCTATTGACAAACTGGTCAGAATATAAAAAAACGATTGTTCCTTATGGTATCACTTCTTTACTGGCAGGCGGCGCTTCAATGATCATTGTATTGCCAGCAGTGCTGGATCTTCGGTCAAATGGCGAGGCACTGAGTCAGATCACTACGTTGAAAACAGAAGCGACTTCTTATCTGGATCTAATCATGAAAAATATGATTGGTGTTTATGACACGACAAAATACGGATCGATTCCGTTCGTTTACGCAGGTCTGCTACCATTAGTCCTCTGTCTGTTTTATTTTGCCAGTCGGAAAGTACCGTTGAAAAATAAATTTTTGTACGGCAGTCTTTTCGCCATACTTATCGCAAGTTTTTATCTTGTTCCATTGAATTTGTTCTGGCATGGTATGCATGCACCGAATATGTTTTTATTCCGTTATGCCTATCTGTTCTCTTTCTTAGTGCTCCTGCTTGCAGGAAAAGGATGGGAAAAGATAGAACAAGACGATCGTGGGCTGTTGTTAGGAATCATTTTGGTCGTAGCTGCTCTCTTTGCGGTGGCATGGGGCATCAAACCTGAAGGAAGCTACACCTATGTGACGATGACTTCCTTTGTATTGACAGTGGTTTTCTTAGGGATTTATGCTTTTGCTGTGGGATTTTATCAGCATAAGAAACTTTCATTCAATCATCTGAGTATATTGTTATTATTGATCATGTCTGCTGAAGCACTGGTCAATACGAACAGTATGATCCATGGCATTCTTGATGATTGGAATTATGCTTCCCGCAGTTTATATACTGATCCTTATCCTGACTTGAAAGCTCTTGTAAATGAAACAAAAAAAGATTCCGACTCGTTTTACCGCTTGGAAAATCTGGATCCAGTATCTGCAAACGATTCGATCAACTATGGTTACAGTGGTATCAGTTTGTTTTCTTCTATAAGAAATCGTAATTCTTCCTCTTACCTGGATAAATTAGGTTTCCGTTCAAGAGGGACAAATTTGAATATCCGTTATAACAATAATACTTTGCTGATGGATGGGTTTACAGGAATCAAATATAACATTTCTAAAAACGAAAGCACGTTCAGTAAATATGGCTTCCGCCAAGCTGGTCAAAGCGGCGACTATACACTGTATCAGAATGTCAATGCATTGCCACTAGCATTTACTGCACCGTTGTCCGTTAATGATGTTGAGCAGCCAGTGACAGATAATTTGACCAGTCAGACAAACTTGATCAATACATTGTCTGGTCTAAATGAACAGTATTTTACATTCTATACACCTACTTTGAAGAATCAGTTGAATACGACGATCACAAAGACAACGACTGGCGTCACTTACTCAGAAACAGCAGATAACCAGCCAAAAGAGCTCACTTGGGAAGTCCATGTGCCTGCAAATACACAAGCTTACTTAAGTTTGTTCCCAACCAATTTTGCGCAATTAGAAAGTTCTAGTGCGACGATCACTGTCAATGGTACATCGCGAAAAACGCAAATCAACATTTCTGGTCAATACTATGATCTTGGCTATTATCCTCAAGAGACAACAGTGACATTTACTGCAAGTTTTTATGGGACGAAAGAAATAAGTTTCATGGAGCCTAAAGTCGTTGGTCTAGATGTTGTAGCCTATCAAGCCGCAATGAATCAGATCAAAGAAAAAGGTGTCGAAATGGAAGCCACTGGCAGAAAAGCTTCTGGGACTGTAAATACCGCTGAAGATTCCATGTTGGTGACAACTATTCCTTATGACAAAGGATGGAAAGCTAAAATTGATGGGAAACCAGTCAAGGTCAGCAATTTCAAAGACGCATTCTTGATGATAAAAGTTCCAGCAGGTAAACATACTGTCACTTTCAGTTACTTGCCTGAAGGATTTACGATAGGTGCAATCCTTTTTGTCCTATGTATTGCATTGTTTATTCTTTATGTCTGGTACCTTGACCGCAATCGCCCCTTTTATGGCACGATTGATCCAGCAATAGAAGAACAACCACGAAACACACACAGAAGAAGACGTAGAAAATAAAGAAACGATGGAACCTGTTCAGACTGTCCGCACCAAGGGCAATCAAAACAACGTTCCATCGTTTTTTGGTTACAGAAAAAATAGGTAACAAAAAGATGATTCACTTATCAACGCCTCGTCCACAAGTCACGATATTCATCAAAGATGAGAAGCTGTTTTTTGAAATTGCTCTTTGTGACTCAGAGTTAAATGACAGGCTCACGACCTCTTTCTTAAACGGTGTTCAATCAGCTGACCTTCGGTATTAGCTCAACAAACGGCAAAATATGAGGAACTATTTTTCCGTTTGTTTCTCTAATACTCAGGTCAAAACGCTGATTTCACAACCTCTTCCTTAAACGGTGTTCAAAAGCTTGCATCTGCGGCAATAAGCCCAGCCAAACGAAAAATATGAGGAGCTATTTTGGTTTGGCTGGGCTTATTGCTTGATGCAGGGCAGCTTTTTCACAACCTCTGATTCACGGTGTTCCAGAAGTAGCTTCTTCGAAAATAAGCCGAAATTTTGCAAAATTTTGAGAAGTAATTTTCGTAAATACCTTCTTATTTCTTGAAGCTGACCACTTCTATCATAACCTCTTATTCATATTTCACTTCATACAAATAAAGTCCTTCAGGGTGTGCTGTAGGTCCTGCTGCATTACGATCTTTTTTCGCAATAATATCTGGGATACTATCTTCAGGCAATCGGCCATTGCCAATTTTCAAAAGCGTTCCTACTAAGATCCGTATCATCTTATACAAGAAGCCATTTCCCCTAAATGTAAACAACAATTCGTCTTTTGTTTCATTTACCTCCATCTTAGCCTCGTAGATCGTACGTACTTTATCCTCTATCGAGCTTCCTGATGCACAAAAAGAGGTGAAATCGTGAGTCCCTAATAAATCAGGAAGCGCCCGCTGAATTTTTTCCAAATCAAGTGGGTAAGGAAAATAACTTGCATAATGGCGTCGAAAAGGACTGCGTGGTTTCCCTATATCCACTCGAAATTGATACGTCTTTTCTTTGACCAAATATCTTGCGTGGAAGTCTTCTGAAACAATTTCTACTTGTCTTACAGCAATATCCTCTGGTGACTGGGTATCTAGCGCGAAACGCATTCGTTCTAACGGACGCTCCTCTGGATAATCAAAATGGATTACTTGCCCGATCGCATGTACTCCGGCATCTGTCCTTCCCGAACCAAAGACCGTGATTTCTTTTCCATTTGCCATTTTTTGTAATGTTTTTTCTACTTCTTCTTGAACAGTACGCCCATTTGGCTGTTTTTGGAATCCATTAAAATTTGTTCCGTCGTACGCAATGATTGCTTTGTAACGTACCATGTTTTTCTCTCCTTTGTTCCTAAAAGGTTATCTGGAATAATGATTTTTTTATAAAATTTTTTCGTTCTTTCTTTTCAGATAAAAGAAAGAGGCCTGTGACCTTAGTCTGCCACAGACCCTAATATTTCTTGTCATACACTGCTCGCATCCTTTCTTGCAAACAGATCAGCAAGAAAAGAATAGATAGCGGCCCACTGAACGTTTATCCTCTTAAAAAGATCAGTAGCACAGTTAATAATACAAAAGCAATGATAACCATCGTGTCTCTATTATGCCAATGCAATACACGATATTTCGTTCTTCCTTCCCCACCTTTGTAGCCTCTTGCTTCCATAGCAGTCGCAAGATCTTCCGCACGGTTGAAGCTGCTGACAAATAAAGGAATCAGCAAAGGAATGACTGCTTTCATTTTCTGAACTAGGTTTCCTTCACCAAAATCAACACCGCGAGCGCGCTGAGCGTTCATGATCTTTTCTGTTTCGTCCATCAATGTAGGCACAAAACGAAGAGCAATCGACAGCATCAATGAAATTTCGTGGACTGGGAACCGTACGGCTTTCAATGGACGAAGCAAGTACTCAATCGCATCCGATAATTCCAAAGGCGGTGTAGTAAGCGTGAGTAGAGTCGACATAAAAATGATCAACACGAATCGACAGAAAATAAAGAGGCCGTTCATCACACCAAATTCAGTGATATGGAAAACACCCCAACTCCAATAAGTTTCTCCGCCACTTGTAAACAAGACCTGCAAAGCTACAGTGAAGAGGATTAGCCAGATCAATGGGCGAATGCCTCGGATAAAAAATTTCAAATCTACTTTTGACAAGAAGACAGAAAGTAATGTGAAAAATGCCAACAAAAGGTACGTTTCCCAATTATTTGCTAAAAAAATGATTCCGATAAAATAAAAACTGGCTAATAATTTAGCTCGGGGATCCAATCGATGGATCAAGGAATCTCCAGGCATATAACGACCAAATATCAATTTATTCATCATGGGCATTTCCTCCAGCATAATGGACGATAGCGTCTGCTAATTCTTCAGCTGTCAAAGGCAAGGTAGCAAAGTTCATCCCTTTAGCCATTAATTCTTCTGCAAACTCGGTGGCAGTAGGTACGCCTAGTTGTTTTTCTTTTAGCCATTCAATGTTTTGAAAGACCTCTTGCGGCTCCCCGCTATTAACGATTCGTCCCTTTTCCAACACATAGACATAATCTGCAAAATTGGCTACATCATCCATTAAATGCGTAACTAATACAATAGTGATCTGCTGATCCTTATGAAGACGCCAAAACATCTCCATCATTTCTTTTCTACCCTGGGGATCAAGTCCTGCCGTTGGTTCATCCAATACAAGTACTTCCGGCCTCATGGCAAGCACACCAGCGATTGCTACTCTACGCATTTGCCCTCCTGAAAGTTCAAATGGCGAACGTTCCAAATAGCTTTCATCCAGCCCAACTTGTTCTAATGTTTCTTTTGCTAGGACTAGTGCTTCTTCTTCGCTGACACCAAAGTTTTTAGGACCGAAAGCAATGTCTTTTGCTACCGTTTCTTCGAATAGCTGTGCTTCTGGAAACTGAAAGACGATGCCAACTTTTTTTCGGATGGGCTTTAAATTCTTATTATCCGTATCCGGCTGAATATCTCGTTCTCCAATATGGACTGTACCGCTTGTTGGCTTAACAAGCGCATTCAAATGCTGAAGTAAGGTTGATTTCCCGCTTCCGGTATGCCCTACTAATGCAGTATAACTGTTTTCTTTGATCGTCATATTGATGTCAAATAAGGCTCTTTGTTCAAATGGTGTATTCGGCTGATAAGTGAAGTCTACTTGTTCAAAACGGATGTCCATAACCAATCCACCATCCTTTCTTCTGTCATATATTCACTTGGCACATCAACCCCACGTTCTTTCAGTGCGCTCTTCAGTTTTTCAGGAAATGGTAGATCCAGACCTAAGTCGATCAGTTCAGGACCAGCAGAAAAAATTTCTTTTGGTGTACCTTCGCGGACAAGTTCTCCTTGTCTCATCACTAGTATCCGATTGGCATTAGCTGCTTCATCAATATCATGAGTGATAGATATAACGGTCAATTGACTTTCTTCTTTGATCTTCTTGATCGTAGAGATCACTTCTTCACGACCTTCTGGATCTAGCATACTGGTTGCTTCATCTAAAATAATGATATCAGGTCGTAAGGCAACCACGCCGGCAATGGCAACACGTTGTTTTTGCCCTCCTGATAAACGAGCAGGCTCGCGTGAAGCAAACTCAGCCATTCTAACTTTCTCAAGTGCATCTTTCACACGCACTAGCATTTCTTCTCTGGGAATCCCTTGATTTTCAAGACCAAAAGCAACGTCATCTTCTACTGTCGAACCAACAAACTGATTGTCTGGATTTTGAAAAACCATTCCAACCATCTGTCGGATCGTCCAAATATTTTCTTCATCCAATATTTGATTTCCCACTTTCACGATCCCTGATTCTGGCAGAAGCAATCCATTGATCGTTTTGGCAAGTGTCGATTTTCCTGAACCATTGTGTCCAATAATAGCGATCCACTCACCTTTATCAATTGTAAAGGAGACATCTTTCAATGCGGGGCGAAGATCATCTGGCTGGTATTTATAATTTATCTTTTCTAATTCAATAATTGGCTCCATGATTACTCCTTCTTCATCCTAAAGTTCCTACTAACACTATCAAAAAAAGACAAAATTTTCAATTATTTCTCGCTTAAAATGTTTTTTTATGCCTTCAAACATATCTGTCATGACAGGTAATTGAAGGTATAAAAAAACACTTTATGATGAGTGCTTACTCCCCAAGCGATATTCGCTTGAGGAGCAGCGCTGAGCTAGACTCGGAAAAATATCTTCCAACATCATAACACTCTAAAAGAATCATCTATAAAGTGATGTTATTAGTGTGATTTTAGACAAGTTCTAAGACAACCATTGGTGCACCATCACCGCGTCTTGGTTCTGTCTTCAAAATGCGTGTGTATCCGCCTTGACGTTCTGCGTAACGAGGTGCAATATCGTTGAACAGTTTTTGTAAAGCTGATTCAATGACGATGTCCTCATTTTCTTCACGCACGCTGGCAACTTCATTACGTACGAAAGCCGCAGCTTGACGACGTGCATGCAAATCTCCGCGTTTACCTAAAGTGATCATTTTTTCTGCAGTTGAGCGAACTTCTTTCGCACGAGCTTCAGTAGTCACAATACGTTCGTTGATTAATAAATCAGTTGTTAAATCACGCAACATCGCTTTACGTTGGCTAGATGTGCGTCCTAGTTTACGATAACTCACGTTGGTTTCCCTCCTTCGTAAAAGGTTTTAATCTTCTTTACGTAAACCTAAACCTAAGTCGTGCAATTTTGCTTTAACTTCTTCTAATGATTTACGTCCTAAGTTACGGACTTTGATCATTTCAGGCTCAGATTTATTTGTAAGTTCTTGTACAGTATTGATTCCTGCACGTTTCAAACAATTGTAAGAGCGAACAGACAAGTCTAACTCTTCGATCGTCATTTCCAACATTTTTTCTTTTTGTGTTTCTTCTTTTTCGACCATGATTTCAGCATTTTTTGCTTCATCAGTTAAGTTCACAAAAATATCCAAATGTTCAGTCATGATTTTCGCAGACAAACTCATTGCTTCCAACGGTTCAATTGAACCATCTGTCCAAATCTCCATCGTCAATTTATCAAAATCTTCACGGTGTCCAACACGTGTGTTCTCAACTTGATAGTTCACACGACGAACAGGTGTGTAGATTGAATCGACTGGAAGAACGCCAATTGGCATATCTTCTTTTTTATTTTCATCTGCTTGAACATAACCACGTCCAGGTTTCACTGTTAAGCGAGCATGGAACGTAGCTCCTTCAGAGACACTACAGATGTACATATCTTTGTTAAGAATTTCTACATCACTATCAACGATAATATCGCCAGCAGTTACTGTAGCAGGTCCGGTAATATCGATTTCAAGGGTTTTTTCTTCTTGGCCATACATTTTCAGCGCTAAGCCTTTAATGTTCAAGATGATTTGAGTGACGTCTTCTCTAACACCTTTGATGGTAGAGAATTCATGCAGTACACCATCGATTTGAATATTAGTGATGGCAGCACCTGGCAAAGAAGATAATAAAATACGACGTAGGGAATTCCCTAAAGTAGTCCCATACCCTCTTTCAAGAGGTTCAACGATGAACTTGCCATAATCTTTTTCTTCATCAATTTTTGCGATTCTTGGTTTTTCGAACTCAATCATTCTTATCTTTACCCCTTTCAAAACGAAAAGTGTCTTGTTCAATGACGTTACTGATAAAACTCAAAATGAGCGGCACTCATTAAACACGACGGCGTTTTGGAGGGCGGGCACCATTATGAGGAACTGGAGTCACGTCACGAATTGCAGTCACTTCTAAACCTGTAGCTTGTAATGAACGAATTGCTGCTTCACGTCCAGAACCAGGTCCTTTAACTGTTACTTCAACAGTCTTTAATCCGTGTTCCATTGCTGCTTTTGTAGCAGTTTCTGCTGCCATTTGAGCGGCAAAAGGAGTTGATTTTTTGCTTCCTTTGAAACCTAATGAACCAGCTGATGACCACGCTAATGCATTTCCGTGAGTATCAGTGATCATGATGATAGTGTTATTGAATGTAGAATGGATATGTGCAATACCTGCTTCTATATTCTTCTTCACACGGCGTTTACGATTCACTTTTTTTGCTGCCATGAAGTTTTAACCTCCTTCACTTAAGAATTATTTTTTCTTGCCAGCGATAGCGCGAGCTGGGCCTTTACGAGTACGTGCATTGTTTTTCGTGTTTTGTCCACGAACAGGCAATCCACGGCGATGACGGATTCCACGGTAAGAACCGATTTCCATCAAACGTTTGATGTTCAAGTTCACTTCACGACGAAGATCCCCTTCAACTTTTAATTTATCTACTTCTGCACGGATAGCATCTGTTTGTTCATTCGTTAATTCACGAACGCGAACATCTTCAGATACACCAGCATCAGCTAAGATCTTTTTAGCAGTAGTGTTACCAATACCATAGATATAAGTAAGTGAAACTACTACACGTTTATCACGAGGAATATCTACTCCTGCAATACGAGCCATATTTATAGCACCTCCAATTATCCTTGACGTTGTTTATGTTTTGGATTTGCTGGGCAAATCACCATAACGCGTCCTTTACGACGAATTACTTTACAATGTTCGCACATTGGTTTTACTGATGGTCTTACTTTCATGATAATACCTCCTGTAGTTTTACGGAGTACAATTATTTAAAGCGATAAGTAATACGGCCACGGTTAAGATCGTATGGAGACAATTCAACCGTTACTTTGTCACCAGGTAAGATACGGATGTAATGCATACGAATTTTACCTGAAACAGTAGCAAGAACTTGGTGTCCGTTTTCTAGTTCAACTTTAAACATTGCATTCGGCAAAGTTTCGACGACTGTACCTTCGACTTCAATCATATCTTCTTTTGCCACGCACAGTACCTCCTTGTACTTGTTTCGCATTTTCACACGATAAAATGGCGGAAACTGCAGTTCCCACCTCAAAATTCTCAAAATGGATCATCTAGAGGATTCTCTAGAAGTCGGACTGACATATTCTATCATAATTTATTGAACTTGACAAGAGTAACTGCATAATGCAAGTCGGCTACGGGCAATCGTGCTATTTTTCAATGATTTTTTGTACATCTGCAAATACAGCATCGATTTCACGAGCACCATCAATAGTGTTTAGCAAACCTTGTTCTTTATAATAAGCCAAGATTGGTTCACTATTTTTGATGTTGATAGCCAGACGATTTTTAACCGTCTCAGGTTTATCATCTTCTCTTTGATAGAATTCATGCCCACCGCAACGATCACATGTGTCTTCAACTTTTGTAGGGTTGAAAATTTTATGGTAAGTTGCTCCACAATTGCTGCAGATAAATCGGCCGGCTAGACGTTCGACCAAGATTTCTTCACCAACATGGATATCGATGACAGCATCAATTTTTTTATTCAAATCTTTTAGCATTGCGTCCAGAGCTTTTGCTTGATCTAGCGTACGTGGAAAGCCATCTAATAAGAAGCCTTTCTCTGTATCTGGTTCAGCTAGTCGCTCTTTCACGATTCCATTTGTTACTTCATCAGGAACTAATGCACCTTTATCCATATAAGACTTTGCTTCCAGGCCAAGAGCTGTTTCGTTTTGCATCGCTGCGCGGAACATATCTCCTGTTGAGATGTGCGGAATACCATAAGCATCAATGATTTTTTCAGCTTGTGTTCCTTTACCTGCGCCTGGCAGCCCCATTAAAATGAGGTTCATTGTTTTCCCTCCTAATAAATGTGTGAGAACGTGTGTTGAGGGGAAACCTCAACACGCTTTCTTACTCAATGAATCCAACATATTTACGTTTCAGCATTAAGCCTTCTAACTGTTTCGCAGTTTCTAAAGCTACACCGATAACGATCAGTAAGCTTGTACCGCCTAATCCGATTGATTGTGGAAGATCCCAAACCATTTGAGCAATGATTGGAAGCAATGCCACTAAACCAAGGAAGACTGCACCAACTGTACTTAAACGCATCAGTAATCTTGAGACATACTCTTCAGTCCCCTTACCAGGGCGTACGCTTGGTATATAACTTCCTTGCTTTTGCAAGTTTTCCGCTAATTTCTCAGGATTTACTTGAACAAAGGCGTAGAAGAAAGTGAAGGCAACGATCAGAATCGTATAAATCGTAGCACCAGGTGCTGTATTATAGTTAAAGATCTCCATCATCACTTTGTACCAGTTTTCAGAACCGAATCTACCGCTCAATGCTTGTAAAACAGCATTTGGCGTAGCAATAAACGAACTAGCAAAGATAACTGGAATAACTCCAGCTGCATTTACTTTCAACGGCAGATAGCTGCTTGTAGGCGCGCCAGCTACGCGTTTCGTATATTGGATCGGGATCTTGCGTTCAGCTTGTTGGAAAAATGTTACGAATGTCACGATCAACAAGACCGCTACTAGTAAAATGGCCACAAAAATAGCAGATTTCCATATGTCTGAAGGATCAATATTTATAAAGTAATCTTCATAAATTTCTCTGATACTTTCAGGCAATCTAGAAATGATACCTGCAAAAATGATCATTGATACGCCATTTCCGATACCTTTTTCTGTGATCTGTTCTCCTAGCCAAGTAACAAACATCGTACCGGCTGTTAGAATCAAACCGATCGTTACGTAAGTTGCTACGTTAGGATTATTCACGAAACCTAATTGAGCGTATTGATTGAATCCAGCAGTGATACCGACAGATTGGATAAATGCCAATACTAATGTCAGATATCGAGTCGCTTGATTCAGTTTTTTACGACCAACTTCCCCTTGTTTCGACCATTCAACAAATCGAGGCACGATGTCCATTTGAAGAAGCTGAATGACGATAGAAGCAGTAATGTATGGTGAAACCCCCATTGAGAAAATGGAAAAGTTTTGCATCGCACTACCACTTACCAAGTTCAACATGTTGAAAAATGGCAAAGAAGAAAGGTTTTGCAATGAAGCAGCATTTACGCCTGGTACAGTAATATGTGCACCTAGGCGAAATACAAACAACACAAATACAGTAAATAGGATTTTCGATCTAATGTCTTTTACTTTAAAAGCATCTTTTAATAGTCTAAACATTAGATCACCTCGATTGATCCACCAGCCGCTTCAATTGCTTCTTGAGCTGCTTTAGAGAATTTTGCTGCTTTCACAGTTAATTTCTTGTTTAGTTCCCCATTAGCTAATACTTTGATTCCAGCTTTTTCGTTTTTCACGATTCCAGCTTCAACTAAAGCAACAGGAGTTACTTCAGCTCCGTCTTCAAAGCGGTTCAATACATCAAGATTAATGACTGCATAGTCTTTACGGTTCACGTTTGTGAATCCTCGTTTTGGTAAACGACGGAACAATGGTGTTTGTCCCCCTTCAAATCCTAAACGCACACCGCCGCCTGAACGAGCTTTTTGTCCTTTTTGTCCGCGTCCGGCAGTTTTTCCGTTACCAGATGAAGTACCACGACCAACACGGTTACGTACTTGGCGTGAACCTTCAGCAGGTTTTAATTCATGAAGTTTCATAGGTTTGGCACCTCCTTAATGTTCTAGTTATGATTTTTCTAAATTAAATTTCTTCAACGTCCACTAGGTGAGAAACAGTATTGATCATGCCTTTAATTGCTTCATTAGAAGGCTTAACCACTGAACTGTTAATCTTTGTAAGACCTAACGCTTTAACTGTATCGCGTTGGTTTTGAGGACGTCCGATAATACTGCGTTTTAAAGTAACTTTTAATTCAGCCATTATTGTTGTCCTCCTTATCCGATTAATTCTTCAACTGATTTGCCGCGAAGTTCTGCAACTTCTTCTGCACGTTTCAATTGTTTCAAACCTTCAACTGTTGCGCGAACAACGTTGATTGGTGTATTTGAGCCTAAAGATTTAGAAGTGATATCTGCTACCCCAGCTAATTCTAATACGGCACGAACTGGTCCACCAGCAGCAACCCCAGAACCTTCTACAGCAGGTTTCATTAGGATTCTACCACCACTAAAAGCACCGATTACTTCGTGTGGGATTGTTGAACCAACCATAGGTACTTCAACTAAGTTTTTCTTCGCATCTTCAATTGCTTTACGGATTGCTTCAGGAACTTCTTGAGCTTTACCTGTACCAAATCCTACGTGTCCGTTTTTGTCACCGACAACAACTAAAGCAGCAAAACGTAGACGACGTCCACCTTTAACAACTTTTGTTACACGGTTAATTGCAACAACGCGGTCTTCTAATTCCAAATGTTTTGGATCGATATAAACCATGAATGGTATTCCTCCTTCTTCTAAAATTCTAGTCCATTTTCGCGAGCAGCTTCAGCTAAAGCTTGCACACGGCCATGGTAAAGGTATCCACCACGGTCAAAGACTACTACTTTAATGCCTTTTTCAGCTGCACGTTCAGCAACTAGTTTACCGACAGCTTGTGCTGCTTCTGTTTTTGTTCCACCTGAAATTTCTTTATCCAAGGTAGAGGCACTTGCTAGCGTTACACCCGCTACGTCATCAATAATTTGAGCGTAGATGTTTTTGTTAGAACGAAAAACGTTCAAGCGTGGGCGCTCAGCAGTACCAGAGATATTGTTACGTACACGACGATGTCTCTTTTGACGTGTTTTGTTCTTATCTGGTTTTGTAATCACAATTGTCACCTCTTTATTTTTATTGTACTACTATTTCAAGCAGTAAATACGTTTCGAAAAATAGAAGCTGCGGCACAAGTAAAAATGTATTTTTTTGAAGGTAAACTTCAGCCAAATGCCTTTTTCCTGCTGCTGGCTTCTATGCAATTTTTCTAAACGATTATTTACCAGTTTTACCTTCTTTACGGCGTACATATTCGCCAACATAACGAATACCTTTACCTTTATAAGGTTCTGGAGGACGAGTTCCACGAATGTTTGCAGCTAATTCGCCAACTTCTTCTTTGTTCGCACCTTTAACAATTACTTGTGTGTTAGCTGGTACTTCAACAGTTACTCCAGCTGGTGGTGTGATTTCTACTGGATGTGAGTAACCAACGTTCAATACAAGTTTTGATCCTTGTAATTGTGCACGGTACCCAACCCCGATTAGTTCTAACGCTTTTTGGAAACCTTCGCTGACACCTACAACCATGTTGTTGAAGTTCGCACGAGTTGTTCCATGAATTGTTTTCATTTCTTTACTGTCGTTTGGACGAGTGAAAGTTACTTCGTTTCCTTCGATATTCATTTTGATATCTGCTGAAAAAGTACGAGTCAATTCACCTTTTGGTCCTTTAACTGTAACGTTGTTTCCGTCTTGAGTAACTGTTACTCCTTCAGGGATAACAACGACTTTATTTCCGATACGGCTCACTTAAAGACACCTCCTTGTAGATTCTACTTGATTACCATACGTAAGCGATAACTTCGCCGCCGATATTTTTTTCACGAGCTTCTTTATCAGTGACAACACCTTCAGAAGTCGAAATGATTGCGATACCTAAACCGTTCAATACTTTTGGTACTTCGTCAGCTTTGACATAAGCACGCAAACCTGGTTTAGAGATACGTTTTAAGTTTGTGATAACACGTTCGCCGTTTTTACCAAATTTTAGGAAAACACGGATCACGCCTTGTTTGTCATCTTCGATGTATTCAACATCACGAACGAAACCTTCACGTTTCAAGATTTCAGCGATGTCACGTTTAATTTTTGATGCAGGTACTTCTAAAGACTCATGTTTAACCATGTTTGCGTTACGGATACGAGTTAGAAAATCTGCAATTGGATCTGTCATGACCATTGATCTTTTACCTCCTTCTTATGCGAATTTACTTTTTACCAGCTAGCTTTCTTCACGCCGGGAATTTGACCTTTATAGGCAAGTTCGCGGAAGCAAATACGGCAAAGATGGAACTTACGATAAACTGAATGTGGACGTCCGCAACGTTCGCAACGAGTATAAGATTGTGTTGAAAATTTTGCAGGACGTTTGTTTTTAGCAATCATTGATTTTTTAGCCACGTAGTTCGCCTCCTTTAATTATTTTTGGAATGGCATGCCTAATTGTGTCAACAACTCACGAGATTCTTCATCAGAGTTTGCTGTTGTTACAATAACGATGTCCATACCACGTACTTTATCTACTAAATCATAATCTACTTCTGGGAAGATCAATTGTTCTTTAATACCTAAAGTATAGTTTCCACGACCGTCAAAGGCTTTTTTACTTACACCATGGAAGTCACGTACACGTGGTAGTGAAACAGAAACCAATTTGTCTAAGAATTCGTACATTCTTTCTCCGCGCAATGTAACTTTTGCACCAATTGGCATTCCTTCACGTAAACGGAATCCAGCGATTGATTTTTTAGCTTTTGTAATCATTGGTTTTTGACCAGTGATCAAAGTTAATTCTTCAACTGCTTTATCTAAGTTTTTAGCGTTTGATACCGCATCACCAACACCCATGTTGATGACGATTTTTTCAACTTTAGGTGTTTGCATAACAGAGCTATAGTTAAATTTTTCCATCAATGATGGAGTTACTTCTTTAAGATATTTTTCTTTTAGGCGGTTCATTCAGTAAGACCCTCCTTCCTTAAACTTTTATTTATCTAAAACTTCACCGGTTTTTTTAGAAACACGGACTTTTTTGCCGTCTACTTCTTTGTAGCCAACTCGGCCAGCTACACCAGTAGAGTCAACCACCATCACGTTAGAAACATGAATTGGCGCTTCCATCTCAACAATTCCACCTTGAGGAGCAGCTTGAGAAGGTTTTTGGTGTTTTTTAACGACATTTACACCTTCGACAATAACTTTATCTTTTTTCGGGAACGCTGCTAGTACAACGCCTTCTTTGTTTTTGTCTTTTCCAGTGATAACTTTAACTTTATCGCCTTTTTTAACAAACATAACTGTTTCGCACCTCCTTTGATAAGTGTCTCAAGATTATAAAACTTCTGGTGCTAGTGAAACGATCTTCATGAAGTTGTTTTCACGTAGTTCACGTGCAACTGGCCCAAAGATACGTGTTCCACGAGGGCTTTTATCATCACGAATAATCACTGCAGCATTTTCATCAAATTTAATATATGAACCGTCTGTACGACGAGCTCCTGATTTTGTTCGAACGATAACGGCTTTAACGACGTCACCTTTTTTGACAACCCCACCTGGCGTTGCTTGTTTAACCGTAGCAACGATCACATCACCGATGTTAGCAGTTTTACGACCAGATCCACCAAGGACTTTGATCGTCAAAATTTCACGTGCGCCTGAGTTATCAGCGACTTTTAAACGACTTTCTGCTTGGATCACGTTGTGTATCCTCCTTTCAGATTTTGCATTCAATCTATATAGGAAAATCTCGTGTTATTAGATAATAACTGCTTCTTCGACTACTTCCAACAAACGGAAACGTTTTGTAGCTGATAATGGACGAGTTTCCATAATTCTCACGATGTCGCCAACTTTTGCTGTGTTGTTTTCATCATGCACTTTGTATTTCTTAGAATAGTTCATGCGTTTGCCATAGATAGGGTGGTTTTTCTTTGTTTCGACAGCAACGGTAATTGTTTTATCCATTTTGTCTGAAACCACGCGACCTTGATAAACTTTGCGTTGATTTCTTCCTTCAGTCATACGCTTAATGGCCTCCTTCCATAATTACTTAGCTTGTTCACGCAACACAGTTTTGATGCGTGCAATCGATTTACGTACTTCTTTAATACGTGCAGTGTTTTCTAATTGACCTGTTGCTAATTGGAATCTAAGATTAAACAATTCTTCTTTTAATTGTTTTTCTTGATCAAGCATTTCGGCAGTGGTTAATTCTCTGATTTCTTTAACCTTCATTCGATTCACCACCCATTTCCTCACGTTTTACGATCTTAGTTTTCATTGGTAATTTGTGAGAAGCTAGACGTAACGCTTCACGAGCTACTTCTTCAGGAACGCCTGCGATTTCAAACATGATTTTACCACGTTTTACTGGTGCAACCCATCCTTCAGGTGCCCCTTTACCAGAACCCATACGTACCCCAATTGCTTTGGCAGTATAAGATTTGTGAGGGAAAATTTTAATCCATACTTTCCCACCACGTTTCATGTAACGAGTCATTGCGATACGAGCAGCTTCGATTTGGCGGTTTGTGATCCAATGTGAATCAACAGCTTGCAAACCGTATTCACCGAATGCTACTTCTTTTCCGCCTTTAGCTTCCCCGCGCATTTTTCCGCGGAATTCACGACGGTGTTTTACACGTTTAGGTACTAACATGATTATTTCCCTCCTTTCTCAGTGTTTTTTTTAGTTGGAAGAATTTCTCCACGATAGATCCACACTTTAACTCCTAGTTTTCCGTATGTTGTATCTGCTTCTTCCCATGCGTAATCAATGTCCGCACGTAAAGTATGAAGAGGAACAGTTCCTTCTGAGTATCCTTCTGAACGAGCGATATCTGCTCCGTTTAGACGACCAGATACTTGAGTTTTGATCCCTTGAGCGCCAGCACGCATTGAGCGTTGGATGGCTTGTTTTTGAGCGCGACGGAAAGCAACACGGTTTTCTAATTGACGTGCGATTCCTTCACCTACTAATTTTGCATCTAGATCTGGTTTTTTGATTTCCACGATATTGATATGGATTCTTTTACCAGTTAATTTGTTTAATTCTTTTCTTAGGCTTTCGACTTCAGAACCGCCTTTACCAATAACCATACCTGGTTTAGCTGTGTGAATTGAAATGTTTACGCGACCTGTTGCGCGTTCGATTTCAACTGTTGATACAGCAGCATCAGCAAGTTTAGTTGAAATAAATTTACGGATTCTTAAATCTTCGTGTAAGAACTCAGCATACTCTTTTTCAGCATACCATTTAGCATCCCAGTCGCGGATGATGCCTACACGCATTCCAATTGGATGTACTTTTTGACCCACTGATTATCCCTCCTTATTTTTCTGATACGACTACCGTGATATGACTTGTACGTTTGTTGATTGGAGAAGCTGATCCTTTTGCACGAGGACGGAAACGTTTCATTGTAGGTCCTTCGTTAACAAAAGCTTCGCTTACTACCAAGTTTTCAACATCTAAGTCAAAGTTATTTTCTGCATTCGCAACTGCTGACATCAATACTTTTTCAATGATTCCAGCAGATTTGTTTGGTGTGAATTTCAAGATTGAAATTGCATCTGCGACACTTTTACCTCTGATAAGGTCAATTACTAAACGGGCTTTTCGAGGTGAAGTGCGAACTGTTTTTGCAGTTGCTTTAGCTGATGTGATTTGTTCTGCCATTTGGATTTATCCTCCCCTCAAATTAGCGTTTCGTTTTCTTATCGTCAGCAGCATGTCCACGATAAGTTCTTGTAGGTGCAAATTCACCTAATTTGTGTCCTACCATGTCTTCTTGGATGTAAACTGGTACATGTTTACGTCCATCATAAACTGCGATGGTATATCCAACAAAACTTGGGAAAACTGTTGAACGGCGTGACCAAGTTTTGATAACTTTTTTCTTTTCAACCCCTGCTTGAGCTTCAACTTTTTTCATTAAATGCTCATCGACAAAAGGTCCTTTCTTTAAACTACGACCCATGGTGAACCTCCTCTCAAAATGTGCGACACATGGTCAAAGTAATTATTTATTTTTGCGACGACGAACAATAAGTTTGTCTGATTTAGCTTTTTTGTTACGAGTTTTGTAACCAAGAGCTGGTTGACCCCAAGGAGAAACTGGTGCTTTACGTCCGATAGGAGCTTTACCTTCACCACCACCGTGTGGGTGATCATTAGGGTTCATTACGCTACCACGTACAGTTGGGCGTTTACGCATCCAACGAGAGCGTCCAGCTTTACCGATGTTGATTAATTCGTGTTGTTCGTTACCTACAGAACCGATTGTAGCACGGCATGCAGCTAAGATCATACGAACTTCACCAGAGTTCAAGCGGATCAATACGTATTTGCCTTCTTTACCAAGTACTTGAGCACTTGTACCAGCAGAACGGATCAATTGTCCACCTTTACCAGGTTTCATTTCAATGTTGTGGATAACAGTACCAACTGGAATGTTTTCTAATGGAAGAGCATTTCCGACTTTGATATCTGCTTCTGGACCTGAAACAAGTTTCATACCCACTTCTAGTCCTTTAGGTGCTAAGATGTAAGCTTTCACTCCATCTTCATAGTGTACTAACGCGATGTTAGCTGAACGGTTTGGATCATATTCGATCGTTTGAACAGTTGCAACAACGTTATCTTTGTTACGTTTGAAGTCGATCACGCGATATTGGCGTTTGTGTCCGCCACCTTGATGACGTACAGTGATGCGGCCGTTGTTGTTACGTCCAGCATGGTTTTTCAATGGTTGTAACAATGATTTTTCAGGTGTTGATGTTGTGATTTCAGCAAAATCAGAACCTGTCATGTTACGACGACCATTTGAGGTAGGTTTGTACTTTTTAATCGCCACGTTTTTCCCTCCTAATTTAATGAGTTATCTATTAGTGCTTATTCAGCAGCTTCGAATAATTGGATTTCTTTTGAATCTTCAGTCAATGTAACGATCGCTTTGCGACGTTTTTTTGTATATCCTGCATATTTGCCCATACGTTTGAATTTCGCACGTACGTTCACGATGTTCACGTTTTTGACTTTAACGTCAAAAGCAGCTTCTACCGCTTGTTTTACTAAAGTTTTGTTTGCGCGAGTGTCCACTTCAAAAGTGTATTTCTTGTCATCCATGGCAAGCATTGATTTTTCAGTGATCACTGGGCGTTTGATTACGTCTAGTAAGTTCATTATGCAAGCACCTCCTCAATTTGAGTAAGAGCAGTTTGTGTTGCTAACACTTTTGTATTTGATACAACGTCTAGCACACTCACATTATCAGAAGTTACTACAGAAACGTTTGGTAAGTTACGTGCTGATAAAGCAGCAAAGTCGTTACCTTTTTCTAGAACAACCAATACTTTAGAGTCGATAGATAAGTTAGCAAGAACTTGTTTGAATTCTTTTGTTTTTGGTGCGTCGAAGTTCAAGCCTTCGATTGCTACCAAGTTGTTTTCAGCAACTTTTTCTGACAATACAGATTTCATTGCTAAACGACGAACTTTTTTAGGAAGTTTGTAGCTGTAAGAACGTGGTGTTGGTCCAAAGACTACGCCACCTCCACGCCATTGTGGTGAGCGGATAGATCCTTGACGTGCACGACCTGTTCCTTTTTGACGCCATGGTTTACGTCCGCCGCCGCGAACAGCGCTACGGTTTTTAACCGCGTGTGTTCCTTGTCTTAATGACGCACGTTGCATTACGATTGCATCGTAAACAACACTTTCATTAGGTTCAATTCCGAAGATTTCTTCGTTAAGTGTGATTTCACCGTTTTGGCTTCCATCTTGTTTGAATAATGCTACATTCGGCATTCCTTAGTTCCTCCTTTCTTCCTACAATTATTTAGCTTTCACAGCTGATTTGATAGTGATTAAAGATTTTTTAGCTCCAGGAACATTACCTTTGATCAAGATAACATTTCTTTCTGCATCGACACGTACAACTTCCAAGTTTTGGATAGTTACGCGGTTGCCACCCATACGGCCAGCAAGACGTTTGTTTTTAAATACACGGTTAGGTGCAACTGGACCCATTGACCCAGGACGACGATGGTAACGAGAACCGTGAGCCATTGGTCCGCGGCTTTGTCCGTGGCGTTTGATAACCCCTTGGAATCCTTTACCTTTCGTAGTACCTGTTACATCAATAATGTCTCCTGCTTGGAAAACATCTACTGTAATTTCTTTTCCTACTTCATATTCTCCTAGCTCAACATTTTTGAATTCACGAATGAAGCGCTTAGGAGCCGTGTTTGCTTTTGCAACATGACCTTTCGCAGGTTTGTTTGATAAAACTTCACGCATATCTTGGTAACCAACTTGAATAGCTTCGTAGCCATCCGTTTCCATTGTTTTCACTTGTAGTACTACGTTTGGAGTAGCTTCTACAACAGTTACTGGAATTAATTCACCAGATTCAGTGAAGATTTGTGTCATTCCCACTTTTTTCCCTAAGATTCCTTTGGTCATGAGTACACCTCCATTATTTTTGTTTTAGTTTTATAATTTGATTTCGATGTTTACACCAGATGGTAAGTCTAGCTTCATCAAAGCATCAACAGTTTTTGGTGTTGGGTTCACAATGTCGATAAGACGTTTGTGTGTACGCATTTCGAATTGTTCGCGTGAATCTTTGTATTTATGAGTCGCACGGATGATTGTGTAAAGACTGCGTTCAGTTGGTAATGGAATTGGACCAGACACGCTAGCTCCAGTTCTTTTTGCAGTTTCCACGATTTTATCCGCTGATTGATCTAAAATACGGTGTTCATACGCTTTTAAACGGATACGAATTTTTTGTTTTGCCATCTTGTTCCCTCCTTCGCCTATTTTGAAAAGTAGACATAGCTCCACGAAAATTTCCGTCACGCTCGTTCGTGGCAAAGCGTCCGGGCGTGTCGCAACCTCTCGTTTCTTAGCCGACGAAATCATTCTGATTACGTCTGTGCAATTCACTAAAGTAAACGCACCTTTGTCATTATAATATATATAAACTCACAAAGCAAGGCTTTTTCTTGTAAAAAACATTTTGTTTTCATAAAGTTTCATTTAGAAAATACTGACTCTTTTATTTCGTGTTTCTTCTATTATAATGCTCCTGTCTTTTTCCCTGATCCTGCAATAAATAAAAAAGCTCGGAACAAAGATCCTGAGACCTTCGTTCCGAGCGATTACGTCCGAATAAATGTTGCTTTACTTTAAAACTTAAGTGAATTAAGCTTTGATTTCTGTAACGACACCGGCACCAACTGTACGTCCGCCTTCACGGATTGAGAATTTAGTACCGTTTTCGATAGCGATTGGGTGGATTAATTCAACTTCCATTGTTACGTTGTCGCCAGGCATAACCATTTCAGTACCTTCTGGTAATTCAACAACACCTGTTACGTCAGTTGTACGGAAGTAGAATTGTGGACGGTAGTTAGTGAAGAATGGAGTATGACGTCCACCTTCTTCTTTTGTCAACACGTATACTTCTGCAGAGAATTTTGTATGAGGTGTGATTGTACCTGGTTTAGCTAAAACTTGTCCACGTTGGATGTCTTCACGTGCAACACCACGTAGTAAAGCACCAATGTTGTCTCCAGCTTCAGCGTAGTCTAACAATTTACGGAACATTTCAACACCAGTAACTGTTGTTTTTGAAGTTTCTTCAGCAATACCAACAACTTCAACTTCGTCACCAACGCGAACTTGTCCACGTTCAACACGACCTGTAGCAACAGTACCACGTCCAGTAATTGAGAACACGTCTTCAACTGGCATCATGAACGGTTTGTCGTTGTCACGTTCTGGAGTTGGGATGTATTCGTCAACTGCAGCCATTAATTCAAGAATTTTTTCTTCGTATGAAGCGTCGCCTTCTAGAGCTTTCAAAGCTGATCCAGCAACTACAGGAACATCGTCACCAGGGAATTCGTATTCTGTTAATAGGTCACGAACTTCCATTTCAACTAATTCTAGTAATTCTTCGTCATCAACCATGTCTACTTTGTTCAAGAATACAACGATGTAAGGAACACCAACTTGACGAGACAATAGGATGTGTTCACGAGTTTGAGGCATTGGGCCGTCAGCAGCAGAAACTACCAAGATAGCTCCGTCCATTTGAGCAGCACCAGTGATCATGTTTTTAACGTAGTCCGCGTGTCCTGGGCAGTCAACGTGAGCGTAGTGGCGTGTATCTGTTTCATACTCAACGTGAGCTGTTGAGATTGTGATTCCGCGTTCGCGTTCTTCTGGAGCACCATCGATTTGATCGTAAGCCATAGCTTGGCCGCCGTTTTTCTTAGATAGTACAGTTGTGATTGCAGCTGTTAATGTAGTTTTACCATGGTCAACGTGTCCGATAGTACCAATGTTAACGTGTGGTTTAGAACGGTCAAATTTTTCTTTTGCCATTTTAAAATGTCCTCCTAAAAATACAATATATTTTTTATTTGTCTGATAGGTATATGATGTACACAAGGTACACCACATGCCCATATCATCGATAATTATTTTACACGAAACTATATTAAAAATATAGTCTCTTTGGATAATCTCTTTGCAGGACTATCCGGTTTTAAGAAATTATTCAGCTTTTCCGCCGTTTTTCTTAATGATTTCTTCTTGTACTGATTTTGGTACATCTTCGTAGTGGTCAAATGTCATTGTAAATGTACCACGACCTTGAGTAGCAGAACGAAGAGTTGTAGCATAACCAAACATTTCAGCAAGTGGAACCATCGCACGAACAACTTGTTGGCCGCCAGCGCGAGCTTCCATACCTTCAACACGTCCACGACGAGCAGTTACGTGACCCATAACATCACCTAAGTAATCTTCAGGGATAACAACTTCTACAGCCATGATTGGTTCAAGGATTACTGGATTAGCTTTCTTAGCTGCTGCACGTAATGCCATAGAAGCAGCAACACGGAAGGCAGTTTCATTTGAATCGACATCATGGTATGAACCATCGTAAAGTTTAGCTTTGATATCTACTAATGGATAGCCAGCTAAGACACCATTTTCCATAGCATCTTTCAAACCAGTTTCAACAGCTGGAATGTATTCACGAGGAACAACCCCACCGACGATCGCATTTTCAAATTCGAAACCAGCACCTTCTTCATTTGGTGTAAATTCAATCCATACGTGACCGTATTGACCTTTACCACCAGACTGACGTACAAACTTACCTTCGGCTTGAGTGCCAGCACGGAAAGTTTCACGGTAAGATACTTGAGGCGCACCTACGTTAGCTTCAACTTTGAATTCACGACGCATACGGTCAACGATGATATCTAAGTGAAGTTCACCCATACCAGCGATGATTGTTTCGCCTGTTTCCACGTTTGTTTCAGCACGGAAAGTAGGATCTTCTTCAGATAGTTTTTGTAAAGCCACACCCATTTTATCTTGGTCAGCTTTTGATTTAGGTTCAATAGCGACTTGGATAACTGGTTCTGGGAATTCCATGGATTCAAGAATAACTAGACTCTTTTCATCACATAGTGTGTCCCCAGTAGTTGTGTCTTTCAAACCAACAGCAGCAGCGATATCTCCAGCGTAAACTTCAGAGATTTCTGAACGAGAGTTGGCATGCATCTGTAGGATACGACCAACACGTTCACGTTTGCCTTTTGTTGCGTTTTGTACGTATGAACCTGATTGTAAAACACCAGAGTACACACGGAAGAAAGTTAAACGACCTACGAATGGGTCAGTCATAACTTTAAATGCTAAAGCTGAGAAAGGAGCGCTGTCGTCTGCAGGACGTTCTACTTCTTCATCAGTTTTAGGGTCAATCCCTTTGATAGCTGGGATATCTAACGGTGATGGCAAGTAATCAAGAACAGCGTCCAATAGTAATTGAACCCCTTTGTTCTTAAATGCTGAACCACATAGTACTGGGTAGAATTCTACGTTAACTGTTGCGCGGCGGATACCTTCTTTTAACTCAGCTTCAGTGATTTCTTCACCTTCTAAGTATTTCAAAGTAAGTTCTTCATCAGTTTCAGCTACAGCTTCAACCAATTTTTCGCGCCATTCTTCAGCTAATTCGCGGTATTCTTCAGGAATTTCTGTTTCTTCGATCTCTGTTCCAAGATCGTTTGTATACATTTCAGCCTTCATTGTTACAAGGTCGATAATTCCTGTGAAGTCGTCTTCCGCACCAATTGGTAATTGGATTGGGTGAGCGTTTGCTTGCAAACGGTCATGTAAAGTTGATACTGAATATAAGAAGTCAGCACCGATCTTGTCCATTTTGTTTGCAAATACGATACGAGGTACACCATAAGTTGTTGCTTGACGCCAAACTGTTTCAGTTTGAGGTTCAACACCTGATTGTGCATCAAGAACAGTTACAGCACCATCAAGTACACGCAATGAACGTTCAACTTCAACTGTGAAGTCTACGTGTCCTGGTGTGTCGATGATGTTGATTCGGTGACCCTTCCATTGTGCTGTAGTAGCAGCAGAAGTGATCGTAATACCACGTTCTTGTTCTTGTTCCATCCAGTCCATTTGTGAAGCTCCTTCATGAGTTTCACCAATTTTATGGATTTTACCAGTGTAGTACAAGATACGTTCAGTAGCAGTCGTTTTACCAGCATCGATGTGGGCCATGATACCGATATTACGAGTGTTTTGTAAAGAAAATTCTCTGGTCATTCTCCTTGTTTCTCCTCTCTTTACTATCTAGTTGCTAAAAATAAGGACACTATCTGAGGTCGACTTATAAAAGCCGACCAAACAGAGAGAATCTTACCAGCGATAGTGAGCAAACGCACGGTTGGCATCAGCCATTTTATGAGTGTCTTCACGTTTTTTAACAGACGCACCTGTGTTGTTTGCAGCATCCATAATTTCTTTTGCTAAGCGTTCTTCCATTGTGTGTTCACCGCGCAAGCGAGCGTAGTTTACTACCCAACGAAGACCTAGAGTAACGCGGCGTTCAGGGCGAACTTCAACTGGTACTTGGTAGTTTGAACCCCCAACACGACGTGCTTTAACTTCAAGAACAGGTTGAACGTTTTTCATTGCTTGTTCAAACACTTCTAATGGATCGTTACCTGTAGATTCTTTGATCAAGTCAAAGGCATTATAGATAATGTTAGCTGCAATCCCGCGTTTTCCGTCAACCATTACACGGTTGATCAAGCGAGTTACTAATTTTGAGTTATAAATAGGATCTGGTAAAACATCACGTTTTGCAACAGGACCTTTACGTGGCATCCGTAACTCCTCCTTCCGAAATATTGTTCATAGTAATTACTTCTATATAGTAGAAGCAAGTTTCATTTGTTTAATAATTAAAATTAAGCTTTAGGTTTTTTAGTTCCGTATTTAGAACGGCTTTGTTTACGGTCGTTAACACCAGCAGTATCTAAAGCACCGCGAACGATATGGTAACGTACCCCTGGTAAGTCTTTTACACGACCACCGCGTAATAATACAACACTGTGTTCTTGTAAGTTATGACCAATCCCTGGGATATAAGCAGTAACTTCAATTAAGTTTGACAAACGAACACGTGCATATTTACGTAAAGCTGAGTTCGGTTTTTTAGGTGTCATTGTACCCACACGAGTTGCTACCCCACGTTTTTGAGGTGAGTTTACGTTAGTTTGAGTTTTCTTAAAGCTGTTATATCCTTTGTTCAAAGCAGGTGAATTAGATTTTTCCACCTTTGATTTACGAGGTTTACGTACTAATTGGTTAATTGTAGGCATTCCTTGTTTCCTCCTTCCCACGATTTGCGTCTAGTTCCACACATCCAGGTGGTTCTTTTTTTGTGATAAAAAATAAATGCAATGTCTGCATCCTTATCAAATATGCTTTGATAAACAGTCAGCACGTTTCTTCACAGAAACCTGTAGATAAAGCACCTTTGTTAGAATATCACGAATGAAAAAACATGTCAACAAGGGATGCAATTTTTTTTGAAAAAGCTTTATTGGAATAAAAAAGAATGGTATCTTTTTACCGTAAATCACGCTAAAATAGTGAGGAAAGCACGATGCTCAAACTAAAAAAAGGTGGACGCAAAGATGAATTTAAAACAATTAGCTGGCATTGAAGCCGCGAAATTCGTAAAGGACGGGATGATCGTAGGTCTCGGGACCGGTTCAACCGCCTATTATATGGTAGAAGAGATTGGTCGCCGTATGCGTGAAGAAGGTTTACGTATCACAGGAGTTACTACTTCAAATGCGACAAAAGAACAAGCGGAAAAATTAGGAATACCGTTAAAGAGTATTGATGAAGTCCCCGTAGTCGATTTGACAATAGACGGTGCTGATGAAATCAGTGCTGATTTTCAAGGGATCAAAGGCGGCGGCGCTGCTTTGCTTTTCGAGAAAATAGTCGCTACGTACTCAAAAGAAACGATTTGGATCGTTGATTCTTCTAAATTAGTCGATAAACTTGGGAAGTTCCCACTCCCAGTTGAAGTGATCCCTTATGGCTCCCAACAGCTACTTCATATTTTTGAAGAAAAAGGATTCCAACCTGTCTTGCGTACAGACGAAAACGGAGAAGTCCTAACCACAGATGGTGGTCATTACATCATTGATCTGCATCTAGAAGTCATCGAACAGCCAGAAAGCTTAGCTACCTATTTAGATGAACTTGTTGGGGTAGTAGAACATGGGCTTTTCCTAAACATGGTTTCTAAAGTAGTTGTCGGCTCAGAAAAAGGCGTTGAGATTCTTGACGCAATCCGTCGTAAATAAAGAAAAACTGCTTGATCATCCAATAAAAAAAGACAGCGGAAAATTTGCGAAAAAACTATCTTTTTGACGTACTTTATGCTACATTTTTACTGTTATATCCAGTTAGAAAATCACTGCTAGAAAGGAATCACCATGAAAATTATTGGTTATGCACGCACAACCATAAATGACGTTGATTTAACAACTCAGGTTGATCAATTATCTGACTTTGGTTGTCAAGAAATTTTCCATGAGACATATGAAGTGGAACAAAATGATTCTACTGCTGTTCATTTGGAGTCAGTGATCGCTGACATGCAACAAGGCGATGCACTAGTCATTTGCCAACTTCATCGATTAGGCAAATCTACGCGGCAATTAACAGAACTCACGCAATTATTCAAAGATCGCGGGCTGCACTTGATTAGTCTTGATGAAGGAATCGATACGCGCGAAATGGGAAAAATCTATTTCCAATTAATGGAAAACCTAGCAAACATGGAGTGCGCATTGATCAAAGAACGTACATTAGTTGGATTAGATGAAGCTCGTAAAAAAGGAAAAATCGGCGGAAGACCAAAAATCGATGCAAAAACGATCAAAAAAATCCGACGTCTCTATTATGAAAAAAAAGAAACGATCCAATTTATTTCTTCAAAATGCGGTGTTTCAGTTGGAACATGTTATAAATATATCAATTTACCTGAAAAAGAAATCGAGCAATTATGCATCTAATACCTAAAAACGAACAGTTGCGTGGGCACTGTTCGTTTTTTTATATTCTCTACTTGTTTTCTCATAGAATCTTATCTAATTTTTCGATGGAAATCTCTTCCAAAAAATTGTACAATAAAACAGAACTGAAAATTTCAGAAATATAAACCTATCTTAAAAGGAGAGCTAAACATGCCAAAATTAGTTTTTTCTCGTCACGGTCTTAGTGAATGGAATGCATTGAACCAATTTACTGGTTGGGCTGATGTAAATCTAGCACCAGAAGGAATCGAAGAAGCAAAAGAAGGCGGACGCAAAATCAAAGAAGCTGGAATCGAATTTGATGTTGCTTACACTTCTGTTTTAACTCGTGCAATCAAAACATGTAACTTGATCTTAGAATATTCAGATCAACTTTGGGTACCACAAATCAAATCATGGCGCTTAAACGAACGTCACTATGGTAAATTACAAGGTTTGAACAAAAAAGAAACAGCTGAAAAATACGGCGACGAACAAGTACACATCTGGCGTCGTTCTTACGATACTCTTCCTCCATTAATGGAAGAAACTGACGAAGGTTCTGCAGCAAATGACCGTCGTTACGCAATGTTAGACAAACGCGATATTCCTGGTGGAGAAAACTTGAAAGTGACATTAGAACGCGCTTTGCCATTCT
This sequence comes from Enterococcus sp. MSG3290, assembly GCF_050555565.1. Taxonomy (NCBI): domain Bacteria; kingdom Bacillati; phylum Bacillota; class Bacilli; order Lactobacillales; family Enterococcaceae; genus Enterococcus; species Enterococcus sp. MSG3290. Next base: position 54,139 of record NZ_CP187862.1, on the reverse strand, counting down.
GGCAAGATGAAATTGCTCCAGCATTACTAGACAACAAAACTGTTTTAGTAGCTGCACATGGTAACTCATTACGCGCCCTAGCTAAACATATCGAAGGTATCTCTGACGAAGACATCATGGATCTTGAAATTCCAACAGGTCAACCACTTGTTTATGAATTAAATGATGACTTAACAGTTGCTAAAAAATACTACCTATAAAAAACACTATAAAAAAGGGACTGTGACACGATTTGTCACAGTCCCTTTTTTCGTATAAACGGTGTTCTCCTGCCAACTTCTCGGTCACAAGTCACAATATTCATCAAACATGAAAAGCTGTTTTTTGAAATTGTTCCTTGTGAATCAGAGTTAAACGGCAGATTCACAACCTCTTGGTAAATGGTGTTCAAAAGCTTACATTTGCAATAATAAGTCCAGCCAAGTCAAAAACATGAGGAGCTATTTTTGCTTGGATGTTCTTATTACTTAATGCAGGGCAGCTTTTTCATTTCCTTCTTATTCTGCTATCGCTGTTTCCAATCCTACTTCGATCATTTCATTGAACGTAGATTGACGTTCTGCAGCTGTTGTTTCTTCACCGGTGATCAAATGGTCGCTAACGGTCATCAAACTTAATGTCTGCACATGGTATTTCGCGCCTAAGTAATAAAGAGCCGCTGCTTCCATTTCCACTCCTAAAACGCCAAGTTCAGCTAATTGGAATGTCTCTGTCAAATCATCTTTGTAGAAAGAATCTTCCGAAAGAACATTTCCTACATGAACCGTATAGCCCTTTTCTTTAGCTATCTCATATGCTTTCAGTAATAGATTGAAATCACTAATTGGAGGAAAATGAAAGGCTTGGAAATTTTTTTCGATCATCGAAGAACTGGTCGCTGCACCTTGTGCTAGTACTAAATCACGAACATGGACGTCTTTTGACAATGCACCGCATGTACCTACTCGAATCAATTTCTTTACACCATACGACTGGATCAATTCATGGGCATAGATGGTGGCTGATGGCATTCCCATTCCTGTTCCTTGAACAGAAATACGTTCTCCTTTATATTTGCCGGTAAAGCCTAACATACCGCGTACCTGATTGTAACAAACTGGATCTTCCAAAAAAGTCTCCGCAATATATTTAGCTCGCAAAGGATCTCCCGGAAGTAAAATCTTATCGGCGATCTCGCCTTCTTTCGCTTCAATATGCACACTCATTTTATTGTTCCTCCTATTACAATAATGTCAATGTTTCTTTAACCAATGCTTTAAAAGATTGTTTGACTCTCTGAGTTGTTTCTACAACTTCTTCATGGCTCAGATTCGCTTGCATACCTGCTGCTAAGTTGGTAATACAAGAGATTCCTAACACTTTTAATCCGCTGTGAGCTGCTACGATGACTTCTGGAACAGTCGACATCCCTACTGCATCGGCTCCTATTGTCCGAGACATTCGGATCTCCGCAGGCGTTTCATAAGTTGGTCCAGAATAGCCCATATATACGCCTTCTTTAAGATCCAAACCTAGTTTTTCTGCTGCTGCTTTTGCTGTTGCTTGATAGTCAGGCGTATAAGCTTGACTCATATCTGGAAATCTAGGGCCCATTGCATCTTCATTCGGACCGATCAAAGGATTTTCACCAGTAAAATTGATATGATCGGTAATCAGCATCAAATCTCCTGGTACAAATGATTCGTTGACACCACCACATGCATTAGTCACAATGACTGAATGGGCTCCTAGCCCGGCCATCACACGTACTGGATAGGTCACTGTTTGCATGGAATGACCTTCATAGTAGTGGAATCTCCCTTGCATGGCTAACACTTTCTTGCCTGCCAGAGACCCATAAACTAGCTTTCCTGCATGCCCAACTACTGTCGAAACAGGAAAGAACGGGATCTCATCATAAGAAATCATTACAGCATCTTCGATTTCATCTGCTAATTCACCTAATCCTGAACCTAGAATCAAACCAAAATCAATTTCTTTTACTCCTTTATCAAGGATAAACTGGGTCGTTTCTTGTAACATCTCGCTTAACTTGGTCATTTGCTTTCTCCTATTTAAAAAGATTATTTTAATAATTTCAAGAAGCTTTCGCCATTTTCAGTCGAAGAAACACTAAAGTTCTCAGCAATCGTTGCTGAAATATCTGAATAATATCCTTGAGGCAATGCCCCTTGTTCTTTCATTTTTTTACTGTAAACCAATAACGGTACATATTCTCGCGTATGATCGGTACCAGTAAACGTCGGATCGTTTCCGTGATCGGCTGTAATCATTAGCAAGTCGTCTTCTTCCATCGCTTCAAGCAATTCTGGAATTCGTAAGTCAAATTCTTCAATCGCATGCGCATAGCCGACTACATCCCGACGATGACCGTATAATGCATCAAAATCTACTAAATTGGTAAAGCTGATTCCTGAAAAATCGTTTTTCATAACTTTCAGTAGCTGGTCAACGCCATCCATATTGCTTTTCGTGCGGACAGATTCAGTGATTCCTTGTCCGTTGAAAATATCGTTGATCTTTCCAACAGCAATCACGTCCTTTCCTGCTTCTTTCAAAGAATCAAGGACTGTGTGTCCGAATGGATTCAACGCATAATCATGGCGATTGCTTGTTCGTGTGAAGTCTCCTGGTTCACCCACGTACGGACGTGCAATGATTCGGCCAATCATATACGGATCATCTTTTGTTATATCACGAACGAATTGGCAAATCCGATATAATTCTTCTAAAGGAATGATTTCTTCATGTGCCGCGATCTGAAGGACAGGATCGGCAGAAGTATATACAATTAAATCGCCTGTTTTCATTTGGTGTTCACCGTAATCGTCAATAACAGCTGTTCCGCTATAAGGTTTGTTACATACGACTTTACGGCCAGAAAATTCTTCGATTTGTTTGATCAGATCATCAGGGAATCCGTTCGGAAACACACGAAATGGAGTTTTGATATTCAATCCCATGATTTCCCAGTGGCCTGTCATCGTATCTTTCCCTACAGAAACTTCTTCTAATTTCGTCGCATAGCCTTGATGATCTTTCACTGATTCCACACCTTCAAGAGGACGGATCGTTCCTAAACCAAGCTGCTCTAAATGTGGAACGTTCAATCCTGCTTCTTTCGCAATGTGTCCTAATGTATCAGAACCAACATCACCGAACTTATCGGCATCTGGTGCTTCTCCAATTCCTACTGAATCCATGACGATCAGATGTACGCGTTTAAACATGATTATTCCTTCTTTCTTTTTATTTTTATTGCCTTTAAAACAAAAAGGGCGAGACGAAAAACACTTCCCGTAACCCACCCTTTTTATTCGCTAAAAGATTATTTTGATTTGATATAGTTCTTCCCGTTTGCTTTTGGACCAGAAGCTTTCCCTAAGAAAACAACCAGCACAATGATTGTCAGCAAATATGGAGCAATTTGCAGCAATACTGGCGGAATCGAAGAAATAACTGGTAATTGTGCGCCAATGATACTCAAGCTTTGAGCAAAACCAAAGAACAATGAGGCACCCATTGCCCCTAAAGGATTCCACTTACCAAAGATCATAGCAGCCATGGAGATGAACCCTTGTCCAACGATCGTACCAGCTGAAAAGTTACCGGAAATCGACTGAGCAAAAACAGCACCGCCCATACCGCCTAACAAGCCAGAAATCAGTACGCCTGAATAACGCATAGCATATACATTGATACCTAATGTGTCGGCAGCTTGAGGATTTTCACCAACTGAACGGAGGCGCAAGCCGAATTTCGTCTTGAAGATGATCACCCAAGCTAGGACAGCAATCAAAATAGCACAATAAGCAGGTAAGAATGTATTTTTAAAGAAAATTGGTCCAATGACCGGAATATCTGCTAATCCTGGGAAAGAAAAATACCCCAGATTCTGCGTGATGTTATCAGTTTGACCTTTACCATACCATGCTTTGATCAAGAAAACACCTAAAGCAGGTGCCATCAGATTAATTACTGTCCCGCTGATAATATGGTCAGCACGCAAACTGACTGTTGCTACTGCGTGAATCAGAGAAAATAGGATACCTACGACGCCACCCACTAAAATAGCGATCCATGGTGTCATAGAACCAAGTGATGGACTCATCGTCAAGTTGAAAACGATGGAACTAAAAGCACCCATGACCATGATTCCCTCTAGCCCTACGTTTACGATCCCGCTTCGTTCAGAAAAAGTTCCGCCTAGTGACGTTAGAATTAGCGGTGTTGAATAAACCAGTGTAGAAGTAAGGATCAAGGCAATTAATTCGATAGTCGACATTATAGTTCGCCCCCTTCATGGTTTTGATTCGTTGGTTTCGATTCTATTGTCGCAACGATCTCTTCTTGTTTTTTCCCTTGGAAGACTTTAGCCATGACGAAACGAATCAGGAAGTTGATCCCGACAAAGAAGATAATCAAAGCAATCGATACATTGACGATCTCAAACGGAACACCTGCTCCTGTCTGCATGCCAAGTCCACCGATCTTCAAAATACTGAACAAGATCGCTGATAAAAGAATACCGATTGCTGATCCAGAACCAAGCAAGGAGACAGCCATTCCGTCAAATCCAATAGATAGCGAAGTCGTTTGAACAAAGAAGTTTTGATACGTTCCTAATCCTTCAACCACACCGCCAAGCCCTGCCAAAGCGCCAGAAATGACCATCGACAAAACGATCGTACGTTTACTACTCATTCCTGCATACTCAGAAGCAAAAGGATTCAATCCAACAGAACGGATTTCAAATCCTAAAGTCGTTTTCTTCATCAGCAGCCAAACGAAAATAAGCGCGATGATTGCTAAAAATAATCCTGAGTTTACGCGAGAGCCGCCAAAAGCTTGTGTTAACCATGGTAACCGCAGTGAGGCATTTTGACTGATCATATTGGAAGAGTCCAAACTTGAGCGATAGCTTTCAGGCATCACTTCATGTAAAGCAAATGTGCTTACGTATAATAAGATATAGTTCATCATGATTGTTACGATCACTTCACTTGTTCCAAAAAATGCTCGAAGTAAACCTGGAACAGCCGCTGCCATCGCACCAGCTAAGGCACCTAAGATCACGCATAACGGAAGCAAAACAACTTTTGGCAGATCTGGAAACGCAAGTGCCACCCAGACACTGACGATCCACCCGCAAAGTGCTTGTCCAGAAAGCCCAATATTGAAAAACCCAGCTGAGTTAGCTACAGAAAAACCTAATGCTGTAAAAATCAACGGCGTTGCTTGCCTTAACGTTTCACCTATCCCTCTTTGCGAACCAAGGGCTGCATCTAGCATAGAAGAATAACCTTGGATGGGCTGAAAACCAAAAGCAGCCATCAATATCGCGCCTAAGATCAATCCTAAAACAACTGAAAGTACAGGCACTAATAAATTACGGAATTTTTCGCTGCGATCATTCATGTGCGCCAGCCCCCTTTTCTAACTCTTTTCGTGCTTCTTCTAAGGTATAGCCCGCCATCAATAGACCTAATTCATTTTCAGATGTTTCTTTCGGATCAACGATACCGACAATTTCTCCTTCATGGATAACAGCAATACGATCCGAAACATTTAAAATTTCTTCTAATTCGAAACTGATCAGTAACACTGCTTTGTATTTGTCCCTTTGTTCGATCAGACGTTTATGAATAAATTCGATCGCACCTACATCCAGTCCACGAGTTGGATTTGCAACAATCAACAGATCAGGATCTCGGTCGACTTCACGAGCGATAATTGCTTTTTGCTGATTTCCGCCTGATAAAGCTTTTGCGGGAACAAGTTCATTCGTTGTTCGAACATCATATTCTTCGATCAATTCTCTGGCATGTTCATTCATTACTGAATAATTCAGCATGCCGTTTTTACTGTAAGGTTTTTGATGATAGGTTTGTAGTGCGATATTTTCAGATAATGTCATATCTAGGACTAACCCGTATTTATGACGGTCTTCTGGCACGTGTCCTACACCATGTTCAGTGATTTTTCGGGGTTTTTTATTAGTGATGTCTTCCCCTTTTAGCTTGATATGTCCGCTTTCTGCCTTTCGCAAACCAGTCAAAGCTTGGATCAACTCCGACTGCCCGTTTCCATCGATTCCAGCGATACCAAGTACTTCGCCAGCACGAACCTCTAAGTTCAAGTTTTTCACGGCTTCTAATCCACGATTTTCTTTCACCACTAGATTTTCAATAGACAAAACGACTTCTTGAGGCTTCGCTTCTTTTTTCATCGTTTTGAATGAAACCGTTCTTCCAACCATCATATCGGCTAATTGTTGTGAGGTTACGTCTTTAACGTTGACTGTACCGATTCCTTTTCCACGGCGGATAACTGTACAGCGGTCAGCTACTGCTTTGATTTCATCTAACTTATGCGTAATCAAAATGATCGACTTGCCTTCTTTGACTAATTCCTTCATGATCACGATTAATTCATCAATTTCTTGAGGGGTCAATACAGCTGTCGGCTCATCAAAAATCAGTACATCTGCTCCTCGGTAAAGTGTTTTTAAAATTTCTACCCGTTGTTCCATCCCAACTGAAATATCACGAACGTAAGCATCTGGGTTGACTGACAATCCATACTGTTCAGAAACTTTTTGGATCTCTTTTCGTGCTTTTTTATGGTCAAGCATCCCTGCGCGACTAGGCTCGCTTCCCAACACGATGTTTTCTGTTACAGTAAAGGCATCAACAAGCATAAAGTGCTGATGGACCATCCCAATCCCTAATTGGTTGGCTTTGGTCGGACTTGTGATCTTTACTTCTTTCCCACGCATCAAAATTTTCCCTGATGTCGGCTCTAATAATCCGGAAAGCACGTTCATCAATGTAGATTTGCCAGCACCGTTTTCTCCAAGCAACGCATGAATTTCTCCTGCCTTTACTTGTAAATTGATGTTGTCATTTGCCTTGAATGTTCCAAATTCTTTGGTAATATTCTGCATTTCTATGACAATATTTTCTTGAACCACCTTTTTTTCACATCCTAACGATTTCTATCTAGGGCAACGATTGACTAAGATTCACGCTTAGTGAGCGTTCTTCTTTTGAAACAAACATTACTTCAGGGAGTTGTTCCCTTATCCAAACTGTCACAAGGCAGCTTGGATAAATGAACAATTCTTGTTCTAATCAAACCATAGCCTTGTCAAACATGTGTCTAACAAGGCTATAGAAATGGTTTTAGTTTTCTTCAGGAGTTTCTGGAACTTTTACGTCACCTGAAATGATTTTTTCTTTTGCTTCATCAACTGCTTTTTTCGCTTCGTCAGAAAGTTGTCCTTCTGTTAGACCAACACCGTCTTCTTTCAATCCATAAACAGTGTGTTCGCCGCCAGGGAATTTACCGTCCGCTGATTTTTGTGCCAAATCTTCTACTACTGTTCCAACTGCTTTCAGTGTAGATGTCAATGTGAAGTTTTTCTTTTCGCCGTTTAATGTGTATTCGCCTTCGTCTGATTGGTCGCGGTCAACACCGATAACCCAAACTTTTTTGTCGCCTGATTCGTTCAATGATTTTGCTTCTTGGAATACACCGTTACCTGTACCGCCTGAAGCATGGAAGATGATATCTGCGTTTTGTGCATACATACCTTGAGCAATTGAACGTCCTTTATCTGGAGCAGAGAAGTCACCAGCATATTGATTCAATACTTTGATTTCTTTTCCTAATTCTTTCGCACCTGCATCAACACCGGCTTTGAATCCAGCATCAAAACGATCGATTACTTCACCTTTTACACCGCCGATAAAGCCGACTACGTTTGTTTCAGTCGTATAAGCTGCTGCAACACCTGCAAGATAAGAAGCTTCGTTGTCTTTGAAAGTTGCAGATACAACGTTATCTAATCCATCGATGACATCATCGATAATAACAAAGTTCGTACCTGTATTGTTTGTTGCTTGTTCTTGGATCGCTGGTTTTAGTTTATAACCAATACCAAAAATCGTTTTGAATCCAGCATTCAATGCTTGGTCAATATTTGGGATGTAATCTGATTCATTTGAAGATTGGAAATATTGGAAGCCATCATTTCCTCGTGAAAGTCCTTGATCTTTCCCCCATTTTTCTAGTCCTTCCCAAGCTGACTGGTTGAATGAACGGTCGTCTACACCACCTGTGTCTGTGATCAATGCTGCAGTTGTTGTGTCTGATGAGCTTTTGCCACCGGATGAATCAGTAGAGCCGTTGTTGCCGCATGCACCTAAAAATAACCCTGCTGCTAGTGCGACAGCACCTAAACCAAATAATTTTGCTTTTTTCATTTCTGTAAAGCCTCCTAAAATAATTGTTTTATTTTTCAACAGTCAGCTGACTGAATGAACATGAGTTATAGATCTTTTTCAGTAAATGCATAAGGCAGCAGTTCACGAACGGTCGTTGCCTTCGTCACACCATTGTCTCCTACTAGCGTAACCGGCATATCAGGGGAACAGAATTCTGCCATTACTTGTCGACATGCACCACAAGGAGAGATAGGATCGGGGGTGTGCCCCGCTACGACTAGATGCGTAAATGTTTTTTCTCCTTCAGATACTGCTTTGAAAAAAGCTGTGCGCTCGGCACAATTCGTTAATCCAAATGATGCATTCTCAATGTTGATGCCTTGATAAATCTTGCCTGATTCCGTTACGAGACAAGCGCCTACCGGAAAATGGGAATAAGGAACATAGGCTTTATCTAACGCTTCAATAGCTGTGTTGATCCATTCTTGTTTGAGTTCTGCCATGAGCTTCTCCTTTGAAAAAATTAATAGCCTTCACCAGTTGAACCAGATACGATTGCTACTCCTGCGCTTGTTCCGATTCTTGTAGCACCAGCTTCGATCATTGCCATTGCTTCTTCTTCGTTATGGATACCGCCGGAAGCTTTGACACCCATTTCTGGTCCTACAGTTTCACGCATCAAACGGACATCCTCTACCTTTGCTCCGCCTGTTGAGAAACCAGTTGATGTTTTGACAAAATCAGCGCCTGCAGCTTTTGCTATTTCGCAAGCTCGGATGATTTCTTCTCTATCTAATAACGATGTTTCAATAATAACTTTGACAAGCGCACGATCTTTTGCTGCTTCAACAACTGCTTCGATATCTTTTTGGACTTGTTGATCATCCTTTGATTTCAAAGCACCGATATTGACGACCATATCGACTTCATCTGCACCGTTATTGATGGCATCTGTTGTTTCAAATGCTTTTGTCTCGGGTGTGTTTGCTCCTAGAGGAAACCCGATTACTGTACATACGGCTACTGGCTCACCTTGTAATTGTTCTTTCGCTAGCGCAACCCATGCTGGATTGATGCAGACAGAATAAAAATGGTATTTTTTTGCTTCTTCGATAATTTGCATCACAGCTTCTTTAGATGCGTCTGCTTTCAAAATAGTATGGTCGATCATTCGGTTTAGTTCCATTTCTTTTCCCCTTTTCTTTAAAACGGTAAAGTCCGCTTTTTTCCTTTATTCTGTGATGATGTCATGAATCAACGTTGGTTTCATTGCCGATTCACCAATTTCAATATTTTTATATAATAATTCAATGACAGAAGTGATTTCTTCGTCGTTACTATAGATCGTCAATAGTGACTCACCTTTTGTCACAGTGTCACCAATTTTTTTATGCAGTTTCAATCCAACAGCGTGATCAATATCTTCTTCTTTGGTTTTACGCCCAGCACCTAGCATCATTGCAGCAATTCCTAATTCATTTGCCACGATTTTTGACACAACTCCGCTTTGTTTAGCAGGAAGCTCCATTGTGTAGCGTGCAGTCAAAATTCGTTCTGGATGTTCCACGATCGCTGGGTCTCCCCCTTGATTTTGGATCATTTCTTTGAATTTTGCTAACGCTTTACCTGATTCCAGAGCTTCTTGAAGCAACGTTCTTGCTTCATCGGTTGTCTTAGCTTTGCCAGCAAGAACAACCATTTGGCTTCCTAAGGCGTAGCACATTTCTACTAGATCTTCTGGACCATTTCCTTGTAATGTTTCGATTGCCTCGACAACTTCTAGACTATTTCCGATAGCTTCGCCAAGAGGTTCTGACATATCTGAGATAACCGCCACTGTTTCTCGGTTAGCCAGTTTCCCAATGCTCGTCATGGTCTTTGCCAGACGTCTTGCATCTTCGATGTTCTTCATGAAAGCACCGTCTCCAGTGGTCACATCCAAAACGATTGCATCTGCTCCTGCCGCGATTTTTTTACTCATAATCGAACTGGCAATCAGCGGAAGAGAATCAACGGTCGCTGTGACGTCACGCAAGGCATACAATTTTTTGTCCGCCGGTGCCAAGTTTCCTGATTGACCAATTACCGCTACTTTACTTTCATTAACAATGCGTACAAATTCTTCATCCGAAAGCTCGATCTGAAATCCGGGAATTGCTTCTAGCTTGTCTAGTGTACCACCTGTGTAACCTAGACCGCGTCCAGACATTTTAGCCACTGTCACTCCGACACTAGCTACTAGGGGGGCTAAAATCAATGTGGTCGTGTCACCAACGCCACCTGTCGAATGCTTATCTACCTTTATTCCTTCAAGAGAACTCAAATCGATGACATCACCAGAATTAGCAATCGCCAATGTTAAGTTCGTGATTTCTTCATTTGTCATGTCTTGATAAAAAATTGCCATCAATAATGCACTGACTTGATAATCTGGAATCTTTCCATTCGTATAGTTTGTGACGATGTACTCGATTTCCTCTTTCGACAGCTCGTTTCCATCCCTCTTTTTTTCAATCAGATCCACCATTCGCATTGCCTGATCCTCCTTGTCTTCATTCGGTATTATACATTATTTTTAGGAAAGGTAAACCACTTTAGTAAACTGGTTTACTAAAAATAAAAAAAGCACTAACTCGCCTTTGTAAATGCTTACATAAGCAATATACCGCCGAGTTAGCCCTTTGTCAATACTTTTACGCTCTCACGAATAATTAATTTTGTTTCGAACACTTTGTTCGGAACTTTTCTTTGAGGAAATTCGATCGTATCGATCAGGAAACGTGCAGCATAAAATCCAATATCAAAACTTGGCTGCTGCACTGTCGTCAATTGCGGAATCATGTATTCTGACAGCTTTAATCCATCGAATCCTATGACTGAGATATCTTCTGGGATTTTTTTGCCCAATTCATCGATTGCCTGATAGCATCCGATCGCCATGGCATCATTCCCGCAAAAAATAGCCGTGATATCTTTATGTTTGAGTAATTTTTTTGATGCAGTATATCCACCTTGAACAGTCAACTCTCCATGTTCAACAAATTTCCCATTAAAAGGCAGGCCATGATCTTTCAGCGCATGACGATATCCGTTGAAACGTTCTTCTAATTGATAGTATCCAGTGGTTTCCTTCAGCATGCCGATCTTCGTATGGCCACTTTCAATAAACAGCGAAACAGCTTGATAGGCGCCCTCATATTCCTTTACGATAAGCCGTCCGTTATCCCGACGATTCAATCCGCGATCGATTAAAATGATTGGCATTTTTTGATAAAATCCGCTGTCTAATGCGTATTTCTCAGGTAAAATATTTGGTGTGGCCAGCAAGATTCCGTCCACTGAGCGGTGGGAAAGCTCTTGTAAATACTTGATCTCATTTTCTTGGCTATGACGAGAATTGCATAACATGATCACATAGCCCAAAGGATTCAAATAGCTCTCTACACCTTCGATCAGTTTGGAGAAGAAGAAATCAGTGACATCAGGGACGATCATTCCGATGGTCTTTGAATGTCGATTGATCACATTTGAAGCGAAATAATCGGGTTTATAATGATGTTCATTCACGATCGACAACACTTTTTTTCTTGTCTTATCACTAAATCTGCTTCCTTTGTTATTCAAAATCTGTGAGACAGTTGTTACTGATACGCCTGCCATTTCTGCGATATCTCTGATGGTCAGCTTCATCCTATTGGCTCCCTTCTATCTAAATTCCCTATCAGTGTACCAAAACCCCCAAGAAAAGAATAGAGAAAAAAGGAAAGTATGTTTTTTGATAAAAATCTCCTTTATCTACCAACTTGGCAGCCTTCTATACAAGTTCTGTATCTTATTTATTTTATCGTAAAAAAACATGATTCTGCTACTTCTTTTTTAAGAAAAGATAGTTCCTTGATTAAAAAAGTCATCAATAAAAAAGAACTGATGCGTACCATATATGTAATATGTACGCCCAGTTCCACTCTTTCGTCGCTCCACTATTTTTCAGCTAGTTATTCTTTCACACTTTTGATGATATAATATCCTTTATCTTTTGTGACGATTTCTGCATTACCAAATGTTTCTTCCATTTTCTTTTGCGCACTCGGCGCTCCTTGTTTCTTCTGGATCACAATTGTCAGTGTACCGCCCTTCTTCAACCGAGGATATGCGCCTGTCAAAATTTCATGTACAACTTTTTTTCCAGCACGGATCGGCGGATTGCTTACGATAGCTGCATAGGTTTCTTCATGAACTGCTTCATAGATATTCGATTGATGGATATCAACATGTTCGATTTGGTTACGCTTTGCGTTTCCTTGTGCTAGACTTACCGCTCGTTCATTAATGTCGACCATTTCAACAAACCGCTGTGTCGCAAATGCCAAAGCTAACCCAATCGGTCCATACCCGCATCCCACATCTAAGATCTTTCCTTCATCAGGTAACTCTTCCCAATCGAAAGCATCAATCAGGACACGTGAACCATAATCCACTGTTTCACGTGAAAATACACCAGAATCTGTTACAAATTGAAAGGTTCTGCCTTTTAACTCAAAAGCCCATTGTTCAAAATCGTGCGCCGTATCTGGGCGTTCAGAATAGTAATGATTTGTCATGTCTTCCATCCTTCTCATTTCTTTCATGACAACAGTCTATCCTTTTATGTATCCGTGCGCAAGTCAAGAATAAGACTCCGTTTCTTTCTATTATAAAGATTATACAAAAAGATCGGCAATCTCTCTTAAGTGGTGGGGTTTGCGTTTATTTTGTGTTAAAATAGTTCCATTGATGGGAGAACGCAGGAGGCTAATATGAATGATCCAATGAACTACTACCGTGTGGCAAGAGAAGAATGGCGAGAATTTTATCGTAATGGGCAAGCACCTTTGACACAAGATGAACTAGATAATATCAAAAGTTTGAATGACCGCATTTCCATGCAGGATGTTCGAGATATCTATGTACCTCTTGCTCATCTGATTTATCTTTATATGAAAGAATTTGAATCTTTGTTCTTGAGTAAAGGTTTATTTCTTCATAAATACGTAGAAGTACCGCCTTTTATTATCGGGATCGCCGGAAGTGTAGCCGTTGGAAAAAGTACAACAGCCAGACTGCTGCAGACGATTTTGTCTCGTACCTTCAAACGAAGAAACGTTCAGCTGATCACGACTGACGGATTTCTTTATCCAAATCGTATATTAAAAGAGCGTGGAATCATGGACCGTAAAGGATTTCCTGAAAGTTATGATATGGAGATGCTGATCGATTTCTTGAACCGTGTAAAATCTGGTCAGGAAGAGATAAAAGTACCTGTTTACTCACATGATGTGTATGATATCATTCCAGACAAGTACGAATTGATCCAGCAACCTGATATCTTGATCGTTGAGGGGATCAATACGCTTCAATTACCTGCGAATCAGCAAATCTACGTCAGCGACTTTTTTGATTTTTCTGTCTATGTCGATGCCGATCCCGTGCTGATCGAAAAATGGTATTTGGATCGTTTTGGTGCGTTACTGGATACGGCTTTCCAAAATCCAGAGAATTATTATTATCGTTTTGCTATCGGAGATCGTGAAGAAGCCTTTAAAATGGCAAAAGATGTATGGAAAAATGTGAATTTGAAAAATTTACAGGAATATATCTTGCCTACACGAGGAAGAGCCGATATAATTCTCCATAAAACTGAAAATCATATCATCGATTCGATTTTCATGCGAAAATATTAGCATTTTAAAATAGTTTGACTATTTTGAGATAAAATTTAAAGGGATAGGGGTAATAAATTTGACAAACGTTGCCGATATGACGAACGTTGAAAAGATTATCGTATTAGACTACGGTAGTCAGTATAACCAATTGATCACAAGACGTATTCGTGATCTTGGAGTCTTTTCCGAATTATTGAGCCACCGCATTACTGCAGAAGAAGTAAAAGCGATGAATCCAAAGGGAATCATTCTTTCTGGCGGACCAAACAGTGTATATGATGAGAATGCATTTGGGATCGATCCTGAGATCTTCAATTTAGGTATTCCTGTATTAGGGATTTGCTATGGTATGCAATTGATCACGTACAAACTTGGCGGTTCCGTAGAGCCTGCTAAAAACCGCGAATATGGGAAAGCCTTGTTAGAAGTAACAAGCGATCAAGCTGTCTTGTTTAAAGAAACACCAAAACAACAAACAGTATGGATGAGCCATGGTGACTTGGTAACTAAAGTTCCTGAAGGCTTTGAAACAGTCGGAACAAGCAAAGATTGTCCGATTGCTTCTATCCAAGACACAACACGTAATTTTTATGGTATCCAATTCCATGCAGAAGTACGTCATTCCGAATACGGAATCGAATTGCTGCGCCACTTTGCCTTTGATGTTTGTCACTGTGAAGGTAACTGGACAATGGATAACTTTATCGATATGCAAGTAGAAAAAATCCGTGAACAAGTTGGTGACAAAAAAGTCTTGCTTGGTCTTTCAGGTGGCGTTGATTCTAGTGTCGTTGGGGTTCTTTTACAAAAAGCGATCGGTGACCAATTGACATCTATCTTTGTTGACCACGGTCTGCTACGCAAAGGCGAAGCGGAACAAGTAATGGAAAGTCTAGGCGGAAAATTCGGCTTGAACATCATCAAAGTCGATGCAAGAGATCGCTTCTTAGACAAGTTGAAAGGTGTATCTGACCCAGAACAAAAACGTAAAATCATTGGGAATGAATTCGTATATGTTTTTGATGATGAAGCAACAAAACTTGCTGGTGAAGAAGGCGTCTCTTTCTTAGCACAAGGAACGTTGTATACTGACGTTATCGAATCTGGTACAGAAACAGCACAGACGATCAAATCTCACCATAATGTAGGCGGACTGCCAGAAGATATGCAATTTGAATTGATCGAACCATTAAACACATTATTCAAAGACGAAGTCCGTGAATTAGGGACTCAGTTAGGCATGCCTGATTCAATCGTTTGGCGTCAGCCATTCCCTGGTCCTGGTCTTGGTATTCGTGTTCTTGGCGAAATCACTGAAGACAAGCTAGAAATCGTACGCGAATCTGATGCTATCTTGCGTGAAGAAATCGCAGCTGCTGGACTTGACCGTGATATCTGGCAATATTTCACTGTTCTTCCAGGGATCCGTTCTGTCGGTGTTATGGGTGACGGACGTACTTACGACTACACAGTCGGTATCCGTGCTGTAACTTCAATCGACGGAATGACCGCTGACTTTGCCCGTATCCCATGGGAAGTCTTGCAAAAAATCTCTGTACGTATCGTAAACGAAGTAGCCCACGTCAACCGTATCGTGTATGACATCACTTCTAAACCACCAGCAACAGTGGAGTGGGAATAGAATAAAATTAGCTAACAAACCCTTGGTATTAAAGAGTTTGTTAGCTTTTTTCTTTGTCGCTGGTATCCAATTTGGTAGCCATATTACTTTTTCTCGTTCAATTCACTTCGTTTAAAGTTCTGATTTCCGCCCCATTTAGATAAACTTTCAGTTGCTGTTTGGATGTTTATTCCCCCTGTTAGTTGATTAGCTATTTCATCATCAACATTTGGATAGAGATGGCTATATACACTCAAGGTAATTTGAATATCTGAATGTCCTAATCGTTGTTTGATAATCAAAGGGTTTGCTTGTTCTTTTTATATTCACCTTATTTAGTGAAAAGTAAAAGAGTTTGACCGGAGTGGATAATCATTTGGCATAAAGATTGACGGGTGAATAGTCGCCAATTACGACAGTGGCTAGGATATTGAACCGACTGAGAAGCGGGTGAAAAGGCGTTCCTTGTTGTTCTACTACTTATAACTACCCCTGTGTTATAATTATTTCAAAAGCAACAGGAGGTGAGAGAACTAATGGGAGAATTTATTTCACAAGTTTTATCTGCGTTAGTTCAATTTGGTGTAATCTGGTTAATCTTGAAGATTTTCTGGACTATTAGAGAAAAACCAATGGGTGGTCAATTTGCTGACTATCTTGGATTTAAGGCACCGAAAGGAAATATAAACAAGATTTTGGGGTACAGTGTGGGCTCATTGCTTGCTTTTTGTGCCGTTGGATTTTTGATATTGAAAGCATTACCTGATCCATCAATTCTCGCGAATGGGAAGTTTACGGTGCTCAATGTATGGACTACACTTTCAATCCTTGTGTATGCGTTCATCCAAACGTCACTGACCGAAGAATTATTGTTCCGTGGTTTCTTAGCAAAACGGTTCATCGTAAAGTTTGGGTTTATAAAGGGGAATTTGATACAAGCAATATTATTTGGAATTCTTCATGTTGCTCTACTTGTAAGTGCAGGGCTAAATGTTTTTGTCATTGTTTTGATTGGGATATTTACTGGAGTTATTGGTTACATTCTTTGTTGGATTGATGAGAAACTTGCTTTAGGCTCTATCTATCCAAGTTGGATTATCCACGGATTATCAAATGTCGTGAGCTCATTAATGATTATTTTTGTTTTGAAATAACAATAACGAGATTGTTATAGGACTGCTTAACAGTCTCTTTTAGTACAAGGATTTTGTACTAGATTAACTACTTCCCACCATCTCGGTGTTTTTAGTTCATAGATAAGATTTAAATTCCTATTTCAAAACGAATAACGAACGAATGTTATCTTATTAAATCACTGGTAGCTATTTTGGTAGCCATTCATAATATTTAAGTAATATATTTCAAATCCAAACTCTCTTAAACGTTGATACTAAAGGATTCCAGTTTCAATTTTTCAACAAATCTTTCGAGTGGGAATAATAAAAGAAACCGTGAATCCTTTGATAATTAAGGGATTCGCGGTTCTTTTTTTATTTTTGTAACCAACCTTCTATCGTGACAGAATGGAACTAAAAATGTTTCAAAAACGAACAAAGGTGTTAAAAGGTAAAGTGATCAATACTACTGGTCAAAATAAGAGGTTGAAAGGGAATTGAAAAATAACTACAGATAATACTTTTATAAACGTACGTGCTTTGTGGTTCTGTAGTTAACTATATAACTGGAATTAGGGAATGGTATCAATTTGAAAAGAAAGATTCTACCAATTTATCATATGTTAAAAATGGAAAATCAACAGCAGTTCTTTCGGAAACCTTACACAAAAACCGATTATTGAAAATAGCCGAAAAACGTTTTTCGGCTATTTTTTTAATTAAGTTTCCTTCTTCTTACCTTTTCCCACTATTCCGTTTCACATCTTTGATGATCTTCAGCGCACGTTTTCGTGTTTTGATATTTGGACTTTTCAAGCGGCGGTATGCACTTGAGATATCTGTTTTTTCCATATGGACGACCCACTTTCTTCTTTGATTGTAGTCATGCTAAAAAACACAAATCGAAACAATTACGATTTGTGTTTTAAATGGTATCAAAAGTTAAAAAGAAAGTCAACTTGTTAAAACAGTCGATCAGACTAGCTGATTGACTCCTATCTCTAGAAATAAATTTTCATTATTACGTTTTAGCTACCTAAAAAAGGCCCTCTTGTCCGTTAACTTTAATATCTATTGTTATAGCTAGTTTACCTATTGAACGTACTGTTTGTTCGATAGAACACTAAAAAAGAGGCTGGGACAGAAGCGTTTAACTCCAAGAAATAAGAAGAAATTCACGAAAATTGCTTTTCAAATTTTTGTGAATTTCTTCTTATTTCCGAAGGAGTTGCTTCTGCTTCCGCCGTTTATACGTGTTTAGAGCGTGAGACAAAAGTGTTCTTTACTTTTGTCCCACGCTCTTTTAAACTATTTCGAAGTACTAAACTTATGAAGTAAGAATACCTAAGCCAGAGCCAATGTGCTCGCCTGCAAGCAATTGTTTTTTTGCTTGTCGCTGTAAACTCGTACTTTCTGGATAATCATGTATTTGGGCATCTACTCGTCCAAAGATCCAAGGGACTCCACTATCGTCCTGTTTATCAACTGATAATAATCGATAATCGGCTGCAAAAAGACAGATTTTTGACTCTTTTTTCAACCATTTAGTAAGATTGGGTGATAGTAACCAAGTATCTGTGTACATCACTTGGTAATGGTAATCAGGAAAATAAAGTTCAAAAAAACGAATGGCACTTTCGTAACTATCTCTTATCTTATTCTGAGATAAATCTGCATCGGAAGGAATATGAAGAGAAAGGCACTGCTTTCCTTCTAATCTTAGATCCGTGTACCCTTTCGGAAAATATGTCATTTCGTACTCCAATTCACCAATCCGAAAGATCAAGCCACTAGTGTAATGCCAAATCCAAAAACCACGGTCAAAGCGATAGCTTCCTGTTACTTGGAAATGTTCATGAATAAATCTAGTAAAAGCATTCATTGTTGCCAAATAGATAGTTCTTGGAATCTTCAATGGTTGATAAATTTTTTTCCAACTTTGAGAAGCTGCATATAGATAAATAGCTAATGCTGCAAAAGGTTCCTCTTCATAGACTTTGTCTATTTTCTTTGCAGTCGCCTTTGCTTTATTAGGATCCATTAGTTCATGACTATATTGCTCAAACACCTCATCAAGGATGTTTTTTGCTTGTACAATCATTTGCTCTATAACGACTTTGGGAAGAGTTAAAGTTTCTGCCAGAATTTGGATTTCATTGCTTATTTTCTTCATCAAATTTCCCCTTTTCATATCTTTGAACCTCATTGTTTAAATGACTGATTATCCGGACACCATATGGTATAAACATACTTTTATTGTACACTAACTATAAAACTTAAACTTTCTATGAAGAAAGAATATCTGTAAGACTTTCAAGGAAAGCATTGACCATCTCAGGAAAGTTTATTCAGTTACCATCATAAACAAAATTTTTTGAAAGTTCCTTTCCACATTTTTGTGTGAATTTGACTTAATGCTGAGAATCTGGCTTTTGAACACCTTGAATTAGAGGTTGTGACAAAAATCTTGTCATAACCTCTTTTGGCACATATATTTGTCCTTCTATTCTAATTTTTGACGAACAACCGTTAAATAATGTTGCAAACCAACCGTCATTACCCACGCAACACCTAAACCGATGAAACTTCCTATGACGATCCCTAAAAAACGATATTCGATCAAAGAAATCAAGTATGCTCCACGAATAAGTGTAGATAGCATCAACGCCATCGGATTAAGAAAAATATTAGCAACTGCATAATTTCTAGCAACTAGAAATTGTGCGATTCCATATAGAAAAGTGATCAGAAAAATGGTCTGCAACTGCGTAAACGGCACAAATGACAAGAATGCCGACACACATAGCCCACCCATCGATCCAATCAGATATTGGACTTGTCGATGCTTCATCGCATCCAAGTTTTCTGCTAGCAAAATCGATGCACATGACAAGGTCAACCAATAAGGATTATGCAGATTCAAGCCGTGACTGACATAAACGGAAAGAAATAAGGCAGCGCTGTAGAAAACAGAATCAATGATCACTAAAGGCTCTTCGTGAAATCTATCTTTTAAAGTTGCTTTTTCAATTGTCTGCTCAGGCCGTGAATCCAGTAATTTTGTAATCACTGCCGCAATCAGTGCAAAAACGACGCCCATAAAAAAATAAAGTGAGACGATTGGCAATTGGACGATCGGCAGCTGCATACTCGTTCCCATGGCAGAAAGCATCGCAAAAAACAAGCCACCTGGTTTAGAAATATGGAATAATCGCAACACGAATCTGCTGGAAAAAGCAACCAAAGCTACGGCAAATGGTTCAAGCCATAAAACATAAGTCGATAAGATCCCCAAAACGAAAGCAACCAACAGTCCACAACCGATCAAAAACATACGTTTCAACAAAGATTTCATCGGTATGTTTTGATAATAGAAAAAAGTAAAGATTCCTAATGATGAAAAACTTGAAATCAAAAAGTCATGATTTATGTAACCTAACCATAATACGATAAAGATAAGTAGCATCAGGTTCATGATACGAAAAGGATTATCTTGTATTTTATTGAAACGAAAATAAGTCTTGAACAATCTATCCCTCCTTCCTAGTAATTGGAAAAAAAGCTGAACCAAGATGAAATGTCAGCTTCTTTTATCAGCATTACCTAGTATAACAACTATTTCTTGATTTTTCATAAACTTAGTATCAAAAAGTAAACAACTTGGAGAAATTAGAACAAAACACGAACATTCCGAGTCGTTTTGACATAAAAAAGATAGCAAGTTTTCCAAGCAACTCGCTACCTTATCTTTTTTTATTAAAAACCGAATGAATCGTATCTAAGAGCGTATATTCTTCTCTTTTATGCACTGGATTTTTCTCCTGTCC
This sequence comes from Enterococcus sp. MSG3290, assembly GCF_050555565.1. Taxonomy (NCBI): domain Bacteria; kingdom Bacillati; phylum Bacillota; class Bacilli; order Lactobacillales; family Enterococcaceae; genus Enterococcus; species Enterococcus sp. MSG3290. The sequence continues at coordinate 33,646 of NZ_CP187862.1, read as the reverse complement.
TTTGTCTCATATCAAGAAGCTGGTGCATAGTCTCTAAATCATTCATCGCGCCGGTAAATAAGGGCCAAGCATCCACCCCATCTTGTTTCTTTCTAGGAATAATATGGAAATGAAGGTGAGAGACATGTTCTTCTACTGTCTCATCTTCTGCTTTGATCAAATTGACGCCATCAAAACCGCAATTTTCGACACAATGAAGAGAAACTGATCGAATGACGTTCATCAATTCGATAAATAGTTCTTGCTCGCAATCAATTAAATTGACCCGATGTTTTTTGACTAGAGCGATCATATGACCATCGACATCTCCTGCGTTATCTAAAAACACAAGAATATTTTCACTCTCAACTATTTTTCTTCGGTGTAATCTTCCATTCACTATTTTACAAAATAAACAATCCTCCAATTCATCCACCCCTTTGTGGACTAAGAAGGGGTAAGACTTCTCTGTCTTCCCCTTGCTTTTACCAAAATATCGATTAACTATCATGTTTGATCACCTGACTTTCGGTGCTCAGTCAAACTGCAGATCTCACAATTTTCGATACGCTTCTAATTCCTTTTGATTCCCGTATACAAAATGTCCGGGGCGTACTTCCTCGAAAACCGGACCGTCTTTTGTATAATCGTGTATGCTAGGATCATACACATGCAATTTTCTTTTCCTTGCTAAAATAGGATCTGGTATGGGCACAGCTGAAAGCAATGCCTTTGTATATGGATGAAGCGGATGGTTGAATAACTCTTCCGTTTCAGCTAGTTCTAAAATATGTCCTTGTCTGATCACAGCGATCCTATCTGAAATAAAACGTACGACTGATAGATCATGAGCGACAAAAAGATATGTCACTTCTCGTTTTTTTTGTGCATCTTTCAGTAAGTTCAACACTTGCGCACGGATCGAAACATCTAAAGCAGAGATTGGTTCGTCCGCTACGACTAATTCAGGTTCCATCACTAATGCACGAGCGATTCCGATCCGTTGTCTTTGACCGCCGGAAAATTCGTGAGGATAGCGGTACATATGCTCTGGAAGTAGTCCGACTTCTTTGATGATTTTTGCCACCTTTTCCAAACGTTCTTCTTCCGAGTGGAAAAGGTTAAAATTATAGAGGCCTTCTGAGATAATATATTCTACTGTTGCCCGTTCGTTCAACGATGCGGATGGGTCTTGGAATATCATTTGGATCTTACGGATTTTTTCTGCTTGTTCTTTTTTCGACAAGGGACCATTGATCTTTTTCCCTTCAAAGAGAATATCCCCTTTGCTTGTCGGATTTAATCCAATGATTGCTCTGCCAATCGTCGTTTTGCCTGAACCAGATTCTCCTACGAGAGAGAACGTTTCTCCTTTATAAATATCAAAGTTGGCGTCTTGGACAGCTATGAATTTGCTTTTTCCTTCTCCAAAAGTGATTTCTAAATCTTTTACAGTTAACAAAGTTTTTTTATCAGCTGACAACTTGCTTCCCCCCGTCTTGTTCTTCACTATCCAATTCTGCAGCCAAAGCAATCATTTTTTCATGAAGATTTTCGATTTGTTTTGGTTTAAGTACTTTCGGTGCACGAGGATCCAGCAGCCAAGTCTTCGCAAAATGGGTTTCGGATACTTGGAACATAGGCGGTTCACTAGTAAAATCGACCTTCATCGCATAGGCGCTGCGAGGCGCAAAAGCATCTCCTTGGATATCTTTATATAAAGAAGGTGGTGTTCCTGGTACAGAGTAAAGCACATCTCCTTTTTGTGCTAATTGTGGTAAAGAAGAAAGCAAGCTCCATGTATAGGGATGTTTTGGATCATAAAAAATTTCTTCAACTGTTCCGCTTTCGATGATCTGTCCAGCATACATAACAGCTACTTTGTCTGCTATAGCCGCGACAACGCCCAAATCATGGGTGATAAAAATCGTTGTGAATTGATATTCTTCCTGAAGCTCTTTGATTAGTTCCAAGATTTGTGCCTGGATCGTTACATCCAAAGCGGTTGTCGGTTCATCACAAATCAAGATTTTAGGTCGGCAAGCCAATGCAATAGCAATGACGATCCGTTGTCTCATCCCACCAGAGTATTGAAAAGGATATTCATCATATCTTTTTGCCGCATTAGGGATTCCTGTTTTTTCCATCAATTCGACAGCTAAGCGTTTCGCTTCTTTCGCTGATTTCTTCTGGTGTTTGATGATGACTTCTGAGATTTGTGAGCCAATTGTTTTGATAGGATTCAGTGAAGTCATAGGATCTTGGAAGATCGTCGCGATTTCTTTTCCCCGAATATCTTCCCATTCTTCATCCTTTTTCAATTCGCTTAATATCTTGTCTTTATAGCGGATCGTTCCTGAAGTGATATTGCCGTTTTGTTCCAGCATCCCAGTGAATGTTTTTGTCAGAACAGATTTTCCTGATCCTGATTCACCAACGATGGCTAATGTTTCTTTTTCTTTTAGCTCTAATGAGACATTTCTGATCGCTTTTAATTCACGGTGACGAACATGGAAGCTGACCGAGATGTTTTCTACTGATAAAATTGTTTGATTCTCCATTGTTTGCCTCCTAAATATGTGTTCTTGGATCTGCCGCATCTGCAAGAGTTTGTCCTACGATGTATAAAGAAACAGAAACTAACGCCAGTACAGTCACAGGAATCCAGAAAAGATAAGGGTAATTGCTCATGTTATTCGTATATTTTGCGATCAATCGTCCGAGGGAAGGAACATCACTGCTTAACCCAACGCCTAAGAATGAAAGAAAGGTTTCATATGAAATAAACGAAGGTAGCGCTCTAGATACATCTGTAACGATGATAGAAATCAAATAAGGCAGGATATTACGAAAAATCATCCGCAATGTCGGTGTTCCTAGTGTTTTTGAGGCTAAATTATACTCGCGGTCGCGGATGATCATGACTTGTACCCGAATAAAGTAAGCTACGCTCAGCCAGCTCGTCACACACATCGCAAAAATCAAATTCCAAAATCCGGAACCAAACGTATACGAGAGAACGATGACGATCAGTAAAGTTGGCACATTCGAGATGATGTTGTAAATTTCCAACATGAAACGGTCAATTGCTTTAGATGTTCCCCAAATCGCCCCTACTACTACACCAATAACTGTAGTGATCAATGTAGCAATGACACTGATGGAAATCGATGTTTTCGCCCCTGCCCAAACTGCATCGAATAAGGACATGCCGTTAGCATCTGTACCAAACCAAAATTTTGCACTTGGTGGATTATAGCGTTTCGTAAAATCATTGATATCTTTTACATCCATAAATTTATATCCGCTGAATAATGGCTGGATAAAGCTCATCAATAAGACAGCCAGCATCAGTATCAGCATAAAAATCGCTACTTTATTTGAAAAGAATTTACGCATGACCGAACGCCAATACGAATACTTCGGCGTATCAATTTTTTCTGAAGCTAACGAATTCGTTTCTACAAAAATGAATTCGTTCATTTGTTCTGTTTTCACATTTTCCAAGCTATTTTCCTCCTGACGATAGTTTGATTCGCGGATCGACTAATGCCATCGCAATGTCCCCGGCTAAGATTGAAAATACGGATACTGTGGTAAAGACAAAAACGATTGCGATAACTAATGGATTGTTATGGGTAATGATCGCATCAGGTAGCATTTTCCCCATACCTGGTGCAGCAAACACTGTTTCTGTGATCGTCGCCCCAGCGATCGCTCCAATGATACTTCCTGGAATCCCATTGACGATTGGGATAGCGGCATTTTTGAAAATGTGTTTTCTAGCAATTTCTTTCGCGTTCAAACCTTTTGCTTTCGCAAATTTAACATAATCAGAAGACTGTTGGTCGATCATATAACGTCTCAGCCAAATAACGATTCCAGAAACAGACAATAGTCCTAGAATCACTGTTGGTAATATATAGGAGCGAATATCTTGTGCGCCCAATGCTGGGAAGGAATCTGGCAAAGAAAACCAGCTGCTTCCAATAAATCGGAAGAAATAGATAAAGGCTAGACTTGGCACGGAAATCAGCACCGTTACGATAGCGATCCCTGCTTTATCTGGTATCTTTCCTTTGTAACGAGCCATCAACATCGCAGCAGGTATGCCGATTGCATAAGCAATAACAACAGCGATGGCTCCCATACGAAATGATGTACCGATCATCGATGGGTCTTGGTAATTCGTATCTGTGATGACATAATTGTCAGAAAAATATTTTTTGTCTCGTGAAGAGATGTTTTTTGTTTTCTGATATTGACGGAGATAGATATTAGCAGAAGAGCGCGCTGTAAAATCATCATTAAATGTTGTCTCTGTACTTTCTGTTTTCCCTTGTCCTCCTGAAATGATGCTTGTTACCGCTTGTCCGGCAAATGTCGGATATGAAGTGCCTAGATTCAAATGAACGATATTTTGATGGATATAAGGAAATTGTCCATTGAAATAGATTTGGTATTTATATTGTGTTCCCGAACCGACAAGTGCCCAACCGACCAACTCATCGTTTTCGATACGCAGAGAATGTTTTAAGTCAGGATTGCTAGCATCTTTTACTTTCCAAGGGTGATCGATTTGGATCATATTCGCATAGAAATTCACTACGCGTTTTACTAATGGAATATCTTTTGTCGCATAATATTCTTTGCTGATTGGAAATTGTTTGAGCGTCCAACCATTTTTCTTCGCCCAATCTTGGTATTTTTCTTCTAACTGCTCAGAAGAGGCTTTTTCTGATGAACTGCTTCCTACTTCTTTTTTCAGTTCTTTCGACGTGTGGTATTCGATATAACCCATCTTGCTGAAGGCTGTATTCTCATAATCTGCTAGCTCATCTGGTTTTGCCTTTAATTTTCCGTAATTCACATCATTTTGAAATATCGTTTTTCTCGGAACAAGTGAATAGATCACCGCATAGGTTAAGGTAGTTACAAGAAAAATACTAAGTATAGAGCGCAGGACCCTAAATAAAAGGTATCTTTTCACAATTTTCCCTCTCTTTCATCATATAAGTAAAAAAGGCTACAATAGAAATTGAAAGCCTTCTTTACTATTCATTCAGCTAAATTACTTAGAACTTGTTGTTTCTGCTTCTTTCGCAGCTTCTTCTTTTTTCGTTTCCCAAGCTTTCTTCGCTTTGTCGTATTGTTTTGTTGTAACGATATCGCTTTGTACTTCTATATATTTCAGTTTATTTGTAGCAATACCTGTCCAAGCGAATGGCTTGCTAAATGGAACAACATTTGTGACACGCGGCGTACCGCCGTATGCATAGATTGGTACTTGCAAAGCATTATCTAACAACCAAGCTTCTGCATCTGCGTAAGCGGTGTAACGAGCATCTAAATCATCAGTGATAGCAGCAGCTTTATCCAATAATGCGTCGTATTCAGATAAGTTGATTGCTTTTTTCGCAGCAGCTGAAGGATCCGTTCCTTGTACTACGGCAGAAGCTTCTAGTCCAAGTGTTTGGATCATATCTCCTTTGCGTGAATCATAGATATTCAAGTAAGAAGATGGATCAGTGTAGTCTGGGCCCCAACCAGAGGCATTTGTAATGTCAAAGTCGCCAGCTTGTCCCGTCGTTGCTTGATAAGTAGCAGCTAAATATTTATTATCATTTAATAATTGAACATCGACTACTACGTTATCTGATCCTAAAGAAGCTTCCACTGATTTTTTCAAAGATTTGACTATGTTGACACTGATCTCAGAAGTTTCTTCAACCGGCATATCTAAATGGATAGGGAATTGGACACCTTTTGCTTCTAGTTCTGTTTTTGCTTTTTCCATATATTCTTTGGCTTTGTCTGCGTTATAATACCCATCTTGTCCATCAGATAAATCTACATCGCCAAAAGCATCTGAATCCAGTGTTTTTAATTTGCTTGCCACTGTATCACCGTAAGGTTTTCCGCCAATTTCTACAAAATCGGCAGGAACAAGTGTATTACGTAATGCTTTATTGGCTCCTTCTTCTCCTACACTCTGTGCGTTATAGCTTTTCTTATCAAATCCGAATAGAACAGCTAAACGGAAATTGCGGTCTAAAATAGCAGTGTGTGTGTCTTCTTTTTCTTTGTCTGTTGTTTTTGAAGTTGCATCAAATGTACCTCGGTTAAAGTTGAAGGTTAAATTATATGTTGATGCATCTGTTTCAGACCAAGTCACGCCATCGGGATAAGCTTTCGTTACATCTTTATACCCTGGAGAGTTTGGATAAACTCTGGCAGCAGAGAGTTCGCCATTTTCATAAGATTTGAATAACCCATCGGGATCACTTCCATCATTATAGGTCCATTTTACTGTATCTAAATGGACATTTTTAGGATCCCAATACGATTCGTTCTTCGTATATTCGATGACTGATTTAGCTGTGTTGTTTGCAAGGATGAATGGTCCATTATAAAGGATAGAGTCTGGTGTTGGTTTACCGAAATCTTTTCCTTTTGATTTTAGGAACTCTTCATTGATTGGATATAAGATACCGTAAGTCGTTTTTGAGTTCCAGAATGGTTCAGGTTTATTCAATGTGTATTGCAACGTATAGTCATCTACTGCTTTTACCCCAACAGTAGAAAAATCATTCGTTTTACCATCTATATAATCAGATAAGCCTTTGATACTATCTGCCACGATATATAACGTTTCTGATTGTACATCTACCGCGTGTTTCAACCCAGTAACAAAGTCATTTGCTGTCACATCAGCCCCATACTCATTTCCTTCACTATCCACCCAAGGAACACCTTTGCGAAGATGATACGTATAAGTCAAACCATCATCACTGACTTCCCATGACTTGGCCATATCGCCTTTCAGGTTCCCGTATTGGTCATTTTCCAAAAGACCTTCCACAAAGTTAGTATAGTGGTCACTATTCGTTTTACGGGATGAGAATGTGTAATCTAGCGTTTCAAGATCTGTTACATATACAGAACTATATTCTGATACAAGGTCACTTTTCTTTGAAGAGCTAGACCCTTTTGCATTACTCCCGCATGCTCCCAGCATAACTGCACTTACTAGAAGCAAAGCTAAAACTTTTTTCATATAATGTATATCCCCCTCTTATTTATACTGCTTTCACCCTTTTCAACCCCTATTAACCAGATAATTGCGCAACATATTTAATTAATAAATCACCTGAAATAATTAAAAGATAATGAAAGTTATTGAAATAATACATTTGGCATTAGGCAATGTCAAGGTAATTCAGCGAAATAATTCGAATTATCTGAAATTTATATATATAACTACATATGCAATTATCTAACTTTTCATTTTTATCATCAAGAAAATAAAAAAATAAATATTATTAATGTAATAAGCTTAAAACGCATGTATTCGAAAAAAAAGCGTTGAATGACTTATCTTTTCATAATTTTTTCATATATAACATATTCCTTTTTTATACGAAAAATAATATATATATGCATGTAGCTTATATAATTATTAAAAATAATCTTCGAGAGGAAAAAGCGAACGAATAAAAATTACTTAAGTTATACATTTGAATGTTTTCTCATTTTAAACTCATTTAAAAGAAACCGGATTCCCAACAAAAAAAAGCTTTTAATTTTCGTACGATAACTACGCTGGTCCTTAAACTTCATACTTTTTTATGATTTTTCAGCGGTTTTCGATGGTATACTTTTTAAATGGAGGAGATGTCTATGCGGTATGTATCAAAATTTTTATTAGGGATTTATTTATTCTTTGTATTATGGTTGATTTTATTCAAGCTATCATTTAATCTTCCACAATTCCTCACTTATTCTTACAGCAATGTCAATCTCGTTCCTTTTTCTACTTTTTCTTTTGAAAATACGACGGTTTTGCGCGAGACCACTTATAACTTGATTGTCTTTTTTCCTTTTGGGGTGCTTTTGAATGTCAATTTCAAGAGACTTTCTTTTTCTAAAAAATTAGGGATTATATTCCTTGTAAGTTTCTTGGCAGAATTGATTCAATTCCTATTCGGTATTGGCGTAGCGGATATCACTGATGTAATTACTAATACAACAGGAGGTCTGATTGGATTATGGTTCTATCAGCTTTTAAACAAACACCTATCGACAAATAAGTTGGATCGCCTAGCCGTTATTTCGGGGTACATTTTATTGTTATTTCTAATCGTAGCTTTTTTATTTTTGACACGCACTATCCGTCTTCGATAAAATCGTTCGTAAAAAAGGACCGTAATAGACACATTCCAATGTGTATCTATGACGGTCTTTTTATTCAGTCATTGGTTTAAAAAAATCTATTTTCATCTCTAATCTACTATATTATTGCAGCAGGACGACTTGCAGTTTGAAACTGACAGGCTATATTCCCCTTATTTAACAAAAAGGGTTTTTTTTTAGCTTAAAGGCTTAAAATCTTAACATTCTTCCTAGTCAATATCTCAATCTAGAAAGGAATTCCGTCTTAATTTATACCCTACTCAGGTATATTATTTTTCTATAAAAAGCTTGTTTTATAAGTAATTACTTTATATTTTCTATGGTTTTTCTCCTTATTTAGGCTCCCTTTTCCTTGATTCTGCCAGTATATTCTGCCTGATCCTACTTTTTGAAGGCATTTCAAAGGAAAAAAACAGTAGTTTTTAGAAGTAGTAGAGAAATCTGAGACACGGTATTTTCTGTGTCGTTATTTTTTAAGTATAAAATAACAAAATCGTGAAATGAGATATGTTATTTTTTTATTCCAAAAACCACACCGTTTTATACTGTTTGAAAACACGTTAATATTTATTCATTTCTGTTGTATATCTCCTATCAAAAGAAATCTATACGCCCTTCTTTGACTAGTTTTTTATTTTTATCTCTTACGAAGTTATCCACTGTGGAAAAACTAACTATCTATTTTTCGATACACTTTTCTAAAAATTAAATTTTCCACAAATAAAAACACGTTTACAACAGAATCATACTGCTGTAAACATGCTTTTCTTAAATAGATAGAACATCAGATTACATAAAGATGTTTATTTTTTTATTGCTGTGAATAATGTCAAAAATCCTACGACACCAACTACTGTCCAAGTCAAATGACCTTGATCCAAATAAATAAGCATCGTGACAAAACTAGTAATCAGTCCTACATGAATTCTTTTTTGATCCATCTGCATCCCTCTTTGAATACTAGTATCACTCGGATATTTGATCGTTTATTTATTTTTTCTATATTTTTCTCTTAAATTTTAAACACGGATCATTTTACCGATATTGTGATTCGATGGTACGACTTGGGATGATCCAAGCAGCTAGAATCACGATGTTTGCGATCAGCACGGCTACGGGTGCTACTAAATACCCTAAGACAATTCCTAACACATTCAAGCCAATCGATAGATACGATTTCTTGTAATTATTCAACATCGCCTTCAATGCTTTCTCGTGGCCTTTATTTGCTTTGACAAGTTCTTTTGCCAAGATATAATACGCAATATTAGCGGTCAAGGTAACAAAACCATAAGTCATTTCTGGAGCCAGGCTATTGATGTACTCACTGATCCATGAAGTTGCAAACGGAAAAAGCGAAAGCGCAAAAACAAAGAAACTGTTCGCCCATAAGACCCGTCCATTTATCTTATGTACAACTTGAAATAAATGATGATGATTGTTCCAATAAATCGCTAAAATGATAAAACTGACAATATAGATAAAAAATCGGTAACCTAATGCAGCGAGCGCCTCCCACGTATCTCCGTTAGGTTCATGAAGTTCTAAAACTAAAATAGTCATGATAATCGCGATTACAGCATCTGTAAATGCTTCAAGACGATTTTTAGGCATGATATTCTCCTCCTTTTCCGCTCTATTTTAGATGATAAACCAGAGAAAAAGCAATTGTTTGATCATTTAAGTAGATGAAGTAAAAATCAGTCTTCAGTTGGAGGTGTTTTTAAACAATCCCTGTTATACTTTTTCTATAGTAAAGAATGAACAAGAGGAGGGTTTTGTATGCGTCAAAAAAATATGTTCTTAAATATCTTCATGGTTCTTTTAGTGCTAATTGCAGCTAGCTTCGTCATCAGTCTTTTTGTCAGTGTCCTAAGCGGGCTTTTATGGTTTGCGGTCAAAGTTCTAATCCCAATCGCACTTATCATCTGGCTTGTTCGCTGGATCAAAGGAAATACACATAGAAAAAACTATTATTAATGTATGATACCATTCACTTCATTATGATATAACTTACTAAAAAAATAGGGTCGCGATATAAGTTCGCGACCCTATTTGATATATCATATATATTTTTTTTATTTATCCTAATGCCACATCCAAAATCATCATAATGATAAATCCACTCATGACGCCAAAAACTGCAAAATGACGTTTGCTGGACAATGTCTGCTGTGCTTCGGGGATCAATTCTTCCACCACGACATAAATCATTGCTCCTGCGGCAAAAGCAAGTGCATAAGGAAGCAGCAGCTCCACTTTCGTTACTAGTAGCGCTCCAATCACTCCAGCAATTGGTTCAACGATTCCAGAAGCTTGTCCGTAAACAAAAGCCTTTTTACGACTCAGACCTTCTTGTCGCAACGGGATTGATACAGCTGCTCCTTCTGGGAAGTTTTGGATACCAATACCTAGCGCCACCGAAACAGCGGCTAATATAGCGGCTGTCGGATTATCCGCAGTTGCTGCTGCACCGAATGCTACCCCCACGGCTAAACCTTCAGGAATGTTATGCAATGTAATAGAAAAAACAAGCAAGATCGTCCGTTTTAAATGGGTAGGCAATCCTTCTGCTTCATGTTGTGGTCCAAAATGCATATGGGGCAGTGTTTTATCTGCCATATATAAAAACACACCGCCTAAACCAAACCCAATACTTACAACTAGCCAAGCAATATCTCCATTTTCTTCTGCTTTTGTAATAGCCGGATCTAACAAAGACCAAAAACTTGCAGCAATCATGACACCAGAAGCAAATCCTAACATCAAGTTTAGCACTTCTTTTTTGATTTCTTTAAAGAAAAAAACCAACCCGGCACCAAGAGCTGTCATAAAATAAGTAAAAGCTGTCCCAGCAAGTGCTTGCTGCCAAGGTTCAAGTCTCAATAGCCATTCAACCATGCCATTCCCCTCTCTTGAATCTATCTATGTACTACTCTAGCATATTCCCAAAAACATGACTACATTTTTGTGAAAAGACGAATTAGTTGGGATTTTCGATAAAAAGTTCTATACTCTAGATACAAAAAATTTATGTATCATCATTGCTAAAGGAGTGAAACACCATGTCAAAAATCAATGCAGGAATCGCAATGGTAAAAGTTCTTGAAAGCTGGGGTATCGACCATATTTATGGCATTCCCGGAGGATCTTTCAATTCAATTATGGATGCGCTATATCAAGAAAAAACCGAAATCAACTACATTCAAGTTCGTCATGAAGAAGTCGGCGCACTCGCAGCCGCTGCAGATGCAAAATTAACGGGGAAAGTCGGCGCTGTCTTCGGCTCTGCAGGACCTGGTGCGACACATTTGATCAATGGTTTGTATGATGCACAGATGGACCATGTGCCTCTAGTAGCGTTCTTAGGACAAGTTGCTTCTACATCCATGAACTATAACTCTTTCCAGGAACTAAATGAAAATCCTATTTTCGCAGATGTCAGCGTATACAATCGTACAGTCATGACACCACAAAGTCTTCCGCATGTAGTAGATGAAGCCATTAAAGCCGCCTATGAGCATAAAGGCGTGGCTATCGTGACTATCCCTGTTGATCTTGGTTTTGAAGAAATTGACGAACAACCTTTCTCCACCGCTCACACTCACAAAACAAGTGTGATATTACCAGAAGAAAAAGATTTGCTAGCTGCTTTGCCTTATCTTGAAAAAGCAAAAAAACCAGTTCTTTATGTTGGTCAAGGAACGCGAAACGGATTTCCGCAAATCAAAGAATTCTCAGAACATTTTTCAGTTCCTATTGTCGCTTCCGTTCTAGCAAAAGGAATTATTCCTGATGATTATGAAAACTTTCTTGGTTTTGCTGGACGTGTCGCTACTAAACCCGGAAATGAAGCATTGGCAGAAGCCGATCTGATCTTATTTGTCGGTAGCGACTTCCCATTTGGACGTGCATTTTTTAATCCAACTGCTGAATTTATCCAAATCGATATCGATGCGTCAAAATTTGGACGACGCCATGAAACATCTTTGTCGATCCTCGGTGATGCAAACACAGCTTTGCAAAGACTTGTCGAGTTAGGGGATGCTCGCCCTGCTGATAGCTGGTACCTAGCAAATCAAGAAAATAAAGAAAAATGGGTAAATTGGTTGAAATCTTTTGAAGATCGAGAGGAAGAACCGATTCGTCCAGAGGCTGTCTATAAAGAAATCAATCGTATTGCTGAAGACGATGCGATTTTCGTCACAGATGTCGGTAACACGACTATCCATTCTATTCGTTTATTGAATATGAACGGTAAACAAAAACATACAACTTCTGGATGGTTCGCAACTATGGGTAATGGTGTGCCTGGAGGAATTGCCGCACAACTAAGCTACCCAGAAAAACAAGTATTTACCTTAAGTGGTGATGGCGGATTTGCTATGGTCATGCAAGATATCATTACACAAGTCAAATATCAGCTTCCAATTATTAATGTTGTCTTTTCGAATGATTCTTTTGGTTTCATCGAAGCAGAACAAGAAGATACGGAACAAAAGAAATTTGGTGTATTTTTAGAAGATGCAGATTTCGGTAAAGTTGGAGAAGCGCTCGGGGCAAATAGCTTTACAGTCACAGAATACTCGCAACTTCGATTTGCCTTTGATGCAGCTGCAAAATCAGATCGTCCTGTAGTAATCGATGTGAAGATCAATAACAAGCGCCCATTGCCAGTAGAAGATCTGCATTTAGATCCAAGAAAATATTCTGAAGAAGAAATCCAAGCATTCAAAGAAAAATATGAAGTCCATGATTTGCCAGTATTGAATGAATTATATGAAAAGAGGTTGTGAAAACTGCGCTATGCTTCGAGTAATAAGAACGATGGACAGAAAATAGTTCCTCATATTTTCTAGGACGGCGATCTTATTACCGAGAAGCAGCAGGTGGAGCACCGTTTATCAGAGGTTGTGAAAAAGCTGGTCTGCATCAAGTAATAAGAACAGCCAAACAAAAATAGCTCCTCCTATTTTTCGTTTGGTTGGGCTTATTACCGCAGATGCAAGCTTTTAAACACCGTGTATCAAGAGGTTGTGACAACTGCGCTATACTTCGAGTATTAAGATACAATTTGTGTATATAGCTTCTCACATTTTTGCATAAATTTGTCTCGACACCTAAAAATCACCTCGTGCATATTTGTCCATGATAAAAAAGCCAGCTTCCAATTACAACAGTAAAACTGTAATCGGAAGCCGGCTTTTTTATTTGTTTGATTTTGCTTATCTAAATGCATAGACGATATGTGTGATACCAAATAACATAAAATAGAAGCCAACTAAAAAGCTTAATGTCAACGCAGAAGAAATTGGATTAAACAATAAGAAAATTCCTAATAAAATTCCTAAAATATTGACGATGATCGTAAACCAATAATATCCTTCACTTACTCCTCTTGCCAAGTCAGCAGTAAATAACGCTAAAACTGAATCAGCAATAAACCATACTGCAAAAACAAAAGGCAATGCTGCGACTCCTGCACCAATATTGAATAAGAAAAAGACGCCAACTAGAATATCGATGATCCCGATTATTAAGGGCATCTTTCCTTTATATCCTGTTAGCTCTTTTAATCTGTTCCGTACAAACAGTTCAAATATCCCTTTAATAAAGGCAAAAATCGCAAAGACTACTACAATTGCAACTAAATTTCCGACAGGGTCTTGAAATGATAACAATGAGACAAGTACAAATAAAATTCCCAAAATCAATGAGCCCCAGTCGATGGTTCTTTTTTCATCCATTTTCAATCCTTCTTTCATTTCTTTTACAGTTTTATAGTACTCCCTCTTATAAATAACGTCAAAAATTATGCTGTTGCAAACTAATAAATCCTATAGTAGCTATTTTCGCTCCGCTTTTATTTTTATTTTTTTCATTCTGTTTCACGTGAAACACAAAGAATGTTCGATTGCCTTGAATCTTTTACCTTTCCCCTATATAATTCTATAAGACTTGTCAAAACTAATAATGATAAAAGTGAGGAAAAAAATTGATTACTGTAAATGATGTGAGTTTGCACTTTTCAGACCGCAAACTATTTGATGATGTGAATATTAAATTTACCCCCGGAAACTGCTATGGCTTGATTGGTGCAAATGGTGCAGGTAAATCAACGTTCCTTAAAGTGTTATCAGGGGATCTGCAGCCTTCCACAGGTTCCGTTACTATGGGACCAGATGAACGGATGGCCGTATTGAAACAGAACCATTACGACTATGAAGACTATACTGTACTTGAAACAGTCATCATGGGACACAAGCGTCTGTATGAAGTGATGAAAGAAAAAGATGCGATTTACATGAAAGAGGATTTCACTGACGAAGATGGTATTCGAGCAGCTGAATTAGAAGGAGAATTTGCTGAGCTTAATGGATGGGAAGCTGAACCAGAAGCAGCTGTTTTACTGCAAGGTCTGAACATCCCTGAAGAATTGCACCATCAGCAAATGAGTGAATTAACTGGTGGACAAAAGGTAAAAGTGTTATTAGCACAAACACTATTTGGTAAACCTGATGTTCTTTTGCTAGACGAACCAACAAACGGTCTGGATATCCAATCGATCAATTGGTTGGAAGAATTTTTGATCAATTTTGAAAATACTGTGATCGTTGTATCCCATGACCGTCACTTTTTGAACAAAGTATGTACACATATGGCGGATCTGGATTTTGGTAAAATCAAACTTTATGTAGGAAATTATGATTTTTGGTTGGAATCTAGTCAACTAGCGGCTAAACTTCAAGCAAACGCAAATGCCAAAAAAGAAGAACAAATCAAAGAACTCCAAGAATTTATTGCCCGCTTTAGTGCGAATGCATCAAAATCAAAACAAGCAACTTCACGTAAAAAAATGCTTGAAAAAATTACTTTAGACGATATCCAACCTTCTTCTAGACGTTATCCATTCGTTGGATTCAAACCTGAACGTGAGATTGGAAACGACTTATTGCAGGTAGAAAATGTAAGTGTAACGATTGATGGAAAGAAAATTTTAGATGATATATCTTTTAATTTGAGCAAAGAAGACAAGGTCGCTTTCATCGCAGAAAATGATATAACAACAACAACGCTATTCAAAGTTATCATGGGTGAAATTACGCCAGATACTGGAACAGTACGTTGGGGTGTGACAACAAGTAATTCTTATTTACCAAAGGATACAACGAAAGAATTCGATACTGATCTAACAATTTTAGACTGGTTGCGTCAATATGCAAGTAAAGAAGAAGATGATAACACCTTCTTAAGAAGCTTCTTAGGAAGAATGTTGTTTTCTGGTGAAGAAGTATTGAAACCAGTGAATGTTTTATCTGGTGGAGAGAAAGTCCGTTGCATGCTTTCAAAAATGATGCTTTCGAAAGCTAACGTACTTGTATTAGATGATCCAACGAACCATTTAGACTTAGAATCAATCACAGCATTGAATGACGGCTTGATGGCATTTACTGGCTCAATCTTATTTGCGTCACATGACCATCAATTTATCCAAACATTGGCAAACCGCATCATTGCCGTTTCGGATAAAGGTGTGATCGATCGAGCTGATACGACATATGATGAATTTTTGGAAAATGCAGATATTCAAAAACAATTGAACGAGTTATGGGCATAATGGCCTATTTAGCTTAAAAAATAAAAAAACAGCGACCTCTAAGAGATAGGATGCTCATCTATCTTTTAAGAGTCGCTGTTTTTGTTACAATCAATTTCTGGGCTTTTTTACAGAATGAGTTACTGCTTTTATCGACTGATTCCCATCGAAAAAATCGCGATACAGCCATAGCCTGTGTGACTGGCGATCGTTGGTCCTAAGGGATAAAGCTTCACATCTTTCATCTTTATCTGCTCTTCCAAAAGCCGTTTTGCCTTCTCCGCGCTCTCTAGATCCCCAGCGTAAGCCACATAAACGATTTGATCAAGTGGTGCAACGATTGTTTTTACCGTCTCATTGACGATTGTCTGGATCGACTTGTTTCTTCCTCGAACTTTGTCAACATTCGTCAGCCTTCCTTCTTTATCCACCGTAATAATAGGCTTTACACTCAATAGACTGCCAAGAGTAGCACTTGCTTTGGAAATCCTACCGCCTCGTTCTAGATATTTCAGATCGTCTACTGTTACCCATGAATGGACTTTCAAATAATTACTTTCCAGCCACTCTAGGGTTTCTTCGATGCTTTTACCTTCTTTTTTCAATCTTACAGCTTCCAATACTAAAAGCCCTTCCCCAATACTTGCAGCTTTTGTATCAAAAACATAGATCTCAGGGTCTTCATATTCTTCCTTCAGCAATTCAACCGCTTGAAGCGCACTACTGTAAGAGCCGCTTAATCCACTGGAAAAAGCCACATATAAAACAGGAATCTGTTTTTCCGCATAAGAACGGAAAAATTCTAAATATCGGCCAACATTGATTTGTGATGTCGTAGGCATCGCACCATTTTTCAGCTGATTCATGTAGCGGTCATAATTGAATGTCTTTCCGAGGTCATCTACTAACTCTTGATCATTCAATTGGAGATTCATTGATAAAAAATCAACTTTTTCTTTTGCTAATACATGGTATGGCAGATCACAACAAGAATCTGTTACAATTTGATACACATTTTTCAACCCCTTCTCGTTACATTTTACCCTTATCGTCTATTATAGCAAATCTCTTGCGCTAGACACACTTTAACCGGTTTATTTTCGCAAGTTCTAATCAAAATAAGAGGTTGTGACAGAAGTGGTCAGCTTCAAGAAATAAGAAGGAATTTACGAAAATTGCTTCTCAAATTTTTGTGAAATTTCGGCTTATTTCCGTAGAAGCTACTTCTGGAACACCGTGAATCAGAGGTTGTGAAATCAGCGTTTTGACCTGAGTATTAGAGAAAAAAACGGAAAAAATAGTTCCTCATATTTTGCCGTTTTTTGAGCTAATACCGAGGGTCAGCTGATTGAACACCGTTTACCAAGAGGTTGTGAGCCTGCCGTTTAGCTCCGAGTCACAAGGAACAATTTCAAAAAACAGCTTCTCATGTTTGTTGAATATTGTGACTTGTGACCGAGGAGTTGGCAGGAGAACACCGTTTAGTGGAGAGGTTGTGAAAAAGCTGCTCTGCATCAAGCAGTAAAAACAATCAGATAAAAATAGCACTCCATATTTTTCATCTGATTGGGCTTAGTGCCGTAGATGCAAGCTTTTGAACACCGTTTGTTCGAAAAAAGGGACTGTGACACGGTTTTTGTCACAGTCCCTTATTCTGAATAAACAGTGTTCAAGAGACAGCCTATCGGCAATAAGGTTAAACGTCTCTTTCACTACCTCTTCAAGTTATTATTATCGTATAGATAAACACTTCGACTCTCTCTGGTAAGAACGTCCTGATTCAGTCGTCGTTTTTATCCTTAGATTTGCGCCCAGACGCTTTCTAAGATGTTTGTTTGTGTTCTATCAGGTCCGACAGAAAATGTTGAGATACGTACACCAACAAGCTCTGAGATACGACGTACATAGTTACGTGCGTTTTCTGGCAGTTCTGCAAGTGTTTTGCATCCTGTAATGTCTTCTGACCAGCCTGGCAATTCTTCATAGATTGGTTTGCAGCGGTTCAACTCTTTCAAGCTTGCTGGATAGTGGTAGATTAGTTCGCCATCTAATTCATAAGCCGTACAAATTTTTACTGTTTCCAATCCACTTAATACATCGATCGAGTTTAAAGATAGGTTGGTAATACCTGAAACTCGTTTAGAATGGCGCATAACTACAGAATCAAACCAGCCGACACGACGCGGACGACCAGTTGTCGTACCGTATTCTCGTCCTACTTCGCGGATTTGTTCTCCTGTTTCATCAAATAATTCAGTTGGAAATGGTCCATCACCGACACGTGACGTATAGGCTTTGCAGACGCCGACAACTTTATTGATTTTTGAAGGCCCTACACCGCTTCCGATTGTTACCCCACCGGCTACTGGGTTAGAAGAAGTAACAAAAGGATAAGTTCCCTGGTCGATATCCAGCATTACACCTTGTGCGCCTTCAAACAACACGCGTTTGCCTGCATCCAAGGCATCATTCAAGATAACGGAAGTATCTGTGACGTATTGTTTGATTTGTTGTCCGTATTCATAATATTCTTCAAAAATATCGTCAAAATCAAGTGGTTCTGAATCAAACATTTTTACAAATTGACGGTTTTTGTCATCTAGATTCAAACGAAGACGTTCTTCAAAAATTTCTTTATCTAATAAGTCTGCAATACGGATACCTACACGAGCTGCTTTATCCATATAGGCAGGTCCGATTCCTTTAATCGTTGTACCAATCTTGTTTTCGCCCTTAGCATCTTCTTGTAATTGGTCCAATTTGATATGATAAGGCAAGATTACGTGCGCGCGGTCAGAAATACGCAAATTACTTGTTTCTACACCTTTTTCATGTAAATAAGCTAATTCTTTAACCAATGATTTAGGATTGACTACAACGCCGTTTCCGATCACACTGATCTTGTCTTTATAAAAAATCCCAGAAGGAATCAAATGCAGTTTATAAGTCACACCGTTAAACTTAATTGTGTGCCCTGCATTGTCGCCACCTTGGTACCGTGCAATCACTTCAGCATTTTCACTGAGAAAGTCTGTGATTTTTCCTTTCCCTTCATCGCCCCATTGCGTACCTACTACTACTACAGATGACATGTGAACACCTCGTTCTATATTATTTAATCCTGAACCATTGTATCAATAATAGATACATATTTCAAATAAAATCGAATGATTTTTATTTTTATTTTATAAAAACGCTTAAAAAACGAACTTTATCTTTTTAGAATGGTTATTAAAAAAGAGGTTGTAACAGAAGTGGTCAGCTTCAAGAAATAAGAAGGAATGTACGAAAATTGCTTCTCATGTTTGATGATATTGTGACTTGTGACCGAGGAGTTGGCAGGAGAACACCGTTTAAGGAAAAGAGGTCGTAAGATCAGCGTTTTGACCTGAGTATTAGAGAAACAAACGTCAAAATAGTTCCTCATATTTTGACGTTTGCTGAGCTAATACCAAGGGTCAGCTGATTGAACACCGTTTATTCGGAAAAAGGGACTGTGACAAGACTTTTGTCACAATCCCTTTGGAGATCTGTTTAAATTAAGTACTCTAGTCGTTCCTGCGGTTACTCCTTGCATCTTCTTACGAGAGCTCTCGGGATTGCTCAAGGCTCACAACCTCTTCTTTAAAATTCTTCTCTTGGCGAAAGCGACGAAAACTTATTGTATTCTTTGATAAACAGTAGTTCAACTGTTCCTCGTGCACCGCTTCGGTTCTTCTCGATGATGACTTCGATGACGTTGTCATTTTTTGGCTCGTTTCCATCATCGTCATCTCCGCCTTCTCTTTCATAATAATCATCTCGATACAAGAAGGCTACGATGTCCGCATCTTGTTCAATTGATCCGGATTCACGAATATCACTTAGCACTGGTCGTTTGTCTTGTCGCTGTTCTACTCCACGAGATAACTGTGAAAGAGCAATGACAGGTACTTTCAGCTCTTTCGCCAGTTTTTTCAGTTGGCGAGAGATATCTGATACTTCTTGTTGACGGTTCTCTTTACCGTTACCTTCAATCAACTGCAAATAATCGATCAATATCAAGCCTAGATTGCCTTTTTCTTGCGCTAGTTTCCGACATTTCGCACGGATTTCAGAGATTTTGATCCCTGGTGTATCATCGATAAAAATATTTGCTCGAGAAAGACTCCCCATCGCAACGATCAGATTCGACCATTCTTCTTCCGAAAGCTGACCTGTACGTAAATGGCTGGCCTCAATCGAACCTTCTGCACAAAGCATCCGATTTACAAGAGATTCTGCCCCCATTTCCAGACTGAATATCGCAACAGAACGATCTGTTTTGGTTCCTACATTTTGAGCAATATTCAATGCGAACGCTGTTTTACCTACCGCTGGACGTGCAGCAAGAATGATTAGTTCTTCGGGCTGGAAACCTGCTGTCATTTTATCCAGACCTTGATAGCCAGTTGGTAGACCTGTGATTTCTTCATTGTTTTGAGCTAGTCGATCGATATTTTCAATCGTGGAGTTCAGTACTTCAGCAATAGATAAAAAGCCGCTTCGATTTCTTTTTTCCGAAACCTCCAAGATACTGCGTTCGGCATCATCTAAAATTGTTTGAACTTCTTCTCCTTGCTCGAATCCTTTCGTAACGATTCCTGTTGCTGTCTGGATCAATGTACGCAGCAATGATTTTTCTTCAACGATTTTCGCATAGTAGACGATATTTGCTGCTGTCGGAACTGCTAATGCCAAGTCTGAGAGATAACTTAAACCACCGGCATCTTCTAACAAATTGGCTTGTTCCAGCCGGTCTTTGACAGTAACCACGTCAATCGCTTCATTACGATCATTTAACTCGATCATTGTCTCAAAAATAATTTGATGGCCGCGACGATAAAAGTCTTTTGGCTCTATGTACTCCATGGCATCAATGATCGTTTCTGCGTCAAGAAAAACAGAGCCTAAAACCGCTTGTTCAGCTTCAATATTTTGCGGTGGGATTCGATCCTGCCACACTTCATTCATACGTATCGCTCCTTGTCTTCAATTGCTTCATTTTACAAGAAAATGAGAGAAAAGTCATCATTCGTACCGAAAGTGTAATAAAAAAATAGTTCTCTTTTATTATACTCGTTTTCTTTATGCTATTTTGCTGTTCCCAAAAAAGAAACCGAAATCAATCTGAAATCGATTTGCAGCTTTTGCTTTCATTGCTGCAGCTGTTTTCTCAGATAAATTTCGGTTTGTCTTTTCTCCTTCTGGTTATACTTACCAGCTGAACATCGCTATCAAGATTTGTTATTCTTGTACGACATGAACTTTGATCGTACCCGTCACCTCATGATGAAGCTTAACAGGTACGTTTGTGTAGCCTAGTGAACGGATCGGATTTTCTAATTCGATTTTTCGTTTATCTAATTTGATTTTGTATTGTTTGTTTAACCCTTCAGCAATTTGTTTTGAAGGGATCGAACCAAACAAACGGCTGTCTTCCCCTGCTTTCGCCTTCAATTCGACTACAGTATCTTCTTTTTCCAAGAATTCTTTTAACTTTTTAGCTTCTTCCAAGATTTCAGCTTCGTGTTTTTCTTGTGCTTTCTTTTGTCCTGCTAACTGACTGATACTGCTTTTCGTTGCTTCTTTTGCCAAGTTATTTTTGATTAGATAATTTTGTGCATAACCTGCTGGAACTTCTTTGATGTCCCCTTTTTTACCTTTTCCTTTTACATCTTGTAAAAAAATTACTTTCATTTGGATTACTCCTTATCATATATTTGATTCATATTTTCTTTGATTGCAGCAAATAGCTTCTGTTTTGTTTCCTCAACTGTCGTATTTTCCAGTTGAGTAGCTGCGTTTGTGAAGTGTCCTCCGCCACCTAAGGATTCCATGATGATTTGGACGTTGATCGTGCCGGTACTTCTGGCACTGATCCCAATCAAGCCGTCTGTCCGCTTTGTAATGACGAAAGCTGCATTGATATTGATCATCGAAAGCAATGTATCTGCTGTTTTTGCTGCTATAACACTATTATACTCTTTTTCGTCTGTCCCTGCCGCCACAACAATATCAGAAGTCACATAGTCGCTTCCAGCAATCAAATTGCTGATCTCCAAGTATGTCGCTAAATCCGAGCTCAATAAATATTGTACTAAGGATGCGTCTGCTCCACAAGACCTTAAATAGCTGGCAACGTCAAAAGTTCGTGCAGTTGTACGGACATTGAAACTATTTGTATCTACAACCATCCCTGCAAGCAATAATGTGGCCTCAAAACGATCTAAGCGATTTGTTTTGCTGCTTTGGTATTGGATCAGCTCAGAAACTAGCTCTGAAGCTGAAGAAGCTGAAGATTCAATATAAGTCAGCAGAGGTTTACTTGGAAACTCTTCCCCACGACGATGGTGATCAATGATCACAATCTTATCAAATTGCTCATATAGGCCCTGAGAGATCGATAGAGAAGGTTTATGGTAATCCACCATCACGAGGAGGTCCTCTTCTTTTTTCAGCTCTATGGCACGTTCTGGAGAGATTAGTTGCATTTCTAATTCAGGATGCTTATGGATTTCTTCAAGACACCGTTCTACATCTGGAATGATCTCGTTCTCATTGATAACGATGTAAGCTTTTTTCTGGTTGAAGCGTGCCAGACAACTGACACCAAAAGCAGAGCCTAAAGCATCCATATCTGGAAACTTGTGCCCCATGATAAACACATCGCCTGTTTCATCAAAAATCCGACGCAAAGCGGTACTCATCGCTCGAGAACGAACACGCGTGCGTTTGACATTCTTAGCAGATTTCCCCCCATAATAAACAGGTTTTGCTCCTTCTTTTACCTCTTTCACGACAACTTGGTCGCCTCCACGGACTAAAGCAACATCTAAATTATTCTGAGCTTCTCCACCGATTTCATCGAGGGTTCTTGAGCCATAAGCAATCCCCATACTAAGGGTGATAGGCGAGCTCTGTTTTTCAGCTTCTGCTCGAAAGCGATCCAGCAAATCAAATTTTTTATCCATCATCTTTTTCAGATCGATCATCTGTGCTACGAAGAAAAACCGTTCTGCGTTGATTCTTTTGAAAAAGACATGGTATTCATTCATCCAGTCAGAAACTAGTGTAGTGACGAAAGAGTTCAAATAAGAAATCTCTTTGTCATCTAATTTATCAATGGCATCTGCATAGTTATCAATAGATAAAATACCAATCACCGGCTGACTGTTCGTCTGATGGAGTTTTAACAACTGGTTTTGGGTAATATCATTAAAATAAACAACACCCTTTACTGTATCCATATCAAACTGAAATGTTTTATCTGCTAGATAGACTTGGTTTTTCTTTTTTTCTTTTGCAGTAAAAAAAGTATCTAGCAATTCTTCCTCTGTTAATCCACTTTGATCTTTGATTTTCAATGCTAATGGATTGAGCCATTCGATTTTTTGGCTTGACGGCTGATAAGCAATCACTCCTACAGGCATGACTTCTGAGACATAAGCTAGATTGGTTTCAGCTACAGTCGAAGCCTGCTGGATTTTTTCACGTTTATTTAAAATAAGCCAACGTTTCATTTTCAACCAATAGCGAACACCCCATAAATTCATCAATAGAATGACCGAAGCGCTAACAAAACGAAATGGTAAAATTAAGACTACCAATACTTCGATTAATATAAACAGGATAAGGAAGAGAGGTTTCGGGGATAAATGATTGTTTTTATTTTCCATAATTTTCCTCCCATATATGACTAATTTGATTTTACCATAACTTTCGTCATTCGAGCGACTAAACGAATAGAGGTTATTTTTACAGAAAAAAAGGAATTGAATAGCTGATCAAAAGGATCAGTCATTCAATTCCTAGGATTTATTAGTCTTCGCTAACGAAAGGTAGCAAGCCCATGATACGAGCGCGTTTGATTGCAACAGTAATTTTACGTTGGTTTTTAGCGCCTGTACCAGTTACACGACGTGGCAAGATTTTACCGCGTTCTGAAATAAATCTTTTTAGTAATTCGATATCTTTATAATCGATATATTCAATATGGTTAGCAGCAATGTAGTCTACTTTACGACGTTTACGTCCGCCTCTTCTTTGTTGTGCCATTCTATTTCCCTCCTATCAAATTCGTTTAGAATGGTAAATCATCGTCTGAAATGTCGATCGTTGAACTTGAGCCGAATGGGTCAGAAGTATCACGGTCGAAATCAGGCATACCGTTGGATGATTGAGATGTTTGATTAGAGTTATTGTTTCCGCCAAATCCGCCAGCTGATTGACCAGAACTTTGGAATCCGCCGCTTTGTTGGCGATTTTCAGATGCAGAACGACTTTCCAGCAATTGGAAGTTGTCAGCTACTACTTCTGTCACGTATACACGTTGTCCTTGCTGATTATCATAAGAACGAGTTTGGATACGTCCAGTAACACCTAAAAGTGTTCCTTTACGAGCATAGTTTGCTAAAGTTTCTGCTGATTTGCGCCAAATCACACAGTTGATAAAATCAGCCTCGCGATTGCCGCTTTGGTTTGTAAAATTACGATTCACAGCCAAAGTAAATGTTGCGACTGCCGTACCACTTGCTGTGTAACGCAAATCTGGATCTTTCGTCAGACGTCCAACTAATACAACATTATTAATCAAAATAGTCATCTCCTCTCATCGTTTTCTATTGTTTCACATGAAACAACAATTAAGCTTCTTCTTTAACAATCATGTGACGAATGATATCGTCGTTGATTTTAGCAAGACGGTCAAATTCATTGACAGCATTTGCTGATGATGGAGAAGATACTTTAACGATGTGATAGATACCTTCACGGTAACCGTTCATTTCATAAGCGAAACGGCGTTTTTCCCAATCTTTTGATTCGATAACTTCTGCTCCGTTATCTTTCAAGATTGCATCGAAACGTTCGATTAAAGCAGTTTTTGCTTCTTCATCAATGTTTGGACGAATAATGTACATGATTTCATATTTCGTGTTTTCCATTGATATTCACCTCCCTGTGGACTTTCGGCTCTTAGGTTCCTAAGAGCAAGGAGAGTTATCTAATTAATTAGACTACTCACAAGCTCTGATTATACACTCTATTTTGGTCAAAAGCAATACAGAATGAACAGTTTCGAATATTTTAAGAGAAATTCAACTAATCAAAAAAGCCAGCAGGAATAACCAGATTTTTTAATCGGTTATTCTTGCTAGCTTACACACTTAGTCTTGATGGTTATTCTTCTGAACCTTGTTCTTCAACTGTTTGTTCTGCAGCTTCTGGTTCGACTGCTGCCATCGTGACAACTTTCGTATCAGCTTCCATCTTCATCAAACGTACGCCTAATGTTGAACGTCCAGTTTGAGAAACAGTCGATACGTTGAAACGGATAATGACACCTTTATCTGTAATCAGCATGATGTCTTCATCTCCAGAAACAGTGGTCAATCCAGCTAGTGGACCATTTTTTTCAGTGATGTTCGCCGTTTTGATCCCTTTACCTCCGCGGCCTTTCACTGGATATTCCGATACTTTTGTCCGTTTTCCGTAACCTTTTTCTGTGATCACTAATACTTCTTGATCTTCCTTCATTAAGGCTGCCCCAACGACATAATCTTCCTCACGCAGGCGTATTCCTCTGACCCCGGAAGCTGTACGTCCCATATCGCGGACTGCTTCTTCTTTGAAAGTGACAGAGTAGCCGTTATGTGTTCCAATAATGATATTAGATTGACCATCTGTCAGTAGCACATTGACGAGCTCATCGTCTTCTTTCAAACCAATTGCGATCAGACCATTACTTCGGATGTTAGCAAAAGCAGTGACAGAAGTACGTTTTACTGTACCTTGACGCGTCGTAAAGAAGAGATAGTGGCCTTCTTCTGCTTCTCCCGTCACCGCAATGATTGCCTGGATGCTTTCACTCGAATCGATACCTAGTAAATTGATAATTGGTATTCCTTTGGCTGTGCGCCCGTATTCTGGAATTTCGTATCCTTTTGCCCGATACACTTTTCCGTTATTCGTAAAGAATAACAATGTATCATGGGTAGAACAAGAAACCAGATTTTTGACGAAGTCGTCATTGTGGATACCCATTCCTTGGACACCACGTCCACCCCTTCGTTGAGCTCTGAATTCATTATTTGCCAAACGTTTGATGTAACCATTGTTTGTCAATGTAATAACGATTTCTTCTTCTTCGATTAAATCTTCATCTTCCAGACTTAAGACCTCACCGACTAGTAATTCTGTGCGTCGTTTATCACCAAATCGTTGATTCAAGTCTGCTAATTCATTCTTGATGATTTCTGTAACACGTTCTGGTCTTGCCAGAATGTCAGTTAAATCTTCAATCAGTTTTAAGAGTTCTTGGTATTCATTTTCGATTTTTTCCCGTTCCAAACCGGTCAATCGGCGTAAACGCATATCTAAAATAGCTTGAGACTGGCGATCGGATAAATCGAACCGTTCGATCATCGTCGCTTTTGCTTCGTCATCTGATTTAGACCCGCGGATAATCGCAATGATTTCATCGATATGATCCAAAGCAATACGCAAACCTTCTAAAATGTGTGCCCTTGCTTCTGCTTTTTCTTTTTCAAAGACCGTCCGTCTTGTGATGACTTCGCGCTGATGTTCGATATAGTTTTCAAGAATTTGTTTCAAGCTCAAAACTTTCGGCACACCTTTTTCGATCGCCAACATATTGAATCCAAATGAATTTTGCAAGGATGTCAATTTATATAAGTTATTCAAGATAACGGATGCGCTGGCGTCACGACGGATGTCAATGACGATCCGCATACCTTCACGGGAAGATTCGTCCCGCAAATCTGTGATCCCTTCGATACGCTTGTCTCTGTGCAGTTCAGAAATCCGTTCGATCAATTTTGCTTTATTGACCATATAAGGCAATTCTGTCACGATGATCCGTTCTTTACCATTTGGCATCTCAGTAATCTCAACTTTTGCACGTACGGTAATAGATCCCTTACCTGTTTCATACGCTCTTCGGATTCCTGATTTCCCCATAACCAAACCACCTGTTGGAAAATCTGGTCCAGGTAATACTTCCATCAATTCATTGGTCGTCACATCAGGATTATCCATCAGCAAATCGATAGCCGCTACTACCTCAGACAAGTTATGAGGTGGGATATTCGTGGCCATACCTACGGCGATCCCCGTTGTTCCGTTCACTAAAAGATTCGGGAAGCGAGCAGGTAGTACAACTGGTTCTTTTTCTGTATCATCATAGTTGCTTTGGAAATCAACAGTGTTCTTATTGATATCACGCAGCATTTCTGTAGCGATTTTGCTCATCCGTGCTTCGGTATAACGCATAGCGGCGGCACCGTCACCGTCAACAGAACCAAAGTTTCCATGACCATCCACTAGCATATAACGGTAGCTGAATGGCTGCGCCATCCGTACCATTGACTCATAGATCGCACTGTCTCCATGAGGATGGTATTTACCCATGACATCTCCGACGATTCTGGCAGATTTTTTATGGGCTTTATCCGGTGTTACACCTAATTCGTTCATGCCGTATAAAATACGGCGGTGAACGGGTTTCAGACCATCTCTGACATCAGGAAGTGCACGTGCGACAATAACACTCATCGCATAATCGATGAAGGAGTCTTTCATTTCGCTGGTTAGATTGACATCATGGATGTTTTCTCTGATTTCTTCACTCATTCTTTTTCCTCCTTCATGATTAAATATCTAAGTTCTTCACATAGTGTGCATTTTCCTCGATGAATGCACGACGGGGTTCTACTCGATCCCCCATCAACATTTCAAATATCTGATCTGCTGCAATAGCATCGTCCACACTGACGCGGGCCATCATCCGATTGCTTGGGTCCATAGTTGTTTCCCATAGTTGATGATCATCCATTTCTCCAAGTCCTTTATAACGCTGAACGCTTGGTTTTGGTGAGGCAGGAAGTGAAGCAACGACTTGTTTCAACTCTTCTTCTGCATTTTTTCCTGGTTGTACATACGTAATATTCTTCCCTTGTTTTACCCCGTATAAAGGTGGCTGAGCAATATAGACGTATCCAGCTTCAACAATAGGACGCATGTAACGATAAAAAAGAGTCAGCAGCAATGTACGGATATGCGCGCCGTCGACATCGGCATCAGTCATGATAACTAATTTGTGGTAGCGAGCTTTCGATACATCAAAATCTTCTCCAAACCCTGTACCCATAGCAGTAAATAAAGACCGGATCTCTTCATTTGCCAAGATCTTGTCCATGCTTGCTTTTTCAACATTCAAGATTTTCCCACGAATAGGCAAGATGGCTTGAAACTCTCGATTACGACCTTGCTTAGCTGATCCGCCGGCCGAATCTCCTTCGACGATGAACAATTCGCATTTTTCAGGATCGTTGCTAGAGCAGTCCGCTAATTTTCCTGGCAGATTACTGATCTCTAAAGCACCTTTACGTCTCGTTACTTCACGCGCACGTTTCGCTGCTAGACGAGCTCTGGAAGCTAGTAATCCTTTTTCAACAATTTGACGGCCCACACTTGGGTTTTCCAGCAAGAATTTCATGAAATGTTCGCTAAATAACCGATCAGTGACTGTCCGTACTTCGGAATTGCCCAATTTTGTTTTTGTTTGTCCTTCGAATTGAGGGTCAGGATGCTTGATAGAAATAACAGCTGTCAATCCTTCTCGCACGTCTTCACCGGTCAAGTTGTCGTCATTTTCTTTCATCAGCTTTTGTTTTCGGGCATAATCATTTATCACACGAGTTAAAGCAGTCTTGAATCCTGATTCATGTGTTCCGCCTTCATACGTATGGATATTGTTGGCAAAACTCATGATATTGGAATGGTAGCCGTCTGTATATTGCATAGAGACTTCAACTGCGATATCTTGCTGTTCACCTTCCAAATATACAGGTTCTGGAAAAATCACGGTTTTGTTTGCATTCAAGTATTCGACATAACTTTTGATCCCGCCGTCATAATGGTATTCATTGATGACTGGTTCTTCTTCTCGTTTGTCTTCAATCGATATACGCATCCCGCGGTTCAAGAAAGCAAGTTCACGGATCCGGGTAGCCAATTTTGAAAAATCAAACTCAGTTGTCTCTGTAAAAATTTCAGGGTCTGGCGTAAAGTGAACCGTTGTTCCATGGCGATCCGTTTGTTCGATAATCTTTAAGTCGTCCACTACAGCTCCACGACGATATTCTTGATAGTACACATTTCCTTCTTTGTATACTTTGACATCAAGCTGTGTAGAAAGCGCGTTAACAACAGAAGATCCTACTCCGTGAAGTCCACCAGAAACTTTGTACCCACCACCGCCGAATTTTCCTCCAGCATGTAAAACAGTAAAGACCGTTTCAACTGCAGGACGTCCAGTTTTTGCCTGGATATCTACAGGTATCCCCCGACCGTCGTCAATAACGGTGATACTGTTGTCTTTTTCAATAATCACATGGATTTTCGTTGCAAAACCTGCTAATACTTCATCGATCGAATTATCGACAATTTCCCAAACAAGGTGATGCAGACCCTCAGAACTAGTCGAACCGATATACATGCCAGGTCGTTTACGAACGGCTTCAAGTCCTTCAAGTACTTGAATCTGACTGGCATCATACTCTTTAGCGCGTTCTACTAAACTTCTTTCTTCTGTCATTCAGTTTCTTCTCCTTTTAGTTTCCCTTGTTGAACATAAAAAATCTCAGGTTCAACAGTCATTTTATTTTTTACATGGTCAAGTGTCGTTGTTGTTAAGAACGTTTGAACTTTTCCTTCGATTGTTTCTAGCAGATGGAGTTGACGATTATCATCCAGCTCGCTCATCACATCATCTAACAAAAGGATTGGATATTCCCCTGTCTCTTCTTTAATCAAATCGATTTCTGCTAATTTGACACTTAGTGCAGTTGTTCTTTGCTGTCCTTGCGATCCATAAGTCTGCACATTTTTCTGATTAATAAAAAAGGAAAGATCGTCACGATGAGGACCAGCTGTCGTTGTTCCCCGAAAAAGGTCTTTCTTTTTATTTTGGTTCAAAAGTGCGAGAAATTGTTCTTGGATTTGCTCTTGCGTATGTGTTTCTAAAGAATCGACTGCGGTGAGATACTCGATTTCCAGCTGCTCTTTTTGATGGGTGATTTGCTGATGCAAAGAATTAGCCCAAAACTCCAATCGCTTGACGAACTGTGCTCTTGCTTTCAATACTTTGCTGCCAAACGCTGCTAGTTGTTCGGACAAAATATCCAAATAAAGCAAATCAGTTTGTTTTTTTTCATTCAATTGCTTTAAATACTGGTTTCTTTGTTTCAAAATTGCTTGGTATTGGACAAGATCATAAAGATAGATTGGATTGATCTGGCCTAATTCCATATCTAAAAACTTCCGCCTGATCTGCGGGCTGCCTTTTACTAAAGAAAGATCTTCTGGTGCAAATAAAATGACATTCATTTGTCCCACGTAAGTACTTAACTTTTTCTGTTCGATATGGTTGATCTTGGTTTTTCGGCCTTTTTTAGATAATAAGATTTCTAATGGAAGAGTGGATGAACCTTTTGTGATCTCTCCTTGAATCATCGCCTGATCGTCAGTCCAGCCAATCAATTCCTGCTCACTACTTGTCCGATGACTTCGCGTCATAGCTAATACGTAGATACTTTCTAAAAGATTCGTTTTTCCTTGCGCATTTTCTCCTAAAAAGATGACGAGGTTCTTGGAAAATTCGATGTTCAGCTCTTCGTAATTTCGATAATTTTTTAAATACAGCTTATTCAGCCTCATTATCGTCGTTTCCTTTTTTTACCATAAAAAAAGTTCCTACTTCTGGAACTTCAACCATCATGCCGGGATAAAGTTTGCGTCCACGACGATTTTCTGGTTCGCCATCGACTAACACAGTGTTTTCTGCCAAATACCATTTTGCTTGTCCGCCACTACCGATAACTGTGACTTCTTTCAACATTTGGCCCAACGTCATGAATTCCGTATTTAGAATGACTTGTTGTTTCAATGCCCATCCCTCATTTTCATTATTAAAAGTATACTCTATTATACCTTTTTTTTCGCAATAAAACAAATTTATCCATATATTTTTCCATATAAGACGATTTAATCTAAAAAAGGTGATTTAAACAAAAATAAACAGAAAGCCTTAAAAGAGATTTTAGGGCCTTCTGTTTAAAATTTTATTTTTTCTATTTCTTTTCAATTAAATTTTCAAGAACATTGAAAATCATTGTTAATTTGTACGTACAGGAGTAATCAGCTGAATAAATTGAACGCCATCTTCCGTTGGTTCCAATGTAAATGGACGAATAGCAGAGATAAATTTCACTTTGATGCTCATATCTCCAAATGCACGCAACGCTGCTTTCATATAATCCGGATTGAAAGAAATATCTAATGGATCGCCACTGCTTGCTGTATAACTCAAGCTTTCTTCTACTTTCCCGATTTCTGGCGAATTTCCGTATAAAACAACCGCATCTGGACGAATAGATAAACGAACGATGTTGTTACGGCCTTCATGAGAAAGTAAAGAAGCCCGTTCGATCGCCGCTAAAAAGCTAGGAACAGAAAATTCAACCTCTGTATTAAAACTTGAAGGAATCAAACGATTGGTATCAGGATAGTTTCCTTCTAGCAAACGGGAATAGAAATACATCGTTTCTGTTTTGAACAACACTTGGTTTTCCATAATGCTGATTTCGACGATCTCTTCTTCATTTGTTAATGAGCGAGATAATTCGATCAAACTTTTTCCAGGAATAACAATATCAAAATGATCAGCCGCTTGTTCTACTGGAATCACGCGTTGACTTAGACGGTGAGAATCAGTAGCTACAGCCAATAAAGAATTATCAGATAAAATGAAATGCACACCTGTCAAGATTGGACGACTCTCATGTTGTGAGACAGCAAAAACTGTTTCGTTGATTAGTTTAGTCAATACGTGTACAGGTAATTTCATCTGGTTATGGCTTTCGACAACAGGAAGATGAGGATAGTTATCTGCATCTAATCCATTTACGATAAAATTCGCTTTTCCAGAAGTAATCGCTACTTGTTTATTTTCTAAAACTTCTAAAGTAAATGTTTCTTCAGGAAGTCTCCGAATGATTTCGCTAAAGAAACGTGCTTGTAAAACAATGGAACCAGTAGATTCGATTTGCATATTTGCTTTTTCGTTTTCAACAGACAAAAAAGTTTCAATTGATATATCAGCGTTGCTCCCCGTCAAAGTCAAACCTTCTTGTGTCAGTGTGATTTTTACACCTGTCAAAATAGGGATCGTGGTTTTGCTTGAAATAGCTCGTTGAACAGTTTGCAATTCCTGCATAAAGCTAGCTCGGTTTAAAGTAACTTTCATGATGTATCTCCTTTGAATGTTTGTTTATTTATTATTAGTTAAAAAGAATAATAAAAGTAATAGGGCATGTTGATTCTGTGGAAAACTCAAAAAACGTAAGAGAGAAACGAAAAAACAGCTGTGGAAAAAGTGTGCATAACTTTTGAACGTTTTTTTCTTTTATCCACATGCTATTTTCAGTTGATAGAATCGACAAATTAATTTAGTAAAAAGTTTTTGATTTCTGATACTTCATTTTGCATACTGACACTAGAATCCATCAGCTGCTGGATTTTTTCATGAGCATGGATAACCGTTGTATGATCCTTGCCACCGAATTCAGCTCCGATTTTCGGTAAAGAATTATCTGTGAGCTCACGTGCCAAATACATAGCGATTTGTCTAGGAACAACAATAGATTTGACGCGTTTCTTTCCTTTGAGATCTTTCAATTGGATGTGATAATACTTTGCCACTTCTTCTTGGATCTGCAGGATTGACAATTGAGGATGTCCTTTTCCTGATTTTAACGTTTTCAGTGCGTCTGCAGCTAGACTAGTCGAAATATCTTCACTATTCATCGCAGCAAAAGCTTGCACTCGAACAAGTGCACCTTCTAATTCACGAATGTTAGAATCAATTTGTCCTGCGATGTAGCTTAGTGTGTCATCTGGGATCTCTAGACGTTCAGCCGCCGCTTTTTTACGTAAAATCGCTGTTCTTGTTTCAAGATCCGGCGGTGTAATATCAACAGACAGCCCCCATGCAAAGCGAGAAACAAGGCGTTCTTGCAGTTTCGGAATCTCGTTTGGCAACCGATCACTGGTTAGTACGATTTGTTTCCCTTCATTGTACAAGGCATTGAAAGTATGGAAAAACTCTTCTTGCGTAGCTTCTTTTTCTGCAAAAAATTGAATGTCATCCACTAGCAGTAAATCAACATTTCGATATTCTTGACGGAACTCTTCTGCTGTTTTGTTTTGGATCGAAT
The DNA here is from genome assembly GCF_050555565.1 of Enterococcus sp. MSG3290. Taxonomy (NCBI): domain Bacteria; kingdom Bacillati; phylum Bacillota; class Bacilli; order Lactobacillales; family Enterococcaceae; genus Enterococcus; species Enterococcus sp. MSG3290. The sequence goes on along the minus strand of NZ_CP187862.1, from coordinate 562 downwards.
TGATGAAATCATTAGCAAAAGTTTCACTGCTTACATATTTTACTTTGGCATTAGGCTGACTTTGCAGCATTTGATGACCAATTGCATGCATCAAGTGAGTCTTACCAAGTCCCACGCCTCCATAAAAGAAGAGCGGGTTATAAATAGAACCTGGATCTTCTGCTACAACGAGCGCTGCTGCATGAGCCATCTGATTTCCTTTACCAATGACAAACGTATCAAAGGTATATTTAGGGTTCAGCATGGCTTTTTTTAGCGGACTAGGTGCCACAACTTTTGGATTTTTTTCTTCTATAACTTCTTCTTGCTCTGCTTCTTCGCCAGTAATAAAGCGAGGGATAATCTCATTTCCTGATAACATATAACCGACTTCAACGATTTTTGTCGCCAGGTTTTTTTCCCAATATTCTTTATGAATCTTGCTAGGAACCTCAACAACGAGCTGGTTTTGATCAAGGGTTCGAGGGTTCGCTGTTTCGATCCATGTATTATAGCTAGCAGGCGATAAATCCTTTTGGTATGTTGCTTTTAATTCATTCCATAAAGCATCGAGGGATACCAT